>NZ_CBCPLS010000001.1:0-1233137 GCF_965119475.1 Peptoniphilus sp. Marseille-Q6390 | reverse complement strand
ATTTCCTCCTTAGTAACAATTTTTATATTGTTGATAAATAACAGTTCATAATTTTATTTATAATTGTGAGTAAGTTTGTGGATAAGTAGATATAAACACTATAATTTTAGTAAAAATGTTGATAGCTTAGGATTAAAAAAGCGTAAATTACTAAATTTTAGAAAATAAAAATAAAACTATCAACATCTTATCAACAGATTGTTAATAACTTTATTTATAAACAAGTTTATTATTATCTACATATAAGTCACAATTATCCACATATATTTTAACAAATACCAGGGGACTTATCAACAAGAAGGCTTTGGAGGACTTTTTATTAACTTATAGGATTTTATATTTTAAAGCTGAAAATTTCATTTAATTGACTATATTACTTGACAAGACTAGGATTTGTAAATAAAATGATAAGGATAGAAAGAGGTGAGAATTTTGAAGAGAACTTATCAACCAAAAAACAAACAAAGAAAAAGAGAACACGGTTTTCGTGCAAGAATGAGAACTAGAGCAGGTAGAGCCGTAATTAAAGCAAGAAGAAGAAAGGGCAGAAAGAAACTTTCAGCTTAGGTTTTATAATGAAGGATTGTTATTTAAAAAAGAATAGTGAATTTCAAAGGGTTTATTCTAATAAGAAGATTTCTGGATCTAGATACATTACTCTTTTTACTGCTAAGAACAATAGGGACTATCCAAGGTTTGGTATAACTGCCACAAAAAAAGTTGGCAATGCAGTAAATAGAAATTTTATTAGAAGAAGATTAAAACACCTTTTAAGAGAGAATTCTCATAATATAAAGCCTGGATATGATTATGTATTCGTTGCAAAAAAGGATGCATGTGATTCAGACTTTAAGGACTTTAAGAATTCTTTTTTTTCTGTTTTAAAAAGACAAAAGAAGATGGTTAAATGAGTAAAATTTGTATGTTTTTAATAAGATTTTATCAAAGGTTTATCTCAACCTATCTTCTTCCAGGAAGACACTGCAGGTTTGAACCTACTTGTTCACAATACAGCTATGAAGCCTATGAGAAGTATGGATTTTTTAAGGGGACTTATTTGACTATAAGAAGAATCCTAAAATGTAATCCCTTCCACAAGGGCGGATACGATCCTCTCATTTAAATTGGAGGAAAATATTAATGCGATTAATTAGTACTATACTTGGTACTTTTGTTAAGTTCATCTATGATGGACTAGCAGCAATTATGCCACAAGAACCAGCTGCAATTTCATTTTTTGCACTTTCAATTATAATTGCAACAGTTATTATTAAGCTTTTGATTTTGCCACTAAATATTTCTCAAATGAAAAATCAAAAGAAGATGGCAAAACTTCAACCAGAGCTTAAAAAAATTCAAACGAAGTACAAAAACGACCCACAAACTTTGGCTGCAAAGCAACAAAAACTTTATAAGGACAACAACTATAATATGGTTGGAGGATGTCTTCCAATGGTACTTACTATGGTTGTCTTAATTGCCTTTTATAGGGTCTTTTTGAACCCACAAACCTTCGCTTTTACAGATCCAGGTTTTTACGAAGCCATGAACAAGAATTTCTTTTATATAAAGAATATTGATCATGCTGACAAAACTTTAATTATGCCTATTATAGCGGCAGTTTCGACTTTCTTAGTATCTTTTATTACTACTAAGAACCCTGCAACTCAAGGAGCAGGAGCTGATCAAGCTAAGTCAATGATGTCTACTATGATGGTTGTAATGCCAATTTTAATTTTTTCAATGGCAAGAAAATATGCAGCAGGACTTGTAATTTATTGGACTGTTTCCAATATTTTTTCAATAGTTCAACAGCTCATAACTAATAAGATTGTAGAAGATGAAATTGAAGAAGTTGAGGTTAAGGACAAGTAATGAATTATGTAATTAAAACGGGTAAAACCGTAGATGAAGCAGTAAGAGAGGCTCTAAGTGAATTAAATATTACAAGAGATAATGCTGAAATTGAAGTCCTTGATGAAGGTCAAAAGGGTTTCTTAGGACTTATTGGTTCTAAGGATGCCACTGTTAAAGTTTGGCCTAAGGTGGACGAAACAAAAAGCATCTTAAATGAAATATTTAATGAAGAAATTGAACCAGAGACGAGCCAAGAAGTAGTTCACAAGACTGATGATGAACTTGAATTTGAAAAAGAAGAAGTTTCCACAGATGAAGTTAGTATGGAAGAAGCCGTAAAGACACTTGATGAAGAAAATGAAGAAATCATTGGCGCTACAAGAGAATTCTTAGGTAAAATCCTTGAAACTCTTGAACTTGACAATATTGTGGAAATGGAATTAGAAGATAATACTCTAAATGTAAATATCAATGGAGATGAAAATAGACTTGGAATTTTAATTGGAAAAAGAGGTGTAACTCTTGATTCCATCCAATATATTTTAAACTTAATTGTTAATAAAAAATCTTCAAGATACATTAGGGTCAACCTCGACTCTAGTGGCTACAGGGATAAGAGAAAGAAGACTCTTGAAAGTCTTGCTGGCAAAATGGCCAACAAGGTAATAAAGACTGGTAGGTCCATTAAGCTTGAACCTATGAATTCTTATGAAAGAAAGATTATCCACACAGCTTTACAAGATTTTGAAGGAGTGCTTACTCATTCAGAAGGAAAGGATCCTTTTAGAAAAGTAGTAATTCAAAAAGAGAGAAAATACTGATAGAGAGGGCTTTATTTTAAAAGCCTTCTTTTTTATTTGAACTAATTGTAGTAATATAATCTAAAAGGAATGATAAAATGGCAAATTTAAATGATACAATAGCTGCGATTTCTACTGCAATCGGTGAGGCCGGAATTGCAATAGTGAGAATGAGTGGCGATGATTCAGTTAATATAATAGATGAAATTTTTGTTTCTGCCAGTGGAAAAAAGATGGCAGAGGCAGAAAATAGGAAGTTTTTATACGGTCATATAGCCGATGGTGACAAGTTAATCGACGAGGTTTTAGTTGTTAAGATGAAGGGACCTAACTCCTATACTGCAGAGGATATAGTTGAGATACACTGCCACGGTGGTGTTGTATCTGTTAAAAGGATCTTAAACCTAATCTTGTCCAAGGGTGCAAGACTTGCAGAAAGAGGTGAGTTTACTAAGAGAGGCTTCTTAAATGGAAGGATTGACTTAACTCAAGCTGAAGCTGTAATCGACATGATTAAGGCAAAGACTGATATATCTTTTGATATGGGCCTAAACCAATTGAGTGGTGCCTTAAGCGAAGTTTTAAATAAGCTAAAGGATGAACTTGTGTCTATGCAGGCCCTAATCGTAGCAAACATCGACTTTCCAGATGAGGATATAGAGGATGCTGCCTACCATGACTTAATGGAAAGGTCAGACAAAATCCTAGAAAAGATGGACAATCTCTTGGACAATTCAAAGAACTCAAGACTTCTAAGAGATGGAATCAACACAGTTATACTTGGAAAGCCAAATGTTGGAAAGTCCTCCCTATTAAATGGTCTTTTAAAATACGACAGGGCAATAGTTACAGACATAGCTGGAACAACTAGGGATATTATAGAAGACTATATTAACCTTGATGGGGTCCTATTAAAGATCACAGATACAGCTGGGATTAGGGAAACTGATGACGAAGTTGAAAAGATTGGTGTTAACATAGCAAGGGAAAAGCTAAAGGAAGCTGATCTTGTTATTGCAATCTTTGATATTTCTCGTGACTTTGATAAGGACGATGAGGAAATCTTAAATCTAATAAAGGACAAGAAGCACATCACTATTTTAAACAAGGATGACTTGGACCAAAAGATTTCTGATGAAGAAATTGAAAAATATTTCAAAGATGATTATTTAAGACTTTCAGTAATGGAAAATGAGTCAGTTAAAAAGATAGAAAACTTAATTATAGACCTCTTCTTTGATGGAGAACTTCAAATCTCTTCTGATTCAATACTTTCCAACATAAGACATATAAATGCCTTAAAGGAAGCTAAAAAAGCTCTTCTTGAGGTAAATGAGAGCCTAAAGGAAAAAGTCTTTTTAGACTTAATCGAAGTTGACCTAGAAAATGTCATAAGTCACATTTCTGAAATAACAGGAACAATTACAACAGAAGATATTTTAGACAGGGTATTTTCTGATTTTTGTATAGGAAAGTAGGTAAAGATGTCAGAAGTTAAATATTATGAAGCAGGAGACTTTGACACAGTAGTCATTGGAGCAGGCCATGCCGGCAGTGAAGCTGCCCTTGCCTCTGCAAGACTTGGTGCAAAGACCCTCTTATTATGTATAAATTTGGATTCAGTTGCACAACTTAGCTGTAACCCAAATATTGGGGGTACTGGAAAGGGACACTTAGTTCGTGAAATTGACGCTCTTGGTGGAGAAATGGCAAAAAACATTGATAAGACCTTTATCCAATCCAAGATGCTCAACACTTCCAAGGGACCTGCAGTTCACTCACTTAGGGTTCAAGCTGACAAGAGAAAATATCACGATGAAATGAAGAGGGTTCTTGAAAATGAAGAAAATCTCTATCTTGTGGAAGATGAGGCCATAAGAATCTTAAAAGAAGGTAACAAGGTAACAGGTGTACTCACAAGAAATGGCTCAAAATACAATACTAAGGCTGTTGTAATTTGTAGTGGAACCTACCTTAGGGCAAGAATTTTTATGGGAGAAGTTAACTTTTCATCAGGACCTTCAGGTTTTGGACCTGCAAACCACCTTTCTTCAAGTTTGGAAGAAGACTTTGGAATGAAGCTTCAAAGACTTAAAACTGGTACACCAGCAAGAGTCCTAAGAAAGTCTATAGACTTTTCTGTAATGACAGAACAAGCTGGAGATGAGGAAATAATACCTTTCTCCTTCTTAAATATAGATAAGAAATATGACATCCACCAAGAACTTTGTTATTTGACTTATACTACTAAGAAGTGTCATGAAATTATAAGAAACAACATCGAAAGGTCTGCCCTAGCTCTTGGAGATATTGAAGGAAAGGGTCCAAGATACTGCCCTTCAATTGAAGATAAGGTTATGAGGTTTGCAGACAGGGATTCTCACCAAGTATTCATTGAACCAGAGGGACTTACAACTGATGAGATGTACATCCAAGGTGTTTCATCCTCCCTACCTGTTGAAGTTCAACATGAGTTTTACAAGGAAATAATTGGGATGGAAAACTGCAAGATCCTAAGACCAGCTTATGCCATAGAATATGATGCTATTGATGCAACCCTTTTAAAGAGAAGTCTTGAACACATGGACTATGATGGTCTCTTCTTTGCAGGTCAAATCAATGGATCCAGCGGATATGAAGAAGCCGGAGCCCAAGGTATTGTTGCAGGCATTAACGCTGCCCTAAAGGTTCAAGGAAAGGATCCTTTTATCCTAGATAGGTCAGAGGCCTACATTGGAGTCCTAATTGATGACCTTGTAACTAAGGGAACTCGTGAACCTTATAGGATGATGACTTCAAGGGCTGAGTACAGATTAACTCTTAGACAAGATAATGCCGACCTAAGATTGACAGAAAAAGGAAGACAAATTGGCCTTGTTGACGATGAAAGATATCAAGGATATCTTTACAGGAAGAAGGCTATTGAAGATGAAATTAAGAGGATCAAGAAGATACAAATCAATCCAACATCTGAGAATAACAAAATCTTGGAATCTCTTGGGTCTACTGAAACTCAAAACTCCTTTAGTCTTTATGAAATGATAAAGAGACCAGAGCTCGATTACAAGAAACTAGCAGTCTTTGACCCTGATAGGCCTCTTGTCCGTGACGATGTTATAAGAAATATTGAAATCGAAATAAAGTACGAAGGATATATTAAGAAGCAAGAAATTCAAATAAAACAATTTAAGAAGCTCGAAAACAAAAAACTTGATAAGAATATAGATTATAAGTCTATAGAGGGTCTAAGAATTGAAGCAAAAGAAAAGCTATCTGACATTAGGCCAGAATCAATTGGTCAAGCATCGAGAATTACTGGGGTTTCACCAGCTGATATAAATGTCCTTCTTATCCACCTAGAACAAATGAGGAGAAAAAATGTTAGTTGATTATTTCAAGGAATACGGCCTTGATACAAAAAATATTGACAAGTACGAGAGATACAAAAAGCTAATCCTGGACTATAATCAACACACAAATCTAACTAGGATTACTGAAGATGATGAGTTTAACGTCAAGCACTTCTTGGACTGCCTTAGCCTATTAAAAACAGGGAAGTTTAGTGGCAGCGAAAAAATAATAGATATAGGAACAGGTGCAGGATTCCCTGGCCTTCCCTTAAAGCTCTACAATGAAAGACTTGATGTTACTCTTTTAGATTCTCTAAGAAAGAGGATAGACTTCCTAGATGGAGTTATCGAGGGCTTGGGGCTTGAAAACATAAGGGCAATCCATGCAAGAGCAGAAGAAATTGCAAGAACAGATGAATACAGAGAACAATTCGACCTTGCTGTATCAAGGGCTGTTGCTAACCTTTCAACTCTAACAGAATATGCCATGGGCTTTGTAAAAGTTGGAGGATACTTTATATCTCAAAAGGGTCCAGAGTACAAGGAAGAAATTAAAAATGCCAAAAGAGCAATCGAGGTCATGGGAGGAGAAGTTGAAGATGTAATTCATACTCCCCTTCCTAATGACATCCACCACTATATAATAATGATAAAAAAGGTTAAAGCTACTGACAAGAAGTACCCAAGAGGTGGAGGCAAACCAAGGAAGTCTCCTCTGTAAGCTTGTCATATACACAAATTTAAAGATTTAGAACTATTAAAAACTATGAGGCTCCACGTGGAGCCTTTTTTCTTTGCAGATCTTTTGCATAAATAAAATAAAAATGCTCTACGTAGAGCACAAAATTATTTATCATAAATGCTCCACGTAGAGCATATAGATTTAAAAAATAAAAAATAAAATTAAGCAAAAAATTTATATCTTATAACTACTACATCTTTAAATTGAATCTTAAACATGATACTATTGATAGTATAGAAATGAGGTAAGAATATGTCTCTTGTAATTACAGTTTTTAATCAAAAAGGTGGAGTCGGAAAGAGCACCACAGTAATAAATTTAAGTTCAGCATTGGCACTAAGAGGCAAAAAAACTCTTATTGTGGATATGGATCCCCAGGGAAATGCCACATCGGGCCTTGGACTATATGAATTTGACAACATGATATATGACTTTCTTATAGATGAAGAGGAAGACTCCATATATCCAACTGGTTTTTCAAAACTTGATATAATCCCATCAAATTCTGAGTTTGCAGGGGTTGAAATCGAGTTGGCAACCCACAAAGACTGGCAGTTTAAGCTAAAAAAGATGATAGATAAGGTCAAGGATAATTATGATTTTGTAATTATTGATTCACCACCATCTCTTGGAATTTTATCCATGATGTCTCTTGTAGCAAGTGACAAAATTTTGGTTCCAGTTCAATGTGAATATTATGCCCTCGAAGGTGTAACACAACTTATGGATACTATGACCCTTGTCAGGGAAAACTTCAATCCAGACCTAAGTCTATTAGGTGTTGTAATGTGCATGTTTGATGGAAGGACCAACCTGTCAAACCAAGTGGTAGAAGAAATCCAAAAACATTTTGACAACAAGGTCTTTAAGACCTTTATACCAAGAAATGTAAGATTGGCAGAAGCTCCAAGCTATGGCATGAATATATATGACTACGACAGCAGTTCTAAGGGGGCTAAGGCTTACTCAGACCTTGCCAAGGAAGTAATAGGTGAGATAAATGACTAAGAAAAAAGGGCTTGGAAGGGGAATTGGTAACTTCCTAAACTCTAGTGAAAAGATAAGAGAAGTTATAGAAGAAGAACGTTCTAAACTAATGGAAATAAACATTGAAGACATTGTTGCTAACGAGGGTCAACCAAGAAAGAACTTTGACCAAGAAGAATTAAAAGACTTGGCATCGTCTATAAAGAAGTATGGAATTATACAACCTCTTCTATTAAAGAAAAAAGAGGATAAGTATGAAATTATAGCTGGTGAAAGAAGGTTTAGAGCCGCAGGACTTGCAGGCCTAGAGAGGGTTCCTGCTATAGTAAAAGATATTTCTGATGACGAATCCTCAAGGATAGCAATTATAGAAAACATCCAAAGAAAGGACCTAAATCCAGTTGAAGAAGCCATGAGTTATAGACATCTACTGGATTCTCAAGACCTAACTCAAAAGGAACTTGCAGATGAAATTGGAAAGTCTAGACAATACATTGGTAATACAATTAGGCTCCTAAATCTTGATCCAAGAGTTTTAAAACTACTTGAAGAAGAAAAAATTTCCACATCTCATGGAAAGAAACTTCTTTCTATAAAAGATGGCGACAAACAATATAAGGAAGCTATGAGGATAATCAAGGACTCCTTACCTGTTAATGACAATAAGAAGACAGTGAAAACACCTAGAGTCCAAGAAAAAGAAGATATATTCCTAGTAGATATGAGAAACAAGGTGGAAAGAACCCTTGGAACTAAGGTAAACTTCAAAAAGAGAGGCAAGGTAGGTAAAATCGAAATAGAATACTATGGAGAAGAAGACCTATCTAGGATCCTTGATTTAATATTAGCTAGAGAGTTGGATTAAATATGAAGAGATTTTATACAACCTACCTAGTATCTGCCTTTTCAGATAGGGCCTTTATGGGGAACTCTACAGGGGTAGTTATTGATGATGGCAGACTTACAGACCTTGAGATGAAAAACATTGCAAGGGATATAAACCAATCTGTTGTAGTTTTTGTTAGAAGTCTTGATAG
Organism: Peptoniphilus sp. Marseille-Q6390; assembly: GCF_965119475.1. Taxonomy (NCBI): domain Bacteria; kingdom Bacillati; phylum Bacillota; class Tissierellia; order Tissierellales; family Peptoniphilaceae; genus Peptoniphilus; species Peptoniphilus sp. Marseille-Q6390. The sequence goes on along the minus strand of NZ_CBCPLS010000001.1, from coordinate 1,224,364 downwards.
GGATAGGTACTTAACAAGATTTTTCACACCTGAGGGAGAAATAAATCTTTGTGGTCATGCAACCATTGCAACTTTTTATGCCCTTGCAGAAAATGAATACATTATGTCCATAGAAGAAGGCATAAAAAAGATTATCCAACACACAAAAATTGGAAAAATCCCAGTGGAACTCGAATACAAGGATTCTAAGATTCAAAATGTTCACATGAACCTAAATGTTGAATTGAGAGAAAAATACGAAGCTCCAGAAGGCGTTTTAAGAGCTTTAAACTTGAGCCTTGATGATATAGGTCTAGATATAAAAGAAAACCTCAATATGGAAAGAATATCCATGGGGACTTGTGACATCCTTGTTCCAGTGAAAAATGAGAAGATTTTATCCTCTATAAAATTAAACAGGGATGAGGCAATAAGGATTTCAAGAGAAGAGGAAATAATTTCAATCCATGCCTTCACGACAGAAGATGGAAAAGAGGTCAAACAAAGGACCTTCTCCCCAATTATTGGTGTTGATGAAGAATTTGGAAGTGGGACCTCAACTGCAGCCACTATGCACTACTTAAAGGCAAATGATATTGCTGCCACAGACTCAATCTACGCCACCCAAGGTGATTATATTGGAAGAGTGTCAAAGGTTTTAACTAGCCTAGGCCAAGGCGAAAATAAGGTAAAGGTCGGAGGCAGGGCCTACGTATTTATGAATGGAGTTATATATTTATAATGGGAAGAAGACAGAAAAAATCAAATAGATCTAAGCTGGTTCTGGTAATATTTTTTGCAGTCCTAGTCTTTTTTGGAGGCAGTCTAGTATCTTCTAGGAACAAGATTGTAGATATAAATCCAAGAGATATTGATTATATTGAGATAATAGGTTTTAAGACTGATAACATGAAGACTATTAAGGACAGAAAAACAGTTACAAAGATCGCAAAAGACTTAAACAGCCTAAGGGGTAAGCAGGCAAACAAGGATACAAATGGAGAAATTGCCAACTACATCAATGTTTACTTCACAAGTGGAAACAAGATTTCCTTTGTTAAGACAGGACTGACAATTAGGGTCAACAATATTTATTACAATATAAATTCTAGACATTCTAGGATGATTGATGAAATAATAGAAAAGTTTGGAAGATAAACCTGGTGAGCAGAAGCTCACTGGGTTTTTTATTTGGGAATTTTTGTTGACAAAGTTTAAAAATTCTTGAGGATAGAATTAAAATAAGAAAGTCATCTGTTGATAAAATCAAAAATTAAAAAAATAAGATAAATAAAAAAGTTAGTAAAATTAGATAATATCAACAAATGTAGATAAGATAGGGAAATTGTGGATAAAAAACCAAGAAAAAATCGAAAAAACAATAAAAAACATGACTAAAACCCGACTTATCCACAAAAAAGGACCCGACCGAAGTCGAGTCCAATTTATATTACATAGTCTTTTTGTCAGCTGGTAGGAAAGAATCCACAATACCAAGTATAAGAGCACCAACGATAGCGCCAATAACTGATACAGTAAATCCATCAACAATCTTACCTGTGATAAATAAAATTACTGCAGCAACAACAAATCCAACTGCACCTCTACCGAATGGTGAAGCGTCAATTCCTGTGAACTTATTAATTGCCCAGTCCAAAATTCCTATTACAATTGCTGCCATAATAGCAGCAGAATAACCGTCTGTTTGAATTCCAATGGAAAGTGCAGAAGTTAGTAAAATAGCTAATCCACTTACCAATACTTTAATAACTAATTTAATCATATATTATTCCTCCTTAATTTATGTATAACCAAGATTGCAAAAAATTAAACAAATTTTACTCCTATGCAATAAATATGTGGTATAAATAAAGAAGGAGGTAGGTATGAAGCACGTAAAAATAGAGATATTTATCCCTAGAGAGGACAGCAGAAAGTTAATAGACAAGATAAATGAAGCTGGATATTTAAAAGAAGAAAACTATGATTACTGTTACGCAGAAACATATGTACTAGGTCATTTTAGACCAATTGAAGGTGCAAATCCCTATATTGGAAGCCTAAATAAAATAGAAGAAGTCCAAGAATCAAAGTTGGAATTTAGGATAAGAAGGGAAGATCTTGAAGAGACTATGAGGATAATAAAAGAAAATCACCCCTATGAAGTCCCTGTTATTAATGTAATTGAACTTATAGACTTAGACTAGAGATAAGTGAGATATCAAAGAATTTTATTTAAAGTATTTTGCGACAAAATTTTTATTTAATATGAAACCAAAGAAGTTCTTATATGATTTAATAAAAGAGATTTCTAAAAAAATAAAAAACTCCAAAGCCTCTAATATAAAGACTTTGGAGTTTAATAATTTGGCGTCCACGAGAGGAGTCGAACCTCCGGCCCCACGCTTAGGAGGCGTGTGCTCTATCCTACTGAGCTACGTAGACCTATAAAACAATTGTATATAAATAAGGAAGAAGTGTCAATATTTAATGACACTTCTTTTATTTTGAACTTGTAATCTTAGGCGGCCTTCTCAATATTTACAAAAATTTCTTCAAAGACTCTCTTGAATTTATTGATTATGCCCTTTTCATAAACCTTGTCCTTAACAATTAAGTCACTTTCAAAGACTAATTTATCACCCTTGTAGAAGGAAATTTTTCCAACAGATGAACCTGCCTCAAGGGGAGCCTTTAGGTCATCCTTGATTTCCACCATTTCCCTGTATTTATCATTTGACTTGGAAAGTATGTAGCCAATTTCCTTTTGATAAACAGGTATGTTTTCATCTTGAGAATGTAGGACTTCTATGGCCCTTACTTCCTTTTCTGTGTCTCCTATTGCATTGTAGCCGTAGTCTTCAAAGCCCTTAGTAATAAGTCTTTTGCAGGCAACAAATCTTTCGAAGTCAGAGTTGGAACCTGTTGTTATCCCAATGAGCCTCATGTCCTTAGATTTTTCATCTACTCCCTTTTCAAGACCAGTTAAGATTACGCACCTGCCTGCTGCATTTGTGTAACCTGTCTTTAGGCCGTCAACTTCTGGCACAATACCGAGGACTGGGTTGGTGTTGTATTCTATAAAGTTCCTTCCAGGGTCTTCTAACTTAGCTATAGTAGTGTATTTTAAAATTTCTGGATGAAACTTAATAAGTTCTGATGCTAACATAAACATTTCCCTAGTTGTCATCTTGTTGTAGTCAAGAATTTCATAGTTAGTAAGTCCAGTTGGGTTTACCATTAGGGCGTTTTTAAGCCCCAGGTCATGGCACTTGTCATTCATCATCTTGACGAAGACATCGGTAGAACCAGCCACGTGCTTGCCAAGAGCAGTGATTGCATCGTTGCCTGATACAACCATAGAGGCTTCAATTAGTTTTTCCACTGTTACCTTGTCGCCTTCCTTTAACTTAAAGGAAGATCCAGTTAGGGCTGCGGCTTCCTTGTCTATTTCAACTTCGTCATTAAGAGAGATTTTCCCCTCTTGAATTTTATCTAAGACAACAAAAATAGAAACCAATTTAGAAGTTGATGCCATGGCACGAATCTCATCAAGGTTGTAACCTTCTAAGATTTGACCAGACTTGTAGTCTCCCAATAAGTAGGACTTTGTTAGTCCTTCTAGGGGAATATCTTCTAATTTTTTAATCTTTTCTGCCTCATAAAGGTTGGCCTTTTGGACACCTTGTTTTGTTGGGACCAAAAAGTCTTGATTTCTAATTGTATTTGGATCAATTTCTTTTTCTTCAGCATTTGTAGATGCGGCGTCTAGGACCTTTGTACTAGCTGCCGGCTTATTATCAGCTTGTAACTTAGTGCTTTCTGCCAAGACATTCATTGGGGCAGAAAAAATCATAAGTCCAAGAGATAAATATAGAAGTAATTTCTTCATTTTGCACCTCGGGAAATATTGTATCAAATTATAAATAAATTGTAAATTAAGAGAGGCCTATAAGCTTGGATAAGAGTCCTAATTTATGGGAAATTGTTACCATTGTAAAGGCAATATGTTATAATGAAATTTGTAAATTAAAAAAATAAATCTATGAGGGGATTATAATGGATAAACAAAAAATTGAACAAGCTGTAGAAATGATCATCGAAGCGATTGGAGAAGATAAAAATAGAGAAGGTCTATTAGAAACTCCAGCAAGAGTTGCAAGGATGTATGAAGAAATTTTTGCAGGACTTGGAAAAACAGCTGAAGAGCACCTTTCAAAGACTTTTGAAATAACAGAAGACAATATAGTTGTTGTAAAGGACATAGACTTTTACTCCATGTGCGAACACCACTTCCTACCATTTTATGGAAAGGCCCACATCGCCTACATTCCAAATGAAAAGGTAGCAGGTCTTTCAAAACTTGCAAGAACAGTGGAAACTTATGCTAAAAAGCCACAATTACAAGAAAGACTTAGTATCGAAATCGCCGATGCTATGATGAAGTATCTTGAACCAAAGGGAGTTCTTGTAGTCATAGAAGCAGAGCATATGTGCATGAATATGAGAGGGGTTAAAAAACCTGGATCAAAGACTGTGACATCAGTAGCTAGAGGAGTTTTAGAAACTGACGAAAAACAAAAACAAGAAGCCTTTAGACTTATTGAATTTTAATGAAGAATACAGACATAATTCTTAAGAGTAAAATCTACAATGACTATTTAAATGAACTTGAATACCTTGAGAGGGACAGGTTCTTTTGCAGGCACAACTATGAGCACTTTGTGTCTGTTGCAAGGATTTGCTACATCTTGAAACTAGAAGAAGATGTAGATGTAGACAAGGACATGATTTATTCAACTGCCCTCCTCCACGACTTGGGGAGGGTCCTTGAGATAAAAGAAGGGATAAACCACGCAATTGCCTCAGTTGACCTTGCAAGAGAAATATTAAAGCTTACAGATTTTTCTAAAGAAGAAAAAGAAAGAATACTAAATTGCATTGGAGCCCACAGGAGTAAGGACCTGGCAGAAGATGAGTTTTTCAACATCTTCTACAGGGCAGACAAACTGTCAAGGCCTTGCTTTAGGTGTCCTGCCTACAAGGAATGCAATTGGGACTTCAATAAGAAAAATCACACAATAAATTATTGATGGGAGTATTATGGATTTTATCAAGATAAAAGACCTAGAAGTCTATGCCAACCATGGGCTTTTTGAAGAAGAGAATAAACTTGGACAAAAATTTTTAATCAGCGCAGAAATTGGGATGAGTTTTAGGGACTGTGCCATAGAAAAAAACTTGGACAGGTCCATTGACTATGGAAAATTATCCCATGAACTCTACGATCTTTTTAAAAATGAAACAGAGGACTTAATTGAGACCCTTGCCTACAAGATGACAAAATTCATCTTTGACAATTATGAAATAGCAGAGACAGTGGATCTTACAATTAAAAAACCTTGGGCACCAATTAACCTTCCTCTAGATACAGCATCAGTTCGCTGCAATAAAAAGAGAAGGGACTACTATATTGGGATTGGGACAAATCTTGGAGACAGGGAAGCCTACATTAAATCAGCCCTAGAAAAGATGGAAGAAGCAGGCTTAAAAGTTTTAGAGAAGGCTTCTATAATAGAAACCAAGGCCTGGGGAAAGACTGACCAAGGAGACTTTTTAAATACAGTTGTAAAGGTATCTTCCTTTGAAGATCCTCACGACCTCCTCCACATCTTGCAAAAAATTGAAATTGACCTAGACAGGGTTAGGCATGAAAAATGGGGAGCTAGGACCATTGATTTGGATATCCTATTTATAGATAGGGAAATCCACTACACAGATGAATTAATTGTGCCTCATCCCTATATTGCAGAGAGGGAATTTGTCTTAGAATCTCTAAACGAGCTTATGCCAAATTATTTTCATCCAATTTTAAATAAAAAAATTAGCAGCCTTTATAAAGAAGTGAAAGATGAAAGCTAAAAAGCTGGGTTGCGGTTGTCTTGTGATTTTTTTGGCTTTTTTGGGAATAGTTTTTTTCATGGGACTTTTGATAAGTTCTGCATCAGAAAAAAGGGCCCAAGAAGAGTTAAACTACAGACAAGCCTATATTGCAGAGACAGAAAAATTGGCAGTGAGGGTGGCGAAAAAATATGACCTCCTACCATCAGTAATGATTGCCCAGTCAATACTTGAGAGTAATTGGGGAAGGTCTGAGCTTTCACAAGAATACAACAATTACTTTGGCATAAAGGAAGTAAAAAAAGACAAGGGCATAGTCTTTGAGACTGAAGAATATGTGGAGGGTCAAAGTGGAAGGTACATGGAGAACTTCAAGAAGTACTCTTCTAAGAAGGAATCCTTTGACCACTATGGCAAGCTTCTTTCCACAGCCAAGAGATATAAAAAGGTAAAGACTGCCAAGAATTATAAGGAAGCTGCCCAGTTTATAAAAGAAGGCGGCTACGCAACAGACCCTGCCTACGCAGAAAAAATAATATCAGTCATAGAAAAATATGGCTTAGAAAAGTACGACGAGGTGTAAAATTGACAAAAGATAAGAAAGAATGGCTGAAAACCAGCCTAATAATTATTATTCTTTCCATAGCTTTTCTTGTGTTTAAGTACAATAAGCTAGATACAAATAACTTCGCCCAAGTTTTTAATTACAAGACTTTGGCAATATTATTGGGAATAATTTCCCTGTCAACCCTGGCGGTTTTCTTCTTTGTAGATGAAAAAAGATACAAGGACACAAAATCAGTTTTTATTTACATGATAATTCTAATAATTTTATTTTCTGGAATATCCTATTTTAGGTACAAAAATCTAACTGGACTTAGTCAAGGAGACCTATTAGTTATAGAAACTGATCTTAAGAAGATGCTTATAAATTTTGGAATCTACATGTTTGCTTTCTTTGGAACTATGCTCATGATAACTAGAAATGACAAGGTTGCAGAAGAAATCGAAAAAGAAAAAGAAGAAGCTAAGAAGAATATACAAAAAATAAAAACCAATAAAAAGAAAAAGAAGAAAAAATAAGAAAGAGGAAAAAATGAACAAGAAAACATCTAACATAGTCCTCCTAATATCAGTAATAATTCCCTTTGGCCTTCAGTTCTCTGGCATAAAATCAGAGCTTGGCAATGGGGCAATAATTTACTCAATTATGTGGGCTATTGTAAACTACCTATTTATGATGACAGCAGTGGACTTCATATCAAAGTACAAGGAAATCCTAAAACTTGAAGACTTAGACATAAGAAAGAGAACCTACAACTTAAACATCTTTGTCTACATAGGCTTTTTGATCTTTGTAAATATTTACTTTTTCCAACAAATGTATATGAGAGATAACAAGATCATTAAACTTCTTGCAAATCCATTATTTTTAATAGGACTATTTCTCCTATTTTTATACAACCTACAAAATGGAAAATTTCCAATTAGAGAGGACAAGGACACAGTAATCTACAACATTCCACTAAAATCATCCTTTAGAGATGGCAAGGAGAAGCTTGGTACTGTTGTGGGATCCTATGGCAAGGGACTTGTAATAGGAAACGATCACTTCCCCTATGAGGATATGAAATCTATTTCCAAATCAAAGGACAATGAAATTGTTATAAAGGGTAAGGAAGGTTCTAAAAACTATATAGTAAATATTGGGTCACTAAACTCAGCAAATCAAGCAATTATTGAGATTAACAAGGCCCTTAACAATGGAAAAATCGACGAGAAAAAAATAAATTTAAAAAAGATAAAAAACTTTTAGGAAAACATTGACAAAATAACTTTAATGCTCTATACTATAAGTAAGCTAGCTAGAGAAAACAAATTGGTAACTAAGAAAAGGTGATTCCAATGACAAGTTTTAATTTATCCCGCAAGGGAAAGGTAGCAAAGTACCTCATTTGAAAGTAGCTTATTGCTAAAGGTTGAATGCTTAATTTACGAGGTATAGAGCTATAGTTACATAACAATTGAAAATTTTAAAATCAAGAGATCCAAGTGGGTCTCTTTTTTTGTATTTGTGATTTTGAAAGATCATTTATTATATAAAAAAGATATTTTGCGAATAATTTTGCAAAAAAAGCAGGATGCAACCAAAAGTTGCGCTATATTTTCTTGTTGTGAAGTTTTTATTTTGCTATATTATTTTAGAAATTTGAATTTACTTAATAACTTTTAAAAATTAAAAGTTTCATTAAGATAAGATTTTATTAGATTTTAATTTATTAGAAGAGAATAAAATTTTGAAAGTTAATACAAGCCTAAGAGTCAACAAATGTAGATAAGAATAGAAAATTGTGGATAAAAAATAAAATTTTAAAAATTGAATTAAAGAAGTTAAGAAATTTTCATAGCTTAATAAGATAAATCAAAAAAATTATAAAAATTCTTGACAAAAGAAATCGCCGGGCTTATAGTGTAGATATAAAGTATATACAGTTTAAAGTTTTTATTAGATTAATTTTATCTTGCAAATTAAAAAGACAGCAGATACAATGATTATTGTATTAAGGAGTTGATACAAAAGTACAAGTATTTTATGTGTAAACTAAAAAAGTCCTGGATAGATTATGCAGGGCTGGTCTAAGCAAAAGTAAGCCAAAACAAAATCAAATCCAAGCAAGGCCAATAAAATATTATGAAAATTTATAAAAATTTCTTATTAATAAGTTAAGTTTAATTTTTTATGTAATATTGTTTTAATTTGAAAGGCTTCTCTGGGTTTGATAAAATCAAAGCAAATAGGAGGTATACTATGAAAAAGAAAATTTTAACTATTTTTCTTGTACTTATTGCAGCCATAACTCTTGGCGCTTGTAGTGCAAACACAACAGCTTACCTAGATGCATCCCAAAAGGTTGCAAACTGGAAGGGCTCAAAGGTTACAGGACAACTTGAATACAATGTTGAAGTAAAAAATCCTGAAACTCAAGAAATTGTAAAAATGAAATTCCCTGTAAGCCTTACTGGCGAACAAGTTGGAAAAGACAAGGCACATGTTTTAATGAACCTGGACTTCACAAACTTGAAAAAGGAAATAGCAAAAGTTTCTAAGAGCCAAGAAGAAATTGCAGGACTTAACAAGGACGTGCCAGATAAGATCAAGATGGACCTTTATGTAAAGGGCAATGAAGTTATCATGTCAAAAGACATCTTTGCACTTGGAAGTGGATCCTTCAAGGACATTAAGGAAGACTACATCTCAATAGCAGATGAAGAAAATGGTCTTTCACCAAAGGCTGCACAATACTTTAACTCTGAAGAATTTAAGACAGACCTAATCAAGTTAATGGACCTTGCAACTAAGGACATTAAACAAGAAATTGACTTCAAGGTTGAAGGCAACACATACACATTAAACGCAAATAGTGATGCTATAATTGACCAGTTCATCAAGTCAGCTGACGGTGTTATGAAGAATTGGGATGCAGTTTCAACATCTGCTTTAGCAATTGTTGACAAGGCTGGACTTCCAATGACTGATGAAGAAAGAAAAGACTTCAAAGAACTTAACAAGGAATACAAGGCAGAAGACTTAAAAGAAGCTGCTAAGGGCGTAAAAGAAATGATCAAGGGATCAAATATTTCTCAAAAGACAACTTTTGAAGAAAACAAAGTTATCCAAGATCTAGCAATGCAATTTAACTTTGCAGAATTTGTAAAAGTTTCTGTTAAGGGAAAAGTTAACACAGTAAAAGACGAAAATGTAAAAATCAACTTCCCAACTTCAGTTAAAAAATTAACTACAGAAGAATATATGAAGTTAATCATGCCAAATGTAACTCTTGTAACAGTAAGAGTAAATGGCGAAGACATCACTTTTGAAGATCCAGAAGCTCTTCCAAAGATCATGAATGACAGAACTATGCTAGCAGCTCGTGCTTTCTATGAAAAAATCGGCGCAAAAGTTGATTGGAATGGAAAAGACAGGACTGTAACAGTTACAAAGGACAAGGATAAAATTGTTCTTAAAATTGATTCTAACAAGGCCCTTGTAAATGGAAAAGAAGTTGCACTTGACTCACCAGCAGTTATTGTAAAAGACAAAACTTACATCCCAGTAAGATTCGTATCTGAAGCCTTTGGTTACAAGGTTAAATACGACAAGAACGACGGAATGCCAATAGTTGACATCTTCAACATGACTGAAAAAGAATTAGAAGCAAAGCTTGCAGAAATTGAAAAAGAAGATAACTACAAGATGATAGCTTCAATGAAAACAGACCTTAAGGACGAAGAAGTTGTTAAAACTTTAAAGGAACTTTATGAAGGCAAAGAATTAGAAAAACTACTTGCAGCAAAGGCTGACCTTGACAAAAACCCTGAACTTCTAAAGAAATACCAAGAAGAAAACAAAAAAGAAATGGAAGAATTCTTAAAAGAAGACAAGGAAGAAGTTAAGGAAGAAAAAGCTGACAAGAAAGAAACAAAAGAAGTTAAAGAAGAAAAAGTAGCTGAAAAGACAGAAAAATCTGCTGAAAAAGCAGCAAAAGTTCTTTTCTCAGTTGTAAAATAAGATAAAAATTATCCCAAGAGAAAGTCTCTTGGGATTTTTTGTTTTCAAAACACATATTAATTTTAACAAGGAAGCCAAGCCAGGCTTCTTTTTTTATAAGTCTAGTTTGAAGTGAATTTTTATATAAGATAGGTTGTAAAATAAAAAAAGTCACAGCTTTATAATAAAAAACAAATTACTAAGATTATTTTTTATCTACTTTAAAGCTATTTATAAAATTTTGTTTATGGTAATATATAGTAGTATTTAAAAAGTTATAAATAAAAATTCTACTATATGGAGGATTTATGAAGATATTAAAAAGAGATAAGAGAGAGGTTGATTTCGATCACTTAAAGATAAAGAATGCCATCGAAAAAGCCTTTGACTCTGTTGGAAAACCCTATGTTGATTCTGTTATCAACGCCTATGCCCTTGACATCAAAAATAGCCTATTAAAAAACTATGATCCAAAGAATCCGCCAACTGTGGAAGAGATTCAGGACTTAGTTGAGCTAAAGCTAATTGATGAGAAGGAAATCGAAGTTGTAAAGGCCTACATCCTTTACAGAAATAGACATTCTGAAGAAAGGCAAATTTTAGACAAGTTCGCCAACTACATCACTGATGACAAGGTTCTAAAGATTTTGAAGTTCGTGAGAAAGACTTACGACCCAAAGAAGTACGAGCTTGAGAACTTGTACAAAAAGTTTGAATCCTTTGTGAAGAAGGACCAAAGTCAAGATGCCTATCTTTCTGAAATTATTAAAGCTGCAAGTGAACTTACAGACAAGGATGCCCCTAGGTGGGAATTTATCGCAGCCCTTTTCTTAAACTACGACCTTGAAAAGAAAATCAAGGCAAACCTAGAAGAGTTTAAGATCAATAATTTCTACGAAAAGATTGCCTTCTTAACTGAAAAGGGTCTTTACGGAGAATACATCCTAGAAAATTATTCTAAGGAAGATATTCTTGAGCTGGAAGCATATATCGACAATTCAAGAAACAGGCTCTTAAACTATTCTGGTCTTGACCTCTTAATTAAGAGGTATGTGATCAGGAGCCACGACGGCAGGTTTGTGGAATCTATCCAAGAGATGTTTATGGGAATTGCCATGCACCTTGCTATCCCTGAGAAAAATAGGATTTACTGGGCTAAGAAGTTCTACGATATTTACTCTAGCCTAAAGGTTACTGTAGCCACACCAACTATGTCTAATGCGAGAAAGCCTTACAACCAACTTTCTTCCTGTTTTATTGACACAGTGCCAGATACCCTAAAGGGAATCTATCGTTCCATTGACAACTTCGCTCAAATTTCTAAGCACGGTGGCGGTATGGGACTTTACTTTGGTAAGGTTCGTGCAACTGGTTCTGACATCAGGGGCTTCAAGGGGGTTGCTGGTGGTGTTATAAGATGGATAAAGCTTGCCAATGACACTGCTGTTGCTGTTGACCAACTGGGAGTTCGTCAAGGTTCTGTTGCCTGCTATCTTGATGCATGGCACAAGGACATCCCAGAGTTCTTACAACTTCGTACCAATAATGGGGACGACAGGATGAAGGCTCACGACATCTTCCCTGCTATTTCCTATCCAAATCTATTCTTTGAATTGGCAGAGAAGGACATCAACGCGACCTGGTATATGTTTGATCCCCACGAAGTTCTTGCAAAGAAGGGCTATTCTCTTGAGGACTTTTACGGCAAGGAATGGGAAGAAAAGTATAGAGAATGTATTGAAGATGAGTCTATCTCCCGTCGTGTAATGTCTGTAAAGGACCTTGTTAGACTTATTATCAAGTCACTTACTGAAACAGGCACACCTTTTGCCTTCTACAGGGACAATGTAAATGAGATGAATCCAAACAAGCACGTTGGTATGATTTACTCATCAAACTTATGTACAGAAATCATGCAAAACATGTCTGCAATTGAAACCCTAGATACTACAATAGAAATAGAAGACGGGGACGAAGTCATTGTGACAAAGACTAAGCCAGGCGACTTTGTAGTTTGCAACCTAGCTTCTCTTGTTCTTGGAAATATTGACCTTGAAGATGACAAGGAGTTAAAGGATATTGTTGCAACAACTGTAAGGGCTCTTGACAATGTTATTGACCTTAACTACTACCCAATTCCTTATGCCAAGGTGACAAATAGGAAGTACAGGTCCATTGGTCTTGGAACTTCTGGTTACCACCACGCCCTTGTAAAGGCTGGCATGGCATTTTCTGATATAGAAGACCATTTGAAGTGGGCAGACGACCTTTATGAAAGGATAAACTTCCACGCAGTTACTGCCTCTATGGAAATTGCCAAGGAAAAGGGATCCTATGACTTCTTTGAGGGTTCTGATTGGGAAAATGGAAAATACTTCGATCTTCGTGACTACAAGGACGCAAAGTGGAATAAATTAAGAGAAGATGTGAAGGCCAACGGACTTAGAAATGGTTACATCATGGCAATTGCCCCAACTGGTTCTACTTCAATTATAGCTGCGACAAGCGCAGGTGTTGACCCAGTTATGAATAGGTATTTCTTGGAAGAAAAGAAGGGCTCAATCCTTCCAAGGGTGGCACCAGACCTTACTCCACAAAGCTTCTGGCTTTATGAAAATGCCCACGAGCTTGACCAAAACTTTGTAATCGAGGCTGCAGCTATTAGGCAAAGACACATTGACCAAGCTCAGTCCATTAACTTCTATATAACAACTGACTTCACAATGAGAAAGATCCTAAACCTTTATATCAAGGCAGCCAAGGAAAAGTTAAAGTCCGTTTATTATGTGAGAAGTAAGTCTTTAGAGGTTGAAGACTGCGACTATTGTGCGTCATAAATTATTGTAAAGCTACAATTTTTTACAAAATTACAAACTTCTATAGGCTTGTAAACTTTTATGAAGTCACAAATTCTTACAGAGTCGTAAACTTTTATTAAGTTATAAAACTTTATAGGGTCATAGATACCTATAAGTTCATAAGTATTTAGAAAAGCGTTAAAAATTATTATTAAGGAGGAAATATGCAACTTTCAAAAAGAGGTCTCTTTAATGAAAAGGGAGACATTGAAACTTCCAAGAGAAGGGTCATCAATGGTAACACAACAAACCTAAATGACTTCAACAACTTGAAGTACAGCTGGACAAGTGATTGGTACCGCCAAGCTATGAACAACTTTTGGATACCAGAGGAAATTAATCTTTCCCAAGACGTGAAGGACTACAGGGAACTCGACAAGGCTGAAAAAACTGCCTACGATAAGATTTTATCCTTTTTGATTTATCTTGATTCACTGCAAACTGCTCAGATACCAAAGCTACAATCCTATGTAACGGCAAATGAAATCAACCTTTGCCTTTCAATCCAGGGTTACCAAGAGTCCATCCACTCTCAATCTTATTCCTACATCTTGGACACAATTTGTTCTCCAGAAGAGAGGGAAGAAATCCTCTACCAATACAAGGATGACGAAGTCCTATTAAAGAGAAATAAATTTATTGGGGACCAATACCAAGACTTCTACGAAAATGAAAACCTGGACAACTTTATGAAGGCCCTAATTGCCAACTACATCCTTGAAGGAATTTACTTCTACTCAGGCTTCTCCTTCTTCTACAATCTTGGAAGAATGGGCAAGATGCCTGGCACAGTTTCTGAAATCAGATACATCAATAGGGACGAAAACACTCACCTTTGGTTATTCAGGAGCATCATCCTTGAGATGAAAAAGGAAGAGCCAGAAATATTTACAGATGAAAATATAGAGAAATATAAAGAAATGCTTAAAAAGGGTGTTGAGGAAGAGATTGCTTGGGGTAAGTATGTCATAGGCGATGAAATTAAGGGTCTCAATGAAAAGATGATTGAAGATTACATCATGTACCTTGGCAACTTGCGTTCCAGGAATCTAGGTTTTGGTAACCTCTTTGATGAAAATATCGATGAGCCAGAATCTATGAAGTGGGTTAGCGAATACTCTGATCCAAATCAAATTAAGACAGACTTCTTTGAAGCAAGACCATCTGCATATTCCAAATCTTCTGTAATTGAAGATGACCTTTAATAAGAAAGAGATTTAAGCCGGATTTTTATCCGGTTTTTATTTTTAAAAAATTTCATCCCTTAAGGAGGTTTATAAGATGGAAGATAAGGACAACAACAAGAGGCCCAGATATAATTTACTTAGATATTACTTGATTTCAATCTTGGCAGTCTTTGCCCTAAACTGGTTGATTTTGCCAATGGTGACACAAAACAGTATAGAGGGTTCTTCTTATTCAGACTTTAGGAATAACTTGAGCCAGAATAAAATCGAAGAGGTAAGCTTTAAGCAAGACCAAATCCTCTACAAGCTTAAGGATGACAAAAAAATCTACAAGACTGGGAAGATGGAAGATCCAGACATAGTTAAAGACCTTGAAGAAAAGGGTGTTGAATACTCTTCTGAAATCCCAGAAAAGCCAAGCTTATTTATGAACTTTGTAATGACTTGGGGATTCCCAATCCTACTATTCTTCTTGCTCCAAAGGGCAATGACTAAGAGAATGGAAAATCTCGGCAGCGGTGGCATCTTTGGTGGCGGAAAGAAAATCCAAAAGTACGAACCAAGTGGCGAGACTGTAAACTTTGATGACGTTGCAGGTCAAGAAGAGGCAGAGGAGTCCCTGGTGGAAATCGTGGACTACTTAAAAAATCCAAAAAAATATACAGACATAGGTGCCAAGTGCCCTAAGGGCGCCCTACTTGTTGGCCCTCCAGGAACTGGTAAGACCCTACTTGCCAGGGCAGTAGCTGGAGAAAGCCACGTTCCCTTCTTCTCCATAGCAGGTTCTGAATTCGTAGAAATGTTTGTGGGACGTGGTGCAGCTAAGGTAAGAGAACTCTTTGATGAAGCGAAAAAGAATGCCCCATGTATTATTTTTATTGACGAAATTGATACTATTGGTAAGAAGAGAGATTCAGCAGGAATTTCTGGCAATGATGAAAGAGAGCAAACTCTTAACCAACTTTTGACAGAGATGGACGGCTTTGATGGCAACATTGGAATTGTAATGCTTGCTGCAACTAACAGACCCGAGATCCTTGACCCAGCCCTTTTAAGACCAGGAAGGTTTGACAGACAAATTAGGGTTGAGCTCCCAACTTTAAAGGACAGGATTGAAATCTTAAAGGTTCACGCTAGGTCCTACAAGATGGAAGATGACATTGATTATTCACTTATTGCAAGGTCAACTGCCGGTGCATCAGGTGCCCAACTTGCAAATATCTTAAACGAAGCTGCCCTTCGTGCAGTTAGGATGGGTCACGACAAGGTTCGTCAAGAGGACATCCAAGAGTCAATTGAAGTTGTAATTGCAGGTGCCCAAAGAAAGCAAGACATCCTTTCTCCAGAAGAAAAGAAGAGGGTGGCCTACCACGAAATTGGTCACGCCCTTGTTGCAGCTCTACAAACTGGGTCTGAGCCTGTGGAAAAAATTACAATTATCCCAAGGACTTCAGGAGCCCTAGGTTACACTATGCAGGTTCCTAAGGATGAAAAAAATCTCTACACAAGAGAAGATTTGATTAACCACATCACAACTCTTTGTGGAGGACGTGCAGCAGAAGAAGTTATCTTTAATGAAGTTTCCACTGGTGCAGCCAACGACATAGAGAAGGCAACAGAAACTGCAAGGTCCATGATCACCCAATATGGTATGGCTGACGAATTTGGCATGGTTAAGTTCCAAGATTCTGGCTCACGATACATGGGCGACAATGGAAACATGAACTGCTCTGAAGAAACAAGAAAAGAAATTGACGACCTCATGGTTAAGATTGTGAAGTCAGCCCAAGAAAATGCAAGACAATTAATTGCAGACAATAGGGATGCCATGAAGGAACTTTCTGAATTCTTGTTAGAAGAAGAAACAATAACTGGCAAACAATTTATGGAAATTTTATCAAAGTACAAGAACTTTGAAGAAGAATAAGAATTATGAAGAAGGCGGCATGAGCCGCCTTTTTTGATTGTACGCTTTAGCATGAATAAACCACCAGCTATGCTGGTGGTAGAAAAATAAAGCTTTAGCTTAAAGCAAAAAACCTCCCGTGATAAACTATTAATGTTACTGGCAGTAGCATAAATAGAAAAGGGAGGTATCCTAAAATGGATAAAAATAGTTTATCACATACATCCTGGAATTGTAAGTATCACGTAGTATTTGCTCCAAAATATAGAAGACAAGTAATTTATGGAAGGTTAAAACAAGATATAGGAAAAATATTAAGGGATTTATGTGACAGAAAAGGAATAAATATAATAGAAGCAGAATGCTGTCCAGACCATATTCATATGTTGTTGGAAATTCCACCGAAATACAGCATATCTCAAACAATGGGATATTTAAAAGGGAAAAGTAGTCTAATAATATTTGATAGGCATGCAAATTTAAAATACAAATATGGGAATAGACACTTTTGGTGTAGAGGATATTACGTAGATACAGCAGGAAAGAATGCGAAAAAGATACAAGAATATATAAAAAATCAATTAAAAGAAGATTACATGGCAGATCAAATAAGTATAAAGGAATTTGTAGACCCGTTTACGGGTGAGCAAGTGAACAAAAGCAAAAAATAAGGTGCTTTAGCACCAGCTGTGAAAATTGGTGCACGAGAAAGAAAGTTCAAAGCATGGAATGCTGCCGGTAACAGCCCCTTATAGGGGCAAAACAAACCACCGGCTTAGCCGGTGGTTATGATTGCAAAAGTCTTGCAGGGGTAAAGTATAAATATAGTTAGAAAAATTTAGAGAGAGAAAAGGAGATGAATATGGGATTATTAGTAGAAGGTAAATGGCTTGACCAGTGGTATGACACAGAGTCAACAGGTGGAAAATTTGTGAGAAAGGACTCTTCATTCAGGGACTGGATAACAAGGGACGGAAAAATAGATGACGGGGACAGGAAGGCCTACCCAGCAGAAAAAGGGAGATACCACCTCTATGTTTCGCTAGCTTGTCCTTGGGCAGCAAGGGCCCTAATGGTTAGGAAGCTCAAGGGACTAGAAGACATTGTTGGCCTTTCAATTGTGAGTCCTCTTATGTACGACAAGGGTTGGACCTTTGGAGACTATCCAGGTGCAACAGAGGACAAGGTCCATGGCTTTAAGTACCTTCATGAGCTATACACCCATGTGAAGCCTGACTACACTGGCAGGGTAACTGTGCCGGTTCTCTACGACACAAAAGAAGAAAAAATCGTCAACAACGAATCCTCAGAAATAATTAGGATCTTCAACCATGCCTTTGACGACTTAGGAGCAAAAGAGGGAGACTTCTATCCAGAAGACCTTAGAGATGAGATAGATGAGATAAACGACTTTGTCTACGACAGGATCAACAATGGGGTTTACAAGGCAGGCTTTGCAACTAAGCAAGAAGTTTACCAAGAGGAAGCGAAAAATGTATTTGAAGCCCTAGATAAGATAGAAGAAATCTTATCAAAGAATAAGTTTTTAGTTGGCGATAGGTTTACTGAAGCAGACATAAGACTCTTTACCACTCTAGTTCGATTTGATCCAGTTTACTTTGGTCACTTCAAGTGCAACCTAAGACCCCTTACTTCTTATGAAAATATTTGGAGATACACAAGAGTTATTTACAACATGGAGGGAGTGGCAGAGACAGTGAACTTAGACCACATCAAGACCCACTACTACATGTCCCACGACTTGATAAATCCAAATAAGATAGTGCCAATAGGTCCAGAGATAGACTTCTCACTTTAAGATAAAATCTTATAATAACAAAAAATCCTAGGTTTTCAGGCCTAGGATTTTTAAATTTACCAAGTTTTATAAACTTACTTATCAAGTTTTGAAATTATTTGTGCTACTTCTGCCCTTGTTAAGTTTGCCTTAGGTGAGAACTTGTTGTTAGTAGTTCCACTTAGGATTCCCTTGTTAACTAGGAATTCAATTTCGCCAAGAGCCCAGTCAGAGATTTCCTTTTGGTCATCAAAGACTACCATCTTAAGAGTTGAAGTGTCGTCGCCCATTAATTTTAGATAAGCTGCCAAAGTGTAAGCCATTTCTTCACGAGTGATGTCTTCATTAGCCATTGGCTTAGAAGTCTTTGGAAGAAGTTTATTTTCAACAGCCCAGTTCATGTATTCAGTGTAGAACTTGCCAGCTTCGATGTTCTTGTCCTTAACTTCAGCGTATTTCTTTGTGTCAAGCTTGCCAAGTCTTCCAAGTATTGTTATAAATTCTCCGCGAGTGATTTTTTCATTTGGAGAGAACTTAAGGTCACTTGTACCAACCATTAACTTCTTGTTGATGGCATCGATAATAGGCTTTCTTGCCCAGTGATCAATTAAGTCGGCCTTAGAAACTTGTGAAAGTTCTTTTTGTAGTCCCTTTTCTAGGTCAAAAACTTCTTTTTCCCATTCCATTGTCTTAGCAGTAGAGAATTCTGCAGCCTTTGCCTTGTCCTTAGAATAAAGTTCAATCCATTCCTTTTCAACTTGAGGAAGGTCCTTCATGATTTTAGCTTCAAAGTCTGTTACAGTTTTTCTTGTTGATTCGCCAAGTGCTTCTCTGTTGCCAGAAACTAAATCATTAACAGATGAGCCAACCCAGTAGTAAGAGTTTGCATCATAAACTGGTGAATCATTTTTTGCTTCAGCTGTAGAGTCGTTGATGTCAGGGAAAATTGGAATCCAAGGAATGTTAAGTGGACTTCCTAGAGTCATCCACATAAGACCTGGAGCTTCCTTTGGATAACCCTTCTTAATTTGGAAGATGTGGGCTTGCATTGTGTTAATAGATCCAATTGGTCTCTTGTGAGTCTTAGGCTTTGCCTTTCTCTCAGCCTTGTTGTCTGATGGAGTAAATTCAGTTCCATCAAGTCTATTTCTAAATACATTTAGGGCATGAGTTATATCTATTTTTTCACTGCCTTCTGATAGGTCATTTAACAAGTCAAATCTCTTTGCATCGTAAGGAACTTTTGAGTTAGGGTCAAGGTCGTGGATACCAGACCAAACTCTTGAACGAGATGTATCTCTAATTTCCTTAGGGCCATAGGATCCAGCCATATCCATTAGACCATCAGCAGTTTCCTTATAAGTCTTTGCCTTCTTTGCAACTTCGACTATGTCTTTTGATGCAATTACATTTTCCTTGTCCTTAAGGTCAACGCCACCTAGCCAAAAATCGTTAGGGAAGATACTAAATTTGTCGGCAGGATACTTAATGGCAACATATTGGTGGCCAGTGTAAATTTCCATGTACCAAACTTCATCTTGGTCGCCAAAGGCAACAATGTCACCCATTGACGCACCTTGCTCATCAATAGTTTTTGCCAAAAGTTCTATTGCGCCCCTAGCTGATTTTGCGTGTGCAAGTAAGAAAGTTGTCATACTTGCTTCATTGACCCCATCTTTTACAAAAGGATCAGCCTTTAAGACTTCGTCTGATGGGTCAGCAGAAACTGTACAGAAGATACCTACACCTGCCTCGTTGTAGCCAGCTGCATCGTAGACACCTTGCTCCATGTCTTTTGGCTTCTTGGAAGAGTCTGGAGTTGAGAAAAATTTCAAAGAGTCTTCCTTGTGTATGTATGTAAATCCGTTGTTGACATCAACCAACTTATCGCCCTTCTTGATTTCTCCACGTGGGTGAGTTACAAGTCTCATAGTCCTATTTCTTTGGTAGTCTTCAGTTCTTCCAAAGATAAAAGAACCATCAGTAGTTAGGTCTTTACCAACGATAATACCTGTGCAGGCAAAAGTTGGAACTGCCATGGATAAGACCATGCTAGATGCAAGACCTGCTATCAATAATCTCTTCTTGCTATTTTTCATAAATACCTCCTTGGCTCCCTTTTATAAAAATGTTTTCTTTATCTAAATAAAGATGATGGGAGCGTTTTTATAAATATAAATTAACACCTGAGAATATAATAAGTCAATGTTTTAATTTTGTACAAAATTTTGTCGATATATCACTTAAAACCACAAAAGAAAAGTCTGCAAGTTATCTTGCAGACTTAACTTATTTCTTGTTTTTTAGTTTTGAAATCAAGAGGCAAACTAGCATTCCTAGGGAGGCAATAACTACTATTGCTCCACCTGGTTTTAGGTCAAAGTAGTAGGACAGAATGACACCACTTAGGGTGTAAATAAGTCCAAGGACCAGGGTGTTTAGGAAGGTTGCCTTGTAGGATTTACTTATTAATAGTGATGATGCCACTGGTAAAACTATAAGTGATGTCACCATGAGGGCACCAATTATTTTGGCTGAAAGGGCAATGGTAAGGGCAGATAAAAGTGTGAAGATTGAATTTATTCTCGCCACATTTACCCCACTCATCTTGGCAAGTTGTGGATCAACTGCAATGGAGAGGAGGCCAAAATAATAAATTAAAGAAATTGCAACAACAAGTATAAAGGTTATGAGGACGATTATAACGTCAGCCTTTGATACTGATGCAATACTACCAAAGAGATAGGCGTCAAAGCTGCTTCCTCCTGGCGAAAAGTCTGACAAGAGGGCAGCAAGTCCCAGCCCCATAGAGGTTATTATGGCTGTTGCCATGTCACCAAACTGTGGGAACTTCTTCCTGATTTTTTCAATGGAAAAGGCTCCAATGACACAGGCAAAGATGGCACCAATTAGGGGATTTATTGAAAGGATTAGTCCCAAGGCAACCCCAGCTAGTGAAACGTGAGATAGGGCATCCCCCATCATAGAAGTCCCACGATTTACTATTACAATCCCAATTAGGGGAATTATTATGGAAATCATAAGGGAAACTAAGAGGGTCCTAATCATAAAGCTATACTGTAACAAGTTCAAGACCTCCCTTCTTTAATTCGTAAAATTTATCCATTTGCAGGTTGTTTTTCACCCAGTCTAGTTCGTGGGTTATTAAAATTATGGATACGTCAAAATTTTTGTTTAAGTCTTCAAGAGTTTTGGCAAATTGCCTCTTTGAACTTTCGTCAACGCCAGATGTTGGCTCGTCAAAAATTAAAATTTCTGGATTGTTCATAAGGGCCCTTGTGATTAAAACCCTTTGTCTCAAACCACCAGACAGGTCCCTTATAGGATAGTCTGCGTACTTCTCAAGATTCATCTTCTTTAAAAGTTCCATAGTTTTGTCGTAGTGGATCTTTCTTGGAATTTTTATCATACCCATGCTCTCATAGAGTTGTAGGGTTACAAGCTCCTTGACTGAAATTGGGAAAGTATATAAGTTTTCCTTTTGTGATTGAGGAACGTAGCCGATTTTTTTCAGTGAATCTATATTTAGGTCTTCTTCAAAAATTTTTATTTCTCCAGACCTTAGCTTGAGCTCCCCAATAATTATTTTTATTAAAGTTGTCTTGCCAACTCCGTTGCCACCGATTATAGTGATCTTCTCCTTGTTCATCAGGGTTAGGTTTAAGTCCCTGAGAACTGGATCCCTATCATAGGCAAAGTTGGCATTTTTTATTTCAATAGCCTTCATATATCACCTCAATGATTCGTATAAATTTTTCAAATTGTATTCCATCATGTCTATAAAGTCGTCTCCAACGTCCTTTTCGATATCCCTGTTAATATATTCCATGGATATTAGGCCTTTTAGGTCAGCACCAATTTCTTCTGCGATTATGTCTGCCCCATTTTTTGGCATACCATATTCGTAAAAGATTGTATTGATCTTTCTATCCCTTGCGTCATCTATGGCGCTGGTGATCTTCTTTATACTTGGAGAATCTGTACTTGTTAGGCCTTGGAGAGGATATTGGATGAGGTCAAAGTCCTTGGCAAGGTAGGCAAAGGCAAAGTGACTCACAATAAATTCCTTCCTCTTAGTTTTCTTAAAGAGGTCCCTGTACTTGTAGTCAAGCTCTGTAAGCTTTCTCAAAGTCTTGGAAGCATTCTTCCTGTAGAGGCTTTTATTCTCTGGATAGAGCTTGGACATCTTGTATTCAATATCATTTACATATCTCTTGGCATTTCTAATACTCATCCAAGAGTGAGGATCGTAGGTTATCTTGTCCTCGTTAGTAGTTGAAGTATCACGAAGGACATCAAGTTTCATAGGATCTCCATGGGCATCAAGCATCTTATAAGAAAGTAGGTCTGTGGAAATTCTGTCGCTAAACATAATCCACCTTCCCTTCTTAGGAAGCTTGTAATAAATTTCTCCATGCTCGTGGCCCATCTCAAGCTTGTAAGTCTTCCTATCCTCAACCTTAATTACAGATTTTTGTGGAATATCTTCCCCAGGGTCCTCCATGATCCTTCGTCCCATCTTAACAAGGTCCTTTTCAGAGTAGTCCTTGTCGCAATAGAGGAAGGCAATCCTCATGTTGTCTTCGTGAGTGTGACCAAAGTCAAAGGAGTAGGTTTCCTTGTCAAAGTCGCCAGCCACCATGTATTGGAAGTCTCCAATGGCAGCAGCCCCCTTGTAGGAAATTAAATTTACCCCACTGGCAAGATTTAGGATATCCAAATTTGGAAGGGTATTTGCAATTGAGTCTGCCCAGTGTTCCATATTTGCTCCATTTATAATTAAAAGGTCAGAATTTGACAGGTCCTTTATCCTTCTTGGAGTTGGCTCCCAGAGGTGGGGGTCCTGGTTTTTTGGCATGAGGATCCTTAGGTCCACAGTGTCGCCAACTACGCTTTTAGTTAAGCTGTAGACTGGATAAAAGGAAGTGTAGACGACAGGTTTTGCCTTGTCATCCTTTTCTGCCTTACAAGCAACTAGAGAAAAAGCCAAGAGAAATACAGTCATAATTTTTATTATTTTTGACATAAAGTCTCCTTTCTCTTAAAAAAATTTATCCCCGATGAACATCAAGAGATGAAACATCGAGGATAGAAAAAAATAGAAATATTATTCAGCAACTTCTTCGTAAACTTGATCGATAGTTACTGTTGGACTAACAAATGTTGGGTACCAGTCATCCTTAGCTAACATTTCTTCAGCACTTCCTCCAACTCTTAAGTGGAAGTGTGGCATGTGGTCTTCGCCGTGAACTGGCATTAATAAAATTGTTGGATATTTTCCATTAGAAGAAAACTCGTACCAATAAAGAGTTTTTCCACCGTGTTCCATTGGGTGTTTGTCTACAAGTTTGTAGTCAGCCTTGTCAATTTCGTCTCCTTCAGGTCCAGTTAAGAAAGTTATGCTATCTCCATCAACCTTTAGGGCTCCAAAATCAACTGCAACGTGATCAGCAAAATTCTTTTTAGCTTGATCTTCTGTGATGTTGTCTCTCTTAGCAACTTCCTCGTAAGCTCCCTTTAGTCCAGGATCATCAAGATAGTTGGCAATGTTATTCCATTCTCCGTCCCAGTCAGAAAGAGCAACTTCATCAGTAGCCTTATCTTCAGCCTTAGCCTCTACATTTTGTTCAACCTTAGTGTTGTTCTCTTTAGGCTCATTCTTAGTTTCTTCCTTATTGCAAGCAACAAGAAGTGTTGCAGATAGGGCCAATAGGCCTAGTGACAGTCTAAATTTTTTATTCATAATTCCTCCTTAATATAAGTTATCTAATATTTTGCGAAGAAATTAAAGAAATTGTCGGGAAAAATTTCTTTTATATGAAGGATTTACAAAACATTAATAACTTGTAAATGATACGTATTATCATTTTGATAAAACTAGTATAACAAGTAGAAAAATTTTGTTTTAAAGAACTTATCCAATTTTATTTAATAAACACTAAAGATTATTGTTTATAAAATTATTTTGATCTAAATATTTAATCAACTCACAAAAATTAAAGAATAATCATGAGTCCAAGCTTAGAAAAATTATTAATGACAAAGCTCTCCCCCAAAAGGACTTCAAGAAGATCTTATATTTATTTATCAGTTTTTGGGTAAAGGTAGCTTAGGTGATAAAATGAAAAACATAAAAATTATTTATCTTGCAGGGGGATGCTTTTGGGGAACTGAAGGCTACTTCAAAAGAATAAAGGGAATAAAGAAGACCATGGTTGGTTACGCCAATGGAATTAGCGACGAAACAAATTATGAATCTGTGGCAAGAACAGACCATGCAGAGACAGTAAAGATTTATTACGACTTCTCTCGCATCTCCCTTACAGAGATCCTCTTCCACTACTTTAGGATTATTGATCCCAAGTCTATTAATAGGCAAGGCAACGACGTAGGAAGACAATACAGGACAGGAATTTATTGGGAAGAAGGAGACGAGGAGTCAGAAAAAACTGTCAGAAACTTCATGGCCTATGAAGAAGAAAGGCTTGGCAAGCTCGCAGTGGAAATCTCTCCTCTTAAAAACTTTGTAAAGGCAGAGGACTACCATCAAGACTACCTCGACAAGAATCCCATGGGCTATTGCCATGTCAATTTGAGCTTAGCTGATGACCCAATAATTGATGACGAAAGAGAATTTTTAAATAAGAACAAGAGAGAAGCACTTGATGACACATCCTATGAAGTCATGGCAAATTCTGGAACGGAAAGGCCCTTCACAAGTGACTTAAACCATGAACATAGGAAGGGAATTTATGTAGACAAGCTTTCAAGAAAGCCACTCTTTGTATCATCAGACAAGTTTGATGCAGGTTGCGGCTGGCCATCCTTCTCAAGACCAATCATCTCAACCTATCTCGATGAAGAAGTGGATACTTCCTATGGGATGGTTAGGACAGAAGTGAGGTCTAAGTCATCAGACTCCCACCTTGGCCACGTCTTTCCTGATGGACCAATAGACATGGGCGGACTTAGGTACTGTATCAACGGCGCAGCCCTTGACTTCATCCCCTATGAAGACATGGATGAGGAAGGCTATACTGACTACAAGATATTTGTTAAATAAAAATTTTTTGGACCTAATTTAATATTAGGTTCTTTTATTTTGCAAAAAGAAAATTATAATTAAAAAATTAAATAAGGGGCTAAAGTAAAGACAAATAAAAAAATTTAAAAATAAATAAATAAAAATGATTTCCCATAAGCTAGTTTAAATGGAATACACATTACAATGCTAAATTAACAATTGAAAAAGACAGTTTGTTGTGATAATCTAAATACACGGGAAAACAATTCCAAAAATAAAAAGAGGAGGTGATATTGATGATTTACTCAGAAGAAGTTTTGGGGAAGGCTCTTAATTTAGGTAGAAAATATATACACGAAGGAGCTGTTGCAGATTATATTCCTGAACTTGCAAAGGTAGATGCAAATAAGCTTGCAATTTCTACAATAGAAGATGGAAGTATTTATAGTGTTGGGGATTCTAAGGTTAGATATTCAATTCAGTCAATTGTAAAGGTAATTCTATATGCTCTTGCCATGGAAAACTACAAGGTTTCAGAACTAAAGAAATACGTTGGAGTTAGGCCATCGGCTAAACCTTTTAACTCTGTAATTGAGTTGGAACTTTCAGAAAAGAAAATACCAGTCAATCCTTTTATCAATGCTGGTGCAATTATTATAGTAGCTATTTTATATAACGTTTATAGAGAAAAAACCTTTGATGTAATACTAGAAAAAGCTAGCCAATTTTTAGGCGAAGATGTAGATTACAGCAGAGAAATTGCCCAGTCAGAAAAGGAATCTTCCTTTACAAACAGGACCCTAATCTACTTGATGTTAGCTAAGGGAATCCTGCCAAGTGACACAAAGGTAGAAGAAGTATTAGATACATATTTTAAGGCTTGTTCAATCCTTGTAAACACAGAGAACCTAGCACACATGTCCTATGTTATTTCTAATAATGGACTAGACATAGAAGGTAAAAAAGTAATAAGTCCAAACGAGGCTAGAGTTCTAAGATCCTTGATGGCAACCTGTGGAACCTATGACTACTCAGGCGACTTTGCCATAAGAGTTGGGCTTCCTGCCAAGTCAGGAGTTGGTGGCGGCATTGTAACTGCATCCAACAACAAAACGGGCCTTGCAGTATATGCACCAAGACTTGACACTCACGGCAACTCCTACTCTGGAGTTAGGATGTTAGAATACTTATCAGAAGAATTAGACTTATCAATTTATTAGAGAGGTAAAATATGAGAGAATTATTATCTGCCGTTAATGGAGTTTTATATTATCCAATATTAATCATAGTATTACTTGCTTGTGGATTTTATTTCACAATTAGAACAAAATTTATACAATTTGGACTTTTAGGCGAAGCCTTTAAAGTTATATCAGAAAAGCCAGAAGGAAAAGACGACGTATCTTCCTTCCAAGCACTAATGGTATCAACAGCATCAAGAGTTGGTACAGGTAATATTGTTGGTGTTGCCAACGCAATCTGCCTAGGTGGACCTGGTGCAGTATTCTGGATGTGGATCATTGCCCTAATCGGTGGTGCATCAGCATTTATAGAATCAACACTAGCACAAATTTATAAAAAACGTGGTTCGGATGGAGTATCCTACGGTGGACCATCTTACTACATTGAAAACGCACTTGGCTCAAGAGGAATTGGCGTTCTATTTGCAGTAGCACTTATTGCAACATACGCAGTAGGATTTAACATGCTTGCATCCTTCAACCTACAAGACTCCTTTAGAGTATATGACTTCTACGTTCCAGGAAAAACTTCTTGGATGATAGGTGCAGTTCTTGCAGTATTAGCAGGATATTGTATTCTTGGTGGTGGAAAGAGAATTATAAAATATACATCTTTACTAGTACCAGTTATGGGCGTTATCTTTGTAATTATGGCCCTTATAATGATAGTTATAAATGTAAAAAATATTCCAGCAATGTTTGGTATGATTTTTGAAGACGCATTTAACTTCAAGGCAATCTTTGGTGGAGTTGCAGGTTCAGCTTTAGTACAAGGTATTAAGAGAGGACTTTACTCTAACGAAGCTGGTATGGGTTCTGCTCCAAACGCAGCAGCATCAGCATCAGTATCTCACCCTGTTAAACAAGGTCTAGTACAAATGATCTCTGTATTCCTAGATACACTTGTTATCTGTTCAGCAACAGCTTTTATGTCACTAGCATCAGGCATTGCTCCAACAGAAGAATTAGCAGGAGCACCATTTGTTCAAGCATCACTAGCAACAGTATTTGGAAGATATGGAAACCTATTTATCACAGTTTCCCTTGCACTATTTGCCTTTACAACCCTACTTGGTAATCTATACTATGTAGACTCTTGCTTAACATACCTTAACAAGAAAACACCTTCAAAGACATTTATGCTTTGCTACAGAATTATAGCAACAATCCTAATCTTTGTAGGAGCAGGTATGGAAATGTCACTTGCATGGGACATCGCTGACTTCCTAATGGGCGTTATGTGCTTAATCAACATCCCAACAATCATTATCCTTGGTGGAACAGCACTTAAGGCACTTGACGACTACAAGAAACAAAGAGAAGAAGGCAAGAACCCAGTATTCAAAGCAGAAACAATTGGCATTGACACTTCAAAATTAGACTACTGGAAATAAATAATATAAGAATAATTGTAAAATAAAATAATTTATTAATGGATCTAAGCCAAGCTTAGGTCCATTTTTTGACGTTTTTTATAAAGTTTCATGGTATTTTGAAAATAAATTGGTCTAATATATATTATAGAAATAAAATAACAATGAACTTATAGATGGTTTGTATATGATAAGAAATTGTTAAGCTAATAATTGTTATAAACTCATAAAGATTTATGAAGTCGTAGAAATTTATAATCTTGTAAATTTATACAGCTTAGAAAAAAACTGTGATGAAGAAGATTATTATGAATTAATAAAAGGCTCTAATCTAGTGGAATGCTATGACTTAATAAAAGACTCTGGTCTAGTGGATTGTTATGACTAATTAAAAAATATGAGAGAGTAGATTATTCTGAATTAACTGTTAAGGATAAGTTTAATAAAATCCAGAAGTAAGCTTAATAAGTCTTAGAATAACTAGGATTTAACTAAAAAAATAAGACCCAAAGAACAAGCTGAGAAGAATTATAATGCAAAAAATAAAACCCATGTATAGTCATGGGTTCTTGTGAGAAATATAAAGAAGGGAGCGTGAGAGAAACACGCCCACTTTTTATCTAAATCCTATATTTAATACTTTTTTTATTCCTTACCTGCCTTATTTACCAGCGATACCTTCAAGTCCTTTGTCAACAAGAGCTTGTTTTTCTGGATCAATTTTTGGAGTATCCATTGTGAAGGAGTTGTCCACAACTGTGAAGTCAAAGTAGCCAAGTCTTGCAACTGGTCTGATGTTAACTATATCAATCTTATCTTCGTCAGTGATGAACTTGTCATCTATGTGGATTCCAATAACTTCACCAATAATAATGTCAATTGTGTTAAGTGAGTCAACACCTGGAAGTCTAATTGTTTGAACGTATTTGATTTCGTATTGGATAGGTGAACCCTTAACTCTTGCAACGTCTACAAGCTTAGATTCTTCTTTTTCAAGACCGCAGTGTTCGAATTTGTCCATAAAGTCTTCACTTGCAATTGAAGATTCGTTCATTGCTTGTGCAAGGTCTTCAGTTACCATGTTGTAAACAAATTCTCCAGTTCTTTCGATGTTTTTAACAGTGTTTTTTCTGTCCCCAAATACATTTTGATTAGCTGAGAATAAAACTAGTGGTGGGTCAAAAGTTAGGTTTGTGAATTGTGAGTAAGGTGCAATGTCGTCTGTTCCGTCTGGGTTCTTAGTTGAAATCCAGCCTATTACTCTTGGCACTGAACATGATTTAAATGGGTTCTTCTTTAGTCCGTGGTTATTTTTCTTTGGTTCGTAAAACATAATTATCTCCTTTTTCTATAAAAATTTTAAAACAATAAACTTTCTAAATTATTTGATTAACAAAAATGCTATAGGCGTAGTTATTAAGAAACAGAATACAGTTCTTTCAAACCATATTATTACTAGGTCCTTAATAGAAACATCAATCTCAGATGCTACAATTGTAGGTATTGTAGTTGAGAACATAATTACTTGAGCAACACTCATTACGGAAATTATAAATCTTGTAACTAGAGGGGCCTTTGTTACCACCATTACTGGTAGGAACATTTCAGCAAGTCCTAACATAGCTGCCTTTGCTGCTAGTAGTGGCTCAGGTATTCTAAGTAAAAGTGTAAGTGGATATAAAATATATCCAAAGTAGTCAAATACTTGTGTGTAGTTCGCAATTATAAGTGCAACTAGACCAATTGACATAAAGTTTGGTAGAACTTCAAATACTAGGTTAAAGGAATCTAAGACATTCTTAGTAGTTCTTGGAACAACAGGTCCTGCTTCCTTGCAAAGTGTAAGTCCTTCATTAAGTGATGCCATAAATAGGTTGCCTTCAAGTTTTTCTTCTGGGTAACCTTCCATGTCCTTGTAGTACCTATTAGGTGTTGTTGAAATAGGTGGAATTCTAACTGTTATAGCACTAAGTGCAAAGGTAACAAATAGTGAAACAAAAACATATTCGCCCCAATATTCCATTAGATCAGTTGTGTTGGCAATAACTATTAAGAAAGATATTGCAACTGTAGTAAAGCCTGTTACTACCGCCACAGCTTCTCTTTGTGTGTACTTTCTTTCCCTGTATAGGTCGTCAGTCATCATTACTCCAACAGCAGTTGATCCCATAAAGGCTGCTACTGCAATTACTGCTGTCCTACCAGGAGTCTTCCAGATTGCTCTCATTATAGGTCTCAAAAAGTTTCCTATAAAATCAATAAATCCGTAGTCCATTAAGAAAGTTATAAAAATTGCTGAGATTGGAATTAATGTACCAACTTGTATTGCTAGTGAGTTAAATAAGAATGGACCATGATCATCTCTTGCAACTGCTTCTGGTGCGTAACCAGAGAATAAATAAAGTGTGAAGAATGCTCCGATTAATTTTGTGAAAGAGAATATTATAGTGACCTTGTCGGTTTTCCAAGTTCCCTTTACAAAAGGTCTAAAGGCACCTATCATAATTATGATAAAGGCATAAGCCGTTGCAACTTTTGGTAAGCTGTTAATAAAAAGTGAAATTACATATTCTAGTGGGATTGTTGATTTGCCATCCACCTTAATAGGTACGAAAAAGGCAAATATTCCAATGGCACTGAGAATAATAAACTTAGCAAGTAATTTCGGGTCTTTGTAAAGCTTCTCTTCTCTATGTATTATTTTTTCTTTCATATGTTTCCTCCTTTTGATATGATAATAACCTTTTCCTCAGAACAAACACATGGAATATATTGCTTTCGATTTTAAAGTTTTTGCTTTATAATATAATCATGATAAAGTGATTGGGATTTTATAGATAATAAATTTTTTATAATTTATTTGATTTAGGATAGAATAGTAAAAAAAATTTAAAAATATAGAGAGGAAAAAATTGGGAGACAAGTTACTTTTATACGACATAATAACAAAGGAATATATACACAACCTAATATACGGAGACCTATCAAGGGCAAAACTTTTTCAGTCCACCTTTAACCAGTATCAACTTGACCTTGAAACCAACTACATACTAACTATTATGTATGATGACTTTTGGAAAGTCTGCAAAAATCGCGACAACCACTGCAGGTATATCTTAAAAAGGAGACTTCTTGAATACACGAGAGAGATAATTAAGGACTACAAGACTATCTCCACTACCCTTACGGGAACGGACAAGGTAATAATTTTTTTGGATTGTCAAGGAAGGACTGAGGAAGAAGCCTTTGACCTGAGCCAGGAGTTAGCAGAAAAAATTATTGGTAACCTAAAGAAGGAGATGACTCATACAGTTAGTATTGGGATAAGCTCCTATTGTAAGTCCAACAAGGATCTAGCTAAGGGCTATGAAGAATCCTTTAACTGTCTGGAAAATATTTTTAACAAGGGAAGGGGAAAGATTTTAAGGCCCAGACCCATAGACGTAAATATTGACCAAGACTACAAGTCCAAGATTGATAAAAAAATCTATGAACTCCTAATAAAAGTTGGCTTCCAAGATAAAGAAGGGTCTTATGACATAGTTGATGAGATTGTCCAAGACATGGTGGAGAGGAATGTAAGTGAAGAGTACATAAAGTCTAACCTCATAAGGCTACTTGTAGAAGTGATAAATTACTTTTCCAGAGGAAATCTAAAGTCTGATCTGTCACTTATTACGGTTAAGAGCATCGAAACTATTATTGGATCCAATAACATTGACGGCACTAAGAATGCCATAAGGAGAACACTTGACTTAATATCTTCAGGACTTGAAAGAGAAGATGACCACGAACTTGCAATGAATAACGCCAAGGCTTATATTGAAAAATATTATACGAGGGACATTAGCCTTGATGAAATATCTATGGTGGCAGGTTATAGTAAGAGTCACTTCTCCAGGACCTTTAAGGAAAGAATGGGGATCAACTTTTCAAAATATCTAATAAGGGTGAGGATAGAAAATGCTGAAAATTTGATAAGAAGGTCAGATAAATCAATTTTTGACATATCCCTGGAAGTTGGTTTTAATGACTATTCCTATTTTTCTAAGGCCTTTAAGGATGCCTATGGACTTAGCCCCAAAGATTATAGAAAGAAAACTAAAAAGAAAATAGAAAATGCCAGAGAGGGTTAAGTCTCTGGCATCTTTTATTGTACGCTTTAGCATGAATAAACCACCAGCTATGCTGGTGGTAGAAAAATAAAGCTTTAGCTTCAAGCAAAAAACCTCCCGTGATAAACTATTAATGTTACTGGCAGTAGCATAAATAGAAAAGGGAGGTATCCTAAAATGGATAAAAATAGTTTATCACATACATCCTGGAATTGTAAGTATCACGTAGTATTTGCTCCAAAATATAGAAGACAAGTAATTTATGGAAGGTTAAAACAAGATATAGGAAAAATATTAAGGGATTTATGTGACAGAAAAGGAATAAATATAATAGAAGCAGAATGCTGTCCAGACCATATTCATATGTTGTTGGAAATTCCACCGAAATACAGCATATCTCAAACAATGGGATATTTAAAAGGGAAAAGTAGTCTAATAATATTTGATAGGCATGCAAATTTAAAATACAAATATGGGAATAGACACTTTTGGTGTAGAGGATATTACGTAGATACAGCAGGAAAGAATGCGAAAAAGATACAAGAATATATAAAAAATCAATTAAAAGAAGATTACATGGCAGATCAAATAAGTATAAAGGAATTTGTAGACCCGTTTACGGGTGAGCAAGTGAACAAAAGCAAAAAATAAGGTGCTTTAGCACCAGCTGTGAAAATTGGTGCACGAGAAAGAAAGTTCAAAGCATGGAATGCTGCCGGTAACAGCCCCTTATAGGGGCAAAACAAACCACCGGCTTAGCCGGTGGTTATGATTTTAAAATTCTTATAATTTCCTCTTGGGCCTCTTTGCCTTCTGGGAAGATTGACAAGAGTGGATAGCAGTGGCAAAGTCCTTCCCCCACTATTATCTTGTAAGCCACCTTGTATTTTTTTAGGGCTTCTTCAAAAAGTGGTGCAAAGGCATAGATAACTTCGTAAGACCCAAAGTAGAGGTAGGTCATAGGGAAGTTGCTAAAGTCTCCCCTATAGGGATAAAGCATGTAGTCAGGGATATGTTCTCCCTTAGTCAAAATTTCTCGCGCAGTGTCAAAATACTTGTAGTCAACTATTATGTCCTTCTTGTTTAATTCCTTGAGCCTATCCATGTCGAGGTCCTGAGATAGACAGCCGCCGGCAGATGATGCGATGATTTCTCTTGGCATCTTCAAACTCAACTTATTTGCATTTATATAAAGGCCGATACCCAGGGCAAGTGATGCTCCAGATGAAAAGCCCAAAATAGAAAGGGGCTCTTCCCCATAGGTTTTTGTCATTTCTTCATAGACTCCTGCAGTTGCAGCATAGGTTTCCACTATGGTCTTGTCGATGCAAAGGGGATAAAAATAAAACCAGACGTCTTTTCCAGTCTCGCGACAAATTTTCTTGGCAAGACTTAAGTCCCTCTTGTCTGGATTTGTTATGTAGCCACCGCCAAAGAGGTACAAAATTGACCCAGGATTTTTATTTTTTGAATGTATTATAATTAATCTTTGGGACAAAAAAGTCCTATCCTCATAATAAATATCAGCTTCATCTTTTAGCTTGAAGCTTGGCTTTTGATTTTGCCTTCTGGCATAATTTAAAATCTTATCCTTTGGCAAGAGAAAAATTTTTTTAATTCTAAGTGCCCTTACTAGACCTGCTATAACTTTATAAGAAATGCTCATAACAACCCTCCTATCTTCAATCACATATTATCACTTTAACAAGAAAAAGATTAAAAATTTTAAGAAAAAGGCTCTTCAAAATAAATTTTTTTATAAAAACTAGGGAAAAAGCCTCCGCAACCAAAAGTTGCTGCCCATTCGCTTGTTAGACAAGTATATTTTTGTTATCATTTCTTACATAAAATGAAATTTTAAGAGAATAAAAGCGAGTGAAAATTATGTACGGAGAAAAAATAAAAGCAAAGAGACGAGAATTAAATCTCTCCCAAGAAGACCTTGCCGACAAACTTTTTGTAACAAGGCAGGCAATTTCAAAATGGGAAAATGATAAGGCCACACCAACAATGACTAACTTGAGAGAACTCTCCGAAGTCTTTGGTCTTGATATGGCATACTTTATCGGTCAAGCTGTGGAAGAAGAAAAAGAAAAGGATGAAGCAATAGAAGAGAAAAAAAGCAAGGGAAAAATTCTCGGAGAGGGCCTTTGGGACATCTTCATCTATGCCTGCCTTTGTGGTCTGGGAATATTCTTTTTCTCAGTCTACTACTTTCTCTTCGTAGAAAGTTATCTGGGCAAAGACCCAAAAGACATGCCTTATCTTGTCCTTACAATCTACATGATTGTAGCCCTAATAGCCTTCCCCCAAGCCTACAAAGATATAGGCGACAAACTAGATGACTTTGATTACAACTTGTTCTCCAAAGTGGCCCTTCCCCTAGTCTACCTTCTCTCTCCCCTAATAGTCTTCTATCACATAATAAAAAACAAAAAATAAAAACTAAGTCCACCTCAGGAGGTGGATTTTTCTTTGGGAAAATAAAAAATAGTTTAATAAGTCAATATATGTTAAAATCATTTTATATGGAGGTGTTTACATGGATACCAGTCGACCCTGGAAAATATGTATGTGCCTATGCGATAAAGAAAGTCTTGTGATCTATACTTAGAGTCTTAATTGCATGTATCTTTACCGCTAGGCAGCGAATTTTTATGCAAAAATTTATAATATTTGCAGAAATTAGGAGGTTACATGAACAACTTAGATAGAGAAAGATTAAAAATCTTGCAAGACAAGATCAACAGGATGGACCCTGTTGACATTGCAGAAAGACTAGAAGACCTATCCAAAGAAGACACAGCCATTTGGATAAAACTTCTAAAAAAAGACCTCTTGGCAGATGCCTTTTCACTCTTGCCAAGAGATAAGAAAATAGAAATGATAGGCTCACTTTCTGAAGATAGGATTATGAGTCTTATGAAAGAACTTGAAGAAGACGAAGTTGTAGATACCTTGCAAGAACTTCCTGCCAATATGGTTAGAAAGTTTATGAACCAATACATCGAAGAGGACAGAAGACCAATCATCAACGAACTACTAGGCTTCCCCAAGGATTCCGTTGGTTCCATCATGTCCGTTGGTTTCATCTTTGTTAAGTCAACAGCTACACCAACACAAGCCTTAGAAAAAATCATTCACTCAGACCTAGATGCAGATAGACTAGAACAAGTTTGGGTTACAAACCAGTCCCTAGTCCTAATAGGCTATGTAAATCTAGCCGACCTTCTTCGTAACAAAAACAAGAACATCGAAGAATTTATGCACCCAATTAACGC
Source organism: Peptoniphilus sp. Marseille-Q6390 (assembly GCF_965119475.1). NCBI lineage: Bacteria > Bacillati > Bacillota > Tissierellia > Tissierellales > Peptoniphilaceae > Peptoniphilus > Peptoniphilus sp. Marseille-Q6390. Next base: position 1,189,131 of record NZ_CBCPLS010000001.1, on the reverse strand, counting down.
CAGCGTTTATGCAACAGATGACCAAGAAGTTGTTGCTAAGCTAGCCTTCAAGTACGACCTATCAGAAATCCCTGTAACAGATTCTGAAGGTAGACTTGTGGGTATTGTCCCAGCAGAATGGGCAATCGACGTTATGCACGAAGAGTACGAAGAAGACTTGGGTAACATCCACGGTATTAGTGAGTCATCACCAGAACACTATTGGGACAAGTCTGTCTTTAGACTTGCAAAGGACAGGACAATGTGGCTTATTATTTGTCTTGTAACAGCAACCTTCACAAGCTTTATTATAAAAAGATATGAGACCCTCTTGGCATCATCAGTTGCCCTTGCAGCCTATATCCCTATGCTAATGGACTCAGGCGGAAACGCAGGAACACAGTCATCAACAACTGTTATACGTGGAATTTATACGGGAGAAATTGAATTCAAAGAATTTGCCAAAGTAATGTTTAAGGAGCTCCGCATAGGAATAATAGTTGGTCTTATACTTGTAATAGTAAATATTGTTAGGATGTCTATCCTCGACAGCGTTAGCCTAGGCGTGACACTAACAGTTTCAGTTACCCTTCTTACTACAATAGTCCTATCAAAAATTATTGGAGGAATCCTTCCTCTTATCGCAGAAAAAACTCACGTAGACCCAACAATAATGGCGGGACCACTTATCACAACAATAGTAGATACCTTAGTACTATTCGTCTACTTCGAAGTGGCAACAATTTTATTAGGTGTTTAAAAAATATTTTGAAGAAGCACAGGCTTCTTCTTTTTTTATGCTTATTAAGATTGTTTTTATAACAAAACAATACTTTCGGCAAATATAATTAAATTTATTCTTATATATATAAAAAAGTGTAGTTTTGTTGTATAATACAAGTATACAAGCATTTTTATGAATAAATTAGAAACAAAAAATTTTTCATTGAGAAAATATAGGAAGGAGAAAAAAATGAAAAATTATTTAAAGAGGACAACGACATTTTTCTTAGCATTACTAATGCTAGTGTCAGTCCCCCTACAAGCCTTTGCTGAGCCTACTTATAACAGTAGTAAGGCAGATATTATTAATAAAAAAGAACCACCTGTTAAGGTTGCAAAACCGAGAGAAGGACAGACGGCTGCGGATTTAATAAAAAATCCCGACCAGCCAGCTATCTACACCCTAAGGACAGACTACAAGGTCCAAAGAGGTGAGAAGTATGAGGTTAACTACCAACCTTATATTGCTAGTGTAGGGGCAGCAGCTACGCAAGCAGAAAAAGATAAGGTCAAAAAGACTATAGACCTACCCACCCTTGCTGGTTATGACGAACCACAAGATAATTTTACAATTAATTACGATACAATTGTGAATAAAGCAAAAGCAGGTACTGAATCTAAAGACGCCAAAAATGGCGACAGGTACAGTGCCAATCAAGATTTTAAATACACGGCTAAAAGCAATAGCATTAAAATCAAACACGTCTTCCAAGACCTAGAAGACTTTACTAAATATACAAATCCAGACGGAAGTGTTGGAGATGAAACTGCACTTTTTACCACTCAAAACGGTAATACTGGTTCTACTATGGAAGTAAGTCCATCGGACAAAAATGATCCGAGAGTAAAAGGCTTTGTTCCGGAAGCTGACCATATAATCATGCAAGTTCCGGAAAATGCTGAGAACTTTATTTTAGAATACCGCTACAACCGTGCCCACTACGATGTAATTTTTGACACTAAAGGCGGAACGGAGCTTCCAGCTCGCACTCTTTACTATGGACAAGTGATTCCAAAAATTGCCGATGAATCTATACCTACAAAAGTAGGAGGCGAATTTTTAGGCTGGAAACCATCTGTTGATTTAACAACAAAGGATGGAAAAACATATAAGGCAAATGAAATAATTGCAGTTGGAACTGGCTCAGCTATCAAAAATCTTGATGCTGACTTAATCATGCCTGCAAGTAAGCTTACTTTCACAGCAGTATGGAAAGACAAGGAAAAGGCTGACTACGCTGTACAATTTTGGGCAGAAAAGGCAGACCACGCAGATGGTGCTTCTCTAGCAGATAAGTACGACTATATAGGCACTCGTGTCTATAAAGACCAAACCACAGGTTCGAGACCAGACCTAGATAATGAACCTGTAAAAGACATAGTCTTTCCAGACCTAGACCAAGCTCGTCTAAAAAAGATATGGGCTAACGCAAGATTTAATCGTACAAAAGATCTTTATCTAAACAAGTTCTATGTTTACAACCAAGCTCTAACTCATGAGCAAAACAAGGATCCTGCAAATGTAAACCTAGTTAAGTCTGTTGATTCAACAGGCAAGACTGTCTACAATATCTACTATGACAGACAAGTCTACGACCTCTACTTCACTGAATCTAATAGTTTGAAAAAAGACAGTCCAGCTAACACTTTCTACCCTGAAATTTGGGGATATGACGAAGCGCAAGGTGAAGCGGTAATGAAGGGTGGACCTGGCAATCTTTACCATTACAAGGCGAGATTTAATGAGATGATGTATAAGTGGCCTAACGATGCCAAACAAACCAAAGGATTCACTCCTGGTTATCAAAGTTTTGGTTGGGGACCAAACTATACTATTCCAAATTGGCCGCTTCATTTGGACACACCTCCATATAGGCTAAATGCCGATGAATTCCTAGACATGGCTAACTATACTAGCTGGGGCGGCTATACTAAACATATAGACAAGGGTGATGGTACAACCATGGATTTAGACCCAACAGACTTTAGAACCCTTTCCTTCGGTATAAAACAGGATAAGCCATCTATTCCTCACCACATGGACTTTTGGATGGACGGATTTAAAAAAGGTGAAACCATCATACGTTACGACCTTGTTAGGACTAAGGCAGATACAGCTGCCAAAGACTATGGCCACAGATACCCGATAGTTACAGGCTTCACTCCTTATGGATATAATCCTAGAAGCGCTTGGCCAGCAATTGCAGAGGGAAGCGAGGAAAATGGCGTGTGAATGAAGAAGGAATTAATGAACTAAACGACGAACGTGATGAAATCACTCCTAACACTTGTGGGACATACTATAACAACTATGGAACTAAACTTCCTATAGGTCAGCTAGACTTTATACCAGTATTCTTTAGCGATTCCGATGAATTTGGCGACGTAAAGGAAGGTGGTCAAGCATTTGAAGAAAATGGCTACCTTCGTTACAAATACAAACGTAATAAGTATCCATTGAGATTTAATTACGACCCATCAAAGATTAAAGATGACTCTGAGTTTAATTCTACAAATCAATTAGATACTTTCTACGAATTTCCTCTAAAGGCTTTAAGCCCTGATTTAGAAGGCAACGAAGAATATAAAAAAGAAAATCCGAAAAACTTATTGGATAATCCAGAAAAGTTACAAGAATTAGGCCTTAAAGACCTTGTTTTCACAGATCCTAAAGATGGTAAGTTAAAAGTCAAAAGACCAGACAACCTTTCAGACCAAATGGTATTCAAGGGCTGGGCACTAGACCCTGCCGGTTCAAAGCTTGTTTGGGAAAATCCAAAAGAGACAATGCCTTTCCACCCAGTTAACCTTTACGCAAAATGGGGCGAACCTGATTATAAATGGAAGGTAACTTTCGATCCAAACGGCGGATCTTTAAGAAATATTAAAGAAGAGAACTTAACTATAAGCCGCAAAAAGATCCAAGAAGGTGACATAGGTCAAGAAGAAATAAATACCTATGCGAAAAAAGAAGCAAATGAAGGCGACAAGCAAATCTTTACCGTTATCCAAAGACAAAAGCTTGTAGAACCGAAATATAAGCCTACAAGAAAAGGCTACGACTTTATGGGTTGGGAAGTCATTCGTTATAAGAAAAATGCAAAAGGCGACTATACAGATGAAATTGACACAAGCTATAGAGACACATATAAGGTTCCTGAGCTTTATTCATTCGGCAACGATGTCGTAGCACCAGTATATCTAAAGGCGATTTGGGTACCAAATGAAAGAGTAGATGTTAAAGTTGAACATTATATGTTGGACAAGGATTATAAATTAGTTAAAAAACTAGAAGACACGCTTGAAGCTAAACGTGCTAACTATTTAGTTGCTACGACAGGTGACAAGCAAGACGACGAATATATACTTGCACCTCATGAAGAGCTGGAAAAGAAATTAACTGGTGATTTAAAGACAACTTATGAAGAATATAATAAGCGAGTAAAGGGAGACAACACCTTCTTCCAACAATTCCGAGTTGAACCAGCACAGATTCTAAATACAGAAACTAATAAGCTTGAAGATAATCCTAAAGTTACTGACAATATCTTTAAATTCTTCTATATACCATTTAGACAACGTGAATACAAGGTCAACTATATAGATGAAAGATTTAAAGGAAAGACAAACGAAGCAGAAGGGGCAATAGTTCCACAAGAATTAGTTTCCAATGGTAACCGTCACTATGATGCAAGGAACTACAGACCAATACCAGGTTGGGTTTTAGCTGAAGGTGAAAAGCCTCAACAACAACTATTCTTTGATGTAAATGAAAAAACAAATGAATTCTTAGGCATCAATGGCACTGGCAAAGATGAAATTACCTTCTATTATAAGGACGTAAGAGTTATAGAAGTTCCAAAAGATGGCAAGACACCAGATGGCTATGTAAGAGTTACATTCAAAGCAGAAAAAGGTGGATCCTTTGGCAAAGATAAAGATGGTAATGATATCATAGAACTTAACTATGATGTAATAAAGGGACTTAAGTCAGATCTACTTCCAGTTCCAAAAGAATTGGCAGAAGGCGAAACTGTAGATAAAGATAAACACTATATCACACCAGAAACTGGAAGGAAATTTGTGAAGTGGGACAAGAATCCACTATTAAATAAAAATACAATTATCAACGAAAACCACACTTTCACAGCATACTTTGAATGGTCAGGCTTAACAGCATCTGGTCTAGTTAGAACAGAAGCCTTTAAAGATCCTGAAAACAAATGGACAAATAACTTTGCTCCAACAATTGATGACTTAAAGAAACAATTAGTTTGGAAAGAAAAAGACCAAGTCAAACCAATTCCAGACGGAACAGATATCAAATTCTTTGATGCAGATGGAAATGAACTAAAGACAGATGAAGACATTTTTAAGTTAGTAAATGAAAAAGGAAAAGCCGATAAAGATGAAGTAGTTCGCAAAGTAAATATCAAGGCTAAAGTTACTTTCAAAGAAGGACAAGATCCACAAGAGCTAACTATACCAATTACAGTTTACAAAAATGTCTACGAAGCCCTCACAGGAACAGAAAAACCACTATTCTTATCACAAGCTGAAAAAGGCGAGTTGAAAGATATAACTGGTGAATATGTAAAGGTAACAGTAAACCCAACAGGAAAACCAGGGGAAAAAGATAGTAAGATCTACTATGTAAATCCAAAGGCCTGGGTAGATATTCCTGAAATTAAATTGACAGATGAAGAAAAAGCTGACCTAGGGTTTACAAATTGGACAGCAGACCAAGCTAAACAAAATGAAAAGCAAGAAGCAAATGGTGTATATGAATTTACAAAACGTCATAAGTTTACTGAAGATACAGTAATTTCACCAGGATTTTCTAAGGATGTAGTTCCTCAAGTAGGCGAAGATAAGCCAAAAGTTCCTGATAGTTATGTAAAAGTTATAGTAGATTTAACTGATAAGGCAAAAATTGAAGGGGAAGAAAAACAAACACAAACCTTCTGGGTTAACCCTACCAAGGAAGTTACTCTTCCAGTAACAAGTCCATCAGGTAAGGAAAAACAAAAAGTTACTATTGAGGGACTTGGAGAAAAAGAAGTAAATTATATCTTTAAAGAATGGCAAAAAGTTAAGACTGGAGAAGCTGATGATAAGTTAACAGATGTAACACCAGCAGTAAAAATTGACTTAGCTAAGAATAAATTTACTGATAAGGTGACTGTAATCGAAGCTTCTTACTTTGAAAGATTTGCAGCAACACCAATTGTTAAACCAATAAAAACTGAAGAGCTTCATACACCTGAAGGCAAGGAAATTACTGATAAAGATTTAATCGACAAAATTACTCCACCAGAGAATAAAGAGATTGAATCAATAACAGTAGTTGAAAGACCAGACCCTTCAAAACCAGGCAAACAAGAAGCAAAAGTAACTATTAAATATAAGGACGGATCAAGTCAAGGAACTAAAGACAATCCAGTCGTAATTCCAGTAGAAGTTCACAAAAATATAATTCCAGAAGCACCTGGCGGACAAAAACCAAAAGACGCTATGGATAATTATGTAAAAGTAATCTTCAAGGCTGGCGAAGGCGGAACAGTAAGTGGCGACACAGTTTACTATGTATCCCCTGAAGTTGAAGTCGATATGACAGACTCAGCTGGAAAGATTAAAAAGACTCCAGAAGTTGGATATATTAGCGGAGACTGGGACACAAGCGAAACTAAGAAGTTAAAAGACACATTCAAAGACCAAACTGAATTTACTTTTAGCTTTACAAAGACAAAAGATATAGTAGAAAAAACAGACGACAATGTTAAAAAACCAGACGGATATGTAGAAGTTATTTTCAAGACAGAAGATGAAAATAAGGGTAAACTTGATGGAGATAAATTAGTAAAAATATACTATGTAAATCCAAAGGCAGACATCAAGCTTGTTGAACTTGGAGAAGGACAAACAGCAGGTGAAAAACAACTTGCAGTTCCCAAAACTATTCCTAATAAAGATTATGGATTTGCTAATTGGTCAGAATCCTTAGACTTAACCAATACAATTACAGGTGATAGAGAATATGTTGCCCACTTCACAAAGGATCAAGTTACCTTGACTTATGTTGCGGGTGGTGCGGAAGGAAATGTACCTGACCCAGAATCTACAAACATTGGTGGAAGAATAAATCTTTCTTCTCCAAGTGGACTAAGTAATGGAAACAAGAACTTTATAGGTTGGATGGTTGATGGAAGTTTATACCAAGCAGGAAGTCAATTGACATTAACAAAAGATAAAACAGCTGTGGCTAAATGGACAGAAGACATATACCCAGCAGATGAAAATGGAAATAAGACAGAAGAAACACCAGAAAATTATGTTAAGGTTACTCTTGTTCCAACAGAAAAGGCCATAGATTCTGCTAATAAGATTTATTATGTAAATCCAGATAAATACCTTACAATTCCGGCAGAAGACCCTAAAGTAAACAATGAGTATCAAGAAAAGGGATATAGTTTTTCACATTGGGATCCATCATTATCTGGAAAATTTGTTGATGGAACTGTTATAACAGCTAAGTACAAAATATCATCAAGTCAAATCATACCTTTAGAACCTGACGCAGGAATTGTTGAAACTAGGGTTGGAATTCAACCTAATGAAAAGGACTACAAGGATAAAATTACTCCTCCTAAGGGAAAGACAATTAAGGGTGTTGAAATTATTGAAAAACCAGACGTGAGTAAAGAAGGAGTAAGTAGTGCTAAAGTTAATGTAATTTACACTGATGGATCTTCTAGCTCAGTTGATGTTACAGTTGTGGTTTATGGAAAGATACCAGAAAAACCTGATAAACCTGACTATCCATACTATCCATCTTATCCAGGCGGACCTATACCAATGTATCCTGAAGTAAGGTATGAAACTATTATTCAAGAAAAGATTGTTAAGGTTCCTGTGCCTGTTTCTGACAACTACTTCAAAGAAGTAAGATACATGCAAGGTTTTAATGGTTACTTCAGACCTAATGATGGTCTTACTCGTGCTGAGGCTGCGCAAATTCTTGCCAACGCTCTTGTTGAAGATGGCTACAAGTACAATCCTAACTTCAAGATTTCTTACAAGGATGTTGGAGAGGCTTGGTACACTAGGGCTGTTAAGATTGTAACTGAAGCAAATGTATTTGCTGGTTATGATGATGGCAACTTTAAGCCACAAGCTAAGATTACAAGGAACGAATGGATCGCAACTCTTAAGAGGTTCCAAGAACTTGGCGATGCTAGTGGCAATAATATGAACTTAAGAGATGACCACTGGGCTAAGGGTGAAATCCAAGCTGCTTTCAATGAAGGCTGGCTAAAGATTTACACTGATGGTCTTGCAACTTACAAGGGAGACGAGTTTATCCCAAGACAAGAAGTTGCAGCTGTATCTAACAAGGTCTTTAAGCGAATTGTAGACAAGACTTACATTGGCAAGAACAACTTGAGTCTTGTAACTTACAAGGATGTTAATACATCTATGTGGGCATACGAAGATATTCTTTGTGCAAGTAACACTTTCTTAGATAGAAAAGATCGTTACATTGCTCACTGGGTTAAGGAAGACAAGAATCAATTTAATATTGACACTAGTGATCTTAAGATTGTTCAAAAGAACTTCCAAAGAAATCCTAGATAAGTAAAGAGAGAAGGCTTAGTCCTTCTCTTTTTTTATTTTATGTTTTCTTAATCTTGTTTTGGTTTAAGATCTCTGTAAAGGCCTTAATAAAATTTTATGATTTTTATTGAGCTTAGTTGAATAGACTATCAAGGATATCTGGTAAGCTTATAAAAAATATTTTCTAATGAAATAAAAATTTTTAGGAATTAGTTATGGAAAAGAGAGTTAATTAAGGGTTATCAAATTTTGTCTAAGAAGATTTTTATGAAAAAGAATTGATGAGAAAAAACTATTTGATAATGAATAAGTTTAGATTAAAAACTATATTTAATAAAAAATAAGAAGGTAAATCAAAGTAAAAGAAGTACAAAAAAGAGAAGGCTTTATGTGGTTAACACAAAGTCTTCTCTTTTATTTATTCCAATTATTTATAAAGTCCTCGAAGCTTTCTCTGTCCTTTGATATTGCTTCTAGGCTTGTGTTTTTTTCTTCTAGGATTTCTTCTATCTCCTTCCTGTAGAAGATGAAGATCTTGTCCTTTAGCTCTTTATTTTTTTCTGCCTCAAAGTCTATGCCACTTTCTACATAATAGATCCTGTCGAGGTTGCCTATTAGGGCAAAGCTCTCAATGGCATTGATGAAGAGGTCCTCTCGATTGATGCTAGTGGTGTCCTTCACAAATATTTTAAGTCCATAGGGTGACTTGCTTGAAAGAATTTCAATGGCGCCCACTTGGAAGCCCTTGGGATAGTCTTGGTTTGAAACTATGTGTGAGACCTTTGAGTTGTCGCCGACAAAGTCTGTCTTGTAGTTGTAGAGACTATCTATTCTTTTATTTTGACAGCCGCAAAGGATTAGAACTAGGGCCAAAAAAATATATAGTTTTTTCAAATTCATCACCTCTTTCTTTGATTATATCAAAAAAATAAAAAGTCACTAGGACTTTTTAAATTCTTTATTTACATTATTGTTCTAAAAAATATTCCAAAGATTAATAAGATTAGAAATAGTAAGGTAAATTTATAGTTCACGTTTTTCCTCTCAGATTTTTACTTTAACATTTTGCTTAACTCATTTATAAGAGTTAGGTTAGTTACATCGTACAAGAGTGGGCTCACTGTTGCGTAGCCTTGACCTAAGAAGTGGATGTCTGAATCTTTTTCGTTGTTGTCCTTTGGGAAGCCCTTTAGTCTCATGTTGTAGCTTTCTCCTTCTTCGGATATGTCATAGATTGACATGACGTCGGCTCCAACCTTGCAGACTTCTATCCCCTTTAATTCTTCATAGTCAAGATAAGGGACATTTATATTTAGGACTTGGAGTCTCTTTAGGTCGTCAAGCTTGTTAAAGACTTCTACTGCAACTCTTGCTCCTGTGTCAAACTTTGAGTGACCCTTTACCCATTGAGATGAGACTGCTATGGCAGGTATGTTAAATAGGTTGGCTTCGATAGCTGCTGAAACTGTGCCTGAGTAGAGGACGTTTGTAGCTGCGTTAAAGCCAGAGTTTATTCCTGAGAAGCAGAAGTCGAACTTTTCATCTAATAGGTGGACTGCTGCCCTTACGCAGTCAGCAGGTGTCCCATAGACGCAAAGACTTTTTACATCTTCTAAACCTTCTAGTTTTGTTTCTTGGACCATAAGTGGACTCTTAAAAGTAATGGCGTGGGACTTGCCAGAGTTCTCAACATTTGGTGCTGCAATTGTTACTTTGTGGCCTTCCTTTAGGAGAGCCTTGGCAAGGACTTCTATGCCCTCAGCATTTATTCCGTCATCATTTGTAAGTAGTATGTTCAAATTTTTCCTCCCTTGTTTATTAAAGTTCAAAGACTTTTGATGGCTCGGATCTTGGAGCAACATCTATGGTGTAGTCTGTGTTTTCTTTTTTATGTTCTGATGCAAGCAAGTCATTTATTGTCTTAAGTGCCAGGTCTGGCAAGTTGTTGTCTGTAGATAAGTGACCTAGGATTACCTGTTCTTGTTTCTTTTTTAATATCATAGCAAGAACTTCGCCTGCATTTTCGTTTGAGAGGTGGCCCTTAGTAGAAAGGATCCTCTGTTTTGTTGGATAGGGGTAGGTCCCATTTATTAGCATGTCGACGTCGTGGTTGGACTCAAGATATATTAAGTCTGACCCATCCATTTTCTCCATGGCTTCTTGGTTGACCCAGCCTGTATCTGTGAGAAGAGAAAGTTTTTTGTCCCCCTTGATCACAAAGCCACAGCCACTTGCACAGTCGTGGAAGGTGGATATGGGCATGATGTCTAAGTCCTTAAAGGTGAAGGCCTTGCCATTCTCAAAGATAAAAGTATTCTTTGGGTCCAGCTTTTTCACAGTTGGGAGCATGGCATCTAGGGTCATCATGTTGGAAAAGACTTTTAAGTTGTGTCTTCTTGATAGGACCCCAACTCCTTTGATGTGGTCTATGTGCTCATGAGTTACAAAAACTGCATCAATATCAGAGGGATTTACGCCTATTTTTTTTAAGTTCTCTTCGATTTTTTTGCCAGAAAGTCCAGCATCTATAATAATTTTTGTATCTTTATATTCAATGTATTGGCAGTTGCCACTGGAGCCACTTGCCAAAGAGCAAAATTTCATAAAAACCTCCAATTTTATTGTAACACAGGGACCTAAAATTGTTAAGCTTAGGGGTCCTTAATAGTTGGATAGAACTGTGTATTCCCCATCAGAAAATTTCACCTTCCAGCCTGGTATGGCACGGCCGTTTACTGCACGGGTGATGTCTTCGATGTAGCCTTGGTCTTCTGGGTTAAAGTAAAAGCAAGGAGTAATTTTTTCTATGGTCTTGTCGTAGTAGTCTGTCTTGTTTAACAAGGAGAGAAGGGCCCTTGGAGCAGGTGACAAGTATATCTTCTGATCAGACTTGTCCAAGACGTTGAGCCAGAGCCTATCCATGGACATAACTCCCCTCTTGTCTATGATAAAGTTGGTGTAAGAGGACTCTACTGGTATGTTTTCAAAGACCTTGGTGTAGTTCAAGATGTACTTGCCATCATTTTCTTCGTAATAGCTTAGGTAGATGTCCCTGGTGTCGTACTTTTTGTCTAGCAAAAACTTTTTGGCAATTTTTTGTGCTTCATCTAGGCTCTTGATCTCGTATTTGTTTTCTTCTTTTCTGTTTTCATAGTAGACCCTGCGACCGTTAACTAGGTTTATATATTCGTCGCCGAGGGAAATCTCTGCCAGGTCGGTACTTGGTCTTACCACACTTCCCTTGCCTCCAAAGTATCTTTCCTTTATGTCTTCTTCTGATGAAGTTTCAAAGGCAACTAGGACTGAAGGGAGTTTCCTCCTCCTTCTTGGGATCTTTGTATCCAAAGTAATATTTTTTTCTTTTAAGAGGGCTGTGACTTCCCTTACAAAGTCAATTCTTGTAGACTCGTTTCTCATCCTAAACTTGTTGTAGTTGCTGTAGCAAAACAAGACCACGTTGGCAATTACAAGGGCAATTATTAAAATTTTTTTAATTCTATTCCAATCCATAATTACCTCACCATCATTAGACTTCCATTTTCGACATTAAAGTAGTAGAAGTTACCCATGTAGGTCATTTCATAAACTAGGGTAGGTTCTTCTGCTTCTTCACTAGAGAAAATTAAATAAACAAGGTTTAAGTTTTCTATGGAAGATAGGATCTCCATGACAGGCTTGTTGTTAAAGTGTCTCCTATTCTTCCTTAAAATCTTGTGGATGCCTTCAATAGAAATTTTTTCCTTTTTATAAATTGGGTTGTCATCCTTACGAATGTAGTATTCCCTATAATTTTTTACATACTCGGAGTAGACGTCGATTTCAATAAAGCTGTGGTCCTTGGAAGGAAGGACTAGGGGAATCTGACCGTCTTTTAAGTTGAAGAAAAATCTGTATCCAAGACTGTCGTTGTAGTCGCAAGGCTCAATTTTTTCAAGATAAATCCCAGAGCTTATGCCAGTCTTTTGGGCAATAAATTCTACAGCCCTGTCAAGGGACTTGTTGAGGTCTCTTGACTTGACATCAAAGAGGGACTCAAGGGAGTACTCGATTATACCGTCGCTGGAAAGTGATAGATATTCATTTTCATAGACGTAGGTATTTTTTCCATCAACGGACATTTCCCTGATGTAGTCAATGGGGATGCCCAAAAACCTCTCAGCCAAGTTGGACTTCATACCTTCTTCAAGCTTGCTTAAGCCAGAGACATAGGCAACTTTTTGAAGGGATAGGTAGTCCTCGTCAGGAATGTAGATGTCCTTCTTTATCCCATAGGCCTCGTAGAAGTTCACTGCATGGATTCCCTTGGCCTTAACTTCATCTAAAATTTCATTTATGTCAAAGTCAACTTTAATGTCTACTAGTTTATAAAAATTCTTGCTACCAGAGATATAAATTTCTCCAAGACTGGAAATGTAAATGGAGTCCACGCTTAGGTTGATGTCGTTGGAGTTTCTCTTGTCCCCAATTAGGTTCACAAAAACAGAACCTGATAGGGGTGAGTTAAATTTAAAAACTAAGGACTTTTGCTTTTGAAGCTTTAAGTACTCTTCTGTGTTAATTAGTTTTAGGTTTTCTGAGGTTGCCTTTTGTAGCTTTTCAGAAATATTTTCTCCCGTCATCTTCCAGTAAGAGCCCAAGTTTGTAGTCATGTAGTGGTCTCTCTCACCAAAGTTTGCAATAAGCCTTTGGGGAGTTAAAATTTCTTGCAAGAATTCATCTACATCGCCAATCTTAACCTGGTCCTCGGACTTTGTGTCAAAGGATAGCCAGAGGTTTTTTGATTGAAATACCAAGAGGAGGACTAGGCCTATAAGGATATAGGTTGACGTTGCTTTAGGCAAGTTCTTCATCATTGTTATCACCTTCGCTTGCTTTAAAGAGGAGGGTAATAGTAGTTCCCTCTCCAAAGACAGAATCAACCTTTAGACTGCCTCCAAAGGATTTTATCATCTCATTTGCAATGGAAAGACCAAGACCTGTTCCACCCATTTGCCTGCTCCTGCCCTTTTCAACCCTGTAAAATCTTTCGGTTATCCTTGGCAAGTCTTCCTTAGGGATTCCAATACCATTGTCAGTTACCTTAATCTCTACAAGGTCCCCCTTATTTGTGGCATCAATAATTATTTTCCCATTTTCAGGTGTGTACTTGCAGGCGTTGGAAATAATATTTGTAAGGATTTGGTCTGCTCCGCTTCTGTCTGCGTAAATATCCTTTATATCCATATCAATATTTAATTCAATCTTGTGATTTTTTTGAACTATTAAGATTGATTGAGACTCTATGGCCTCGGCAATAAACTCATAGGTGTCAATGCTTGATAAAGTTAGATTGTCCTTGTTGTAGTCAATGTTGGATAGGTACAAGAGGTCTGTAACAATTCTAGACATCCTGGAGTTTTCCCTGTCGATAATCTTTAAGAAGTTTCTTTGCGATTTCTTGTCAAGGTCGCTATCAAGTAGGGTCTCTGTGTAGGACTTTATAGTTGTGATAGGAGTCTTTAATTCGTGAGAGACATTGGCAACAAATTCCTTACGCATAATGTCTAACATGTGCTCCTTGTCTACGTCTTGCAAAACTATAATTAGCCCAGAGTTAATAAAGGCGTCGGACTTGTAGGGTGCGTACTTGATCTTGTAGAAGGAGTTGGCAATTTTTGTCAGCTCTTCCCCTCGGAGGCTCTCTTCATTTTTGTAGTCGATATTGTAGAGGTTAATGGACTTTAGGTTGATGACCCTGTTAAAGTCCTTCTCAGAAATATTTAAAATCTTCTTGGCAATGGAATTGGCATGGATAAGCCTATTTTTCCTGTCAATGGCAATGACACCTTCTGCCATGTAGTTGAAGATTGTGTCAAGCTTTGACCTCTCAAGGTCCATCTTTTCTATGGACTCACGGAGCTCCTTAGTTAAGAAGTTAAACATCATACCAAGTTCGCCAATTTCGTCCTTGCTCTTGACCTCAATGCTTTGGTTAAAGTTACCCTTGGCAAGGGCCTTTGCCTTCTTAGTGAGGGTACGGATGGGACCAGTGATAGAGTTGGCAATAAAGTATCCCAATATAGAAGTTGTCAAAAGAGAAATCAAAGTTGCGTAAGTAATAATTACCTTGGAGTCCTCTATTACAGAGTAAATTGAATTTAGGTTTCTCGTCATATAAATAATGGCAAGTATGTCCCCATCGCCAGATAGGATTGGCCTTGCAATGTGTTTTTCCACATCGCCTAGGTTTTTGTACTCAACAATTTTTTCGCGAGTCTTGCCTCCTGCTGCATCCATAACAAGCTTTGGCTCGATAAATTTCACTGAGTAGGCATCTTCAGCCTCCTTGGGAGAAATATTTTGCGTGCTTGCAAGGATCTTTGGAGCCTTGTCTGGTGAAATTACATAGGCAGTTTCTTCACTGGAAATACCCCAGTCTTTTAGCGTTGCGTCAAGCTGGGGTAGATTTCTATAATTATTATCTTTAAAAAATGCCGATGTTGTTGTGGCAAGTGTGTCCATGGTCTTAACCATAGAGGAAGTGGCAGTTTCTATTTGCACATTTTCCAGTCTATCTATGATAAAAGTAGATGCGATAAACATGGAAATAAGAACTAGGACCACATAAATTAAAATAAATCTAGACTTAATGGAGTGGTTCATTAGGCTTCACCATTATCTGATGCAAAGAAATATCCAACTCCCCTTTTAGTCTTGATGTATTTAAAGCCCTTTTTCTCATCTTCGATTTTTTCACGGAGTCTTCTAACAGTAACATCAACTGTTCTTATGTCGCCATAGTATTCATACTCCCAAACTTCTTCAAGGAGCTCTTCCCTAGAGAAGACCCTTCCTGGGTAGGAAGCTAAGAACTTTAAGAGCTCAAACTCACGTAGGGTAAGTTCAATTACCTCATCGCCTCTTAGGACTTGGTACTTGTTTAAATCAATTTCAAGATCCATGACCTTTAAGATAGATGAATCGTCTTTCTTGTCTGGGCTATCAAACCTTCTTAGGACGGCCTTGACCCTTGCAAGGAGCTCCCTCATAGAGAAGGGCTTTACAACGTAGTCGTCTGCTCCAAGCTCAAGACCCAAGACCTTATCAACTTCTTCTTCTCTTGCTGTCAGCATGATGACAGGAACATCAGAAGTTTTTCTTATTTCCCTTAGAGCTTCAAAGCCATTTAGCTTTGGCATCATTATGTCGAGAAGGATTAGGTCGTAATTATTTTCTTTTGCAAGAGCAATAGCTTCTTTGCCATTGCAAGCTGTTTCAACAAGATAGCCTTCCTTCTCAAAATTAAACTTTATAATATCAGAGATTGCAGATTCGTCATCTACAACTAGTATTTTTTCTTCCATAAAATCATCCTTTGTTAACTATTCAGTATCAACCCTTGTAAAAATTTCGTCGTTTCCCTTTTCGGAGTAAAGAATAAGAAGGGTTTTAGTATCAAGTATACCATCGATTTTTAAAATCATATCATAAAACCTTGTGAGGTCTGAAGTATTTATTGTTTTAATCCTAAGCATGATACAGTGTTCGCCTGTGACCCTGTAGCATTCAAATATTTTAAATTTTTCATCTTGGATTCCCATTATCTTAGCGATAAGGCTCTTGAAGTCGTTGGTGTTGACCTTGCAGAGGACATAGGTGTCCACGTTGTAGCCAATCTTTTGCCAATCAACTAGGACCTTGTAGCCCTTGATGTAACCAGCGTCTTCCATTTTATATATTCTTCTATGGATAGCAGGCCTTGTTAGATTCAATTTTTTTGAAATGTCTTCGTGGCTCATGCGTCCATTCTTTCTCAAGAGCTCAAGAATCTCAACATCAATTTCATCTAAATTGTCATTTTTTCTCATAAAAATTCTCTCCTGTTACGAATTGTATAAAATTTATTAATAACCTTACTTTATTTTATCATAAAAGCTTAAAAATTAAAGAAATTTAAACAATGTAAATTAAATAATTTATCTTTTTGCACAATGAGAATAAGTCTTATTCATAAATTTGAAAATTCTTATACTCCTTTATAGACAAGTTAAAATAGTATATAATAATCAAAGGAGGCTCTTTATGGAAAATTATCCAGACCTTTGTTTTAGGAAGATGAACTTAAGAGATGTCTTTACTTTTAGAAATTGGGGACGTCATGAATCGCCACTTTTTTTGGAGTATAATTTTATTGAAGAGTCTGAAGAAGATATAATAGAGTGGTTTAAGTGGAAGACGAGAAGGCCCCTATCAGAATATTTTGTAATCCAAAGCGATGAAAAAATTATTGGCTACTTGTCTCTTAAAAACATAAATAAAATTTTAAAGAAGGCAGAGCTTGGCATTGTATTAGATCCCAATTACATAGACAAGGGGATTGGCAAAAGGGTACTTGAGCTCTTCCTCACTTACTTAAAGGAAAGAGGCTTCAAGAAAATATTTTTATTTGCAGCCCACTACAACAAGAGGGCAATAAGATGTTATGAAGAGCTTGGTTTTAAAAAGAGATACAGCTTTCTCATGAAGTTTCCCAATGGAAGCTATGATGAAAGTCTTCCTGACTTTTATGAAAACAAGTCTTCCTTTAAGATTATTTTAAACAAGACTTTTAACTATGCTATAAAGATGGACTTAGATCTGGAAAGAGATTGGTGAAATATGTTTTTACTTGAAAATAATAAATACGACCTTGGAGAAACTTCCATTGAGAATATTTTTATAAATGATTTTATGCCAGGAGCCAATGGCGAGTTTGTAAAAGTTTATCTCTTGGGTTATAAGTTTGCCAAGGAAAATAGGACTGATATTACTAACGAAAAGCTCGCCGATTATCTTGGTATTCTTGAGTCCGATGTCAATAGGGCATGGGCCTATTGGAAGAAGATGGGCATAGTTGAAATAGAAGACGACAAGCTTAAGTTTGTAAACCTTAAGGAACTCTACATCAAAAATGTCTACAACCTAAAGGCAGAGGAAAAGAAAAAAGACAAGGGTTATTCAGAAGTTGTGGCAAACCCAACCTATGCCAACCTGCTCACTAGGGCGGAGTTCCTCATGAGGGAGCCCATTGCCCCTATGAAGAAAATCGACATAATAAATTGGATTACAGCCTACAATATGCCTGCTGATTTAATTGAGGAGGCCTTTTTCTACACAACAGAGATCAAGGGAATTTACAACATTTCCTATGTAGAGCAAGTTGTGAGAAACTGGTCCAGAGACAACATCAGGACCATGGAAGATGTTGAGCAGTCCTACATTGAGCACGACATAAAATATTATAGGTACAAGAAAATCATGCGATACATTGGAGTGGACAAGCAGTTTAGTCAAGTTGACTTTAACATTATCAACTCCTGGTTTGATGAATTTAAATTTTCTAAAGACTTAATCTTGGAGGCCTGCAAGAGGACTTCAAAGATTTCCAAACCCAATGTCAATTATGTTGATGCCATCCTCATGAAGTGGAAGGACTTGGATATAAAGTCACCTGAAGATGTTGAGGAAAAGGATCAAAAGAAAAAGAAGAGAAAGCCCACAGCCTTTCACAACTTTAAGCAAATAACAGCAAATTATTCAGAAGACGACCTCTTTGATGTTGCCATGAGAAAACAAAAAGAGGGTTTTAAAAAGCTAGGTGTTGATTATGGAACTGACGGCAAAGATAAGTAATTATTATGAAGAGTTGAGGAGAAAAAATTCTGTAGTCCACGAGAAAAGGCTAGAGGAAATTTATAAAAAAATTCCTGAAGTTAGGCAAATTGATGGCCTAATAAGGGACATTGCACTTAGGGTCTCTATGGATCAGATAACAAATCCAGATGCTGACAAGTCTCTTGAGGCATCAGAAAAAATTTACAATTTAAAGATACAAAAGATGGACTATCTTGAAAAGAATGGCTATCCAAGAGACTACTTAGAAGAAATTTATACTTGCAAGGACTGCCACGACACTGGCATAAATGAAGATGACGAGAAGTGCCACTGCCTCAAGAAATTAATTGTGTCAGAATTATACGACATGTCCTCAATTTCCTATATGCTAGACAAGGAGAACTTTGACAAGTTTGACTTAAATGTCTTTTCTGAAAAAGTTTATGAAAAGTATGAAATGTCGCCAAGAGAAAATATGAAAAATATTTTGGCGATTTCTAAAAAATACATCAGGGACTTCAAGGAAGAAAATGATTTAAACCTCCTCCTTTGGGGACCAACAGGTCAAGGCAAGACCTTTCTTCTAAATTGCATTGCGGCAGAACTTATAAAGAGCGACGTCATAGTAATTTATCAAACAGCCTATGAGATTTTAAAGACTATAGAAGATAGGAAGTTTAAAAATATAGAAGATGACAAGTACAATCTTTATTTTGAGGCAGACCTCTTAATAGTTGACGACTTGGGAATTGAGTTTGTAAATTCCTTTACAGCTTCAGAAATTTTTAACATTATAAACACGAGACTTTTACGTGGCAAGAAGACATTAATTTCTACAAACTTGTCGCCAAAGGAATTGTCAGAGACCTACACAGACAGGGTCTTTTCAAGAGTTTTTCAAAAATTTGTCCCAATTAAATTTTTTGGACCAGACTTAAGATGGCAATGAGATAGAGGGATTGAAGGGAGAAAACATGAAATTATCAAAGAGAATTCAAGAAGTAGAATATTCAGCAGTTAGGAAGTTGACACCCTATGCAGATGCTGCAAAGGCAAGGGGAATAAAAATTTACGAATTAAACATTGGGGCACCAGACGTTGAAGTGCCAGATGTTTATTTTGAGACCTTTAGAGATGTAAAAAAGGGACCTCTTCCTTATGCCCATGCCCAAGGACTCATTGAACTTAGGGAGGCAACTGCTAAATACTACAAAAACAGGGGAATAAATTTTGATGCCAAGGACATCTACATCACTGACGGTGCCAGCGAGGCCCTTGTATTTACTTTTCAAACAATTTGTGACGAAGGCGACGAAGTTCTAACAACTGATCCCTTCTACACAAACTATAGGACAGTTTTCCAACAACTTGGTATTGAAGTTGAGGCCTTTAAGACTGACCCAAAAGAAGGTTTTGCCCTTCCAGAAATTGAAGAAATTGAAAAACACATAAATGACAAGACTGTAGCAATCCTACTTTCAAACCCAACTAATCCAACAGGAGCTCTTTACTCAGAAGAGGAAATTATGAGAATAGTTGAGCTTGCAAAAAAACACGACCTATACATTGTTGCAGATGAAGTTTATAGGGAATTTGTCTACGATGGCAACGACTACAAGTCCTTTGGAGAAGTCCAAGGAATTGAAGATAATTTAATTTTACTTGACTCCATCTCCAAGAGGTTTGGAGCTTGTGGGGCAAGAATTGGTTCTATTGCATCAAAGAATCCAGAAATTAAGGATGCCATAAATAGACTTTGTAACTGCAGGCTTGCTGCGCCAACTCTTGAACAAAAGGCAGCAGCAAAATTATATGGAATAGACCCTTCTTACCTTGAAGAAGTGAACAAGGAATACCAAAAGAGACGTGACCTTATCTACGAAGAACTTATAAAAATTCCTGGAGTTACTGTAGAAAAACCAAAGGGAGCCTTTTATGTTATGCCAAAGCTTCCTGTTGACGACACAGAAAAATTTGCAATTTGGCTAATCGAAAACTTCCAAATAGATGGAGAAACTTTGATGTTTGCACCTGCTGCAGGTTTCTTTAAGAACAAGGAAGAAGGAAGGCAAATGGTAAGACTTGCCTTTGTATTAAATGTTGACGATATTAGAAAGAGCATGAGGATTTTAAGAGAAGGCATTGAAGCCTATGCGAGGGAAAATGAATAAGGACAAAATTTTAAAAATTTTAGAAAAAATAATAATCTTTTTAGTTACCCTAATAATGGTTTCTGTCCTTGCCAACAACTACCTAAGGGTTAGTGAGGGGGCAATAAATGACGGACTTAGGATGGCGCAGATTGTCCTAGCAATTGCTATAATTATCCTAACTCTTATTATGGCAGTCCTCACTAAGAACAAGAGACTTTTCTTTGTACTAATTGGATTTTATATTTTAACTGGCGTGCTCTTTTATATTTTTAAATCAGCAAACAGAATTTAAAATATTAGGAATTATTTTACACTTTAACGAGATAAAAATGCTATAATCACATTAAATGGGGACTGTCACTGGGCAGTTCCTTTTTAAAAATAGATTTTTCAAATTAGAAAGAGGAGAATTTATGAATCTATTACTAATAACAGTGATTCTTTTACTGGCAATGATTGCCACAAAAATATCCAACAAGTCGGGCCTACCTGCCCTATTGCTTTTCTTGGTTTTAGGAGTTTTGTTCTCGGCACTAGGCTATGACTTTAACAATTATAAAATTTCAGAGAATATTGCAACAATAGCACTTATGATAATAATTTTTTATGGGGGCTTTGGTACCAACTGGAACATGGGGAGAGAAAGAGCAAGAGAATCAATTATACTTGCCAGCCTTGGAGTTCTTGCAACAGCCTTGATAACAGGAGCCTTCTGCCACTATGTCTTGAAGTTTGACTTCTTAGAGTCCATGCTACTTGGATCAGTTGTGGCATCGACAGACTATGCCTCTGTATCAAACATACTTGTATCAAAGAACCTAAACTTAAAATATAAGACAGCATCTCTACTTGAAATCGAAAGTGGATCAAATGACCCCACAGCCTACACCATGACCATGGTCTTCTTGTCACTTCTATCAGGCTATAGCGTCTCCATTCCAATAATAATTTTGCAACAAGTTGTCCTTGGCATAATTGGAGGATTTTTGCTGGGCTTTGTCTTTATGAAACTTATAGAAAAACTCTCCCTTGATGAAGACGGACTTTTTTCAGTATTCATTGCAACTTTGATGATAGGAACTTATGCCCTTACTCAAAGCCTTGGCGGAAATGGATTCTTGGCACTTTATGTCCTTGGAATTTACATTGGCAACCACGAGTTCAAGAAGAAGAGAGACGTTGTATTTTTCTTCGACGGCCTTTCAACAATTTTTCAAATTGCCATGTTCTTCCTCTTGGGACTCCTATCAGACATCCACTTAATAATGGATGCCCTTCCTATAGGCTTTATCCTTGCAATCTTCATGCTAATAATAGCAAGGCCACTTTCAGTCTTTGGACTAATGGCACCCTTTAAGATGAAGAAAAACCAACTTGCAATAATTTCCCTGGCAGGACTTAGGGGAGCAGCTGCCATTGCCTTTGCCATAATGGTGGTAAACTCTGGAGTAAGTCTATCCATAGACATCTTCCACATAGTTTTTGTAATTTGTATTTTTTCACTTCTCATCCAGGGAACAGCTCTTTCTTTTGCAACGAAAAAAGTTGATATGTACGACCCCGATGATACAGTCCTAAGGACCTTTAACTATTATTCAGACAAGACAGACATTGGATTTATTAAGACCCATGTTACAAAAATTTCTCCATGGGTTAATAAAAAAATATCAGATATTGAACTTGCCTTTAACGTTATAATCGCAAAGATAGAAAGAGACCATAAGAGTATAGTCCCAAGAGGTAACACCTACCTGAGAGATGGGGATATACTTGTCCTTGGTGGAGAAACTTACTTCGACTACACAGGCGAAGACCTTCATGAGATAAAAATTTCTGAGACTCATCCTTGGGCAGGCAGGATGGTAAAGGATCTCCACATAAGAAAAGATGAACTTATAATAATGGTGCAAAGACCTGATGGAGAAATAATTGTCCCAAGGGGCAACACACTTTTAAAGTCTGGGGACAGGGCAATAATCTCTAGGGAGACCAATGAAATAGAAGACCCAGCTAAGTAAAAAAAAAGTATAAAGGAGAATTTTATGTCACAAGAAAAAGAATTAAAAGAAGCTCGCCAAGCCTTACTTGACCTTAAAAATGAAATTGATAAGACCATAAAGCTTACAGAGAGTGCATCAAGATGGGGACTTTTTGATCTCTTCGCAGACTCTGGCCTAGTTGGACTTGTAAAAAGAGGAAAGATAAAAGACATCAACAGTAACTTAGAGATAGTTAGGGATAAATTAGAAGTTGCAAAAAGAGAACTAAATGATATTAGGATTGACCTTGATGTAGAGATCCCCGACTCAACTTACGATTTTTTTGTTGATGTAATCTTTGACAACATCTTTACAGACCTACGTGTAAACGGGGAAATCAGAGAAATTAGAGAAAAATTAGAAGACCTTGGAGACAGGGTTGATGAACTCTTGAGAAAAATAAATTAAAAATTTTCTTGACAGGTAAAATTAATGATGCTAACATAAAATAAAATTTAAACCATTTGAAGAGAAGAGTAATCCACTTTGGAATTTTACAGAGAAGCCCGTTTAGCTGAGAGGGTCAAAGGAAGATTTGGGTGAACATGGCCTCTGATGGGATTAGTCGATATTAGACTTTTCCGGGAGCTCCCGTTATAGAGATAGAGTATGTTGGTACTTGAGAGTGGCATTCCATATGCAAAATAGGTGGTAACGCGGAAATAATTCGTCCTTATTGTTTTTATAAACAGTAAGGACTTTTTTTTATACATTCTCAAGATGGATTTTAGAAAAAAGGAGAAAGAAAATGACAAAAATTTTAGCACCAAGTAAGTTCGACGTAGTAGGATCTTTTTTGAGACCAAGAGATTTAAAAATCGCGAGAGAAAAGTTTTCCAAGGGAGAAATTTCAGGAGAAGAACTTAAAAAAGTAGAAGATAGAGAAATAGAAAAGCTTGTGAAAAAACAAAAGGAAGCTGGCCTAAAAATAATTTCTGATGGAGAATTTAGGAGGTCCTGGTGGCACTACGACTTCTTCTGGGGTCTTAACGGAATAGAAAAGTACACTTTGGCTGAAGATGAACTAATTCACTTCCATGGAGAAACCTTAAGACCTGATGGAATAAAAATTGTTGGAAAGCTTGGAGGTAAAAACCATCCCTTCTTAGACCACTACAAGTTTGTGAAAGGATTTGAAGACGAAAATACTGTGGCAAAACAAACAATTCCATCACCTGCTCAACTCCTAAGAGGAGTTTACAATCAAATCAAAAAAGGCAATCCTTACGAAGATATAGAAGAATTTATTAAAGATGTGTCGGAGGCCTATGGAGAATTTTTTCAAGAAATTTACGATATTGGCTGTAGAAATGTTCAACTTGATGATTGTGCTTGGGGAAGCGTAGTAGACCCAAACTTTGCAGAAAGATTTCACGTTGATGCCAAGAGCATAGAAGAATTAAAAGAAGAATACTTAAAAATAAATAATGATGCAATAGAAAAAGCACCAGAAGGACTTAACATCACAACACATATTTGTAGAGGAAACTACAAATCACATTATGCATCAGAAGGATCCTATGACTCAGTTGCAGATTATGTCCTTGCAAGAGAAAATGTGAAGGCCTTCTATCTTGAATACGATGACGAAAGATCTGGCGACTTCAAGGCCCTTGCCAAGATTCCAGCAGGCAAGAAAGTTGTCCTTGGCATCGTGACAAGCAAGAGACCAGAGCTTGAAGACAAGGAAGAACTCATTAAGAGAATAAAAGATGCATCAAACTACATTCCACTAGAAAATATTTGTATCTCACCTCAATGCGGCTTTTCATCAACAGAAGAAGGCAACGCAGTAACAGAAGAAGACCAATGGAAGAAGATAAAATTATTGAGAGAAGTTGCAGAAGAAGTTTTAATTTAAAGTTTTTCTAGATAGATATAGTCTGGTTTAATTATATAAACTTTACCCTTAAATAGTACCTGTAAGTTTATTATTTATAAATACAAATTTTTCTTTAAATTAAAAGATTGAACGTGTTTGTATAAACAGTAATCTAGTAATTTAAAGGTGTTTATTTTATATATGAAACGAAAATAAGCCTTTTGAATTCAAAAGGCTTATTTTGATAAAAAGTTATTTTATAGATACTGAGTTATTTTTTGCTATGTTCTATAGTTGTAACTGCAAGACTAAGAAATGCGGTTGCAATAGATAATTTAATAGCTATATCTTTTAAAGCTTTTGACACACCAATTGCTAAGTCGCCATTATTTGTTATTACAGCGAAAAACTGAACAAAGACTATTATTAATCCTAATATAAAAAATAGTGTTAAAGTAAGAGTTAAAATATTCTTAAGAGTTTCTTTAAAATTATTCATTTTAACCTCCTTATTATAAAAGTGGTATTATACCAAGTGCCATTAACATAGCAAATAATATTGCTGGAAATGCGTAGGCAAAAACTAAATTCTTAAATGTGCTTGCAGGGTTTTCAAGTCCTGAAATACTACATGCAATATAAATTGGTGCAGAGTTTGGTGGAATACATCCTTCATTAGAGAATAACAGTAATAATACTGAACAAGCAACAGCTGGTTCAACATTAATTGATCTTAATGCTAGATAAGCAATTGAACCAATAGCAGTTGTAGTTGCTGTACCAGTGAAAGGTCCAACCATCATTGTTGAAAGTACTGCCACGCCTAATATTACTACAAATTTTGAGTGAGATGCCAAGATAGCAAAGATTCCATTAACTTCTTCTTCAAGTCCTAGGCTTATTAAAAGTCTACTTGCTGCAAAAGCAAAGAATAGTAAAACGCCAGTTTGGGCATATTGTGAATAGGATTCTTTATTTAGTTCCCACCATCCTTTTGCAGTTTTTGGTAAAAACTTTCTTCCTTCGAGCATAGCTATGAATGTTATTAAGATAGGAATCCATAATATTAGTGATACTGATTTTAAAGCGTCTTTGCCAAAAGTTTCTGAAGCTGTTAAATACTCTTTAACAGGACCAGAAGTTATAACAACAGGAATTATAACACCTAGGAATATTAATAAAGACTTCCAATTTTCTTTAAGTGTTGCGCCTACGTTTAAATTTTGGTTTTCAACTGCTTGAATATTATATTTTTTAACATAAAATCTAACTAGTATTAATCTGTAAATTAAAAGAATAGTAGCAGCTGATAAAAGTGTGATGTATAGTTCCTCACTTGTTATTTCCTTAGCAATAGCTGGCATTCCTAGAAGTAAGAACATTGAAGATGAAGGTGGAAATGCAATACCTAATCCAGCATTACCTGCAACTATTGTTGTGGCCATGTTATCTGACCAACCAGTCTTTTTCATCCATGGAATAGTAATTGACCCAACAGCTGCGGCGTTACCAGAACCAGATCCAGAAATCATCCCAAACAAAGCACTAGCAATAGTTGATACGTAAGCTGAACCTCCTGGAAGTCTGCCAAGCATACTATTCAAAATATTTACAAGTCTTTCAATTACTCCTGTTTTATTCATTATGTAGGCCATGAATGTGAAAGCCATAGCTGCATAAATTACTTCTTGCTTTAATGCAAAAGATAAGCTGTCTTTTATAGATTCGTTGAATTCTGGTAATTTAAATATTGTAATACCTAACAATACTAAATAAGCCCAAAACATACACTCAGCCATTTTTCTTTTAAAAACAGTGTTTACAATTAGGATAATTACAACATAAATTATTAATGATATTGTACCTATCCCTATTAAGTTTGTTAACATAAAATACTCCTTTCTTTTTAAAAACTATATTGAATTTTTTTCAAATAATCTAATAATATTTTCGTTGCATTTGAGATATAAGATCCTTTTAGAGTTGCAACACAGAAAGAGAAAGATTCGTTTAATTCTTCATCAATAAAGAAATATTCTTTTTCTTTCTTTAAATTATCAGATATTTGTTTTTCTGGTAAAAAGACTGAGCTGTATTCTACCTGTGCTAAGGCATCTAAAGTAGATAGGTTTCTACAAGTCTTTTTAATTAAAGGATTAATATTAGCATTTTCAAGAATTTTCATGGTTATCATATGAGATCTTTGCCAAGGATAAGTTGTGCAAATTTCCTCTTTTTTGAAAAAATCAAGATTAATATATTTTTCATCATATACATAATCTAAATAATTACTTTCTTTTCTAGGAACAACAATCATTTTATCTACACTTAATTCAAAAAAATCCAAATTATTATTTAAAATTGGTGGATGTATAATTCCAATATCAACAGTTTTTTCTTCTAACATTTTTTCTATGTTATCGCTTGTGGCTTCTTCTAAAACTATGTTTATATTTGGATAAAGTTTTTTGAAGTTTGGAAGAAAATATGGTAATACATATGATGCTTGAGTTCCTGTAAAACCAACAACAACCTTACCTGAGGTTGCCTTGGTTTTGTCACATAATTTTGTTTCAAAATCCTTTTGAAGTGTGTAAACATTTTTAGCAAAATCTAAGAATATTTCACCTTCGTCGGTAGGCTCTACACCTCTTGATGTTCTTTTGAAAATAGTAATGTTTAATTCTTTTTCTAATTTTTGTATGCATTGACTGAGTGATGGTTGAGAAACATATAAAACATTGGAAGCCTTTGTAATACTTCTTTCTCTATCAACAGTAATAGCATAATAAATATCTTGAAAATTCACTTTTACTTCCTCCATTGATAACATTTTATCAAGTATAGCATACATAATAAAATAGATATTGTTTATGACCCCCATATTAAACTCTTATTATTAATGACTTAATTAATAATATATAATGGGGTTAAATTAAGAATATTTTGATTTCAAGAAGAAAGGAGAATTTGATGACTATAAAAGATGTAAAAAAGGGAGATATACATATTCAAATTGAAAGTGAAAATGATAACACTACAGTAGAATTAACATCTCCATCAAAACTTCAATTTGGAAAACAAATTGAAAATTTAATTAAGGAAACAGTAAAAAAATGCACTGACAAAAATTATAATATTGTCGCTATAGACAATGGGGCTTATGACTACATTATAAAGTCTAGAGTGGAATATGCTGTTTTTGAGCATGAGGGAATAAGTGATATTGATTGGAGGAGTTTACTATGAAAGACAATAAATTAAGAAGATCAATATTATATGCTTCAGCAAGTAACGCAAAGAACTTAGTATCTTCTCAGTTTTATGGAGCAGATTCTATTTTAATAGACTTAGAAGATTCTGTTCAAATGAAAGATAAAGACTATGCAAGATTATTAGTCTTTAATTTTTTAACATCAGAAAGAGTAACTGATACAGAATTAATGGTTAGGGTAAACGACATAAATAGTGATATTGGAAAAAAAGATTTAGAAGCTATGGTCCTTGCTCAACCTGATGTTATAAGATTCCCAAAGATTGAAACAGCGGATGACGTTAAAAAAGCTGATGAAATTATTACTGAACTTGAAAATAAGTATGGAATTGAAAGTGGAAAAACTAAAATAATAGCTGGTGTTGAGAACGTAATGGGCGTTTCAAACATAAACGAAATTGCAAAAGCTAGTAAAAGAACTATTGCGATTTCAATAGGTGGCGAAGACTATTCAGTTAGTATGGGTGCTAATAGGACTAAAGAGTCTTGGGAGCTATTCTTTGCTAGAAATGCAGTAGTAATGGCCGCTAGGCTAGCTGATATTCAGGTTTATGATACAGTTTATGCCAACTTTAAAGATACAGAAGGTTTAATTAAGGAAACAGAATTCATAAAAGACTTTGGTTTTGATGGGAAATATTTAATTCATCCAAACCAAGTTAAACCAGTAAATGATGTATTCACTCCAACTGACCAAGAGATTGAAAAAGCTATGAACATAAAGAATGCTTTGAAAGAAGCAAATGAATCCTCTTCTGGAGTTATAAAATTAGACGGAGAAATGATTGATAAGCCTATTGTGGAAAGAGCAGAAAAAGTATTAAGAAGGGCAGTGGCTGCTGGAAAAATAAAGGAGGCTGACCTATGATTAATAACAAAATATGTGACAGTTTAACTGATGCGATAAAGAAGTCAGGTCTAAAAGATGGTATGACAATTTCTTTTCATCATCACTTTAGGACAGGGGATTTATTAATTAGCCAAGTCCTTAAGGTGATAGAGGAATTAGGAATTAAAGACTTAAAAATAGCAGCAAGTGCAATTGTTAACTTAGATAATGTTGATTTTATTCATTATATTGAAAATGGGACAATAACATCCGTTGAGGCAAGTGGAATTAGGGGTGAATTAGGAAACTACATCCTTAAAAATGGACTCAAAAGAGGGGTGACACTAAGACCTCACGGAGGAAGAGCAAGGGCAATACAAGAAGGATCTTTAAAAATTGATGTTGCTTTTGTAGGTGCATCGTCAGCGGATGAATTTGGAAATGCAACTGGAGCTTATGGAAAAAATGTTTGCGGAACACTAAGTTATCCAATGATAGATGTTCGATATGCAACAAAATCCATTGTTATTACAGATAATCTAGTTCCATATCCTTGTGAAAAATGGTCAGTTACACAAGATAATGTTGATTATGTTGTGGTTGTAGATGAAATTGGTGACGCATCTAAAATAGGTGTAGGAGCAGCAAGAATAAGTAATCGACCATTAGATTTACAAATATCAAGACAAGTTGTTGATGTTATAAAATACTCAGGATATTTTAAAGAAGGTTTCTCATTCCAAACAGGAGCAGGGGCTATTGCTATAGCTTGTACTGATTTTTTAAGAAAAGAAATGGAAAAAGAAGGAATTAAAGCCTCCTTTGCATTGGGCGGAGTTACATCCTATATATCTGAAATGCTAGAAGAAGGCTTAGTTAAAAATGTTTTGGCTGTACAATCTTTTGATGCGAACTCTGCTAAGGTTCTATTTGAAAATCAAAGAATGATTGAAATAGATAGTGGTAAATATGCAAATCCAAACTTAAAAGGTTGCTCTGTAAATATGGTTAATGTTGGTATATTAGGTGCTTTAGAAGTGGATACTGATTTTAATGTGAATCTACTTGTGGGATCTAACGGAAAGATGCTAAGTGGAATTGGTGGAGGTCCTGATGTTGCAGCAGGGGTTGACCTCTCAATAATCGCGGTACCAATTAACAGGAAAAGAACTCCTAGTGTAGTAGATAAAGTATTTACAAAATGTACTCCAGGAAAAGATATAGCTGTTGTTGTTACTGAGGCAGGTATAGCTTTAAATCCAAAACATAAAAATTATGAGTTTCTAAAGAATAACTTAGAAAAATCTTCTTTAGATTTAAAAACTATAGAAGAACTTAGAGATATTGCTTATAAGATTACAGGTAAGCCAAGTGGTATAGAGACAATTGACGAAATTGTAGCAAATGTAGAAGATAGATATGGCGACGTTATAGATGTAATTAAGAAAATAAAATATTAAATAACAAAAAAGAAGTGCATCTTATTAAAAGTATGCACTTCTTTATATTTATAAAGAATTTTTTTGGTTTATTGTTGCAATTTAGAAGAAATTAATGATAAAAGACAATCTTAAATCCTCTTAAAAATTGTATTTTTTAATAGGTAAAGATAAATCAAAATTATTTCAAATGAAAATCCTATTTCACTTAAAAGCAATATAGATTTGTATTTTTAGAGACTCAAGACTTTATCGCCTAACCGATATAAAGTGGAATGAGTTATAAATCAAAATAGTAAAATGTTTTTCTTATTTTTTAAATACACTAGACGGTCTATTTTTTTAAGGTTATAATTAAATTAATCATGCAATTATTTTTTTGAGAGGAGAGTTAAAATGCAAGATTCACAAAAGAAAATTAAGTGGTATATGCTGGCGTTCATGGCCTTTTCCACTTTATGGGGTTTTGGAAATGTTGTTAACGGTTTCGTATTCTTTAACGGAATCCAAGTAATATTTTCATGGATCCTAATGTTCGCACTTTATTTTATTCCAAACGCACTTATGGTTGGGGAACTTGGTTCTTCCTTCAAGGATGAAGGTGGTGGAGTTACATCATGGATAAGAGCAACTTCTAGTGATAAGTTAGCTTATTACGCAGGTTGGACTTATTGGGCATGTCACATCACTTACATTGCTTCAAAGGGTTCAGGTGGACTAAAGGCTATGTCTTGGATGTTCTTCCAAAACGCAGAAGTTTATGATTCCCTACCAACTGTTTATGTACAAATCGCAACTCTAGCAGTATTTTTAATTTTCTGCTGGGTAGCAAGTAGAGGTCTTAACCCACTTAAAAACCTTGCAACTATTGCAGGTTCAAGTATGTTTGTCATGGGTATTCTTTACATCTTAATGATGCTTGCTGCACCAAAGATTAATCCAGATGGTGGTTACCAAGCAATGGACTGGTCACTTGACAACTTGATTCCAACTTTTGATATGAAGTATTTCACTTCTTTATCAATTCTTGTATTTGCTGTTGGTGGTATTGAAAAGATGAGTCCTTATGTAAACCACATGGAAGGTAACTCTTCAAAGGAATTCCCTAAGGCAATGATTTTCGCTGCTGTAATGGTAATTATTTCAGCTATCTTTGGTACTATTGCTATGGGTATGATGTTTGATCCTGGTATTATCAATGCAGACTCAGCAACTTTTGACTCTTACGCAGCTAATGGTGCTTATTGGGCCTTCGAAAGAGTTGGAGAATACTATGGTGTAGGAAATTCAATTATGATTATCTACGCTCTATGTAATATGATTGGTCAATTCTCTACACTTGTTGTAAGTATTGACGCACCACTAAGAATGCTACTTGATGATGACAAGACAAATAAATACATCCCAAGAAAGCTTCTTAAGAAAAACAAATACGGTGCTTACATCAACGGTATTAAGCTTATAATTGTTCTTGCAGGTTCAATTATCCTTGCACAAATTCTTGTGCCAGGTGCTGCAACTGTATTAAGACAATTAACAAAGCTTAACTCAATCACTATGCCACTTCGTTACCTATGGGTATTCTTGGCTTATATCTTCTTGAGAAAGAACAGGGGCGACGTAAAAAGAGAATTCTACTTTACTCGTAACCAAGGAATTGCTCTATTCTTTGGCTTCTGGTGCTTCATATTAACAGCTGCTTGCTGTATGCTAGGTATGATTTCAGACGATCCAATGCAAATGGCACTTAACGTAATTACACCACTTGTACTTGTTGCACTTGGAGTAATCCTACCAATGATTAGGGCAAAGGAAGATAAAAAACTTAGCTAAATTCTAAAAGGAGGAAGTATGAATTATTTAGAAACTTCAAAGGAATTGTTAGAATTTATTAGAAAATCTGCAAGTATGTTCCACACAGTTGACACTGTGAAGACATATCTTGACAAGGAAGACTTTATAGAATTAAAGGAAGGCGAAAGCTGGACTATTGAAAAGGGCAAGAACTATTACACTACAAGAAACGGCTCAAGTATTATTGCCTTTAAGGTAGGTAGTGACCTTTCAGATTACCACTACCAACTTGTGGCTTCTCACTCTGACTCACCAACTTACAAGGTGAAAAGTATGCCAGAGCTTGATGGCCCAGGAGACTATGTAAAATTAAATGTAGAAGTTTATGGTGGACCAATTGATTGGACATGGTTTGACAAGCCTCTTACCCTAGGTGGAAGAGTCTTAGTTGAAGAAGATGGCGCAATTGTATCAAAACTTTTATACATTGACAAAGACATCTTAATCATACCTGATGTAGCCATCCACATGAACAGGGAAGTAAACAACGGTTATAAGTTTAACAGACAAGTTGACCTTCTTCCACTATTTACAAGTGGAGCTATGAAAAAGGGAGATTACAACAAGATGATAGCTGAAGAACTTGGAGTTAAGGAAGAACAAATTATTTCTAAGGACCTATTCTTAGTAAATAGACAAGAAGGAAAAATCTGGGGCTTTAAGGATGAATTTGTTTCATCACCAAAACTTGACGACCTAGAATGTGCCTTCACTTCACTTAAGGCCTTTATAGCTGGTTCAAACGACAAGGCAGTAAATGTTTACTGCTGCTTCGACAACGAAGAAGTTGGATCAAACACAAAACAAGGTGCCATGTCAACACTTCTTCACGACACGCTAAAAAGACTTAATGCTGGTCTTGGCTTTGAAGAAGAAGAATATCACAAGGCTGTTGCAAAATCCTTCCTGGTAAGTGCTGACAATGCTCATGCAGTTCATCCAAACCACAAGGAATTAACTGATGACGAAAACAGAACTTTCATGAACCAAGGTATTGTAATCAAAGAAGCTGCTAACCAAAAGTACACATCAGATGCCTTTTCACAAGCAGTATTCAAAAAGATTTGCGCCCTTGCTGATGTCCCAGTTCAACACTTTGCCAACAGATCTAACATGCAAGGTGGTTCAACTCTTGGAAACTTATCCAACACACAAGTTTCCCTTCACGCAGTTGACATTGGACTTCCACAACTAGCAATGCACTCTAGTTATGAAACAGCTGGAGCAAAAGACCCAGCTTACATGATTAAGGCACTTACAAAATATTACAACTCAAATGTAAAAATTGAGGGAGCATCAAAAATTACTGTTGAATAATAAATTTTCATTAGAAAATAGTATTTAAGAAATAAAATTTGTGAAAGCAAAAAATTAAAATCGCGACAACACATTTAAATAAATACTTTTTTAGAAAGAGAGTAGGCTTAGACCTGCTCTTTTTTCTTTGCCATGAAAATTGGGATTAGTAAAGTATGAATAAAAAAATAGTGCCAGTTTTATCTGACACTATTAGGAGTAATTACTATATTATTTGTTTTATTTAGAGGTTTGGCTTTTCTATTTGAACTAGCTGATAGCTTTGACCATTTTTTATAGCCTTTAGATAAATATCTTCAAAACCATATAGTGATATTTTTATAATATCACCCGCTTTTAAATTTTTAATAGTTATAGATTTATTAGAGGATTTATTATAGATGCTTACATCACTTTTATTTAGATCTACAAAAGTATTATTTTCTAGCTTCTTAACGATGGCTTTTTCTTCTATTTGGCTTAGCCAGTCACCATTGTCTGGGTGATCTTTTTTTAGTCTTATCTTTCTATTTTCAGATTCTGCAAAAATAATTTTTTTAAGTTGAGTGTTTGGCTTAGGATTTTTTCCTTCGCTTGGTTGTACATTATTATTTTCTTTAGTTTCAGGGTTTTCAATTTGAACTAAGTTGTAGCTTCTTCCAAATTTTTCAGCCTTAACAAAGACGTCCTTATAACCAGGGACTTCCACCTTAACTATATCTCCAACTTTTAGATTTTTGATGCTTAAAGAAGATTTAGAATAAACATAGTATCCAGTTTCTGTAGAATAACGTGAGGTAGAGTTTAGTTTTTCTCCACTTGGATATCTAGAAACATTAACAGTAGAGCCCTTTAGAAGATTAAGCCAGGCAATTGTATCATCATCAGAAGGGTCAATAGCAAGTGCGAAATATTTCTTAGGAGATGATATAAATTTAGGTGTTTTAGCGTCTTCTTGTGAAGGATTAACTTCATCTTTAAACTCAGCAGAAATATTTATTCTTCCGTCCTTAACCATATCCTGTGTAATGACTTTTGATTTTAAGGAATCACTTGATAAAATTTCTGAGCCATCATTTATTTTCCATCCAAGGAAGACTTTACCACTTATACTTGGATCTTCAATCTTGTAGCTTCCAGAATCACTTGTCAAATCTGCGAAAGTTTTTCCAAGAATTCCCTTTAGATTATCACTTGAAGAACCACCCTTATTAACCAACACTTCTACACTAACTTTAGGTGCAGGCTTTGGTTCAGAGCCTTCTTTCTTTTCAGGGTTTTCAATTTGAACTAAGTTGTAGCTATAACTATATTTTTCAGCTCTAACAAAGACATCCTTATAGCCAGGAACTTCTACCTTAACTATATCTCCAACTTTTAGATTTTTGATGCTTAAAGAAGATTTAGAATAAACATAGTATCCAGTTTCTGTAGAATAACGTGAGGTAGAGTTTAGTTTTTCTCCACTTGGATATCTAGAAACATTAACAGTAGAGCCCTTTAGAAGATTAAGCCAGGCAATTGTGTCATCATCAGAAGGGTCAATAGCAAGTGCGAAATATTTCTTAGGAGATGATATAAATTTAGGTGTTTTAGCGTCTTCTTGTGAAGGATTAACTTCATCTTTAAACTCAGCAGAAATATTTATTCTTCCGTCCTTAACCATATCCTGTGTAATGACTTTTGATTTTAAGGCATCACTTGATAAAATTTCTGAGTCATCATTTATTTTCCATCCAAGGAAGACTTTACCACTTATACTTGGATCTTCAATCTTGTAGCTTCCAGAATCACTTGTCAAATCTGCGAAAGTTTTTCCAATAATTCCCTTTAGATTATCACTTGAAGAGCCACTCTTATTAACTAATACTTCTACTATCACTTGGCTTGGTTTTTTTACAAGCTTATTAACTGCTTCTTCAACTAGTTTTAAATCATACTTAATATCATCTTCTGTAGCATTATCGAAGTCATATCCTGCAAATCTATTTAAGAAGTTTTCTAAAGTTTTCCTTGAATCTTCTGTGTAAGATTCATCTTTTGTTAGTTTTAAGGCTTCTTCTAGCTTTTTCTCTAGTATTGATGAATCGCCAATTGTTATCAAAGAGTCAAGTGAATTTTGCAAGTCTTTTAATGCCACTTTTAAGGCTTCCTTATCATTAGAATCTTTTAAGGAGTCTGCTTTTGCTATCTCGGCTTTCAATGCATCAAAGGATTTTTTTGTAAACTTAGTTTCATCTTTTGCCTTTGCAAGATCAATTTTTTCTTGGAGTTGTTTCTTTAGATTTACAAGTTCCTTATCAACTTTATCCTTTTCGACTATAACAACAAAAGGTGATAGGCTATCTACTTCAAAGCTTACGCTGCCCTTTTCGACAGTTGATGTATAAGTTTTTAAACCATCCTTTGAAAGGTGCTTTATAATAGCCCTTCTTCCATTATTTTCTTCACCAACAGGCAAGCTTATTTTAAGTTTTCCTTGATAGTCACCAAGTATTTTTATATCAAAGGATTTTACAATTTCATAAAGCTTGTCTTGTGCAGGCTTTAAAGTTTTATAATCCTTTAAAATTGTTTCAGGAACTGTTATTGTAACCTTACCATCCTTTGTAGTGGATTTATCTACAACCACAAGCTTTGCATCTTTCGTAAGTTTCCCTTCTATATTAACATTAGAAGTTTTGTCATCTAATTTACTTTCAATATAATCCTTTTTTGCATTTGAATCTGGTTTATTATTTTGGTCCTTATCTTCAGTAACTTCTTTAGAATTTTCAACCCAAACCTTGTTCCAAGATTCTTCATATCCATCCTTATAAGTGTAATAAGTTTCTGTAACTTCATTTATGATAGGGTAGTTTACAGCTGACATAATTTGCAAGTAAGCCCAATGAGATTTTTGAACATCAGAAAATTCTTTTATTTTAGAATTATTTTTCTTAAGGTCATCTAATGTCAAATATCTATTAGATAATTTGTTAAGCATAGTAACTGTTTCTGCTCTTGTGACTTTTCCATCAGGTTTAAAGCTTCCATCTGGATAGCCCTTTATTATTCCATTGGCACTAGATCTTAATATTGCGGCTTCAAACTCATGACCTGCAATATCATTAAATCTTGGTCCACCTGACTTATCTGCTAGAAGGGGATATAACATTCTAACAAATTCTCCCCTAGTCATAGGGACATCAGGTCTAATATTACCATCCTTAGCAAGCAACATTCCCTTAGATCTTGTATAGTTAAGAGCTTGGTTGTACCAAGAATCTTTTGCGTCCTTAAAGTCTGCTTTTAAGTTTGATGCAGTGGCATTTTCTAAGACCCAAAGCATTTGAGCAGCTTCAGCTCTTGTAACAGAATTGTCCGGTCTAAACAAGCCATCAGGATAGCCAGCTATAAAAGATTTTTGAGAAGTCTTTTTAGTATGTTTAACTTTTGTTGGAGAATAATTTTTTGTTAGCCTGTATTCATAATGACCTGTGGATTCTGTCTTTGGCTTGGCAATATTTTTATTTGCTTCTTCCTTAATAGGATCTTTTTCTTCTACAATTGAAGTATTGTTATCAGTAGATACATTGTTATTTTCTGTTGATGGATTTTCACTAGGTTTATCTTCATTCTTTGTGTCATTTAGAAATACAAAGTCAGAGCTTTTTGCATAAATACCATTAGCAAGTTCTACAGAGAAAACAATTTTTAAAAGTTTCGTTTCTGGGAAGTCTCTTTTTATATCATTTTCTTTAATATCAATTTCGTATTTATTATTTGTTGCAGAAGTCCTGTCTTGATTATTATTTAAAAGCTTTTTAATGTCATAATATTTTTCATCCAAGACGTTATCTTCAAAGCTTGGCACAGTTGCCCCAGAAGTTGCATCTAAATTTTGCCTTGTTTCATAAGAACTTTTATCAATCCTATAAATTTTAAGTTTAGGATAGGAGTCCTTGGATAGATTTTGCAACTGAGAGGAGTAACTTACTTTTCCATCATTTAATTTTGCATGGAGCCTAGTGTTATCATATTTATTAGTTATAACTTTTTCATCTTCTAGATTCATATCTAGCTTAATATTTTTTGTTTGTTCCTCAAACTTATTAGTGAAGTAAGAGACAAGTTCCTTCTTTTCTTCATCGTTAAGACTTGCTTTGTTAGCAAGTTCTTTAGCTTTTTTAATTGCTTCTTTGAAAGCATCTATAGTTGAAGAATTTTTACCAATATTTACACCTGCTTGATTTAGGGCAGATTCATTTATTTCAATACCATTAATATAATTTTTTGCAGCATTGACACTTTCAACTGAAATATCAACCTCTTTTTCAGGAAGATAAGGTCTTTCTTCCTTTTCTCCTTTAAAGGCAACTAATAAATATGGTATTTTTGGGTAGTTACTTGCAACAGCCTTTAATCTAAGGGGCACATATCCATCAAGCTTAATATCTATTTTATCGTCTACTTTTAATCCGTAGATATATAAGAAGTTTCCATCAACCTTATAGCCCTTTTGTCCAGGAACTTCATCTTGAACAAGATTTAACTTTTCCTCTCCAAGTTTGACCTCTCCATCGCCCTTAGCTAATTTTTCTAGCCAAGCCTTGGAGTCCTCACTTCTATTATTGATTTGTGTTGATTTGTTGTGGAAAGAATTTGTAACAAGTTCAACTCTTTTTAGGAAATTGCCTGGTTTTTTGTCTTCAAAAACAGGTGGAGTTTCACCCTCAACCTTATCCTTACCATCAGGGTTTATAAGAGTTTTTCCAATTTTTTCATCATCTAACTTTTTAGGAAGAGAGCTATGTCCCCAGAATTCAGGATATTCTTCTGCTATTCTTCCGGTTCCTTTTTTACCATTATGGACACTTCCAACAACATTTTTTGTTATTTCAATGCCATCTTCCTTAGCAGGTGTTTCAATGTTACCATTACCTGCTCTTAGGTAAGCAGACTTTGTTGATATGATTCCATCTCCACAAGCCGCATATCCACCTTCTCTAGTTTGACCAGTTCCACCCATAAGGGCAAGACCTCCGTCACCTAGAACTTTACCCTTATTTTTAAGAACAAGAGCATTACCACCACGAGATGTAGTTGCAGTAGTTCCACCACCATATACATAAAGATTTGAATCCTTTAAGACAGTAAGAGATCCACCATCAATTTCCATACCAGTTTGACCCCTATAAGGCAAGCCATTTGCTTCACTTCCTGTTGGAGATTCATCTCCTTTTACAAAAACATTTCCCTTTATAAAGGCCTTACCCTTAACAAGGACAACAGGTCTTGTATTTTTTATAGCCTTATTGGCATCTGTCAAATTATTTGTATTTGAATAAATATAAGAGCTTTCCAAAACCGCTCCATCATTTAGGATAATTTGTCCTTGGATAGATGATCCAGAAACAACTTTTGCACCTGAAGACTTTCCTAACTCACCTTGAAAAGTTCCCTTAGGGTCGTAGTTTATCCTAAGCCTACCGCCATTAACTGTTATTCTTCCATAAATTGATGAATCATGAACATTTAGGGTAGCCCCTTTTTTAACTATTATATTTACTCCAGAGAAGACCTTCATATTTACAAGTGTAAGATTAGTTCCTTCTTCTAGGACGAAATTTTGAATTGGAATTCTTTCTTCATCAGGTCTATATTGGAATTTATTTTTATCTGGATTTTCACTTATTGGCAAAATCAATCCTAATTGTCCATAGGTTCCACTTTCATGAGATCCTTGCCATAGATTTATGTTCTTTGGAACAGTAAAGGATTGATTAGCACCCTTATTATTTTCATTGAAATAACCAATATACCAAGGTTCTTGATTAAATAAAACCTTGTTATTTTGAGTCGTTTTAAGCTTTGTATTTACATCCTTCATAACCTTGTCGAGGTAAGTTGATTCTATATCAGAAACAGAGAACCAGGCGGCATTACTAGTTGCCCTTCTGCCATATATATCAACTAGTTCTACCTTTACAGGATAGTCACCAACATTTTTTGGTTCACCTGCTAGAGTAATAGAAGAGTCTAGAGCGTTAAAGTTAGCTTTCATTCCAGACTTAGGGTCTAAAGTTATTTTCGTTAATCCCTTATCAACTTCTATATCAGATTTGGAAAGCTCTTTCCAAGCTTTTGGATTAGGAGCTTCATTTTCTTCAGTTATTTGACCATAGACTTTTATGTCGGAGTTCTTGTTGTCACTTGCAGCTCCAGTTGATGCACTTACTGCATCATACTTTCTTTGTCCCACAAGAGCACCCTCAAAATAGCCCTCTAACTTTAAGTGAATTTTTCCCTTTGGTGGATGTGCTAAGTCAATACTTTCGCATTTACCATCCTTTAGGAGAAAATGAAGATCACTTCCGTCATTTAGATTAAGAGTTATTGTGTGCTTGTTCTTAATAGTCTCTATGTAAAGTTTTCCATTTTCAATAGCATAACCCTTTTTCCCAGAAGTCCAACCGATGCTACTCTTTAGCATTTTTTCGTGAGTAAAAACTGTGTCAGTTTTTATTCCTGAAATTTTATCTATGGTCTCCTTTGGCTCAATGGAAAATTCCATATATTTATCCGACGTCTTTTCTAGTTTTAAACTTACTTTTTTGTCATTTGTAGCTTGTGCAAATACACTTATTGAATTGAATAAAAGTGTTAAGCACAAGATAAAAATTACAGATGTTTTTTTTACCATTGCATCCTCCTTAAATTGATAAATATTATCACTGCATATTTTATCAAAATTGCTTTTTGTAAGCAATGAATATAAAAGCATCTTAAAAAATTTATAGATATTTATAATTTGATTCCATATGACTAATATAATAGAAGCTTCTTTTAAGAAAAAATAAGAAAATAGTGGTACAATAGGTCAAGTAGAGAGGGATACTCAGGTGATGGTATGGAAAAATTTATTAGAGTTCGCGACGGCGCGAGGATTTATGTGAGAATTCTTGGAGAGGGCGAGGACCTTCTTCTCCTTCACGGCAACGGCGACGATTCCAATTTTTTTGAAAAGCAAATAAAGGAATTTAAAAAATTTTACAGGGTCATAGCCATGGACACCAGAGGTCACGGAAAGAGCGACAGGTCTAAGGACTTAAACATGGAGGACCTATCTCTTGATGTCCTAGATGTCTTGGACTTTTTAAAAATAGATAAGATAAACCTGCTTGGCTTTTCTGATGGAGCAAATCTTGCCCTAACCTTTGCCAAGAATTTTCCAAATAGGGTGAAAAGACTTATTTTAAATTCTCCCAACAAAGAATTTTCTCAAGTAAAATTAATTCCAAGGCTTTTATCCTATATTTTTTACTACAACCTATTATTTTTATCCAAGATCTTTACAAGTCTTGAATATTATTTCTCTGTCTATTCATTAAATTTTAATAAGTTAAAGATAAAGGACTCAGACTACGAGAAGTTTGACTTTCCAGTTTTAATTTTGGCTGGAGAAAGGGACCTGATTTATCTTGAAAATTTTTATAAAATTGCTAAAAAGATAAAAAAATCTAAGTTATACATTATAAAAAATCACGGCCACAAGGTTGCTAGGTCAAACCCCAAGGAATACAACAGGGTGGTCCTTGATTTTCTAAAAAAAGAGGTTAAGAAATGAAAAATTTAAAAAAAATATTGTCTTGGATAAGGCCCATCTTCCTAGGTGGCGTCATCTTACTTGTTGTCCTTGAATTTACAAAACTAAGAAAAGAGATTTCCCTAGAAGAAATTTCAGCAATCTTTCATCAACTTTCTTTGGTAAAAGTTTTTGCCATGGGAGTCTTGGGTTTTCTTGCCTTCTCTCCCATGATATTTTACGACATCTTGTTAAGTGACTTCTTGGACCTTGACAGAAAAAAATCCTACATAATCAAGAGGTCCATTACAGTTAACTCCTTTAACAACCTAATAGGCTTTGGAGGAGTTATAAATCTTGGTCTCAGGATAAGGTACTATGGACAAGGCAAGGAGGACAAAAACCTTTTAAAGTTTTTAGTTAAGTCTCTTCTTTTTGACATAGTAGGACTATCAAGCTTGGCACTCTTGTCCCTTGTTTATACTCTTGTATCAGGAGAGGAAGTCCTCCTCCACTATAGCCCTTGGCTTTTTGGAGCAATCCTCTACTATCCAGTTTTATTTTTTGTTTCAAAATTTAAAAATGATGGCGATTTTTCAATTTCCAAAAAATACGCAAGAGACGTGTCCTTGGTTTCCCTTATGGAATGGTCCTGTGCAAGTCTTTTCTTCTATATTATTGGAACTTTTCTTGGGGTAAGACTAAGCCTATTTAAGGTCATAGGAATTTTTGCGATTGGATGTATTCTTGGACTTGCTTCCTTTATACCAGGTGGACTCGGATCCTTTGAACTTGTTGTCTTGGGAGCCTTAAAGTCCTTTGGGATTGAGACAGACTTGATTTTATCTTGGCTACTCTTGTATAGACTCTTTTACTACATCCTTCCCTTTATGCTTGGGGCAGTATTTTTTGTTCATGACTTGGGATCTATCTTTGATGAGAAGAATGACAAGATTCCCTCGAGAATTATAAAATCTCTGGGTCTTGATATCTTTTCCCTTATGCTCTATCTTGGCGGGGCCTTTATGATTTTTTCATCTACAATTCCCGACGAGTTATCAAAGTTTCATTGGCTCAAGAATTTTTCTCCTATAAATGCCAACTTGCTTTACCAATTTCCAAGCATAATCTTTGGACTTGCCTTTATTATTTTGGGACGAGCCAAGAGGGAAAGAGTGAAGAAGGCAGGAAGCTTAAGCTTAATCATTTTAAGTTTGGCCTTAGTTTATTCAATCTTTTCAGGCTTTGGCTTAATTGAAATTTTCTACATCTTAATATTAATTTACCTAGGAGTGAAAACTAAAGAGGTGGCAACAAGAGAGCAATTTGTTTACTCGCCAGAGGCCCTAACCTTGGACATTCTTGTCCTTGTCTTCATCTCTCTTGTGACAATTTATTTTATGGCTTTAAACTACAGGCTCACTCCCCTAAACTACAAGGACTTTCTCTTAATTCCCTTTGAAAGGTCCTTCCTCAACTTTTTCTTCTTCTTCTTGATTTTGATTTGTATAATGAAGGTCTTGATAGGATATTTAAAGGGAGAAAAAATTAAGTTAGGCGAAGAACTAGATAGGGACAAGGTCATGAAGATATTATCAGACTACCAGTCTGGACCAGAAGCTCCCCTTGCCCTAGTCGGTGACAAGGAAATTTATTATTATGAAGAGGACGGTCAGGCAACTTGTGGCATGTCCATTTACACTTACTGGGACAGGATCATTGTCATGGGGTCACCCTTTGGCAAGGAAGAGGACTACAAGAAGCTCCTTGAAAAATTTGTAAAGGATGCAGACCTCTATGGTTATAAGGCAATTTTTTATGAAGTTGGCGAAGAAGAAACTATTAAGCTCCATGACTTTGGCTTTTCATTTATAAAGTTTGGCGAAACTGCATCCATTGACCTAGAAGAATTTAGCCTAGAGGGTCGTGACCACAAGTCACAAAGAAATGTAATGTCAAAATTTGAAAAGAATTCTTATAGCTTTGAAGTTGTAAGCGGTCCCTTTGACAAGGACTTCTTAGATACTCTTGAAGAAATTTCCAATGACTGGCTTGGAGGAAGAAGGGAAAAGGGATTTTCTCTTGGCTATTTCGACAGGGACTACCTGGGACTTTGCGACATGGCAATAGTGAAAGATGAAGATGGAAAGATCCTTGCCTTTGCAAATATTATGCCCAACCCTGGAGATACTTGGGCAACCATTGACCTCATGAGGTATTACAGAGAGGGAACTCCCAACAGCATTATGGAATATTTATTTTTAAATCTCTTTCTCTACTTTAAGGACAAGGGAAAAAAATATTTTGCAATGGGAATGGCACCACTCTCCAATGTCGGCATCAATAGCAACAGTTTTGTGGAAGAAAAGATTGCTTACTTGGTTTATAAGTTTGGCTACAAGTTCTACTCCTTTGAAGGTCTTAGGGCCTACAAGGAAAAGTTCAAGCCAATCTGGGAGCCAATTTATCTTTCCTACCCAAAGAAGTCTTGGCTTCTTTACACAATGATTGCCATCTTCATGGTAGATAGCTTGGCAGCAAAGAAGAAGGGTGAATAAATTTCTTTGTAGAAAGTCGCAAGAGAAATTTTGTTAAGATCTAAAAAACATTTAGTTGATAAAAGTTTAAAATTTAAAAGCTATTTCCACATTATAAAAATTTTATGATATAATTAATTCATTACATTATGGAGGTTATTAGCCATGTTATCATGTCCTATGAATTCAAAATTTTTTATGGATAAAGCTCACGGCCGTATAGACTCTATATTTGCGACTAATTTTTTAATAGGTATTTTTGGCTCATCTTTTTGATGAGCTTTTTTAATTGGAGGAAGAATGGAAGATTTTTATTTTAGGAAGAACGAGGTGGCAGAATAATGTGTGGCGTTATAGGGATATACTCACAAAATGACGTGAGTAAAAAATTATTTTACGGGCTCAACTCCCTTCAACACAGGGGACAAGAAGCATCAGGTATTTGTGTTTTTAATGGAGAGGACATGATATTAGACAAGGGTATGGGACTTGTCTATGACAACTTTGATGATGAAAGCTTTTTGAAGCTAAAGGGAAATGTTGGGATTGGTCATGTTCGTTATGCAACAGCAGGCGGATCCTATAGGTACAACTCACAACCCCTACTTGCCTTTTCAAAGAACAGAGAGTTTGCTCTTGCTCACAATGGCAACCTTGTGAACCATCAATCAATTAGGGATGAACTTGAAGAAGAAGGCATGCTTTTTCAAACTGCAATCGACACAGAAGTTATCCTTTCATTAGTTGCTAAATATTACAAGGGCGACATTGTAGAAGCAGTTAAGAAGACCATGGCAAGAATCAAGGGAGCCTACAGCGTTGTAATGCTTTTTGAAGACAAGCTAATTGCCTTTAGGGACCCAAATGGTTTTAGACCACTTCTTATTGGCAGGGCAAAAAATGGAGAAGTAATAATTGCTTCTGAAAATGCTCCTCTTGAAATTATTGGAACTGATGCTATAAGAAATGTTGAACCTTCAGAAATTATTGTTGTAGATAAGAAGGGAATCCACTCAGACTTTTTTGAAAAAGCTGAAAAGAAACACTGCATCTTTGAGTATGTTTACTTTGCAAGAACTGATGCCACTTTAGACGGAGTTAACTCCTACAACTTTAGGAGAAGGTGTGGAGAAATCTTATCAAGAGAAGCTCCCGTAGAGGCAGACCTTGTAATTGCAGTTCCAGACTCTGGTACTCCAGCTGCT
Organism: Peptoniphilus sp. Marseille-Q6390; assembly: GCF_965119475.1. Taxonomy (NCBI): domain Bacteria; kingdom Bacillati; phylum Bacillota; class Tissierellia; order Tissierellales; family Peptoniphilaceae; genus Peptoniphilus; species Peptoniphilus sp. Marseille-Q6390. Next base: position 1,145,107 of record NZ_CBCPLS010000001.1, on the reverse strand, counting down.
ATGGGTTATGCACAAGAATCTGGTATTCCTTTTGCAGAAGGTCTTGTTAAAAACAGGTACATGGGAAGGACCTTTATCAAACCAACTGCTGAAGAAAGAGAACTTTCTGTAAAATTAAAACTTAACCCTCTTGAAACTGTCTTAAAGGGAAAGAGAATTATCCTAGTTGACGACTCCATTGTAAGAGGAACAACTTCCAAAAATCTCATCAAGAGGATGAAGAAGGCTGGAGCCAAGGAAGTCCACATGAGGATAGTTTCTCCTCCAGTAAAATTCCCTTGTTATTATGGAATTAACACACCTTCCAGACAAAAACTTATTGCTGCAAACTATTCTGTAGAAGAAATGCGAAAGAAGATTGGAGCAGATTCCCTTGCCTTTATATCCATGGAGGGAATGTTAAATGCTACTTTGATGAAAGAAAATAAATTCTGCGAAGCTTGCTTTAATGGAACTTACGCAGTGGAGCCAAAGGAGTTAGTTCAAGATGAAAAATAATGTTAAGAGAATTTATATCTGCAAGAAAAATGAATTTGACCACCAATCCAAGGCCCTAAGAGAAGAAATTAAAAACTCTCTTGGAATCGAAACTACTTATATAAAAACCTACAGGAGATACGACGTAGACATAAAAGATGAAAGCCTAGAAAAAACTTTGGCCAGCGTTTTTTATGAAGCTCCAGTAGAAGAAGTTTATTATGAAGACTACAAAAAATTAGAGGAGTCCTTTGAAAATCCTATTGGAATCCAATACCAAGCAGGACAATTTGACAACAGGGAAGAGGGACTTATCCAAACTCTTGCCCTTTTCACTGATGAAAAGCTAAGAGCCAAGGTCACAGAAGTTTATGACATTGGAGGAGTAAGCCAAGCTGACCTTGAAAAGATTAAGGCCTTTTTGATTAACCCTGTTGACTCTCAAGAAGTTGATGTATATAAGGAAACTGAACTTAGGGAAGATGCAAAGGAAAACCACGAAAACCTAGTTTATGATGGCTTCAATAAACTTGACAAGGATGGACTTATTAAATTTGTTGAAGAAAAGTCTCTAGCCATGAGTCCAGAAGACTTAGAGGTATTACAAGACTACTTCAAGTCAGAAAATAGGGACCCAAATGAAACTGAAGTTGCAATAATTGATACTTATTGGTCTGACCACTGTAGGCACACAACTTTTAACACAGAACTTGACGTTGACTTTAACGTAGTGACTGAACTTGACAAGGAAATCAAAAGAGTTTTTGACGATTACCTAAAGATGAGAGAAGAGCTTGGAGTTAAAAAGCCAGTTACCCTAATGGGGCTTGGCACAATTTTATCCAAGGAACTTAGAAAAAATGGAAAGCTAGATGACCTAGAAGTTTCATCTGAAATAAATGCCTGCTCTGTAAAGATTAAGGCAAAGGTAGAAGTTGATGGCAAGATAGAAGACCGAGACTACCTACTTATGTTTAAGAACGAAACCCACAACCACCCAACAGAAATCGAACCTGTTGGCGGTGCCTCAACTTGTCTTGGTGGTGCCATAAGAGACCCGCTTTCTGGTAGGTCCTATGTTTACCAAGCCATGAGGGTAACTGGAGCAGGAGATCCCTTCACTCCAATTGAAAAAACTCTTGAAGGTAAATTACCACAAAAGAAAATTGTCACAGAAGCAGCTCTTGGCTACTCTTCTTACGGCAACCAAGTTGGAGTTGCAACTGGACTTGTTGACGAATTATATCACCCAGGCTATGTGGCAAAGAGGATGGAAACTGGTGCAGTTATAGCAGCCTGTCCTCTTGAAAATGTAAAGAGAATAGAACCTACTGAAGGAGATGTAGTTATCCTTCTTGGTGGAAGAACTGGTAGAGATGGAATTGGTGGAGCAACTGGCTCATCAAAGTCTCACAATGTTTCTTCTATTGAAACAGAATCTGCTCAAGTGCAAAAGGGTAACGCTCCAGAAGAAAGAAAGATTCAAAGATTATTTAGAAATCCTGAAGCAGCAAAGTTAATCAAAAAGTGTAACGACTTTGGTGCAGGTGGAGTTTCTGTTGCCATTGGCGAGCTTGCAGACTCCATCGAAGTAAAACTTGACAAGGTTCCACTAAAATACATGGGACTAAAGCCAAGAGAAATTGCAATTTCAGAATCTCAAGAGAGAATGGCAGTTGTTATAGACAAGAATGACGTAGACAAGTTTATGGAACTTGCAGACAAGGAAAATCTTGAAGCTACCTTAGTTGCTAGGGTAACTGGCGACAATAGATTAAAGATGTACTACAAGGACGAACTTATCTGCGACATGAGTTACGACTTTGTAAACCAAACTGGTGCCAAGAGATTTGAAGAAGTTGAAGTTGTAAGTGAAGACCTTCCAAAATTCTTAAATAAGAAGGATGGACTAGAAGATCTAGAAAAATATCTACAAGACTTAAATATAACTTCTAAGAAGAATATGATAGAACTCTTTGACTCATCAGTGGGAGCAGCAACAGTCCTACAACCTCTTGGGGGCAAGAAGCAAAATACACCAGCCCAAGTTATGGCAGCCCTTATCCCAACAGATTATGGCGAATCAAGAACAGCTTCAGTGATGTCCTATGGATTTAATCCAAAATTATCTGAAGAATCACAATTCCTTGGAGGCTACTATGCAGTAATAGAATCTATTGCAAAACTTGTGGCAGCAGGTGCACCACTAGAAGGCATTAGACTTTCCTTCCAAGAATTTTATGAAAAGATGGACAACAAGAAGTCTTGGTCAAAACCACTTAAGTCACTTCTTGGAGCCTTAAAGGCATCAAGATTCTTTGACGCACCACCAATTGGGGGCAAGGACTCCATGAGTGGAAGCTTCGAGGACATAAATGTTCCACCAACTCTAATTTCCTTTGCAGTAAATACTGTTGATGCGAAAAACATAATCAGCCCAGAATTTAAGGGCAAGGGTAAACTTGGACTTATAATAACAAAGAGAGATGGCATTGGAGCCCTTGACCTAGACATGGCAAAAGAAAACTTCCTAAGCCTACAAAAAGAAATTGAAGCTGGAAATATAATTTCTGCTGCAGCTATAACTCATAAGGGAAGCCTTCCACAAATTTTTGAAATGGCAATAGACAATGTGGGCTTTGACATAAAATTAGATGACCTATACTCACCACTTTACGGATCCTTTATAGTTGAGTACCTAGAAGACAGGGACTTCATAGAAAAACTTGGTGACTTCACAGAAGATGGAATGATTGTCAATGGAGAAAAACTAGATATAGAAAAACTATCTAAGGCATATCTAACTACAATGGACAAGATCTTCAAGCCACTTGACTCACATAAACTTGAAAAGATTGATCAAGCTAAGGCTCCAAAGAGAAGGATGAAGTCTAAGAAGCCAGTTGATGAAGTTAAGGTTGTAATCCCAGCCTTCCCTGGCACAAACTCAGAATACGACACAGCAAGAGCCTTTGAAAGAGCTGGAGCAAAAGCAGAAGTTGTAATCTTTAGAAACAAGGACGACAAGGCCCTTCAAGAATCTATAGAGGAATTGGCAGAAAAAATTTCCAAGGCACAAATTCTTGCAATACCTGGAGGTTTCTCACTAGGAGATGAACCAGGTGGATCTGGTAAATTTATTGCCAATGTAATTAGGTCTGAAAAAGTTAAGAAGGCAATCGAAACACTATTAGATGACAACGACGGACTAATCCTTGGAATTTGTAACGGCTTCCAAGCTCTAGTTAAGACAGGACTTCTTCCTTACGGCAAGATCAAAGACCTTGAAGAAGATGACCCAACTCTAACTTACAACACTTGCTCAAGACATATTGCAAGAGTGGTAGACACAGTAGTAATGTCAAACAATTCACCATGGCTTGCTAAACTTGATGAAGGAAAGACTTACAAGGTTCCAATTTCTCACGGAGAAGGAAGATTCATTGCAAGTGAAGAAGCCATAAGGGAAATCTTAGACAAGGAACAAGTTGCGCTTTGCTACACAGATGCACCAAATGGCTCAGCATTAAACGTAGAAGCAGTTATGTCAGAAGACGGAAAAATCCTTGGCAAGATGGGCCACAGCGAAAGATTTGTAGAAAATACTTTCAAGAACATCAGAGACATGGAACTTGAAGACATCTTCACAGGAGGAGTAGAATTTTTCAAGGCAGACTAATTATAAATAAATATATAAATATCTAGGGGCTAGTTTTCTAGTCCCTTTAAAATACAAATTTTTAGGAGTATAATTTAGTAAAATAAAAATTAAAGAGGGGGAGAATATGTTACTTAAAGAGATTTTTGATGAGATAGATAAGAGACAAGATGAGATGGTAAAACACCGTCGCCACATTCACGAGAACCCAGAGCTTTCCTTTGAAGAGGTTGAGACTGCAAAGTACCTTGCCGACTACTACAAGGACAAAGACGTAGAGGTCACAAAAAACATGGGAGGCAATGGACTTAGAGTTGTCATTGACACAGGTAAGCCTGGCAAGACTATTGCCCTTAGGGCAGACTTTGACGCTTTGCCAATTCAGGAAGAGACAGGGCTTCCCTTTGCATCAAAAAATCCTGGCGTAATGCACGCTTGTGGCCATGATGCTCACACAGGCTACCTCATGGTTTTGGCAGACATCTTGCGAGAAAAGAAAGACCAACTAAGGGGCAAGATTGTAATTATCCACCAACACGCAGAAGAGACACCACCAGGGGGAGCAAAGCAAATGATTGAAGCTGGAGTTCTTGATGGAGTGGACAATGTCTTTGGTATTCACGTAATGTCAGCCGTGGACTACGGAGATGTTCAATACCACAAGGGCAACACCCAAACTAGTAGGTCAAAGTTTTCTATTAAGTTCCAAGGGGTAGGCGGCCACGGATCTATGCCTCACCTAGCAAATGATTCTATAGTTGCAGCTTCACACTTCGTAACAGCAGTTCAAACTATTGTATCGAGAAGATTGTCTCCTTTTGAAAACGGAGTTGTTACAATTGGATCCTTTGAAGGGGAAGGAAGTTTTAATATAATAAAGGACTCTGTGAGACTAGTAGGAGACATAAGGTCCATGTCAGATGAAACAAGAGAAAAAATTGAAAAAGAAATAGAAAGAATTGCCAAGGGAATTGGCGAAACTTTTGGCATGGAAGTCCAAGTAGAATGCAAAAACGACTACCCAGTCCTCTACAACGACCCAGCCATGACAGACCTTGTAGTAGATGCAATTAAAGAAGCAGATATAAAAGAAGTCAAGAAAATTTATGACGGAGGACCGCAAACAGCATCAGAAGATTTTGCCTACTACGCAAAGGAAAGGCCATCTTGCTTTTATTTCGTTGGAGCAAAAAAAGAAGACGCACCCTATGCAAACCACAATCCAAAATTTGACATAAGAGAAGATGCCATGGTGATTTGCGCAAAGACTCTGGCAGCAGTAACAGTGAAGTATTTAATGGAAGACTAATAAAGAGATAGGTCACAGGTCTATCTTTTTTAATGAATAAAATTTTCTAAAGAGGCAAAAACTCAAGGTATATGATAAAATTGTCTTGAGGTTGATATTATGAAAGAGCTTAATTTTTCCTATGACAGGAAGATTGAAAATGAAAAAATAAATATAAAATGCTACGCCTACTATGTAGGTGCCTTTAATTATAATTGGCACGAAGACGTTGAGTGCTTAGTGGTAATAAATGGGAGCCTTGAGGCCTGCGTCAATGGAAAAATTTATAAACTCTCAAAAGACGACATAATTTTCTTTAATAGCAATGAGGGCCACGCAACTCTTGCTAAGGAGAGAGAAACTATTGCCCTTGTCTTTCACTTTAGTCCCAAAATCTTAAATGCCTTCGGGAAAAATAGAGATAGGTATTTTTGGCAGGGAGCAACAGATGACTTGACAAGAAACAGTGACTATGCAAGGGAAATTAGAAAATCTATTGTCAACATCATTACTTCTTTTGAAGATGATTCTTTGGAAAAAATCATGATGAGGTCTCTTGCAAGTGATGAAGTTGTGTTAAATTCCTTGTTGTACTTTGCAGAGAAAGAAGTAAGAAGCAAGAGTGAAAAGTTTGGGGCAGACAGCGATGAAGCTATGAGGAAGATAATAAAGTACCTAGACGAGAATTACAGGGAGAAAATTAGTCTTCAGGACTTGGCTGACCTTGTTGGCTACCATCCAAACTACACTTCTGAAATTGTTTCAAAGAATCTTGGGATTTCTTTTACAGAATACTTGCAGAGGAAGAGACTTTCAAATGCAACAAAGGACCTCAAGCAAAGTGAGAAAAAAATTTCTGATATAGCCTTTGATCATGGATTTTCTAATGTGAGGAGCTTTAACAATGCCTTTAGAGAAAGCTTTGGCAGGTCACCCTCTGAATACAGGGAAAGTTTGGATAAGGAAACTCTTGAGATAGATGCCCAGTTTAAAAAAGTCTTCTTAAGCGAAGACAATCCACATTGGTTGAGAGCAAAAAGAGACTGGTCTATGCCAAGAGAAAATAAGGAAGAGGACAAGATAAAGTTAAGGACTCAAGACATTGAGAGAGAAGTTTACGAGAGAATAATTAAAAACTTAGAAGAGGAAATGAAAAATTTATAAAATTAGAAGCTTCGGTTATGCCGAAGTTTTTTATTGGAAATTAAAAATATAAATTTTCAAATCTTAAAATTTTACCTATCAAAAATTTAAGATAGGTTTTTTTATTAAAAATATAAAGATGAGGTAATTTATGGGATAAAATAGGACTAAATATGTAAAATCTTAAGATTAAATGGAAAAGCTTTTCTTAAAAAATTAAAAAAATTAAAAATTTTTGTTTTCATGACAAAATTTTTACTTAAGATAAGGATAGATTAACTAGAATGCCTTCCATATAATGAAATCAATAAAGTTTAAGGAGGCTATTATGAATACGCAAACAATTACACTTGGATTTTTACTTTTTGCAATAGTTATGTTTGCATGGGAAAAAATTCCACTATGGGTTACTGCTATGATCGTTGCAGTGGGTCTAACACTAACAAATATACTAGAAGCTAAGGATGCCTTTGCTGGTTTCACTGACTCAAATGTGCTCCTATTTATGGCCATGTTTATCATTGGAGCTGCCTTCTTCGAAACAGGAATGGCACAAAGAGTTGGTGGACTTGTTACAAAGTTTGCCAAAACTGAAAGGCAACTTATCGCTGCAGTTATGATTATAACTGGTTTGATGTCGGGGATTTTATCAAACACAGGAACAGCTGCAGTTTTAATTCCAGTTTTAATTGGGATTTCTCAATCAACAAAGTTCCCAAAATCAAAAATTTTGCTGCCACTTGTTTTTGCAGCAGCTATGGGTGGAAATTTGAGTTTAATTGGAGCACCAGGTAACATGATCGCCCAATCAGGACTTGAAACTATTGGAGAGTCCTTTGGATTTTTTGAGTATGCGAAGATTGGACTACCTATTTTGATTGTTGGAATAATATTTTTCGTGACAATTGGATTTAAACTTCTTCCTGACAATGCAGCTAATGAAGATGCAGATTCAATTTACTCACAAGAAAAATCCTACGATGACATTCCTGAATGGAAGGGATGGGTTTCACTTATAGTTTTAATTTTCACTGTACTTGCCATGGTATTTGAAAAGAAAATAGGAATAAAACTTTTTGTTTCAGCTTGGATTGGAGCCCTAGTTCTTGTAGTTACAAGAGTTATTTCATCATCAGATGCTATAAAATCAATTGACATGAACACAATTCTCTTATATGTTGGATCACTTGCACTTGCATCAGCCTTAAAGGAAACAGGCACAGGTGACTTAATTGCCAACACAATTGTGTCAAAGTTAGGAGATAATCCTTCTCCAACAGCACTTATGATTATAATTTTTATAATCTGCGCAATACTTACAAACTTCATGTCAAACACAGCGACTACTGCCCTTATGGTTCCAATTTCCATTTCCATATCACAGGCAATTGGAGCAGACCCAAGAGCAGTCCTAATGGCAACAGTAATTGGTGGATCCATGGCTTACGCAACGCCAATAGGAATGCCAGCTAACACAATGGTTTATAACATTGGGGGATATAAGTTTAACGATTATGTAAAGGCAGGCTTGCCACTTATTATAGTTTGTGGAATATTTGCCCTAATCCTACTACCAATATTCTTCCCTTTCTTCCCAAATTAAAAGGAGTATAAAATGAACAAAGAAAATTTAGAAAAAAAATTAATAGACGAAATGTCAGCTTTTGTTGGATTAGTTAGTATGAAACTTCCAAAGGATGTTGAAGACAAACTTGAAGAGCTTTCAAAGAAGGAAACTAGTCCACTAGCAAAAACTATTTACGAAACAATGAAAAAGAACCAAGAACTTGCTTGGGAAATGAAGAGACCTTCTTGCCAAGACACTGGAGTCCTACAATTCTTCTGTGAAGTTGGAGAAGACTTCCCACTAAGAGGAAACTTAGAAGAACTTCTAAGAGAAGCAACTTACAAGGCAACTATGGAAACTCCACTAAGACACAACAGTGTTGAAACTTTTGAAGAGTACAACACAGGCAAAAACATTGGTAAGGGAACACCAACAGTATTTACAAAAACTGTTCCAGGTTCATCAGCAAAAATTTACACTTACATGGCAGGAGGTGGCTGTTCACTTCCAGGTGCAGGTGTAACTCTTATGCCAGGTGAAGGCTACGAAGCAGTTGTAAAATTCATTCTTGATAGGATGACTTCCTATGGACTTAATGCTTGCCCACCACTTTTAGTTGGAGTTGGAATTGGTACATCAATTGAAACTGCAGCAGTAAACTCCAAGCTTGCCCTTATGAAAAAAGTTGGAGAAGAAAACGAAGACAAAAGAGCTAGAGACTTAGAGAAAAGATTAGAAGAAGGAATTAATAAAATTGGAATTGGACCTCAAGGTTTTGGAGGAGAAAACTCTGTAATGGGAGTTAACATTGTTAACACAGCTAGACACCCAAGTGTACTATCTGTTGCACTTAATGTTGGATGTTGGTCACACAGAAGAGGTCTAATTGTACTTGACGAAGAAATGAATTATGAAATACTAAGTCATGAGGGGATAGAACTATGAGTAAAAAAATTTTAACAACACCTATATCAGCTGAAGATATAAAAGACTTAAAGGTTGGAGATATTGTTTATTTAACAGGAAGAATGGTAACTTGTCGTGACGTTGCTCACAGAAGGGTAATAGAAGAAGGACTTGAACTTCCAGTTGATGTAAAGGACAAGGCAATCCTACACGCAGGTCCAATTATTGCTGAAAAAGATGGCAAGTACGAAATGATTTCTGTTGGACCAACAACTTCCATGAGAATGGAAAAGTTTGAAGAAGAGTTTATAGATAAAACTGGCGTGAGAATAATTATTGGAAAGGGTGGCATGGGCGAAGGAACTGCTCGTGGTTGTAAGAAAAACAAGGCCCTTCACCTAGTTATCCCAGCAGGTAACGCTGTGTGGGCAGCTACGAGGGTAAAAGAAATTGTAGATGCACAGTGGAAGGAACTTGGTATGCCAGAAACACTTTGGGTATGTGATGTTGAAGAATTTGGTCCCCTAATTGTTTCTATAGACAGTGAAGGAAACAATATATTCGAACAAAACAAGGTCATCTATAATGAGAGAAAAGAAGAAGTCTACAAGGACATAATAAATCACGTTCACTATATCAAATAAGTAAAATACAATAGAAAAACCAAAACTAAGAAAAAGATAGGCTTTGTGTCTATCTTTTTCTATTTGTAGACTTATGAATTTTGTTAAGTTTAGGTTAAATTTATAGAATTCCCACCCCTAATAAAAGTTTTATATTATAATCATAAATGCAAAAGAGTTTTTCTTATTTTATAAAGGAGGATGTTATGGATCCTGTTAAGAGAATTAGTGAGATGGAAAAGATTTTAAATGATCACAATGCTTTGATTGAAGAACTAAGGGCTGCAATTGAAAAGTTTGCTGACCACCAAGATGAATATATGAAGCTTAGCAATTATTACAGCTCTCAAGAATATTTTGATGACCTAGAAAGGTATGACAAGGGCGAGCTACCAGAAGACCTTGCCTGTGGAGTTCTTTCTGAAGATGCAGTCTTTGACCTCTTTGGTGAAAACTTTAATGTCGCCATTGAAATGCTTGAGCTTGCAACTGATGTAATTAAATACCGTTAAAAAAATCAAGCCGTAGGTTTTTTCTCCTACGGCTTCTTTTAATGTCTTTAGTTAAAATTATTGCTTATAAATTCTCTTATAGCACTGTTTATAAAACTTAGGACTATTGATGCCCAGAAGGCTGTCCCAAAGCTTCCTATGTGGGCTGTTGACACCAAGCTAAAAGCAATGTTAAGGACCACTGCGTTAACAACTAGTGAGAATAGGCCCAGTGTTAAAAGCGTAATTGGGAAGGACAAAAACTTTAGGATTGGTTTTATTGTAAGGTTAACCAGTGAAAAAATTATTGCCATTGCCACAAAGGCACTTGCTTTTTCAAAATAAACATTATTAAACATTAGGTCTAGTAGGTAAAATGACAAGGCATTTGCCACTAGAGCGCCAAGTATTTTCTTCATGTCTTCCTCCTTTATGTATTGCGTAGTCTTATTATACCATAGATAGGACTTTTATAAATTAAAATCTTAAAAAGAAAAATCGCAGACTAAGCTGCGACTTTTTTATCTCTTATTCCATGCTGTAATTTTATCTAAATATGGTTTAAGTTCTTTTACATCTTCTGGATTAAATACAGGATCTTTTCCTTCTTTAAGTTGTTTCATATAGTCATTATAAACACCAACAGAGATCTTTCCTAAGAATATTAACACAACTAAGTTGATTACTGCCATAATACCCATGAATACGTCCCCTGTATTCCAAACGATTGAGAAGTCTCCAACACAACCAAGAATTACAGCTATAAGGACAATTACCCTGTAGATATTAAGGGCATTTTTACCAAAGTTTAGCTTTAAGATGTTATTTTCTCCGTAGTAATAGTTACCAACAATTGAAGAGAAGGCAAACATTAATACACAGAATGTTAGGAAGTAATTTGACCAAGAGCCAACTTCATTTGCAAGGGCTGCTTGTGTGATTTCTAATCCTTTTAAGTCTGATGCATAAATTCCTTCGCCAGATAAGATTACAACGAAAGCTGTTGCTGAACAAACAAGGATTGTGTCTAGATAAACTCCAAGTGCTTGGATGAGACCTTGTTTTGCAGGGTGAGAAACATCTGCTACTGCTGATGCATTTGGTACTGCACCCATTCCAGCTTCATTGGAGAAAAGTCCACGTCTAATACCATTTAGGATTGCTGTTCCAAATAAGCCGCCAAAGCCTGCTTTAAGAGAGAAGGCTCCTTCAAAGATTAGACCAAACATGTGTGGTATAAGAGCAATGTTTTTTATTACTATGAAAAGTACAACTGCCATATAGATAATTGCCATGAAAGGTACAAGTAAACTTGTTACATCAGCGATTCTTCTTAGTCCACCAAAGATAATTAATCCAGCTAGGATTATTAGTACAAATGCAACAATTTTTTTGTCAAGACCAAAAGAAGAGTTAAATCCAGCTGCGATTGTATTAGCTTGCATTGCGTTAAAGTTAATACCATAAACTACTGCTATTACAACTGAGAATAAGGCAGCAAGCTTTGGTTTACCAAGAGCCTTTTCCATGTAAAAAGCAGGACCACCCTTGAAAGTTCCATCAGGGTTTCTTTCTTTAAATACTTGACCAAGAGTATTTTCTACAAAGGATGATGCTCCACCAATAAGAGCTGTTACCCACATCCAAAATACTGCGCCAGGACCACCAATAGATACGGCTGCGGCAACACCAACGATATTACCAGTACCAATATGTGATGCGGCTGAAATTGTGAAAGCCTTAAAAGGGGAAATTGAGTTTTTATCCTCAGCTGGTTTAGAAATTAGCTTTATTGCATGTCCGATATTTGTTATTTGACCACCCTTGATTTTAAAAGTGTAGAAAATTCCAATTCCAAGTAGTAGTGGTATAAGCAGGTATGTATAAATAGTGTCACTCAAAAGACCAGTGGTCATTGAGAAGGCATCAGCATACATTTTCTGCCCAAGTAAATTTCCTATGTCGTGAATAGTTTGAATTATAGTTCCCATAATTACTCCTTATAAAAATATGTTTAAATTTAGATCGTTTGACAAGATTTTCAAAAGGTTCTTGCCACGTATTGAGTTTCCTGAAGCATCAAGTCTTGGAGAATAAGTGCAAATTCCGCATTTGCCAGGTACGATGCCAAGTATTGCTCCGCTGACCCCACTCTTTGATGGAATTCCAACGTTTAAAAGAAATTCTCCACTTTCTTCGTACATACCGCAGGATGCCATTTGTGCAAGGACAATTTTAACGGCTTCTTTTGAAACCATTTCGTCGCCTGTTACAAGATCAGAACCACCATTAGCTAGAACTGCTCCAAGGTGAGCAAGCTCACTTGCATTAATTCCTATAGAACAATTTCTTATATATAGGTCTAGAACTTCATCGGCGTTTAAAGAAAAGATTTTTTTGCTTCGAAGGTAATAGGCAATTGATTTGTTGACATCAGTAGTTTCCATTTCAGATGTGTAAACTTCTTTTAAGAAGCTTATCTTTTCGCTGTCTGATAATTTCTTTACCAAATTCAAAACCCTTTGGAATTTTTCGTCCACATCCTTACCAACGATTAAAGATGCAGTTGTTATTGCACCTGCATTTATCAAGGGATTAGAGGGCTTGTCATCAATTGGTATTAAAGAGTTAAACTTGTATTTAGTTGGTTCAGTTCCAACTTTTTCAAATACATCTTGTATAGTGTTATCATTTAAAGCCATTATAAGTGAGATAACTTTTGAAATGGATTGCATAGAGAAAACAGTGTCTATATCACCAAAGTTGTAAACATCTCCTGTCGTAGTTACAATGGATAAGGCAAAGCCATTTGGATCAACATTGGCAAGTTCTGGTATGTAAGTTGCTAGCTCGCCTTCTCCAATAAATCTTTCACTTTTCTTTATGGATTTTTCAATTTTTTTAACTATTTCTTCTCGTTTTAAAAACATAATTCACCCCCTATTTATGAACTCGGAAAAATATTATATCATGAAAAAGAAACCGATTGCAATATTTTTTTATTTGATAATTTGTAAAATTAAATACGACAAAAATAAATAATAAAAACTACAGAATTAAAATAATTTGTGATAATATGGGTTTATAAAACATACAAGGAGATGATTTAATGAGAAAATACAATTACGGATCTATTCTATTAATTCTTATTGTCAATGCAATAATTGCTGGAATCTTGCAAAATATTGCTGACGGTAACTTGTCATTTTTAAGTGCCTTTGTAGCCTTTATTTTTGACTACATAATTTGCAGGGGACTTCTTTATAATAGGGAAGGAAGTTTTTCTGATTATTTTAGGGGAATAAAGACCATGACAGGCAAGGTATTTTTGATGAATATCTTGGTGGGAGCGATAACTATACTCCTAGAGACCCTTGCCACACTTGCATCAGGCGCAGGATTTTTATTCTTTACTGAATATGCAGCCAAGAACCCTAAAGTTTTTATTAGCTTAATCGTCCTATTTGCCTTAGTAATGGTTTTTACATCTCTTCTTTTTGCTTACTTGAATTTCTTCATGGCAGATGAGAGATACAGGGACCTGACCTTTTTTGACAGCCTTAAGCTTATAATAAAGGCGGGTATAAAATTATTTTCAGAAAGCTTTATGGCAGGTCTTAGGGCCTATAAGATTACTTTGCTTACTGGAGTCATTGCACTTGTCACAGCAATTCTATCTATTAAAGCACCTGCAGCAGCAATATTAGCAATTATATTTGGAGTAATTGCAGTTATATCCCTCTTCTTCTGTACACCACCCTTCCGTGCAAGCCTATCTGACATCTACCTTGATAGGTCAGAAGAAATTTACAATGAAGTCATAGGAAATAAAAATTAAAAAAGTCAATTCAAAGGCTTATTGAATTAGGGATTTTAGAAAACTGATTTAGGGAGTCTTTAAGTAGAAAAAGCCTATGAGTTTAAATTCATAGGTTTTTTTATTTGGGACTATTGTTGATATTGGGAATATTATTAAGTGATAGATAGGCACAGCTTGATCGAATTGTGAATGCCCAAGAGAGACCTTAAATGTCTTATATATTTTCTAGGCACACCAAAAATTCACACACTTTTATAAAATATAGAAAGGAGGAACTTATGCCATTTGAAATAGTGAGAAACAACATAGTAAATATAAAAGCAGATGCAATTGTAAATACGGCAAACCCTAAGCCCATAGTAGGTGGTGGAGTAGATAGTGAGATCCACAAAGGTGCAGGGCCAGACCTTCTCATTGCAAGAAAGAAGATTGGCGACATAGCCTTTGGCAAAGCCTTTATTACGCCTGCATATAATTTAAAGGCAAAATATGTAATCCACACTTCAACTCCATCCTGGGAAGGTGGATATAAGGGGGAAGGAGAAATACTTTCAGCCTGCATTAAAAACTCTTTAAACTTGGCAAAAGAAAAGGGCTGCGACTCCATAGCCATGCCTTTGATTGGAACAGGAACCTGTGGATACCCAAATGACTTGGCACTTCAAATTGTCATTAAAGAAGTGAGCGAATTTTTATTAAAAAATGAAATGCACATCTACCTTGCAGTCTTTTCAAAGGATGCCTTTTCATTGTCAAAAAAACTCTTTCAGTCGGTAAAAGAATATATTTCAGAAAACTACGTGGAAGAAAAAATAAATGAAGAATACATAGGCTCATTTTACCGAAGCTATAATTTAGAGGCTGACAATATGGCACCCCTTATACAAGACAGTGAAAGTATAGAGGACATTTTAAAAAATTTGGACGAAGGATTCTCTAAGACCTTATTAAGACTCATAGACAAGTCCGGCAAGACAGATCCAGAAGTTTATAAAAAAGCAAATATTGACAGAAAGCTTTTTTCCAAAATCAAAAACAATCCCGACTATCGCCCCTCAAAGACCACAGCAATAGCCTTTGGCCTGGCATTGGAACTTAATAAGGACGGGATGGAAGATTTAATAGGAAGAGCAGGCTATGCCCTCACAAGAAGCAGCAAGTTTGACGTAATAATTGAGTATTTTATCGAAAGAAAAAATTACAACATCTTTGAAATAAATGAAGCCTTATTTGCCTTTGACCAACCTTTAATTGGAGGATAAATGTCGCTTTGGAAGTGACCTAAATGTCTACTTGATCTTTTACAATATAGTAAAAGAAAGAGGGGATAGAAATGATAGAACTTGTATTCATATTAGATAAGAGTGGCTCAATGGAAGGCTTGGAAAAGGACACAATAGGTGGATTTAACTCCATGATCCAAAGGCAAAAAAAAGAAGCAGGAGAAGCCTATGTCTCCACAATATTATTTAACGAAGAAAGTAAAGTGATACACGACAGGGTGTCCATAAAAGACCTACCAAGGCTGACAGAGGAAGAATATTATGTAGAAGGCTGCACCGCACTACTTGATGCAGTGGGAGGAGCCATAAAACACATAGGAAACATTCACAAGTATGCTCGCAAAGAAGATGTGCCAGATAAGACATTATTTGTAATCACCACAGACGGCATGGAAAATGCCAGCAGAAGCTACGGTTACAGAGAAGTAAAAAGACTAATCACCAATCAAAGAGAGAAATATGGCTGGGAATTTATCTTCCTAGGCGCAAACATAGACGCAGAAGGTGAAGGAGAAAAATTTGGCATAAGAAGAGAAATGGCGGTAAAGTATCATAGCGACGAAGAAGGCACAGAACTAAACTACAGAGTCATAGGCGATGCCATATCCTATGTAAGAAGAAACAAGGGAAGAGTCGACAAACACTGGAAGGACGAAATTACAGAAGACTACGAAAATAGAAAGGGAAAAAGATAAAAATAATTAAAGACCTGTTTTGTTATTGGGGAACTTGTTAAAGGGGATAGACGCAAGTATTTAGGCTTGCATCTATCCCCTTTAATTTAAAATAGAAGTTTAAATTAGGCTAATCTACTTCCTTTTAGTCCTAAATTAGCATCTATCTAAGCTTTTACCGTTCTCATCAAGGAGTATAGCTTATATAAGTATTCTTATAATTAAGCTATATTTTTTAATGTTTCAATAAGTTTGTCTACGTCTTCAAAGCTGTTGAAGGTGGAGAGGGACACTCGCACCATGCCTCTTTTATCTGTACCCATGGCCTTGTGAAAGAGAGGGGCGCAGTGAAGTTTTGCCCTCGTGGCGATCTCTCCCTTTTGCCAAAGTAGGTCAGCCACTTCTTCTGAAGCATAGTCCTTGTAGTTAAAGGACACAATTGGTCCGTGGGGATAGTCGTGGTCTCCATAAAGCCTTATGCCTTCCAAAGACTTCAAGGACTTGTAAAGGTAGGATGAAAATTCAAACAGGTCCTTTGAAATTTTATCAATGCCTAGTGACTTTACATACTTTATTCCAGCTAAAAGTCCTAAGTTGGAATGGACATTTATGGTACCATATTCAAATATATCAGGCATAAATGGGCTTTGGTGCTCGTCATTTGAATTTCCGCCGCCGCCTGAGAAGACTTCTTCAAATTTTAGATCTCCTTTTAGGGCAAGGCCTCCCGTGCCCTCCGGTCCGTAAAGCGACTTGTGTCCCGTGAAGCAAAGGACGGTGCGGTCAAAGTCTTTTAAATTTAAGTCCATACTGCCAGCAGCTTGTGCTCCGTCTATGATTAAAATAAGTCCATGTTTTTTACAAAAGTCTGCCGCAGCTTTTAAGTTGGTGATTTGTCCCGACACATTTGACATTGCTGTTAGACACACTGCCTTTGTGTTCTTCTGAAGGAGTTTATTTAGGCAGCTTAAGTCGATTTTATCTCCTGCTAAAGGAAGGTAGGACACTTCTACTCCCTTAAGTTTTAAGTGATTTAAGGGACGAAGGACGGAGTTGTGGTCTGCCATAGAAGTTATTACGTGATCATTTTCATGTAAAAGTGAATTTAAAACCAAGTTGAGGGCAGTAGTGACATTTGCACAGAGGGACACCTTCAGTGCCTCCACACCAAAAAGTTCTCCCAAGTCTTCTCGCAAATCGTAAAGGGCTCTTAAAGAATTTAAAGACATTTCATAGGAGCCTCTGTTTGGGTTTGCGAAATTACGAGAGTTAATTCCTTCCATTACGGCTATGCCTACTGACTCAGGCTTTATTAAAGTTGTTGATGCATTGTCTAAGTAAATCATTTGAGATCGTAAATCCCTTCTATATTTTCTCTACCTAAAATTTTCAAAACGTCCTCCAAATTTTCTCCCACTTTAAGACCGAAGCCGCAATCAGATGTGATCCAAGATGGGAGAGTGATAAGGCGGGTCCTTAAGTCCTTAGTCTTTTTCTCCGCTTCCATGGCATAGTTTACCGACCTAAAGGTTAAAAGTTTGTAACTCAACAGGGTTTCACTGTCCTGTAATGTATTTGCAGATCCACAATCTTGTCCATATTTGTCACTTGTCCCACTTTAAGCTCTTCCTTTAAGTTGTAGTTGCCTAAGCAAAGGCCGCAGGAGAGTACAGTTGTACCCTTTGATTCCAACTTTTTAAGGTCGGCTACGGTGTTTTCATTTATTGTTGAAAGCCTTACTCCGTGATTATAAAGGACTACATATGTGGGAACTTGGTCTTTTTCTGAAAGGGAGTAGACAAATCCTTCCAAAAGTTTTTTGGAAAATTCTTCATCGCCTATGCCGAGTTCATCTGATGAAAAGACTACAATAAATTCCTCCTTGTTGTAGTCTTGTTCAAGCTTTTTGTCCCTATTTTTTTTAAATTTTACCTTGTAGATCTTGTCTTCCTTATCCACCTCTGTGTCGTAGCCCAATTGGTCCGCCATCTTGGATAGATTTTCAGTTGCGATTTCATTGTCTACAAGGACTGCAAATTCCTTAGGGTTTTCTTCTTTAATTAACTTTTTTGCAAGTATTACAGGTCTTGGGCAAAGAAGTCCAAGTGCATCGATTTCTTTCATTTTTTACCTCACTATTATTTTTTTATCTTGAGGGGGAATTATTTCTCCCACAATTGCTGCGGGAATTCCTGCAGCTTTTAATTCTTCCAAAGCTTTTTCTCCGTCTTCAGCAAGTGCTGCCAAAAGTCCACCTGATGTTTGAGGATCGAAAAGGACTTCTTCCAAGGCGAAGTCCTGGATTTCAAAGTCCACCAAGTCGGCGTAAGACTTTCTGTTGCGCTGACCTCCTGCAGTAAAGAGAAATTCTTCTGCAGCTTCCTTGGCACCGGGAAGTATTTTTAAATTCTTTGAATAAATTACAGCAGTGTCTGAGACCATTTCACTTAAGTGACCTATAAGACCAAAGCCTGTCACATCGGTCATGGCATTTACTTTGTATTTTTTAAGTATTTCACAGGCATACTTGTTTAAAGTCCTCATGGATTCCACTGCAGCTTTAAAGTACTTATCCTCACATTCACCCACAGTCCTTGCAGATGATAGTAGGGACACGCCCAAGGGCTTTGTAAGTATTAATTTGTCGCCCACTCTTGAAGAGTTGTTGCTGTAAATTTTTTGGGGATTTAAAATTCCCATGACACAAAGTCCATATTTTATTCGTGGGTCGTGAATGGAATGACCGCCCACCAAGCTACACTGGGCCTCTTTAAGTTTTGCAGCTCCACCCTTTAATATTTCTTCCAAAATACTTCTGTCTTCCTCTTCTGGAAAGCAGACTAAGTTAAGTGCTGCCACAGGCTCGCCACCCATGGCATAAATATCTGACAGGGCATTTGCCGCCGCAATTTCTCCAAAGGCAAAGGGGTCTTCTACCATTGGAGGAAAGAAGTCACAGGTAAGTGCCACTGCTATATCGTCACTTAATTTTATAATGGCGGCATCGTCATTTTTTGCAAAGCCTTCCAAGACTTCTTTTCTCTTAAATACTTCCAATATGTCTAAAGTTGCTTTTAAAGAGGAGGCTGAAATTTTTGCATTACAACCTCCGCATACTTGAAGCTTCATCGTTTCACCTCTATACTCACTATAACACTTTAAAAAATTTTTTAAAACAACTATAATAAAGCTATGTTTAAAGCAACAGATTATGAAGAAATTTTAAAATTTAAAAATCCTCTCTTTATCGACTTGCGAAGTGAAGGAGAGTTTGAAGAGGGGACAATTTTAGGAGCAATATCCATGCCCCTACTTTCAAATGAGGAGAGAAAAATTGTAGGTACTCTCTATGTGTCAGGAGATATAAAGGGAGCAAAGGAAAAAGGTGTGGAGTTCTTTGCACCTAAGCTTACGGATTACTATAGGCGCATTTCTCAAATGGAAGAAGACCATGAAGTTGTCCTCTTTTGTTCCAGGGGAGGTTTTCGTTCTACTGCACTTTTTAATCTCTTAAAGACCTTGGGACACAAGGTCTACAAGTTAGATCACGGATACAAGTCATATAGAAAATATGTCCTTAACTTTATGGGGACTCTTAAGGATTACAAGTATGTGGTCCTTAAAGGCTATACTGGCTGTGGTAAGACGGAAATTTTAAAAGAGCTAAGGAAGCGAGGGGAGAATGTCCTTGACCTTGAAGGACTTGCAAGACATAGAGGATCCCTCTTTGGGGGAGTAGGCATGGGCTTGCAGCCTTCTCAAAAGACCTTTGAGTCAGACCTTATGGAAAGCTTTAAAAGTTTTAAACAAGGTCCGGTCTTTGTAGAAGGAGAGTCCTCACGTATAGGAAGCATAAATCTTCCTGGGGAACTTATAAAGGCTATGGGGCAGACTGATAAAGTTTTTTTAATTGAGGACACAATTGAAAGAAGAATAGAGCGAATTAAGTCCGACTATTTAACTGACTATGGATTGGAGAAAAAAGAAGAGCTTATCTCGGCATTTGAAAATTTAAGGAGATATATAAGTGCAAAGAGATACGAAAATTATTTGAAGTTGCTGGATGAAGAAAACTTCGATCTTATAATTAAAGACTTGATAATAAAATACTATGACGCCAATTACTCTATAAATAAGGAGGGAATTTTTTATAAAGTTTTTAATGAAGATATTAAAAAATCCTGTGACACAATACTTAATATCATAAAATAAAAGCCCCTAAAGGAACGTTCGGTTAGGGATTTATGGAAATTAAGTTTAACTGATAGCCTTTAAGCGATACAAAAGAAGAAAGTCTACAAAGTGTAAACAAACACACTAAGTAGGCTTTCTTTACTTTTATTATGTACTTAACATTTTATTTAAAACGATGGTTTTTGTAGTAAGATTTTTGAATCAAATGTATAATGTAATATTAATTATAAGGGTGGTGTTGAATTTGAATGAATTAAAAGCTGAATTTATTTTAGATTATATAAAAAGGATACAGGATTGGAAAAATAGTGAACTATTAGAAGATGATATTTTTGATTTAATCGTTGAGATTGCTAATGTTCTTCAGAATGAAATACCTGAAATTCAAAATAGTGTTTTATTGAGATCGGGTACTGAAATTAGGGATGCAAATACGACTATTTCATTACTTAGGTTGTATTTAATTAATAACGGAATAAAGATTCCAGAAGAGGGAAGTGATGAAAATAGAAATATCAAAAGATTTTGGGCTTCTTTTTTGTTATGGTTTGAAAATGAGTTACCCTCTAAAGATCTACTAAAAGATCAATATATAAGATGGGATAACTGGAATGGTGGAACATATTATCTTAACTTAGATTATAATTATGAATTCCAATTATATAGAGGAATAGAATATCCAAATTCACTCAAGGCAAACTTGGGAGATATAGAGGATATAAAAACTTTTTTAGAAATAGCGTATAAATATTGGATAATAAATGAAGGTAAACACCATTACCAATTTACAATAGAAGTTAATGAAAGGTTAAAAATATTTAAATTACCTTATAGATTGCAATATGGAATTCTGTTAAAACAAGGTTATAAGACATCTTTTGAAGTTGATAAAATTGTTGACTATAAAATGTTTGAAAGGAAAATACAGTTTTCTGAACAAATGATAAACAGCAAGGATCGCATGGAAAAGAAAAGTGGATTAGATTTTATAATAGATTCCTTGCAGTATTTGATATCAAAGCAGGAAGGTAATAGAAATTTGCAATATGCATCACTTGCAAAATCTGTAAACCAAGACGAGAATTCTAAGGTTTATTCTGTAATAAAATCTGAGCTAAACGAATTGATGAAATTGTCAAATGAGTATTTTGATATAAGACATAATGACTATTTAAACGCCGCCAAAGAACATAGAGAAGCTTTAAATGATCCACAGTTTATAGAATACTTGTATAACAGGGCATATTCTTTACTGTATATTCTTAGATTAAAAATCAATTCAGATAATAATAAAGGTTAATTCCTGTGTGTTTTGTAAATCGAGAGTGTGTGATAGTAGTAAAGACTACTAAATGTGGAATGGATGCTAGGAATTCGTTTAGTATAAGAACCCATCTCCACGTAAAAGGAGTGTTCAGTTTAGAGATTTATGAAAAATATATTAAATTTATAACCTTTAAGCGACAAAAAAACACACAGATATAAAAAACTGTGTGCTTTTTTGTACGCTTTAGCATGAATAAACCACCAGCTATGCTGGTTGTAGGAATACTAGCTTTAGCTTCAAGCAAAAAACCTCCCGTGATAAACTAGATATGTTACTGGCAGTAGCATAAATAGAAAAGGGAGGTATCCTAAAATGGATAAAAATAGTTTATCACATACATCCTGGAATTGTAAGTATCACGTAGTATTTGCTCCAAAATATAGGAGACAAGTAATTTATGGAAGATTAAAACAAGATATAGGAAAATATTAAGAGATTTATGTGATAGAAAAGGAATAAATATAATAGAAGCGGAATGCTGCCCAGACCACATTCATATTTTGTTGGAAATCCCACCAAAATATAGCATATCTCAAACAATAGGATATTTAAAAGGTAAAAGTAGTCTAATAATATTTGATAGGCATGCGAATTTAAAATATAAATAGGGGAATAGACACTTTTGGTGTAGAGGATATTATGTAGACACAGCAGGAAAGAATGCGAAAAAGATACAAGAATATATAAGAAATCAATTAAAAGAAGATTACATGGCAGATCAAATAAGTATAAAAGAATTTATAGACCCATTTACGGGTGAGCAAGTGAACAAAAGCAAAAAATAAGGTGCTTTAGCACCAGCTGTGAAAAATGGTGCACGAGATAGAAAGTTCAAAGCATGGAATGCTGCCGGTAACAGCCCCTTATAGGGGCAAAACAAACCACCGGCTTAGCCGGTGGTTATGATTCTGTTAGTAAATGTGTATAACAGAGCTGCTATATATCTTTTTTATTTACATATTGTTTGTAGTTTAAATTTGCCTTTAATTAGTGTGTTTCTATTAGGAGAAAATCTATCTCCTACACAGCTTTATTAATTATGAAAAAATTTCTAATTCAAAATTATCTAAAGCCTCTTGTCTGCATTGTTTTGCTTTTTTGTAGTAAATATTCGCTCCATCCCTTGCATCAAAGAACTTTTTTATTATTTGTTCTTGAATAGGTATTGAAGGAATTGGAATTCGGATAGCTCCAATTTCATCACTATTTAAATTATATTGACCGCCGCCTTGCCTGCGCATAACTGCAATTTGTTCTCTAACCAAAGGTGTCATAAATAATATATTTACAAATTCAGGTAATACTAAATTTGTATCAAAACGATATCTTATAAGGTATGATGCATATGTGTATGTTTCATCACTATTAAATATTGCGGATTTCCCTACCAGATCCTTACTACCATTTGTCCTTGTTATTAGAAAATCACCTTTGCGTAAAATCCATTTATTAGGTTCTTTTGTATTTGTTGCACAATCTGCAGGCAAATATTTTAACTCTGAAAAGTCAATTTCCCCTTTAACTACATTTGATATCCTCAGCACCGGAATCATTCCCTTTTTTTTATCCAAAGATGCCTTCACAGAAAGACCAAAAAGTGATTCTTTTTTCAAATCGTTAATTTTATATTCTGGATATTTGAAACTGTTATATATAGTTCCTAATCTACCTTCTTTTTGAATATATCCAACTTCCCATCTTCTAGTAGATGAAAAAGGTATTATTTGTAAAATTGATGAGTAAGGTTTTTCATTTTTTATTTCATTCTTCAAGCTGGATACATCCGACTGTACACTTAGTAATATGCCATTACTATAATTATCACCCTTATTAATATTTTCTTCTGCCTCATAAAGTTTTGAATGATACGAATCAAGAATTTTCTGCTGTTCAGTTACAGAAGGTATAGGGGCTTTAATAGATGCGAATTTGTCAAAGTGCAAAGTTTGTCTGACAGAACCAGTTGTTGAATCTTTGATAAGCTTATTAAAAAAATTACACTTCATCATTAACCAAAGAAATTCTGGTAGAATTGTATCTTTACAACTAAAAACAACATATGCTGGACTAATGTACCCACCTTTTAATTCCTATGTTTTTATACCAATCGAACCAACATTAATTCGATACGGATTATATGCTAACCAGTTATCTTCAACTTTATGATATTTTTGTTTTATCTTATGTCCTTTTTCAACTGAAGCATCAAACATACCTATTTTGTTTGAAACACCAAGTATGGTAAATTCTTTATCAGGTTCATCAGACAACTGAACCTTTTTAGTTTGATGAACTAAGTGTTTTCCTAACTCTTCTACAGGATATTTCGAAAGAATCTTTTCAAAAAAGAATTGCTTTACATCCCATTGGGTAAACGATGAGAACAATACGGTAGAAAGTAGTGCCGACTTATTGCTCATTCAACACCACCTCCTGACCAAGAATACTTCTACAGTACAAATTATTACTATTTAGAACATAAGAAATGTTGTTGTTTACAAGCGCCCATAAATCGTTCTGCATTCTATAGGTAAAATATTCACTTACTAACTGTGGTAGCTGGTTCCCTTCAGATGCAGTACCGGTTGTTGTAATACCTGCATCATCAATCTTAGCAATTGGAATCTCGTAATCAAATTTCTTCTTTACCAAGGGTTTAGTTTCTTCTTCGATTAACTTATAGAGGCCTTTTAATTCTTTTTCATTAGTTTTCTTATTCAGCCTATTTTCAATTTGTTCTTTTTTAATAGCTGCTATTTCTGTATCAATCAAATGTGTATTTTTATTATTTTTTTTAGTTTGTCTAAGTCTTGCCTGTGATTTCTTTAAGTCAGCCTTTAGAGATTCTGTAAGGCTAATTGTGTTATCGATAGCATCTTTTATTGCATCAATCTCAGCTTGGTGTATAGAAGTAATCTCCGCTAAGGCATCAACTTTACACTTATTGTATTCCAATTCTTCATCAGATGTAAATCTACGCATAAAAACCAAGCTTGGTTTTACTGTTGCGCCTGCTGCGATAAATACATCCTGTGGAATTGAGCAAATAAGAATAATTTTAGCTTTTCCCTCAAAATATTCTCTGACAGCCTGCAGATTTTTATTATTAAGCACGCCTTCTGGAAGTACCATTCCCATACGTCCGCCTTTTTTTAGAAGGCGTAGGCATCTTTCCATAAAAAGTACTTCTGTCAGGGTAGATGTGCTACCAAGGTCATAAAGAGACAATAGGGTTTTTCCAATATTGTTATCTACTTGCTTTAAAGCCTCATCATATGCCACACCATACTTCTTTTTATACTTTTTCTTAATTTCTTCATCGGTAAACTTGTCTGCGTCAGAAATTAGCTGGTTTTTATCAACATTTTGACCAAATGGAGGATTAGTCAAGATCACATCAAATCTCTCTTCAAAAATACCATTAACATTAAGTAAACCATCATGATGATGAACACCACCATGACCATCACCATGCATAATCATATTCATTTTAGAAGTTCTTGCCATTCTAGGATTTGCATCTGTACCGTAGATACAATTGCGTGAAAGATTATACATACGACTGTTTTCAACACTTGTGTCAAGTTCGGTATTTAATGCAGCCTGCATAACATCAATTTTCTCACTAATTTCAGCCTGTTCCTGCTCAGATTTAGTATCAAAATTATCACCTTCTAAAGATTTACGAAGTACATCTTTCTTTTCTTTAATATCATGTTCTATTTTTTCACGAACATATTCAAAGGCTTTAATAAGAAATCCTCCTGACCCACAAGTTGGGTCACATATAATTTCACCTTCTTGTGGATCAAGAATTTCTGTCATAAAATCAACAATGGTACGAGGTGTAAAAAATTGACCTAATTCGCCTCTGAAAGTTGTGCCAAGGAAATGTTCAAAAGCTATGCCTTTAACATCATCTTGTGTATCAGAAAGATTAAAATTCTGTAGTTTTTCTAAAATCTGAACAAAACTATTTTCCCTAATTTTTATTTCATCACTTTCCTCGAAAAGGTGATCGTCCTTAAACTCTATTTTTGTTGTATTAAATAGATTCTGCATATAGGGCAAGTCTATACCTGCAGCTTTCAATCCCGGTCGTACATTCTTTTCATAATTGTCTGCCTGTGCAATATATTCTTCTCTAGTAAATACCTTTGTTCCTTTTTGCTGACGTTCATATCTAATCTTCATAAATAAAAGTTTACTTATTTCATCAAATGCAGCTTCAGGAGAAAGTTTATCATTATTTCTAATTATGTTATGGCAAGCCTGAAGTATTTTGGTAAATTCATCACGAGTAAAGGTTTTAGTCTGATTTTTTATTTGTTCAATCTTTTTTGCATTGTCAACACCTTTTGCGGTAGGAATAGCAACTACTTCTTCAAGCTTTTGTGGAAGATATGCAGGATCAACATTGAAGTATTTGGTTTCTTTTTCATTCGTAGTAACAAAAAATTCGGCATGAGCCCATGCAGCATAGTTAAACCCTTGATAGTAATCTTCAACATGAATTTTCACATTTTCTGCTTTGCATTCTATCACGATAAATGCAGATTTTTTTGCATCTTTATCTGCTTTGTTTTTCCAAATTACAATGTCTGCACGAGCCTTACCTTGACCACGATGCGAATTGCTAACTTTCAATTCTTGTGCCATCTGTTCTAATGAATAACCATAATCATTTATAAGTGATGCTATATAGTTTTGTCTTACTCTCTCTTCGGGTTTTGCAATTAACCATTTATCTATTAATGGGCAATAAATTTTACCTTCCTTTTCTTCGACTTGATATTTATTAGCCATTATTCTTATCCTCCTCCGGTATAAATTCCAATATATCATTAGGTGTACAGTCTAAAGCCAAACAGATACTTTCTACTTTATCCAAAGCCATATACTGTCCATTTCGTATTTTTGTAATTATATTTGCAGAAATCTTGGCGTCTCTTATTAAGTCCTGATTTGAAATATCTTTTTCAATCATCATATGTAGTAATCTTTTGTAACTTACAGCCATAATTTTCCTCCATCAATATTTTTATCTATTATATCACATTTCTATGATTATCTTCATACTATCATTTTATGGGTTGTTCCTAAAACATAAGCATCAAATATTTACATCTCCAAAAACTCACTTACAGAATTGTTGGAGATTTTTTATTTTAGGGGTTCGATTATGCTCCTTTCTAAATCTAGTAAAGAAATACACGGATATTAAAGAACTTGATCAAGAAATAATTAGAACTTTTGTAGATAAGATTTATGTAGAACAATCAGAAAAAGTTCCAGGTACAAATTTAAAGAAACAGACCATTTGGATTTATTGGAACTTTATAGGGAAAATTGACATATAAAAATCGGCACAAAGGTTAATACCTTCATGCCGATTAAATTTTAAGGAAATAAATCCCTAATTAAAAGCCCCTAAGGGGGCTTTTTTCATATCATTAGTATTTGCTTATATCCTCAACTGTTTCCAAGGTGCCCATATAAGCACCGGCTTCATCATAAACTGCAAGGTACTTAACTAGGATTTTCTTTCCCTTAATATCTCTACACACAACTAGACGATCTCTCTTCTTGCTTTTGAAATCATCAAGCAAGGACTTTACCATTGGGACAACTTTTGGAGGATGACAAGAGGCAACATCTCTATTTAAACATGACTTAGGTCTAGGAAATATTTTGTCCTTACCCTCAGAATAATATCTTACAAAGTCATCCTTATCTATAAAGGTTAGTTCGGCATCAAGGGTCCTAAAAATTTGAAGGGCTTCCTTTATCTTTAAGCTTCCAGTTTCGAATTCAAGGCTTCCACAAGAAACTTCTTCTTTTGGTAGGATTTCTTTAGGCTTGTAGTCCTTCCAAAGTGGGACATCATCAAGAAGGTCTAGTCCATATTCTTCAAAGTCGCCATAGATCTTATTCCACTCTTCCTCTGTGAAGTTTTCTTTTAAAAGGGGGAAGAGGATATTTTCTTCCTTATATATCATTTCATAGACCCTATCTAAAAGTTTATTTAAGCTTTCTTCATTATAAGAATTTGTCTTTACAATGCGTGATAGGTCACTTCTTATTTCATCATCAACAGCCCACATAACATCGCTAGGACCACTAATATTGTATTTTGTTTTCAAAAGGGGATAAATAAGTCCAGCCTTTTTCCCATAGTGCGAATTTATTTTCAAAAGCTCTCTTATCCTAGCTAACTTGTCCTCGCTATTTTTAACCTCGTCAGCCAAAAATTTAATTTTTTTATTTTCTAAGCTTAAAATATTTAGGGGATGACCTGGGATTTTTTCTAAATCCTTTTGACTCTCATCTACAATATTACTTTCGTGGAAAAGTGCAGAGTGGATGTCGCAAAGTTTTTGGACCTTTTCTAGGGGAAGGCCACTCATAATTAGTTCTTGTTCAGCATGGACAATTTCCTTTGAAGATACATCCTTAAAATTTTTTACAAAATCACTTCTAACAGCTTCCAAGTCTTCGCCCTTGGAAAGTCTTTCGATATAAGATTTTAAAAGTTCAAGTCTATCCTTATCTTCTTTGCCATCATCATTAACAATTTCTTCATCAACTAGATTAAAGCCTTCTTCTCTTAATTTCTCTTTGATTAAATCCAAGTCTATATTTTTTATCTTGGCTCCTTTTTTTATCGAAACCATTTTTCCAACAGTAGAAAGGGCTAGGGGATTTGTAATTTCAGTAAAACCTAAATCCTTTAAAATGTTTTTTAAATTTGGAAATTTCTCAATGAGACTTGCTACTGGTTCGTCTAAGTTTATATTCTTCATACTTCCTCCTAAAATTCTTAAGGACATTTTAATACTTTTTATAAAAAATTATTAAAATTACTCATATAAATTACAAAAATTTTCCCACTTGAGATAGTGGAATTTTTTATTAGCTTGAAAAACCAAATAAAAAAGAGACTCTGTCGAGCCTCTAGACTTTATTTAGCTTCTAAAACCAAAGCTCCTATTAACTTATAGACAGCTACAAGGCAGATATAGATAAAGATGCTTAAGAAGGGGTCCTTTGTGTAAGTAACAAGTCCCAGTCCAAGAAGTATGCTTATTAAAATCCCTAAAAATTTTTTATCTTTCATGTTTATCCTCCTTGTCAAATTTTTATGTACTTAATAAAATATTTCTTATCAATTATTATATACCACAAAAAAAGGATTTTAAAGGATAAACCTTTAATCTGTTAAAGAATATTAAAAATTTGTAAAATTTCCTCCTTTGAAAATAATTTTTACAATTAAATGTTATCATAGACAAAGGGAGGATTTATGTTAATTAATTTTTTTAACGGGATGGTCATGGCAATAGCCGACTCTGTGCCTGGAGTCAGCGGGGGCACCCTTGCCTTCATCCTAGGTTTTTATGATAAATTTATAGACAGCTTGCACGAATTTTTTGGAAGCCAAGGAGAAAAGAGGAGGCAGGCCTTTAAGTATCTCTTTAACCTCGGCCTAGGTTGGATCTTTGGACTCCTATTGAGTATTTTTTTCCTATCAGAACTTTTTCAAAGGGAGATTTACTTTATGACTTCAGTCTTTCTTGGTCTAACCCTTATGTCCCTTCCCTTTTTAATTTCTACTGAGATAAAAATTTTAAGGGAAAACAAGGAAGATTTTTATTTTATCTTTCTCGGACTTCTTATTGTTGTAGTCTTAGTAATCTTTAGGGGGAAGTCAAAATTCATTGGGGATTTTGACCTAATTAATCCCAATGTCTTTGACTACATCTACCTCTTTCTAGCAGGTGGCCTTGCCATCTCTGCCATGGTTTTGCCAGGAATATCTGGCTCATCAATACTTCTCATAGCAGGAGTTTACATACCTGTAGTTGAAGCTCTGGGAGAGGTCGTGAGGTTTAACTTTGACAAGCTCATGCCACTTATAGTTATGACCCTTGGAGTCCTCTTTGGAATTTTTATGTCCATAAGGATTATAAGACAGAGGATGAGGAATAATCGAGGCAAGATGATGTATCTTATACTTGGCATGATCATAGGGTCCCTCTATGCCATTGTCATGGGGCCAACGACTTTTGGTGGAAACCCTCAACTAAACTTATATAATTTTTCAATCCATGGCTTTATTTTGGGAATTTTCATCCTATTTATTTTAGAGATTATTAGAATATTAAGACTTAAAGAAGAAAAGAAGACTGGTCCTTAATCAGTCTTCTTTATTTTTTTCCACGAGTTCTATTAAGTTGTCATTAGTCATTAAGTTCTTGCAGTAGTCGATACATATCTTTGCCCAGTCTGATTCCTTCCTTGCCTCATCAAGGGGAAGGGGCTTTCTCGTCTTCCTGTCAATCAGCCTAGAGTTTTCAAAAACTCCGTCGCGAGAATATTCAAAGACCTTGTCTGATGTGATAAAGGAACCCTTCAAGAGGTAGGTTTGAGGATAGACTGCGTTATTTTCTATTTCCTTACCCCAGCCAAGTAGGTCGATCCCAAAGGTAGAAATTTCTTTTCTGTCCCAACCCATTAGGTTTAGGATAGTTGGATAGAGGTCAACTTGTGAGCCAACACTGTGTCTTGTAATATTTTTATTAAATCCAGGGAGGTGAATGACAAGGGGGATGTTCATCATGTCGTCGTAGTCGACTTCTCGTCCCAACCAGCCTTCCATAGACTCTTTGTTTTTTGTATTGTTAAGGGTGTATGCGTGGTGGTCACCGTAAATAACTATTACAGTCTTATCCAAGATGCCAGATTTTTCTAGCTTGTCAAAAAATTCTTCCATGGCCCTGTCGGTGTAGCGGGCACAGGAAATATAGTCGTAGACAAAGTCTGTCTTGTCATCAGCTTCTTTTGGAATCTCTCGCAAGCCTTCTGGCAGATTGTAGGGAGTATGAGTTGTCAGAGTCACCATTAGGGCAAAAAACTTTTTGCCTTCATCGTCAACTTCTTTTATCTTGTCAAAGGACTGGTCGAAGAAGGACTTGTCTGATAGGCCCATCATTACCTGGTCAGTCTGGTCATAACTTTCTCCCAGATAGATCTTGTCAAAGTCAAAGCCCTTATAGATTTCTTCCCTGTCATAATATTTTCCGGTGTTGCCGTGCATGGCTATTGTTTCATAGCCCATCTTCTTGGCCATTTTTGGCAGTCCATAAGTTTTCTTGTCCTTGTAGACAGAATAGGCCTGGCCGTCAAGGGTAGGATAGACTGAAGTCATGGAGACGAACTCAGCATCAGATGTGTTGCCAAAGCCAAGGAGTTCAAAATAATTATCAAAATAGATGGACCCCTTGGACTTTACCAAGGAATTTAAAAAAGGAGTTATCTCTTCCCCATTATAAGTTTTATTGACCACAGCATTTTGCAGAGATTCGCACTGGATGAAAATTATATTTTTGTCTTTTGCAAGTCCTGTAAAGTCATTGGACTTAGTCTCTTGTAAGCTAAAGTATTTTTTTATGTCAGTCTTTTCTAAGAATTTTGCATCTTCCTTAGCTTGGATACTTGTATAAAGGGGAGATAAAAAAGTTGAAGTGTAGACTTCAGTTCCCCTAAGGGGTCTTATAAAAAGTCCTGGCAGGATGAGAAGGGCAAAAAATATTCCAAGGTCTTTATA
Source organism: Peptoniphilus sp. Marseille-Q6390 (assembly GCF_965119475.1). Lineage (NCBI taxonomy): Bacteria > Bacillati > Bacillota > Tissierellia > Tissierellales > Peptoniphilaceae > Peptoniphilus > Peptoniphilus sp. Marseille-Q6390. The sequence goes on along the minus strand of NZ_CBCPLS010000001.1, from coordinate 1,114,049 downwards.
AAATCTTTCCTTATTAAAGGCTTCTTCTTGGTAATAATTTTTAATTAAGTAGGCAAGACCCATGCCAGATAAAATCATGAGGACATAGGCAGGAGAAAAGTCCTTAAAGATAACTGGAAGGACGCCGCCAGCTTCTCTTGCAAGTCCAAGTCTGCCAAAAATATTAAAGGAATGGAACTCCCTAAAGTAAATGGAAAGTCCAATCTTAAAAAATATATTTAAACCGGTAACAGTGAATTTATAATTTTTCTTGGGATAGAGCTTTAAAAGAAAATAGTCGAGACGACCTGTTAAGATAATAGCGATAATTAATACGTAGAAGCCCTTGTCACTTGTGGGACTCCCAAGGGAAGTCTTATAAAAAATAAGATTTGTTATAAAAAATAAAATTTTTGTAAGGTTTTTATAGTTTTTTTCCATTTGACCCTCTCGTCCTTAATAATAAGCTTAAAGAAATTATAATTTAAGAGAGATTTTTAAGCAAGGCAAATGCAGGTTTTAGGGAAGATTCTCCTAGTTAATATCAAAGAAAAGTCCTTTAGGGCAAGTTGGGTTAAGAATATTGGAAAAGCAAGGAAGATTTACTATAATAAAAGACAAGTGATGAATTATGAAAAAATTATTTATTATAAGTTCTAAGTCTGGTAGGGGTCGTGACAAGGATTTTGAGAGAGAACTTTTAAAATATTTTAAGGAAGATGAAATAAAAATTACAGAAAAAGCAGGAGACACAATCTCCTTTGCAGAGGACTTCAGAGATAAAGGAGGCAACCTCATATTTATAAAAGCTGGAGACGGTGCCCTATCAGAAGTTGCCAGCGTCCTTAGAGCTAGTGATACAGCCCTAGGACTTGTGCCAGGAGGAACGGGCAACGACTTTTCCAAAAACTTTAGACCCTTTGAACTTTCAAATATTTTTAATTATGAAATTTCGCCAATTGATTTAGTAGAAGTAAATGGAAAAACTTGCATAAATGTAACGAGCCTTGGCTTTGACACCAATGTTTTGAAGTACGCCTATGACATCATGAAGAGGAAAAATATTTCAGGCAAGCTTGCCTACCTCTACGGGGTTGTAAAAAGTGTGGCAAATTTAGAAATTGTAAATTTAAAAATTTCTTATAAGGACCAAGAAGACATAGAAAGAGAAATCACTGGGAGATTTTTAGTATCAGCACTTTGCAACGGATCCTATTATGGCAACGGATTTAATCCCTCACCAAGGGGAAGGCTAGACGATGGACTTTTGAATTTAATCTTGGCAGATGAGATGGGACCCCTTGGGATTATAAAATTATTCTCGTCCTATCGCAAGGGCGCCCACCTGGGCAAGCCTGGTGTGAGAGAAATTATTACAAGGTCTGGAGTGATTTCATCAGACCAAGAATTTTTATACAACATTGACGGAGAAATTTACAGGGCAAGGGAGATAAGTTACAAGGTCTTGCCCAAGGCATTAAAGTGGATTTATTTTAAGGAGTGAGAAGATGAAGGTTGGAGTATTCGCAGGGACCCATGAAGACACAAGGATGGGGGTAGACCTCTTAAGGGAGAGGGGATTTGAAACTTTGTCCTATCCAATTTCTGAAAACCCCAAGGACCAGTCCCTCCTTCAATACTATTCAAGGGAAGACTTGACAAGGCTCGTTGAAGAAAAAATTGTGGATGCAAAGGCTAAGGGGGCAGAGAAAATTTTTATATACTGCAACTCTCTTTCGGCATCCATTGACATCGACGACCTATCCCGTCGTCAGACAATACAAATAATCACTCCCTTGGACTTTTACAAGGAACTTGACTCTAAGTATAAGAAGTTGATTATCCTTGCAGCAAACTCAAAATCAGCCTACGGTGTTGATGCCCTTGTCTGTGAAAAAAACTTTAGGGACACAATTTCCCTTGGCATCCTAAGTCTTGTGGAAGAAATTGAAAAGAAGACTCAGCCAGAAGAAATCGTAAAGAAGCTGGACCTTAGAGACCTCTTTAACTTTTTTAATAAAATGGAATGCGTGCCAGATGGCATCGTCCTTGCCTGCACCCACTTTCCCTACATGAAAGAGGAATTTAAAAAATTAACAGACATAGAAATCCTAGACCCAGCCGAGGACATGATAAAAAGACTGTAAAGTTAATTAATCCACAAAAATTGAAATTCCGCACGAAAAAAAGAGCTTTTTCTTAGCTCTTTTCTTTTTTTACCCACAAAAGTGGATAAGTTTTATGAAATTGTGGATAAGATTGTATAATTTTTATAAAGTTATCTTAAATTTCTTGTAAAATTGCAAATTTTACTTGTTTTATGAGAATATTTTCAAAATGTGCATGAATTGTGCAGAACTTTTCAAGACAGATGTTCATATTCCTGTGGATAATGTGGATAAAGCTGGGGATAAAGTCTTTATCACAAGTAGGCTTGTGGAGAAAAACTTTATAATATTTTCATCAATCCTCAAGTTCCATCCATTTTCCATAAAGGTCTTCTAAAGTATTTGCAAGGCTTTCACGCTCTATTGATAAATCACTTGCTAGTTGATAATCGCTGTAAGTGTTAGAGTCTGCAAGTTTAGAGTCTATTGTGGATAACTTTTCTTCGATTGTTGAAATCTCTTTTTCAATTTTTTCTTTTTCCTTGCGAAGAGCCTTATTTTTTTTGCGTTCTTCTCTCTCTTCACGCTTTTCCTTTTCAATTTCTGTCCTTGACTTGTAGTCATCCTCAAGACCTTCCACCTCTGTGGTCTTTTCAAGATAATAATCGTAGTTGCCAAGGTAGGTGTTGATCCCAGACCCAGTCATTTCAAAAATTTTATCAACAGTCTTATTTAAAAAGTACCTGTCGTGGGATATGGATAGGACAGTTCCATCGTACTTTAAGAGGGCGTCTTCAAGGATTTCCTTGGAGTCGATGTCCAAGTGGTTTGTAGGTTCGTCAAGAACAAGAAAGTTTGCACCCTTTAGCATGATCTTTAAAAGTGACAGCCTTCCACGCTCTCCACCAGAAAGCTCGTCGATTGTCTTAAAGATGTCGTCGCCAACAAAGAGAAATTCTGCCAGGTATTTTCGAATTTGAAAGTGCTCAAGTTTTGGAAACTCGTCCCAAATTTCATCCATGACAGTATTGTCTAGGTTTAAGTTGTCAAGCTCTTGGTAGAAAAAGGCAACATCCACATTAGAACCAAGTTTAACTTCTCCAGAACTTGGAGGAGTTTCTCCGGCTATAATTTTAAAGAGGGTGGACTTGCCCACACCGTTGGGACCAATTAGCCCAATCTTGTCGTTTTTGTAGACAAAGGCATTAAGGTCTTTGAAGACTAAGTGGTCGCCAAAGGACTTTGAAAGGTCCTTGATCTCCAAGACGTCCTTGCCTGAAGTTTTCTTTGGCGTGAAGTGGAGATTGGTCTTCTTATTAGATGCCGGCATCTCAATCCTCTGCATCTTATCGAGCATCTTCTTACGGCTCTTGCCCTGTTTGATGAACCTGTCACGGCCAAGATTCATATACCTCTTTATAATCTCTTCCTGCCTCTTGATTTCCTTTTGCTGGTCCTCATATTGCCTCTTCAAGACTTCGAAGTCTTTCTTCCTCTGTCTCATGTAGGTATCGTAGTTGCCCTTGTAGGATTTGGTTTCCCCATTTTCCAAGAGGACGATCTTGGAGACAATGTTGTTTAAAAAGTACCTATCGTGAGAGATTATAATGACAGCCTTGTCAATGTCCTTTAAGTATTTTTCAAGCCAAGAGATTGCCCCAATGTCCAAGTGGTTGGTAGGCTCGTCAAGTAGGAGCAGGTCTGCCTCTTCAAGGAGGAGCATGGCTAGGGCCACACGAGACTTTTGTCCACCAGATAGGGTGGAGATGTCCTTGTCAAAGTCCTCTTCTGTGAATCCAAGACCAATTAGGGTTCCCCTTATCTTTGAATTATAAGAATAGCCATCCCTCTTGTGAAACTCATCTTGAAGCCTTTGATACTTCATGAGCTCTTCGTCGAGATTGTCAGGGTTGGCGGCAATTATGTGTTCTTGATTTCTCAAGTTTTTTTCAAGTTCTATTAGGTCAGCAAAGATTGAAAGGCAGTTGTCGTAAATGGACCCCTCAGTGTGAAGGCTAAGTTGTTGCTCTAGGTAACCCACCTTTAAATCTTTTTTCCTAAAAATTTCTCCTTCATCATAGGAGAGATTTTCTGTGATTATATTAAAAAGAGTGGACTTGCCACTTCCGTTGATTCCAATAAGGCCAATTTTATCCTTGTCCTCAACTATTAGGTTTCCAGCCCTAATAGTTTCTTCATCAATATAGGATTTTTTTATATTCGTTAAACTAAGTATTGGCATAATGACCTCCCAGATACATTTTAACAAATAAAGAAGCCCTTTAAAAGAAGCTAGACTTGTGAAGTAGCTTGGAAAGATTTCAATAATAAAATATGGTGAGCTTATGGGATCTTGCGACTTGATAAAAATTTGTGAGTTGATAAATAATTATGACTTGGTAAAAGTTTATGAGTTAATGAAAGTTTGTGAGTTGATAGGAATTTGTGACATGATAAAAGTCCACGAGTTGATAAAAATTAATGACTTGATAAGAATTTATGAGTCGATAAAAAATTAGGAGCTTATAAAAGCTTATAACTTGATAAATCTTTGTAGCTTAATAAGACTTTATAAGTTAATTAAAATTAAATTCAAAAAAATAAAAAGTCCAAAAAAAAACTCTACTGTAAAAAGTAGAGTTAATAATCAATCTGAATAGCCCAAATTTTTAGAAAATTCAATACCAGCATTTTTCACTGCCTTAATATATTCTTTTTTAGAAGCCTCGTTGATCCTTTCCTTAGGAATGACAACTCCAATAGCTCCCACAAGTTGGTCCTTGTAGTTAAAGACAGGGGCTCCAATTCCAATAACTGAATCAATGTATTCTGAATCAGATACAGAAATTTTATTGCTTCTTATTTGCAATAAATCATGCCTCAGAGCTTCCTTGTCAACAGGTGCATCAAGGTAGTCGGAAAGGTCCTTTTTTAAGTAGTAGTTTATATAATCATCAGATTGAAAGGCCAAGATAGTCTTTCTTATGGCTCCCTTGTGGAGGTCAATTTCTATTCCAAAATTTTCAACAATCTTTAGGGAGTGCTTGCCTTCAGCCTTGGAAAGCATGAGGCCCTTGTCGCCAGACTTTATGACAAAATAAGAGTCCTCATTAGTCATGTCAGACAAGTTTTCAAGGACTGCCTTGCCAACAGCTTGTGGATCAAGCTTTGAGGATGCCTTAATGCCTAGGGGTATTAGGGCAGGTCCCAGACCATAGAGATGGGTCCTTTCGTCCTTGGACACATATCCAACCCCAATTAGGGTGGAGAGAATTCTGTGGGCAGTGCTTGGGGGTATATTTAAAAATTCAGAAATTTCTGCAATTGTAAGCTCTCTATTTTCACTTTTTAAGATGTCTAAAACATTAGCTGCCTTGACTAAACTTTGAATCATAATTTCACCTTCTAAACTTTATTATACCACATACTGGAAACTATTTCATTCTTAGAAATTAATGTGCCATAAGTTAATCTAATCGTAAGGAAAGAGAAGAGTCTTTTTATTATTTTAAGTTAAATTTATATTTTTTGTTTAAAAAGTTAATTAAAGTTAAATTTTTGATTTTTTGTGGAAGAGAATATTTTTTATTATGTAAGAAGGTATTTGTTGATTTATAAATTCTAAAATTTTAGAAGCTAATGAGCTTTAAAAATTGAAAGTAAGTGATTCGCAAAAATAAAATTCTCAGAAAGGAGAAAGTCGTGGATAATAAAAATAAGAACTATTTAGATAAATTTCAAAATAGTCTTGACATGGAAAATAAATTTTATATAATTAAATTAACCATTTAGATAATTATCAAAATAGAATTAAAGGAAGGGAAGTGGTCCAGTGTTTTCTGATACCTTTAAGGCCTTGTCAGACCCCGTTAGGCTAGAGATTTTAAATATGCTTAGGTCGGGCAGGATGAATGCTGGAGAAATTGCTGACAAGTTTAACCTAACCAAGGCGACGATCTCCCATCACCTAAAGATTTTAAAAGACCAAGACCTAATTTACGAAGAAAAAGAAAAAAACTTTATTTACTACGAACTCAACACTTCAGTTTTCGAAGAAATACTTACATGGATTGTGAAATTCAAAGGAGGTCCAGATGAAAAATAAATTTAAACTAAGAAAAGATTCAATAATTTCCATAATCGCATCAATTTTACTTGTAATAATTTTTAATCTCTTGTTTTACCACAAGATGCCAGCAGAACTTCCAACTCACTGGAATTTCCAAGGAGAAGCCGATGACTATAGCTCAAAGTTTCATGCTATGGTAGTAATTCAAGGCTTTCTTGTACTTATGAATGCCTTCCTCTGCTTTATGCTAGACAGTGACCCAAAAAATAAGAAACAATTTAACCTTGTAATGACAATAAGTAAGCTTTCCATGCCCGCAATAATGCTTTTGATTTATATAATAACAGTTATGGCAGGATTTGGAAGAGAGGTAAAGGTGTCAACGATACTTCCAATTTTTATTGGTCTTCTATTTATCGCCATTGGAAACTACCTTCCAAAGATAAAGAGGAACTACACTATGGGGATAAAGCTACCATGGACTCTTAACAGCGACGAGAACTGGCGAAGGACTCATAGACTTGGTGGAATTTGCTTTGTAATAATTGGACTTTGTCTAATCCTTTCAGTATTTTTAAAAAGTGAAATTGTCTTTTTAGTTCCACTTATACTTGGTGGAATAATTCCAGCAATTTACTCTTACTATCTATACACAAAGGGAATTTAAAAAAGCCTTGGTTGACTTCCAAGGAATTAAAAAAACTCTTGCATGTAATTTTGCAAGAGTTTCTTTTTTTATATAGTATTTTTTGAGAACTCTATCAATTCTTCTTTTAAAAGTTTAATAAAAGCCTTTAAATAAAGAGGTTTTTCTAGATAAGGATTTGATACTATATCGACACGGAGAGGATAATTAAAGTCTTTTATTGGGAAAAAATAAATCTCATCATTTTGTAAAAAATTGTTTGCAAGCATTTTTGGAACAATAGCAGATGTAACATTATTTAAGCAAAGATCAATTTGTACATCGCACTCACTAGTGTGACATACAACGTTATTTAATTCTATTCCGTGAGTTATTAAGTGTTGCTGTAATATTCTATTTAAAGCACCGGTTTCATTATAAAAAGTCATAGGTATATTTTCAAAATACTTTAAATCAGCCCCTCTTTTAAAACTTTTCAATTCATATTGTGAAAAATATTTTAAAAACATTTTTTTATTTATAACTAAATATAAGTAATCTTCGCATACATGTTCAATTTTAAGATTTAAATTCAGGCTAGTATTTATTCCTAAAAAGAGATCTAATTTATTATGTAATAAATTTTTTTCGAGAATCTTTGTATCTCCACTAAAAAATGAAATTTCAACATTTGGAAAAAGTTCATGGTATCTTTTAAGTAGCTGTGGTATGAGTAGTTTTGATCTTGTTGTACTCATCCCAACGGAAAAAGAGCCCTTCCTTTCATTAGAAAAATCAGAAATACTTTTTATAAGGTTTTTTTCTATCATATCTATATTATTTAAAGAGTTAAATACGAGTTCACCAGCAGGAGTTAGATGCATATAAGGGCTTCTGTGAAACAATTCAGTGCCGTACTCATCTTCGATTCTTTTAATATGATCGCTAACGCACTGTTGAGTTACAAATGCTCTTTTTGCAGCTTTACTTATACTTAGAGTTTCTGCAACTAACAAAAAAATTTTTTGATTTTGAGTCATTAACACACCTCACAATAAAAAACTTGATTAAATTCACAAACAACAAACATTATATTGAAAAAATACATAAAAATAAAATATGATGATTTGCCTATCAACATTATATCAAGATAAAGCAAGATAACACAAGTTAAATATTGTTGATTTTAAAAATATACTTGTTTTATTTTTATGAAAAGGTTTGCTAAAGTTAGTGTTGAATAAAGGAGTGATAATTATATGAAAAACACAATAAATAGCCTTATTGAGGGGTCTTTTGATTTGCATGTGCATTCAGCTCCTTCTCATGTTAAAAGGTCCATTGATGATATTGATTTGATAAAAAAAGCTAGCACATATAAAATGGCAGGAGTTTTGATTAAAAATCATTATGAACCAACAAGTGGTAGAGCGGAACTGATAAACAAGCATTTTGATTTTTACACAAAAGCATACGGAGGTATTGTTCTAAATAGTACAGTGGGTGGAATTAATCCTTATGCATGCGAAAGTGCATTAAAAATGGGAGCCAGAATCGTTTGGTTACCAACTAGAGATGCAGAAAACTCACTTAAATATGGGAATATGAAGGGTGATTTTTTTAACAGAGAAGGCATCTCAGTTATTGATGATAAAGGTAACCTAATAAAAGCTTTAAAAGATGTTATTGAAGTGGTTAAAAAATATGATGCAACATTAGCTACAGGTCATATCAGTCTAGAAGAGAGTTTAAAAGTATGTGATTACGCAATTAAGAAAAATATAAAAGTGGTTTTAACTCATCCGGATTGGAATAGAACTAAGATTCCTACAGATATTCAAGTTACTTTAGGTAAAAAAGGAGTTTTTATTGAAAAAGTATGGGCAAACTTTGATGATGGAGATTGTGATGAGGAAGAGTTTTTAGGCGTTATGAATAAATTAAATTTTAATAATGTATTCATAACTACGGATAGAGGATATTATACAAAAAAACCGCCGTTTGAATCATTAGTTGACTGCATAGAATTTTTAATTAATAAAGGAGTTGATTGCAAGAATATAGAAAAGATGTTAAAGAAAACACCAAAGATTATTGTGGAAGGAGTATGAAAATGAAAAAAATAATGAAAGTGTTTTTAATACTAATTTGTGTTTTTATGTTAGTGGGATGTTCAAAAAAAGATAATGGGAAAAAAGTATTTCAAATTGGTTTTACAACGGCTCCTGTCGAAAATGATCCATATTATATATTTGCAAAAACTTTTTCAGACATAGTAAAAGAAAGAACAAATGGAAAAATTGTCATTGATATTAAAGGATCAGGACAATTAGGGCAAGAAGGAGAAATGTTTACAGGAATGCAAATAGGTACAACTGATATGGCAATAATGACTAACGCTTATATAAGTGGATATATACCACAAGCAGGACTTTTTGATTTGCCTTTTATTTTTAAAGATAGTAAGGAGGCTTCTAAAGTTTTGAATGGAAAACTTGGAAATGATATTTTAAAAGGATATGAAGAATATGGTATAGAAGGTCTTGCTTATGGTGAAGGGGGATTTAGACATCTTGTAACTTTAAAAAATGAAGTAAAAAAACCGGAAGATTTTCATGGATTAAAAATCAGATGTATGGAGACAGATACATATATAGCGACATATCAAGAACTCGGAACAAATGCTGTTCCAATGGCTTGGTCAGAAACTATAACAGGTTTACAACAGGGTACTATTGATGGGTTGGATATACCAGTCAGTGTAATTTACACAAATGGATTTGCTGATATTGCAAAGTATTTAAACATGACAGGACACTTTTATTCGCCTCTAATTCTTTGTGTATCAAAAAACATTTATGACAAATTGGATTCTGAAGAACAAAAAATCTTAAAAGAAGCTGCTATTGAGGCAGGTGAAGCTACAAGAAAAAATAACGCAAGTTTAGAACCAAAAATGCTTGATGAAATGGAAGAAAAAGGTATGACTATTGTAAGAGATGTTGATAAAGAAGCTTTTCAAAAAGCTTTTGAGGACTTTTATGATAAGAGAGCAGAAGGAATAGGTAAAGAATATTTAGATCAATTAAGGAAAGAGCTTAATTTCTAAGAAAAGGAGAGAATTATGGAAAAAGCATATAACATTGTGACAAAATTTTTAAAGTTTGCAATAGTAGTTGTGTTTAGTATTCTGGTCGCATCTTGTGTTCTACAAGTATTTACTAGATTTGTTCTTAATTCTTCTTTATCTTGGACAGAAGAATTAGCAAGATACACATTCATTTGGGCCAATATGCTTGGGGCAATTTTATGTACGAAGAACAAGAGTAATGCTACAGTAAGTGTAATAACAGATAACATAAGCCACGAGAATCAAATTGTATTAAGAAAAATAGTTAACATACTATCTATATTAATAGGATTTATACTTTTGTTTTACGGAACTAAAGTTGCATGGGCAGTAAGAACTCAGTTAAGCCCTGCCCTTAGAATAAGCATGAGTTTTGTTTATGGTGCAGCACCTATTTTTGGAGCATTATTAATTTTTTATTGTGTGTACGATTTATGTTCTGCAAAAACTAATGAGGTGATTAAATGATTGGTATAATGTTTATTGTAATGTTCGCTTTGATTTTTATTGGGCTTCCGGTATACTTATCAATTTTAGGATCAGGGGCTATGTTCTTAATAGTAACTGGAATAAAACCACTTTTATTAGTAAGTCAAAGAATGACAACAGGGCTAGACTCTTTCCCGCTATTAGCAATTCCACTTTTTGTATTAGTTGGAGAATTAATGGATAGAGGAGGTATTTCGAAGAGAATGATTAACTGGGCAGATGCATTAATGGGCTGGGTTCCAGGTGGTCTCGGAGTTGTAACAATTGTATCTTGTGCTATATTTGCAGCTTTAACAGGCTCTGGTCCGGCAACGGTTGCTGCTATTGGTTCAATAATGATACCATCATTAACTAATACTGGATATGATAAAAAATCAGCGGCAGGTATGGTTGCAGCTGGCGGAGCTTTAGGACCAATAATACCACCAAGTATTCCAATGATTATATATGGAGTAACTATGGGATTATCTATACCAAAAATGTTTATAGCTGGTATTCTTCCTGGATTAGTTATGATGCTACTTTTAACATTAGTTAATTTCTTTCTTATAAAAAACAAGCCAGATATATTAAAAAATAGAGAAAAATTTAGCTTGAAAAGACTATTGACAAGTACATGGTCGGCACTAGGTGCATTATTATTGCCGATTATAATATTAGGTGGAATTTATTCAGGAGTATTTACACCAACTGAAGCTGCTGCAGTAGGAGTTGTTTATGCACTATTACTAGGCTTTTTTATTTATCGAGAAATAAAAATAAAAGATTTGCCAGATGCATTACTAAAAGCTATGGAAACGGCAGCGATGGTTGGAATAATAATGGGTGCAGCTAATTTACTATCATGGATAATGTCAGTTAATAATTTTGGAGACATGGTAACTAATGCTTTAGGCTCATTCATAACTACTAAATATTCATATTTGATTATCTTAATGATATTATTATTCTTTGTTGGAGCATTGATGGATACTGTAGCTGCTATAATAATATTAGCACCAGTACTAGTTCCTTTTGGTATTGAACTTGGAATAGATCCTCTTCACTTAGGAATGATATTTGTAATTAATTTGGTAATAGGGTATGTTACACCACCTTTTGGTTATAATTTATTTACAGCACAATCAATAACTGGATTAAGATTCAATGACATTGTTAAAGGTGTAATGCCATTCTTGATAATTGAACTTATATCAGTACTATTATTTGCTTTTGTTCCAAGTATTATAACATTTGTACCAAATATGTTAGGGTTATAACTTAAAATAATACTAAAAACCACTTAATTTTAAATTAAGTGGTTTTCTAATTATAACTTCCTATTTTTTCTTGATACTTCTAGGGGAAGTTTTTCTCTCTCCCTCTTCACCTTATTAGCTTCTAGTTTTAAGACTGCGTAGTTTTTATTTTCGCCAAGGTCCACTTCTATCTTGCCACTTGGGTCAACTATAAGTGAGTGGGCGTAGGCGTTCTTTGACAAGTCATGGTCTCTTGCTATGGCAGGAGAGACCAGATAACATTGGGTGTCAACTGCACGGGCCCTATTGAGAAGGTGGAAGTGAACTTCCCCAGTCTTCTTCATGAAGGTTGATGGGACGAAGATGACTTCTGCTCCATAGTCACGAAAAGTTTGGAAGAGCTCTGGAAACCTCAAGTCAAAACAAATGGCAAGGCCAAAAGTTCCGTATTCTGTTTCAAAAACTCCAAGGGACTTGCCGCCAGAAATTGTGTCTGACTCCTTGTAGCCTTCGATGTCGAATAGGTTGATCTTGGAATACCTATAGATTTCTCTGCCAGACTTGTCAAAGACATAGGACCTGTTGTAAATCTTGTCGCCAGACTTAATTGGTATTGAGCCGCCAATCAAGTAGACTCTATTTTCTTTTGCCACCTGGCTCATCTTCTCATAAGTTTCCCCAAAGTCCTCTTCAGCAAATTTTGTGAAATAAGAATTTTGGTAGGGACAGTTCCACATTTCAGGAAGACAAACCACATCAGCTCCTTCTTTTTTTACAAGAGCTACATATTCTTCCATTGTCTTTAAATTTTCTTTTTTATCGCCCTTAGCAGGCAGCTGAATTATTCCAACCTTAAAATCTTTCATAGTCACCTCAAATTATATTGAAGAAGCCAAGGCATAGGACTACTAAGCCAAGGACAATTCTATAGTATCCAAAGGGGATGAAGTCGTGTTCACGAACATAGCCCAAGAATTTTTTAATTACAACAAGAGCAACGATGTAGGAGATTATACCTCCAAGAAGGATCAAGAACCATTGCCATAGGCTAAAGGAAAAGCCAATTTTTAAAATCTTTAGGGCAGTTGCACCAAGCATTGTTGGGACTGCGAGATAAAAGGAAAATTTAGCAGAGCTTGTTCTCGAGCAGCCAAGTAGCATGGCCCCAATAATTGTCGCTGCTGAACGAGATGTGCCTGGCACCATGGCAAGGCATTGGAAAAAACCAATGAAGAGGGCAGTCTTAAGTCCAATGTCATCTAGAGTTTCGTACTTAAAGTCCTTATCCTTATTATTTTTTTCCATAAATATAATTACTATCCCGTAAAAGATAAGTGCGATAGCAACTGTTATGGGATTAAAGAGATGGGCATCGATAAAGTCATCTAAGAGGAAGCCAAAGAAGGCTGCTGGCAAGAAGCCAACAATAATCTTTGCGATTAGTCTCATTGTCTCAAGGTCTCTGTACTTAAATTTTTCCTTAAGACTTAGTTCATTGTACTTTTCTTCTCCAAGAACTGCTACTAACTTGCCCTTGGCAATGGGATTGATGTCGTAGAAGTAGAGATAAACTACTGCTAGGATGGCACCAAGTTGGATTATGACGCTAAAGGCATTGGAAAAGGCCTTAGGCTCAAGTTTTATAAAGCTGTCAGCTATTATAAGATGACCTGTTGATGATACAGGCAAAAATTCTGTAAGTCCCTCGATGATACCGAGGAAGATTACTTTTATTAAATCTAAAATCATATTAACCTCCAATATTTTTTCAAAGCATATTATAACATTTGTCGCAAAAAAAATAAAAGACTCTGGCTTTCACAAGAGTCTTTAAAAATTTTATTTACTTATCAATCGTTTCTCTGCAAGTTCAAGAATTTTGTAAATTCCTTCTTAAACATTAACTCAACAGTTCCCGTAGGACCATTCCTGTGCTTGGCGATAATAACTTCACCAACATTTGGTTTTTCTGATTCTTCCTTAGTGTAATACTCGTCTCTGTAGAGGAACATTACAATGTCGGCGTCTTGTTCTATGGCACCAGACTCACGAAGGTCAGATAGGATTGGTCTGTGGTCAGTCCTAAGTTCTGGAGCACGAGAAAGTTGTGAAAGGGCAATGACAGGAACTTCTAATTCCTTGGCAATGGCCTTGAGGTTTCTCGATATGGCAGAAATTTCTTGCTGCCTTGACTCAGACCTTGATGACATCTGCATAAGTTGTAAGTAGTCAATTACAATTAGATCAAGTCCCTTTTCCACCTTCATCCTTCGGCACTTGGCCTTGAGTTCAAGTGGAGAGATCCCAGCTGTGTCGTCAATTTCCATTTTTAAATTAGACACAATTGGCATAGTGTTAATTATCTTTGTCCACTCTTCTTCATTTAAGTTACCACTAATGACCTTTTGGAGGTCAACGTGGGAAGTGGATGAGATAATTCTCTGGAAGAGTTGGTTCTTACTCATTTCAAGAGAAAAGACTGCAACAGATGCACCACCTCTTAGGGCTGCATTAGTTGCAATGTTTACCATGAGGGCAGTCTTACCCATAGAAGGTCTAGCTGCCAACAAAATTAAATCAGACTTTTGAAGTCCGGAAATTTTTCTATCTAGGTCCACAAAACCAGTTGTAAGTCCCGTAAGGGCATTGGGGTTTTGGGCCTTCTTTTCCATTTCAGAGAAGGAGTCCAGGGCAATGTTTTTTATATTTACAAGGCCGTTCTTTGTGGAGTCCTGAGTTATGTCGAAGACAGATTTTTCTGCAAGCTCAATGATGAGGTCTGCCTGAGCATCAGGAGAATAGGCAGCAGAAATTACCTTGTCCGATGAATCAATTAGCTCCCTTAAGATTCCCTTCTCCTTGATAATCTTGCAGTAGTATTTGATATTTGAAACTGCAGTTACATTAGAAGATAGGTCTGCAAGGTAGGGGATACCACCAACAACTTCAAGGTCGTCGGTTTTTTTAAGTTCCTCTGCAATTGTGATTACATCGGCTGCTTCATTTCTGTTGTAAATATTTAAGATAGCAGTGTAAATTTTTCTGTGGGCTTCTTGGTAGAAGTCCTGGATATTTAATAGCTCAATGGATGTTGTGATGGCTTCCTTGGAGAGCATCATGGAACCAAGGGCTGACTCCTCTGCCTCCAAATTGTGGGGAGGCATCTTTAAATTTGAAACAGAATTAAAATTTAATTCTCCCTTTGCATCCATATCAATCAAGATTCCGGTCTAACATTTACTTTTAAAGTAGCAACAACGTCTGGGTAAAGCTTGATGTCAATATTTTTCATGCCAGCTTCCTTGATGTTTTCTCCAAGTTCGATTTTCTTCTTATCAACATCAATCTTGTGATCTTGTTTTAATTTTTTTGCAATGTCAGCAGAAGTGATGGCACCAAAAAGTCTTCCACCTTCTCCAGCCTTTGCCTTAATAGTTAAAGTGATTTCGCTAATTTTCTTCTTGATTTCATTAGCCTTAGCACGGTTTTCTTTTTCTAATTTTTCTTCTTCAAGCTTATTCTTCTTCCATGTTTCCATGTTTTCTGGAGTAGCTTCAATGGCAATACCTCTTGGTAGCAAGAAGTTTCTAGCATAGCCAGTCTTTGCGTTAACTATTTCGCCTTTTTTGCCTAGAGTTTTGTCGTCCTTAATTAAAATTACTTTCATATTATTCCTCGCTTTTATTATCAATTAAATATTCGTCAATTGCATTTATTAAAATCTTTTCAGCTTCGTCTAAGTCTGTTGTGTCAAGTTGAGCTCCTGCCATATTCAAGTGGCCGCCTCCACCAATTTTTTCTAGTATAAGTTGGACTGATACAACTTCTCCACGAGACCTGCCTGATATGTGGACCTTGCCATCATTTATTGTTAAGACAAAGGATGCGTCTATTCCGTTAATATCAAGTAGGGCATCAGCAGCTTGAGCTGCAACAAGTACAGAGTTGTTGGCTTCCTTGTCGAACCTAGAAACGGCAATGTTGTCATGGATCATCTTAGTGTTGTGAATTACTTCTGCCCTATAAACCATGGTATCCAAGTCGTCTTGGAAGAGGGCCTTTACCTTTAACATATTTGCCCCAGCTCTCTTTAAGATGGAAGCTGCTTCAAAGGTCCTTACACCAGTTTGGAAGGAGAAGTTCTTAGTGTCAACAACTATACCACTCATTAGGGCATCAGCCTCAAAGTGAGTTAAGTTTAAGTCGTTAGACATATAAGTTAGCATCTCAGTTATAAGTTCACAAGTTGAAGATGCATAGGGTTCCACATACTGGAGGACGGGATTGTCAACAAATTCCCTGCCCCTTCTGTGGTGGTCAATAACAACAATTTGGTTAGTTTTTTCTAAGAGGTCTGGACACTCTGTAAAGGATGGCTTGTGGTTGTCCACTATAATTAAAAGGGAAGAGTGCTTAATATTACTTAGTGCAGTTTCCCTAGAAATAAGTTTTTCGTAAGTTTCTGCTTCTTCTTCCTTCATCCTATCAATTAAATTGTCAATTGATGGGTTGGATTTTTCAAGGACAATAAAGCCTTCCTTATTTCTATTTAAGGTTGCACGAAGACATCCAATAGCTGCCCCGATGGCATCCATGTCAGGGTTTTTGTGGCCCATGATGTAGACATTTTCAGACCTGTCAATTAATTGTTTTAGGGCTTCACCAATTACCCTTGCCTTAACCTTATTTCTCTTTTCCATGGCCTTTGATTTTCCACCAAAGAATTCGTAGTTGTCATCAACTTTTACCACAGCCTGGTCGCCACCACGACCTAGTGCCAAGTCAAGAGAAGAGTCAGATTCTATATAGGCATCCTTGAAGTTAAGTCCAAAAGAAGAAACTCCAATGGAAAGTGTAATTGGAATTGAGTTCCCCTTGTTGAGGTCCCTTAGGTCATCTAAGATGTCAAATCTCTTTTCCTTAATTGCCCTTAGGGACTTAAAGTTCATAACGACAAGGTATAAGTCCTCGTCAGATTTTTTTACTAGGGCATCGTACTCTTCAAAGTATTGGGAAATTGTTGAGTCAATTTCTGCAATTAGAAGGGGTCTAATTTCTGATGGGGCAGAAGATATCGCTTCATCGAAGTTATCCACTTCAACCTTTGCCACTATGGCAAATTCATCTGTGTACTTGTCCTTTAAGTTTTGGTAGGCAGTATTGTCCACTAGATAAAATAGGACAGACTTGCCATCTCCCTTTTCAGACTTGTTTTTAACAATGTTGGTATAGATGTTAAAAAATCTTTTATTTACTTCAACAGGTATAGTTCTTTGACCCTCAGAGTTTAAAATATTTGAAATATCAATATCTCCAATTAGGTTTTCTAGGTCGCCCTCCAAGACATTACTTTCATTAAAAAGATTGATGAAGGGAGTGTTGTACCAAAGGATTTTTGCCTTTTCATCTGTAACAACTAGGGGAAAGGGCATGTCGAAGATTGCCTGCTTAGTAAGAGAATCAAATCTTTCATTTAAGTTTTCAAGGTTTTTTAAATTTTCTTCATTTTTTCTATTTATCTTGTTGTAGGCCAAGAAGGCTACATAGGCAAGGCCTAGGATTCCCAAAAGACCAAGGACTGGTCTTGTGAAGATTAAGGCCACAACAAGAATTATTCCAAAAATAAAAAATGGAAGAAAATCTTTAAGTTTATAATTATTTTTCATAGCATTCTCACTTATTTAATTTTTCTAAAGTTAACAATTTGATCAAGTCCACCAAGGATTATTAAAAGAATCTGTAGGCTTGATATAGTAAAGCTAAGCCCTATTAGGAGAAATTGTAAAAATCTCTTAACTCCAAATCTTGTCATGTAAAACTTGGCAAGGGCAAGGCCAGAAGCATAGAGCATAAAGAAGACTAAGTTCATTAGGTTAATCATAAAGACTTGACCTGTGGGTCCAAAGTAGTCACCAGTTAGTGAAAAGATGGCAAGACTCACAAGTGACAAGGCTATAATTTCCCTTGGGAACTTCAAGAATTCAAGAGAGGATGGTTGAATAATAAAAATCCCCCTTGCAAGAAGACTTCTTCCAGCCCATGTATAAGTAACATAGGAAGTCACAATAGATGTGATAATTAGGACAGATGGAAGAATTTGCAAGAATTTCTTGTAGTAGAGTTCTACATTCTCTGTGAAAATCGCCATAGTCCCTGAAGATAAAATATCTTCGCCTGCTAGGTTTTTGTAAAATTCTGTAATGGAATTTATAGTTTCCCTTGAATTTAGAACTTGGCTATTGATCCCAAAGGCAAAGAATAAAACCATTATTGATGTAAAAAATATTAAAGATGTCGCCAAGATAGTCATGGAGACAGACTTTTTTGTTGTAATCATGTAGTGAAAAATTAAGATGAAGGGGCCAAAGATTGTAAAGACAACTATGGCTTGGACTGGTCCCATAAAACCAGCAATTAAAAGTACAACGGCAAGAAGTGTTGCCATGACTTTTATAATTCCTTCCTTCACAGATTCAGCTACATACATAGAAGGAAACAAAATATATAGAAAGGGAAAAATCATTCCAACCATTGAAATGAAAATAGACCTTGTGAAGAGTCTAATGAGTCCCTTATAGTCAGTTTCTTTTTCCAATAAATCAACTCCTATCCACTCTATTTTACCATAGAATTATAATTAGATAAAGAATTCTAACTTTCACGAGTGCACCCATGAAAAATAAAAAAGTTCCTAAAGATTAGGAACTTTATAAGTTAAAATTATTTGCTGAAGTAGGACAAGAAGAGGGCGCCAGGACCTGTGTGTGTCCCAACAACGCTACCAATTTGTATAAACTCTGGTGAAGAAATTTTATCTTCCCAAAGGCTTTTTGTCTCTCTTAGGTATTTTTCAATTTTACTGCCGTCACGACCTGTGTAGCCAAGTTTGATTGGCATGTCAAAGTCAATTGACCCAGTCTTTTCTATCTCACTAATGAAAAGATTGTTGGCATTTTTTATTCCCTTGGCCTTGCCAACAGATGTAATTGCTCCATCCTTCATGGCAAGTAGGACCTTTACAGAGAAGAGGTTGCCAAGGAGGGCTGAAGTCTTTGAAATTCTTCCACCTCTTTCAAGGTATTCTAGGGTGTCAACTAATACAACTAATCTAAGTTTTTTCTTTGCTTCATCTAGTATATCCTTTATTTCTCTTGCAGACTTACCTTCCTTTACAAGTCTTAGTGCATATTCAACTAGAGCGCCTTCTGCGTTAGAAACATTTAAACTGTCTACTATAAAGATTTTATCTTCAAGACCTTCGCTTGCAAGCTTGGCACTTTGATAAGTTCCCGATAACTTTGAAGATAGGACAATAACAACTGCCTCGTCTCCCTTATCTATTACTTCCTTGTAGACATCCATAAAGGCCACAGGTGTTGGTTGACTTGTCATAGGAAACTCTTCCTTTTTCTCAAGTCTTTCATAAAATTCGTCCTTTGTAATATCAACTGAATCTAGGAAGTCTTCATCTCCAAAGGTAACGTGGAGGGGAACTACGATTAAGTCCTTTTTAATATTTTCTTCCACATCACAAGTTGATCCCACAATTATTTTTACTGCCATATATTTCCTCTCAATTATAAATCTATTTTATAAATTTGAATTCCATCAAATTAAAGTTTTTCTTCTGTCAAGTTTTCAATATTTTCTGAAAGGGCACCTAGGACTTCGTAAAAGATTTCCTTCTTGTCCCTTGAAATATTTTTGTTTGCAAGCTCAATGTATTCCATGGTCTTTTCGCTTATCTTGGAACCTATAAGCCTTCCCTTTTCTGTGAGATAAAAGCTGCCGCCGTAGTTGTTCTTCTTGTTAGACTTTTTTTCTACGATGCCAGACCTTATCATTTGGTTTAGGTTTCTCGACACGTCAGACTTGTCCTTGCCGCTTATCTTCACAAGCTCCTGGGAGTTAAGTTTGTCGTGGTCGTAGAGGGCCAGCATATAGATGAGCTGACTTGCGTTTAAGCCAAAGTCCTTCATGACTTGGCCTGCTAACTTCTGCCAGTTTTTTACAATATTAAAGACCTCACTGGAAAAGTAGTTGAATTTATCTAGCATAAGCACCTCACTAATTTAATGCAAGCTTAAGTATAATTAATACTTGTTGACCTGTCAACATTTATATCTTTGAAGATTTTTTATTAAAAATATGTGTTAAAATGTCATGAGAGATGAACTTCTTAAGGAGATGATTTTATCAATAGGTATTCAAAAATTACTAATAAGACAAAAAGAGAAATTGTCCTCTTAAAGGCAAGGCCATGTAAGTGGGGCAAGTGTACTTTTTGTGATTATATAGATGATAATGAGATAGACAATAAAAAGATAGACGAGATAAATCTTGAAGTTTTAAAAAATGTAACAGGAGAGTTTGGAGTCCTAGAAGTCATTGACTCTGCATCAGTTTTTGATTTGACAGACAAAAGTCTTGAGGCAATAAAAAAAGTTGTTGAAGAAAAAAATATAAAGAGATTATTTTTTGAAGCTCACTGGATTTATAGAAATAGATTAGATGAGATAAGAGATTTTTTTAAAGTTCCCATAACTTTTAAAACGGGAATAGAAACTTTTGACAATGACTTTAGAGAAAGAGTCCTAAGGAAGGGTGCAGACTTTAAAGACTATAGAGAAGTCCAAAAATATTTTGACTCTCCCTGTGTCATGGTGGGCATAAAGGGTCAGACAAGAGAAATGATTGATAAAGATATGGAAATTATAAAAAACTTTTCTCATGCGACAGTAAATATTTTTATGAACAACTCAACAGAAATAAAAAGAGACGATGAACTTGTTAAGTGGTTTGTAGAAAAATATAGGTATCTTGAAGATGATCCAAGAGTTGATATTTTATTTGAAATAACAGATTTTGGTGTGGGCTAAAAAATACGCTGTAGATAAACAGCGCCTTTTTTCATTCATACTTCTTAAATTTTAATATTTTATAAATAGTTAAAATAGATAAGGAACTAAGAAAAATAAAAATATGATTTTGTGGTGATTCAGATGCCATTGGAGAAATAAAATCCTCTATAAAGAAATCTATCAAAACTAAAATAATATAAATTATAGCAAGACATTTTATATGGTTACTAAACTTAAAACTATAAATTTTTTCAAAAAAGCTTAAAATAACTAAGCTTAAAACACTATATATCAAGACGGCTATTTTATTTATTGGATAAAAATAGTTTGCAAAGGAAAGTGCTATAAAGACGAATAGATATAAGATGTGTAAGTCTTTATTTTTTAAAAAATCCATCATAAATCCCTTTCAATTAAGATAGTATTATTTTAACAAAAAATAAGGATTTGTGATTTGAAAATTAAAATTTATAGCATAAAAATACCCGATGGAAGATCCACCGGGTTTATTATTTGAGAATATTTTATTTTAGATAAATAACATTGAAACCATATCTTGAACGTGAAGTGGTGCTTCAGGTCCAACAGGGATTCCAATTAGATACCAAACTATCATTAGGACTGTCCATCCAACTAGGAAGAACATAGAGTATGGAAGCATCATTGATGTAAGAGTTCCAAGTCCAGAATCTTCGTCATACTTTTGCATGAATACAACTATCATTGCGAAGTAAGACATAAGTGGTGTGATGATGTTTGTTGAAGAGTCACCAATTCTATATGCAACTTGTGTAAGTGCAGGTGAAAGGCCAAGGTTGTACATCATTGGTACAAAGATTGGAGCCATGATTGCCCATTTTGCTGAAGCTGATCCCATGAATAGGTTAAGGAAGGCTGATAGCAAGATGAACATTATTAGAAGTGGTAGTCCCTTTAGTCCAATTGATTCTAAGAAATCTGCCCCGTTTTTTGCAAGGATAAGACCAAGGTTTGTTTGGTTGAAGTATTTTACAAATTGCGCTGCAAAGAATGCAAGAACAAGGTATCCGCCCATGCCCTTCATTGCCTTTGTCATTGCGTCAACAAGGTCGTGTGAATTTTTAATAGTTCCAACAGTTTTACCATAAGCAATACCAGGAATCATAAATAATAGTAGCATTGCAGGGATAAGTCCGTGACCTAAGAAAAATTTAAGAGTCTTAATATCTTTTCCATCTTCTAGAGCTCTAAATGGAGCATTTGCTGGGAACATTAAGAATGCCATAACTACAACAAAGATTATTACAGCTATAAGAGCATTTCTAAGACCCTTCTTTTCCACATCTGTAAGTGGACTTTCGTCAGCCTTGTAAGATCCGTGATATTCTCCTAAGTTCTTTTCAACTATTCTATTAGTTACAAAAGTACCAATTATTGTGATTAAGAAAGTTGATACAAATAGGAAGTACCAGTTACAAGTAGCGGCAAGAGTCATGTCAATACCACCAGCTTTTAAAGCTTCGTTTGTGATATTTGTAAGTAATGGGTCAGTTGTACCAAGTAGTAAGTTTGCAGAGAAACCACCACTAACTCCTGCAAAGGCAGCTGCTATACCAGCAAGTGGATGACGACCTGCATTTGCAAATATAAGTGCTCCGAGTGGTACTACTACAAGATAACCAGCATCAGATGCAATATTTGACATTACACCAGCGAAAACAACTGTAGCTGATAGAAGTGTAGGGTTTACATTAGATAGAAGTCTTTTTAAAGTTGCATTAAAAAGTCCACTGTTTTCAGCAACACCAACACCAAGCATAGCTACAAGTACTGTTCCCAATGGAGCAAAACTTGTGAAGTTTTCTGTTGCAGAGTTAAAGATGTAAGCTAGACCCTCCCAGTTAAGTAGAGAAACTGCTTCCTTAGTAACTTCTTCTCCGGCCTTGGCATCAAAGTATGTTACACTTAGTCCTGCTTTTGCAGCGAAGTAAGATATAATGATTACGATTGCACTAAGTATAGCAAAAATCATGGCAGGATGTGGTAATCCGTTACCAATTCTTTCTACAGCCTTCAGAAAGCCGCCAACGTCATTTTGATCTCTGACTTTTTTGTTTTGTTCTTTCATAAATTCCTCCTTTAATGAAAATAATATCCTCATAATTTAATACTATATTATCTATGATATACTTGCAAGAAATATTTGAGTTTACCGCAAAGTATTATATTGCGTTAATAGATTGAAGTGGATGCTTAAATTTTTTAAAGAACAAATAAAGAGAAATAAGTTAATTATCCAGTCTTCAAGTGTAATTTCATTTCACAAATTAAGTTTATTATGCTAAAATAAGGTCTAAGAAATAAGGAGGAGTCCAATGAAAGAGTATAGTTCGTTTGAAATTCTTGGACCAATAATGGTTGGTCCATCATCATCTCATACTGCAGGCGCTTGCAAAATCGCTAGATTAGCAGCCAAAATATGTCCAGATGATTATGAAAGCGTTGAGTTTTATCTTCACGGTTCCTTTGCTTTTACCTACAAGGGCCATGGAACAGATAGGGCACTTCTAGGCGGCATTATGGGTTTTAAAACCTATGACAGTTCTATAAGAAATGCCTATGAAATTGCAAATGAGAGAGGAATAAAATACTCCTTCATACCAATGAATCTTGGCGAAAACTATCATCCAAACACAGTAAAGATTAAATTTAATTACAAAGACAGAGATAGCGAATATGTAATCGGATCCTCAATTGGTGGGGGAAATATGAAAATTGTTGACATCAATGGAATCCAAGTTGATTATGACGGTAAGTTCCCTACACTCTTATTCCAATATCCTGAACAAAAGGGTGTTATAGCAGATGTATCGACTATACTTGCTAAGGAGTCCTACAACATTGAATCTATAAATACAAGTAAGGACGAGCTTACAAATATAGTAACTCTTACAGTTGAACTTGATGAAGGTGCAAGTGAGAGTGTGTTAAATAAATTGTTAAATAATTCCAGATATATTACATCAAAATATGTGGAGGTTTAAATGTTAAATACAGCTAAAGAAGTTATTGAAGCTTGTGATAAGGATAATATTCACATCTATGACTTGGTCCTTCAGGGAGAAACAAAGGCCCTTAAGATGACTGAGGAAGAGATGAAGAATAAGATAAGGGAAATCCTGGAGGTTATGAAGGGATCTTCCCAAGAAACACTAGAAAAATCCTTTGAAACTGAATATAAAATGATAGACGGCTTTGCAAAAATGATGAACGACTATCAAAAAGATAAAGACCCTTTAACTAGCAAGTTTCTAGTTAGGGCAATGGCTATGGCCTTTTCCACATCTGAGACCAATGCAAATATGGGAACTATTGCGGCAGCGCCTACTGCTGGAAGTTCTGGTATTATGCCAGCAGCCTTAATGGCAGCTAAGGAAAAATATGGCTTAGATGACGAGGTTTTGATAAATGGACTATTGACATCAATAGGAATAGGGCAAATTATTGGTAAATATGCAACGTTCGCTGGTGCTGAAGGTGGATGTCAAGCAGAATGTGGATCTGCCAGCGCAATGGCAGCTGCTGCATTAGTTGAAATGCTTGGCGGAAGTCCAGAAGAAGCACTACAAGCAGCCAGTATTACACTTATTAATGTAATGGGGCTAGCCTGCGACCCAATAGCAGGACTAGTAGAGTATCCATGTACCTTTAGGAACGCATCAGGCGTTATGAATTCTTTCATATCAGCTGATATGGCACTTGCAGGTATTAAATCAATTGTTCCCTTTGACGAAGTTTGTCAAGCTATGGGAGAAGTTGGTCACTTGCTACATGAATCTATTAGGGAGACTGGTCTTGGAGGACTTGCAGGCACAAAAACTGGCCAAGAAATTAGGGCTAAGTTTTTAAATATTAAGGAGGATTAAAGAAAATGAAGGAAAAGAAAAAAATAGGTCTAATTCCTAGACTTATTATTGCAATTGCACTTGGTATTCTTGTTGGACAATTTTTACCAGAAGTAGTAACTCAAGTAGCAATTACAATCTCAGGATTATTTGGAAAGTTTTTGAACTTTATAATTCCACTAATGATTATTGCCTTTGTATCTAAGGGTATTGCAGACCTATCAGAAGGTGCTGGAAAACTTTTAGGAGCAACAGTTGCATTAGCTTATGGATCTACACTAATTGCAGGCTCATTATCTTATACAATGGCAAGAAACATATTCCCAAGCTTTATTAAACCAGAGCTTGCAGAAGAAATTCAAAAGGCAACAGCAAATGAAGTTGCACCATTATTTGAAATTCCACTTGGACCTTTCATTGATGTAACAGCAGCTCTTGTTCTTGCATTTATGATTGGACTTACAGTTTCTGCCCTAAGAGCTAAAGGATCTGGAGAAGTATTTTACAAAGCTATCAATGAATTTAACGAAATCATAAATCTAGTACTATCAAAATTTGTAATTCCACTACTTCCATTCTTTATCTTTGGTAACTTCTGTAACCTATCATATTCAGGTTCAGTATTTGCAATTCTTGGAATATTCTGGAAGATCTTCATCTGCATCATTGCACTACACCTACTTTATATAATATTACAATTTTCAGTTGCAGGTGCATACACAGGAAGAAATCCTTTCAAATGTTTAAAGGAAGCACTTCCAGCTTACCTAACAGCGGCAGGTACACAATCATCTGCAGCAACTATTCCAGTTAACGTTGCTTGTAACAGAAAAATGGGTGTTACAGCTCAAATTAGAGAATTCTGTATCCCACTTTGTGCAACAGTTCACTTAGCAGGATCTATGATTACTCTTACAGCTTGTGTATTCACATTACTTACAATGTTTGATATGCCACACTCTTTCCCACTACTACTTAAGTTTATCGCAGTTCTTGGAGTTGCCATGGTTGCAGCACCAGGTGCGCCAGGTGGAGCAGTAATGAGTGCCCTTCCGTTCCTACCAGTTATTGGAATCGAATCATCAGGAACACTTGCTACAATTTTGATTTCACTTTACCTAACTCAAGACTCTTTTGGTACAGCTTGTAACGTAACAGGCGACAACGCTATTTCAATGGCAGTTGAAAAAATCTATTACAATCACATTGTAAAGAGACCTATCCCAGAAGAAGACTTCGAAGACGGTAGAATAAACCTATAATTTAAAAGCATATTTACCGGAAAAAGCTATGTCATTGACATGGCTTTTTTCTTTTGCAAAATTATTTTTATAAATTTGGTATAATGAAGTAAAGGTTGGTGGAAGACACAAGATGAAGACTGTACTTATTACTGGTGCCTCACGAGGAATTGGAAGAGATATTGCAAGAAGACTTGCAAGAGAAGACTACAGAGTAATTATTAACTACAACAAGTCAGAAAAAGAAGCTAAAGAATTGGAAAAAGAAATTAGAGACATGGGTAAAGACGCCCTTGCCCTAAGGGCAGATGTGAGAAAATTTTCTGAAGTTGAAGACATGTTTAAGGAAGTTGAAAGAAGATTTAAGGGAGTTGACATCCTAATCAACAACGCTGGCATATCTTCTTATGCCCTCTTCCAAGATATTGACGAAGAGACTTGGGACGAGATCTTCGATGTAAATGTAAAGGGAGTTTACAATGCAATTCACGCAGCTCTTCCCTACATGCTAAAGAAGCACTCAGGAAAAATTTTGAACATGACATCCATTTGGGGAATAGTTGGTGGATCCATGGAGAGTCACTACTCAGCAACAAAGGGTGCCATTAATGCACTTACAAAGGCCCTTGCGCAAGAACTTGGCTACTCAGGCATAAGTGTTAATGCAGTTGCCCCAGGTGCAGTTGACACACCAATGACAAGAGAGATAGGGACAGACAACCTCTGCATTTTGTCAGAAGACATACCCATGGGTCGACTTGCAACTACAGAAGAGATCGCAGAACTTGTGGCCTTTATGGTATCTGACAAGAACTCCTACATGACGGGACAAATAATTTCTCCCAACGGTGGAATGATTGTCTACTAAGTAAAAATTTGATGCGCAATAAAATTTGATAAATAATTTTTAAAAATAAAAAAGAAGCTCTTACAAGAGGAGGTAATATGACAAAGATTTTATATGCCAAGGACTATGTTGAAAAAAAGACTAGGGACCTAGTTGAAAAAGTTGAAAAGTTAAAGGACAAACCAATAATTTCTATTATAAGAGTGGGCGAGGACTATGGATCACTTGCTTACCTCAAGGGAATAAAAAAGTCTGCAGAAAAACTTGGAGTTAGTGTAGACGTAAATGAATTCAAAGAAAATGTAAGTCAGGAAGAAATATTAGACTGCTTAAAGGGCTTAAACCAAGACAAAAGGGTTGGGGGCATACTTGTCTTTAGACCTCTCCCAGAGTCTATTAACGAAGATGTAATTTCTCTTGCTATTGATCCAGAAAAGGATATTGACTGTATGAATCCCATTAACAGGGCCAAGGTCTATAGCGGCCACCTTGATGGTTTTATCCCTCTTGCATCAAAGGCAGCCCATGAGCTCTTAGGTTTTTATGGCTATGAACTAAAGGGCAAGGACGTGGTAGTCATTAACCATTCTAATGTTGTTGGGAAACCTCTTGCTATGATTTTGTTAAGTGAACTTGCAACTGTAACAGTTTGTCACGTTGGCACAAGGGACCTTAGAAAGTACACTAAGTCTGCTGATATAATTTTCACTGCCATGGGAAGGGCAGAGGTTCTTGACGAAACTTATTTCAAGGAAGATGCAGTTGTAATTGACATAGGAACTTCGAAGAACAAGGAAGGTAAGTATCGTGGCGACCTTGATGAAGAAGCTGTCATGGGAAAGATTGGAGCCTTCTCTCCAGTGCCTGGTGGAATAGGAAGCATTACTAACCTCCTACTTCTTGAGAATGTAATTAACTATTACTTGTGAGTAAAATTTTATAAATGAAAAATTTATCCCTCCTTGGTGGAGGGTTTTTTATTGGAAATTTGTTATAATTGACTTAATTGATGTAAAGGAGAAATCTATGATAACAAATAAGGTAATTTTAGTTAGGCCCTACGCCTTTAATTTTAATACAGAGACAGCAGTAGACAATGTTTACCAAGTCAGCCCAGAGAAAACTTCTGAGGGAGAAATTCAAGAGAGGGCTTTAAAAGAATTTGACCAAGCTGTGGAAGCTTTGCGAGAAAAAAATATTCACGTTGATGTCATTGAGGACTTTGATGATAAGACACCAGATTCAATTTTCCCCAACAATGTCTTTGTAACCTTCCCTGGCAAAATTTTTATTTCGGAAATGTACACAGACAATAGGAATGAAGAGTACGATAAAATCCTCCCACAACTTAAGAAGATTCTTGACTACGAGAGGGCTGAAATAGTTGACTTCAGAAATAATGAAGGAAGAGTCCTTGAAGGGACTGGAGCTGTTGTAATAGACAGGTGGAATAATATTTGCTACGGAAGTCTTTCAAAGCGTTGTGACAAGGGCGAATTTTTAAAATTTTGCAAGGCCTTTGACTTAAAACCCGTTTACTTTAGGTCCAAGGACAAGGGAACTTACATCTACCACACTAATGTCTTGATGATGGTGGGTGAAAATTTTGCAATTATTGCAGATGACTTAATAGTAGAGAATAAGGAGGAAGTTCTAAAGTCCTTAAGAGAGTCAGGTAAGGAAATAATTTCTCTTAACCAAGAAGAGTTTGATAACTTTGCAGGAAATTCTATTGAACTAAAGGGCCATGACAAAAACATTCTTGTTATAGCTCAGTCAGCCTATGACCACCTTAGAAAAGAAAATAAAGAAAAAATTGAAAAACAGGATGAGATCCTTCCAATTGATGTTGAAACAATTTCAAAATATGGTGGTGGATCAATAAGGTGCATGATAGCAGAAAATTTCTTTGACATAAGGGAGGGTTGATATGGATTTATTAAAATGCCTGGCTTTTATAATTTTTGCCATCTTTTGGGCAAGACAGGTCCCCGAAAATTATAAAATATATAAGGAAGACAAGTCATGGGAAAATTTTTTGATAC
Organism: Peptoniphilus sp. Marseille-Q6390; assembly: GCF_965119475.1. Classification (NCBI taxonomy): domain Bacteria; kingdom Bacillati; phylum Bacillota; class Tissierellia; order Tissierellales; family Peptoniphilaceae; genus Peptoniphilus; species Peptoniphilus sp. Marseille-Q6390. The sequence goes on along the minus strand of NZ_CBCPLS010000001.1, from coordinate 1,085,533 downwards.
TATTAGGAAAAATTTTAATGGTCATAGCCTCAATAATCTTGGCAATAGGAGTGTATGTTTAAAGTAAAAAGGAGAGGGAAGTCAAGTGAAGAAAAAAATCATAAATATAATAGAAATTCTTCTTGTGATAATCTTGCTCACAAGTCTTTACAGGATTTACAACTACAACAAGGAAGACAAGAACTTTAAGTCTGCCACAAGAGAAGTCCAAGAAAAATTTGAGAGAGAAGAAGTTAAAACTTCTAATCCAGGACTTGATGAGAAAAAGAAAAGGGACCAAGAGGCCATAGAAAAAATTGAGGCCCTAAGAAAAGACTACCCTTCTGTTGTTGGTTGGATAAGAGTTGGTGGGACAGATATAGACTATCCCATAGTCAAGGGAAGTGACAATAACTACTACCTAAACCACAATTACAAGGACGAGTACAATGTTTTCGGTGCAATCTTTATGGACTATAGGAACAAGGAAGACTTCTCTGACCAGAACACAATTATCTACGGTCACAACAATCAACGTGCCGGTAATTTTAAGGACCTTCACAAGTATGAGGATAAAGATTTCTTTAAGGAAGACAGGTTTATAGAAATTTATTCACTTAGTGGCTACAAGAAATACAAGGTCTTTGCAGTTTATAATGCTGACCCTTATGCTAAGTTTAGGAGTCCATCTTATAGCAATGAAGAAGGCAAAAATCTCTTGGCTTACATCAAGGAGAGAAATCTTGTAAGTGGGGTCATGCCAGAGGAAATAAAGGACATACTAACCCTACAAACTTGCTCGCCTGGAGATACAAGGCTTGTGGTTCAAGGAATTTTAGTTGATGAATAGAAAGTCGCCTTAGGGCGATTTTTTTTATGTAAATTTTTATTGATTAGTAAATAAATACTAACTCGTAACAAATCATAAGTTCATAGAAAGATAGGACTTAATAAAAAACTATAAGTTTATGGAACAGCACAAATTTATAAAAAAGTACAAGCTCGTAAAAAAGTACAAGCTCGTAAAAAAGTACAAGCTCGTAAAAAAGTACAAGCTCGTAAAAAATTACAAAGTAATAGTAAAACACAAAGTCATAAAAAATAATAAACAAAAAAAGATATTTTCCTTTAATTTACAAAAGTTGCAAAGATTGTTATAATATAAACAATTAGGAGGTGTTAATTTGCCGAAGAATGCAAGGGGTATTTCCGAGACTGTAATAAGGAGAATGCCAGTTTATCACAGGTACTTAAAAGAACTCATAGAAGATGGAGTTGAGAGAGTTTCTTCAAAGGAACTTAGTGGACTCACAGGTTTTTCTGCTTCGCAAATTAGACAGGACTTAAATAATTTTGGGGGATTTGGCCAACAGGGATATGGTTACAACACCAAGGCCCTTAAAGACCAGATTGATAAAATTCTTGGAATAGACAAGTCTTACAAGAGCATAGTTATTGGTGCTGGTAGATTGGGACAGGCCATTGCTAGATACAATGGATTTAGAGATTCTGGTTTTAATGTGATTTCACTTTTTGATATCAAGGATAACATAGATGACATAAGTGGGATTAAGGTCCGTAAGATGGAGGACTTGGAAAAATACATAAGAGATGAAGGGGTAGATGTTGCCATTATCACTGTGCCTAGAGAAGTCTGCCAAGATGTGGCTAACAAAGTGATTGATGCAGGTGTAAGGGGAATTTGGAACTTCGCACCCTACGACTTAAAGGGACCAGAAGGCATTGTAGTTGAAAACATAAGACTTAACGATTCACTTCTAACCCTATCTTATTTTATGAAAGAAATTAGCTGACCTATTATTTTATAATAGGTTTTTTATTTATAGGAGTTTTGTTTTTAATGAAGATAAATTTTGATGAAGGTCTTTGCAAAATTAGTGGCCTAGAGGAGTTTGATCCCAGAGATATTTTCACTTGTGGTCAAGCCTTTAGGTGGTATGAAGAAGAGGACGGGTCCTTTACTTTTGTAACTCATGGCATAGTTGCCAATGCAAAAAAAGTTGGAGATGAAATAATTTTAAAGGGAGTAGATGAAAAGTCCTTTGAAGAAATTTTTTATGACTACTTCGACCTTTCTCGTGACTACAAACTTGTAATGGAAGAGCTTGCCCAAGACGAGGTCATGAAGGATGCCACAGACTATGGTAAGGGGATAAGGATCTTAAACCAAGACAAGTTTGAGACAATTATTTCCTTTATAATTTCTGCCAATAACCAAATACCTAGGATCCAAAAGGCAATTGAAAAGATTTCAGAAATGTATGGTGACTATCTTGGAGAAGATGAGAATAGGAAATACTATGCCTTCCCAAGTGCTCAACAGCTTGCCCTTGCCAAGCCAGAGGACCTTCGAGAGTTTGCAAGAGTTGGCTTCCGTGACAAGAGGATAGTTGAAGCCTCAAAGCTAATTGCATCAGGTCAAGTTGACATAGAAAGGATTTCTGAAATGGACCTAGAAGATGCCAGAAAGGAACTTCAAACTCTTCCAGGAGTGGGACCAAAGGTTGCCGACTGCATCCTCCTCTTTGCCTTTGACAGGAAGGAGTCCTTCCCAGTTGACGTTTGGATAAAGAGGGTCATGGAAGAATTATACCTAAAGGAAGTTACACCAAAGTCCAAGATTGCCACACGTGGCAGGGAAGTCTTTGGTAAGAACGCAGGCTTTGCCAACCAATATCTCTTTTATTATGGAAGAGAAAATAAACTTGGAAAGTAGGTTACCATGTTAGGAGTTTTTGTAAATGCAATGGTAGTCTTAGTCCTTGGACTCCTTGGGTCCCTTGTAGGCCATAGATTTCCAAAAAAGACCCAGGACTCTATAATGAAATTTCTTCCCCTTTGTGTCATAGCAGTAGGGATAAAGTCCGCCCTTGAAGGGAATGTCATCGTCATGATAGGCTCCATAGTTATTGGACTTATCATTGGTGAAGCAATAAATATTGAAGACAAGCTTGACAAGTTTACAAATTTTTTAATGAAGAAGTTCGTCAAGGGTCAAGATGAAAACTTTGCAGAAGGCTTTATTAGTGCCAGCTTAATTTTTTGCGTCGGGTCCATGGCAATCCTTGGAGCAATTGACGCTGGCGTCAAGGGGAACAATGAAATCCTCTTTACCAAGTCCCTTATGGATGGGATAACAGCCTTCTTCTTAGCGGCGACCTTTGGCAAGGGAGTTGCCTTCTCGTCCCTTCCTATTTTCCTTTATCAAGGCCTAATGGTATTCTTATCTGGCTTCTTACTTCCAATTTTCACACCAGAAGTTGCAGGCAACCTTTCAGGAACAGGTGGCGTAATAATAATTGCAATTTGCCTTTCAATGTTAAAGCTTGTTGACTTTAAAATTGCAAATTCTATGCCAGCAATTTTTATTCCAATTATCTATGGGGCAATTTTAAAATTTATTTAAAAAGAAAGACTGAGTTTTTTATGACTCAGTCTTTTTTGATGAACTTCTATTTATTACTTTAAATTTTTAAGTTATTTTCAAAAACAAATTACTTTTGAAAAATTTCTAACTTTTCTATCCTATCAAAGGCTTCGTTGATCTTGTCTTTATTAACTGTTACGGCAATTCTTATAAAGCCGTCGCCAGCAGAACCAAAGGCCTTGCCATCTATTAGGTTTACGTGAGCCTTTTCCAAAATTTCTTGCACAACTTCATCAGTTGTCATGCCTGGAACTGAAATTTTTGGGAAGATGTAGAAAGTTCCCTTAGGTCTCATAACTTCTACATGCTTTAATTTTTTTAGTCTGTCGTAGGCAAGGTACATCCTTTCCTTGTATTCTTCGGCAAGTGGTGGGCAGATTCTCTTTCTTTGATTAATTCCCACAACTCCTGCGTACTGACAAAGTGTTGGTACAGAATAGACTGTGTTTGTGTGAATGGCAGTCATGGACTTGATGAGGTCCTTGTGGGCAACAATGGCACCAAGCCTCCAACCAGTCATTACATAGTCCTTGGACATGGAGGAGATGGAAATTACTCTCTCAAAGTTCTTGTCCCACTTAATCATTGGAGTGAAGGCAGACTCATAAGAGTAAATTGTGTAGATGTCGTCACAAATAACCAAGATGTCGTGCTTAACTGCAAGGTCATAAATTGCCTTTAGGGTCTCGTCACTATAGACTGCTCCCGTCGGATTGTTGGGAGTGTTTATGATGATTGCCTTAGTCTTTTTATTTATTAATTTTTCAAGTTCTTCTGGGATTATGTCAAAATCATTTTCAAATTTTGTGTCGTAGAAGACAGTTTTAGCTCCAGCCATGTCGATTTGGTCTGGGTAGACGCTGAAGTAAGGCGAAGGAACTATTACTTCGTCGCCTTCTTCTAAGAGGGCTTGAAGGATTAAAAACATTCCTTCAGTTCCTGACATAGTAATCATAACTTCATCAGGGTCACAAAAAACTCCAAAGTCATCTATATAAAAATTTGCTACGGATTCTCTTAGACCTATGTAGCCTTGTGGATCTTCGTAGTGAGTGTGACCTGCCATTTGTGAGTCGTAGGCTTCTTTTATTATTGCCTCGTCAGTCATGAGGTCGGGGTCACCAACGCCAAAGTTAATAAAGTCTGGATAGATGCTAGAGTAGTCTACAGCATAAATTGATTCTTCTACATTTCTATATTTTTCACGGATGAATTTCTTCATGAGAACCTCCTTTTAATTTCTAATAATTTATTCTAACACAAAGGGGTGTTTTATTAATAGTCTTGTTTTAATCCCTTAATTTAATAGATTCTCTATGATATAATTAAATTAATATAAATAAAATTTTATAGGAGGAATCCTTTTGGATAAAATATTAGTAAAATCAAAGGGCCCACTAAAGGGCAAGGTTAGAATTTCAGGTGCAAAGAACGCAGCTCTTCCAATTTTAGCTGCAACAATTCTTGGGACAGAAGAAATTGTTTTGGAAGACGTGCCTGAGTTAAAGGACGTTGAAATCATTACAGAAGTTCTTAGAGGGCTTGGACTTAAAATAGAAAAAGATGGAAACAAGCTTGTAATTGATCCAAGTGGCCTTAACTCTTACGAAACTGACTACGAACTCATGAGCAAGATGAGGGCATCCTTCCTTGTTATGGGACCACTTCTTGCCAAGTTAAACAAGGCCTATAACTCCCTACCTGGTGGCTGCAACATTGGCTCAAGACCAATTGATCTTCACTTAAAGGGTTTTAAGGCCCTAGGTGCAAATATAGAAATGACTCACGGAGAAATCAAGGCTGAGTGCGACAAGCTTGTGGGCACAAGAATCTATCTTGACTTCCCGTCAGTTGGAGCAACAGAAAATATTATGACAGCTGCAGTCCTTGCTGAAGGCGAAACTATTATGGAAAACTGTGCCATGGAACCAGAAATTGTTGACCTTGCAAACTTCCTTAACAAAATGGGAGCCAAGGTAATGGGTGCAGGAACTTCTACAATAAAAATCAAGGGCGTAGAAAAGTTAGGAGGTTGCACTCACCAAATTATTCCAGATAGGATTGAAGCGGGAACCTTTATGGTAGCTGCGGCAATTACTGGTGGAGACATAACTATTGAAAATATAATAACATCCCACCTAAAACCAGTTATAGCAAAGTTAGAAGAAACTGGTGCAAAGGTAATAGAAAATGGAGACACTGTTAGGGTTGTAGGTACAGATGATATTAAACCAATCGAAATAAAAACCCTACCACATCCAGGTTTCCCAACAGACTTACAGGCACAATTCATGGCCCTTTTAACTCAAGCCGAAGGACAATCTTCCATTATAGAGACAGTTTTTGAAAATCGCTTCATGCACGCAGAAGAACTTAAGAAGATGGGTGCAAAAATCAAAGTAGTAGATAGAGAAGCTATACTTTTGGGTAAGAACAAACTATACGGATCCAAGGTTGCTGCAACTGACTTAAGAGCAGGAGCTGCCCTTATACTTGCAGGACTAGTTTCTGAAGGCGAAACTGAAATTTCTGAAATTCACCACATCGACAGAGGTTACGAAAAAATTGAAGAGAAATTTAGAAATCTTGGAGCAGATATAAAAAGAGTCTAAGAAAGGAAGATGATAATGAAGAAAAGAGTAATTATTGGAATGCTTTTAGTGCTTTCGCTGTTTATGACGGCTTGCTCCTCTAAGGACAAGTCAGGAGAAGAAGGGAAGGTATTAAAAGTTGCAGTTTCTGAAGATACTACAACGCTTGAGCCTAATGCACTAAATGATGATTACGCAGAAAATATTTTAATTCAAGTTTATGATACTTTAGTAAAGAGAAACGCAAAGGGCGAACTTGTAAATTCACTTGCAGAATCAATTGAAAACCCAGACCCACAAACTTTTAAGATTAAATTAAGAGATGGAGTTAAGTTTTCTGATGGAAGTCCACTTACTGCTGATGATGTAATTTTTACACTTCAAAGAGCAGCAGGAAGTGAAAAGTTTAAATCTTTTTATGGCAAGATAGATCCAAATTCCTACAAAAAGGAAGATGATTTAACTTTTTCCTTTAAGTTAACTGAACCAGACGCTGCCTTTTTAAATTCACTATCACACCCAGCTGTGTCTATTGTGTCTAAGGCCTATGTAGAAGGTGGAGCAGACCTTGCTACTGCACCAATGGGAACTGGACCTTTCGTATTAGATGAATGGGTTCAAAATGATCATGCAACTTTCTCAGTAAATGAAAATTATTGGGGAGACAAGCCTAGTATTGCTGGCATCGAAATGAAGGTAATACCAGAAGCTTCACAAAGAATTATTGAACTTGAATCTGGTGGAGTAGACCTTGCATATAAAATCGACCCATCAGAAATTCCTAATATAGAAGAAAACAAGGATCTAACTCTTTACAGAAAATTAGATAACTCAGTTCACTTCATTGGATTTAACATGGACAAGGCTCCTTTCGACAAGAAGGAAGCAAGAGAAGCTATGGTAAATGCAATTGACATGAAGACAATTTTTGAAACTGTTTATATGAATAGTGGAAAGCTTGCAACAAGTCCAATTAACCCTAACTTCAAATATTCTATAGCAGATTCTCTTGAAGCAAACAAAGTTAACAAGGAAAAGGCAAAGGAACTTTTTGCTGCTGCAGGAGTAGGGGAAGGCACAAATATTTCCATCTACACATCTGACAACACTCAAAGAGTTAATGTTGCAACTATGATGCAAGCCCAATTGAAGGAATATGGAATTGGTCTTAACATAGAAAGACTTGAGTGGGGAGCTTTCATGGATGCCCTAAAGAGAAAAGAGCACAACATGTTCATCATGAGCTGGAACCCATCAATTGTGGATGCCCACTATGAACTTTTCCAACCTTTCCATTCATCAAACAAGGGTGAGGGACCAAACTTTATGTACTTTGGAAATGAAGAACTTGATAATTTAATAAAAGAAGGTCTTTCAACAGTTGATGATGCAAAGAGAGCAGAAATTTACAAGAGAGCTCAAGAGATTATAAATCAAGATTATCCATGGTTATACATTTGCTATGGTGAAACACTTGTGGCAGCTAACAGTAGAGTAGAAGGACTTCAACTACTTCCAAAATATCCACAAGAACTTAAAGATGTAACTTTATTAGAAAAATAATTTTTTTGAAATTCACCAAGTTCTTATTTGGTGAATTTCGTCTTTTCTAGGAAAGAAAGGATTAGATATGACAAAATATATTTTAAAGAGACTCTTAATTTTAATACCTACTCTCTTGGGAGTAAGCTTTATAGTCTTCTTGCTCCTCTACCTTTCTCCAGGTGATGCTGCTCTTGCTGCAGCTGGACCCAATGCACCTAAGGAAACAGTAGAGGCAATAAGAGAGAGCCTTGGACTAAATGAACCCTTCCTGGTTCAATATGGTAATTACTTAAAAAACTTGGTCCTCCACTTTGACTTGGGAACAAGTTACCAATCAGGGAGGTCTGTTACGGCAGCTCTTTTAAGAGTTTTTCCAACAACAATTAAGCTTGCAGGTGGTGCCCTTATGATTGCCATTGTAATGGGAATATCCTTTGGGGTCCTTGCAGCCTTAAAGAAAAATACCTTTATAGATTCTATAATCACAGCCTTTGGAATGGTGGGCCTTGCAATGCCAATCTTTTGGTCAGGCCTTTTACTTATAATAATTTTTTCTACTAAGTTAAAGATCTTGCCTGCTTCAGGATTTTCATCTATTAAGCAGATGATCCTCCCTTGGTTTGCCCTGGGTTTTCAATCCTCTGCTGTTATTATGAGGATGACAAGGTCGGCAATGTTAGATGTCTTGGACAAGGACTACATTAGGACAGCCTATGCTAAGGGACTTTCAAAGTCTAAGATTATTTTTGTTCATGCCCTAAAGAATGCAATGATTCCAGTTATAACTACTATTGGACTACAAGCTGGTGGACTTCTTGGTGGAAGTATTTTGACAGAGACAATTTTTTCTATTCCTGGTATTGGAAGACTAATGGTTGATTCCATAAAGACTCGTGACTACCCAATAATACTTGGAGCAATTATGCTCATAGCCATAGTTTATTCAGTGATTTCTATTGTGGTTGACATCCTTTATGGATTTATAAATCCTAGAATTAAGTCAGAGTACAAGTAGGTGGACTATGATAAAGAGATTTAAAACATTTTTTAAATATTATAGTAGGAACAAGATAGCAGTCTTTGCCCTTGGGATTTTAATTTTAATAATTCTTGCGGCAATTTTTGCGGACTTCATAGCACCCTACGACTACACAGAACAGTTCCCAAAAGACAACTTCTTGAGACCAAGCTCTGAACACTTAATGGGGACAGACAACTTTGGCAGAGATATCTTTTCAAGAGTCCTAAAGGGAGGGCAAATTTCTCTTAGGATTGGATTTTCTTCTGTAATTATTTCTACATTTATTGGAGTTATAATTGGAGCCTTTGCAGGTTACTATGAAGGAGTCTTTGATGCCATAATCATGAGGGTCATGGACACAATCTTATCTATCCCACAACTTGTTCTTGCAATTGCTCTTGCAGCAGCTCTTGGTGGTGGAATGAGGAATCTGATCTTAGCAGTTTCCCTTTCATCAATACCATCTTATGCAAGGATTGTCAGGAGTCAGGTTATGGCTGTGAAGAACTTGGAATATATTGAATCGGCAAGACTTGCTGGAGTCAAAACCTTTAAATTAATTTTTGCAGAAATTCTACCAAATTGTTTTGCACCAATAATTGTTCAAGCTACAATTGGAGTGGGAACTGCAATCCTATCAGCAGCTTCACTTTCCTTTATTGGAATGGGAATTATGCCACCGGAAGCAGAGTGGGGTCAAATGCTTTCTGAGGGAAGGGCTTATATAAGGAACTATCCTCACATTACCCTCTTCCCAGGTATGGCCATTGCCCTAACTATTTTAGTTTTAAATATAGTTGGTGATGCCCTAAGAGATGCCTTTGATCCAAAGTTCAGGAGGTAGTATGTTATTAGAAATAAAAGACCTTGAAGTTTTTTTCAAAAGCTCCCAAGGTATTGTCAAAGCAGTAAACAAAGCAAATATAAATACTCGTGATGGTAAGACAACTGCCATTGTAGGAGAAAGTGGTTCAGGCAAATCCGTAACATCTCTTGCCATTATGGGTCTTCTTGACAAGTCATCTCTTGAAAAAATTTCTGGAGAAATAAATTTTGAAGGCAAGAACTTACTTAAGTCTTCTCCCGAAGAACTTAGACGTATTAGGGGGAATGAAATCTCCATGATCTTCCAAGAACCCATGACTTCACTTAACCCAGCCCTAAAGGTTGGCTACCAAATGTCAGAGGTCTTTAGGGCTCACTTTAAGATGGATAAGAAGACTGCCAAAGAAAAGTCCATAGAGATGATAAAAAAAGTTGAGATCCCTAGACCAGAGGAAGTTTACAACTCATATCCCCACGAACTTTCTGGTGGTATGAGGCAGAGGATTATGATTGCCATGGCCCTATCATCATCTCCTAAGCTCTTAATAGCTGACGAACCGACAACAGCTCTTGACGTTACTATCCAAAAAGAAGTCCTAGAACTCATGAAGAAATTAAAGGAAGACATGAATACTTCCATTATTTTCATAAGCCACGACTTGGGAGTTGTCTCTGATGTCGCAGACTATGTCAATGTAATGTACGCAGGTAAGCTTGTGGAAAGAGCCAAGGCTGAAGACATTTTCAAAAGGCCTCTTCATCCCTACACAAGGGGACTCATTAAGGCCATACCAAGTGCCCACAAGAAAAAGGATGAGCTCTACACAATTAGGGGATCAGTTCCCAACCCAATAGGGCTTCCTGACTGCTGCAACTTTTGCGACAGGTGCGATGAGAAAATGAAAATTTGTGAAGAGAAGGCCCCTGAAGAAGTTGATGTTGACGGACAAAAGGTAAGCTGCTTCTTGTACAGGTGATACTATGGAAGATAAAATAATTTTACAAGTTAAGAACTTAAACAAGGAATTTAATATTGGCAAAAAAAATACTCTAAAGGCAGTTAATGATATTTCCTTTGACCTTAGGACTTCACACACTCTTGGTGTTGTTGGAGAAAGTGGGTCTGGTAAGTCAACTCTTGCAAGGTGCATTATGGGACTCTATCCAGATGCCACAGGAGAGATTATTTACAATGGAAAGAATATTTTAGAAGAGAACCAAAGGGAGCTAAAAAAATATAGGAAAGACGTCCAAATGATTTTTCAAGATCCCTACTCATCACTTAACCCAAGAAAAAAATGCAAGGACATAATTGCATCGGGCATAAGAAATCTTTTGGGAGAGAGGGACAAGGACAAGATCCACAAAAAAGTTTTGGAGACTATGGAAATTTGTGGCCTGTCAGAATACCACATGGAGAGGTATCCTCACGAGTTCTCAGGAGGACAAAGGCAGAGAATTTCTATTGCAAGAGCTCTTGCTGTTGATCCAAAAATAATTATTGCTGACGAACCAACTTCAGCCCTTGACGTTTCTATCCAAGCACAAATAATTAACTTGCTGGAAGACCTCCAAAGAGACCTAGGACTCTCTATGATTTTCATATCCCACGATCTCTCAGTAGTTAGGCACGTGGCAGAAGAAGTCCTCGTAATGTATCACGGCGACTGCGTGGAATACGACGAGTCAGAAGAAATTTTTGAAAACCCAAAGATGGACTACACAAAAAAACTTTTGTCATCAGTGCCAGGTAAAAAACTCGCTGCCCTTGATGAGATATAAGATGTGTGGAAAATTTTAAGCTTGGGTATTATAATTAAATAAATTAGATAAAACTGTAGGATGCTACAGTTTTTTATTTTGTAGGTGAAAAGATGCAGGACTTTGACGAGAAAAAAATTTTTTATAGCCATGGAGAAAATAATTTTGATCTTCCTCTTGATATAATCCAAGATGTTTATGACAAAAGAGAAGATGAGATGCCTTTGAATTCAAGTGAAAACATTGAGCCTTCTAAAGCAAAGGAAGATGAATCTTTAATAGATGATGTTTGCGAAACTTGTGAGACTTGCTATGAATCTTTTGAAGAAGATAAAGAAGAAGGTCAAGAAGTAAATCAAAGTGAAGAAATAGATTTAGAAAATGATTATGACGAGGACTCCTATTATCTTGAGAGGATTGATGAAGTCCAAGAAATTTTGGAAGAAATCTGCGAGTCCATACCAGCCTATGCCTTTGACCATCTAAATGGTGGTATAATCTTATCAGAAGATAAGAAGTACCACGCCGAGGCCCGCAATGATGACCTATTAATAATGGGAGAGTATCAAAGGTCTATTCTTGGCAACATGATAAAAATTTACTACGGGTCCTTTATGGAGATGTACAGATTTTCATCGAGAGATAGGCTGAAGGAAAAACTTGAAGAAGTTCTCCTCCACGAGTTCACCCACCACTTAGAATTTTTGGCAAATGAGTGGGGACTTGTCATTGAAGACGAAAAGTTTTTAGAAGAATATAGAAAAGGGATAGATAATGAATAAAATTTTAGGATATTTTTATAAGGGTTTGGGGAAATTTTTAGACCTCCTCTTGACCTTCTTAATTGTAATAGTAAATATTGCCGTGGATATCTTCTCGGCAGTGAGAAGATTTTTCTTGTACATAATTTCTATGGGAGGCTGCTTAATAATATTTTTGCTTTTAAATCCCTTTGCATGGAGGGGCTTGGCGAGAAATGAGTGGCTCTCAACCCTAATAGTCTTGGCAATATTTGTGCCAATACTTGGCAATGTGTCAGAATCCTTCTTGAAGTACGCCCACTATGTGGTGACAGAATTTTTCTACGACAGGGCAGACCACTATCTCCTTGGCAAGGAAAATGAATTTGAAAACATCTCTGGCTACGGAAGAGCTTACTGGGAAAAGAAGGAAAGAGAAAGAATTAAAGCAGAAGAAGAGAAGAGAAGACAAAGAGAGGAAGAGTACAGACAAAGGTTTGAGGACTTTGGTGGTTTTACTTGGACAACTTTTGACGACTTCTCACAATTTGAAGAATTCTTTAGGCAAGCAGGCTATGGAGGATTCTATGAAAACCAAGGTGGATCCTATGGCAACAACTACGGAGGCTCCTATGGTGGCACTTCATCATCTGGAGGCTACGGCTTTAAGGACCAATACGAATCTGCCTGCGACACTCTTGGTGTAAACTACACAGCAGACAAGTATGAAATCAAACTTGCTTACAGGAAGATGGCGAAAAAATATCACCCTGACCTTAATAAGGAAGAGGGAGCAAAAGAAAAATTCCAAAAAATAAATGCAGCTTATGAATTCTTAAATGATACAAATGTGGAAATGTATAAGAAGATGACTGGGACAAATTAAAATTATAAAAAAGAAAGGACCACAAGGGTCCTTTTTTGGTGTTTAGATTTTTAATTTTTTACAACTATCTAATTTATAAGAAAAATGTTTTAACTAACTGCGAAAAAATTATTTAATAATTTCTTCTGCCATCTTATAAAATTCGTTTACGTCCATATTATCTCCAGCCATTAAGGCATATTGGATTCCTTTGTAGTCAAAGATTAGGTGCTTTGAAGCATCTTCTTCTCTTTTATCTGAACCAATAGCTAGGTTAAAGAAAGGATCCTTCTTTGATCTTTCAAGTTCTTCTTTTGTCGCATCTTTTTCATCTGGTAAAACGACACTTTCCAACCTTGAATAATAAACTGGCACGCCCTTAATATCTCTCATTTCATGATAAAATTGTTCATCAACAGTTTTTGAATTGTCGGGACGTTTGTCAATTGAGAGCATTACTATATCGCCATCAGCATTTTTATAGTCTACATCAATTGCCTTTCTCTTATTTAGTTTTGATCCAGCATCATCAATATCTGCTATATTATCCATTGTGATTCCATCAAACTTATAGTCTCCTAAACTTTCTGGGGCATAGGCATCGAAACCAGCCTTCTTTTCTGCCTTGGCCATGTCAGTATAGTTTGTGTAGTTATAAAATGATGTTGAAGATGAAATTGTTCCTGTGATTTTTCCTGTTGCAAAGACGCCCACTGAAAGGACAAGGGCAGCAGCTGCTACTAATACAAATCTTTTTTTCATTTTAAATTCTCCTTTTTCTCCTTGCGAATTGATCTCTAAATCAATTCTATTTTTAAGATAATCAGAAGGAGAAGAACTTTCAACAGACTTATTGAGTTCATTTTTTATATACTTATCAAAATCTTTCATAATAACTCTCCTTCATATTCTTCATTTGTTTTTAAAAGTTCTTTCTTTAAATTTCTTCTGGCCCTATAAAGTCTTGACTTCACTGTACCCTGGAAGGTCTTGCAAATCCTAGCGATTTCCGCTATGGTAAAGTCGTTGTAGTAATAGAGGACTAGGACTTCTCTTTCCTTTTCCTTTAAGTTCATGAGGGCATCTTGGATCTCAGACCTTTCTGCAAAGTCATCTTCTCTAAGATAGGTTGGACTTTCTTCAGCCTTATCAAGTACAAATTCATCGGGCAATTCCCTCTTTCTCTTCTTGTATCTTGTGTAGGAAGTGTTCTTTAAGATTGAGAAGATCCAGGGCCTTAATTTTTCAAAATCAGAAAGAGATTTTGCGTTTTTATAAATAGAAACAAAAGTGTCTTGGAGGACATCTTCTGCGTCTTCCTTCTTGCCCAAGATCAAGAGGGCAGTCCTAAATAAGACTAAGTAGTATTCCTGGTAAAGGAGGTCAAAGGAATCTTTGTCGCCAACTTTTAATTTTTCAAAATCTTCTTTTGTAAATTTTATTTCACGATTCATTTTATCCTCCTCTCTTAGATGCATCTACTTATTAGACTATTTAGGACACAAAAAGGTTCATTTAATTTGAAATTTATATAAAAAAATCTCCACGCCTAGGTGGAGATTCTTAGTTTAAAGTTTTATTTGAGATCCAGCCCTTCATAGTGTCTTGTGAAATTGCATTTTTAACTTCAACATGGCACCAGATCCTTTGACCTTGTTCGATTTTTGTCTCAAGAACGTAGAGCTCAGTTCCCTTTTCAAGGATTTTAACAAGGCCTGAGTCAACACTTGGCTCGGCTCTAAGGTTGGCCTTTTCAGTTACAACAGTCCTGTAAGTGTGAAGGAGGTCAGAAGCTTTTTTAGCAGTTTCTGCTGCATCCTTATCACTTTCTTCTTTTTCAAAGTTTTCTTTTTGGTTTTCGTCTCCTTGCAAACTGTTGGCGCTTTCAATTTCTCTTTTTAACCTTGCCGCCTTAGCTGATTCGGGCACTACATTTAAATAGGAATTTAAAAGTAAAAGTGCATCAGTCCTATTAGTTGCATAGGATGATTTAACTTCATTTAAGATTATATTTTCTATGGAAAGAAGCTTGTCTTGTGTCGACTTATAATTTTTTTCGTCCTCTTGGATTACCTTTTTATAATTATAGGCAGCGTCGATGTAGTCGCCTTCTTCAAAATAAGTGGAAGCCCTTTGGAAGGACTCATCTGATGCTACAAGCTTTTTGAGTTTTTCCATTTCATTTAAGATTTCTGGACTTATCTTGTCCTTTGTCGCAGAATTATACATTTCAAGAGCCTGATGGTAGTTGCCACTTAGGGCAAGACCTCTGGCATCTTCAATCTTGCTTGCGTTTCTTTCTTTCTTCACTATGTTCAAGGCAAAGATTGAGACAATAGACAAGAAGATGAGGAAGACAAGGGTAAAAAATATTTTTTTCCAAGGGATAGACCTTGGTTTTTTTGGTGCTTCTTCATTGGTCCTGTCAAACTTTAGACTCTCTGTAGTTGGAGCAATCTTGGACAGGTTGGTTTGAGTCAAGTGGGTCTCAAGAGTTTTTAAATTTATCCCATCAGTGGTCCTTGTGTTTTCTATAACATTTAAAATTTTAGAATTTATCAAGGCCTCTGTGAGGTTATTTAAGACGAAGCTCTTGTTTCTACCGCAAAACTCACACTCGCTAGTCTCATTTTCATTTATAAAGCCGCAGGCACAACGCCAGTAATCCATTTGGTTTTCGCCGTAGGTTTTGATTCCATCGCCAAGAGTTTCCTTTATTTGGGCCCTCTTCTTTTCGGGAATAACAGGGAGATTAATTTCAAATTTTTTGTCCCCACAAGTAATATTTTTTCCGTCAGCAGTGTATTTTGAAATGTAAATATCAATGGCCCTTGCCTCGTGAAACCTCTCATCCAAGATAAAGGGATCTAAGAAGTAGCGAGTGAAGGGTGCAATATTAACAGCCTGTTGAAAATAAAATTCACGACCATTAAAGAGGTATGACCTTTCAATGGACTTGAACTTAACAGCAAATTCAATGTTAGTGACAAAAGAGTCTTGGGCATTTAACACGTCAATTGCTAGGGCAAAGTCACCAGATGTTAGCTCTGCATTTGCTATTTGAATTTTTTCACTTGTATTAAAGCTAAGCTTTGTGGGTAGGGTTCTAAAAAAACTCATAAAGACTCCTTTCAATTTATCAAATAAATTATATTATATTTAAAAAACTTTTACAATAAGCCGCCTATTTACTAAAATTCTCCCATGTCCTATAATTTAATTAGAATACGAATTAATACAATAAAGAGAATTTTTATATAAATGGAGGTAAAAATGAAAGTTTTAATGGGCCAGGGCTTAGCGAGAAAATATGGAGAGAGAATAGAAAAACTAGGCTACCAAGTCCTAAGTTACGACGAAAAAAATCCCAACGAAAAGTCTGACTACGGCGAAGATATTTTAATTGGCGCCATAGACTTGAAAAAGATAAACTACAAGGACCACAAAAATTTAAAATATATATTTTTAACCTCAGTTGGCATAGACTTCCTTGACCTAGACTACATCAAGGAAAAAGAAATAACCCTATCCAACAACAACGGAGCCTACGACGACCCAATAGCAGAGTGGATAGTCTACGGACTCCTACAAATAAATAAAGACGACAGAAGAAACATAGAAAATCAAAAAGAAAAACTTTGGAAGAAGAGGTCCTTCGCCTACAATCTCTATGGGAAGAAAGCCCTCTTTATGGGGACAGGGACCATAGCAGTAGCAGGAGCAAAAAGACTCAAGGGCTTCGAAATAGAATTAAATGGATTTAACACAAGTGGCAGGAAGGTTGAGCCCTTTGACAATGTCTATTCACTAGAAGAACTTGACAGGATTTTGCCAGAGATGGACTACCTAATCATGTGCCTTCCTGAAACAGAAAAGACCCACCACATTCTAAATGCAGATAGATTTAAAAGATTAAAAGATGGAGTGGTGGTAGTAAACATTTCAAGAGGATCAACAATAGACGAAGATGCCCTAGTTGATGCAATAAAATCAGGCAAGGTAAGAGGGGCAGCCCTAGACGTCTTCGAAGAAGAACCCCTAAGCAAAGACTCAGAACTTTGGGAGTTAGAAAATGTCTACATCTATCCACACATCTCCTTCGCCTGCGAAGACTTGGGATCAAGACAATTTGCCACAGCCTACCAAAACCTCAAAGCCTTGAAGAATGCCGGCGACTTCAAAAATATAGTAGACTTCGACAAGGGTTACTAAAATTTATTTTAAATTAAAAATTTTTGAGGTGGTTTATGTTAGATAAATTGTACGCACATATTGATAGGGACAAGATAGAAAAGAAGCAAAGTCTTTACACTCATCTTTTAAAAACTGGACTTGAGGCAAAGAAGATAGGCGAAAAAGTTGATATGGGAAATATTAGCTTTCTAACAGGACTTCTCCACGACATAGGCAAGGCCAGTCTTGATTTCCAAGATAAAATCATAAAAAATTCAAACAAAAAAGTAGACCACTCAAGCCTTGGTGGTCTATTTGTCGTGAAAATTTACAAGTCAGTTATTGATGAAATTTTGGATAGTAAAGACCAATCTATCTTGGACTTGAAAAGTGTTTTGGAAAAAGATAAATTGACATTCTTGGACTTAAGCGACTATATAAACATTTTGATTTATACAATTATGTCCCACCACGGTCAATACGACATGGTGAGGAAGAATGAAGACATGGCCTATGTTTTGACTAGTCTTGATAGGCTGAAAAAAATTGAAAATGCACCCTATAGGTTCGGCGAAAGTTTGCAAGAAAGCCTTGATATTGATGATTTCTATAAAGAAGTTGAAAAATTTTATGAATCAAAAGGAATTTATATAAAAGATATTTTTTGTAAGGGATTTTTAGAATATCTTGAAATAATAAAAAAATTAAAGAATTCTGCCAAAGAGTACTCAAAGAATAAAGAGTATGAGGCTCTGTGCTTATACAAATCGCTTCTTATTAGGCTCTTGGTTTCTATTTTAAAATCTGCAGACATTAAGGACACCATAAATGCTTATGAGAATATAATTGTTGACGAAGACCCGGAAAACTTAAGGCAAGTAGAAAAAAGATTTGAAGAAAACATTAATAAAAAATACGCATCTTTTGGAGAGCCTGAAGGGAAGTTGAATGTTTTGAGGAGAGAAATCTCTGAAGATATTCTAAAAAGATCTAAAGAAGATGGACTTGGAATTTATAAACTAGACCTTCCAACAGGGGCGGGCAAGACTCTCTTGTCCCTTCGATATGGAATAAATCAAATGAACTATCAAGGCAAGGATAGGTTCTTTTATGTCACATCTTTTCTTTCAGTCCTTGAACAAAATGCCTCTGAGATGAGGGAAATTTTAAACGATGATGACTTTATCTTGGAACACCATTCCAATGTTGTTGACGATAAAGATGAAATTGAAAATGATGACAGAGACGATGAACTAGATGTAGTGAAGAAGAAGTTTCTTCTCGATGATTGGACTTCGCCAGTAGTTTTGACAACCATGGTCCAATTTTATAATTCTATATTTAAGGGTAAGTCAGCTAATCTGACAAGGTTTAAGTCTCTTATCAATTCTGTAATTATTTTGGACGAGTGGCAGTCTATCCCTACAGAATTTTTATATATGACTAACCTTGCCCTTAACTTTATGAAAATAGTGATGAAAACAACTCTTGTTTTATCAACTGCAACTCAGCCTACAAATGCATCTGTATCTCTTGACCACAAATTATTTTATGGAAATTTAGATGGAGAAAATGAGGATATTATAGAAAATAAAAATTATGATTTCTCGGCCTTTGAGAGGGTCAAGTTAAAAATTTATGGAGACATAAATAAGATGTATGGAATTGAAGACATAAGGGATCTAGTCTTGGAAAACTTGGACAAGTCTAATTTAATTATTTTGAATACAAAAAAACTTGTGAGAAAGTTATATGACTTGCTTGAAAATAATTATGAAGATAAGGACCTATATTATCTAACGACTAATTTGACTGCCAGCGACAGGTTAAAAAAGATTGGAGAAATAAAAAAGAGGTTACTAAAGGGAGATAAAATTTGTGTAGTTTCAACTCAACTTATTGAAGCAGGAGTGGATGTGGACTTTGACCTTGTCATAAGGTCACTCTCTGGTATGGACTCAGTAGTTCAAGCCATGGGAAGGTGCAATAGAGAAGGTCATCGTCAGTCTGCCTTCACCTACCTCATAAATCTAGATAAAAACGAAGAAAAAACTTCTATGTTAAAGGGTGTGGATGAAAGAAAGGCTGCCTGCAAAGCCGCTCTCAATAAGTCCACAGATGACCTAGATATAAAGAAGTTGACTGAAGAATATTTTGAAAAATTATATGCAAACTTAAAAGGAGACCAATACTCTGATGTCTTAAAATTATTGGCTGAGAATAAAAAAGTCGCTGGTGATTTTCAAAAATTAAACAAGGTAAAAAAAGACCTAAAAGAAGTCGCAGGATATTTATATGATGAAAAGAGAAAAATCTACTTTGATTTATTTCAATCTTTTAAGGGAGCCTACAAAGAATTTGAATTGATTGAAGATAATAAGGGCACTGCCATTGTTTATTACGAGGAAACTGAAGAGGATTTGAATAAGTTGATGGACCTAGCAAAGGAATTAAATGGACCAGATTATCTAAATAATTTGAGAGAGTTAAAGAAAATAGTAAAGAAACTTTCAAGGCACACTGTAGCTATTAGTAAAAAAGATTTGAGTTCTTGCGACAATGTTCTAGATGGAAAAATTTATATCCTTCCAAATTCTTATTACAATGAAAAATTTGGTGTTAACTTTGAAGAACCGGATAGCTTTATATTATAAACGAAAAAAGACCCTTACTAATAATAGGGTCTATCTTCCATATAAATATCTTTCAATCCACAGCTTTCGCTGATGAAACAATTATATCAAAAAATTATAAAAAATAAAATCGAATAGATGCTTGACAAAGAGACTACACACATATTAATATAAAGACAACGAAGATGATACCGTTTTCGCGAAATTAAAAATCAAAGGAGGTGTTATTAATGAATAAGTCAAAATACTTTTACGCAAAAGTATATGGTGACAGGGCATTGTTTACTTCACCAGAAAGTAAGTCAGGGGGAGAAAAGGTGTCTTATGAGGTGCCAACACTAGCCTCACTCCAAGGGATAATTGATGCAAATTATTTTAAACCCACTATTACAAATGTAATTGACGAAGTTAGGATCATGAATAAAATTGAATCTTACACTCAAGGCATGAGACTTCTCTTAAGAGACTATAGCGCTGATTTATCCGCATATACCTATCTTTCAAGTCCTTGCTATTATGTAAAATTTCACTTTGAGTGGAATGAAGACAGAGAGGATCTTAAAAATGACAGAAACTTTTTGAAGCACGATGCCATAACAGAAAGATCTCTAAAAAGAGGAGGGAGAAGACCAATCTTCTTAGGAGTTTCTGAGTGCCAAGGCTTCATCGAATACTTGACAGAAGAAGAGTATGAAAATGACAAGGGATATTACGATGATACTAATTTAGGTTTTGGACTTATGTTAGTTGGACTAATTTATCCAAAGAAGTCTGGTGAGATGTTGAGATCAGCCTATGGACCAATAAATATGAAAAATGGAAGAATTACTTTTCCAAGGCCCGAAGACTGTCCAATAATAAATGAAGTTTCAAATTATTCATTCAAGGAGCCTGACCTCACAAGGACAGTAGACCAAGAATTAGAAGACTATTAATGGAGGTGATACATTGAGTTTTTTAACTGCCTTATACAATTCATATAACTTTGGACTCGAAAATAATTTGATTGGAGATCTAAACGATAAGTCGAATTTAATACTTCCAATTTATCACAACTCTATGAAGTCCAATGGTAAGAATATTGTTGAAATTTTGATTAATGATAAAAGTGAATTAGTTGATGCAAATTTTTTGGATGATGGTGACCTTGTAATCTTTCCGGTAACAGAAGATTCTGTTGCAAGGTCTAGCGGAGTTGCACCTCATCCCCTCTTCGATAACTTTGATTATGTAATCCAAGACAAAACAAAGAAGTCTGAAGCCTATATTATCCAACAGGAATCCTGGCTTAATTCCGACAGAGATGACTTTGTACAAATTATTCACGACTATATAACAAAAGAAAAAGTTTTTGAAGATATACTTTCAAAACTTTATAAAGATTATAAGATTACAAAAGATAAAGTTGTTGAATATGTAGATAATTCTGAAAAAAAACCGAAGACTGTGACTGTAGATTTTTCGAAGGTATTTTTAACTTTTGCAGTAGAAAACTATGAGGGCAAGAAAAACCTAAGCCTATCAGAAAACAAAAACTTGCAAGAAAAATTTATAAGATACACAGAAGAAAGTTTTGCAAGAGACAAGGACTCTGAAAAAATAATTTGTAACATATCAGGGAAAGAAGACTTCTTGTGTCTAAAGCACAAACCTCTCATTGGTTCTGCAAGACTCATATCTCAAATAACTGCAAACAATGAAAACTTCCTTGGTAGGTTTGATAAGCCTGACGAAACTATAAAGATTGGAAAGGACTCAAGCCAAAAAATTATACAAATGGCTAAGGCCCTCTTAAGTGGCGAAAATACTTCTAGATGGCTTGGAGAATTCACTTATGTCTTGAGTTGGTTTTCTGATGACATTCAAAATAAGACTGAGATGGATGTAACTAAAAAGCTAGAGGAAAGTATCGAAGAGTCAAATAAAGCTGGCTCCCAAAATCGCCAATTATTTATGCTGTCAGAAGATGATTTAAAAGGAATAAGTAAAGAAACTTCCATGACTATAGGGGATAAAACATCTGAAGATATTGTTAGATCTTTTACCAGTGGTAGGATAAGATTTAACGAAGACTCTAAGTACTACATTGCAATAATAGACAAAGTAAGCAATGGTAGGGTTGCCCTTAAATATTTTAAGGAAATGGATTCCTCAATACTCAAGGAGAACTTGGTTAAGTGGCAAGGTAAATACAATTGGCCTAGATATACTAAAGAAATAGGGAAACACCTATACACACCAAGTCCATTTGCTCTAATTCAAACAGCCTATGGAGTTGAAAGAGAAAAAGGCTTAGAAGTATCGAAGAAGAGTTTCTCCACTGATCAATATAAGAACATCATTATGGCCATAGTTGAAGGTAGAGACATGCCTCAAAATATAATTAGAGCTATGGAATTAAATATAAGAAATAGATTAAGCTACGATAAATCATGGCAACAAGTTAAGTTGTGTGCCTTGGCAATCCTAAAAGATAAGGAGGGAATTAAGAGTAATATGTTGGATAGAAAAGAAACAGACAGGTCTTACTTATTTGGTAGGTTATTGGCAATATATGAAAAGACTGAAGCTTTTACGTATAACAAAGATAATGAAAGAATAACAAATGCTGAAAAACTTTGGACAAGTTATTTAAATAAACCAGTAACTATGAGTATGAGGCTTAGCGACATGACAAAACCTTATGATTTTAAATTATTAGCTAATGAAAAAACTAAAAAGATAAGGCTTATTTTAAAACAGGATACCAGTGACGTAATTGGACTTATTGGAGATAATTATAAATTTAACTCCTTTGAAACAAATAAACCATTGAGCTCAGGATTTTTATTCGGATATGAAGCTCAAAAAAAGGAACTAGAATACTTATATAAGAATGCTATGAAAGAAAGTGAGGAAAAAAATGATTAACAATAAGGTGGATTTTATTTTTACAATTGAAGTTTCTGGAGCCAACCCAAATGGAGATCCTTTGACAGGTAATATGCCAAGAATTGATAACAGAGGATTTGGAGAGATCTCTGATGTTTGCTTAAAGAGAAAAATAAGAAATAGGATGCAAGATATGGGACATGACATCTTTGTAAAATCCCTTGACAGGAGCGACGATGGATTTAGATCTCTTCAAAAGAGATTTGAAGATGTATTTAACAAAGAATCTGACGAAGAAGTTGAAAAAATAGCAAATGAAAAGTGGCTAGATATAAGGTCCTTTGGTCAAGTCTTTACTTACCAAAAAAGAGCTCTAGGAATAAGGGGACCAGTTTCTATATCCATTGCAAAATCTATTGAGCCAATAGAAATAACAACAATGCAAATAACAAAATCTATAAGCGGTATGGAACCGGCAGCTGGAAAAACAAGATCTGCAGATACAATGGGAACAAAACACTTTGTGGACCATGGAGTTTATGTAGTTAATGGCAGTATAAATTCTTACTTTGCAGAAAAAACTGGCTTTGACCAAGAAGACGTTGAAACTATAAAAGAGTGTATAAAAACTCTATTTTTAAATGACGTATCATCAGCAAGACCAGATGGATCCATGGAAGTTAAAGATATCTTTTGGTTCAATCACTCATCAAAGGTTGGCGATGTGTCAAGTGGAAAGATTAAGGACCTACTAGAATACGAACTACCTAACGCAGAGGACTTAAAAGTAAAATATGAAGATTACAATATTAGACTAGACCAAGAAAAATTAAAAGAATATGAAGAAAAGGGTTTGAGAGTAGAACACATTCAAGGAATATAAAATGTATGCTGAAGATGACTATTTAATGTTAAATGGAATACAACATTTTTTATTTTGCAGGAGACAGTGGGCCCTTATCCATATTGAAAATATTTGGACGGAAAACTCCTTTACAGCAGAAGGTCAAGTCATCCATACGAAAGTAGACCAACCCTTCATAAAGGAAAAGAGAAAAGACATAATAATATCAAGAGCCATGTCAGTGAGTTGCAAATCTTTGGGACTCTCTGGCAGGCTAGATGTAATTGAATTTCACAAGTCAGATGAAGGAGTAGAATTAAAAAACAGAAAGGGTAAGTGGCTACCTGTAATCGTAGAATATAAAAGAGGAAAGAAGAAAAAATACAACTACGACAATGCTCAGCTTATGGCACAGGCAATTTGTATAGAAGAAAACTTTAACATCAAATTAGACTACGGCTATCTTTATTACAATGAAACAGACACAAGAGAAAAAGTTGAGTTTACAGGTGAGCTTAGAGAACTGACAATAAAAGCAGCCCAAGAAATGCACTATTATTACAAGAATAAAATTATACCAAAAGCAGAAAATTATAAAAATTGTAGGATGTGTTCCTTGTATGAAGAGTGCAAGCCTAGGTTAACAAAAAAGATAAAAAATGTTGGGAACTATATCTATGGGGCAGAATTATGAAAAAATTACTGAACACCTTATATGTAACAAATCCTAATTATTATCTGAGAAAAGAAGGGAGAAATATTTCCATAACAGAGGATTCAAATAGAATCGCAAGATACCCTATCCACATATTAAAGCAAATAGTTTGCTTCAATTACATGGGCGTCAGCCCAGACCTTATGAAGATGTGCATGGAAGAAAATGTAGCAATAACATTTTTTACACCCTACGGAAAATATTGTGGAAGAGTAATAGGAGCATCTTATGGAAATATTTATACGAGAAAGAAACAATACAAAATGCAAGACTCAGAAGAGTCTTTAGATTTTGTAAAAAACATAATTTATGCTAAGGCCTACAACTCCAGGAAGGTTTTAATAAGAGGGAAGTTAGACAATAAGGACAAGGTAGATGTTAAAAGGTTAGAAGAAGTAATAGAAGCAATAAAACTTTTAATGTTAGAAATAAAAAATTGTGAAAACAAAGATAGTGTAAGAGGTATTGAAGGAATAATAGCAAAAGGCTACTTCTCTGTATTAGATGAATTAATAATAAAACAAAGAGAAGATTTCTTCTTTATAGATAGGAGTAAAAGGCCACCCATGGATAGGTTTAATGCCCTTATATCCTTCCTCTATTCCCTACTTACCAATAATATAGCTGCAGCCCTTGAAGGAGTGGGGATAGACTCTTATGCAGGATTTTTTCACACAGATAGGCCAGGTAGAGTTAGTATGGCACTAGACATAATAGAAGAGATGAGAGCCTTTCTAGTTGATAAGTTTACACTTTCAATGATAAACTTAAATAGAATAAACAAGAACCATTTTGAAGTAAAAGAAAATGGAGCCACACTCCTAAATGAAAAGGGAAGACAGATAATTTTAGAAAACTGGAACAAGAGAGAACAAGAAGAAATCTACCATCCATTTTTAGAAGAGAACATTAAAATTGGACTGCTTCCTCACGTGCAAGCTCTCTTATTGAACTCTTACCTCAGAGGAGACATAGAGGCCTACCCACCCTTTATGATAGGAGGCTGAAATGCAAGTGTTAATTACTTACGATGTAGAAACAGTAACACCAGCTGGCAAAAAAAGATTAAGGCAGGTAGCAAAAGTCTGTCTTGATTATGGACAAAGGGTACAAAACTCAGTGTTTGAATTAAATATTTATCCAGCAGACATGGTAGAAATAAAGAGTAAATTAGAAAAAATAATTGATCCCAAAAAAGATTCCATAAGGATTTATAACCTAGGGAAAAATTGGGAGAGGCGAGTTGAAAGTCTGGGAAGAGACGATACTTATAACCCAGAAAAAGACCTGTTGATATTATAATACTCATGAGATTTAGACCTGGACATAAAAAGCCCAGACCTAACTCATAAAAAATGAGGAAAAAAAGAGACAAAACTCTTTAAAAAATGATTAGCTGTATTTTTTAGTAGGAGATAATGGCTAAAAAATACAGTCGCACTCCCCGTGAGTGCGTGGATTGAAATTTTGGACTGGTACGGCGCGTTCCGTGGCGACGTCGTCGCACTCCCCGTGAGTGCGTGGATTGAAATAATACAGCTAAAAAAGAAATAGTAAGCATATTATCGTCGCACTCCCCGTGAGTGCGTGGATTGAAATGAAAATCCAATGAATTCAATATTAGTCTTAAAGAAGTCGCACTCCCCGTGAGTGCGTGGATTGAAATTTGTATTATGCTGTCGACTATGCCCCCTAATCCCGTCGCACTCCCCGTGAGTGCGTGGATTGAAATTTAACATCACTTTGAGTAAGTGTTATCTCTTGGGTCGCACTCCCCGTGAGTGCGTGGATTGAAATGCCTTGTCAATGTCAATCTCGTAGGACTCGCCTTGTCGCACTCCCCGTGAGTGCGTGGATTGAAATTCTATGTCCGACATTTTTATAAAAATTGAGATTGAGGTCGCACTCCCCGTGAGTGCGTGGATTGAAATCCGTTAGGTCGTGCGTTGTCCACATATACACAGTGTCGCACTCCCCGTGAGTGCGTGGATTGAAATCCGTCAAAATACTATTTAATTCTATGGAGTCTCTCGTCGCACTCCCCGTGAGTGCGTGGATTGAAATTATCTAGCATTTTTCCACCTCCTACTTAAGACCCGGGTCGCACTCCCCGTGAGTGCGTGGATTGAAATACAGTCAATGCTTAGTAATCTAAGTAACACAGAGGTCGCACTCCCCGTGAGTGCGTGGATTGAAATTTTTGAGTTACTGAACCTTCCACCTTAAAACCATCGTCGCACTCCCCGTGAGTGCGTGGATTGAAATGTCTAAAAGGTAATTATAAAACCCCGTCAAAGCTGGTCGCACTCCCCGTGAGTGCGTGGATTGAAATTTTTGAGTTACTGAACCTTCCACCTTAAAACCATCGTCGCACTCCCCGTGAGTGCGTGGATTGAAATTTTTGAGTTACTGAACCTTCCACCTTAAAACCATCGTCGCACTCCCCGTGAGTGCGTGGATTGAAATAAGTCGGGGGTGGAGTTAATCTGTCCCGACATACGTCGCACTCCCCGTGAGTGCGTGGATTGAAATCTTGTAGGCATTTCTTATAGCCTCGTCTACTGTCTGTCGCACTCCCCGTGAGTGCGTGGATTGAAATCCGTCAAAATACTATTTAATTCTATGGAGTCTCTCGTCGCACTCCCCGTGAGTGCGTGGATTGAAATGACATCGAGGGTCCAAGGATAGCAAGTGTAAATTTGTCGCACTCCCCGTGAGTGCGTGGATTGAAATGACATCGAGGGTCCAAGGATAGCAAGTGTAAATTTGTCGCACTCCCCGTGAGTGCGTGGATTGAAATCCGTCAAAATACTATTTAATTCTATGGAGTCTCTCGTCGCACTCCCCGTGAGTGCGTGGATTGAAATGACATCGAGGGTCCAAGGATAGCAAGTGTAAATTTGTCGCACTCCCCGTGAGTGCGTGGATTGAAATGACATCGAGGGTCCAAGGATAGCAAGTGTAAATTTGTCGCACTCCCCGTGAGTGCGTGGATTGAAATTTTGCTTGCTTCTTTCAAATTATTCTGATCAGAAGTCGCACTCCCCGTGAGTGCGTGGATTGAAATATTTTCTCCAACTGCTTTTTGTAAAGCATTGTTTAGTCGCACTCCCCGTGAGTGCGTGGATTGAAATTCCACATAAATAGAAATTAAAGATTTGCGTTACCGTCGCACTCCCCGTGAGTGCGTGGATTGAAATCTTTCCAATTAGTCCATCTACCACGAATACCATTAAGTCGCACTCCCCGTGAGTGCGTGGATTGAAATAAAAGGGTTGCTAAAACATGTTCACATTCAACACTTGTCGCACTCCCCGTGAGTGCGTGGATTGAAATTATTGGTTGGTTGTTTACTACTATTTGTGGTTCTTGTCGCACTCCCCGTGAGTGCGTGTATTGAAATAATATCAACGGCACGCAAGAAGTAAGCAATATCAGTCGCACTCCCCGTGAGTGCGTGGATTGAAATTTCTTTCCACGTTTGTCTTAATCCCTTATCTCTTGTCGCACTCCCCGTGAGTGCGTGGATTGAAATCCAGAAGTGTTTGAAAAAAGAGCAAAACTAGAGGTCGCACTCCCCGTGAGTGCGTGGATTGAAATGAGCGTATATAACTCAATATTAAACCTCTGCACATTGTCGCACTCCCCGTGAGTGCGTGGATTGAAATTTTTTATTCTCAACCCAGGGTTTATTTTTACCATGTCGCACTCCCCGTGAGTGCGTGGATTGAAATTAAAAAATAGGCTGCTTTTTTGCGTAAGGAGTGACCTGTCGCACTCCCCGTGAGTGCGTGGATTGAAATCAACTAGAAGAATGTTCGACTGGGTGGGTAATACGCGTCGCACTCCCTGTGAGTGCGTGGATTGAAATAAGGCTGATAACCTAATCAATGATATCGCAGTTACAGTCGCACTTTCTGGGTAAGTTCCGTCTTTTGCAGAGGTCGCACTCCCCGTGAGTGCGTGGATTGAAATTATGAGGGCAAATTAATCTGGTCTAAGTTTTATGGGTCGCACTCCCCGTGAGTGCGTGGATTGAAATTCTGCTTGCATAATAGTGTCTTACTACGTGGTCCAGTCGCACTCCCCGTGAGTGCGTGGATTGAAATAGCCATAGGTAATACAGACAGAATAAAACAAAAAGGTCGCACTCCCCGTGAGTGCGTGGATTGAAATATATTTTTCTCCAGAAAAAGATTCAACTTCTTTTGTCGCACTCCCCGTGAGTGCGTGGATTGAAATAATCCGCAATCAAGATTGATATGTAATCGGTTTCTGTCGCACTCCCCGTGAGTGCGTGGATTGAAATCTGTTTTATGAAAACTCCGTTAATAGTTTTACCTGTGTCGCACTCCCCGTGAGTGCGTGGATTGAAATCTCGATAAGTTCCAAATCTGCCAATAGACCTTAAGGTCGCACTCCCCGTGAGTGCGTGGATTGAAATTTGACCAAACTTTGGTATGTCATCATCAAATACGGTCGCACCCTTCGCGGGTGCGTGGATTGAAATTACTGCAGGACCAGATGGGGCTTATATCTATCACGTCGCACCCTTCGCGGGTGCGTGGATTGAAATTTGGATAGAGATTTAGGTGTAGACGGGACCATAATTGTCGCACCCTTCGCGGGTGCGTGGATTGAAATTTGTTGGGTTGATTCCTGTATCGTTTACGATAGTGGTCGCACCCTTCGCGGGTGCGTGGATTGAAATCTTTAAAAGCTAAATTAAATAAGTTGCTTATAGCGTCGCACCCTTCGCGGGTGCGTGGATTGAAATTTAGCAAATGTGTGGTGAACACTTAGGGCAAGTTGGTCGCACCCTTCGCGGGTGCGTGGATTGAAATCTACTAAATTTAATTTCTTTCTTAATGATGATACATACGTCGCACCCCTCGCGGGTGCGTGGATTGGAATAACATTTGTGTCTGGATCTGCTTCAGTATAGGCTAGTCGCACCCCTCGCGGGTGCGTGGATTGGAATAACGGAAGACGTTATAAAACAATATATTGAAAATGATACAGATTATTATTTTGAATATTAAGAGGGCGTATCATATGAATGACTAAATTTTATGATAAAATCCATCTAGAAATACATAGGGGGTATATAAAATGAAAAATAAAGTTATAGATTATTTGACGATTGATGAGGTATGTGACGCAATAGGAATTAAGAGAAACAGTAAAGCACAAATAACAAGATGGATAAAAGACGGTAGAATAGCTGGAGCTTATAAATTCAGTACCAATTGGGCTATACCTATCAGCTGGGTAAAAAGTGAGTGTATTGCAAGGGGTGTCAAATATCAATTAGAAGAAAACGATAATAAACAAAAACAAGTCAAGTTAAAAGATTATATACCACTAATTGAGGTATATAAAGATGATATTAAAGAATATAATAGACTTCAAAAACAGATGATACGGAATACCTATCCTGATGATTATATAAAATTTGGCAACGCCTATGGAATTAGAAAAGAGGATATAAAATGAAATATAGTGAATTAATTGACAAATTGAAAAATATGAATAAAACAGAATTTGCAAGTTATGTAGCCGATAACACAAAAAACATGATAAACACAGAAGATGGCTTATATGTGGAGTTATTTGGAATATCATTTTAGTGTATGCTTAGCACAGAAGATTTAATTGAATATCCGAGCCTAGAGGATAGATACAATAAAATTAAAGATAATGATGATGAAAAATATAATTGTAATGGAGGATATAAGCAATCAATACCAATTTAATGAGTCGCACCCCTCGCGGGTGCGTGGATTGAAATCTATCAAAGATGACAAGGAAGAAGGAGTAGTTTTTGTCGCACCCCTCGCGGGTGCGTGGATTGAAATTATTAATTATATCATATATATTTTAAATAAGAAATGTCGCACCCTTCGCGGGTGCGTGGATTGAAATGAAATCCTTGGAAGGTCAGGAACCTTAGAACTAGAAGTCGCACCCTTCGCGGGTGCGTGGATTAAAATACTAATGCCAACAATCACTATTTGGGCGGGTAAAGTTGCGCTCTTCACGGGTGCGTTGATTGAAATTATTAATATAAGGAAGGGTGAGCAAATATTGGGAAAAAACTTAAAGGAAAAATTGTTATTTTTAAAAGCAAATTGTAAGCCTTATGAAATTAATGAGTATTTTGCTGTTGAATTTGCGGATGATTATGATGTATTTGCTCAAGATAAAAATAATATTGAGACTTTAGAATATCTAAACGATGAATTTATTGACATTGATGTTGATTATAGTCATAGTAGTGAATTTGATAGTAAGGTAAGAGAGACAATTGATGAAGCTATTAATATGTTAAGTTAATCTCATTACGGGTCGATGGATTGAAAATTATTACTCGCCCAGCGAGTGAAAAAAATTTAGCCGCAATCTCCATGGGTGTAAGGACGAAAATTGAAATGTAAGGTTATTATTATGAAAGTGAAATTTATTGGCGAAACTGATCCTGTTTATATGATTAATGGAAAGGTCTATGATGTTATTAGTATTGAAAAGACTTGGTACAGGATTATTGATGAAGAGGGGGAGGATTATTTGTATCCTCCTGAACTTTTTGAAGTTATTGACGAGAAGGAATAATTTAATAAGATATTGCTGGCAATTTTTTGTCGCAAGTAGATGCTCAGTTAGAAAGTTTTTTAAGCTGGGCATCTTTTTTTATTTTCAAAGAGGTTTATACGACTTGTAAAGTAATGTTAAAAATGAAATTTGAAAATTCAAGAACTTATTAAAAGTTGTTAAGTAAAAAATTTTTACAAGCTTACTTAAAAATATAAAGAAATAGGATATTATAATGTTGTTAAAGTTTATGAAGTAATGAAACTTTGTGAAGTTGAAAAAACTTATGAAGTTATAAATTTTTGTGAAGTTGCTGAAGCTTAAGAAGTTATAAATTTTTATAAAGTCGTTAAAACAATGAAGAGTAATAAATTTTTGCAAGGTCGTTAAACAATACAAGTCAAAAATTTTTTATTTATTAATAGAAGAAAACTTGCAAAGTCTTCTAATTAAATCTAACAATTTTGTGAAGTCTTGGGGTCTTTATAGTATAATAAAAACAGCGTGCTATGAGATTTTACCTAAAAACTTGTAGAATATTATTTTATTTATTATAATACTTTTATTATGGAGGTAATATGAGATTATCAAAACTGTATATGCCAACTCTTAGGGAGGATCCACAAGATGCTGAGATTGCATCTCACAAGTTTCTTCTAAGGGCAGGTATGATTAGAAAATCTGCTAGTGGTGTCTATACATACTTGCCACTTGGCTATAGATCTATTAGAAAAATTGAAAATATTGTTCGTGATGAGATGGATAAGGCTGGTGCTATGGAGATTTTAATGTCTGCCATCCAACCTGCTGAGATATGGAAAGAGTCTGGTAGATGGGAAAAGTTTGGACCAGAGATGTTTAAGTTAAGAGACAGAAATGATAGGGAGTTCTGCCTTGGACCTACTGCTGAGGAATATTTCACTACTCTTATCAGGGATGAGGTTAAGTCTTACAAGGACCTTCCTCTTAATCTTTACCAAATCCAAACTAAGTACAGGGACGAAAAGAGACCTAGGTTTGGTATTAATAGGGCGAGAGAATTCTCCATGAAGGATGCCTACACTTTTGACACTTCACCAGAAACTCTTCACACTGCTTACATGAATATGTACGAAGCTTATGAAAAGATTTTTGACAGACTTGAGCTTGATTATAAGATTGTTGAGGGCGACAATGGTGCCATG
Organism: Peptoniphilus sp. Marseille-Q6390; assembly: GCF_965119475.1. NCBI lineage: Bacteria > Bacillati > Bacillota > Tissierellia > Tissierellales > Peptoniphilaceae > Peptoniphilus > Peptoniphilus sp. Marseille-Q6390. The sequence continues at coordinate 1,053,747 of NZ_CBCPLS010000001.1, read as the reverse complement.
GGTGGTACTGGTTCTCACGAGTTTATTGCCCTTTCTGAAACTGGCGAAGGTGTAATTGTTTATTCTGAGTCTGGCAAGTTTGGTGCTACTGAAGAGAAGGCTCCTGTTGAGTATATTCTTCCTCAAGCTGAAGACAAGAAGGACTTAGAAAAAGTTCACACTCCAAATGCTAGCACTATTGAAGAGGTTGCTAACTTCTTAAAGGTGGACCCAAAGAAGTGTGCCAAGGCAATTGATTTAATGTTAGGCGATGAACCTGCTCTTGTATTTATTCCTGGAGACAGGGAACTTAATCTTGCTAAGCTTGTTGCTTACACTGGTACTGCTGAACACGACATTAGGATGATGGAAGATAGCGAAATCGAAGCTATTAAGTCTAAGCCAGGCTACACTGGTCCTCTTGGCCTTGATGTTAGGATGATTTTTGATAAGAGAATCACTGAGATGGACAACCTTGTTGTTGGTGCCAACGAAAGTGAATACCACTACATCAATGCAAACTACGGTCGTGACTTTGAAGGAGAAGTTGTTGATGACCTTCTTCTTGTTGCTGAAGGGGATAAGGTCCCAGGAACTGATGAAGTCTATAAGTTTGCAAGAGGTATTGAAGTTGGTAATATCTTTAAATTGGGTACTAAGTATTCAGAAGCTCTAAATGCAACTTACCTTGATGAAAATGGCAAGGCAAATTACTTCTACATGGGTTCTTATGGTGTTGGTGTAACAAGATCTGTTACAGCTGTTATTGAACAAAACCACGATGACAATGGAATCATCTGGCCAATATCTGTGGCACCTTATGAAGCAATTGTTACTATAGTAAACACTAAAGACGAAGAACAAGTTGCTCTTGGAGAAAAAATTTACAAGGAACTTGAAGCTAAGGGTGTCGAAGTCCTACTTGATGATAGGAAGGAAAGACCTGGAGTTAAGTTTAAGGATAGGGACCTTATTGGTATTCCACTAAGGATCACTTGCGGCAAGAAGTCAGGAGAATCTATTGTTGAGTATTCTACAAGAAGAGAAATGGAAAATTCTGAAATTTCTGCTGATGAGGCAATCAAAAACATTTTAAGTGAAGTAGAAAAGGTTAGATAAGATGAGCGATTTTAAATTTGAAATTACTGAACACTTGGGAACTCTATCTGAAAGTGCTAAGGGCTGGACTAAGGAACTTAACAAGGTTTCTTTTAACGATAGACCAGCTAAGTATGACTTAAGAGAATGGGACCCTGACCACCAAAAGATGTCCAAGGGTGTAACTCTTAATGATGAAGAGATGGAAATTCTTTCAAAGATACTAAAGGACAGAGGTATTTAATAGGTTTTTAAAATAACTTATGTTATAATATAGAGATGTGAAAAACGCGAGAAGCGAGGAGGCAATTGAAATGGAAATTAATAAGAAAGAAAATAACACTGTCTTTTTTGACATTGTTTTAAAAAGAGAAGATATAAAGAAAGCTGAAAACGAAGTGTACAAGAAAAACAAAAAACACTTCCAAATTCCTGGATTCAGAAAGGGTCATGTTCCTATGAAGATGATCGAAAATATGTACGGCAAGGACGTATTCTTTGAAGATGCAATCAACGAACTTCTTCCACAAGAATATGAAAAAGCTGTTAAAGAATTAGATCTTAAGGTAGTTGACCAACCAAACATTGACATTGATGAAGAAAGCATTGAAAAGGCTGAAGACCTTCTTATCAAAGTTTCTGTTGATGTTAAGCCAGAAGTTGAAATAAAAGACTACGAAGGAATCGAAATCGAAGACCCAACTATTGAAGTAACTGACGAACTTATTGACTCTGAAGTTGAAAACCAAAGAGCAATGAACGCAAGAATCATCAATGTTGACGACAGACCTGTAGAAGATGGTGACACTGTAAATATCGACTTCAAGGGTTCTGTTGACGGAAAATACTTCGAAGGTGGAGAAGCTGAAAGCCAAGACTTAAAGATTGGTTCAAACACATTTATCCCAGGCTTTGAAGAACAATTAATTGGACACAAGATTGGCGAAGAATTTGACATCACTGTTAAGTTCCCAGAAGACTACCACCAAAAAGATCTTGCTGGCAAAGACGCCAAATTCGAAATCAAATTAAATTCTATTTCTTATGAAGAACTTCCAGAACTTGATGATGAATTCGTAAAAGACATCTCTGAATTCGACACTCTTGATGAATTCAAGGCTGACCTAAGAAAGAAAAAAGAAGAAGAATTCAAGACAACTTCTGAAATGGAAAAACAAAGAAGAGCTATTGATAAAATTGGTGAAATGATTGAAGCTGACATTCCTGAAGGAATGATTAACTCTCAAATCGACGACATGATTAGAAACTATGACCAAAGTCTAAGAGCTCAAGGAATTAGCTTTGAAGACTACATCAAGATGATTGGTCAAAGCCTTGACGACTTCAAGAAGACTATGAGACCTGAAGCAGAAAAGACTGTTAAAAATGACCTTGCCCTAGAAGCTCTTGTTAAAGCAATGAAGATTGAAATCACTGATGAAGAAATCGAAGAAGAAGTAAACAAGGTTGTTGAAGAATACTTCAAGGACGACAAAGACCACATGGAAAAAATGAGAGAATATATGCTTAACGACAACAAGGACGTTGTAAGAGATGACCTTGAAAAGAGAAAAGCTATTGAAACTCTTGTTGAAAAGGCAAAATTTGTTGAACCAAAGGAAATTACTAAAGAAGATATAGAAGAAGTAAAAGAAGATAAATAATCAAGGATGTGATTAAATGGCACTAGTGCCAATGGTAGTAGAACAAACTAATAGAGGCGAAAGATCTTATGACATTTACTCAAGACTTTTAAAGGATAGAATTATCTTTCTTAGTGGCGAAGTAAATGACACCATGGCAGATCTAATTGTTGCCCAACTTTTGTTCTTAGAAGCTGAGGACCCAAACAAGGACATTCAACTTTATATTAATTCACCTGGTGGATCTGTAAGTGCAGGCTTTGCAATTTACGACACTATGAACTATATAAAGCCAGATGTGTCAACAATCTGTATTGGGATGGCAGCATCAATGGGTGCATTTTTACTTGCATCTGGTGCTAAGGGTAAGAGATTTGCTCTTCCAAATTCTGACATTATGATTCACCAACCATCTGGTGGAGCACAAGGTCAAGCAAGTGACATCCAAATTAATGCAGAAAAGATTTTAAAAATTAGACATAAGTTAAATGAAATTCTTGCAGAGAGAACTGGTCAAGACCTAGAAAAAATCGAAAAAGATACTGACAGGGACTACTGGTTAAATTCTCAAGAAGCAAAAGATTATGGTTTAATCGATAAAGTTATTGAAAAAAGGGTTTGAGGTGAAATATGTCTAATACAGATGAAATTTTAAGATGTTCATTCTGTGGCAAAACGCAAAACCAAGTGAATAGATTGATTGCCGGACCTAATGTCAATATCTGTGACGAGTGCATCGAAAGATGCCACACAATCCTAGAAAATGAAGTTCCCCATGAAATCAGCAAGGACTTTGACCTAAAGAAGCCTGCTGAGATCAAGGAAATCTTGGACCAATATGTTGTAAAGCAAGAAGATGCAAAACGTGCTCTTGCTGTTGCAGTCTATAACCACTACAAGAGAATTTCATCAACTAGGAAGGTTAGCAGTGACATTGAACTTCAAAAGTCCAACATACTTATGATTGGACCAACAGGTTCTGGTAAGACCCTACTTGCACAAACTCTTGCTAGACTTTTAAATGTTCCCTTTGCCATTGCCGATGCCACAACCTTAACTGAGGCTGGCTATGTAGGCGAAGATGTTGAAAATATTATTTTGAAACTTATTCAAAATGCTGATTATGACATTGAGAGGGCAGAAAAGGGGATTATATATATTGACGAGATAGATAAGATTGCTAGAAAATCTGAAAATGTATCTATCACAAGAGATGTAAGTGGAGAAGGTGTTCAACAAGCCCTCCTAAAGATTATAGAGGGAACTATTGCCAATGTTCCTCCACAAGGTGGAAGGAAACATCCTTCACAAGAATTTATTCAAGTTGATACCTCTAACATCCTATTCATTGTTGGTGGTGCCTTTGACGGAATTGATAAAATTATAGAAAACAGAACTGCCAAGTCTTCTATGGGCTTTGGATCTGAAATTGTAGATAAAAAAGCCAAACAAGAAAATATTTTACAAAAGGTTGAAACAGAGGACTTATTGAAGTTTGGTTTAATCCCTGAACTTATTGGTAGACTTCCTGTTACTATTACTCTTGAAGAGTTAGATGAAGAGGCTCTAGTTGAAATTTTAACTAAGCCAAAGAATGCCCTTGTAAAACAATACAAGGAACTTCTAAAGTTTGATGACGTTGACTTAATCTTTGATGATGAAGCCCTAAATTATATTGCTAGAAAGGCAATAGAAAAGAAGGCTGGAGCAAGAGGACTAAGAGGCGTTATTGAAAACACAATTATGAATGTCATGTACGAAATTCCTTCAAGAGATGACATCAAAGCAGTTAAAATAACAAAGGAATCAGTAGAAGGAACTGCACCTGCTGAATTAATAAAAAAATAAATAAATAATTAGCCGTGGTTGCCACGGCTTTTTTAGAAGGTGAAAAATGGATAAAATTAAATTACCACTTATCCCACTTCGAGACCTAGTTATCTTTCCCCACATGGTGATGCACTTTGATTGCGGGAGAAAAATTTCTCTTAACGCAATTGATGCTGCAGAGATGAAGGATTCAAAAATATTTTTGGTGGCCCAAAGAGAACTTGAAATCGAAGATCCAAAGAGGGAAGACCTCTTTGAAATTGGGACTGTGGCTACTATAAAACAAATTTTAAAACTGCCTGGTGGAATTGTCAGAGTCCTTGTTGAAGGAGAAGAAAGGGCACAAATTTCTGAGCTCGACATCACAGAAGAGATGATCGAAGCAGAAATTAAAATCCTTGAGGACAAGGAAAGTGACTTCACAGAAGAGGAAGAGATTGAAGCAGCCCTTAGGCTTGCTCTTAGTGACTTGGAAGCCTACTCATCTCTTGATGATAAATTCTTCCCAGGACTCATTTCAAATATTGCAGACACAGATGACCCATCAAGATTTATTGACACAGTTGTGGGATATTTGAATTTTAAATTACAGGACTATCAGATACTTTTGGAAACCACAGATATCTACGAGAGACTTGTGGTCTTCCATGAGATTATGAAAAAGGAAATTGAAATTCTTTCTATAGAAAAGAATATCAACGACCAGGTTAAAAAGAAAATGGACGATGTCCAAAGGGAATACTATCTCAAGGAACAGTTGAGGGTAATCCACAAGGAGCTTGGCGACGGAGAAAACGAAGCTGAGATAACAGAGTCTTACAAGAAAAAAATTGAAGAGAAGGCCCTTCCTGATGAAGTAAGGGAAAAGGCCCTAAAAGAAGTTAAGAAGCTTGGCAACTTAAACTCACAGTCGCCAGATTATTCTCTTTTAATAAATTATCTTGACTGGATTCTTGACCTTCCTTGGCTCGAATCTGGAGATGAAAAGAGAGATATTTCTGAAGCAAGAAAAATTTTAAATGACGAGCATTACGGACTTAAAAAAGTTAAGGAGAGAATCCTAGGATTTATTGCCGTTAGGATTTTATCTGGCGACAAGGGAAGGGGACCAATCCTCTGCTTAGTAGGACCACCTGGAGTTGGCAAGACTTCCATTGCTCAGTCAATTGCAAATTCTCTTAATAAGGAATTTGTCCGCATGAGCCTTGGTGGTGTAACTGACGAAGCAGAAATAAGAGGTCACAGGAGGACATATATTGGAGCACTTCCTGGAAGAATAATTTCTCTCTTGAAGAAGGCTGGAAAAAATGATCCAGTATTTTTATTTGACGAGATAGACAAGGTGGGCAATGACTTTAAGGGCGACCCAGCCTCAGCCCTATTAGAAGTTCTTGACCCAGAACAAAACAATTCCTTTACAGATAGGTACTTGGAACTTCCCTTTGATCTATCAAAGGTATTTTTCATTGCCACAGCCAACACAAGGTCAACTATTCCGAGACCACTTCTCGACAGGATGGAAGTGATCCAACTTGAAGGATACACTCCTGATGAAAAATTCAATATTGCAAAAAAATATTTAATTTCAAAGCAAATTGAAGAAAATGGACTTAAGAAAGAAAATATAAGTATTTCTGATAGGGCCATCAAGGACATAATAGATTACTACACTCGTGAGTCCGGAGTAAGGGGACTTGAAAAACAAATTTCAAAAATTGTTAGGAAGGCTGCCCTAAAGATTGTGGAAGAAAATTTAGACAAGGTTTCTGTTTCTACGAGAAACATCGAGGACTATCTAGGAGAAAAAATTTACAGGATTTCTGAAGCAGAAAAAACTCCAGAAGTTGGTTCAGTAAATGGACTTGCGTGGACAGAAGTTGGAGGAACAAGTCTTGTAATAGAAACTACAGTTATGCCTGGCAAGGGCAAGCTAACCCTAACAGGATCACTTGGAGATGTTATGAAGGAGTCAGCTATAGCTGCCATCTCTCACATTGCATCCAATGCAGACAAGTTTAAGATTGATCCAAACTTTAGGAGCACAAGAGACATCCACATCCACGTGCCTGAAGGAGCAGTGCCAAAGGATGGTCCATCAGCAGGTATCACAATAGCGACATCAGTCCTATCTGCTTTAACAAAGAAGCCAGTTAAGAATGACGTAGCCATGACGGGAGAGATAACTCTTCGTGGGAAGGTCTTACCAATTGGCGGCCTAAAGGAAAAACTTTTGGCAGCAGAAAGATACGGGGTTAAGACTGTAATAATTCCAGAAGATAACAAGAGAGACTTAAAGGAAATTGAAGAAGAAGCAATAAAAAGATTAGACGTGAGACCAGTTTCCAAGTTTGAAGAAGTGGCAGAGATTGCCATAGGTGATTTTAATGAAGATAAATAAGGCAGAACTAGAAAAAGTTGCAGTAGAAGAAAAGCAATACCCCGACACAAGCATTAAGGAGTTTGCCTTTGCCGGCAGGTCCAATGTTGGTAAGTCATCTTTTATAAATGCAATGTTAAATAGAAAAAATCTTGCGAGAACTTCATCAACACCAGGCAAGACTAGGACAATAAACTTTTATAAGGTCAATGATGACCTAAGACTTGTTGACTTACCAGGCTATGGCTACGCAAAAGTTGCCAAGACTGAAAAAGAAAAATGGGCAGGTATTATAAACAGGTATCTTGAGCATAGGGACAACTTAGTTGAGACAATCCTACTTGTTGATATAAGACACGAGCCAACAGCCCTTGACAAGCAAATGTATGACTACATCATTGAGTCGGGCTTTTCGGGAATAGTCATAGCAACAAAAAAAGACAAAATAAAAAAATCTCAAGTAGATAAACATATTTCAGTAATTGCCAAAAAGCTTGGCGTCAAGCACAAGGAAAATATAATTCCCTTCTCATCATCAAAAAAAGATGAAGTAAAGGACATGTGGTTTATCTTTGAAGATATGTTGAGATTTCATGAAGAATAAAAAAAGAGCTGGGTGACCAGTTCTTTTTTATTTGTGAGGTTTTAAAAACTTATAAGACAAGAGTTTTAAAATTTTATAAGCCCAGAAGATTTTAATAATTTTTTAATAAGTGATGAATAAATTTCACATACTTTTTAAGTATTATTCATATATAAATGGTATCATAATAAAAAATGGAGGATGTTATGAAGATAAGAAATAAAATTTTAGTGGCATCACTTTCTCTTGCCCTTTTGCCAGGATTTGTTTTCGCAAAAGAAGGGGATGAGATCGTAACACTTGGTGCCGACTTAAAGGAAAGTCAAAAAAGTGAAATGCTTCGTGAGATGAAGGCAAGCGAAGATGCAAAGATCATCGAAGTTACTAATGCAGAAGAATACAAGTATCTTGGCGATGTTTTGTCATCGAAGGAAATTGGAAACAAGGCCATTTCCTCTGCCATTGTGAGATATGAAAAAGCTGGTAGCGGACTAACTATTGAGTTATCAGACAACATAAGAGTTGTAAAGGAAGATGCCTTTATCAATGCCCTCAACACTGTAGGTATTGAAGATGCTGATATTTATGTAACTGCACCAGGAAAGGTTAGCGGTACAGCAGCCTTGACTGGAATCCTAAAGGCCTATGAAGCGAACACAGGCAAGGAACTCCCAGAAAACCTAAAGAAGGTTGCCAATGAAGAGCTAGTTGTTCAAACAAAATTATCTGAAGAGCTTGGCGATCAAAAGACTAACGACATAATTTATGAAATCAAGGATGCTATGGCAAAGAATATGCCAAAGGACGAGAAAGAAGTCAGACTAATCATCGAAAGTGTTGCAAAAAGTGGAGATATAAATCTTACAAAGTCACAAGAGGACAAGCTTGTTGGACTCTTTAACAACATGAAAAATGCCAATGTTGATTGGGACAGAGTGGCTGATACTGCTGTTAAGTACAAGGACAAGGCTGCAAAATTTTTGAACTCTCCAGAGGGAGAAAAAGCCGTTGAAAACACAAAGAGCTTTTTGGAAAAATTAATAGACTTTATTGTCAGCTTATTTAAATAAGAATTAAGAATAAAGATTCACCTTGAGGTGGATCTTTTTTATTGCAAAAATTCTGAAAATAAAAAAATCCGACTTAATCGGATTTTTCATAAATTAAAAGTTGTTGTAGTGTACCTTTGAGGATACGTCAAATTCTTCGTGGTCTTTTGTGCCTGATTTTTTGTAGCCAAGTGGTATTAGACATTGAGCCCTGTAAGGTTTTTTCACGCCAAAGTTTTCTTGGAAGTATTCTTCATAAGAAATTTTGCCAGCAGTGTTTCCTTCTTTTACGTTGATCCAAGATGATGATAGACCTTCTTCTTCAAGTAGAAGTTGTAAGTAGGCTGCTGTAAGTGAAGCTTCTTCGACCCAAGTTTTGCAAATATCTGTGTTGGCAATGACAATTACAATTACTGGAGCTTCTTTAAGGTAAAGAGTTGCGAAGGAGTCCATGTTGGATAGTTCTTCGATCTTTTCCTTGTCATCAACTACTATGAATTCTACTGGATGGGAGTTGCCGTTGCTTGGTCCCATGGAAGCATACATTAAAAGTTCTTCTAACTTTTCTCTGTCAACTTCTTTGTCTTTATATTTTCTAACGCTTCTTCTTTTTAAAATTATATCTTTTAACAAAATATCACCTCTCTTATCATTCTACCATAAAAAAGCGTGCAGGGAAGTCTGTGAAAATATATTCATAATATTCTTAATAGATAGGACTAAAAACTTGTATAAGATTGAAAATAAGCCGATATAGAAAAGTTAAAATATTTGAAAATATTTTCATAAAAATGTTGACAAAAATTATTAACTAAAGTACAATATACATGAAGTGAAAACTTCATCATCTTTTTTCTTCCCTTAGAGAACAGTTATTGAATACATAATCTGTTCTCTTTTTATTTGCATAATTTTAATAAATAAGTTATCTTATGTAAGATTATAAAAGATGAGAAATTTTAATGAATTTAAAATCAATAATTTTTTTGAGAAGAGTTTAAAGGACTCTTCTTTTTATTTTAACTTTATATAAGTTAGTGAAAGATAAAGCTTCTACAATTTTTTGTAAAGTCATAAACACTTACGGGGCTATAAAAGCTTACAAAGTCATAGAAAATTATTAAGTCATAGGAAATTATAAGGCCATAAATATTTACTGAGCCATAGGAATTTACTAAGCTGTAAGAAATTAAAAAGTCGTAAATTTTCACAAACTTACCTCATCTTAGGGCTTAAAATCCAAAGACTAAATGATAAAATATTATATTATGATAATAAATGAACTAATGTTGCAAGAGTGTTACATCAAAAAATCCTTTGTAACAGAAACTTAAAATAGAAAACCTGTTATATAGAGGACTTTGATATATAATAAGAGTGAAGGTGATAAAGATGAAGATTTTTAAAAAGACTTCATTGATCATTATCTCCTCAGCATTGATTTTGACAAGCACTGTATCTGCAAGAACTTTTAGAGACACAAGAGGTCATTGGGCAGAAGCTTCAGTCGACTTTATAACTGACAAGAAGATTATGTCTGGTTACCAAGATGGGACTTTTAAACCTAATGAAAACATGTCAAGAGCAGAGTTTTATGCCACTGTAAATTCTCTAGTGGGTTATGATAAGACTTATACTGTGACTTTTTCTGATGTAAGTACATCTGATTGGTTTTACAATGATGTAGCTAAGGGCATAAAGGCAGGTTACATTACACCAACAACTGGTAGGCTAAATCCAAATAGGGAAATTACACGAGAAGAGGTTGCAGAAATTCTTGGGTATGTTTATTCGCTATCACCGAGGGAAGCTTCAACAAATGAGTTTGGCGACAGGGCAAGGATAAGCCCTTCGGCAAGGGGCTATGTAGGCGCCCTTGTGGATGCAGGGATTCTAAGAGGTTATTCTGATGGTAACTTTTATCCCGCAAGATCAATTAGGAGGTCAGAAGCTGCTACGCTTTTTAGGTCGATGATTTCTAATTACAACTATCCACAAAAGAAGGCTCTAAATAATAGCAAGATTAAATTTGGAGGCAGAGATCTTTATGAATAAGGCAGGCGACTGTCTTATTTTTTTGCCTAAATTTATTGGGAGTGAATTTAAAGTCAAAGAATTTTTTCTGAATTATAAATCTTAAATTAAATAGTCAAAAAAAAGAGACCGAAGTCTCTTATTTTTGCATTTATAAAATTTTCAAATTTATTCTATAATTTTCTAAAATAATCTAAGAGGATCTCTGAGGTCTCCTTGTCGTAATTTTTTATTACTCTTAGGTCCTTATACATATCAAAGCCGCCGGCTCCTGTGGCCCTGTAGTTATTCATGACAAGGGAGAAAGTGTCTTTGTCTTTAACTTCCTTGCCCTTGAAGAAAATTTTGCCAATTCTCTCACCAACTTTTTTTGTAAGGTCCTTTTCAAAGTCTATTCCGTAGAAGTAGTCAAAGTTGTAGTGTTCTTCCTTTGGTTCCAAAAACTTCTTTGAAATTTTATAGGATCCATCATACTCAATGTAGGAAAAGTTTTGTTCTAGGGCAGCTCTAAGCGTCTTGCCGTCAATTTCAAGTACTACTGTTGTGTTAGGGAACCTGTAAGTGTTTAGGACGTCTCTTGTGGTCAAGTTCTTCTTTAGACCTGAGATAACATTGGCAAAGGAAGTGATAGAAATATCTGCTCCCGTGTAGTCCAACTGAATCTTATTTATTAGGTCTGCAAGGTCTGAACCCTTAAGAGCCATTTTTATCCTGTTTTCTGGCATGTAGTCGCGACTGAGCTTTGCTATTGGCACATCGAGATAGTCTTGGACTTTTTCTTCAACGCCTTTATATTTTTCTATTAGGGCGTTGTCTCCAAGCTTTGGTTCTATGAAGGAAGCCTGCATTTCTTTTGTTGCAAGATTAACTTCAACAAGGGCGGCCTTGGATCCATTTGCTGGAGTTTCAATAGCAAGGGTCTTGCCAATGTAAGCAGCAATCTCCATGTGTTGGTGGCCTGCCAAGATTAGGTTGAAGTCCAATTCTTTTGCAAGTTTCCCACCAATATTTTCTGTGGTTTCTGAAAGTTTCTTGCCACTCTCTAAGTCGATTTCGTAACCGCCGTGATAGATTAAAATATTAAAATCTGTATTTTCTTTTTTAAGTCCATCAAGGGCCCTCTTTGCTCCTTCAAAGGCATCTGTGACTTCGAAGTTCACAAGATTTTCTTTTCTCTCCCAGAGGTTTACCCAATCTGTAACCACACCAGCAAGCCCAATCTTGTGGCCATCAATTTCTTTTATGGCAAAGGGCTCAAACTTAATCTGCCCAGTCTTGTCTATGACGTTGGCACAAACTAACTTGCCTTTCATGTTTTCCACATAAGTCTTTAGGTAGTCGTAGCCGTAGTTGAAGTCGTGGTTGCCCAGTGTGTAGTAGTCAACATTTTGCATTATATCTGCAATTATTTCTGAGCTTAAATTTTCTTTCACATAATAGGCGAAGGAAGACCCCTGTAGGATGTCTCCTCCGTCAGTTAAGATAGTCGTATCATCTTTTGCTATATTATTTAATATAGACAGGTAACCTGTGTTTTTTTCTTCTCTATCAAGATAGTCTGTTGGGAAAAAATATCCATGCAAGTCTGATGTGTGAATTATTTTTAAAATCATTTTTCACCCACTAGTCTTGATCTTATTTTTGTTGAGAAGTATTCAATAAATAAAACTAGAACAATTAGTCCCAAGAGGATAGCCCCAACTTCACGCCACTTGTAGGAGTTAATAGCGAACATAAGTGGTGAACCAATACCACCTGCTCCAACAAGTCCAAGGACTGAAGCATCCCTTAAATTTATGTCAAAACGATAAATTGTTGTTGATGCAAAGTTGGCAAAAAGTTGTGGAATTATACCAAAGCGAATCTTTTGGAAGGTTGTGGCTCCAATTGATGAGAAGGACTCTAGTATTGCCTTGTTAAGGTTCATTATGTTATCTGAAAATAATTTTGTAAGCATACCAATAGATGTAAAGGACATTGTCATAAGTCCTGCAAAAGGGCCAGGTCCAGTTACCCTAATAAACATAAGCCCATAAACAATTGCTGGAATTGTCCTAATTAGGATAATAAACATCCTAATTAGGTAAGCCACTGGAGCTGGAACAATATTTGATGATGCCAAAAAGCTAAGTGGCATGGCAATTATTGCGCCCACAAGAGTACCCAAGAAGGCTATACAAATAGTTTCAAGTAGTAGGTAAGGAACACCCTTTGTAGTTAGGTTAAAGAGCATATCCCTATTTGGGTTAAAGATTCCCTTAATAATATTTTTGGCTACTTCCATCCCATCTTTTGTAGCAGAATCAAAATTAATTACAGAAGATGACCAGATTATCATAAATAAAACCACTGCTACAATCATCAAGATGTAGCCATGATTTTTCGGTTCTGATTTTAGTTTTTCTATTACTTTTTCTGACATATTAATTCAACTTTCTTCTAAAGTAGGAGCTGATATTTTCAATGACAAATACTGTTAGAAGTAGCATCAAGAGTATCATGCCCACACGGTTGTAGTCTCTCCAGTTAATGTTTTCGTTAATAAGAAGTCCCAGTCCACCGGCACCAACATAACCAAGGATGGCAGCGTATCTCACATTACCTTCAAAGTTATAAAGGGCAGTTGATAAATAAAAGGGAAGGATCTCTGGCACAATAGATTTGAAAAATGCCATAGTCCTAGTGAAGCCCATGGAGATCATTGCCTCAAAGGCTCCCATGTTAACTGTTTCGATTTGCTCATAAGTTAGCTTTCCAACATAGGAGAAGGAAAATAAAAATATGGCAACTGTACCAGCAAAGGCACCAAGTCCAAAAATATAAGTTGCTATAAGTGCAGACACAAGTGTTGGAATGGTACGTAGGATTGAGAAAAGTAATTTAACAATCCAGTTTATGACCTTGTTATTTACCATGTTGTTTGATGCCAAGAAGGCAAAGGGCATAGCCAAAACTGCACCCAAGAAGGATCCCAAGAAGGACATCTTTATTGTGTCAAAAAGTGGTCCCACTATTGAAGGGAAGTAGGATGTATTTGGCTTAAACATAGGAGATAAAATTGCAAAGAGCTTGTGAATATTTTTCACAAGGCTTGCCAGTGAAAAATTTGTAACCCTTACAGAAAGGATGGTAAATAGGAGCAAGAGAATAAGTACAGGTATTGTCAAAGTTGGCTTCTCATAGACTTCCTTACCAGACTTTAAGGTATGTTTTTTTGGTTTAAAAATTTTGTAGTAGAGGCTCATACTTCCTCCATTTTTATTTCTTCAAAGGAATCTCCATAAATAGATTTTAAAACTTTGTCGTCCACATCCTTGGCTGGGCCATAATAGATTACTTCGCCATCACGAACGCCAAGAACTCTTGTGGCATATTCAAGGGCAAGCTCAACGTGGTGGATATTTAATAGGATAGTGATTCCAAGATTTTCGTTGATCTTTTTAAAATAATCCATAACCTGTCTTGCAGTTACTGGGTCAAGACTTGCAACAGGTTCGTCAGCAAGGATAATGCTTGGGTTTTGCACAAGAGTCCTAGCAAGGGCAACCCTTTGTTGTTGACCACCAGATAGGTTGTCAGCTCTTTCGAAGGCCTTGTCAAGGATGTCAACTTGCTCAAGAGCTTCAAGAGCCTTTAGCTTACATTCCTTTGGATAAATTCCAAGAAGTGACTGGATGGGATTTAAATCAGGAACAAAGGAAGACATTACGTTTTTAATAACAGAAATTCTCTCCACAAGGTTAAAGGATTGGAAGATCATACCAATATTTCTCCTGAACTTGCGAAGGTCCTTTCCCTTTAGAGATTTTACGTCAACTCCATCAACAGTAAGAGTCCCCGCATTAATGTCGTGCATCTTATTTATAGTTCTAATAAGGGTAGACTTACCAGCACCAGACCTTCCTATTATGGCAACGAACTCTCCGTCCTTAATAGTCAAGTTGATATCTTTTAGGGCCTTAAATCCACCAGGATAAACTTTATCTACATTCTTAAATTCAATCATAATTCTCCTCATAAAAAAGAGCTTCTAATGAAGCCCTTTCTTAATTTTTAAGTTCTCTTAATAATTTTTGTGCTTCTCTTTCACCATCATAGTTCTTGTCATCAGCAGGCTTGTAACCTTCGTGGCTGTAGATAGCAATGATGTCCTTACCTTCTTCGCTTTCACCGATTTCAATGAAAGAATCTTGAAGAGCTTTTTTGAAGTCATCTGTCATAATTTCAGAGTTCTTAGAAACTGAAATTGTGTCGTTGTAAATTTTATCAGTTACACCGATTACATTTGTTTCGTCCCAGATAGACTTAGTCTTGCCAAATTCCTTTTGCCATTTTTCAGCGTTGTCAATTCTCACATCAGAGAAACCTACCATAATATCAACTTGACCAGAAGCAAGTCTTGCCATAGAAGATGGGTAAGAGTCAGCTTGAACAACTGAAGGAAGATCAGTTAGACCCTTTTCATAATTCTTTTGTAACCATAGGTATGGGTAGATGTAACCAGCAGATGAAGATGATCCCATTACAGACCATTTAGCACTTGCAAGGTCTTCCCAAGTTAATTTTTCTCCATTATTTACTTTTGCAGCAAGTTCTTGACCCTTTGCAGATGGACCAGCAATGATAAGTGATCTGTAGAAGTCAACTTGGTCTTCAGCCTTTTCTGTAGGCTTCTTGTCGTTCCATTCTTTTGGATCTTCAGCATCAATAGAAAGACCCTTTCTTGTTGCAGTAAGAAGAACTTCAGCACCATCATCGTAGATAGCATAAGTTCCACCAGGGATAAATCCAACATCAACTGAGCCAGCGCTTAGAGCTTCACCAGTTGATTCGTAGTTTGTACCAACTGTGATGTCAATGTTCTTAACATCGTAACCTTTTTCAGCAAGCTTAGCCTTTAAGATTTCCTTAAGTGGTTCAGTCTTAGTTACAATTTCGTCTGGTTCTCTTGAAGGAACAAATTGAATTTTTAAATCTTCAATAACATTACCTTCGCCATCAGCTTTTGCCTCTTTCTTGTTACCGCCACAAGCAGTAAGAGTCATTAGCATTGCAAGTAGCAATACCAACCATGATTTTTTCATATAATACCTCCAAAAAATTTTCGTGGGACTACCCACTAACAAAGTCTTGTCAAATTTATTATACCAAATAAAAGAAAAATATAAATTAAAGACTATAAAAAAATTAAAAATTGTAGCTAATATTTCTTAAGCTATTAAATTGAGGCAACATATTTAATTTGATATAATTTCTCTAAAGGAGTGAAGAAATGAGTATCATAGTTAAAATAGATAAATCAAGATTTCCTAACCTATCAAGAGGAAGCTTTGAAGATAGAGAATACCACTTTAAGGGTGGCATAGTTGGACAAAGAGTTGAGATAAAAGTAAGAGGCAAGAAGTCAAAGAAGGCCAAGCTTCTCAACATAATAGAAAGATCTGACATAGAAATAGAAAGTCAGTGTCCTCACTCTGAAAAGTGTGGCGGATGTAGCTACCAAACCCTAAGCTATGAAGAGGAACTTAAATACAAAAAAGAATTAATAGAAAACTTATTTAAAGAAAATGGAATCGAAAGAGAAATGGAAATTATTCCTTCGCCAGTCCACAAGAACTATAGGAACAAAATGGAATACACCTTTGGCGACGAGTACAAGGGTGGACCCTTGTCCTTGGGACTTCACGTGAAGAATAGATTTCATGAAATCATAAACACCACAGACTGCAAGATTGTTGACGAGGACTTTAACACAATAAGAGAAGAAGTGAGAACTTATTTTGAAGACCTTGGCGAAGTTCAATACAACAGGAAGAGACACGAAGGATTCCTCCGTCACCTCCTAATAAGAAAGGCAACAAAGACGGGTGAGATAATGATTTTACTTTCAACATCAAGTCAAAGCAAGCTTGATGAAGAAGCCTTTATAAGATTTTTACGTAACCTAGACCTCAAAGGACAAATCGTATCAATCTATCACGTGAAGAATGATGCCCTATCAGATGCCATAGTGCCAGAAGAAATAAAATTAATTTACGGCAAGGACCACATCGAAGAAGAAGTCCTTGGATTAAGATTTAAAATAAGTCCCTTCTCCTTCTTCCAAACAAACACAAAATCAGCAGAAGTCCTCTACAAGATGGCGAGAGAAAAAATCGACGCAAAGGACAAGTTAGTCTTTGATTTATATTCAGGAACAGGAACCATAACCCAAGTCCTAGCAGAGTCAGCAAAAAAAGTTATAGGAGTAGAAATAGTAGAAGAAGCAGTAGAAGCCGCAAGAGAAAATGCAAAACTTAACGGAATAGATAACGTCGAGTTCATAGCATCAGACGTTTTAAAAGTATTAGACGAATTAGACAAGAACCCAGACCTAATAGTCCTTGACCCACCAAGAGAAGGAATAAACCCAAAAGCCATAGAAAGAATTATAGACTTCGACCCAGAAAAGTTTTTGTATATATCCTGCAACCCAGTAACCCTAGTAAGGGATCTCGGAGTATTTAAAGAAAGAGGCTATGAAATAGAAGAACTAGAAATAGTAGACCAGTTCCCAAAAACCTCCCATGTGGAGTGCATAGCGTTGATACAAAGAGTGAAATCGTGAAAATCCTGCATTTTAAGCAGTTTTACAAACATTATGTATTTGTAGAAGACGGAGAGGGAGGACGAAAAAAAGTCTTAAAAAATTATATGGATGTGAATGTTTGCATTGATATGGTGTGTGGAGATACAAAGAATGTTTTTGAAAGTGAGGAATAAGAAATTATGAGATGGATAATAAAAATAATCTTATTCCCAATTAGCTTGGTGTTAAGTATCCTCACAGCATTTCTGACATTTCTACTTGGTATCGGAACAGCCCTACTATATTTGCTGATGATGTTTTGTATATTTGGAGCAATTGCATCTTTTCTGCAAAAAGAAGTTACCATCGGAATAGAAGCATTGATTATTGGATTCTTAGTTAGTCCATACGGAATACCGATGGTTGGTGCAACTGTTATAGCTTTTTTACAAGGTATCAATGAGGCAATAAAATCAATCTAAAAAATTTCATAAAAATGGTTACCAAAGGCGATAGATGAAAAAACTATCGTCTTTTTCTTTGCAAATTTTTAAGGAGGGAGGTGATCTTGCATGGACTTTGACTATTTCTATAACAGAGAAGCAGAGCGATTTAACTTTCTGAAAGTGCCTGAAATATTAGTAGACGGAGAAGAATTTAAGGGACTGTCTGCTGAAGCCATTATCCTATACTCCATGCTTTTGAAACGCACAGGAATGTCCTTTAAGAATAACTGGGTGGACAAGGAAGGCAGAGTATTTATCTATTTTACTGTTGAAGAAATTATGAGAAGAAGAAATATCTCAAAGCCTACTGCCATAAAAACATTGGACGAGTTAGACAGCAAAAAAGGAATAGGACTGATTGAAAGAGTAAGGCTTGGACTTGGTAAGCCGAATGTCATTTATGTTAAAGATTTTATGAGCATAATAGCGGTAAAAGAAAATGACTTTCAGAAGTCAAAAAACTTAACTTCAGAAGTAAAAGATTTTAACCTCAGAAGTAAAGAAAATGAACTTCAGGAAGTTCAAAATGTTGACTCTAACTATATAGAGAATAATAAGAGTAAGTATAGTAAGAGAGAATATAGTTTTGGGGAAAACGGACTTGGAACATTTCAAAATGTTTTTTTAAAGAATGAGGATATAGGCGAATTACAAATAAAAATGGCAGGAGAGCTTGATAACTACATTGAGAGATTATCAACCTATCTTCAAAGTACTGGAAAGACATATAAAGACCATAAAGCAACAATTCTTTCTTGGTTTTATAAAGATCAGGGAAGTAAGAAAAAAACCAATATCCCTACATGGGAGGAATATAACAAGGGAGTACATTTATGATTAAAGAATTAGAGAAAGTGATGATAGAAGATGTGGAATACAGCTTCAATCCTGAAAAAGAATACATCAAAGACGGACACGCCTACTGTAAAGTGTGCCATGAAAGAAAAGATGGAAAAGCATTAGAATTTTTTGGAAAGCAGATGATATTTAAGACAGCTTGTAAATGCGATAGAGATAGAGAAGCAAAAGAAAAAGAAAGACAAAAGCAGCTTGAAATCGAGAGATTAAAAAGTATCTGCTTCACATCCATGATTCAATGGGCATATACATTTGAAAACTATCAGGGAAAAGAAAATCAGAGTCTTATCATCGCAAAGAATTTTGTAAAAGATTACGAACTGATGAAAAAAGAAAACATCGGACTCTTGTTTTATGGTTCGGTGGGTAGCGGAAAGACCTATCTTGCCTGCTCTATTGCCAATGCACTGATTGAACAGTATCAGATAAGCGTCAAGATTAGAAACTTTTCACAAATAATCAACGAACTTCAAAAAGGCGGATTTGACCTTGATAAAAACGCATATATCGAATCCCTTGTAAACACTTCCGTTCTCATCTTAGATGATTTAGGAATTGAAAGGGATACAAGCTATGCCAAAGAGCAGGTATATAACATTGTGAATAACAGGTACTTAAAGCATAAGCCAACAATCTTTACCACAAATCTTTCATACAGCCAAATTGAAAACTGTACGGAGAGTGTGGAATACCAAAGAATTTACTCAAGAATTATCGAGATGTGTATTCCTGTGATGGTACTTGGAGAAGATTACAGAAAAGTTATTCAGGAAGAAAAATTAAAGAGGAATAAAGAAAGATTACTGACTGGAGGTGAGAGAACTTGATCAATGAAGAAATCGCAAGAAAAACGCTTAACATGGAAGTGAAAGCTGCTAAAGTAACAGGAAAGCTAATTCTGAACTTATTAAAGAAACTGATGAAAGAGGCTGAAAAACTTGGAGGACTGGAAAAGCTGGTTAATGCTAACGGAAATGAAGTAAAGCTCAAAGATATGGTTAAAAAGGGACAGCTTGAAGAAATTCCGGTAGAAGAAGCAGAGCTGAAGGAACTGAAAAAGGAACTTAATCGGTATGGGGTAAAGTTTTCGGTGATGAAAGATAAAGAAAGCGGTAAATACTCCGTATTCTTTCAGGCAAAAGACATGAAAGTCATGGATAAAGCCTTCAAACACGCTCTTGCAGAATCAGAAAAGAAAACGGAAAGAAAAGAATCTATCCACAAGAATATTGAGAAGTTCAAGGAGATGGCAAAGAACACTGTTTCTAAAGATAAAGTTAAGAATAAACAAAAGGAGCAGAGCCTATGATAGATAAGATACTAAAAGACATCAAAGGCTTATTTAAGGTGCAAGATAAGGCAAAGTTGCTAAAGCAGAATATTCCCTATCTTGCATTTTTCTATGTTGGCAATATCTTTTCTCATCATGTAAGAGCCTATACTGGTGGAGATGTGATAGACAAAATCTTTCAAGGAATATTAGAACTTAATACCATGAGCTTTATTCCAAGTATTCATCCTTCTGACATTTTAATGGGCGTGGGAGTGGCAGCTCTAATTAAATTTATTGTCTATACCAAAGGGAAAAATGCAAAAAAGTTTAGGCAGGGGAAAGAGTATGGTTCAGCAAGATGGGGAACGAGAAAAGATATAGAGCCGTATGTGGATGAAAAGTTCCAAAACAATATCTTGCTTACTCAAACAGAGCGATTAACCATGAATGGCAGACCGGCAAATCCAAAGTATGCAAGAAATAAGAATGTACTTGTTATTGGTGGTTCTGGCTCCGGAAAGACGAGATTTTATGTAAAGCCAAACCTAATGCAAATGCACTCGTCATATTGTGTTACAGATCCAAAAGGCACAATAGTCATTGAGTGTGGCAAGATGCTTGAAGATAATGGCTATGAGATAAAAATCTTAAATACCATCAACTTCAAAAAGAGTATGAAGTACAATCCATTTGCTTACATCAGAAGTGAAAAAGACATACTGAAACTGGTGCAGACAATTATTGCGAACACTAAGGGAGAGGGAGAAAAAGCAGGAGAAGATTTTTGGGTGAAAGCCGAAAAGCTCTACTATACAGCTCTTATCGGATATATCTTCTATGAAGCTCCAAGAGAAGAAAAGAACTTTGCGACACTACTGGATATGATAGATGCTTCAGAAGTCAGGGAAGATGATGAAACATACATGAATCCCATTGATAGGCTATTTGAAGCATTGGAAAAGAAAGAGCCTACACACTTTGCAGTTAAGCAATATAAAAAGTATAAACTTGCTGCTGGAAAAACAGCAAAGTCTATTCTTATTTCATGTGGTGCAAGGCTTGCTCCTTTTGATATTCAAGAGCTTAGGGACTTGATGAAAGAAGATGAACTTGAGCTTGATACACTTGGAGATAGAAAGACAGCACTCTTTGTTATTATCTCTGATACAGATGATACTTTTAACTTTGTGGTGTCTATCATGTACTCACAGCTATTTAACTTACTTTGCGATAAGGCAGATGACGAGTACGGGGGAAGATTACCTGTTCATGTAAGGTGCTTGCTTGACGAATTTGCCAATATCGGCTTAATTCCGAAGTTTGAGAAGTTAATAGCGACAATCCGTTCAAGAGAAATTTCAGCAAGTATTATCTTGCAGGCACAATCTCAGCTAAAGTCAATCTACAAGGACAATGCAGATACGATTGTAGGTAACTGTGATAGTACGCTATTCTTGGGTGGAAAGGAGAAAACAACTCTAAAAGAGCTATCTGAAACATTGGGAAAAGAAACCATAGACCTGTATAACACATCGGAAACACGCTCCAATGCCAATAGTTATGGATTGAATTATCAAAAGACAGGTAAGGAACTGATGAGTCAAGATGAGATAACGGTTATGGATGGCAGTAAATGTATCTTTCAGCTTAGAGGTGTCAGACCGTTTTTGTCAGACAAATTCGATATTACAAAGCATAAGAATTACAAGTTACTTGAAGATTTTAATAAGAAAAATGCCTTTGATATTGAGGAATATATCAAGCGAAAAGGGAAAGCAAAATTAAATAGAGAAACGGTTATTACAAGAGTGCAGTAAGTCTAACGAACATAGATTTGCTGCTTTTTTATTACTCAAAATCAGGAGGAAAGATGGTAAGGATAAGAAGTCCCACTAAGGAAAACTAAATAGCAAGAGTATCAGCGATTGGAAAAGAAAAACTCCGATCGCTTTTTTATTGAAAAGAAAAGGAGAAATTTTTAATGAAGCAAGAAATGATTAACATCAATGCCAATTTATTGGCAGAACCAACTTTTTCGAGTTTTGACAAAGAGGGAGAAGCTGTTGAAGTTGTAAACTTTACGCTTGTAAAAAAGTATGGGAAAGGCAAGGAATATATCAACTGTGCCGCTTATGGAGAAAAAGCGGAGAAAGCAAAAGTCTTTGAAAAGGGCGATTTGATTCATATCTTTGGTTACTTCAAGAAGCGTGAAAAAGACGGAAAGACTTACAAAAACTTTGTTGTGAAGTCATACAACAAGATTGAAAAGAAAGAAGAAAACGAGGAGGAATAAATTATGGAATTTTTTACACAGGCAGTAAATGTATTAAAGATTTTAGTTATGGCAGTAGGTGCAGGACTTGGAGCATGGGGCGTTATTAACCTGATGGAAGGTTATGGTAATGACAATCGTGCGACACGTTCATAAGTGAAAAGCTTATGCACTAAGTCGAAGGACTGAAAGTTCAAAACTTAGGAGAACTGGCAATCTGATAGGTAGAATGACGGGGTAACGCCCTGAAATGCCTACACTGATACTCCGATTGGCAATGAATATTAGACTATTTCATTGTCAAAAGCTCGGTGAAGTCGGCAGAGAGTAGCCGTAAGACTGATATTAACATCAGACACGAAAGCTGTTCAGAGGTGGACGGTGCTACCTATATGTCGGGTGTCGAATACGCATGGTGAGAATGTGTATACCAAAGCACTGACGTACTTCCGAATGTAAGGGTCTAAACGTTTGAATTTGCCTAACGGCAATTCCCATCAAAGATGGGGTGTTTGTGGATGAGTAAGAATGGTTGTTATGAAAATCCATATATCGTTACAGGCGATATGGTGAAAACTAAACACAGGCTTAGAGGAAGAACCTAAACGTATTCAAAGATAAGATTGTCGGAACGTGGTAAGCCAAGAGCATGGAAGCAGTCTAATGCTAATGAAGTGTTGAATGGGAAAATGACTGAAAAAAAACAGCATATAACCATTCTTTATCTCGGTGAAAGTGGTGGCACAGTACCTATGAAGCGAAAATAATAAGTTCGTGGAGGGATAGCCACCAGTCACAGGAAAGTACAAGAACTGAAATTAAGACAAACACAGCTTCGAGTATGACAAAGAAAATCAAATCCGAAAGGAGATGGTGACTGTGTCCACTTCGAAACAAACACTGAAACAAAGCAAAATCCGTTATACGGAATACTATGACTTGCAAAAAGTCCTTGATGATTTATATGAAGATAGCGGTAATAATAAAGTATTTTCAAATTTAATGGAGTTGATAACTTCAAGAGAAAATATTAAACTTGCCTATCGTAGTATAAAAGGGAACAAAGGAAGTCATACGGCTGGGGTAGATGGCAGAACAATAAAACATCTATCAAGGCTAAATGAAGAGGAATACATTTCTCTCATACAAAAACAGTTTCATTGGTATAAGCCACGCCCTGTAAAGAGAGTGGAAATGCGAAAGCCTAATGGGAAAATTAGACCTTTAGGAATACCAACTATTGTAGATAGAATTGTACAACAATGTATCTTGCAAATATTAGAGCCGATATGTGAAGCCAAGTTTCATGACAGTTCCTATGGGTTTCGACCTAACAGGAGTACGGAACACGCTATTGCAGAATGTGCAAGACTAATGCAGATACAGCACTTACACTATGTAGTCGATATTGATATACAAGGATTTTTCGATAACGTATATCATGCAAAGCTCATAAGGCAGCTTTGGAATTTAGGAATCCAAGACAAAAAGTTACTTTGTATCATTAAGGAAATGCTTAAAGCAGACATAGTTATGCCCGATAAAAAGGTAATTACACCAACAAAGGGAACACCACAAGGCGGAATATTATCACCGCTACTATCTAATGTAGTCTTGAACGAATTAGATTGGTGGGTTTCATCTCAATGGCTGACAATGCCTACGCATTATCCATATAAACAGAGAACGAACAGTCAAGGAACAGAGATAAAAAGCCATACTTACAGAGCTTTAAGAACAAGCAACCTAAAAGAAATATACATTGTAAGGTATGCTGATGATTTTAAGATATTTTGCCGTAATTACTACGATGCAAAAAGAACCTATCAGGCAGTTACAAAATGGTTGCAAGACAGATTAAAACTAAATGTGAGTGAAGAAAAATCTAAAATAACAAATCTAAAACAAAGGTATTCGGAGTTCTTAGGATTTAAGCTTAAGGTTAAACCAAAAGGCAAAAAGTTTGTTGTACAGTCGCATATAAGTGATAAGGCACTGAAAAATGCAAAAGAAAATATTTCTAAATGTGTTGCGGATATAAAAAGACCTGCAAACGAAAAGGAACAGTACAAAGCAATAGCCAAGTATAATGCCACTGTTTCAGGCTTGCATAATTACTACCAAATAGCAACAAATGTAAGTTTGGACTTTGCTAAAATAGCCTTTCACATTAAAAAGCAGATGAACAACAGACTTGATATTAAAACCAGTGGAATGCTAAACAAAGGATTTATCAAAGAAAAATATGGAAAAAGTAAACAGCTTCGCTTCCTTAATGGACATCCGCTAATTCCAGTTGGATATATTAGGACAAAGGACGCAAAACACAAGAAAAAGGTTGTAAATAAATACACTGTAAAGGGCAGAGCTTTTATTCATAAAAATCTGCAAATCGATGTAGATACACTTGTTTGGTTGATGAGACATCCTGTACTTGATAAGAGTATAGAGTTTGCAGACAACAGAATCTCGCTCTTTGCAGCTCAATATGGCAGATGTGGGGTAACAGGTGTAAAACTTACACCAAACTATATACATTGCCATCACAAGATACCGCTTGAACAAGGCGGTACAGACAGTTATAGCAACTTAATTCTTGTTACAGAAGCAGTTCATATACTTATCCATGCAACAAAAGAAGATACAATCCAAAAATATATAAAAGAGCTTGGCTTAACGGTCAAGCAGATCGAGAAATGTAATAAGCTTAGAAAAATGGCAGGATTGCCACTAATTTAGAAAAAAATAATTTGTTACGAAGTGTGTAAGTCTTAGTTAAAACGTGAAAATCTTTCTTGTGATGGAACGCCGTGTGCGGTGAAAGTCGCATGCACGGTGTGAAGTGGGGGAAAATCCGGAGATAACATCAAAGGATTACCTATCACTATCGGGTGCAAAATCTCAGGGCATTAAGCAGCTTATGGCAGGAGGCGGCATTGTCCTTATCGGATTAAAGCTGATTCCGCTTCTTGCAAATGTACTCAAGTAAGAAGAAAAGGAGAAATTAAATGTTTGGGATATTCGACAAGATAGAGGAGTTTTTCAAAGATCTTCTACTGGGCGGTATCCAAGCAAACTTAGAGTCCATGTTTCTTGACATCAACGATAAAGTTGGTGCGATTGCAACGGATGTGGGAAAGACACCGATGGGGTGGAACGGACAGGTTTTTAGTTTTATCAAAAGCATTAACGACTCTGTCATTATCCCCATTGCAGGGCTAATCATAACGGCAGTCCTTTGTATCGAGCTTATCAATATGGTTATGCAAAAGAACAATATGCACGATACAGATACCTTTGAATTTTTCAAGTACATCATAAAGATGTGGATTGCCGTATGGTTAGTGTCCCATGCTTTTCAGTTTTCTATGGCAGTCTTTGATGTTGCACAGCACATGGTAAATAAAGCGGCAGGGGTAATTAACACCTCTGCCGTTATCTCCGGAGATCAGATTGTAACGATGGTAGAAGGCTTAAAAGATAAAGGTCTTGGAGAGCTTGTCATGATACTCTTTGAAACCTCGCTCATAAAGGTGGCAATACAGGTCATTTCCATTGTGATTATGCTTGTGGTATACGGCAGAATGTTTGAGATTTATGTTTACTCATCCGTTTCAGCCATTCCTTTTGCCACAATGGGAAACAAAGAGTGGGGACAAATCGGAACAAACTATATCAAAGGCTTATTTGCCATAGGATTACAAGGACTCTTTTTAATGGTTTGTCTTGGAATATACGCAGTATTAGTTAAAACAATACAGATAACAGATATACACACAAGTACCTTTACGATACTTGGATATGCGGTTTTGCTGGGGTTAATGATGCTAAAGAGCGGAACACTGGCCAAAAGCGTATTAAATGCACACTAAAAGAAAGGAAATATATGATGAACAAAAGAAAAACAGTATTGATAGCAGTAGCAGTTGGAACAGGTATTTTGGCAGTAATGGATAGAATCAGGCTTCACAGCAAAGTGGAGGACTTGGAAGAAAGAACAAAAGACATCGGTCGCTGCCACAATGATTTTTGTCTAATGCAGGAAAGATATAACAGAAGTACAAATGAACAGATTGCAAGTATTCAGGAAGAAATCGGCTCCGTATATGAGCATATAGAGGAGCTTTCAAAGGGTAAAGAAGATGGGAGGTAAGTTATGGCGTATGTACCTATCCCAAAAGACTTAAAGAAGGTAAAAACAAAGGTTGCATTCAACCTGACAAAAAGACAACTGATAGGTTTTACGATTGCAGGACTGATTGGAATACCAATCTATTTATTTATGCGAAAGGTTGTTCCAAATGATATAGCAGTCATCTTTCTCATTGTGTCTACTCTCCCTATATTTTTTACCACTCTTTTTGAAAAGGATGGACTTAGCTTTGAGAAATACTTTAAGTATATTTACCTTCATAAATTTTATCAGCCACAAAAAAGAGTGAGAAAGGAGGTTTATCTTGAAAGACAAAAGAAAAATTCAGCAGCTAAAGTTAGAACAAAACCAAAAGAAGTTAAGAAGTCAAAAACAGGACTTAAAGCAAAATAAGGGAAAGTCTAAAAAAGATAGGGGCGGATTACTTGACCTTATCTTTAGGAAAGAACCGAAAAGATACACTGTTGAAGATACCATTCCCTATCTTAGACTCTTAAAAAGCGGGATATGTCAGATTGATGAAAAGCATTTTAATAAGAGTATTGCCTTTGAGGATATAAACTATCAGCTTGCCTTAGAAGAAGATAGAGATTTGATTTTTAATCAGTTTGCAAATTTTCTTAATTCCTTTGATCCAAGTGTCAGCATAGAGTTTTCATATATCAATCAGCTTGGCAGAAATGAAGAAATGAAATCAGCTATTCAAATACCGGATAAAAAGGACGGGTTTGACGATATTCGCCTTGAGTTTAGAGAAATGCTCAAAAGTCAGATTGTAAAGGGAAATAACGGACTGAAAAAATCAAAGTATGTAACCTTTACAGTGGAAGCGGATAATTTAGAGCAGGCAACATCAAAACTGGAAAGACTGGAGATAGATATATTATCGAGTCTTAAAAGTATGGGAGTAAGAGCAGAAAGCCTTAACGGAGAGGAAAGGCTGAAGATACTTCATGATGTTTTAAATCCGAATAAGACCTTTGAATTTTCATATAAGGACTTAAAGAAGAAAGAAAGCACAAAGACATACATTGTTCCTGATGAATTTAACTTTACACCGTCAAGGTATTTTAAGTTTGGAAAATTTATCGGAGCAGCAAGTCATTTTCAAATCCTTGCAAGTGAGCTTTCCGACCGTATGCTTGCTGAGTTTTTGGATATAGATGATAACATCAATATCTCTTTTCATATCAAGGCAATCGAACAGTCGGAAGCCATCAAGATGGTAAAAAGAAAAAATACCGATATTGACAAGATGAAGATTGAGGAGAATAAAAAGGCTGTAAGAAGCGGTTATGATATGGACATTCTTCCAAGTGATTTAATCACCTATGGAGAAGATGTAAAAAGCCTCTTAAAAGACCTCCAGACAAGAGATGAAAGAATGTTTGTTGTAACCATTATCTTTATGAACTTTGCAAGGACAATTCAAAAGCTGGACAATACCATTTCTCAAATCAGCTCTATTGCCAATAAGCATAATTGCAAGTTAAAAAGGCTTGATCACTCACAGGAGCAGGGCTTAATCAGTGTACTTCCACTTGGGGTAAATAAGATTGAAATTGACAGAGGACTAACCTCATCATCTACGGCAGTATTTATGCCTTTTACCACAGAGGAGCTTTTCATAAATTCGGCGAACAGTTTGTATTACGGACTAAATGCCCTAAGCCATAACCTGATTATGGCAGATAGAAAGAAACTGAAAAATCCAAACGGTCTAATTCTCGGAACTCCGGGAAGTGGTAAGTCCTTTAGTGCAAAAAGAGAAATGGCAAATGCCATTCTTACAACCGATGATGATGTGATTATCTGCGATCCAGAAGGCGAGTACGGAAACCTTGTTCGTCAGTTTAAAGGAGAAGTCATAAAGGTCAGTAGTAAGTCAAAAGACTATCTAAATCCCCTTGACATCAATATGAACTATGGCGATGGGGACGCACCACTAAAGGACAAAGCAAACTTCATTATGTCGATGCTTGAATTAGTAGTTGGCGGTAGTGGTCTTACAGCAGAAGAAAAGTCGGTTATAGACAGATGCCTTCCTAAGATTTATGAAAAGTATTTCGAAAATCCAGAGCCTTGTAATATGCCCATTCTTCAAAACCTATATGATATGTTAAAAAATCAGGAAGAAAAAGTCGGTAAAAAGCTGGCAACGGAAATGGAGATTTATGTAACAGGCTCTCTTAATGTATTTAACCATCAGTCCAATGTGGACTTAAATAAGCAGCTTCTTTGTTTTGATATTAAGGAACTTGGAAGTCAGCTTAAAAAAATCGGAATGCTTGTTATTCAGGATCAGGTATGGAATAAGGTATCGCAAAACAGAGGAAATAAGGCTACAAGGTACTATATCGACGAGTTTCACTTGCTTTTAAAAGACGAGCAGACAGCTTCCTATTCCGTAGAGATTTGGAAAAGATTTCGTAAGTGGGGAGGAATCCCGACAGGCATTACACAGAATGTCAAAGACCTACTGATGAGTAAAGAAATTGAAAATATCTTTGATAATACGGACTTTGTTTTAATGCTCAATCAGGCTTCCGGCGATAGAGAAATTTTAGCAAGGAAACTTAAAATCTCACAGCCACAGCTAAAATATGTAACCAATTCCAATGCAGGAGAAGGACTTTTGTTCTTTGGAAATACCATTGTTCCTTTCCTTGATAAGTTCCCGAAAGACACAATCCTTTATCAGAAGATGACAACCAAGCCTGAAGAAGTGAGGTAGGCTTATGGGAAAGAAACTGAAAAAGGACTTTAAGGAAAGGCAAAGAGCAAGGATAGAAAAGGAAACATTGCAAAGTAATGGCAGTATAGAGCCTGAAGAAAGTAAGTTAAAGCATAACGATGATTACAGAGGAAAAATTGTCCATGATAAAGACCGATTTCAAGATAAGGTGCATGAAAAGGTCAGTAAGAGAAGCATAGAAACTGAACAAAACGGAAAAACTTCCAAAAGAAATGCAAGGTATAGAGCTTCTGATAAGGATAGCGTAGCTTTTGTCACTGAAACAGGAAGATCGGATTATATTACGGAGGTTAAAAATGGAATAATCTATGATCCTTTAGGAAAAGACCTCGACAATGACGGAATCATAGATAGATATGACAATGACTTTAGGGACAGCGACTATTTTGAGTCAACTTATGATGTGGATGATAATCTCCATAAAAAAGATGAGTTTATTGGAAGTTCCTCTAAAAGTTATGAGGCTAAAAAGAGAAAGCATAAGAGGAAAAACTACACCGAAAGCCTTTATACAAGAAAAAAAGAAGATGTATCAAAGGAAAATAAGACTGAAGGTAAAAAGGCGGGAACAGATGCTGTCAGCGAAAAAGTTCATAGCAGACTTTCTAAAGAGCAGAAGAAAAAGCTAAAGAAAGATATGGTAAAAGTATCTGCCCTTTCAGGACTTGCTAAAGGAAGTGAAACCGTAAGAGATTACTTATCCCATGGAAGCGATGAAAACAAAGGGGTGGAAGCAGGAGAAAAGACAGCGGACGCAAGCTCGAAACTCATTCATGGCATAAAGAAATATTCTGATAAGAAAAAGGCGAAGAAAGGATATGACCTTACGAATAAGGACTATAAAATCAGAAAGCGAAAATCCAAATTGGAGTTTCGAGATGCCAAAGAGGAGCTAAAAAAGACACAGGAGTATCAAAAAGCAAATAACTTTAAGCGATTTCAGAAGCGAAAGCAGATGAAAGATTCCATTAAAAGGCAGAATAAGTCAAGGCTTAGAGATCGCATTAAGGAAGGGCTTATAGGCAGTCTTAAAAGTTCAAAGGAAGTCATATTAAGAAAAGCAAAGGGACTTATGATTATCTTCATAGGTCTTATTATTTTGGGAACTTTCTTTATCAACTTTGCAGGAACGGGAATGACAGGCTTTATGAACTCCACAAGTTCTGTTCTTACAACAAGCTATTTGTCAAAGCCAAATGTCCTAAATGAAATCAATCAGAACTTTTCCGCTATGGAAAGTGAGCTTCAAAACGAGGTTGATCATGTCAAAGAGAATTATCCCGGATATGACGAGTACATCCTAAATAACACAGAGTACATCGGTCATAATGTCCATGAGCTTTTATCCTACATTACATCAAGGTGCGGAGAAGTAAAGAATGTATCGGAAGTAAGCTCCGTATTAAATGAGCTTTTTAAGTCCATGTATGACCTTGAGTATAAGGAAGAAGTAGAAATCAGATACAGGACAGTTACAGAAACCTATACCGATGAAGATGGAAATGAATATACCGAAAGCCATGAAGAACCTTACGAGTACAAGAAACTCATTGTAACCCTTCATAAAAGGGAAATGGACAGTATCATCAGAGAAGTCTTTGCGAACTATCCTGACAATCTAAAACACTATGAAGCCTTATTCCTTGCTCAAGGCAATATGGGAGAAGCCTTTGGTAATAGCGACCTTATTGCTTCCAATGGAGGTATCGGAGGTGGAAAAGAGTATGAGGCTTCTACGGAAGTTCAAAAGAAGATTGTAAATGCTGCATACATTACGCCATCTCCGGGTGCAGGCTGGTGTGCTATGTGGGTGTCGCAGGTCTATCAAAATGCAGGACTTGGATATATCGGAGGAAATGCTTGTGATATGTACCGAAACTACACCTTTACATCAGATAAATCAAAACTCAAGGTAGGAATGCTTGTTGCAGTTGAAAGTAGTAGTAGCGGAAGTACAGCAGGACTTACCTATGGTCATGTGGGAATTTATATAGGCGATGGCAAGGTAATAGATAATATCGGGCGAATCAGAGTAACTACCTTAGATGATTGGATAGCAACTTTCTGCAAGCACCATCCCGTAGGTTTCGGCTTTCCGCCAAATGTAAACAGATAAGGAGGACACAATTTGAAAAAAGAACTTACAGCAGTAAAAAACAGAATAAAGAAATTAAAAGATAAAAAGGCTCTAATTGATGAAGAATTGGAGCCTTTGTTCATTCGTGAGGAAGAATTTGAAAACGAAGAAATTATTGCCATTTGCAGAAAGAACAACATTACAATCAGTGATTTAATGGCAAAAGTAAACAGAGAAAAAGCAGAAGTGAAAAAGGAGAAGACAAATGAAAACCAGTTTGAAAAATAAAAGAATTACAGCTATTGTTGTAGCTTTTACCCTCTTAATGGGTGGAGTTTTAGGGGTGTTAAAAGTTGGTGCAAAGACAGTATTTGCGTCAAATGAACCGCCTGAAAAATATGAAACATATTATGAACTGAAATTCGAGGATCATACTTCAGATGACACCTTTAGAGGATTTTATTATGTCGGAAAAGAAAATAAAGAAGGTCAGCCATTGAACTTTAAATTTTCCTTATCAAAATCTTTTGAAGAAAAGGGAGGTGTAGTTGTCGATAAGTATAATGAAACCTTTACCAATGAGAATATGGACAAGGAAAATGAGTTAGATGATCTAAGATACATGACAAAGAAACCCTATCCATATTATCGAATTCACAATGTAGGGACAGGTGCTTTTACAAGTATCGTTTCTCCAAGAGATAAGGATAATTACTATATTGGAGATATTACAGAAAATGCGGAAGAACGAACTGTAAAAGGAAAGAAAGCAAATGTCATTGTCTATACCTGCCCTGTTTTACAGTTAAATAGAAAAATTGAGAAAGTAACAGTTGACTATGAGGGAGAGCTTAAAGAGGAAACAAAGAACGCTATTATTGGCAGAGTAAAGGAAGCAAATCCAAATATCAATAATGTCAAAGAAATTAAGATTATTAAGGACAAGCTGATTATTGAAACATGGAATAGATTTCATACCGGTGTACCCTACCTTGAATTACCTTTAGAGGATTTATATAAGAGAGTAGCGAATGCGTCAGCTCAAACAGACAATAAGGATACTAAGGATCAGGAAAGTCAGACAAAAAGTGAAGTAAAGGTCAAATATCAATATCAGGATGGAAAGGTATATAAGGAGTATTCAGCTTTCTTTGACAAAAATCAGGTGATTGATGCGTCTGATCTTGAAATGCTTCCTGATAACATGAGCTTTAATGACGATTTTGTAAACTATACAGTAAAAGGAGATGGAAGCGATAGTATTATCCGAATTGTAAAGAAGTTAGAAAGTAATGCTCAGACGCAGACGGAAAAGCCAAAAACAGAAGATAAGGGAACTCAAACAGAGCTTAGCAAAGATGATATTTCCAAAATGGAAAAGGAATCTAAGGAACTTCAGGAAAAACTTGATAAGCTAAATCAGGAGATTAAGGACAAGGATAAATTAAGCGACAAGCAAAAGGAGAAAATCAAAGACCTTGAGGAAAAAATAGATAAGCTGAAGGAAAAACTTGAAAAGGGCAAAGACGATAAAGACTTATCAGCAGATATGAAGAAGGAGATAGACAAGCTAACTGAGAAAATTAAGGAGCTTGAGAAAAAGACGAATGAGGTTGGCAAAGCTCCTGTTACGCATAATCCTGTTGTAACACCAATCAGCCCTATCTCTGGAATGAAAACAGGAACAGGAAACTTACCTCAAACATCGGTAAGTAATAT
The DNA here is from genome assembly GCF_965119475.1 of Peptoniphilus sp. Marseille-Q6390. Lineage (NCBI taxonomy): Bacteria > Bacillati > Bacillota > Tissierellia > Tissierellales > Peptoniphilaceae > Peptoniphilus > Peptoniphilus sp. Marseille-Q6390. The sequence continues at coordinate 1,020,973 of NZ_CBCPLS010000001.1, read as the reverse complement.
GGGTAAAGGCTCATCATCACAGGATAATACAGGAAAGATTACAAAGGACACAAATGTTGGCAAGACCGATGGAAAAGAAAAAGAAGTTCGTTATCCCAATAAGCTGACACCGAAACAACCTGCCAATAACAGCAGTCAGGATTCCTCTATGGATGGTTCAAGTAAGAATGTAAATACCAATAAAGGAGTTGCTTCTGCTCCATCAAAGGCAAGAGGAACTGTTACGGAAAATAAGGATAATGCGAACAAGGATTATCCGATTCATCATGGAGATAGCAGTGATAAGAGAGAAACGGATATGTATTCAGCGGATGCAAGACAGTTTGTTACCTTTACTACTAAGAATGGCAAGACCTTCCATTTAATCATCAATCACGATGAGGATAGCGAGAATGTTATGCTCCTAACAGAAGTATACGAAGATGATCTTCTTAATATGGTTGAAAAGAAAGAAGCTCCAAAACAGGAAATTACAAAGGAAGAACCTGAAAAAGAAGAACCTAAACCTGTAAAAAAGGAAGAAAGCAGTAATACAGGAACCTACTTAATTCTCATTCTTGTAGTAGCAGGAGCATTAGGTGCAGGATATTATTTTAAGGTCGTTAAGAAAAAGGAAGATAAGGAGCTTGAAGGCTTTGAGGAGGAAGATGATGATTTCTTTTCAGAAGCGGAAGAAAGCGAAAATGAAGTAGATAAAGCAGAAACAGAAGATAAGGAAGATGATGATTTGGAATAAATTTGCACCCAAAACTATCTCATATTTGGTGCAAAACACAGGGCGAGAGAGTAAAATCTTTCGCCCTTTTATATTGAAAAACAGGAGGAAAAATATAGATGAAACTTGTAATTGCTGAAAAGCCAAGTGTTGCAATCTCTATTGCAAAAGTGATTGGAGCTACAAAAAAGAAAGACGGATACTATGAGGGAAACGGATACAAGGTAAGTTGGTGTGTTGGACACTTAATTAAAATGGCAAATCCGGAAAGCTACGATGAAAGGTACGCAAAGTGGAATATGGCTGATTTGCCGATTATTCCAAAAGAATATAAGTATGAGATTGCAAAGTCCACAAAGAAACAATTTACGATTCTTAAAAAGCTCATGGACGATAAGGACATAGACATCGTGATAAATGCTTGCGATGCAGGGCGTGAGGGAGAAGCAATCTTCAGGCTTGTCTACAATCAGGCAAATTGTAAAAAGAAGATGAAACGCCTTTGGATTTCATCAATGGAAGATAGTGCCATAAAAGAGGGTTTTGATAACCTGAAAGACGGAAGTTTTTACGATAATCTATTCGAATCATCACAAGCAAGGGCGATTGCAGATTGGCTTGTGGGAATGAATTTAAGCAGACTCTATTCGTGTCTATACAAGCAAAATTACAGTGTGGGAAGAGTTCAAACACCTACCCTTGCCATGATTGTAAATAGAGATGATGAGATAGCAAATTTTAAGAAAGAAAAATATTTTACAGTCGAACTTTCTATGAATGGTTTTACACTATCAACAGAGAGAATTGATGATGAGGTTGCTGCTGAACAGCTAATCAATTTAGTTGGCGATAAGATAGGAATTACCGATGTTATTCAAAAGGAAAAGATAACAAAGCCTGATTTGCCTTTTGACCTTACAACACTTCAAAGAGAGTGCAATAAGTATTTTGGATATAGTGCCAAGCAAACACTTGATTATGCACAGAGCCTATACGAGAAAAAACTGATTACCTATCCAAGAACAGACAGCAGATGCTTAACGGAAGATATGATTGTAAGTACGGTTAATAACATTTTAGGGAAAAATGATTTTGATACAGAGCGTATTAAGACGGTATTTAACTCTGAAAAGGTTACGGATCATCATGCTATTATCCCGACAATCAGTTCCTTAAAAGAAGATGTTTCAGAACTTCCTTTAAGTGAAGCTAAAGTTTACTTCCTTATATCCGATAAATTCCACGCAAGTGTGGGCTATCCTTTAGTGGAAAATACAACGAAGATTGTAGCTGAATTCGATAGCTTTACTTTTACAAGCTCAGGTAAGACAATTAAAGATGAAGGTTTTACAAAATATCTTAAAGAATATAAGTCTAAGAAAAATGAAGATATGGTACTTCCTGATGTGAACATTGGTGATGTATTGAGCATTGAAAACAAGGAAATAAAAGAAAAGTACACAACACCACCGAAACACTTTACTGAAGATACGCTTTTGAAAGCAATGGAAGTGGCTGGTAATGATGCACTGGAAAAAGGTGTAGAGGTCGAGCGAAAAGGACTTGGAACACCTGCAACAAGAGCAGGGATTATTGAAAACTTAATTTTCAAAGGATTTATTGAGAGAGATAAGAAAAACCTTATTGCTACACATAAGGGAATCAGCCTTGTAACGATTGTAGCTGGTACCTTTAAATCCGCAGAAACAACAGCAAAGTGGGAAATGGAGTTATCGGATATTGCACAGGGAAAATCATCAAAGAAAAATTTTTTAGAGGCAATTGAAACTGAGATAAAAGAAGTGGTTTCAACTTATAGCAAGTAAGATGGCACTTATTTTAAGATGGAAAAAATGCCCTAAAAATGCTATAATATAAGATAATCAATGTAATGATTGAGAGGTGATTATGTGTCTAAAATAAATGTTGAAGGTTCAGAAATCAGCATTATTGCCATAGATAATAGGGATTACATTTCTTTAACAGATATGGTTAGAAATATTGAGAACGGATCTGCTTTAATAGAAAAATGGCTTAGAAACAAGAACACAATAGAGTTTTTAGGTATTTGGGAAGAAATGTATAATACCAATTTTAATTCCCCCGAATTCGAGGGAATTAAAAATGAAGCAGGATTTAACCGATTTATTTTATCTGTTAAGCAGTGGGTAGAAAAAACGAATTCTATCGGTATAGTTGCGAGAGCAGGAAGATATGGCGGAACTTATGCTCACAAAGATATAGCATTTGAGTTTGCTTCTTGGGTATCTCCATACTTTAAATTGTATTTGATTAAGGAATTTGAACGCTTAAAGGAAGAAGAACAAAAGAAGTTAGGCTGGGATATAAAAAGGAATTTGGCAAAAATCAATTATAGGATTCATACAGATGCCATTAAAAATAAGCTTGTACCCGAAAAACTTTCAAAAGAAAAAATCAACTTTATTTATGCAAGTGAGGCGGATATTCTTAATGTTTCTTTGTTTGGAATAACAGCGAAAGAATGGCGTGATGAAAATCCGGATTTAAAAGGGAATATTAGAGATTATGCAGATATATCGCAGCTTGTATGCCTTTCTAATCTTGAAAATCTTAATGCGGTATTTATAAATGAGGGCATGAGTCAATCTGAAAGACTGGAAAAACTAAATTCAATAGCAATTGAACAGATGAAAATATTATCCGAGAGTGAATCAATTAAAAAGTTGAAATAAAAGGATAATATCAATATGTAGTACAAAGGTGATTAGAGTAAAATCTAACCGCCTTTTTTTCATGCAAAAAAGAAGGAGGTAAACATGCGAATAAATGATTTTCATAACATCTTGGAGCTAATAAAACAAGATATTCTGCAGAGTGAAGCAGAGTATCTGAAGCTCTTAAAGGTTGTCGGAAACAATCAGAGGTATGACTTTAGAAGTCAGTTAAGTATTTATGATAAAAATCCTGAAGCGACAGCTTGTGCCAAGTTTGACTACTGGAGGGAACGCTTTAATCGAACTGTTATGAGAGGACAAAAAGGTATCCCCATTTTAGAGGACTATGGCACATATAAAAAGGTGGACTATATCTTTGATATAAGTCAAACCGTTTCCCAAAACAGAGATGTCAATGAAGTAAATCTTTGGAGATTTGATAAAGAATCTCATAGAGATGTATTAAAAGAAATGATAAAAGTTGAAGGCTATGAAGAAAGTGAAAGCACCTTAGAAAACATCTTTTCTTTAAGCAGGCTCTACGGAGATAAAAAGATAGATAGCTTGATGAATGAGCTTAGAATATCCGATGAGGACAGAATAGCCTTTACCAAGTTTGTGAGGAACTCGGTAAGCTATGCAGTAGCTTCAAGATTTAAGTTAGACTATCCTATGGATACGGAGCTTCTAAAGGAAAACTTTGCAATGCTTGACAGCATTTCTCTTATGAGCCTTGGAGAAACGGTGTCGGATATTAGCGGAAATATAATTGATGCTACCATTCAAAAAAGCAAAGAGTTAGAGCTTCAAAAAGAAGTGTTAAGAGGTAAAGAAGCAGGATATAATAAAATAAAAGAAGAATTAGAGGAGGTAGAAGAAAATGTACTTCGACGAGATGATCAGGAAAGAATTAGTGAAAACGAGCGAATTTTCCGAAATGGAGAGTACGGACGAGATAATAGAGAAAATCAAAGAGAATACGCTGAATCAGTTAGAGGAAGAGATGGACTTTATGAGGGAATATCCGAATCCGGTGTACGCAGTGATGAGGCTGGATTATCTTTCAAACAGCGAGGAGCAGAGCCACTTCGAGATGTTAGTGGATCTATACAAGGAGAAGAAGCTGATAGGACACCTGATGGATATTCAGAAACAGGCAATAGAGTTTATGAGAGCAGAGAAGCCGAAACTGATGATAGCTTGGAAGATAGAGGACGAGAGCCATCCGCAGTACAAAGCGATGATTTCAGCTCTCAAAGAAATGACAATCAAGGAAATAGTGGAAATCTAAAAGAAAATACGGATAAAGAGATAAGAGAAGCTGACAAGGCTTCTTTTTCTTTGCCTGAAAACAGATTAGGACAGATTAAACTTACAATACCTCTTACTCAAAATGATATTGACAGTATTCTTGTAAACGGTGGAAATCATGAGGGTGGTAGACTTCCTATTATTGCTGAATTTTCCAAAGGGAAAACAGTAGAAGAATTAGGAGAATACCTTAAAGATACCTTTAGAGGCGGAAACGGTTTATTTCTTAATGGAACAGAAGTATCTTCCTGGTATTCGGATAAAGGTATTCATTTAGCTTATGGAACTTCTGCAAGAGAAGATAGCACGCAAATTTTAAGCTGGAGTAATGCTGCAAGAAGAATCAATGAACTTTTGGAAAATGGAGAGTTTGCAACAAATGTAGAGCTTTCTGAAGCACAGGACTATGAAAGAGATAGAGTTTCAGAATCCTTATGGTATCTATACCACGATTTAAGTGAAGAAGGGAAAGCACAAGGCTATTTTGACTTTATAGAAAGAGGTGGTGGCTTTCCGAAAGAAACAAGACAGTTATCGGAAGCTCTTAAAAATCCTGACTATCTAAAGAATGTTATTTCCGAGTACAGTCGCTTTTTGACAGGATATAAAGAAAACAAAGATGTACTAAGGTTTCATTATCACAAGGTAGATAGCCTTTACCAGAGATTAGAGGAGCTTGCAATTCCGAGAAAGGAATATATCTCTAACTTAACCGAACTTCCAAAGGTACATGGCTTTATTACAGAAGATGAAGTCCTTGCTACGATTTCAAGAGGAAGCGGCTTTGATCAAGGGAAAGAAAGAATTACAAAGTATTTTAAAGAAAACCATACGCTTCAGGAAAAAGCAAATTTCATAAAAGACGAGTATGGAATTGGTGGAGGTTCTCATGCTGTTTCAGGCGAAAGAGGAAGTGGAGAATGGCACGATGCAAAGGGACTTAAATTACAGAAGAATCATTGTAACGATGTTTTTCTTACATGGTCAAATGTAGCAAAGCATATAGATGAACTGCTTTCTAAGAATCTTTATCTTGAAGAAAAGGACATTGAAAGAAAGGATGAGATAGAAGAACAAAAAGAGCCAAGTTATTATTCTAAAGATGATCCAAATAATCTAATGACTGATGAAATGCTTGAGAGAGTGCCTGAGCTTTATGCACAGGAAGATGTAGCCTTAGCAGACAAACAGGTTCATGCAGCATACATCATTCCATTTAGAAGTAACTGGACTTGGTATATGACGGAGTATGACAGGGAAAGTAAAGATGCTTTTGGACTTGTTTTAGGAATTGAACCTGAATGGGGATATTTTAATCTTGAGGAGCTAAAGGAATTAAATGCCCAAAGACTTGTTTTAGAGGATTTCCCAAAGACCTTTAGAGAACTGAAAGACAGTGAACTTAAAAAGCAGATGGATGAGCAGGAGCTTAACCATGTTTTTAATGGAGAACTCAGTTTTGAGGACAATATTGCAGAGCTTGAAGCACCTGAAGAAGTAGAAGAAAGAATACAAGCAGAACCTTTTCAGGCTACCTTATTAGATTATCTAAAGGAAAAAGAAGAAGTAGAGCTTAACGAAAAAGAGGACAGCCCTTTAGATGAGTTTGCAGTTAAAGAAGGTGATATCGTCTATTTTAATCATGAGGAGTACAAAGTAAGGGAGATTTCTAAAAATCAAATCACAGGAAGAAATGAGTTGTGGCTTGATCCTGCAAGGCAAGGTAATCATCAAATACCGATTGTATCCTTTACTGATAATGAGGATTTATTAAGACAAGTAAGTCTTGAAAGACCTGAATTTATCATCGGCGATGAAGTGAAGTATAAGGGGAAAGACTATACCATCACAAGATTTGATGATATGGGGAATAATCTAAAGACCGTAACGGTTAAGGATAATACCGAATATCTTGGCGGTATGATTACAGGCTCCGATGTAATTCCTTATCGTAAGGAAAGTGAGCTTGATAGAATCTTTGAAAATATGACCAATGAGAAGCCCGAAAAGACTTTTAAGGAAGCAGAAATAAAGAAAAATGAGGCTCACAATTTCAAGATTGCAGAAGAAACGATCCCTGCAAAGTTATCTCCAAGTGAGAGATTAAACAATAATCTTGAAGCAATCTCTATGCTTAATAGGATTGAAAGTGGAGAACGAGAGCTTGATACTACAGCTCAGGAAGTTTTAGCAAAATATGTAGGCTGGGGTGGATTATCTGAAGTCTTTGATGAAAGTAAGGATGGACAGTGGAAAGAGGCAAGAGCCTTCTTAAAGGAAAATCTATCGCCATCAGAATATGAAGCTGCAAGAGAATCTACCCTAACGAGTTTTTACACACCGAAAGCAGTCATTGACGGAATATATAAGACGCTTTCAGGTATGGGATTTAAACAGGGAAATATCCTTGAACCGTCAATGGGTGTTGGGAACTTTATCGGTAATCTACCTGATGAAATGAGTAAGTCAAAATTTTATGGTGTGGAACTTGATTCGGTAAGCGGGCGTATTGGAAAACTCTTATATCCTGAAAGTGATATACAGGTTAAGGGGCTTGAAGAAACTTCCTTTTCCAATAACTTCTTTGATGTAGCAATCGGAAATGTTCCATTTGGAGAGTATAAGGTAAATGACAGGGAATACAATCGTAATAACTTTCTTATCCACGATTATTTCTTTGCCAAGTCCATTGATAAGGTAAGAAACGGCGGTGTTATCGCCTTTATTACATCTTCAGGAACAATGGATAAAAAAGACGAAAGTGTAAGACGCTATCTTGCAGCAAGAGCCGAATTTTTAGGAGCAATCAGACTTCCAAATGATACCTTTAAGGGTGTTGCCGGCACAGAAGTAACTTCGGATATTATCTTCCTAAAGAAAAGAGATAGCGTATTAGAGCGCGATGAAGATTGGATACACCTTGCAGAAGATGAAAATGGACTTTCATATAACAAATACTTTGTTGATCATCCTGAACAAGTGCTTGGCACAATGCGTGAGGTAAGCGGAAGATTTGGAAAGACACTCACTTGTGAACCGATAGCTTTTTTAGGGCAAGAGAACAATATGGCTTCGTTAAAGGAGCGTATCGAGATTGCAGGAGAAAGAATTTCAAAAGATGCCAAGTATGAAGAAGTAGAGCTACTTGATGATGAGATCACTTCTATCCCTGCAACTGATGATGTAAAGAACTTTTCTTATACCTTAATTGATGATGAAGTCTATTACAGAGAAAATTCACTCTTTATCAAAAAGGAAGTATCAGATAAAAACAAAGAAAAAATCAAGGATTATCTTGAGCTGAATGCTGTTTTAAAAGATGTAATTTACAAGCAGAAAGAAGATTTTAGCGAGGAAGAAATCAAGGCTTCACAGGAAAAACTAAATGAAGTATATGATAACTTTTCAAAGAAGCATGGCTTTGTAAATAACCTAAGTAATACCAGAGCCTTAAAAGAGGATAGCAACTTCCCGCTTGTTTCTTCCATTGAAATCCTTGATGAAGAAGAAAACTTTAAGGCAAAGGGAGATATTTTCTCCAAGCGAACAATCACAAAGGCGAAGGTTATCGACCATGTAGACACTTCCCTTGAAGCTCTTGTTTTATCGGTATCTGAAAAAGGCTATGTGGACTTTGACTATATGGGAAGTCTTACAGGAAAAGACAGAACGACCTTAATTGAGGAGCTTCGAGGGGAAATCTATCTAAATATCAGAGAAGAGCAAAACTTTTACAGACCGCTTTCCTTTAATTTAGAGGATGGCGATTTACCTTTTGCTTGTGCAAATGGCAGCAATTCCTATAAGTATGGCTATGTAACAAAAGATGAATATTTAAGTGGGAATATCAGGGACAAGATTGCCATTGTAGATAGCTACTTATCAAAGCTCAGACAAACGGAAAGAGAGCTGCCTCATCTTGGCTATGAAAAAAATGGAAAAGAAAAAGAACTGATAAGCTATGAAATGAACCGTTTGGAATATCAAAAATCAGAGCTTACCAAAGTTCTTCCAAAGGAGCTTGAAGCAAGTGAAATCAATGTGCGTCTTGGTGCAACTTGGATACCGATTAAAGATATTGAGAAATTTATTTTTGAAACGCTGAAAACTCCGGGTTATGCAAGATGGGATATTAAGGTTAAGTTTTCAAGCCTTACAAGCGAATGGAATGTAGAAGGAAAAAGCAAGGACAGAGGAAATGACCTTGCAGAAATGACCTTTGGTACATCGAGGGTAAACGCCTATAAGTTGATTGAAGATGCCTTAAACCTTAAAGAAACAAAGGTATTTGACCAGATTGTAAATCCGGACGGCTCTAAAACTTCTGTCTTAAATAAAAAAGAAACCATGCTTGCAGGACAAAAGCAGGAGTTATTAAAAGAAGAATTTAAGAACTGGATATTTAACGATCAGGAAAGAAGAAGCCGTCTTGTAAAGCTGTATAATGAGCGTTTTAACTCTATCCGTAACAGAGAATATGACGGAAGCAATCTCTCTTTTGAGGGAATGAATACGGAGATTGACTTAAGACCTCATCAAAGAAATGCCATAGCAAGAAGCCTTTATGGAGGAAATACCTTGCTTGCCCATGTAGTAGGAAGTGGAAAGACCTTTGAAATGGTAGCTTCTGCAATGGAGAGTAAAAGGCTTGGGATGTGCAGTAAGTCCTTATTTGTTGTACCCAATCATTTAACAGGACAAATCGGGCGTGAGTTTATGCAGCTATATCCATCGGCTAACATTATGGTGGCTGATAAGAAAGATTTTGAGCCGAAAAACAGAAAGAGATTTATAGGCAAGATTGCTACAGGGGAATACGATGCGGTTGTTATCGGGCATACGCAGTTTGAAAAAATCCCTATGAGTAAGGAATATCAGGAGAAGCATATCCAAGATCAGATTGATGAAATCGTAAATTATGTAGAAGAATACAAGCATGATAGGAACCAAAACTTTACAGTAAAACAGCTTGAAAAGACAAAGAAAAAACTGGAAACAAGGCTTGAGAAACTAAACGATGATTTTAAGAAAGATGATGTCATTACCTTTGAGGAGCTGGGAGTTGATAAGCTCTTTGTTGACGAGGCACATGGCTTTAAGAACCTTTATCTCTATACCAAAATGAGAAATGTTGCAGGTATCGGACAGTCAGAAGCCTTTAAGTCCTCCGATATGTTTATGAAATGCCGCTACATGGATGAAATGACAGGTGGCAAAGGCGTGGTCTTTGCCACAGGAACGCCTGTAAGTAACTCAATGACCGAGCTTTATACCATGCAGCGTTATCTTCAGTATGAGAGCTTAAAGAAAAATAATCTGGAGCATTTTGACTCTTGGGCTTCTACCTTTGGGGAAACACAATCAGCTTTTGAATTATCTCCTGAAGGTACAGGATACAGGGTTAAGACAAGATTTTCTAAATTCTATAACCTTCCTGAACTAATGAGTATGTTTAAAGAAGTGGCAGACATTCAAACGGCAGATATGTTAAATCTTCCAACACCTGAAGCTAACTATGAGGTTATTAAAACAGAGCCTTCTGAAGAACAAAAGGAAATATTAAAGAGCCTTTCTGAAAGAGCAGATGATGTCAGAAATAGGGTTGTAGAGCCAGATGTTGATAATATGCTTAAGATTACCAACGATGGTAAGAAACTCGCCTTAGATCAGCGTTTAATCAATCCACTTCTTCCTGATAATCCTGATAGCAAGGTCAATGTATGCGTGAAAAATGTCTTTTCCATTTGGGATAAGACAAAAGAAAACAGGTCAACACAGCTACTTTTTTCCGATATGTCTACTCCAAAAGGAGATGGAGAATTTAACATCTATGATGATATTAGAGATAAACTTGTGGATTTAGGAATACCAAAGGAAGAAATTGCCTTTATACATGAAGCCAATACCGATAAGCAAAAAGATGAACTCTTTGCAAAGGTAAGAAAAGGCGAAGTTCGTATCTTAATGGGTTCTACGCAGAAGATGGGAGCCGGAACGAATGTGCAAAACAAACTTATTGCTTTGCATGACCTCGATGTGCCTTGGCGTCCTGCTGACCTTGAACAGCGTGCGGGTAGAATTGTAAGACAGGGCAATGAAAATGAGAAAGTGAATATCTATCGTTATGTTACAGAGAATACCTTTGATGCCTATTTATGGCAGACGATAGAAAATAAGCAGAAGTTCATTTCTCAGATTATGACTTCAAAGACTCCTGTTCGTGTGGCGGAAGATGTGGACGAAAGCTCCCTTAACTATGCAGAGATTAAAGCCCTTGCCACTGGCGATCCTAAGATTAAAGAAAAGATGGATTTGGACAACGAGGTTACAAAACTAAAAATGCTTGAAGCAAACTATAAGTCTAACCGTTACAGATTAGAGGATAAGGTTGCGAAAAACTATCCTGAAGAAATCGCAAGAACGGAAAAGCTCATTGAAGCTGTCAAAAAAGATATATCCAATGTAGAGCCAAAAGCGGAAGGTGAGGAAAAGTTTACTTCTATTACCATTGCAGGAGAAAAGATTACCGATAAGAAATTAGCCGGAGAAAGACTGATTGAAGCTATAAAGACCGTAAAATTAAATGAAAGCAAGGTTATAGGAAAGTATAGGAATATGGATTTAGAGGTAAGCTATAACTTCTTTACCAATGAGCATAACTTTAGCTTAAACGGTGCTGCAAAGCATTCGGGAGAGCTTGGAACAAGTGCGGACGGTAACATTACAAGACTGGATAATGCCCTTGAGAAAATGCCCGAGAAATTAAACAGGCTTGAAGAAAAACTTATCAGCACAAAGGAACAACTTGAAAATGCCAAAGAAGAACTCAAAAAGCCTTTTGAAAAAGCTGATGAGTTGAAGACGAAAGTGCTTCGCTTGGCAGAACTGAATAAGCTACTCGATATGGGAGAAGTGGAAGAAAAGAGAAATGATAATCCACTTGTAGAAGATGTAAAAAGGGCAATCATTGATTTCTGTAACAGGGAGTACGAAGAGAATCATAGCTATGATGAATTTAATACTCTATATCCTGACCAAAAGCACATCGGCATCGCCTATACCAATACACCGGATGAAAGACATGGTGTTCAGTATGAGCTTGATTTAGAGGAAAAAACTTGGACACAGTATATTGATGATACGCCTATCAAAACAGAGGGCTTTGATTATGAAAACAAAGGAGAGAATGAAGCTCTAAGGAATATGAAAAATGAAATAGAAATGTCCTCTTTTAACGATTTGGTTTATGTTGATTCCGAAGATTTAAGAGCAGCAACAGGTCTTGATATTGACGATGAAGGCAACTTCTATGATCCACTTTCTAAAGACCTTGATAATGACGGTATTCCTGACAGATATGACAATGACTTTAAGGACAGTGATTATTTTGAGTCAACTTATGATGTGGAGGACAATTTTCATAACAAAGAAGAAACCATACAAAAATCAGATGATAAGCCATCTATTTTAGGACAGATAAGAGCCTATCAAAATGAAAGTAAAACAGAAGAAAAGCAAAAAACAAAAGAACAGGAATTTTTAAGATAGGGAGGGGAACCTCCCTTTTGCCATGAAAGGAGATAAAAACATGGATTACAAAACAATGAGAAATCAAATAGAAGATATGGTAAATGATAACCACAAGGACTTTGTGAAGGCGATTATAAGCGTGGAAAAAGGTATCAATGATGAAAGTGCTTTGGATAAGCTCTATGACGCTTATATGGACAATGACAGCCTTAATTTGCTGCATGAGGAATTTGACTATATGATTGAGGATTTAAGAGAACAGGGACAGATAAAAGACCTGCCTTATGCTCAGGAAGAAAAGGATAATCTTATCAATATTGTTGGAAATATCGTTGGAGAGGTTGATGTAGTTGAAAGGGAAAATAAGAACGGAGAAGCCTTTAAGGTAGCGAATTTCTCCGTAGTATCTAAAGACGATGAAGGGAATAAGGTCTATCATAATTGCTCGGCATACGGAGAAAAAAGCGATATTCCAAAGGACTTTAAGCAGGGAGATTTTGTTAAGCTCTTTGGACAAATCAGAACATCCATTGATGATAACGGCAAGGAGCATAGCAACATCAGGATACTTTCTTCAAAGCTGTTAAAGGCAAAGGAACAAACGACAGGACAAGAAGAAAAGAAAGAATCTGTACTTGGAGCTATTAAGAAATATCAGGCTGAAGATAAGGAAAAGCCAAAAGAAAAGAAAGAAGTAAGCAAAGAAGCTGAGAGATAAATTTATGGTCGGTGTGGTCTTGGGACTGCACCGACTCTTTTTTATTTGGTGAAATTATGATATAATTAATGAAATAAAAGTTCAACTATATGAATATTAAGGATGGTAATATGAAAATAAACTATAATGGGCTGTGGAAACTTTTAATAGATAAAAATATGAACAAAAGAGACCTACAGGAAAAAGTTGGTATAGCTCCTGCAACGATAGCTAAAATGGGAAAAGGTGAATTTGTCAGCATGGAAATTCTCTATAGAATTTGTATTGAACTGGATACAGATTTTGGTGAACTAATTTCATTGAATAGGACAAATAATATAAATAAGTTTTAATTTTTATAAAGAACCTTTAGACTTTAGATTGTATATCAAATGATGTATTTTCCTTTGATGATGACTATGTTGAATAGTTATTATGGAGGTATGAGATATGAGAGAGATAATAATTATAGATGATGATATTGCATTATGTAATTTAATTAAAAAATGTTTAAGCACAGATGGATATTCTGTAGACATTGCTAATAATGGATTAGATGGATATAAAAAATCCAAAGTTCAAACAATCTGTGCTTGATTTTATTAGATATTATGCTCCCTGACTTTGATGGATTTCAAGTTTTGGAGATGATAAGAGAAGAATACACTGTTCCAGTTTTAATGTTGACTGCAAAGTCTGATGATGATTCGAAAATTTATGGACTTAAACAAGGTTCGGATGATTATCTAACTAAGCCCTTTAATATCAATGAACTTAAAGCAAGGGTTGAAGCTATGGTTAGAAGATTCACAGACTTTAATCAGAAAAGCATAGACCAGTTTAAAGAAATCATAATAGAAGATATGAGAATAGATAAAGAGAATAGAACTGTAAAAATAAACGATAACAATATCGAATTAACAAGTAAAGAATTTGATTTGTTATATTTTATCGATCTAATAAAGGGAGAATTTTTACAAAAAAACAAATATATACGAATGTTTGGGAAGAAGATTATCTTTTTGATGATAGTAATATCATGTCCTTTATCAGTAAACTCCGAAAAAAATAGAACCTAACCCTGAAGAACCGACTTATATTTTGACAGTAAGAGGTGTGGGTTACCGTTTTAGTAAGGGGGAATGATGTATGGATATAAAAACTATCATAATTTTGATACTTTTATGTGTGATCCTATATTTAGTAAAAAAGATTACGCATATAAAAAAGGAAATAGATAGGATTCAAGAGGTACTTGTTGATATCAAAAATGGTGATTACAATCGTAGAATTTTAATTAAGAAAAATGATACTACAGAAAAAATTTGCCACGATATAAATGAGATAACACTACGAAGTCAAAATAAACTAATAGAGCAGAAACAATCCTAGCAGGCATATAAATCACTCATGACAAGTTTATCTCATGATGTAAAAACTCCTTTAGCATCTATGGTTGGGTATTTGGAAGCAGTTCAAGAAGGACTTGTTACAGGTGATGAAAAAGATGACTATATAAAAGTTTCTTTAAGTAAAGCACATTACTTAAAGGATTTTGTAGAAAAACTTTTTGATTGGGTAAAATTGGATTCAGGAGAATGGAAGTTTTCTTTTGCGGATAAGGATTTGAACGAATTAACAAGAAATGTGATAAGTGATTGGATTCCTATTTTTGAAGAAAAACATATAAGTTATGAAATTGAAATTCCGGAACAGGAATGTAATATAAGGATAGATGAAAATGCTTATTTTAGAAGTTTAAACAATATAATTAACAATATTATCGTTCATAGTAATTGCGATAGAGTACACTTGAAATTAGAAAAATCGGATACAAAAGTTACTTTGACGATTTTAGATAATGGAGATGGTATAAGTGAAAAGGACTTACCATATATATTTGACAGAATGTATCAGGCAGATAGTTCAAGATTAACAAAAGGTTCAGGACTTGGATTATCAATCTCCAAAGAATTACTGCGAGTAAATAATGCTAAAATAAGCGTAAGTAGTGTGCCAAATATAAAAACTGTTTTTACTGTAGAGTTTGCAATGCAAATAGCTGATTTAGAAAGTCTCTTTGGCAGAATTTGTAGTTATTTTAAATGTGATATCTCAGAAAGGAGTATAGAATTGAAAATACTAATGATTGAAGACGACAGCACAATTTCTTTTGCTGTTAAAACTTACTTAAACAAGCATAATATTGAAACTATTATTTATAACAATCTTTCTCAGACAGAGAATCTTAATTTTAATGATTTTGATTTAATTCTACTTGATGCTAATCTCCCAGATGGGTCAGGCTTTAATTTTTTAAATTGGCTGAGAGAATTTTCTGACCTTCCTGTAATAATGCTTACTGTAAAAGACGAAGACGAGTATGTTATCAAAGGTCTTTCTCAAGGAGCAGATGATTATATTACAAAACCTTTTTCTCTCCCTGTTTTGAAGGCGAGAATAGACAATGTATTTAATAGAAAAATAAAAAAGGTTGACGAACTGACTTTTGAAAATTTATCTTTAGATCTAATTTCAAAACAAGCTTCAATAGATGGAATAGATCTAGACCTTAACTTAAAAGAGTTTGCTATATTGGAAATGCTTTTAGAAAACCAAAATATAAATCTATTAAGGGAGAAAATTTTAGATTATGTATGGGGTTATGATTTTTATGAAGTAAACGATAACACTCTAACTGTAACTGTAAAAAGACTTCGAAATAAACTTGACGAGTATGGAGAGCATATAAAAACAGTTAGAGGAATAGGTTATAGGTGGGACAATGAGAAAAAATAAAAGAATTTTACTTATCATAGCCATAAATTTATTAATGTCTTTATTTGTGGTCTACCTAAACCCAAGATTTGATATTCTAACACTTTTCGGCTTTCTACTAATAAATATAATTCTGTTTCTAATTATTAGAAAATTTGAAAAGAAAAAAGAAATAGAGCTAGAAGATAAGATTAATAATATATTTAACCTTCTCCATTCATTGGATTTAAACTCGGATAATTATGAAATTATAGATGATGAATTTGGCAAACTCAGAGATGAGATTATTAAAATTATTATAGAGAATAAGAGAATAGCTGAAAATGCAGAGAAAAATAAAGAAGTTTTAAGGGAATATACTGAAGACATTGCTCATCAAATAAAAACTCCGTTGACTGGATCACTATTATTGTTAGACCTATTAGAAGACGAAATTGATAATGTTTCAGAAGAATATATAGAAAGACTTAGAGATAATTTACTTAGACTCCACAACTTATCTGACATTTTATTAAAATTGGCAGCCCTTGATTCTGGAACAATAGAAATGGTAAAAGATAGGATATCAGCTCGAGGATTAATTGAAGATATCATACAAAACCTAAAAGATTATTTTATTAATGATAATGTTGAAATTTCACTTTATGGAGATGACTTTGATCTTATATGCGATAAGAAGTGGACCTATGAAGCGGCATTTAATGTGATGAAAAATGGTCTAGAAGCAACAGAAGATAGACATATAGAAATTCATCTAAAAGATACGAACTTATATAAGAGCATATTAGTGGAAGATTTTTCTAAAGGTTTGGATCGTGAAATGTTAGAAAAAGTTTTTAAACGTTTTTACAAGATAGATCCAAATTCAAAAGGCTATGGGATTGGGCTTCCTATGGCAAAATCTGTTATGGAAAGACAAAATGGAGAGCTTTTATATCATAAGGGGAAGAAATCAAATTCCTTTGAAATGAGATTTTATAACTGATTTAATTATGGCTGTGTAAATAAAGCACAGTCATTTTTTTCTAGTCACTTTCCAGTCACTTAAGTCTAATATCATCTAAGAAAGATAAGGAGGACTAAATATGAATATTGTAAAAACAGTAGATTTAACAAAAACTTACAATAGTGGAGTAGAAGTACACGCTCTATCAAATGTGAATTTTGAAATGGAGAAAGGAGATCTTGTTGCCATTATTGGAGATAGCGGGTCAGGAAAGTCTACCTTGCTTCATCTATTAGCAGGAGTTGATAAACCAACAAGTGGGGATATTTTTATTCAAGATAAAAATATTACCAAGTTTAACAAAGATGAGATGACAATCTTTCGAAGAAGGAATATAGGCGTTGTCTATCAATTTTTTAATTTGATTCCAAACATCAACGTTCGAAAAAATATTTTACTTCCTCTTTTGTTAGACAATAAAAAGGCAGATGAAGAATATTTAAAGGAAATTTTATCGATACTAGGAATAGAAGGAAAGCTTGATAGGTATCCAAAACAATTATCAGGTGGCGAGCAACAAAGAGTCGCTATTGCTAGAAGTCTTATTACAAGACCTGCCATCATTCTAGCAGATGAGCCTACAGGAAATCTCGATAGAAAAAATTCTGAAGAAATCACAGGGCTTTTTAGACTAGTAAATAAAAGATTGAACTCTACGATTATGATTATCACCCACGATGCAAAGGTGGCAAATGCATGTGATAAGGTTTATAAGATGATTGATGGTAGGTTAAGTTTCTTGGGAGATGAGTCTTATGAAAATTATTAATGATCTTGCCAGTGGAGCTGTTAAAAATAATAAAAAAGACACCCTAGCCATTAAAATTTCCATACTTTTAGCAGTAATTTTACTAGGAACTGTTATTTTTATTTTCGACTCAATGAACACTGAACAGTATGAATATGTAAAGAAAACTATTGGAGATTATCATGTAGATATAGGTGAAATTGACGAAAGTTTTTATGATAAATTAAAAAATGATACAGACATAGAAAAAGTATCTTTTAATAAAATCATTAATACAGACTTAAATGCAGTTATATATGAAAATGGAGATTCCGAAAGTCTTCTCGGCTATGAAATCAAAAATGGCAGAAAACCGAAAAATTCAAATGAACTTTTAGTACCAGAGAGATTTTTATTAAAAAATAAGGAGTATGATTTAGGTTCTGAGATAATTGAAAATAAAAAGACATATACCATAGTTGGTGTTTACGATGATTATGGATATTCTTTTGAAGATACTATGCTTATAGGTTTAGCAGATAGCAATAAAAAGGATTATCTATTTGAAAACAATGGTGAAATAGAAGCGCAGATTTGGTATAAAAGCATAAGGGACACCTATACAAAGACTCGAAAAATTTTGTCTGAAATGAATATTGATGAGAAAAAAGCCTTAGATATTGGAAGAGTTTTTTACAACAAAGATATTTTAGAGCATAGTATGGTTTATCCCAAAGGAATTATTCCACCTAAAAGCGTAATCAATTTAGCTATAGAAAAATATGGGATGGCTTTCTTTCTCTGCGTACTTTTTGCCTTTATTATATATGGTGCTTTTAATGTATGGAATAATAGAGATTTAAAAGAAATTGCTCTTTTAAAAAGTACTGGGATGACTAAAAAGCAAGTTAGACAAATGATTCGAAAGAAGGCATCTAAACTTTCAATCTTGCCAATAGCTTTAGGGACAGTCTTATCTTGGGCTTTTGCAAATCTACTCCTATATTTGTTGTGGTTTAACAATTCTATCTCTTACAAAAAAATGTCAAATATTTTAGGCGAAAGTCTAAAATCTCCAGACTTTAATTTAGTAATACCAAGTATTGGATCTATTTTAATAATTATTCTGTTATCCTTATTAATGGTTTATTTTTCAGCATTGATTCCTGCAAAGAAAAGCTCAAAGATAAAGGTTATTGAGGGATTAAATGGCATTACAGAAAAAAATATTAAGTTTGGTAAGTCAAAAATAAATGGACCTATAGAAAAGACTTTAGCAAAAGATTATTATAGGTCCTATCGTTCAACCTATCGAATTATTGTAATTTCAATGGCTCTATCAGCCTTTGTACTTACCACAGTTTTAGTTAGCCAGTCATATAGAACTTTGAATGAAAAATATAATTCATATAAAAGTCCTTACAATTTTAACTCTAGTATTTATACAGATGAATTTTTGAATAAAAATTTTGTGAATGATATGGAAAAAGTTAAAGGTATAGAACAATTACACATCTATCAAAGAGTAGATACAAAATTTTATACTGGTGAAAATGAGGACTTTATTTCTAAAGATTTAAAAAATTCTCTAGATAGTGGTAAAAAATCCGGTGATAAACTTTATGCTAGTATCTATGCACTAACAGAAAAAGATTTTAAAAACCTTTTAGAAGTAAATAATATTACAAATGCGACTTATGTTTTAGTGAATAAAGTATCCAAAGATAATAATACGCCTTATACCTTTAGAGATTATATAAAAATTTCTGATAAGGAATCTGGAGATATTACTTTAAAATATAATGAAAAGGGAAAGGCTATAAAAATAAGAATTGACGAATCTATAGAAGAGATGCCTTATGGATTAGAGGCATATAAGTCAAATGAAATAGCTATTTACACAAGCGAAAGTAGTCTAAGAAATTTTATAGATGAGTATGGAATAGATGAAGCTAATCCTGTATGTTATTATTTTGTAAAAATCAAAGCTGATAAAAATAAAGAAAAAGTATTTGAAGATGCGGAAAAAGTGATTTCGACCTATGTTCCAAAATCAGATCATGGTACTTCTACAGAAATTATAAAAGCTGCTATGAATAAAGAACAAACGAGAAATGAAAAACTTTTAAATCTTGGCATACAAATAATTCTTATAACCATCGCTCTTTCCAATGCCTATAATAGTTTTAAAGGCAACCTTAAAGCAAGAGCCAATGATTTTAAACTTCTATCAACTACTGGAATGACAGAAAAACAGGTTGAAAAGATGGTATTTTCTGAAGTAAAAATATTATTTAAAAATATTTTCTTAGTATATATCTTTATGTTTTCAATAGGCATTGTGTTAAGAGCCTATAGGAGTAACTATAAATTAGGCTTTGGAATAAAAGAACTACTAATAAATATGAACTATACTCCTATATTAATAGTATTTGTCTTTATAATTGCAGGTGTCTTACTTGCAATAAAAAGTGGTCTTAAAACAATAAACGAAAACTCAGATAATACTTTCAAGAGTATATAAGAAAAGGGCTATGAGCATTTGATATATACCCTCCTTACTGGTTTGTCCAGTAAAGAGGGTACTATCATAATGAAGACGCTTTTATTAGCTGAATATAAAAAACTTCACAGATCAAAATTGATTTTTTTGCTTGTATTCGCACTCATAATGACGTTAGGGGGTGTGTTTCTTCAAGGACAATTTTCATTTGGTGACAAAAAGTATATAGATACATTTGGATGGTATATTTTACGGGTGCAGTCTTTAACAACATATTATGTATTGCCAAGTTTGATAGCGTTGTTTGGAGGATATATTATTTGCCGTGAAGAACAAGAAGATGTATTCAAATCATTGAAGCTAATACCGATAGATGAGAGGAATATGATTACTGCAAAAATGATAATTACTCTGTTGGGTAGCATTTTTGTTTATCTAATATTGTTTATGGTATCTTTAATTATAGAAGCGGTATTGCATTTAAATGCGGTAAACATGAGTGAAGTAGTTCATTATTTTGCTGTATATGTATTAACTGGAATAGGTGTTTTTATGGCAATATCTCCAATTATTGCATTTATTGGACTTGTAAAAAGAAGCTACTGGATAGCTCTGATTATCGCTGAAATATACTCCTTTATAGGAATTTTCTTTGCCTCAAAGGAAGTTGTAAGGGCCATATATCCAATATCATCTGTATTCGTTTTATCGGGACTATATAAAACACCAGTTATGGAATTGCTGATTAGCATAATCGTAAATATTGGTTGCTATTTTATTTCATATAGAATACTAAAGAAAATGAGAGTTCGTAAAAAATAGTTATGAAAATAAATTTAGGAATTTAAAAAGAGGAGAGAACACTATCTCTCCATCTCCTTGCCCATGTAAATTCCATAGTTCTTTCGTATTTGATAAAGCTCGTCCATAGTAGATTTTGAGGAAGAATACTCTTTCATGAGGATATTCTTTTTTTCTTGCAGTTTATCAAGTCTATCTAAAATATTCTTTGAATTTGGAAGTTTAGAATAGGAGCTTTTCAGCTTGGAAAGAGCAGTTTCATAGAGCGTGATTTGCGATTTGTATTCTTCATAAAATGCCTTGTCCGATGGATTTGCCTTATATTCCTTGTAATAGGCTCGATACTTTTTAACGGTATGAACTTGTTCCATCGTATCAGAAAGTAGCTGCATTTCCTTATCAATTTCTTTGATTTTATCTTGTAAACCTTGTCTTTCTTCAGCACTTTTCCTAATGTATTCATCAAGCTGCTTAACGGATTTAATGCCATGTTCCCTGATGAAAACAACTGACTCAGCCATTGTATTTAAGTTATGTTTTGTTGCCCAATATTCATAGCCTTTGCTCTCTTTCACTTTGGCATTGGTACTCATATTGATGATATTTCCGATTCGTTTTTTGACAGGTGGGGCTTTAATAGATTGATTTTCTGTAATACGCTCTTTTAATCTTTCTTCGGTATAATCTTCACCAATCGTCTTAGCCCTTGTAAATCTCTGCTTATCTTTTGGCTTAAAGGCAATGTGTTTGCCATGTTTTATTTCATAACCAAGTTCAGCCATCTTCTTTAGGAATTCTTCCCAATCCTTAGACTGTTTTATCAGACGATCAATATCAAATTGAAGCCTGCTTTTCCAAGAAGTACCTTTCTTAGATTGCTCATTTTCATACCATGACTTTCCATTTGTTTTGTACTTTCTCTTATAGCTCTCGTAGAACTCATCAATCACAGATAGGTTATTTTCTTTACATAACTTATCGCTCTGATACCTGATTTGGTGGTAACTTCTTTTGTTGGATTGATAGCACTTACCAGTAACCATATTGACATTATTGAATATGATGTGATTGTGGATATGCCCTTTATCTATATGGGTAGATAAGACAAATTCGTACTCATCCTTTAATATCTTTTTACATAGTTCAAGACCGATCTGATGTGCCATTTCAGGACTTGCTTCTCCGGGTAAAAAGGATTGAATGAGGTGTCTTGCAAGAACAGTTCCGTTTGTTCCCGCATCATTTCGTGTTCTTAAAAATTGAGTATGAGCAGTTTCCTGATGGCATTTATGAGTGCTTACTAAGATTTGCTCGTCCGTTTTTTCTCCATTAACAATATATGAAATGGCGAGATTAAGTGTTGATTTTATAGGATGTATTTTTGTAATAGCCATAAAAACTAATCACCTCCTGAAGTCCTGTTAAGCAGCAGGGAATGAATTTGCCACAACTCTTTTGAGAAATGTTCAATCTGCTTTTTCATATCGTTTATATCATCTTTGTAGATTATTCCGGTAGAATTTACACGCTTTGCAATCTGATTTATGTTGTTTGTAGCGTTGGAAAGCAAGCCCTGTAAATCTCTAAATGGCTCTAAATCCACTTGATATATTTCCTTTTCTAAAACGCATTTGCGGATGAAATGACTCATGTTTCTACATTTCGCAAGTTTTCTTTTCTCCTCAAAAAGAGCTTTTTCTTCTTCGGTTAATTTAATTTCAAGTCTTTCATTTCGTATTCTATTTGCCATAGGTAAATCCTCCTTTGAATGTATTTCGGGGTCTTAGGGTACACCCTAACAAGTTAAAAATTGATAAAAAAAGAAGCAGATCCCAGAGGGCTGCTTCATCAATTTTTTCGTAAGTGTCCGTACACTTACTGTGCTTGCTACAAAAGTGTGAGTTATGGAGCAAGCTTTAAGCGTGTATAAAACTATTCATATTTATTATAGCATATTTTTTATTAAAGTTCCAGAAAATACTTGACATATATAATCGAAAATAGTATAATGATAACTAAGTTATCGAAATGAGGCGGGAAATTGATCAGTAAAGAGAAAGGAGGCAGAGCAGTGGTAGATTTGAGTGGATATGAGCTTACACATAAAAAAATCATAGATAGTGGTAAAGCGAATTTTTTGAACGATGGATATGAACGAGCTAATTTAAGAAAAATTTGTAAAGATGCGGGAGTTACTACGGGAGCCTTTTATCGCCATTTTGAAGATAAAGAAGATTTATTTGTTTCGTTGGTACAACCTTTAGCTGAGGATATCTTAAGTTTTTATTCGAAATTTGAAAAGAATTCTTTTGAAAGTTTGGATAAAAATCATGCAGAAAAATTAGCTGAAATAAACGTTAATGGATCGATTGAATCTGCTTTGTATATGTTTCAACAGAAAGAGATATTTGAACTGTTATTCTATAAAGCGTATGGAACTAAGTATGATAATTTTGTTGAAAAACTTGTTGAATTAGAGGATCAAAATAGAAAGAAAGCTATTCAAGTTTTTTCTGACAAAACAGGAAAAGAGATTGATATTCCGGATGAAGCAATACATCTTCTTGATCATTCATATATAAATGCTTTGTGTGAGATTGTTGTTCATTCCAAGTCGGAAAATGAGGTAAGAACAAATGCAGATATTGTAGCAAAATTTTTTAATGAAGGTTGGAGAAAACTTCGTGGGTTTTAATATTCATGGCTTTAAGAATACATCTTCATTTTTGCCGCATAGATAACTTAGTTAGCTAATATAGTTATCGACTATTAAGAAGTGAAGGAGGTAGAGTATGAAAAAAATTATCATTAAAGTATGATAGAGTGGTTTGAAATTTTATCCACACCAAAAAAAATAAATTAGAAACTATTATGGAGGAATGAAAAATGAAATTAAAAGATATTGTTCAAATTGCAGTATTAACTGTTATAGGTTTTGCTATTGGAATGGCTGTTTCAATGTTCACTGGAACATTAGGTACGATCTCACTTTATGCTTCAGCGGGATTTGCAGCCTTTGTTGTTGGACCAGTTTTTGTAATTATGGCAAAAAGGGTTCGAAAGAAAGGCGCAGCTTTTCTTTTTTGGATAGTTTACGGATTGCTGTATGCTGCTATGGGTTACTGGATCATGATTCCAATTTGTCTGATCTCTGCGATTTTATCTGAACTTATAGCTGGAGACTATTCTTCCAATACAAAAGTAGGAATAGCATTTACAGTTGGAATGTTTATTGTGGCTATGCACCCAATCATATTTGTCAAGATTTTAGGTGTTGAAGGAATTGTAAAGTTTGCAGCTTCAATTGGTAGGGAACAAGCAGAATGGATGGCTAATTTTTACACTACTAAAAATATTTTGATAGCTGTTGCTAGTAATATCGTTTTAGAATTTTTAGCTGGTAAGTTTGGAATCTACATCAATAATAAATTCTTTGAAAAGAGAACGGATGGGGCAATCTTGAAATGATAAGCTTTAAGAAAATCCAAGAAAATAATGTAAATCCTATAACTTTGTTTGTTTTAATAATTTTTACATCATTCTTGATTTTTCTTGTAAATGATAGGTTGTTTCTTTATATCTTAGTTGCAAGTTTTGCTTTACTGTTATTTTTCTCTTTTAAGGAATTTATCAAGAGGATTATTATCTATTTAGTCATGATTGGCTTGGTTAAATTAATTTCCATGACCAATATAGGACTAACCACAAATGCATTAATAGCTCTATTGGCATTAGGATTAAGGCTATACCCTATATTCAATATAGGGTTAGCCCTAATTTTAACGAGTCCCCTAAAAATAATGAGTGCTTTAAGAAAAATAAAAGTCACTAACAATATAAGCATTGCTCTTGTGACAGCCTTAAGATATTTAGGTGAACTGAGATTAAGAATGAAAGAAATTAAGAATGGCATGAAGGTACGTGGATTTAGAGCAAGTGTTTTTCGACCAGTATATTCATTTGAATTATACTTGATTCCTTTAATTTACAAATGCCTCCATATAAGTGAAACCTTAACTTCTTCAATTATTTCACGAGGAATTGAATATGAAGGGGATAAAACAAGCTATAGATCAATAAGATTTGGTTTGATAGACCTTGTCTTCATAGGAATATTCACAGGGATATTAATTGCATGGAGGCTGACATGAAAGTAATAGAAGCAACTATAAAAAGTTTTAAATACGAAAACGATACTAAAGAGACCTTGAAAGAGATCAATTTAAATATTGAAGAAGGAGAACTTGTTGTAATAACAGGTTTGTCAGGTTGTGGAAAAACTACTCTCACAAGAGTTTTAAATGGTCTTGTCCCTCATCATTATGGCGGTAATTTAAATGGTGAAGTTAAGCTTCTTGGCCAGAATATTCTAGACTATAGAAAAGGTGAAATTGCAAAGCATATTGGTAATGTTTTTCAAAACCCTAGTGATCAGTTTTTTGCCACTGTTGCAGAAGACGAAGTCGCTTTTGTAGGTGAAAATCTTGGCATGGAGTATGAAGTTCTAAAGGAGAGAACGAAACAAGCCTTTCGAGAAATGAAAATAGATAATTTGCTGGACAAAAAACTATCAGAGCTATCAGGAGGACAGAAACAAAAAGTTGCCATAGCTTCTACATTAATTTACGACACGAAGATTATTTTCTTTGATGAACCCTCATCGAATTTAGACTTCCAAGGCATTGATCAATTTGTGGAAATCATAAAAGATCTTAAGAAGATGGGAAAAACGCTTGTTATTGTAGAGCATAGACTTTTTTATTTAAGAGACCTTTATGACAGATTATTTTATATGAAAAACGGAAGAGTAGTTAAAGAATTTGGAAAGGGCAGATTAACTGAAGTAGATTGTAAGAAAAACGACCTAAGGAGTATTAATTACGAAAATCTTGTTAGTGAGAATGCAACCTCTTTTAAAGAAAAAACTGAAGAGATTAACAAATTAAATATATCTATAGGAAAAAGAACTTTGATTGAGAATCTTTCCTTTGAATTGCATAGAAATGAAATCATGGCTATTGTCGGTGCGAACGGCATTGGAAAAACAACGTTAGCAAGAACTTTAGCTGGTTTAATTAAGTCGAAAGGTTCTATAAGCTTTGGGGCTTATAGAAGGGAAAGACTAAAGAATGCTTATTACATGATGCAAGATGTAGACTATCAAATATTCTTTGATACAGTGGAGAATGAACTAATACCAAAAAATAGATTACAAGATGATAATTATCTAGTGCAAGTTAAAAATTATTTAGAGCAAATTGATTTATGGGATAAAAGATTGGAGCATCCACAAAACTTATCTGGAGGCGAGAAACAAAGGTTATCGTTAGCGACTTCTTTTTTGAGTGAAAGAAAAGTAATAATCTTAGATGAACCAACATCGGGGCTTGATTATAAACGAATGGCGGAAATATCCACATCAATAAGAGATTACGCTAAATATCACCCTGTTATTATAATAACGCATGACCTAGAGCTTATATTTAAGACTTGCAACACAATTTTAATGTTAAATAAAGATTCATTTAAAAAGATTAAGACTTATGGTAACGAAAAAGCCATATTAAATTTTTTAACTAATGAATCCTTATGTGAGGAGGTTATTTAAATGGGCTTAATTAAGCAATATGTAAAAAAAAGAAAGGGAAGTTATTTCGCTTCCATTTTACTAGCTATCATAGGCGTGGTTGCTAGCCTTTTTTCCTACATTTACATGGCCGAAATTATAGTTAGCCTAATAGGTGGTAATGGAACAACAAAATATTATCTAAATACATGTTTAATGATTCTTCTAATGTTTGTCATTAAAGAGATTGCTTCATGTGTCTCTACGATGATATCTCATACAGCAACATTCCAAGCACTTGGAGAAATCAGAAGGGACATTTCAAACAAGTTATTTAAGATGCCCTTGGGCGATGTGATGTCCAGATCATCTGGAGAATTAAAAAATATTATGGTGGAACAGGTAGATAGCATGGAAACATCCCTTGCCCACCTAGTGCCAGAGTTTACAGCTAATTTAGTAGGACCTGTCGTACTCTTAGGCTACATGTTTATCCTAGATTGGAGGTTGGCTCTCTTATCACTCGTGCCCTTTGTCATTGGCATGTCCATTATGATGAGTGTTATGAATGATAGTTACAAGGAAATGTTTGGAAAATCCGTAGCTATTGGACAAAGAATGAATAACTCCATTGTGGAATATATCAATGGGATTGAAGTTATTAAAACTTTTAACCAAGGCGATAATTCATATGAGAAATATTCCGATGCAGTTTATGACAACGCCCAGTTTTATTATGACTGGATGGGTCAAACCATGACTAAGGTGGCCATCGGTCGATTACTATCGCCTATGGGTATTCTAACCATTATTCCCTTTGGAATTCTTTTCTATCTTCATGGAAGCATTGCTCTACCAAGTTTAATCACCTTGATTGTCTTATCTTTTGCAACAGTATCAAGCATCGTAAAGATTATGAACTATATGGATGACTTATCTAGAATATCAACCATAACAGGAGAAATTGGAAAGATATTAGACTCCAGAGAGTTAGAAAACAGGGAGCAAAGCAAAGAGATCAAGGGATATGACATTGAACTTAAAAATGTAGACTTCTCCTATGATGGAGAAAAGAAAGTCATTGATGATATCTCTTTAAAAATTGAAGAAGGAAGCACTTCAGCTCTCGTTGGGCCGTCTGGTTCGGGCAAATCTACTTTGGCAAAACTGATTGCAGGATTCTGGAATGTGGACAAAGGGATAATAAAAATAGGTGGTGTGGAAACAAGAGATATGTCACTAGAAAAACTCTCTTCCTTAATTTCCTATGTATCTCAAGACAACTTCCTCTTTGATATGTCTGTAAGAGAAAATATACGTACAGGTAGAAAAGATGCAAGTGATAAAGAAGTAGAAGAAATTGCCAAGAAATCAGGTTGCCATGACTTTATTATAAACCTAACTGATGGTTATGACACCATCGTTGGGGAAGGTGGAGGACACTTATCTGGTGGAGAAAGACAAAGAATATCTATTGCAAGAGCAATGCTTAAAGATGCTCCTATCGTTATCCTAGATGAAGCCACTTCCTATATTGACCCAGAAAATGAAGCGGTTATTCAAGAGGCCATTAGAAACCTAGTTAAAGGTAAAACCCTTCTTATCATTGCTCATAGGTTAAAAACGATTACAGATTCCGACCGAATTTTTGTAATCAAAGACGGAAAACTGGACAGCTTTGGCACCCAAGAAGAACTGGTTCAAAAATCTGAAGTGTACAAACAAATGGTCGAAGCAAGTCGAAAGGGGGAAGAATAATGATTAAAGTATTTAAAAAGATATGGAATTTTTCCCAAGAAGAACAAGGTTATATCCGAAGATCCATTATTGCAGGCTTCTTCCATGCTATCTTTAATGCCCTTCAATTTGGTGCCATTTACTATATGCTGATTGCTATATTCAGCCAAAGGATAAGTACACAAACCATTTGGATTTGTTTAGGTATATTACTTGTTTCACTGATTGGGAAAATTGCTACACAAAAGATTTCACAAATGAATCAAACCCATGCGGGCTATTTTATGGCTGCTCATAAGAGAATTGAAATTGGGGAAAAGATTAAAAAAGTACCGATGGGATTTTTCTCAAGCTACAGTCTTGGCAGATTAACAACCATCGCAACAACAAGCTTAAGTCAGGCGGAACAATGGATTCCTATGCTTTTGGTTTTAGTACTCGGTGGCATTCTCAACACCTTGATATTTGTACTCGGTACTTTCATTTTCAATCAAAAGATTGGTCTTGTGGCGGTGGTTGGTGTTATTGTGTTCTTCATTGTAACTTCTCTAATGGAAAAGAAGTCTACAAAAAATGCAAAGAAGATGACCGAAACACAAACAGAATTAACAAAGCAAGTTTTAGCAGCCATTCAAGGCATGCAGGTGATTAAGTCCTATAATTTAGCAGGTACAAACAATAGAAAGCTTGAAAAATCGATTAAGGACACCTCATCTCTTTTATTGAAGCTTGAAAAAAGTGTTCAGCCCTATATTGTTACACAAAGAATCGTTATGGGCATTACAACCGTTGCTATGACTTATCTTTCTATCAAATTGAATTTAGCTGGAGACTTGCCATTGGCAGAAACCATCCTTATGATTATTGCCAGCTTTATCATCTTTGAAGGCTTAGTTGGAGCAGGTTCAAATATGGCCATTTTAAGGGCAGCAGAAAATGCTATAGATTCCGTAGATTTTGTCAATGAAATTCCAGACATAAAAGAGGGAACAGAACGCACACCCATTCAAAATCACAATATTGAATTTAAAGACGTATCTTTCTCCTATGACCAAAGACCGATTCTTAAAAATGTGTCTTGTGCAATCAAAGAAAATACAATGACGGCTATTGTTGGACCATCTGGTTCAGGTAAAACGACCTTCTGCAACCTCATTGCTCGTTTCTGGGATGTAGATTCTGGACAAATTAGCATTGGTGGTAAGAATATCAAAGACTACACCATTGAAAACTTAATGAACAATATTTCTATGGTGTTCCAAAATGTCTATCTCTTTGAAGATACCATCGAAAACAATATTAAATTTGGCAAACAAGATGCAACGAAAGATGAAATCATTGAAGCAGCTAAAAAAGCACAATGCCACGACCTCATTATGACACTTCCTCAAGGTTATCAAACCATGATTGGAGAAGGTGGAGCAAGTCTATCAGGTGGTGAAAAGCAAAGAATATCCATCGCCAGAGCTATGCTAAAAGATGCACCAATTATTATCTTTGACGAAGCTACAGCCAACATTGACCCAGAAAACGAAGACAAGTTAAAAGAAGCCATAGAGTCTTTAACAAAAGATAAGACCGTTATTATGATTGCCCACAGACTAAAAACCATTAGAAATGCGGATCAAATTCTGGTCTTAAATCAAGGCAATATTGTCGAACGAGGAGACCATGAAACTCTTATGGCATATGGTGGACTCTATAAAGACTTGATTGAAGCCAAGAATGTATCTGAAAGTTGGAAATTGAATAACTAGGAGGAGAAGATAATGAAACAAGATATGAAAGAACAATTATTAACAAAAAGACCAATAGACTTGTTATTTCAATTATCTATACCGGCTGTTATCGGAATGATTGTTATCGGCTTATATCCGTTAATGGATGGAATATTTGCTGGGAAAATTATAGGACAGACAGCAATGACTGCCTGCGGCGTTGCAATGCCACTTACCTTTTTTAACAGCGGTGTTTCAACTTTACTTGGTGTAGGTTCTGCTTCTGTACTTTCAAGAGCAATCGGTAAAGGAGATAAAAAAACTGTAGATAAAATTATGGGCAACCTAATCTATTGGGTGATTTTCTTCTCTGTAATTATTACGGTTGGAGGAATACTTCTTGCTCCGCATTTTTTAGATATGGTCGGTGCAACGGGTGAAATCAAAGCCTATGGTATTAGATACCTTAGAGTGATTTTTATAGGCTCTCTATTTGTAAACTTCACACAGTCCGCAAACATGGTTATGCGTGGCGAAGGACTGATGAAAAAAGCTATGACGATTATGGGACTTGGGGCATTACTGAATATTATTCTTGACCCTATCTTAATGACTGTTATGGGCGAATATGCTATTGAAGGTGCTGCCCTTGCAACCATCACAGCACAATTTGTTCAGGCAGTTGCAACACTACATTATTTCTTGAAAAAGAGTAAAGTTGTTAAAATCCATAAGATAAAGTCTGATCCGGAGATAAAAAAGGAAATGTTCGGTGTAGGATCATCAGCTATGATGATGCAGCTTTTATTTATGATACAACAAACTATGCTTTATAAAATGGCATTTAAGTATGGCGGAGATACCAATGGAATTTTGATGGCGGCATCACTTCGTGTATATGCCTTTTCATTTATTCCTCTTTGGGGAATGAGTCAAGGCTTGCAACCTGTTGTTGGAACAAACTTTGGGGCAAAACAGTATGACAGAGTAAGAGAAGCTATGAAGGTCTTTTCTATTGGCGGTTTAGTTCTTGCAGGAATCTTTTGGGTTCCATCCCTATTGCTGTCAAGTCAGATACTTTCGCTATTTGGTGTAGAAGCAAACATCATTGCACAAGGGGTTGGAAATTTTAGATTGTTCTATTCCGTCTTTATCTTGTATGGAGTAATGGTTATGACTGTTACTTTCTTCCAATCAATCGGAAACGGAAAGAAAGCCGGAACTATTGTTATGCTTAGACAGTTATTCTTATTTGTTCCTGCAATGATCTTTTTGCCAATGGCATTTGGAGTAAAAGCAGTTTGGTTTACGCAGCCACTTGTTGATTTCATTATGATTGTTGTTGGAATCTTCATGATGCTTGGAGAACTAAATAAGATGAGCAAAGAAAAAGTACAAGCATAAAATTTCTTATTATGTGCGTGAATACCTGAAATAGTAGAAGGCTTAATTTATGAGGAATGGTTAGCTATAAAATGGAGGGATAGAAATGGAAAAGTCTATATATTTATTTGAAAGAATAAACCACAATAAAAATAGTCCTTTTTCCTATAAGCTTTATAGCTGTTTGTCTTTCCATATGTTCGTCTAAACAATTAAATATAATTAAAGGAAGAACAAGTTTCTTTCGTTTTAGAGGACTTCTTATGCCAAGATGCAGGAGTCCTCCTTTTTTTGCCTGAAAACGCAGACAAAAAAAGAATGGAGGAAACATTATGGCAAGAGAATATTACCTTTATGTCAGAGGAGAAAAGGTAAAAGTCAGTGAGCAGATATACAAAGTCTACTGGCGAGAAAGAGAACACGAGAAGTATTTAGAGCAGGTGGACAGAAAAAACCACTTGCTCTTTTTTTCATCATTGGATCATGACGGACACTTTGTAGATAACATCGCTGATGAAAGCGTTGATGTAGAAAAGATTGTTGAAACACAGATGATGATTGAAACAGTCAGAAATGCTATATCAAGGCTCAATGCTGAAGAAAGGGATATTATTGAACGCTTGTATTTCAATGATGAAACGGTTCGTTCAGTGGCAAAGATCAAAAGTATTACACATCCGGCTTTAATCAAAAGAAGAAACAAAATACTTGAAAAGTTAAAAAAATTCATCGAAGAACTGTAGAACTTCGGTAACCAAAGGGGTCAAATTTTCCTTATGTAAAGTGAAGGGGAATTTGACTTCCTTTACTTTATTCAATAAGAGAGAAGCCTGCTTATGGCAAATAGGAAAATGTAAAGAAAATAATCCCTTTCAAATATTGATCTTTGACAACTGAATAGACCAAGGTAGGACTTTATCTACTTGTGGAGAATTATGACTTACGCCATGATCTTTCTGCTGAAAGCAATTTCGGTTCTATGAATACTGGGTTAGCCAAGGATACAAGAAAGTGAGCGATAAATAAGAATACATAAAAAACAGAGGTGGCAATCTGTTCGGTGATACAAGTAGTGATAATGATACTTCAATAGTTTAAGCCGGCTCGTCTTAATAAGGGGCGGAGGTGAGATTCCTATGTTGCTGCCAAGCACCTACCAATGTCATAAAACTTAAAAATGATTTTTAACGAGGAGGGTTTAGAATGAATAACGAATTACTAAAATATAGCCTCCAATTATCTATGCTATCTATCTTGCTGTCCAAACATTTACTAAATGATATTGAATACAGGAAGATAAAGTTAAAACTGATGAAAAAGTACAACATTTCAACAGAATTATATTTATAATGTTTTGCAAGTGTGGTATAATAAGACTGCATAGAAAGATACAAAAAAGGAGGCGGATGCAGTGAAGAAAGAAGTAAAAGTTATTAAAGGTGATACCACACTGAAAAGAACTGCATCAGGCTGTGTTGAACGCTCAATAAAGAGAGTGGCAGCTTATTGCAGAGTTAGTACGGATACCGAAGATCAGATTAACAGCTATAATTCTCAGGTAGAACACTACACAGAATTTATACAGAAGAATAACGAGTGGACTCTTGCCGGAATATATGCTGACGAAGCGATAACAGGAACACAGGTTGATCGAAGAATTGACTTTCAAAGGTTGATAAATGACTGTATGAATGGCGATATAGATATGATAATTACAAAGTCTATATCAAGATTTGCGAGAAATACATTAGATACCTTAAAGTATGTAAGAAAGCTGAAAGAATTTAATGTTGCAGTTTTTTTTGAAGAAGAAAACATAAACACCTTAACAATGGACGGTGAGTTGCTTTTAACAATTTTAAGTTCAGTTGCTCAACAGGAAGTAGAGAACATTTCAGCCAATGTCAAAAAAGGTTTGAGAATGAAGATGGAAAGAGGAGAAATGGTCGGCTTTCAAGGGTGTTTAGGCTATGACTATGATCCGGAAACTAAAAGCATTTCTATCAATGAAAAAGAAGCTGAGATTGTAAGATATATTTTTAGAAGATACATTGAAGGTGTTGGCGGTATGGTAATTTCCAGAGAACTGGAAGAACAAGGATATTTATCGCCAAGAGGAAATAAAAGATGGACTGAAACAACTGTTTTAGGAATCATAAAAAACGAAAAATATAAAGGGGATCTTATGATGGGAAAGACCTATACGGTTGATCCTATTTCAAAGAGAAGATTGGATAATTTCGGAGAACAGGATAAGTTTTATATAGAAAACCATCACGAACCAATCATTTCGGAAGAAGATTTTGAAAAAGCTCAAGGTATTAGATTAAGAAGGTCAAAAAACAGAAATACCGTTGCTAATAATGGCGGTAAGAGAGAAAAGTATTCAAGAAAATATGCTTTTAGCAGTATGCTTGAATGTGGATTTTGCGGTCATAATCTTTCAAGAAGAAATTGGCATTCGAGTTCAGAATATACAAAAGTTATATGGCAGTGTGTCAATGCTACTAAAAACGGAAAGAAGTATTGTCCGCATAGTAAAGGGATTGAAGAAGAAGCCATAGAAAAAGCATTTATGGAAAGCTATCGTCAGGTATGCCACAATAATGTGGAAATTACCAATGAATTCCTTAAAACTGTTGAAGAAGAATTGAAAGATAACAGTTTATCTAAAGACCTGAAGAAGATAAGTAATCAACTTGATAAGATACTAAAAAAAGAAAAGGATCTTGTTGAGTTAAGGCTGAATGAGTCAATCAGCATGGATATATATCAGGACAAGTATAATGAAATAGCTATTAGCAAAGAGAAATTACTTGCAGAAAAAAGAACTTTAGAAGTAACACTCACTGATGAAAAAGCGTTGAAGAAAAGGCTTGAGGGATTTAAAAAATTACTTGAATCCAATAAATATCTTGAGGAATTTGATAGAGCTGTATTTGAAAGTATAGTGGATAAAATCATCATTGGGGGAACTAACGATGAAGGCGAAATTGATCCTGCGATGATTACTATCATATATAAGACAGGTAAAAAGGATTCTCAGGACGGAAGATTATTTAAGAGCAGAAGAAAAAATGCTAAGGAAGTTAATGAGGAAACTGAGAATAAATTGTATCCTCAATCAAGCGACGAGGTCAATAATTTGTGTTCCTATCCTATGGACAACACACGTGGAGACTATAGCGTTGATACAAAAGATGTAAACTTAGAAATCCTGCATTTTAAGCAGTTTTATAAGCATTTTGTCTTCGATAAAGATGAAGAAGGATACGTCAAAAAGACCCAAAAAAACTACAAGGACGTAAGAGTAGTTCTGCAACTGGTATGAGGAAACACAAAAAATATAATTAACTCATTTTGTACTTTCTACAAGAGTAGCTTAAAAGGCTGCTCTTTTTTTATGAAGAAAGGATAATATAACTTTAGGCATATAAATCTAAATATTTGTCCCATAAACGTAGAAATACGTCCCGATTTGCGATATAATGATAAAGAAATTAGGAGGTATGGCAATATGAAAAAACAAAATGTTCTGAATTTAATAAAATACCATGTGGAAAGGAATGAAAATTCCTTTAGAAATGAGGCTATAGCAATAGCAAGATATTTTGATAGCATAGGAGATTATCAGTTATCTGAATATATTATGGGGTTAATATCTGAATCAAATTTATATTCACCACAAAGTAGTGATTTTGAAAGTGAGTTTTTAAAGCAAGTTGAAATAAGAAATTTAGAGGCTTTAAATTTACCACTTGAAATAACAGAGGATATAAAAGGTATTATTAATGCTGTAAATCATAATGTTGGTATTAATAAATTTTTATTTGAAGGATTACCGGGAAGTGGAAAAACAGAGGCAGCAAAAAATGTTGCAAGATTGTTGGATCGCTCTCTTTTTAGAGTGGATTTTGAAAATTTGATAGATAGTAAGTTGGGGCAGACCAATAAAAATATTATAAAAGTCTTTAAAGAAATAAATATGCTTCCAAATGCGAATAAAATAGTAGTTTTATTTGATGAGATTGACGTTATCGCTCTGGATAGAATTAATTCTAATGATATTAGAGAGATGGGAAGAGTAACATCTACAATTTTAAGAGAATTAGATAGATTAACAGATCTTAATAAAGAGATAGTGCTTATTGCAACAACTAATCTATATTCAAATTTTGATAAAGCATTAATTAGGAGATTTGATGCTGTTATTAATTTCAATAGGTATAGCGATGAGGATTTAATAGAAGTTGCTGAATATTATTTTTCTTCATTTATCAAGAATTTTAAAGGAATATCCAAGGATGCAAGATTATTTAAAAAAATATTGAGAATATCAAAGAAAATACCTTATCCCGGAGAATTAAAAAACATTATAAAAACATCACTTGCATTTAGTGATGTTGGTTCTGAGTATGATTATTTGAAAAGATTGTATAATAGTTTGATAGGAAACCTGGATCAAAAGGACATAAGCCAACTTCATGAAGAAGGATTTACTGTAAGAGAAATAGAAAAGTTAAAAGGGGAGTCTAAAAGTGCTGTATCAAGAAAACTGAAAAAGGAGGAAGTAGATAGTGAATAATGTTTTGGAATTAAAAGGGAAACGCTTTGTACAAGCACGTAGAAATGTTAATGGCGGTGGTGTAGCCATGAATGGGAGAGTGGAAGTCAGTACAGAGCATTTATTAAGGTTAAAATCTCAGTTAAGCCAAATTAAAGAATTTTGGGATAAAGAAACAAAGCCATTTGAAGGAGTTTTAATTAGTGTTTATTATAATAAAATTGTTGCGAAAAGTAATCGAATTGCAGGACTTTTTAAAGGGACGACTTCTAATGATGCAATTGTTGGTGCAAAATTTAATAGAGATAAGAGCAAACATATCATCACATATTTTCTTGATGAGTATGATTTGACTAAAAGTATAGAGTTGATTACAGATACTTCAAATATATTGTCTAAAAAATTTGCAGGAAAGATTAATAAGAGCATATTTGAAGATAAAAATATTGTCAATCCAAGAGTTTTTAAAGACTTTTCTGTGAGTATGTCAATATTTAAACAGGTGATTGCAGATGTATCATATATTGATTCTTTTGAGGTAGAGTTACCTACGATAGATGTAAAGCAGAGCATTATAACTTTGTATGATGTAAGAAAAGATACAAAATTATTATTTGAAAGATTAGGGATAGATATTTTAAGTAGCAGAATTTTAGATAATCAAACTGTTTACTTAGACGAAAAGCAGGTAGAACTACTTTTTGAAAAAGTACCTTATCTTGTTTCAATGGCAACCGTTGATTTGTCAAGTTTATCACCTGATGATTTTATAAATGAGTATCAAACAAAAATGGTAACTATATCATCCCCAACTATTGAACCAACAATTGGTGTGATAGATACCTTATTTGATGAAAGTGTTTATTTTAGGGATTGGGTTGAATATCATGACATGGTCTCAGAAGATATACCAAAAAAACCAAAAGATTATAATCATGGGACAGCAGTATCTTCCATTATTGTTGATGGAGCAAGATTAAATCCTTGGCTAGACGATGGCTGTGGAAGATTTAAGGTTAGGCATTTTGGAGTAGCGGTAGGTGCTGAATTTTCTTCCTTTTCAATAATAAAGAAAATAAAGAGTATTGTAATAAATAATTCAGATATAAAAGTCTGGAATATTTCACTTGGTAGTAATCAGGAAATTAATGATAATTTTATTTCTGCTGAAGCTGCAATATTAGATAAAATTCAGTTTGAAAACAATGTAATATTTGTTATTGCAGGAACAAATAAACCAAGTGAAGATATAGTAAAAATAGGCTCTCCGGCAGATTCTGTTAATAGCATAGTTGTAAATTCAGTTAGTAAGAATGGTCTGTCTACTAAATATGCTCGTAAAGGATTAGTATTATCTTTCTTTGCAAAGCCTGATGTGAGCTATTATGGTGGCAGTGAAGAAGAGTACATTAGGGTTTGTGAACCTTTAGGTGCTGTGAATGTTGCTGGTACTTCTTATGCTGCACCTTGGATTGCGAGGAAATTATCTTATTTAATTGATGTGTTGGGACTTAATAGAGAAGTTGCAAAAGCCATGATTATTGATGCTGCAAGAGGTTGGGATGAAAAACCGACGCCTGAGGAAGTTGCTTTATATGGGCATGGAGTTGTACCAATTCATATAAACGATATTATTCAAACAAAAGATGATGAAATAAAATTTGTGGTATCAGATATTAGTGAAAAATGGAATACTTATAACTATGATTTTCCAGTTCCTCTAAAGGATAATAAGTATCCATATATTGCGAAGGCTACGATGTGTTATTTTCCATTGTGCGATAGATTGCAAGGTGTTGATTATACAAATACGGAATTAAATTTACATTTTGGACGAATAGGGGATGATAAAAAAATCAAGGATATTAAAGGGGATAAACAGAATACAGAAGACACCTTAGATGGAGAAAGAAATTATCTTTTGGAAGGTGAAGCCAGAAAGCATTTTAGAAAATGGGATAATGTAAAGTATATTGCAGAGAGTGCTACAAAAAGAATGATACCAAAAGACTCTTATAGAAATAAAAACTGGGGTATGGAAGTAAAGACAAATAACCGATTAGCTCCTCAAGATGGTATAGGAGTTAGGTTTGGTGTTGTTGTAACACTCAAAGAAATGAATGGAGTTAATAGAATTGATGAATTTATCAGAAGTTGTACATTAAATGGTTGGTTAGTAAATGAAATCGATGTTGTTAATAGAGTAGATATTCACCAAAAAGTTAATGAAGAAATTAAGTGGGAATAGTATATGTTTTTTTGCACTATCGACAGTAAATGGAATGGTATGGAATATTTATAAAAATTATAGCAAGTATAAGAGGTGAAGAGATATGGAGAATCAAGATAAGATATATGAAATAGAAATTAACAGTTGTGGTATAGGAGGGAAGCTTAGGATACAGAATAGAAATAATCTTAGGTATAAAAAAATTCGTACGTAGATGGCAATGTTGTACGAGAACATCTTTGTTTGTCTAAAGAAGAATATGAGTTGGCAATGCTTAATTTATTTAGATTATATTGTTGTGAGGGATTTTATAAAGAAACATCAGCAATGTATTTTGGCAACATACCGATTCAAGCTAATGGAGGCATTGAAAAATTTAGGATTACTGCATTAGTATATAATTATTAGATATGATATTAGAAAAGGATTAGAGGGAGTGATGACTATGCCTGATACAATTATATATTGGTTATGGGGATTGGTAAAAGCAATACCTGAAGATATTATTAAAACGCTGATATTAGGTTTTTTAATTTTAGTTCTAAGAATACTTGTTGAGAAAATTAAATTTTTAAATTCCAAATTTAAAAATTTAATGGTAATGATATTTAGTACAAATATAGAAATATCTACAAAAACTTCTTTTATCGATTCTCCAGAATATAATTATGTTTCAAAAAGAAAAAAGGAATATGTATACAGTCAAAATTCGAGTGATAATGATGTATGGGGAATTATTATTGTAGGAGCATTGATTGCTTCTATAATTGTTAATTTTTTTAAAGAATATGTAGAGTATATATCTTTGTTCTTAAAGTGGTTTGGGCTTATACCTTTAATATTATCTATTATATTTTTATTTATTATATCTTTTAGCAAGGAAGTTCAAAAAGTTACCGTTAAATTTATTATTGTTTCAATAGTTGTTTCCACATTAACATTGTATTATGGATTTAACATTAAGGAAATGGTGGTAACAATGAGTCCTTCAATAGTTGATACAAGAAAATTTTTTATATCAGTATATAAAATTTTAGGTGTATCTATAGGAGTAATTCAACAAATGATATCTTATACCTTATTGTTGCGTGTATTCAGTGTCTATATTGATAGAAAAAAGAAAAATCCGATACAAGTAATTCGCAAATTTATTTCTAAAACAAAACGATTTGAATCGGTTTCTTTTCTCAGTTTTTTGGTAATATTGTTTTCAGTTTTATCATATTTACTGACTTTAAACGCTG
This sequence comes from Peptoniphilus sp. Marseille-Q6390, assembly GCF_965119475.1. NCBI lineage: Bacteria > Bacillati > Bacillota > Tissierellia > Tissierellales > Peptoniphilaceae > Peptoniphilus > Peptoniphilus sp. Marseille-Q6390. The sequence goes on along the minus strand of NZ_CBCPLS010000001.1, from coordinate 981,767 downwards.
TTCATAATTTTTTGTTGAGATAATAGAAAAACTCAAAAGATTATCTCTCCATCTCCTTACCCATGTAAATTCCATAGTTTTTTCGTATTTGATAAAGTTCGTCCATAGTCGATTTTGAGGAAGAATACTCTTGCATGAGGGTATTCTTTTTTTCTTGTAATTTATCAAGCTCAGCTAAAATATTCTTTGAATTTGGGAGCTTGGAATAAGATTTTTTAAGCTCTGAAAGGGCATTTTCATATAGAGTAATTTGAGCTTTGTACTCTTCAAAAAATGTCTTGTCAGACGGATTAGCAGTATATTCCTTGTAGCACGCTCTGTATTTTTTTTACGGTATGAACTTGCTCCATAGTGGTGGAAAGCTTCTGCATTTCCTTATCAATAGCCTTGATTTTCTCTTGTATATTTTGCCCTTCATCGGCTGCTTTTTGAATATACTCGTCAAGCTGTTTAACGGATTTAATGCCATGTTCTCTGATATAGATTATAGACTCAGCCATTGTATGAAGGTTATGTTTGGTTGCCCAATATTCGTAGCCTTTGCTTTCTTTTACCTTTGCATTGGTGTTCATGTCAATAACATTGCCAATGCGTTTTTTGACGTCGGGAGTCTTGATAAACTCTCTTTCTGCAATTCGTTCTTTTAATCTTTCTTCAGTATAATCTTCTCCGATTGTTTTAGTCCTTGTAAATCTCGCCTTATCTTTTGACTTAAAAGCAATGTGCTTACCGTATTTGATTTCATGGCCAAGATTAGCCATCTTCTTTAAAATTCGTCCCAGTCCTTTGACTGTTTTATCATTCTGTCAATGTCAAATTGAAGTTTACTTTTCCAAGAAGTGCCATGCTTTGCCTGTTCGTTTTCATACCAAGATTTACCTTTAATATTATATTTTTTCTTATAGCTTTCGTAAAACTCGTCAATGACGGATAGATTATTTTCTTTGCATAACTTATCGCTCTGATACCTGATTTGGTGGTAGCTTTTCTTGTTGGACTGATAGCATTTGCCGGTAACCATATTTACATTATTGAAGATGATATGATTATGGATATGTCCTTTATCTATGTGGGTAGATAAGACAAATTCGTACTCATCTTTGAGTATCTTTTTACACAGCTCCATACCAATCTGGTGAGCCAATTCAGGGCTTGTTTCTCCCGGTAAAAATGATTGAATGAGATGTCTTGCAAGAACGGTTCCTTTTGTTCCTGCGTTATTTCGTGTCCTTAAAAACTGCGTGTGAGCAGTTGATTCGTGGCATTTATGAGTGCTTACTAAAAGCTGCTCGTCTGTTTTATCTCCATTTACAATGTAGTCGATAGCAAGATTAAGAGTCGATTTTATTGGGTGTATTTTTGTAATAGCCATTATTATTCACCTTCCATTTAAGATGTTCTTTTCAGAAGTAGTGAATGAATTTGCCACAGCTCTTTTGAGAAATGTTCAATCTCTTTTTTTATATCACCGATGTCCTCTTTGTAGATTACACCTGTCGAATTTACTCGCTTTGCAATCTGATTGATGTTGTTTGTTGCGTTAGAAAGTAAGCCTTGTAAATCTCTGAAAGGCTCTAAATCCACTTGATAAATTTCCTTTCCCAAAACGCATTTGCGGATGAAATGGCTCATGTTTCTACACTTCGCAAGTCTTTTTTTCTCTTCAAAAAGAGCCTTTTCTTCTTCAGTTAGTTTTATTTCTATTCTTTCATTTCTAAATCTATTTGCCATTTTGTTATCCTTTATAAAATATATTTCGGGGTCTTAGGGTTCTCCTTAACAAGGTAAAAATTAAAAAAAATGGAGCATTCCGTAAAGGTCTGCTCCATCAATTTTTTCGTAAGTGTCCGTACACTTACTGTGCTTGCTATTAAAGTTATAAGCGTTAAGCTTTTATCCAATTTTATTGATTATACCACATTTAAAGAAATTAATAAAGAAGTATAAGCGAAGCTATTGACAATGATTATCAGAGTTGATACAATAATACCGACAAGAGTGTCGGTTTGGAGGTTATTTATGAAATGAAAATGGAAGCTGATGAAAGAAAAAAGCAGATTAGACAAGCAGCTATTAAAGTCTTTTTGGATAAGGGATTTAGAAATACAGTTATGAATGACATTATGGAAGCTACTGGGCTTTCTAGAGGTGGCTTGTATCATCATTATGGTTCTACGCATGAAATCTTATACGACATTATGATGGAAGGTAATTTAAATAGAAAAGATATTGTTCAAAAATCAAGTTATGATGAAGGATTAATATTAAGTCCACAGTTGTTTTCAAGAATGATTATAGACAAGATACTTGCAGATAATGATTATGTAAAGCTTTATGTTATGTTTTTATGTGAGTTAAAAGAAAATGATGATCTGAAAAAACTATATGTGAAAATAAAAAAAGAGTCCATACAAGTATTTAAAGAATTGTTTTCTACTTTGTTTAACGAGTTACCTTCTGATGAAACATTTGAATTTATGATTAATATTATGAATTCTGGATTGATGGCTTGCGAAATTTTGAATGCACGTGAGAATTTTGTAAAAAATAAGAAATATCTAACTGAAATGATAGAGACTTATTTTACAAATGTTATGAAAAAAGATGACGAAAGGAGTTAAATTTATGGATCTATTAAAAAAATACATTAAGAGAAATAAAGCACCATATTTTATTTCTGTCTTGTTTGCAATACTTGGAGTAATTTCAAATCTTTTTGTATATATTATTCTAAGTAAGATGATTATATCATTAATTGATGGTAGCCAAGATTTTTATTACTATATAAATAAAATTTTCTTTATACTTTTATGTCTTATAATCAAAGAAGTGTTTATGTTTTTGTCAACAATGATTTCTCATAAAACAGCCTATAAAATAATACGAGATATAAGAAAAAGCCTTATGGAAAAATTATTTAATATGCCACTAGGAGATATATTGAATGAATCTACTGGTAAGTTAAAAGACATAATTGTAAATCAAGTTGATAATACTGAAACAACATTGGCTCATATAATACCTGAGATGACAGCTAATTTAGTCGGACCTATAATATTATTTGTTTACATGTTAATTTTAGATTATAGGCTAAGTTTAATATCTTTAATTCCATTAGTTATTGGTGGATTTTTTATGGCAGGGCCCATGAAAAGAATGAAGGTAAAGTTTCCACAAGCAGTTAAAATTGGACAAGATATGAATAATTCTGTGGTTGAATATATAAATGGAATAGAGGTTATTAAAACATTTAATCAAGGCGAAAAATCATATAGAAAGTACAGGGACAATGTGTATAAAAAGGCAAATTACTATTATGATTGGATGGGAGAAAATACAAGAGACTATGCGATAAGTATGTCTATTGCTCCAGTTGGTATTTTGACAATTATACCATTTGGGTTATATTTCTGTATGAATGGTTCACTAGATGGTGGTGTATTTTTAACATTGATAATCCTTTCTTTTGGGACTATCCAAAATATTATGAGAGTAATGACTTTTGAAGATGATATTGGAAGAATGTCAACTATTTTCGAAGAGATTAAAAATATACTTTGTGCGAGAGAACTATCTCATAAAAATGCAAATTTAGATATAAAAAATCATAATATAGAGATAAAAAACGTAGATTTTTCTTATGAAAAAGACAAGCAAGTCCTAAGCAATATAAATTTAAACATAGAAGAAGGAAGTGTGAATGCTTTAGTAGGCGAATCGGGTTCGGGTAAGTCGACTATTGCAAAACTAATTTCAGGATTTTGGGACGTAGATAGTGGCTCTATAAGTATAGGAAATGTAAATATTAAAGATATGTCCCTTGAAAAGCTATCTACTATTATTTCCTATGTAGCACAAGATAATTTTCTTTTTGATATGTCAATTAAAGATAACATCAGAATAGGAAATAAAAATGCTAGTGATGAGGAAATAATTGAAGTATGTAAGAAAGCAGCCTGCCATGATTTTATAATGAAGTTGTCAGATGGATATGATACAAGAGTAGGAGAAGCTGGTAAACATTTGTCTGGAGGAGAAAGGCAAAGAATATCAATTGCAAGAGCTATGATAAAGAATGCTCCAATAGTTATTTTAGACGAGGCTACCTCTTATATCGATCCTGAAAATGAAGCCTTGATTCAAGATGCAATATCAGAGCTTGTCAAAGGGAAAACTCTAATTATAATTGCCCATCGTTTAAAGACAATAACAGATGTAGATAATATATTTGTAATTAAAAATGGAGAACTTGCATGTAAAGGAAGTCATGAAGAGCTTTTGAAGGAATCAAAAGATTATCACAATCTTTGGGAAATTGCCTTGAAAGGAGAAGAAAATGCTTAGTGTTTTTAAAAAAATATGGAATTTTTCTATTGAAGAACAAGTGTATCTAAAAAAATCAATCTTTGCTAATTTTTTTGGTTCTATTTTTAATGCTCTACAATTTGCAGCCATTTATTATGCGATTTTTGGGATAGTAAACAAGGATATAAGCTTTAAAACAATAGGAATATCAAGTTTATTTTTATTAATTAGTATAGCCGGAGTAATTATTTCAAAAAATTCCTCTATGCTCAAACAAACACATGCCGGATATTTTATGGCTGGACACAAGAGAATTGAATTAGGTGAAAAAATAAAAAAAGTTCCCATGGGATTCTTCTCAAGTTTAAGTTTAGGAAATTTAACAACTATTGCGACTACTAACTTAGATAATGTAGAGACTTGGGTTCCAACTTTGTGTATTATGGTTTTCGGTGGCATGCTTAATGCTATTGTTTTTATCTTATCCTTATTTTTGTTTTCTTATAAGGTAGGTATTGTAGCAATAGTTGGTTCTATTGTATTTTTAATGATCATTGCTCGTATGCAAAAAAGGTCAAGTAAAAATGCAGATAAGATTCATGAGATTCAGGTATCACTTACCAAAGAAGTCTTATCAACATTGCAAGGAATGCAAATTATAAAATCATATAATCTACGAGGAAGTAATAATAAAAAACTTGACAAGAGCTTTGATAGTGCTAGTGAATATTCTTTTGATTTAGAAAAAACTATAATGCCATATAGTTTATTAGCTAAAATCATAATAGCTATAACAATTTGTTTGATGTTGTTTATTTCAATAAAATTATATTTTGTTGAAAATGGTCAAATAGTCAATACTATTATGATACTTATAGCAAGTTTTGTAATATTTGACGGACTTATTACATCTGGATCTGCTATTGCAATGCTAAGAATGGTTGAGAATGCAATAGATTCTTATTCTTATGTAAATGATATGGAAGATATGAAAGAAGGAAGTATTACAGAACCTATAAAAAATCACAATATAGTTTTTAAAAATGTAAGCTTTTCTTATGATGATAGACCAATTTTAAAAAATGTATCAGCAGAGATAAAAGAAAATACCATGACTGCCATAGTTGGTCCATCTGGATCTGGTAAAACAACATTTTGTAATCTAATAGCGAGATTTTGGGATGTAAATTCTGGAGAAATTTTAATTGGTGGAAAGAATATTAAGGATTATAAGATAGAAAACCTTATGAATTCAATTTCCATGGTATTTCAAGACGTCTATCTCTTCGAAGACACTATTGAAAACAATATAAAATTTGGAAAACAAAATGCAAGCCATGAAGAGGTTGTAGAAGCTGCAAAGAAGGCGAGGTGCCATGAATTTATAGAAGCTTTACCAGGAGGATATGACACTATCATTGGGGAAGGTGGAGCAAGCCTATCTGGTGGAGAAAAACAAAGAATCTCCATAGCCAGAGCCATGCTAAAAGACGCGGACATCATAATATTTGATGAAGCAACAGCAAATATAGACCCAGAAAATGAAGATAAACTTAAAGAAGCAATAGAATCATTAACAAAAAATAAGACAGTAATAATGATTGCTCATAGGTTAAAGACAATTAGAAATGCTGACCAGATTTTAGTATTAAAAGATGGAGAAATAGTAGAACGTGGAAATCACGAAGAACTGATTAAAAATAATGGACTTTATTCTGACCTTATCAATGCAAAAGCTAAGGCAGAATCATGGAAATTAAATAATTGATGGAAATTAAATAATTGATGGAAGAAAGATTAAATTCTTTAAAAAGTAAAATTTAGAAAAGAGGATTTATGCTTTAGAGCATAAGTCCTTTTTTTATGTTCAAATTAATCATTAAAACTCAAAAATACTATAGCAAAAGACAATGTATGTTGAGAGTGTAATCTTAATACAAAAGATTTAAATTTAGTTATCTTGTATTTTATGTAGTTTTATAAGTATTTTGTCTTCGACAAAGACGAAGAAGGATAGGTCAAAAAGACTCAATCAAACTTTATAAGAAAGCCGGGAATTCAATTGTAATTCATCTTTTAATAGGACTTATTAATGTATTGTTGTTGCTAATGTAATTAATACACTAAGGATGATATAATAAGTACAATTAAATTTTTGTTAGATATTAGTAGAAGCCTCATATTATTACAAAGGAAGTATATAAAATGAAAAAAATATTTTTTAGAATTTTTTCAATTGTTATTATTTTACTGGCTTTGGTTTTTATTCTTAGAATTTACAATGACCATAAGTATAAAGATAGCAATAACTTGAAATTACCTGAATATTATAAAGATGTAAATGATATAAGTCTTTATCCCATAGCTACTGACGGAGTTGATGTAACCTATGTTGATGAAGGTAGAATGCAAGGCTTTAGATTTGTACCCAAAGAAAAATTACATAAGGGCCTTGTAATTTGTTTTGGAGGTTCTGACGGAAGTCCAAATTTTGATAATGCAAAAAGATTAGCTGAGGAGGGTTATGAAACTTTTGCCTTATTTATGTATGGTATGAGAAATCAAGAACAAACTCTGAGAAGAATTCCCTTAGAACAATTTGAAGATGTTATCAATTATATAAATAAAAATGTAAAAGATAATAAACCAATAAGTATTTTGGCGGCGTCAAAAGGATCAGAATATGCACTTAATTTGGCTAGCAAATATCATGAGATAGATAACTTGGTTTTAATAGCACCTTCATCTTATACTTTTGCTGGTCTAGATTTTAAAGATTATGGTTCATCATGGACATATAAAGGAAAGGAGCTTCCTTATATAGATATTAAAAAATCATCACTTAAGTCATTTTTGAAAAATATTATTGTTCCAGCCATTATTAAAAGTCCTATTAGTTTTAAAGATACTTATAATAGTGCAATAGAGAAAGACTCATCAAGCCAAGAAAAACTAATCCCAGTAAAAGATGTCAAAGCGAATATATTAATGATAGTAGGCGAGGATGATTTGATGTGGGATAGTCTTGCCATGGCAAATAAAATAAAAGAAGAAAATCCTAAGGTAAAGATTTATTCTTATAAAGGTGCAGGGCATATATTTGCTGGCAATGGGATCATTAATATAAAAAATGTGAGGATTGCAACGGGTGGAACAGCTGAAGACAATAAAAAAGCAAAAATCGAATCAATAAAAGCTATTGATGCTTTCTTAAATGAAAACCATAAATAGAAGATTACTTAGATATTTAAAGACGGTAGAAATAATAATCTATCGTCTTTTTAGTGCCAAAAATGTAAGAAAAAAATGTAAGTAAATGTTTTTAAAATAAAGAAAGACTAATAGATTATGGTTTCCCCAAATATTTTGATTGAAAACGCAAAATTAATGAGGTCATTATTTTATTTTCGCTTAATTAATATAAATAGTATTTGTGTTTAAAATAATGAAAAGTGATATAATACAGGTGATAATTAATATCAATCGGAGGTGGATATGTTTAAGCGTTTCTTAGAAAATTTTAGAAAGCCAAAAGATAATTTTTGTGGAAGATTTATGTTAAAGAGTATGAATAAGGGGCATGAAAAATTAGCAAAGTGGGGTAGGTCTTACTTAAATATTTGTGAAGATTATACTGTCCTAGATTTGGGATGTGGTGGAGGTCTAAACATAGAATATTTTTTGACTAAAGCTGATAAAGTTTATGGCCTTGATCACTCAGAAGCAAGTGTAAAAATGACAAGTGAGAGAAATAAAGAGGCAATAGAGTCTGGAAGATGTAAAATCCTATTAGGAGATGTAAAAAGCCTTCCATTTGAAGATGAATCAATAGATGTTGTTACAGCTTTTGAAACTATTTATTTCTGGAGTGATATAGAGGAATGCTTTAAGGAAATTTATAGAGTGCTAAAGAAAGATGGAAAATTTTTAATATGCAATGAAGTATCTTCTATGAAAAGAAAAGATGTTAGGAAACTATCGAAAGTTATAAATCTTAAAGTTTACACACCAAAGGATTTGACAAAAATGCTCACAGATATTGGTTTTAAATGTGAGTATTATTTAGATAAAAAGGAACAAATCATATTTATTGCAACAAAGTAAATAATTTAAAGAAAGGTGCAAGGGATAAATTATGAAATACCATGGATTTTATTTCAATCTATTTAAATATCCTATGAAAAAAGTCTTACTAGAAAATTATGGACATGATTATGCTAGAGAAATAATCAAAAAAAGTAAGATAGTTTATCGAAAATTAATAGAAGAGGCTGATGATATAGGCGATGACAATCCCATGGCATACAATGAGATGTTTGCCCTTGCTTTTGTTGCTCCTTATATAGCAAGTGAGAAAAGTATTCCACCTGAAATAGTACAAGAAATGATGAGAAGAGCCCTTTATTCACTTAGATGGTTTTTCTCCTTAACTGATCTTAATACTAAAAGGGGAAAAAAGGCAAATAAGAAAAATATACTTAAGTATTACAAGTGGTACACAGAGGAAAAAGAAAAGCTATATCCAACATCCTTTAAAGTTGATTTTGAGGGAGAACCCTATGAGGGTGCATGCTATTATAGAATTACTCGTTGTCCAATTTGTGCCTACACAAATAAACTAGGGGTAGCTGAATTAATGCCTCTATTTTGTGAGTTGGACGAGCTTATGATAAGTTTTCAACATGGAGTGCTTCACAGAAAAGATACCATAGCAAATGGAGCAAAATGTTGCGATTATTTTATAACTGGCGATAGGGAATGATTTATTTTTTAAAGAAGCTTTACTTCGGTAATATCAATTTACATGGTGGAACAAATGAAAATATTAAATTTATAATAATCACAGAGGCTTGAAAATGAAATCACAAGAATTTAAAATGCCAGCTTTTGGGGTCGGACCAATTTATGTACTAACCTGTTTATTTTTAACAATGTTAGGAGTATATCTACATATTAAAGGATACTTATATGCAGGAGAATTTACCGAGGGAAAAATATTTTTTATTGTTTTTGGAATTCTCCTAATACTATTTGGCTTATATTTATGGATAGAGGCTGTAATAGTTCAAAAAATAAATAAAAAAGTTAAAGAGAAAAAGTTGATTACAAGTGGAGTCTACGGATTTGTAAGAAATCCTGTCTACTCAGCATTTATATTTATCTTTACAGGAATTCTTTTACTCACAGCAAACTATATTTTATTAATACTGCCCTTTGTCTTCTGGGCCTACCTAACAATATTGATGAAAAACACAGAAGAAAGATGGTTAAAAAATGAATTTGGGAAAGAATATGAAATATATTTAAATGAAGTAAATAGAGCAATCCCTTGGTTTAGAAGAAAAAATAATTGAATTAAGAAAGCATCTATCCTTATGGAGTCACCATAAAGCTAGATGCTTTTGTCTTATTACAGAATAATAATTACATTTTGATACTTATAAAATAAATAGAAAGGCCTTATAAAAATTTTTATAAAATCTAACTTAATTTTCTGCTTCTTTGTCTTTAACTGATAAAAAGACAGTCAAGAGTATACAGAAAAAACCTGTTAACTCTACTAATGAAAATCTCATTCCTAAGAATATAGCAGCAAGCAAAGTAGCTGAAGCTGGCTCAAGACATCCAATTAAGGTTGCCTTAACTGGACCAATATGCTTTACACCTTCAAGGAAGATGGAGAAGCCACCAGCAGTGCCTACTACTATTATAATTGCTATCATTAGCCATGCTATGAAGTCAAGATCCTTTGGTATAATCCAAGCCTTGGTAATTATGGATATTACAAGACTACCGATGAGCATACCCCAACCAGTTACAAGTATGTTGCCCCATTTAACAATAATAGGTCTGGAAAAAAGTGTATATGTGATAACTCCCACAGCAGATAACAATCCAAAGATAAGCCCTGCTGTAGAAATTGTCATGTTTCGGGGATTTCCACCAGTTGAGATTAAGTAGGTTCCTAACACAGCTAAAAAAACAGCTAGAACTTGCGAGAACTTCATTTTTGTTCTTGTCACTATGGACATAAAGACGATCATTATAACTACGTTAAGGCTTTGAAGGACTGTTGCAGTTGCTGAGTCTGAATATTTTATAGCACTTACATAAGTGTACTGACACATTAAGAGTCCTAAAATGGAAAAGGCAAAAAGCCATCCAACATCTTTTGGAATTGTCCAAATTTTTATTATTTTATCCTTATCTTTAAAGGCTGATAAAATTAAAAGTAGGATCCCTGATAAGACCATACGTATAGCCGTTAACCAAGATGAATCAACATCATAATTCATAAAAAGATACTGACTACACACACCAGATATTCCCCAGCTCATAGCACCTAAAGATGCAAAAAATAAACCCCTCATCTTACTCTTGTTCTTCAATCAAATTTCCCCCTATAATGTTTAAACTTATATATAAATTATTTTATTTCATCTCCTAAATTTCTAAGCTTATCAACTTGCTCTTCTCGTCCAAGTATTATAAGGACATCGCCAATCTTAAAAGTATAATCAATAGGAGGGTTAAAGAGTATCTTTTCATCTTCAATCTTTTTTATTGCCAAAACAGTTAGACCAGTTTTTCTTGGTATTTCTGCTTCAATTAATGTTTTGTTTTCTAAATAAGATCCTTTCTTTACGATAACTTCTTCAAGGTCAAGTTCTACATCTCCAACTCTTGTGACAACATCAAGAAAAGAAATAATATTTGGTTTAATCATTAATGATGCCATCCTGTTGCCAGATATTTCCATGGCTGACAGGGTTTTATTAGGACCAACTTTTAATAATTTTTCATTACCTGACTTTGTAATTGCATTAGAGATTATATAAATTTTATTGTTGAGATTTCTTGCAGTAAGAACTGTAACAATATTATCAACCTCGGTTTCCATTGTAGCAACAAGACCTTTTGCCTTCTCAATTCCTGCATGAAGTAAGACACTTTCTTCAGTTGATTGTCCTTCAACAACTAATATATTGTGGTGACTGTAGTCATCAAGGTCTTCTCGTTTATCTGTTATTACTACGAAGTCTAAATTTTCATCTATAAACTTTTTAATGATTACTTCTGCAAGCTCTCCAGATCCACATATTATGTAATGATCACTTAGAGCAGAAATTTTTCTTTCCATTTTACTTCCCTTCCATAAATCAGAAACCTTACCTTCAACAAACATAGCAACAAGAGTTGTAAAAGCATAACCAAAGAGACCAACTCCTAAAAATATCATTATAACTGAAAATATTTCTGAAGAATTGCTAGTTGTGCCAACTTCACCGAAGCCAACAGTAGATACAGTTATAACTGTCATGTATAAGGCGTCGACAATATCTACATCTGATAAAATCATATAACCCACTGTGCCTATGATAAGCAAGAGGGAAAATGCATATAAAATAAATTTAATTTTTCTTTTCTCGTCCATAAGCTTCTCCTATACTTGAGATTATATTATAATACATGATAAAAGACTAGAAGTTTAAGCTATATAATATTCTAATTTATCTATTTAATAATTTTAAAAATGGTTAATATATATGAATTTATAAGAGGGGAGTCTTATGGCGAAAAATTATACAAAAAATCTAATAAAGCAAGAATTTATAAAACTTTTGAATAAAAAGAGTTTACATAATATTACTGTGACTGAAATAGCAAAACAATGCAAAATAGAAAGAAAAACTTTTTATTATCATTATGAAAATTTACCACAACTTGTTAAAGAAATTTTTGATGAAGAACTTGAAGATGTAATCAAAGAGTTTAATGAAACCCTATCTTGGGAAGAGAGTTTTATATCTGCTGAAAAATTTATCTTGGATAATAAAAAAGTTGTAAAGCATATGTATGAGTCTGATTACAAAATTGAATTAGAAAAATATATTTTTTCTATTTCAGGCGAAATAATGAGAAAATATGTGAGAAGAGTTGCCAAGGATACAAAAGCTCAAGAAATTGATATAAAACTTATTGCTTATTTTTATCAATGTGCTCTCAGTTCATCTTTAGTTGAGTGGGTGGCCACTGATATGAAGACAGATCCTAAACTTGTTACACGCAGGTTGGGGAAGTTAATGGATGGTAATATATTATAGTCTTTAAAACGCAGTGAAAAGTTAGAAAAACTTACCCAATCTCTTGAAATTGAGTAAAAGTTACCCAAGAATCCTCTTTTGAGAGATGATACTTTATCAGAACAATGTTTTAATAAAGATAGAAGGAATGATAAAGAATTATTTAAGGAGGATGTTATGGAACTAAAGACTCATGATAAGAGATTAAAACTTACTAATGGAGATTTTCAAAGATTAGTAAAAGCTAGAAAGCCAGCAGGAATTGAAAAAAAATCTGCTTACTTAGTAGGAACAGGAATTGCATCACTTACTGCAGCTTGTTTCTTAATTAGAGATGCTCACATGGAAGGTAAAAAAATTACTTTCTTAGAACAATTAGATATTCCTGGTGGTTCACTTGACGGTGATTACATGGATACTAGAGGATATGTTGCTCGTGGTGGTAGAGAAACTGGAGCTCACTTCGAATGTCTATGGGATATTTGGAGTTCAATCCCAAGTTTAGAAGACCCAGAAATGAGTGTTTTAGACGATTATTTTTACACAAACTACGATGATCCAAACTTTAGTAATTGCCGTATAACCCACAAACAAGGTGAACGTTATGACGATGGTAAATTTAATCTAACTCAAGATCAAGTTAAAGAAATTGCTGAACTTTGCATGACTCAAGATGAACTACTTGAAGATAAGGCTATTGAAGATATTTTCTCAGATGGACTTTTAAACTCAGACTTCTGGACACTTTGGAGAACAATGTTTGCCTTTGAAAACTGGCATTCTGCTCTAGAAATGAAATTATATTTAAATCGTTTTATCCACCACGTTGGAGGACTTACAAATTTATCTGCCCTTAGATTTACAAGATATGACCAATACAATTCAATCGTAAAACCAATGGTTAAATATCTTGAAAATCACGGATGTAAATTCCAATACAACATTAAGGTTACTGATGTTGACTTTGATATTTCAGAAAATAGAAAAGTTGCAACAAAAATTATAGCTGAAGATAAAGATGGAAATGACAAGTCTATTGACTTAACAGAAAATGATTTAGTCTTTATTACTAATGGATCAATGACTGAAAATTCTAGCTATGGAGATGACAATACTCCAGCAGAACTTAGTGACGAACAAACTGGTTGCTGGGAAATGTGGAAAAACATAGCAAAAAAATCTGATGACTTTGGTAATCCTGAAGTATTCTGCTCCGATGTAGAAAAGAGTAACTGGGAATCTTGTACAGTAACTTGTCACGATGAATCCGTTCCAAAATATATTGAAAAAATTACTAAGAGAAGTCCTTATGGTGGAAAAACTGTAACAGGTGGTATTGTAACATGTGTTGATTCAAGTTGGTTAATGTCTTGGACAATTAACAGACAAGGTCAATATCCAGAACAACCTGAAAATGATGTATGTGTTTGGGTTTACGGACTCTTTACAGATGTTGAAGGTGACTATATCAAGAAGAAAATGAGAGATTGTACAGGTAAGGAAATTACAAAAGAATGGCTATACCACATTGGCGTACCTGTAAATGAAATTGATGCTCTTGCTGAAACATGTACAGCAGTACCTGTAATGATGCCATATATCACAGCTCAATTTATGCCAAGAAAAGCAGGCGACAGACCTTACGTAGTTCCAAAGGGTGGAGTTAACTTTGCTTTTTTAGGACAATTTGCAGAAACTCTAGATGATCCAGGAAGAGATACAGTATTCACAACAGAATATTCTGGTAGAACAGCAATGGAAGCAGTTTATGTACTTTGCGGAGTAGAAAAGGCTGTACCGGAAGTATTCGCATCAAGATATGATTTAAGATACCTTCTAAACGGTATGGTTGCATTATCAGATGGCAAAAAACCAGATCTTCCACTTTCACCACTACAAAAGATGAAAGTTGCAAAACTTATTAAAGGAACAGATATAGAAGAAATGTTAAAAGAATTTAATATTATATAAAGCATACAAGATTAAATACTTAAATAGCATATAATAAGAAAAATCTCTTGAGGTCTAAGCATCTTAAGAGATTTTTTTGTGTTATTTATAATATAATAAGAGTAAATAATAATTTATTAGCTTAAAGCAAGTGGGGTGGAATAGTGTGACAGATTTCAAAAAAATTTGTAATTTTTCAAATAAGTGGTTGAAAAAATTTTGAAATAAAGAGCCGAAACTTAAAGATTTAATGGACTTTTCAATGGCAGAAGAGTGCATGGATCTTGGATTTTCTTTGGAATTAGGACATGAGTTTCTTAGAAAATATGGAAATGAGACAAGTAAGTTAGCTAAGTTAAAAGAAATTATTGATGAAGTTAATGAAATTGATCTTTTGGGTTCTGTTATTTTTCTTAATTGGAGATATTTCAACCACTGGGCTTATGACCAAAGTGAGATATTAAAAGAGGATAATATAAATTGATTTATATTGACTCTAAATCATCTATATCAGCTTGCAGCAAAGGATAAATTCTTATTTAAAGGGGAGATTAAAAGTTTTATTTTAAAATCGGATGCTATGTCTTTCGGACTTTTTCCTAAAGAAGGTCAAGTAGTAAGACAAGATATTTACCTAGATATTGAAGGAAGAGTTTCAATTAAGTCCTATAAATATACTAATCAAGTGGGAAGAGATAAAAATTTTGAAAGAAGCGACTTCAAAATTAGAACAGAGGAAGCTTTCAGAATTTTTTATGAACTTAAAAAATATTTTGGAGATAAGTACGATCCCTTTGAACTTATGATTATGGACGTAGGTAGATGGGACGCAGTAATAGAAAACACAGAAGGAAAAAAATATAGATTTAATGGACCCCTGTTTGAAAACCAGCATGAGGATCTTGCTTATTTATCATTTTTTATAAGGACCTTGCTTGAAAGAATGGACTTATTTGTTTTTGATGGACAAGCTAAGACTGATAGAATAAAAAAACTTACTCTTGACTACAATAGGGTTACAGAAATTCCTATCGATAGATTTCTTTTTGATAAAAATTTTGATCGTGCAATATGGGATTATAAGGAATCAATAATAATTAATAGGGAAGAAAACACAATAGAGCATAACAAAATAATTGGCGAAGAATGCAAAGTTTATCAAAAATTTGAGGTGGAAGGATTAATAGATTCTATTTTTGATAATTTTAAAGAAGAAGATTTGTTTAAAAAGATAAAAGGAAATCCTGAAGATGCTATAGGAATACCCGACGAGATAAGAAAATATAAGATGACTATTGATTATGAGAAGAAGCCACAGCGAATTATTGAAGGAGATTTTGACAAGAGAGGCTTACCAGAAGATTTTCCTGACTTTGCTGAAATACTTCTGGAATCTTTAAGCTTTTATAACTTTGAAGAAATTTTAAATCCTAAATTTTACGAAAAATTTAGAAGATTAAAAGATCAATATATTTATTGCAGTCTTGACTTTGGAAGTGGCAAGAAGACCTACTACTATAGGACTGAAGATGATGAGATAGAAGAAGGTGATTTAGTCCTAGTACCTGTGGGACCTGACAACCATGAAGCAGTAGCTTTTGTCGATAAAGTAGAATACTTTTATAAAGAAGATGTACCCTTTCCATTAGAGAAGACAAAATTTATACTTGAGAAGTATGATGAAGAATAAGTTTATAAATATTAAGAAAAGAAAGTACTTGCTAAAATTACTTTCTTTTTTTATTTTCTTAAAGAAACAAAGTCTACAAATTTGTAATATATTCTCATTGTGATAACATATAAGAGTTCGATTATTAATTTGAGATTAAGGAGAACTAATGAATAAGAAAACCATAAGCATAATACTGGCCTATGTTGGCGTACTTACAGGAGCAGGCCTAGCCAGTGGTCAAGAACTTATGCAATATTTTGTTTCCTTTGGGAAACCAGGAATTTTTGGGCTAATAGTAGTTGGAATTCTACACATTTTTGTAGGTGGAATTATCCTTCAACTGGGAAGCCACTTTATAGCAGAAAGTCACATAGATGTACTAGAAGAAGTTTCAGAAAAATTTGTAACAAAGTTTATGGACTTCGCACTACTTCTAAACTGTTTTTTAATGGGCTTTGTAATGATAGCAGGTGCAGGCTCCAACTTAAACCAACAATTTGGTTTGAAATCATGGGTGGGTTCACTAATATGTACAATATTGATTATAGTAGTAGGAATGATGGACTTTGAAAAAGTAACTAAAGTAATTGGACTTTTTACTCCTCTAATTTTAGTTTTTACTTTAGTAGGCTCTATCCACACAATAGTAAATTCAAATCCAGACTTTCAAGCCCTAGATGCCCTTGGAAAAACTTTAAAAGCATCACTACCTAATATTTATATTTCCACAATAAATTATTTTGGACTTTGTATGATTTCAAGTATTTCTATGGCATTTGTACTCGGCGGTACTAGGACTGACTCGTCACAGGCAAGAGCCGGTGGAATGTTAGGTGGCAGTCTCGTTGCAATCTTAACATTTCTAGTTGGTATAACAGTATTTTTAGGGCTTAATGATGTAATAGATGCAGACATTCCCATGCAAGTTATATTAAATAATATTAATCCCTACTTGGGACTTGCAATGTCTTTAGTTATTTTTGGAATGATTTTTAATACTGCCATTTCATTATTCTACTCTGCTGCAAGAAGACTGTCCCTGACAGAAGAGAAGTTCAAAAGAAATTTAATAATTTTCACCCTATTGGGATTTGGACTTTCTTTTATGGGATTCAAAAAACTAATGGCAATACTTTATCCAATACTTGGTTTCTTAGGAACTGCCCTAATTTTAATTTTAATTGTAGCCTGGTTTAAAGAGAGAGATTCAATAAAATCTGAAAGTAAAAAACGTGATCAGATAGAAGAACTTACAAGAAAAAAACTAGACGATGATTTGGAATTTAGTAGAAAAGATAGGCAAAAGTTAGATAAGCTAGCAGAAGCATCTATTATTGACGACGATAAGATAAAAGAGGCTGTAGAAGAAGAGATAGAAGAAGAGCTGGAAGAAGAAAACAATAATTAAAATAAAGACTGGAGAGATTAAAAGTTTCATCCAGTCTTTTTTAAATTCAAAAATATTTATCTTCTCTTTTTCATTGAACCAAGTATTCCTCTAGCTATTTCACGACCAATGGATCTTGTTATTGTTCCTAACATGGAGTCAATCCCCTTGTCGATGTAGGACTTTTGCTTGCGAGAAGACTTCCTTTCTTTTTCAAGTTCTTTTCTTCTAAGTTCATATTCTTCTTCGCGAGCTTTATCAATTTTTTCTCTCTCAATCCTATCTTTAAGAACTTCATAAGCAGACTCCCTATCAATAGAATTTTTATATTTAGAGTAGAGGGAAGAAGACTCAACTATTGATTTTAATTCCATATCATTAAGGTTCGTGAAGGAGGAGTGAGGTGGCAAGATTAAAGCTCTGTCTGCAAAGCTTGGTGCACCAGTTTCATCAGGGAAGGATACTATCGCCTCTCCAGTCCTTAAATTTATAATTTCTTCTTTTAACTCTATTGACTCATCTTGTCTAAAGCTATCAGCAACAGCCTTAATAGTTTTTAATTCTTTAGGAGAGTAAGCTCTTAGCTGGTGGATAATCCTGTTGGAAAGTTGAGAAGAAACTTCTTCAGGAATATCCAAGGGGTTTTGTGTTATGAAAAATACTCCAACACCCTTACTGCGAACAAGTCTTACCACTTGAATTATTTTATCCTTTAAGACATTAGGTGTATTTTTAAAAAGTAGGTGGGCTTCGTCAAAGAAGAAAACCAATTTAGGTTTATCCAAGTCACCAACTTCTGGGAAGTTTTCATAAATTTCTGATAGAAGATATAGTAGTAACATTGAATAGAGAAGAGGATTTGTAATAAGCTTATCTGCCTTTAAAATATTTACAAGGCCCCTGCCCTCTGAATCAGTTTTAATTAAGTCATTAATGTCTATTGCTGGTTCTCCAAAGAACAAATCTCCACCAGCATCTTCTAGGAAGAGTAACTTTCTAGAAATAGCAGACAAGCTTTGGCTAGCTACGTTTCCAAAATTTTTGCTAACGACCTCACGGTTATCACTTACATAATTTATAACTTCCTTTAAGTCTTTTAAATCAATTAAGAGGAGACCTTCACTGTCGGCAACCTTAAAGACAATATTTAAAACTCCCATTTGAGTATCATTGAGGCCTAAGATATTTGAAAGCATGAGAGGACCCATTTCAGAAATAGTTACCCTAAGAGGAATTCCTCCTTCTTGATACACATCCCAAATGTTAAGAGGGTAGGGCTTAAAATCAAAATCATCTAAACCCAGTTCATTAAGCCTTGACCTTAGCTTGTCATTCATTTCTCCAGGCTTAGAAATATTTACAAGGTCTCCCTTGACATCAGCAAGAATACTTGGGACACCAGCATCAGATAGACCTTCAGTTAAGACCTTAAGTGTAACAGTCTTTCCGGATCCTGTTGCTCCACTAATAAGTCCATGCCTGTTCACCTTATTGAGAAGAATGTAATTTTCAAACTTACCCTTTCCAATTAAAATTTTATCCATAAGAGCCTCCTAATTAGCTTTATAATCTAAGTTTATTATAGCAGAGAAAAGACTTGATAAAATAAATTTTTAAAAATGATATAATTGATTAAAGATTGTGAGGTCATACCATGGAATACTTAAAAGAAATTTATAAAATAAATATAGAAGACTTCGAAGAATATTCATACCTTAGAAATATTCCTTCATTAAAAGATTTTCAGGGAATTAAAATCCATAAGCCTGTAACTTTTTTTGTTGGAGAAAATGGAAGTGGTAAGTCAACTCTTCTTGAAGCCATAGCTGTTGCCCTGGGTCTAAATCCAGAAGGGGGATCCAAAAATTTTAACTTTGCCACAAAAGAAACTCATTCAGAACTTGGAAAAATCTTAGAAATTGCTAGAGGATCAAGAAGAGAAGAGGATGGATTTTTTCTTAGAGCTGAATCTTTTTACAATCTTGCAACAGAAGTTGAGGAGCTCGCAAGCTCTGGTTTCACAAATTTTTATGATTCCTATGGAGGTAAGTCACTTCATGACCAATCCCATGGCGAGAGTTTTAGGTCCCTAATCCTAAATAGGTTTAGACCTAGGGGCATTTACCTACTCGATGAACCTGAAGCTGCACTTTCCCCAACGTAACAGATGTCGCTACTCTGCATAATAGATGAACTGGTAAAAAAAGATACTCAATTTATAATTGCAAGTCATTCGCCAATTATACTTGCCTATCCCAATGCAGATATTTATGAATTTAGCGAAGCTGGCATAGAGAAGAAGTCCTACAAGGAAACAGAATCCTATAGTGTGACTAAAGCCTTCTTAGATGATCCAGAAAGAATGATGAATTTTTTATTCGATGATTGACAATAACCCTGATACATAATCGGGGTTATTTTTTGTCTTTAAAAATTTATAACTTATCAAAAAAGAAACTTATGTATAAATTAAATTTATAGTATCAATGTCAAAGAAATGTTAAATTTTTATTTTTTGAAAATATTTTTTATTTATCTAAAGGGAAACTTATGCTAAAATAATTCCCGTATCATTACATTTAGTTAAATATTTTTGAATATTTATTATTTATGTAAGTTAATATAAAGTAGTAGGCAATTTATATTAATTCTATAAATTCAAATATTTTATGGTCTTTGATTTAATTTAAGGCATGTATTTAATTTGTGAAAGATACAAATCATAAAATTTATGGAGGAAAACATGAAAAAAGTTTTAGCAACTACTATGGCTACTTTGTTATTTGGGCTTTCATTTCCGGTTAACACCTTTGCTTTGCCTGATAATGATGTTAGTGCAAATTCTCAAGTCCTAGAGAAGGTAAGTCTACCTAATGGTGGAGATAGTTCTCAAAGTGAAGCTGGTGCAGATAATAAAGCTAAGGAAGATACAATTGCCAAAAAGATAGAAGGCAAATTAGAGGCTAAGGATATCACTGTATGGGAAGAAGATAAAGTAAATTGGAAAGATGGCGTTAAGTTAAAAGAGGAAAAAGAAGAATTCAAAAATTATTTAAAAGATGCTGTTGTAACAGATCTTGATAATCGAAATACTTCTGCTAGTTCAGAGAAGAATTGGAAGGGAAGACTTAAGGTCAAATTTTCAGATAATTCAGAAGTAATATTAAATGAACAAAACTTACTTGTTATAAACAAGGTTACATCTGCAGACAACGCTAACGCGCCTAAGGATGCAATTAAAACTAATTTCTTTTTAGGTGAAGGAGTTAAGGTTTCTTTAGATAAAGAAGAAAAAATTGGCAACAAAGAAAAGCCTGTTCCTTATAGGACCTATAAGGTTAAACCAGGGACAGATGTTTCTGAATATAAGTTATTAGCGACAAAGAAAAATATTTTTGATACTATAAGTGCTAAACCTATTAATGAAAATTACACTGATGTAAAATGGCAACCTAGAGATTATAAGGTTAAAGAAGATAATAAATCTTTTACAGCAACTGCTAGTAAGTTATTTACTATGACTTTCAAATTTGTTGGCTATGACAGAGATTCAAGAAAAGGTATTGATTCTGATAAGTTGCCTCAAGCTATAAAGGATAAATTGCCTCAAGAGCAAAAAATTAAAGAGGGAGAATCTTTTAAGCCTGATAAAATTGAAGGAACAATAAAAGAAGACCTTGGACCAAATAAGTATGAGTGGAAATTTAATCAATGGAATCCTACAGGACCTCTTACTATAAATGAAAACAAAAATTTTGAGGGAACATGGACTAGGAGTAAGATAGAAGAAAATTCTAATCCTGAAGTAAAGCCTGGTCCTGGAAAAGAAGAGGACAAGAAAGAAAGACCAGAAAAAGAAAATAAACCTAAAGATGATTCAAAGGCAGAAGACAAGAAAGAAAGACCACAAGAAGAAAAGAAGCCAAAGGATAATTCAAGGGTAGAGGACAATAAAAACAACAATAAGTCTAATAATACTTTTCCAAGAATAAAATCCAATGAAAATAAGTCTTCTTCTAATAAGGTTTACACAAGAACTAGCACAAAAGAAACAAAGAAAGAATCAAAGACAGAAAATCTTTCTAAGACCCCAAAATACACTTTGACTATAAATAGTGGAGAATACGAAGTCCTTATAGATGGGCAAGTTATTAGAAGACAAATGGATGTTAAGCCTCTTATAAAAAATGATAGACTTATGCTTCCACTTAGAAGTCTTTCCGAAATGATTGGGGCAAAAGTTGAGTGGGATCCACAAACTAGGACTGCAAGCTTTACAAACAAGGGTCTAGTTGCAAAAATCCAAATCGATGGAAATGAAATAGTCCTTTCCAATGGCAAAGTCATTAAAATGGACTCTAAACCACTAAACATCAATGGAAGAATATTACTTCCAATTTCTAACGTAGCCAATGTATTTGGACTTACAAATGGAAACACAAAAGACGGCATAGACCAAAACATCGAATGGGATGGAGATAACAAGACAGTAGAAATAAACTTAAATAAATAAAATTTTTAAAGAACTTAGTTAAGAGCTAAGTTCTTTTTTTATATTAAAAAATTCTTATGACTCCATAAATTTTTATTACATTAAAAATTCTTACGACTCTGTAAATTTTCATGACATTAAAAGAATTCATGACTCTATAAACTCTTATAGCGACAAAAGGTTTTACGACTTTATAAACTCTTACAAGACAATACAAATCGACGACTTAGGAAAATTCTACAAGGAAATCAAAAGTCACAACTTAGTAAGAATTTAAAAATAAAATTTTAAAATCAAAAGAAATTCACTACATGAGAGCAATTTCTAACAATTTTGTTATAATAAGATTATAGGAAAGGAGTTACTATGCTAACAGGTGAATTGAGAAACAAAGTGGATGCAATCTGGACAACTTTATGGACAGAAGGCTCGACAAATCCACTTACAAATATAGAACAAATTACTTACTTATTATTTATGAAGGGACTAGACCAACTCCAACTTCAAAAAGAAGAAGATGCAAACATCTTGGGACTAGACTTTGAGACAATCTTCCCCAAGGACAAGCCAAACTACAGGTGGCACGTCTTCAAAAACCTTGGGTCAGCTACAGAAATGTACCAGCTCATGCAAGGAGAAATCTTTCCCTTTATAAAGAACCTACAAGGAGAAGATGGAGACACTTCCTTCTCAAGATACATGAAGGAAGCAAACTTCCAAATTAATAAACCACAAACCTTGCAAAAAGTTGTCACAGCCATAGACGAACTTCCCACAGAAGACAACGACATCAAAGGCGATATATACGAATACCTCTTATCAAAGTTACAAACATCTGGCACTAACGGACAGTTTCGTACCCCAAGACACATAATAAAAATGATGGTGAACTTAGTGAAGCCAAATTCTGAAGATGTGATATGTGATCCTGCCTGCGGAACTTCGGGCTTCTTGGTAGCTGCGTCAGAATACTTACGTTACAATGACAAGGACTTCATGTTTGATCAGTCTAAGTCCCACCACTTCCACAATGACATGTTCTATGGATATGACATGGACAATACCATGCTTAGGATTTCAGCCATGAATATGATGCTTCACAATGTAGACAACCCACAAATCACTTATCAAGATTCTCTCTCAGAAGATAATGAAGACAGGGCAAAGTATTCACTTATACTTGCCAACCCACCCTTCAAGGGATCACTTGACTATGAATCAGTTGCCAATGACCTCTTAGCTAATATAAAGACCAAGAAGACTGAGCTCCTCTTTGTGGAATTAATATTAAACATGCTAAAGGCTGGGGGAAGGGCAGCAGTTATAGTGCCCGATGGAGTTCTTTTTGGTTCATCCAAGGCTCATAAGGACTTGAGGAAGGAATTAGTGGAGAACAACGACCTTAAGGGTGTCATCTCCATGCCAAGTGGAGTCTTCAAACCCTATGCAGGAGTTTCCACTGCAATTTTGATTTTCGTAAAGACAAATAAGGTTGGAGGCACAAAAAAAGTTTGGTTCTACGACATGGAGGCAGATGGTTATTCACTTAACGACAACAGGACTCCAATAGAAGATAACGACATTCCAGATATTATTGACTGCTTTGAAAATCTAAGTGACCAAGAAGGCAAGCCTCGCACAGGTAAGTCCTTTATGGTTGACAAGGAAGAGATAGCAGAAAATGACTACGACCTTTCCATTAACAAGTACAAGGAAATAGAATATGAAGAAGTGGACTACGACCCACCTCAAGTTATTATAGGGAGGATAGAGTCCATGGAAAGAGAAATACAAGATGGGCTTGAAGACTTGAAGAAGATGCTTGGTGATATGTGATGGAATGGGTTAGACTAGGTGATTTAGTAGATATAAAAACTGGTAAACTTAATGCAAATGCTGCTGTTCCAAATGGAAAATATCCTTTTTTCACAACGGCTCAAGAAATTTCGCGTATAGATTCTTATTCCTATGATGATGAAGTAGTCCTAGTATCTGGCAATGGGGATTTAAACGTAAAGTATTATGATGGGAAATTTGATGCCTATCAAAGAACTTATATGCTGACAAAAAAAGAGAATGCAGAAATAAATTTAAAGTTTCTATACTTTTTTATGAGTGACTACGTTAAAATTCTTAGGAATCAATCAATTGGTGGAGTTATAAAATATATAAAATTAGAAAACTTAACAGAAGCAAAAATTCCATTATTGAGCTTGTCTGAGCAAATCAATATTGTAGATATACTAAATAATGCCGAGAGGTTAATAAAAATTAGAAAAGAACAAATTCAAGCTTATGATGATTTAATTGAAAGTTTATTTTTTGAAATGTTTGGTAACCCTATCACAAATAGCAAACATTTTAAAACAAATAAATTTATAAATGTTGTTAGACTTAAAAGAGGTTATGACTTACCTGTAAAATCCAGAATTGGAAATAAGTATGAAGTTTACGGGTCTAATGGTGTCCTTGATGGTCATAATGAATTTAAAGTTGAAGAACCTGGCATTATAACTGGAAGGTCTGGCACTATAGGAAAGGTATATAGAAATGAAGGTATGTATTGGCCCCTAAATACAACATTATATTCGGAAAAGACTTATGGCAATAATGTTATATTTTTGGAATATTTATTAAAAAATTTTAAGTTAGAAAGATTTGCAACAGGAACTGGAGTGCCAACATTAAATAGGAATATAGTTCATAAAGAAGATATAATAGAAGTCCCAATAGAATTACAAAATAAATTTGCTGACTATGTTTTAAAGATAGAAGAAGAAAAGAAAAAGTTAAATGCATCTCTTCTTGAGTTAGAAGGTCTTTTTGACTCTCTTATGGAGGATGCTTTTTCTGGAAATTTATTTAAGGAATGAGAAGGGAGGTAGACGTGGGCAATTTTGATTTTTTATTAAATAACAAAAACTACAAGGACTTTGCAGAGGCTTGCGTTGATGCCGAGAGATCTCTTATTATTTCTACAGTCAATGCTGCTTCTGCCACAAGACGTGCCCTGGAGCTTGCTGTCAAGTGGGTCTACAAGGTTGACACCGACCTTAGCTTGCCCTACAGGGACAACTTATCTTCTCTCACAAGACACAAGGACTTCGTGGATATTATTGACCCAGGACTTGATGAGCTAATCCTTTATATTATTAAGCTAGGCAATCTTGCAACTCATACTAATAAGAAAATCGACAAGCAAAAAGCTGTGGCTTCTCTTAGGAACCTCTTTGCCTTTGTGGACTGGATTGACTACTGCTATGGGGATGCCTATGTTGAAAGAACTTATAATGAAGGTCTTATCCCAAGTCTTGACAGTGTAAGGGAGAAAATTAATAAGTCAGAGACAGAAGAACTTGCACGCAAGAGGGAAGAGGAAGTTGACAAGGCTCTTGTGGACCAACGTGAAGAAACTCCTGATGATCTTCAAGAGAAATTAGTAGATAATAAAAATAAAAACCAAAAGGACGTCAACCTTACTTACAAGATTGATCCAAGGACAGAAGCCCTAACTCGTAAAGAATTTATTGACGTGGACCTTGAACTTGCTGGCTGGCAAATTAACAAGAATGTCCTTTTTGAAGTTGAGATAGATGGTATGCCAAACACTTCTGGCAAGGGTTATGTTGATTATGTCCTCTATGGCAAGGACGGTCTACCTCTTGCTCTTGTTGAGGCAAAGAAGACTTCAGTGGACCCAAAGGTTGGTGCCCACCAAGCCCTTCTCTATGCAGAGTGCTTGGAGAAAAAATATGGAAGAAGGCCCTTCTACTTTAACTCTAATGGTTTTGTGACTTGGTTTACTGATGATGAGAGCCAAAGAATCGTTTCTGGTTTTTATAGTCAAGATGACTTGCAAAGACTTATGGATAGGAGACACTTGGCTAGGTCTCTTGCTACTTATTTTATCAATGATGATATTACAAACAGGTATTATCAAAGGGATGCAGTTGACGCTACTATTGAAGCTCTTAGGAATAAGAGGAGGTCAGCTCTTCTTGTAATGGCAACGGGAACTGGTAAGACTAGGACTGCTATTTCTATAGTGGATATCCTCACCAGAGCCAATGCTGTTACAAATATTTTATTTTTGGCTGATAGGACTGCTCTTGTCAACCAGGCCATGAGAAATTTCAATTCACTCTTACCTGATTTAAGTCTTGCAAATTTAACTGAGGCTAAGAAGAACAGCAAGGACATAAGAACAAGTAGGATGATTTTTTCTACTTACCAAACTATGATTAATTCCATTGACAATGTTCTTGATGACAAGGGGGACAGGCTCTTTACTGTTGGTCACTTTGATTTAATTATTATTGACGAAGCCCACAGGTCAATTTATCAAAGGTATAAGGATGTCTTTGATTATTTTGATGCCAAGGTTATTGGTCTTACTGCAACGCCAAGAGATGACATTGATAGGAATACTTATGAGATTTTTCACTTAGAGGACAATGCGCCTACTTATGCCTATGAGTATGAAGAGGCAGTTAGGGATGGTTATTTAGTTCCTTACAATCGAATTGAAGCTGTTTTAGAGTTTCCAAGTGAAGGAATTGATTATGATAGTTTGTCTCCAGAAGAGAAGGAGAAGTTCAATCAAATTTTTGGACCTGAGTCTGAAGGCATAGACATTTCTGGATCTGCTATTAACAAGTGGGTCTTTAGCCAATCAACTATTGACCTTGTCATCAACCACTTTATGGAAAGGGGAATAAGGGATTCCTCTGGCAACGAGATTGGTAAGACTATTGTCTTTGCAAAGAACCAAATACATGCAGACTTGATTAAGGAGAGGTTTGACATCTTATATCCTGAGAAGGGACCAGAATATGCTGAGGTCATAACTCACACTGTGACCTATGCCCAAGACCTCATTGATATATTTTCAGTGAAGGATAAGCTACCACAAATTGCCATCTCTGTTAACATGCTTGACACTGGTATAGATGTGCCAGAAGTTGTAAACCTAGTTTTCTTTAAGGACATGTTCTCAAAGATTATGTTCATGCAAATGATTGGCAGGGGAACAAGACTATGTAAGGACTTATTTGGTCCAGGGCTTGATAAGAAGGACTTTTTAATTTTTGATTATGGTGGAAACTTTGAAAGATTTACTAATGATGCTCCTCTAGTAAATCCACCCCTAATGAAGTCTCTTACTGAGAGAATCTTTGCAACTAAGTCTAAGATTGTGAAGGAACTTCAAAATTTAAAATACCAAGAAGATGCTTACAAGGAATTAAGAAGTGACTTCGTTGGTGAACTCATTAATGAGATAAGGGTATTGAATACAAAGTCCTTTAGAGTTAGAAAACATATTGAGTCTGTTTTAAAATATAAAAAGATAGAATCTTGGACTAGTTTAAATAATGAAGACATAAGTCTACTTGAAGATGAAGTGGCGCCTCTCATTATTCCATCTAAGGATCACGAGTTGACTCAGAGGTTTGATGTCTATGTTTTAAGTCTTGAGCTAGCTATACTTGAAGGAGGAAGTAACACTGGACTTATAAGAATAATAAGAGAATCTTGCCAGGAGCTTGCTAAGCATGGGAGTATACCTGCAGTGGCTCAAGAAAAGAATCATATTATTGATGTAGCAGGTGAAGACTACTGGAAGGATATTAACCTTATTAAGCTTGAAGACATGAGATTGCGAATCAGAGATTTGCTCCCAATTATCGAGGGGGGTCCTAAGTCTAAATATTTTGTTGACTTTGAGGACACAATTCTTTCTGTCGAGGAACATGGAACGGAATTTTTTGCTAATGACTTGTCATCATACAAGGAAAAGGTAGAAAATTATATTAAACTATCAGTAAAGGACGATAAGGTTTTACAAAAAATATATAGGAATGAAAAATTAAGTCATGAGGATATTGAAAGCCTTGAAAAAATTCTTTGGCAAGACCTTGGCACTAGGGAAGATTATGAAAAAGAATTTGGGGACATGAAGATTTTAAAACTCATTAGGAAGATAAATGGTCTTGATGAGGAAGCTGTTCGTAAAGCTTTTGCAGACTTTCATAAGTCAACAAATATGAATTATATTCAGTCTAAATTCCTTTCAACTGTTATGGACTATATCATGAAAAATGGTTACTTGGACTTGAGAGATTTTCAAAATGAACCCTTCAAGAGCCTGGGATCAATAAGTAAGATTTTCGACGAAAATAGAAATGATTTAAATTCTATTCTAAATATAATAAAAGAAATTAATTATTACGCAGATGTTGCGTAAGAGATTTAAGAGAAGGCTTAGGCTTTCTCTTTTTATTTTATGAAAAAACTTCCCCATAAGAGATTAGTCCTATGGGGAAGTTTTTTTGTGAGAATTTTAAAAGAGTTTTCTATTGTTAATATAATTTTTTTATTATAAGTTTGCTAGGGCTTGTTCTACGTCTTTAATTATGTCTTCGGCATCTTCTATGCCCACTGACATTCTTATTAGGTCAGGGCTAATACCAGCGTGAGCAAGTTCCTCGTCATTCATTTGTCTATGTGTTGTTGATGCAGGGTGAAGGACGCAAGTTCTTGAGTCAGCAACGTGGGTTACAACTGCTGCAAGCTTTAAGCTATCCATGAATTTTGTTGCAGCTTCTCTTCCACCCTTAATACCAAAGGCAATTACTCCGCAGGATCCATCTGGCAAATATTTTTGTGCGAGTTCATATTGTGAGTCGCCTTCAAGACCTGGGAAGGTGATCCAAGAAATTTTGTCGTTAGCCTTTAAATATTTAGCAAGTGCCAGCGCATTTTCGTAGTGTCTTGGCATCCTTAGATGTAGGGTTTCAAGTCCGATTCCTAAGTAAAATGAGTTTTGTGGGGAAGGGATACTTCCTAAGTCTCTCATCAAAGTTGTAGTCATCTTAGTTATATAGGCTCCCTTGCCAAAAGTTTCTGTATAGACAACTCCGTGATAGGACTCATCTGGTTCAGTTAGTGCAGGGAACTTGTCTTTGTGTTTTGACCAATCAAAGTTACCTGAGTCAACAACAACACCACCAACTGAGTTGGCAAATCCATTCATGTATTTTGTTGTTGAGTGGGTTACAATATCAGCTCCCCATTCAATTGGTCTTAAGAAAATTGGTGTAGGGAAGGTGTTGTCTACAATAAGTGGAACTCCATGGTCGTGAGCAGCTTTTGCAAAAGTTTCAATATCCAAAACACTTAGTGATGGGTTGGAAAGAGTTTCACCAAATACTGCTTTTGTATTTTCTTTAAAGGCCTTATTTAATTCTTCGAGGCTAACATCTGGTTCAACAAAAGTCGCTTCGATGCCAAGCTTTTTCATTGTGTTGGCAATTAGGTTATATGTTCCACCATAGATTGCTGATGATGCTACTATGTGGTCGCCTGCACTTACAATGTTAAGTAGGGCATAGAAGTTTGCTGCTTGTCCTGATGAAGTTAGTATTCCAGCAACACCACCTTCAAGTGCTGTAATTTTATTTGCCACTGCATCATTTGTTGGGTTGGCAAGTCTTGTATAAAAATATCCTGCTTCTTTTAGGTCAAAAAGATTTGCCATTTGCTCAGATGAATCGTATTTAAATGTTGTGGATTGAACTATTGGCACAACTCTAGGTTCGCCATTTTTTGGTTCATATCCTGCTTGCACACATAAGGTTCCTAAATTTTTCTTTGTCATTTTATCCTCCTAGATTTTATATACTTGTCGGCAGCTCAAAAGGAAATAATTTATATTTGAAGCTTTTATAAAATAAAAAAAGCTCCCGTCCCATAAAGGACGAAAGCTTGAGCTTCGTGTTACCACCTTTTTTTATTATTTTATCGCTAAAATAACCTCATAGAGTACCAACATACTCCGAACGCTATAACAGGCGTACCTGTCGCAGCCTAAACTCTTGTCTCGGTGCGATAACTCCAAGGCCATGTTCCAAAGTATCCATTTTGATTTCTTTCACCAAGCGAAACCTCTCTGTAAAAACTTTTACAATGTACTCTCCTCTTCAAAGTCTATGAATGGAATTATAAATACATAAAATATTTTTGTCAAGGATATTTTTCATAAATTTAATTTTAAAAATATTTTTTATTATTCATACTTCAATAGTTTATTTGATTTTTTTGTAAAAATTAAGATTTCCATTAATGAAAACAAAAACATTTTTATTCCATCAGATTTATTTATTAAGTCAAAGTGATTTGTTGCTATAGCGAGCTTGCTTGAAGCTATAATATTTTGAAATAGTGGCAATATATTTTGTGCTACAAGGGCGAAGCCAAAAATTGAAATCAAGACCGACATAAGGACTATTAGACCTAGAGATTTTATTTTTAAACTTAGATAATTCATTATAGCTATTATTGGAAGGGAGGATAGGATACTTATTCCGATATAATAAGAGTATAGGCCTAGTCCTTCAATTTTAAAGCCACATATAAATTTACCACTTAATACAAATAGTAATAAAAAATAAATTTGAGTGAAGGCTATTATTATAAAGGCAATAAATGACTTTGTCATGATGAATTTTATATTTTTTATAGGACTTGTTCTTATTAATTTTAAGCTTGCCTTGTGTTCAACTGACCAAAGACTTGAAACTATTATCGATATAAGTGGAATTATAAAAAACATAAAGTAGAATAAGGATGTTTGCGTCCAAAGACTTTCCCATTTGTTTTTTAAGACCTCTTGATTTAGTAAATAGTTTATAGTCCCAAAAATATTTGCAAGCAAGGGAATTATCAATACTGTAGATAAGAGCGAAAACAATTTTAATTTTTTAAATTCTATTTTTAACATGAATGCCTCCTATATATCCTTAGTGAGTGTAAATTTATTAAGTCTTGTGATGTAAATTAGACTTATGATTATATAAATTAAGCTTATAAGCAATGTGAGATAATTTATATTATTTATAGTCTGTGTGTATACTTGTCCATCTTTTACATAATTTATATTTAAGATAGTAGCAAGGAGTCCAAAGGGATTTATTTGTGATAAAATTTTTGATGTTAGCATAGTAATTATTCCAGACATTGCTCCAACAATTGAGAAGAAAAGGGAGAAGTAAATCTTTTTACTTTTAATCTCAATTATTGTGAATATCAATAGCATTAAAATGTTAATTGATAGAGTTGTTAAAAAGTAAATTATTATTCTTTTTATTATCTCCACATCTAAGTCAAAGTTTGTATTTTTACTTGCTAAAAATATTATTATCAACCATTCAATTATTTGGACTAAGAAAACTTTTATGGACAAGTTTTTAATTTTATCCAATAAAATTTTCTGAACTTTTAAGCCAAGACTTATTTGCATTTGCCACATATTATTCTTCTCTTCAATCTCTATTACTTTTTTAACAAGTGATGACAGGGCTATGGGATTAAAAAATAAAGAGATTGCTAAATAAGAATCTAGTATCCTTGCAAGGGGATATTTATTAACTTGAAAGTCTTTTGTCTTGAAGGCTATAAGGATAGAAAATAAATGTATGGCAAATAAAATTAAAATTGTGAAATTTAATTTCAGTCCCTTATTCTTTTTCATTTCTAAATTTTTCATAAGATCACCTTACACTTGTTTCTTGAATAAATAACTTTTCAAGACTTTCTTTTCTTTTTTCAACCCTATAAATATCGACAACATTGACAAGGTTTTTTATTATTCTTGCAACTTCTTCTTTACTCTTGTTTCCAAGAACTAAATAGTCCTCAATAATATTTGACTCAGGAAGGTCTAGTAGCTTTGAGGCCTTAAGAT
This sequence comes from Peptoniphilus sp. Marseille-Q6390, assembly GCF_965119475.1. NCBI lineage: Bacteria > Bacillati > Bacillota > Tissierellia > Tissierellales > Peptoniphilaceae > Peptoniphilus > Peptoniphilus sp. Marseille-Q6390. Next base: position 950,135 of record NZ_CBCPLS010000001.1, on the reverse strand, counting down.
TATCTGAAGTTTTTAAAACAATTACTGGTGGATGGAGGTCCCTATAGTCTTTTAATGAACCAGTGTAAGTTAAGGCTCCATTTTTTAGAATGCCAATGTGAGTCGATATTTTTTCAATTTCATCCAAGATATGTGAAGAAATTAAAATGCTAGTATTAGAATTTTTTACGATACTTTTGAACAAGTCTCTCATCTCTTCAATACCATAGGGGTCAAGTCCATTAATAGGCTCATCTAAGATTAAAAGTTTTGGATTACCAATAAGGGCTATGGCGATGCCAAGTCTTTGTTTCATACCCAGTGAAAACTCTCTAACCTTCTTGTCTTTACTCTTTATTAGTCCAACATCTCTTAGCGTTTTATCTATCTTGTCTTTATTTATATTTTTCATGTCACAGATTAGATCTAAGTTATCATAAGCAGTGAGATGGTCATAGAAGGATGGGGCTTCGATTAAAGAGCCCAAATTCTTATTTGTTTCCTTTTGATTTTTTTCATTTACTTCTTTTCCATACAAACTTATTTTTCCAGAATCTTTTTTTACTAAACCAAGAATAGACTTCATAAGGGTGGACTTGCCTGCTCCATTGGGACCAATAAGTCCAAATATACTTCCCTCTTGGATCTCTAAGTTAACATTCTTTAAGACTATGTTTTTATCATAGGATTTTGTAAGATTTTCAATTTTTAAAATATTTGTCATGATATTCTCCTTTCTCAAGTTCAAAATAATTATAAAAAATGGAAATAACTTAGAGATTTTATGTAGATTACTTTTACATCACATTTTAAAAATTCAAATTCTTATGTGATAAAATTGTTTTAAAGGAGAAAGAAATGAATATTTTTAGAGATGCAAACATTTTATTAGTTGATGATGAGTCCTATTTGATAGATAGTATGTATAAGTTTTTAAAGAACAAGGGATACCAAAAGATTTTGACAGCAAAAAATATTGCAGAAGCAAGATTCAAACTTAACAACAATAAAGTTGATTTAATGATATTAGATATAATGCTAACAGATGGAAGTGGCTTTGACTTATTAAAAGACCTTAGAAAGAAGTCAAGCCTACCTGTAATTATCCTGTCAGCACTAAGTGGTATTGATGACAAAAAAGAGGGCTTTGATTTAGAAGTAGACGACTATATTGTTAAGCCTTTTTTACCTGAAGACCTCTTGTGGAGAATAGAGGCAGTCCTTAGGAGAACCTATCAAAATAAAAATGAAAAAATAATCTTAGCAGAAGGAATTGTTTTTGATAGAGAGAGGGCAATGTTAATAAAGGATGACGAGGATATACAATTGACGGCAAAGCAATTTAAAATTTTAGATTATCTTGCCACTAATATAAATAAAATTGTTTCAATAGACCAAATATTAGACAAGTGTTGGGAAGATAGTTTTGGTTACGAAAACACTTTAATAACCCACATATATAGGCTAAGAGATAAGCTAGAAGAGGATCCCGCAAATCCTAAAACTCTTATTACAGTAAAGGGATTGGGTTATAAGTTACTTGGAGATAATAAAGAATGCTAAATTATTTTTTAAAAAAACTAAAGAAATTTGTTTTATTTATACTAATTTTATTGGTCTTAATGATTTCGAGTTTAATTGGGATTTTTTATTCAAGTTTTAAATTTTCAAAAAAATATATTGAGCCAAGCAAGGTATTTGAATTCGTGGAAAAGAATAAAGAGGACAATAAGGCTAAAGATATTTATTTTACAGAGGAGAATAAGAAATACTTAGAAGATAAAAATATTTGGGCAATAAGAATTGATAAAAATGGAGAAGTGATTGAAAGCTTTAACAAGCCTCATGAAGTTAAAAATAAATTTGAAATAAGTGATGTTGTAAGGTTTACAAGGTATTACTTAAATGATTATCCAGTCTTTACTTTCGTCGTAGAAGATGGAGTATTGGTTCTTGCTTATCCAAAAAATTCTTTAGACAAGTTTCCCTTTAATTATTATTCTTACGACTTAGCAAAAATAAATTTTTTTATTTTATTAATTAGCATACTCTTCTTTTATTTACTTGTTTATATATTTTATGTTTATGAAGTTAAAAGTATTTTCAAGAAATTAAATCCACTTCAAGAAGCTATCAATAATATTTTCGATGAAGATTATGTGGAAATAGAAGAAACGGGAGAATTAAAAGAAATTTCTAAAACAATCAATGAAGCAAATGAGAAATTTACAAATCTTAAAAAAAGTCAAGCAAGTTGGCTTAGAGGGATTAGCCACGACGTAAGGACTCCTCTCACAAAAATTTCTTGGGAAATGGAGGGGATCAAGACAAAAGAAAATTTAGACGAAGTTAAAAGAATCGAAGATCAAGTTATAAAAATCAGTAGAATTATCGAGGACTTAAATTTAACAAATAGTCTTGAGAACCTTAGTGATAAACATTTTGAGTGTAAGGATCCAATTTCTGTCATAAGAAAGTTACTTGTAAATAGCTTAAATGAAAATCCCAACAAAGAAATTATTTTTGAGAATAAAATAAATAAAGAAATAAAAATAAAAATGGACAATCATTTATTTTATAGGATGCTGGAAAATATTTTAAATAACAGCATTAAGTATGGAGATGGAAAAATTTTTATAAATTATGAAATTTTACAAGACAGTTTACTTATATCCATTAAGAATGAGGGAATACCTATTGATGAAAGTATTATAAAAAGGCTAGATGAAGAAAATTTATCAGATGTTCAAAGACATGGTATGGGCTTATTTGTATCAAAACAAATTTGTAAGCTCCATAAGGGAGAGATGAAAATTGAAAACCATGATCAAGATGTAAGTGTATCATTTATTTTTAATTTAAAATAAATAAACTATTAAGAAGCATCATCTTATGCCCATAATATTGACGATTACTAAACTTATGTAATATAATATTCAATATGCTTAAAAATCGATTTATATAGAAAGGTGATTAGATGTCAGGACATTCTAAATGGAATAATATTAAAAATAAAAAAGGTAAGGAAGACGCAAGAAGAGGTAAAATTTTTACAAAACTTGCAAGACAAATAACTGTAGCAGCTAAGGAAGGTGGACTTGATCCAGATTATAATCCATCACTTAAGGTTGCAATAGATAAGGCTAAGGCAGAAAACATGCCTAATGATAACATAGAAAGAGCCATTGCCAAAGCTGGTGGCGGAGACAATGACGATAACTTTGAAGAAATTGTTTACGAAGGCTATGGCCCAGGTGGGGTTGCTGTTATGGTTCACTGCCTAACAGATAATAGAAATAGAACTGCACCAGAAATAAGACATTTATTTGACAAATTTGCGGGTAATCTTGGTCAACCAGGTTGTGTTTCTTTTATGTTCGATAAAAAAGGATCACTTGGTGTATTAAAAGAAGGCCTTGATGAAGATGAGTTTACCTTAATTGCAATTGATGCTGGAGCAGAAGACGTAGTTGATAGGGGAGAAGCCTATGAAATTATTACTGAACCAGAAGACTATCACAATGTAAGAAAGGCACTAGAAGATGAAGGCCACTCCTTCATTGAATCTGATATAACTTACATTCCTCAAACTGAAACTGCTTTAGATAATGAAGATGATATTAAGAACATGGAAAAGTTAATCGATGCCCTAGAGGATAACGATGATGTAACAGATGTATTTACTTCATGGGAGAGAGACTAATGGAAATTAATAGAATTATTGACCATACTTTATTAAAGCCAGAATCCACAGAAGAACAAATTGAAAAAATCTTAGAAGAAGCTAAAGAATATAATTTTTTCTCAGTTTGTGTAAATCCAGTATGGGTTAAAAAAAGTGCTGAAAGCTTAAAGGACACTGATGTTAAAGTTTGTACTGTTATTGGCTTTCCACTAGGTGCTAACACAAAAGAAGTAAAAGTTTTTGAAACAGAAGACGCTATAAAAAATGGTGCCAATGAAATTGACATGGTAATAAATATTGGACTTCTTAAGTCAAAAAAATATGACCTAGTTAAAGAAGAAATTCAAGAAATTGCAAAAGTTTGTCATGAAAATGGGGCCCTTTTAAAGGTTATACTTGAAAACTGTCTTTTAACTAAAGAAGAAATTGTTAAGGCTTGTGAACTTTCAGATGAAGCTGGAGCAGATTTTGTTAAAACATCAACTGGTTTTTCAACTTCAGGAGCAGACTCAGAAGACGTTGCCTTGATGAGAAAATCTGTGTCAGAAAGAGTTAAGGTTAAGGCTAGCGGTGGCATTAGAGACTACAAAAAATCCTTAGAAATGATTGAAAAGGGAGCCGACAGACTTGGTGTATCTGCTGGAGTTAATATTTACAAAGAAAGCAAGTCACTATGAATATAAATCCAGTTGCCTTTACAATTTTTGGATTAGAGGTTAAATGGTACGGAATCTTAATTGCTCTTGGAGTTTTCTTGGCAATTCTTATAACAGAATCCATGGCAAAGAAAAAATCTTACAAAAATGGACTCTATAAGGATGTAGGAAATGATGTTTCATTATTTGCAGTTATAATTGGAGTCTTGGGAGCAAGGCTTTATTATGTAATATTTGAATGGGACTATTATAGTCAACACTTAAATGAGATTTTTGCAATTAGGAATGGTGGACTAGCAATTTATGGTGGCATAATTGCTGGTGGTCTTACAATTTATATTTTTACAAGGGTTAAGAAAATAAACTTTTGGACTTTGGCAGATTGTATTGCACCAGGTCTTGCCCTTGCCCAATCAATTGGCAGGTGGGGCAACTATATTAATGGAGAAGCTCACGGTGGAGTTACCAATGTACCCTGGGCAATTTTAGTAGATGGACAAAGGGTTCACCCAACATTTTTTTATGAATCCTTTGTAAACTTTTTAATATTTTTGTTTTTATATTTTTATCTTTCAAAGAAGCAAAAATTTGAAGGACAATTAATATCTTTTTATTTAATATTTTATGGTATTGCAAGATTCTTTATTGAGGGAATGAGAACTGACTCTCTCTATATTGGCGACTTCAGAGTTTCACAACTTGTGAGTATAGGAATTGTTATCTTTGGACTAGCCATAAGATTTATAGCAAAAAGTAGACAAGAGAATAAATGATTTATTAGACTAGGCGACTAGTCTAATTTTATAGGTGATATTTTGAATAAGATTAATTACAATTTGGAAATGGAAAAAGTAATAAAAACTATAGACAAAAATAATAAGCCGAGACTACTTTTGCATTCTTGTTGCGGTCCATGTTCTTCTGCAATCTTAGAAAGAATTAATGAATACTTTGACATTGATGTATTTTATTACAATCCAAACATCGATAGGGAAGAGGAATTTTACAGGAGGGCTGACGAACAGGTTGAACTTGTAAAAAATCTTGGCCTTGAAGATGAAATAGAAGTAAGGGTCATTAAGTACGACCATGATGAGTTTCTTGATTACGTCAAAGGTTTTGAAAAATACCAAGAAGGTGGACCTAGGTGCTTAAAATGCTATAGGCAGAGAATGGAGAAGGCAGCAGAATTTGCTGCAGAAAATAATTATGATTATTTTACAACAACACTTTCTATTTCGCCTCACAAGGATTCACAAATCTTAAATAGGTTGGGAGACCTTTTGTCCAAGGAATACAAGGTTAAATATTTATTTTCAGATTTTAAGAAAAAGAATGGTTTTAGAAGGTCTGTTGAGTTAACAGATAAGTTTAATATGTATAGGCAAGATTATTGTGGTTGTGAATTTTCAAGGAGGGAAGATTGAAAAATTTTAAAAATATTTTTATTATTTCTCTTGTTTTCTTTTTAAGCTTGAGCTTATTTATTGCATATAAAACTGATTTTAAGTTTGAAAATACAAATACAGTAAGTAGTGAAAAGCTTGAAAACAATAAAGATGCAGACGAAGAAAAAGAAGACAAGACTCAAGTGAAAATTCTTGCCATGGGAGACATGATTTTTCATCAACCTATTGTCAAAAACTACAGGACTGGTGAAAGCTATGACTTTACTCCTATTTTTGCAAATATCTCAGAAGATATTAATGGAGCAGACATAGCTATTGCTAATTTTGAAGGATCAGTAAACTCAAATAGAAAATTATCTGGTTTTCCTATGTTTAACTTTCCTAAGGAGTCAATCTATTCTTTAAAAAATGCTGGATTTGATATTTTATCTACTGCTAACAACCATGCCCTTGACACAGGTCTTGATGGGGTAGCAGAAACTATAAGTCATATTAAAGAAAGTGGTATGGAGTCCTTTGGAACTTTAGCTGAAGAGGGCGAAAAGGGAATTATTGTTGAAAAGAATGGAATAAAAATTGGATTAATATCCTTTACAGATACCTTAAATGGAATGGACTCCCTAATGAGAAATAAGGAGTATTCTGTTAATACCTTCTCACAAGACGTTGCTGGAGATATAAAAAACCTTAAAGATAATTCTGACATAGTAATAGTTTATCCTCACTGGGGAAATGAATACCAGCATCATCCAAGTGAAAGACAAATCTTCTTAAAGGAAAAACTCCACGAGTATGGAGCAGATATTATTTTAGGATCTCATCCTCATGTTTTACAAAGATATGAAGTAGAAGAAATTAATAATAAAAAACTCTTTACGATCTATTCAATGGGTAATGCCTTATCCAACCAAAGGGTAGAAAATTTAAAAAAATCTGGAGTTGACACAGGAGCCCTTGTAAAATTGGAAATTGAAAAGGACAATATAAGTGGAGTCACAAACTTAAAGTCTTTTGAAGTCCAACCAACCTATGTTAATAGGTACAGGGCCAATGGTAGGCTTAATTATGATGTGGTTAAACTTCAAGATATAAGACCTGGCGGAAAATTAAGTAATGGAATAGATAAAAATTTACAAAATTCTGCTGATAAAAAATACAAGGAAGCCCTTGGGGTTTTACAAGGTGAAATATGAAGAAGGACCAAGTACCAGGTACAAATTTTATAATCTTTCAGAATGAAGATGAGTTTAAGTACACCACAGATTCTTTGATACTCTCTTCCTTTGTTAAGAAGGGAAAGAAGACTCTTGACTTAGGCTGTGGTAATGGAATCTTGTCCCTAAGAATAGCTGATAGGTATGAAGAAATTCATTCTGTAGACATTAACAAAATAGTTTTAGAAAACTTTAGAGAATCCCTAAGAGTAAATAAACTTGAAGATAAGATAAAAATAATAGAAAATGATATTTTTGCTTTAAAAGAAGTTTATGTAACAAATTATTTTGATTCTATAGTTTTTAATCCGCCTTATTATGATTATGAAAATATAAAATTTGAAACAATTCCTGCAAAACATTTTTTTGATATTGAGAAGAGCCTTTACATAGTTAACTATCTCTTAAAGAACTCTGGAAATCTTCATATTATTTATCCAACTTACAGGTTGGCAGAACTTATTTATAAGATTAATCTAGCTGGTTTGAGAGTAAAACATATAATCAATATCCATGGCAACTTAAACAAGATTCCAAAAAATTCTATTGTAATTGCAAGGAAGCAGGGCAATTTTGGCAATGGCTTTAGAGATTTTTACATAAGACAAGGAGAAGACTATACAGACGAGATGAAAAGAGTTTATAGAAATGAGGTGATCTTGTGATTTATTTTTGTCCAACTCCCATAGGCAACCTGGGAGACATAAGTCTTAGGACAATAGAGATTTTAAAGTCAGTAGATATAATTTATGCAGAAGATAAGAGAGTTACCTTAAAGCTTTTAAATCACTATGATATTAATAAGGATCTTAGAACTTATCATAAGTTTAATGAAGCAGAAATGTCTGAAAAAATCATTGAACATTTAGATGACAAGGACATAGCCCTTGTAACTGATGCAGGTATGCCAGGAATAAGTGATCCAGGATCAGTCTTAGTTAAAAAACTCATTGAAGAAAATATTGACTTTAGGGTTTTGCCAGGAGCTAATGCAGCTTTAACAGCCTTGGTTTTATCAGGACTTGATACAGATCATTTTACTTTTTATGGCTTTACTGGAAGTAAATCAAATAGCAGAAAAAAAGAATTTGAAAGCCTAAAAGATTTAAAATTTACTTTGATTTTTTATGAAGCACCTCACAGGATTAAGGACTTTTTACAAGACGTATATGAAGTTTTTGGTGAAAGAAAAATTTCTATTTCAAGAGAGATTACCAAAGTCTTTGAAGAAACAATTAGGTCCACAACATCAGAAATACTAGAAAAAGATATTGTAGAAAAGGGAGAATTTGTTATAGTTCTTGAAGGTAACAATGAAGAAAAAGTTTACGATATTAAAAGTCTACTTGAAGAAGAATTAAAGTCTGGAAAGAAAAAGTCTCAGGCAGTAAAAGAAGTTTCAAAAAAATATAATCTTCCTAAAAATGATGTTTACAAGGAGAGTTTAGACCTATGATTAACTTACAAGATCTTGAGGGTCAGCTTAGAGAAGTAAATAAGAATCTAAAGGATAAGTATGATTTTATCTTTAGCCTTGACAAAGATACTTTTAGAAAAGAGCTTACAGAAAATGTAGGAAGACTTATTGAAATGGAAAAATTTCCTAAGGAAAAACTTTCTAAATATAAGAGGACTGTTGGTGTTGATGGATCTAACAATAGGTCTGGTGGAGCCTTTCCTCATTTTATAGAAATTTTTCAAGGACTTGCCAAGTCAACTGACGGTAATGAAGTATATAAAAACAAGGTCTACACACCCACACTAAATGATATTTATGAAGATAAAAATCTATCGCAAAAATATCTTGCGACAATTGAAATTGAAACTGCCCTTGAATACATTAATAAATATGATTTTGACTACTTAATGATGGATGGTGGCTTTATAAGATATAAAATCAATTGTCTTGATTTGTTTACAGAGCTTAGAGAGACTTGCGAAGCCAAAAATATAGTACTCTTTGGCGTAATAAAAGACTTAAAAACAAATGTAATTGCAAGAAGTCTTGAGATAGACGAGAGTATTTATGACAGAGAAATTTTATTTAATAGACTTAAGACTGGTGAAGCAGTTTTAATTCGCAATGAAATTAATAAAAAATTTATTAAGGATGGACTAGGGGAAGGATTTTCATCAGCCTTTATGAGAACATCAAAGTTCCCTGGTGCAGTAGGTCTTGATATCTTAGACACACAAGAAAAGTATTTGGAAGAAATATCTAACCTCATCTACACCCTAACACCAATGTCATCAAGGGGAGTTCCCCTATGGTTAGATATAGTTGACAAGGATGTAAAGATAACTGATGAGATTCTAACAACTCTTTTGGAGGAATACCTAGATAGAGATGTTTATGAAAGATTCTTCATTTCTGAAAGAGATAAGAGAAGCCTATAGGAGGAAATATGAAGGTACTTGGAGTAACAACAACAAGAGAAGTATATATTGGTTCTAAGGACAAAAACTTTAGGAACAATGAATTTTTAATAGTTGAAGATCCAGTTCAAGGCGATATCATTGGCGAAGTTGTGGACTCACAAACTTTTAACCGATTCATTCCTCTTGATATTGGTGGGGACTTTGTAGATAGTGACGTCTTATCATCACTTGGATCCATGGGATATGATGTTGGAGATGAAACAGTTTATGTAGCCAAGCTAAGATTCTTTGAAGAACTTTTATATCCGCCCCTAACAGGTAGCGATTTAAGAGCGCCAGTCTTTGATGAGATAAAAAACTTATTAATTGATACCCTTCCTAAGGAATCACTTATTCTTGGTTCTATAAAAAATACTGACAACATAGCTGAAGGAATGGATAACGTATATAAAGATTTATTTTCAACTTTTCAAAATAAGGAATTTATAAAACAAAGAGAGCTTCCTTATTTATTTGATTATAAGTCCATGCACCAATACCCTCACATAGGAGTTTTCGGTGGTTCAGGAAGTGGTAAGTCCTTTGGTCTAAGAGTTGTTTTAGAAGAGCTTATGGAAATGGGTGTTCCTGCAATTGTAATGGACCCTCATTATGAAATGGACTTTACAAATAATTCTGAAATTTCTAACAAGGACTATACTGACAAATTTAAGTGTTTAGAAATTGGAATTCATACAGGAATAAAATTTCAGGAGCTACAAAAAAGAGATTTAAAAAATCTTTTAAATGCAGCATCGCCCTTAACTGATTCCATGAACAATGTAATTGATGTCATGCTTTCAAAGGGCGCAAGCTTTGATTCTTTTAAGAATAAGTTGGACTTATTATTAGAAGGACAAGAGATTGGATCAAGAGATAAAATTTTATCAGAGATAGCAATTGAAGAGGACCAAACAAGAAGAGATAGACTTGAAGAAGTCTTAGATATTTATGAAAGATATGACAAGACTTGTAATTCTATGAGCGTTCGTGGAGTCTTGTGGAGGTTAATGACTCTCCAAGGGGAAGGAATATTTTCGCATAATATTGACGAGCTTTTAGACCTATTAAAGAGAAGAAAGTTAGTTGTACTTCAAGGGTCAACAAGAATGATAAATGTATTCTCTACTTATCTTTTAGCAAAATTATATTACTTGAGAAAAGAATACAGAGACGAACTTTATAGAAACAATGTTAAGGTTGATTATTTTCCACCTTTTATAATAATTACTGATGAGGCCCATAACTTTGCTCCTAAGGGTTTTGATACACCTTCAAAATCCATCTTGCGTGAAATTTCTCAAGAGGGAAGAAAGTATGGCGTGTTTTTAATTCTTGCAACACAAAGGCCAACACTCCTTGATGAAACAATAACTGCTCAGTTAAATACAAAATTAATTTTTAGAACAGTTAGGGCATCAGACATTGATACCATTAGGGAAGAAACTGACTTATCATCAGATGAGACAAAGAGACTTCCTTATTTGAGTTCAGGGGATGTTTTCATTTCTTCAGCGAAGAAGGGCAGGACTTCCTTTGTAAGAATTAGGGCTGCAAATACAGTATCTCCTCATACCGAAAATCCCTTTGACGAACTGACAGCTCACGACAATGAAGTTTATGAAAAGTTCTTTTTAGATATAAAAGATTTACTTCCAATTGACACATCAAATCTAAATGGAGCTCTTATGAATTACAACAAAAAATCTGGAGATAATTTGTCCTATGATGAATTTAAAAACAACTTGGATAAGTTATGTGAAATAGAAATGATTGAAAAAGAGACAAACTTCTTAACGGAAATGTATAAGATCAAATAAAAAAAGACCTAGGTTTAATATTAATTTAAACTTAGGTCTTTATTTTTTTGATTTTTTTATAAGGTAAGCTTCATATAAGTCTTGTAATGATTTTTTCTTGTTGATTAATTTTAATTTGTTATCCCTAGTTAAAGTTTTTATAAAGTATTCTTTTTTTAAGGCATCTGATTTATCTAAACACTCTTCGCTAAATACCATTTTAACAGGTAGCCTTGTTGCAGTGTACTTTGAAGCCTTGCCTGCCTTATGAGTCTTTAATCTCTTATCGAGGTCAAGAGTGTAGCCGGTATATAAACTTCCATCGGAGCATTTTAAAATGTAAACGTAAGCGGTCATCTACTCACCACTTAAGTAGTCATCAAGAGTGAAATTAATTATTTCAAACTCAAAACCACGACCTTGAAGATAATTCTTTGCTGAATTAATTATTTTTGGATCAGTCTCATCTTTTGATATGCGTTTTTCTATTAGTTCAAGGGCATTCATATACTCTAACTCGTAGTCATAATCTTCCATAACTTTTTCTATTATTTTTTTATCAATACCCTTTGACATTAGCATGTATCTAGTCTTAATCTTCCCATATTTTTTTATATTTAAGGCATCACTAAGATATCTTCTTGCGTAGTCTTCATCATTTAAATATTTTTTCTCTTCAAGAATAGGCAAGACGAGATCAATTATGTCTCTTTGAATTTTATTTTTATATAAATAATCAACTAGTTGGTGTTTAGTCTTGTTCCTTTGTAAAAACTTGTAAGACAAGAGGAGGGCTTCAGACTTCTCATCTTCAAACTTTAGGTTCTCAACAAACTCTTCTTCAACTTCTTGCCCCTTATAAAGTCCAAAGTTCACGAGTGTGTCTTCAGAAATTTTTATTTCCTCGCCATTATCAAAGCTAACATGAAATTTTTTCTTTTCAAAACTTATATTAGAAATAATCATTTTATCACCGACTTTATTTTATCATAAATCACAAGTTTCCCCAATTCATCTTATTTAACAAAATATTGGAAAATTACAAGCAAAAAGTATATAATTAGATAGAGTTTAAGACTGAGAGGTGTAAAATGTTTGAGTTAATCTCGCAAGTATTGAGGTATGTGTTCATAATCTTAATCTATCTATTTATTTTTAGTATTTTAAGACTAATGTATCTCGATGTTAAGAGCATGACAAGTGGGGGAGGCTCCCTCGATGAGGCTTATCTAAAAGTCGTAAATAGACTTGATTCCTTGAACTTTAAAATGCAGGAGTACTATGTCATTGAAGGTGACATAAGTCTTGGCAGGAGTTCAAGAAATGATGTTGTTATAAAAGATAAATTCGTAAGTAAAAATCATTTACTAATCCGTGAAAAGAATCAAAGGTATTATTTAGAAGACTTGGGTTCTGCCAATGGAACTTTTTTAAATGGTGTAAAAATTGATCCTAATGAGCTAATTGAACTTCAAAACAATGACAAAATTGGAGTTGGCTTCATTCAATTTATTTTTGTAGATAAAAGGTGAAATTGTGTTAGATAAAATTTTTAAACAGAGAAAACCTAGAAACCTACTATTAATTTTTGAAATTTTAAGTATCTTATTACTATTTACTTTTAATAACAATAATATTGATAGGTACATAGTAATTTTATTTTTAGGACTAATTTTAATTGTTTATATTTCAAATTTAGTCCTCGGTAAAGTTTCTTCTGGGGATAATTATATATTTTTAATAGTCTCCATGCTTTTGAGTCTTGGGATAATAACCATATATAGGTTGTCGCCAAAGCTTGGACTAAGGCAGTTAATATGGGTATTAGCAGGTATTTTAGTTTTTTATTTGACTTATTTTATAATAAGGGCAATGAGAAGACTAGAGTACATGACAGGTCTTTATTTAGGACTTTCTATTTTATTTTTCTTATTAACAATAATTCTCGCTCCATCTAAGTACGGAGCTAAAAACTGGATAGAAATTTCTGAAGGTATAACAATTCAGTTATCCGAATTCACGAAAATTTTAGTTATATTTTTAATAGCTTCTTTTTATACAACTTTCCAAACAAGATTAAAAAAATTAAATTATAAATATACTTCATATTACTTAATGGGAGTAATATATATTTTTGTGGGATTTTTGTTTATCCAAAGAGATTTAGGTACTGCTGCAATTTTTATTGCTATCTACACTCTTATCCAGTATATATATGACGAGGATAGGATGTCTATTCTTGTTAATGTTGGTTTAATGGCTATAGGATCCGTTGCAGGATACTTTTTATTCTCCCACGTTAGGAACAGGGTGGATATTTGGCTTAACCCTTGGACTGCAGATAAGGTTGTAAACTCTGCAAGGCAAATTGTTCAATCTCTATTTGGAATAGGAGAGGGTGGCTTTATAGGTCAAGGTATTGGCTTGGGTTATCCAAAGCAAATCGCCTTTGCTTATTCAGATGTAATCTTCTCAGCTATTTGTGAAGAAATGGGAGTCTTAACTGGAATTGGAATAATAATGCTCTATATGCTTCTAGTTTATAGGGCCATTAAGATTGCTCTTAATCAAGAATATTTATTTTATAGAATTCTTGCCTTATCAGTAGCAATTCTTTTCACTGTACAAGCCTTCTTGAATATAGGTGGTGTAATAAAGCTTATTCCAATGACTGGTTTAACTTTACCTTTTATTTCTTATGGAGGTAGTTCGTTGATATCAAGTTTTGTTGCACTGGGAATTTTACAAGTAACAAGCGAAGATTTATCATATAAATACGAAAAAGGAGTAGACAATGAATAGTAAAGATAATAAGAGAATTTTAGTCTTACTTGTATTTTTAATGTTTTTATTAGTTGCTCCAATTATATATTTAACTTATTTTACCGTATTTAAGGCAGATGATATTATAAAGCATCCTGCTAATAGAAGAAGTGAATTAAGGGAAAATTCCGTTAAAAGAGGAACTTTCTATGATAGAAATCACGAAGTTTTAGCCTATTCCAATGGAGAAAAATATAATTATCACAGAATTTATAATCAACCAATAATTTATTCTCACATAATAGGTTATTCAGATAAGATAGTTGACAAGTATGGACTTGAAAAGGAATTAAACGATTACTTAGTTGGCAAGGAAGGGTCTAAAATTTTAAAAACCTTTAAGTCAATTATAAATAAAAATTACGATCCATACACTGGAGATGATATTACTCTTACAACAGACACAGCCTTGCAAGAAAAAACTAGGTCGGTTTTATCTGCTAATTCAGATAAGGGTTCCGTTGTAATAATGAATCCAAAGACAGGCGAAGTTCTTTCAATGGTATCTCTACCAGACTTCAATTCTCAAAATATTGCTCAGGACATGCAAAAAATTAATGAAGCCAATAATGGAGCTCTCTTTAATAGTGCTACAAAGGGTAAGTTTGCGCCTGGTTCAGTTTATAAAATTGTAACTACAACTGCTATTCTTGAGTCAGGAATTTCTCAAAAATACACTGATGAGGGAATGGAAAAGATAGATAATGGTAGAGAGTTTAAGAATGCTGGAAACAAAATCTATGGTAGGGTGGACCTTAAAAGGGCTTTTACAAATTCCCTTAACACTTATTTCGTAAGAAAATCTGTTGATATGGGAATTGACATAATGGGCCAAGTTTCTGAAAAGTATATGATTAACAAAAAAGTAAATTTTGAACTTCCTTTAGAAACTTCTACTTGGACCTTTAAGAGAAATGGATTTGACAGAACTGCACTTGCTGCAGGTGGAATAGGCCACGATACTATACTAGTAACACCTCTTGAAATGTGTATGATTGCATCTACTATTGCAAATGATGGTGTTATGATGCAACCACACCTTGTAAAGAAAATTGATTCATCTGATGGCAAGAATGTATTGAGAAATACGCCGACAGTTTTAAGTGAAGTTACATCAAAAGAAAATGCTGACCAAATTACAAAATACATGGTTAATGTTGTAAATAATGGTACTGGTACAGAAGCTTATGTTTCAGGCCTAAAGGTAGCTGGTAAAACAGGTACTGCACAACTAGACCTTAAAGAAGGAACTAATAATGCTTGGTTTGTTGGTTTTGCACCAGCAGATGATCCACAAGTTGCAATATCAGTAGTTATACCTAATGTAAAAGATTACGGATCTCAAGCAGCTGCTCCTATTGCTGGAGAACTTTTAAAGTACGCTATTAATAATTTACAACTTGAAGAAGAGTGATTTTGTGTATAAGGAAAAATTTGTTACTGCTATAGTTGCAGCAGCAGGTATGGGCAAAAGAATGAAAATGGGAATTAACAAGCAGTTTTTAACAATTGATAGTATTCCAATTCTTGCTCATACCATTAAAAAAATTGAAAAATCCAAATACCTTGACTTTTTAATCCTCATTGTGAAAGAATCCGACATGAAATATGTAGATGATATTATTGAAAAATATAACATTAATATGGACTACAAAATTGTTTATGGGGGCAAGGAGAGGCAAGACTCCATTAACAATGGACTATTAAATATGCCCTATGAAACGGATATCGTCTTAACCCACGATGGAGCTAGGCCTTTTGTTTCTGTTGATAAAATCGACGAAGCTATTGAGAACGTAATGGATACTGGTGCTTGCGTTCTTGCAAATCCTGTTAAAGATACTATAAAAGTATCTACTGATGGAGAAACAGTAGACTATACTCCAAACAGAGATAGGCTTTGGCAGGTGCAAACTCCACAGGTCTTTAAAAAAGATATAATAATGAAGGCCTATAATCAGGCTTACTCAGAAGGCTATTACGGTACTGATGACTGTTCCTTAGTTGAAAAGACAGGAGTTAAAGTTAAACTCATTTACAACTCCTATGACAACATAAAAATTACAACAAGAGAAGATTTATCTATAGCACAGATACTTGTGAAGAAGGTGAAAATATGAGAATTGGAATTGGTTATGATGTTCATAAACTAGTTGAAGATAGAAAACTTATAATTGGTGGCATTGAGTTAGAATATGACAAGGGACTTCTAGGTCATTCTGATGCAGACGTACTTATTCACGGAATAATGGATGCCATTTTAGGAGCTCTTGCTCTAAGAGACATTGGATATCACTTCCCAGATAATGACAATGAATATAAGGATATTGATTCAAAAGTTT
The DNA here is from genome assembly GCF_965119475.1 of Peptoniphilus sp. Marseille-Q6390. Lineage (NCBI taxonomy): Bacteria > Bacillati > Bacillota > Tissierellia > Tissierellales > Peptoniphilaceae > Peptoniphilus > Peptoniphilus sp. Marseille-Q6390. Next base: position 933,810 of record NZ_CBCPLS010000001.1, on the reverse strand, counting down.
TATTAAATAGAGTTTATGAAATAATGAAATCAAAAAATTATAAAATTGGAAATATTGATTCTGTTGTTGCCTGTCAAGCACCAAAGCTTGCAAATCATATTGACTATATGAGAAGAACAATAGCAGATATATTAAAAACAGATATAGAAAATATTTCTATAAAAGCAACTACCACAGAAAAACTTGGCTTTGTTGGAAGAGGAGAAGGAATCTCTTCCCAAGCTGTTGTATTACTTGAAAGGGATGATTAAATAAAATGAAGTTTTTTATCGATACTGCTAATATTGAGGAAATTAAAGAAATCAACTCCTGGGGAGTCCTGTCAGGAGTCACAACAAACCCTAGCCTAATAGCAAAAAATGGGGGAGTTTTTGAAGATGTAATTGAGGAAATAACTGAAATTGTAGATGGAGATATATCTGCTGAAGTTATTTCTACAGACTTAGATGGAATGCTTAAGGAAGCAAGAGAACTTGCAAAGATATCAAAAAATATTGTTATTAAGATTCCAATGATTGAAGAAGGACTCAAAGCTGTAAGCATTCTTAGTAAGGAAGGTATAAGGACTAATGTAACTCTTATATTTTCAGTTTCACAGGCCCTTCTTGCAGCAAATGCTGGAGCAACTTATGTAAGTCCTTTTATGGGAAGACTTGATGATATTGGAGAGTCTGGTTTAGATCTAGTAGCAGACATTGCATATATTTTTAAAGAATATGGATATGAAACTCAAATTATTGCAGCAAGTATTAGACATATTAATCATGTAGAAGATGTAGCAAAAACTGGTGCTGATATAGGCACTATTCCTTATAAGATATTTAAGGAAATGATTAAGCATGAGTTAACAGATAAGGGTTTAAAAAAATTCTTAGAAGATTTTAAAGATGTAAAGACAAAGGAGAAGTAAGATGGACAGAAATTTAGCATTAAACTTAGCAAGAGTAACAGAAGCAGCAGCACTTTCAGCTGGTAAATGGCTTGGAAAAGGCGATAAGAATGCAGCAGATGGAGCTGCAGTAGATGCAATGAGAAGAATGTTTGACACAGTTGATATTGACGGAACTGTAGTTATTGGTGAAGGTGAAATTGACGAAGCTCCTATGCTATATATTGGAGAAAAAATTGGTACAAGAGAAGGAGAAGACCAAGTTGATATTGCCGTAGACCCAATCGATGGTACAAACTCCATAGCAAATGGAACTGATAACTCCATAGCTGTTCTTGCAGTTGCACCTAAGGGATGCCTTTTAAATGCACCAGACATTTACATGGACAAAATTGCCTGCGGTCCAAAAGCTAAGGGAGCAATCAAGCTTGATGATTCTCCATCTGAAAATGTTAAAAGAGTAGCTAAGGCACTTAACAAAAATATTGAAGAAATAACAGTTGCAGTTCTTGATAGACCAAGACACGAAGAGATTATAAAAGAAATCATTGCTGTTGGAGCAAGAGTAAAAAAAGTTTCTGACGGAGATATTGTAACTGCTATTGAAACTTGTTACGAAGATTCAGGTATTGATTTAGTAATTGGTAGAGGCGGAGCACCAGAAGGCGTTATAGCAGCAGCAGCACTAAAATGTCTTGGCGGTGACTTCCAAGGAAGACTTCATCCAACTGATGAAAAACAAGAAGCTAGGTGTAGAGACCTTCATTCAGATTTAAAGAAAATTTATTCTATTGATGACCTTGTAAAGGGTAATGAAGTTATCTTTTCAGTAACAGGTATCACTTCAGGAGAAATTCTTGACGGAGTAAAATACTATGGTGACAACAAGGCTAAGACAGATACTCTTGTATTAAGACTACCAAGTGGAACTCAAAGATTTATAAAATCTGTTCACTCTCTTGATTTAAAACCAGATTATGCTAAATAATTCTTATCATGACTAATAATAATGAATTGAATAACAAATCAATTGAGGACCTGAGAAAAATTTCTTCTTCTCTAGGACTTAAAGATGCAGAAAATTATAATATTGAAGAATTAAAACACTTTATAGAGAAGGGTAAGCTTCCAAATATGTTACTAAGCGATGAAGACTTAAATAAACTTAAAGTTTCAGAGCTTAGAGACCTAGCTAAAGAATGTGGAATTGAAAAATCTTACTCTTTAAAAAAAGATGAACTTATAGAAGTCATCAAAGAAAAACGAGAATCAAAAAAAATAGAAGAATTAGACTTATCCGATAATGCTGCTAAGACTTTAAAAAATCTTGATGATAAAGACTATGTAAAGGGAATTCTAGAGCTTCACCAAGATGGATATGGTTTTTTAAGAAGAGTAAACTATTTACCTAGTGAAGATGATATATATGTGTCTCCATCACAAATAAGGAAGTTTAGACTTAGAAATGGCGACGAAGTTCTTGGAGTGAAATCTCCACCAAAAGACGGTGAAAACTTTAATGCTCTTTTATATATTAAGTCAGTAAATGGGCTTCATCCTTCAAAAATTATTAACAGACCTTTTTTTGATAATTTGACACCAATCTATCCTAAAAAGAAACTAGATTTAGAAACTGAAGATACTGCTATGAGGGTTATTGACCTCCTAGCTCCAGTGGGCCTTGGTCAAAGAGGACTTATTGTATCACAACCAAAGTCTGGTAAAACAACTCTACTAAAGAAAATTTCTAAATCTATAAACAGCAACTATCCAAATCTTCATCTTATAGTATTGCTAGTTGATGAAAGACCTGAAGAAGTTACAGATATGAAGAGATCAGTCAAGGGAGAAGTCGTCTATTCAACCTTTGATGAAAATCCCAAAAATCATACTAGGGTGGCAGAGATGGTGATTGATAGAGCGAAGAGATTAGTAGAGAACAAGGAAGATGTTGTAATTTTACTTGACTCCCTAACGAGATTATCAAGAGCTTATAACTTAATCACCCCTGCAAGTGGAAAAACTTTATCAGGAGGACTTGATCCCTTATCACTTCATAAACCAAAAAGATTTTTTGGAGCTGCAAGAAATATAGAAGAGGGTGGAAGTCTTACTATACTAGCTACAGCTTTAGTTGATACTGGTTCTAGGATGGACGATGTAATCTTTGAAGAATTTAAGGGCACAGGAAATATGGAACTTCATCTTAATAGAAGCTTATCTGAAAAAAGAATATTTCCTGCAATTGATATTCTAAAGTCAGGAACTAGAAAAGAAGAACTCCTATTGAATAAAGATGAGTTAGAATTTAACTATGATTTTCGAAATAAATTATGTCAAGAAAATATAGAGGAAGTAACTGAAAAGTTTTTAGATAAACTTTCAAAAACAAAAAGCAATAAAGAATTTTTGAATAAGTAATCTTAAATAAGAATTTATTTGTTAAAATCTTGATAAATCAATTGGAATATTGTATAATAATTAAGCAAATAGTTGTGTTTGCACTAGAGTGAAAAATATGTTATAATATTAAAATTGAGTTATAAAATAAGTTTAAGGGGGCTAAACAATGAAAAAAGGAATTCATCCAGATTATAAAGAAGCTACAGTAACTTGTGCTTGTGGCAACACTTTTAAAACAGGATCCGTTAAAGAAGATTTAAAAGTTGAAATTTGTTCAGCTTGTCATCCTTTCTTTACAGGAAAGCAAAAACTCTCTGATCACGGCGGAAGAATTGAAAAATTCAATAGCAGATACAAGAGAAATAAATGACAATGAGGTTAGCATAGCTAACCTTTTTTATTACTTAAATTTATGAAAATTAAAGAAGCCTTAATAGAAGGCAGAGATTATTTAAAAGATTTAGAATACACTGACCCAATTTATGAAACTAGAAGAATCTTAAGCGATTTATTAAATAAGGACTTATCCTATTTAGTATCTCATGACGAAGACTTATTAGATTCAAAGATAGAAAATAAATATTTTGAAATTTTAGAAAAAAGACAAAAAGGAATTCCACTTCAATATATCTTAGGTGAGGAAGATTTTTATGGAAGAACTTTTAAGGTCATAGAAGGTGTTTTAATACCAAGACAGGATACAGAGATATCAGTAGAAAAAATCTTGAATATAATAGAAAACAATCAAATAAATAATATGTTGGAAATTGGTTGTGGTACTGGTATAGTAAGCATTAGTATGGATCTTGAAAGTTCAATTGATGTTACAGCTGTTGATATAAGTGAGAAAGCAATAGAGAACACTAGAATTAATAAAGAAAAATTAAACTCAAAAATAAAAATAATAAATAGTGATTTATTTTCTAATATCAATGAAAAGTTTGATTTAATCTATTCAAATCCTCCTTATATAAAGTCAAGTGAGATAGAAAATCTACAGGTTGAAGTAAAAGATTACGAACCAAGACTTGCTCTAGATGGTGGAGAGGATGGACTATTCTTTTATAGAAGTATAATAAAGTCTTCTCCTGAGTTTTTGAATCATAAGGGTTTTTTGGTATTTGAAATAGGACACGATGAGGCAGAAGATATTTGTAATTTGATGAAAGATAAGTTTAAGGTTGAAGTTTATAAAGACTTAAATAACTTAGATAGAGTAGTAGTTGGACAGTTAAAAATGTAGGGGTAATTATGTACGAAAAACTTTCGGTTTTTGAAGATAGATTAATAGAATTAGAAAAGGATCTTAGCAGTGTTGAAGTTATAAATGACTCTAAGCTTTATCAACAAAAAGCAATTGAACATGCTGAGATTGAACCAATTGTAACAAAGTATAGAGCTTATAAAGAAACTTTAAATTCACTAAACGAAAATAAAGAATTAATAAAAGAAAAATTAGATGATGATTTTAAAGATTTAGTTAGAGAAGAAATTAACGAAGCTACTAAAAAAGTTGAAGAGCTAGAAAACGAGTTAAAAATTCTTTTGATTCCTAAGGATAAAAATGACAGCAAAAACGTAATGGTAGAAATTAGAGCTGGAGCAGGTGGGGATGAAGCTGCATTATTTGCTGGCGTTCTTTATAGGCAATATGTTAGATATGCAGAAAGATCTGGATTTAGGGTTGAAACAATATCATCAAATGAAATAGGCATTGGTGGCTACAAGGAAATTGTCTTCATGATAATTGGAAATGGAGCATACTCAAGACTTAAGTATGAATCTGGAGTTCACAGAGTTCAAAGAGTGCCTGAGACTGAAAGTGGGGGAAGGATTCACACATCTACTGCTACAGTTGCTGTGCTTCCTGAAGCTGAAGATGTTGATATAGAAATTGACCCAACTCAAATAAAGTTTGATGTATTCCGTGCATCTGGGAATGGTGGACAATGTGTTAACACTACAGACTCTGCAGTTAGACTTACTCATATTCCAACGGGAATAGTTATTTCATGCCAAGATGAAAAGTCTCAACTAAGAAACAAGGAAAAAGCTATGAAGCTTTTAAGATCTAAACTTTATGATTTAAAACTTCAAGAACAAAGTGAAAAAGAATCCATGGAAAGATCTTCACAAATAGGAACTGGAGATAGGTCTGAAAGAATAAGAACTTATAACTATCCTCAAGGAAGGGTAACTGATCACAGAATCAACTTAACATCTCACAGGATTGATGCTATTAATGATGGGGATCTTGATGAAATAATTGATGCCCTCATAACTTATGACCAAACACAAAAAATTGAAAAGATTTCCTAAAATTAAAATATTTAATTAGTATATTTTTAATGCTTCATTTGATTTTTCATTAATATTATTCTATAATGATGGTGGTAGTTTTATTATTAAATATTATGGGGGTAATATTATGAATCAAATGACAAGTGACAATTTAAGATCAGCATTCGGCGGAGAATCTCAAGCACGTACTAGATACAATATCTGGGGCGAATGCGCAGAAAAAGATGGTTTCAAAAACGTTAGAAGACTTTTTGATGCAACTTCTGATGCTGAAAAAATTCACGCTACACTTCACTTCAAGGCTATGAAAGATGTTTCAGGCGATTTTGCTGTAACATCAATGGCAGGATTTGGAATTAATTCAACTTCTGAAAATCTTGAAGCAGCAAGAGGCGGAGAAATTTTTGAATCAACTCAAATGTATCCAGCTTTTATCGCAGTTGCAGAAATGCAAGGCGAAAAAGAAGCTGTTAAGGCAATGAGATTTGCTACAGCAGCAGAAGAAGTACACGCTAAAAGATTTGCTACAGCTAAAGAAGCTGTTGATTCTGGAAAAGATTTAGATGTTGAAAACATCTACCTATGTCCAGTATGTGGCTATATTACTTTTGAAGAAGAAGATAAATGTCCAATCTGCGGATGTGCAGGAAGCAAATTTGTTGCTTACTAATTTTTGTTAAAAAAGTCTCTTCATCTTTATGATGGGGAGATTTTTTATTATAAAAATCTAAAGAAGCTATATACTTTAAATTGAAAAAATTATTATAAATCAAAGTATTTATTGCTAATTTCTCTTGCCTGTGGTATACTTTTATCCGGTAAGAAATACACACATTTTCTGATATCACTGGAGTTGCCAATTTGGTCCCTATGATAAAGGATGAAAATGGAGGAAAAAAACACGGAGGTGGCTTAAATGTCAGTAATTTCAATGAAAAGCTTATTAGAAGCTGGTGTGCACTTTGGACACCAAACTAGAAGATGGAACCCTAAAATGAAGAGATTTATATTTACCGAAAGAAATGGTATTTATATAATCGACCTTCAAAAAACAGTTAAAAAAGTAGAAGAAGCTTACGATTTTGTAAGAGAAGTTGCAGCTAATGGTGGCGAAGTTCTTTTTGTAGGTACAAAAAAACAAGCTCAAGATGCAATTGAAAAAGAAGCTACTAAATGCGGTATGCCATACATTAACCAAAGATGGTTAGGTGGTCTTTTAACTAACTACAAAACTATAAAGAATAGAATTGAAAGACTTTACAAACTATATGAAATGGAAGAAAATGGAACTTTTGATGTTCTTCCTAAAAAAGAAGTTGCTCAATTACTTCACGAAAGAGAAAAGCTTGAAAAATTCCTAGGTGGAATTAAGGAAATGAAGGGTATGCCTAAAGCTTTATTTGTAGTAGACCCTAAAAAAGAAAATATTGCAGTTAAAGAAGCACATATTTTAGGAATTCCTGTTATCGGTATCGTAGATACAAACTGTGATCCTGAAGAAGTTGATATTCCAATTCCAGGAAACGATGATGCTATTAGAGCAGTAAAACTTATTACTGAAACAATTGCTAATGCAGTTATCGAAGGAAAACAAGGCAGTCAAATTGAAGATACAGATTATGATGAATCCGCTCAAGAAGTTTCTGAAGAAGAAGCAGTTGAGGATGAAAAGTCAGCTATAGAAGAGTAAAGATATTTCGAGAGTTCTAAAGTAATCCTTTATAACTCTCTTTTTTTAAAATAAATAAGGAGTGAATTAAAATGGCTATTACAGCAGCAATGGTTAAAGAATTAAGAGAAAAATCTGGCGCAGGTATGATGGACTGCAAGAAAGCTTTAACAGAAACAAATGGTGATATGGATAAGGCAGTAGACTTTTTAAGAGAAAAAGGACTAGCTTCTGTTGCAAAAAAATCTTCAAGAATTGCTTCTGAAGGTATAGTTGAAGCTTATGTACACGGTGGAAGAATCGGTGTTCTAGTTGAAGTTAACTCAGAAACTGACTTCGTTGCTAAAAATGAAGAATTCCAAAACTTTGTTAAGGACATTGCAATGCAAATCGCAGCAGTTGCTCCAAAATACGTAAGTCGTGAAGAAGTTCCTGCTGAAGAAGTTGAACACGAAAAGAACGTTTTAACTGAACAAGCAAGAGGCGAAAATAAACCTGAACACATTATTGAAAAAATGGTTCAAGGTAGACTTGAAAAATTCTATGAAGAAATTTGTCTACTTGACCAAGACTTCATTAAAGATTCAGACAAGAAAATTAGAGATATTCTAAATGATCTAATTGCAAAAATAGGCGAAAATATTAAAATCAGAAGATTTGTTAGATATGAAGTTGGCGAAGGTCTTGAAAAAAGAGAAGAAGACTTTGCAGAAGAAGTAGCAAAACAAATAGGATAACAAATTGGAGGAGTAAATGCCAAAATATAAGAGAATTGTTTTAAAACTCAGTGGAGAAGCACTAGCAGGATCAAATACCGTTGGTATTGACATGGATTATGTTAATTTAATTGCTAAGCAAGTTAAGAAAATTTATGATTCAGGAGTAGAAACTGGTATTGTTGTTGGTGGCGGAAACTTTTGGAGAGGACGAGACGAAAACAATATAGACCGTGCTACATCTGATTATATGGGTATGCTAGGTACTGTAATGAATGCTTTGGCATTGCAGGACTCTTTAGAAAAATTAGGCGTTATTACTCGTGTGCAAACTGCTATCGAAATGAAGCAAGTTGCTGAACCCTATATTAGAAGGCGTGCTATAAGACACTTGGAAAAGGGTCGTGTAGTTATATTTTCTGCAGGAGTTGGTAATCCATACTTCTCAACAGATACAGCAGCTGCACTTAGGGCCGCAGAAATTGATGCTGATATAATTTTATTAGCTAAGAAGGGTGTAGATGGAATCTATGATTCTGATCCTAACATTAATTCTGATGCTAAGAAGTTTGACAACTTAACATATAGGGAGATTTTAAATAAAAACTTAAAAATCATGGATGCTACAGCAACTACACTTTGTATGGACAACAATATTCCACTTCAAGTATTTGGAATAGATGAGGAAGATGCAATGTATAAAGTTGTTTGTGGCGAAGACATTGGTACTAATGTTAAATAGGAGGATATTATGATATCTGATCTTAAGAAAAATACTGAGTCAAGAATGTCAAAATCTATTGACTCACTTACTGAATCACTTCAGTCAATAAGAGCAGGACGTGCTAATACAAGTTTATTAGATAGAATTTATGTTGATTATTATGGACAACAATCTCCACTTAATCAAGTTGCTAGTCTATCTGCACCGGAAGCTAGACTTCTTGCAATTCAACCTTGGGACGCAACTTTAATTCCTGAAATTGAAAAAGCAATTCAAAAATCTGATTTAGGAATAACTCCTTCAAATGATGGAAAAATTATCAGACTTGTTATACCTCAACTAACTGAAGAAAGAAGAAAAGATCTTACGAAGTTAGTAGGGAAATATGGTGAAGAAGCTAAGGTTTCAATCAGAAACATTAGAAGAGACGCTATGGAAGATATTAAAAAAGCAGAAAAAGCTAAAGAAATATCTGAGGATGATAGAAAAACTTATGAAGAAGATATTCAAAAGTTAACAGATAAATACATCAAAGATGTTGATAGTGTAGCAGCAGATAAAGAAAAAGAACTTATGGAAATTTAATTTTTAGCCTTAGATTATTCTAAGGCTCTTTTTTTAAGGAGTTTTATGAATTATTACGAACAATTAGACTTAAGAAATATACCAAAACATATTGGTATTATTATGGATGGCAACGGTAGATGGGCAAAAAATAGAAAAATGCCCAGAACTTTTGGTCATAAAGAAGGAAGTGAAAGAGTTATAGAAATTGTTGAAGCTGCATATAAGATTAATGTAAAATCTCTAACTCTCTATGCTTTTTCAACTGAAAACTGGAAAAGACCAGAGGAAGAGATATCTAAGTTGATGGATCTGCTTGCCTTTTATATAAAAAGCCAACTTGAAAAAATAAAGAAAAATAATATTAGGATAAAAGTCTTGGGAGACTATAAAGTATTTCCTAATAAAATCGTAAAGCTAATAGACGCTGCATTGCAGGAAACAAAATCAAATGATAAAATGATATTAAATATTGGTCTAAATTATGGTGGTCAAAGTGAAATTGTAAGAGCTAGCAAAATGATTTGCGAAGATCTTATTGCTGGCAACATCTCTCTAGATGAAATAAATACTGAATCTTTCAAAGATTACTTATATACAAGAGGACAAGAGGACTTAGATTTGCTTATAAGACCAAGTGGTGAGCTTAGAGTTTCAAATTTTTTACTCTATCAGTTAGCCTATAGTGAGTTTTATTTTTCGAATATATTGTGGCCAGACTTTCACGAAGAAGAATTTTACAAAGCCATTTGTGATTTTCAAAACCGCAATAGAAGGTACGGAGGATTATAATCTTGACAGATTTACAAAAAAGAGTTTCCACAGGTATAGTGGGCATAGCTATATTAATTTTAATATTTTATTTAGGTTTAAATGCCATTAAATTTTCAATTTTTGTTATAACAATAGAAGCAATAAGAGAACTTTACAATGCTCTTATTAATAAAGGGATAAAACTTTATTTACCCAGCTTGCTTTTTGGTGCCTTAATAACATTTTTATTTTCAATTCTAGATAAAAATTTAACCTTTGCCCTAGTCTTATATTTCATATTTAATTCTTCTTTATATGTTCTTTTAAAAGACTATACTTTGAGCAATTACTCCTTTACAAATATGGCTTATTTTTATCTTGTGTTTTTTCTTAATTTACTTGGAAGTCTAGATGACATTTACATAATTATTTCAGCTTTTGTAATTGCCTTCTCCACTGATACTTTTGCTTACTTTGTAGGATCTACATTTGGAAAACACAAACTAATCGAAAGAGTGAGTCCAAATAAATCCGTTGAAGGAGCTCTTGGCGGAACTTTTTTTGCTATAATTTTAACTTCTGTCTATTTCACATTGTTAAACAAGTATAATTATATTTATGACATTAATATTCTTGTAATTCTTCTTATTATGCTTGCGTCTATTGCTGGTCAATTTGGAGATTTATTTGCATCAAAAATAAAAAGATATACAGGGATAAAAGATTATGCACAAATTTTGCCAGGACACGGAGGGATACTCGATAGATTTGACAGTCTAATTTTTATAAGTCCTCTCGTTTTTATTTTGTACCACTTTATTTAAGGAGGATAAATGATTACCTTAATAAGTTCACTACTTGTATTTTTACTTGTAGTCATCCTACATGAGCTTGGCCATTTTACAGTTGCAAAGTTATCTGGCATTAAAGTAAATGAATTTTCTATTGGAATGGGTCCAAAAATTTATCAAAAGGAAAAAGGTGAAACTTTTTATAGTCTGAGAATACTACCAGTTGGAGGTTATGTTGCTATGGAAGGGGAAGAAGAGAATTCACATGACCCTAGAGCCTTTAACAATGTCCATATTTTTAAAAGGATGGCAGTTGTTTTAGCTGGAGCTTTTATGAATTTTGTTTTGGGTTTCCTTGCATTTACTATTATTTTTTCTATAGTAGGTTATGGCTCTAACGAAATTGATAAAGTTATAGAAAATTCTCCTGCTATGACTTCTGGACTAAAAACTGGAGATAAAATTATTAAAATCAATGGTTCACCTACTAGAGATATATATGATATAAATTCTGTCATTTCTAAAAACAATGATAAAGAAATGAATTTTTTTATTGATAGAAAAGGTGAATTGTTAAAATTTAGCATAAAACCACAGTTTTCTGAAGAGAATAAAATGTATCTCATTGGCATTACATCAAAAATTGATCATTCATTTCTTAAATCAATAAGTCTTGGAGCTGATAGGACTTTACAGATGTCAAAAATGATTATTCAAAGCATTAAGATGATGTTTAGTGGATCTTTTAAAATGGAATACTTATCAGGTCCTGTTGGAGTCGTTCAATTAATTGGATCAGAATCGTCAAAAGGTTTTTTAAATTTTTTACAAATTTTAGGCTTAATTTCAGTTAATCTTGGAGTATTTAATTTGCTTCCTATTCCAGCACTTGATGGAGGAAAATTTTTATTTTTATTAATTGAAGCTATAATGGGAAAGCCAATTAATGAAAAGATTGAGCAAGGACTTTCTTTAATAGGTATAAGTCTTTTATTTTCACTAATGATATATGTAACTATTTTTAATGATATTGGAAGGTTGTTTAATAAATGATAAATAGAAAAGAAACAAAAAAAGTATATGTTGGCAATGTTCCAATTGGAGGAAATTCTTTTATTTCTATCCAATCAATGACAAACACCAACACTAAAGATGTGAAATCTACTGTTTCTCAAATAAAAAAACTTGAAAATGCAGGATGTGACATTATTAGAATGGCGGTTAATGATATTGAAGATGCAGCTGCTTTAAGGGAAATTAAAAAAGAAATTAATATACCAATAATTTCAGATATACAATTTGATTATAAACTTGCTCTTGCTGCTTGTGAGAATGAATCTGATGCAATAAGGCTTAATCCTGGAAATATAGGTGCCTCATGGAAGGTTAAAGAAGTTGTTGAAGCTTGTAAGTTTCATAACATTCCTATAAGAGTTGGTGTTAACTCAGGCTCTGTAAAGCAAGAATTTTTAGATAAATTTAATGGCGTTAATGCATCTTCCATTTGCTATAGTGCGCTAGAAGAAATTGAATTATTAGAAAAAAATAATTTCTATGATATAGCAGTATCTTTAAAAGCATCTAGCGTTAATCTAACTATTGAAAGCTATAGAAAATTTTCTGATATGTCAAATTATCCCCTACACTTAGGAGTTACAGAAGCGGGAAGTCCTAAGAAAGGTATTGTTAAATCTGCCATTGGTATAGGAACACTTCTAGCAGAGGGTATAGGAGATACAATAAGAGTTTCTCTAACTTCTGATCCTCTTGAAGAAGTAATAGCCGGTAAGGACATCTTAAAAGCTCTAGACTTAAGAAGAGATGGTATTGACTTAATCTCTTGTCCAACTTGTGCAAGGACTAAGGTTGATTTGATTGAGATAGTTAATAAGGCTGAAGAAAAGCTTTATTCTATGGACAAAAACTTAAAGGTAGCAATTATGGGCTGCCCTGTTAATGGACCTGGTGAGGCAAGAGAGGCTGATATTGGAATTGCTTGTGGACACGGTGAAGGTCTAATATTTAGCAAGGGAGAAATATTAAAAAAAGTTCCAGAAGATATGCTATTATCTGAACTTTTATCTGAGATAGAAAAAATTGGGTGATAATTTGATTTTATTAAAAGATATTTTACAAAAATTAAATACTTCATACGATAATATTTCAGAAGAGATTTTCATAGAATCTATTAAAAGAAATAAAAATACTAATGAAGCTTTTTTTGTTATTAATTCAAAAAGAGATTTAGAAGAAACTTTTAAAAATGAAATTGAAGATATCTTTTCCAAAAATCTTGATGAATACAAAATTTATATTGACTTCAAATCATCTTCTCTATACAAAAGCGAAGATGATTTAATTTGTGCAGAAATTTTGAAATACAACCCATCTTCAAAAATTTGGATAGATGATATTGAAATAAATAAAAATGAAAAAATAGGAACAATCGATATAACTCTACCTAGTGAAGAAGCTTTCTATAGCTTAAGTCAAAATGGATTCGCTAGCTATCTTCAAAAAGAATTAAAAATTTTTGGCGATTTTAATATTAAATTTGATTTTGAAAAAAATGAATTTGAAGAAGATAGTATTGAGGACTTTATATGTCAAATAGAAGAAGCTGAGGAAGTAATATCCACAAAACACAAGGAAGAGGTTAAGACCAAAATCGAAAAAAAATCAAAAGAAAAAAACACTAAAAAATCTGACTCCTATGGTAAAAAGGACCTTGGAACAATCGAAAGATTAATCGATGTGAATGTAAACTCCCAAAAAGTTAGTGTTGAAGTTGATATATTTAATATTGAAAGCAGGGAATTAAAAAATGGTAACTTCTTAATCTCACTTTCTATTACAGACTACACATCTTCTACTTTAGCAAAAATATTTTTGAAACCTGAAAAAGCTGAAGAATTTCTTGAAAGCTTCAATAAAGGAGACCATGTAATAATAACAGGAAATGTTTCTTATGATAATTTTTCTAGGTGTGACACTATCATGATCAGGTATATTGAAAAGAGAGACAAGATCATTCGAAGGGATTATTCAGATGATAAGAGAACAGAACTTAGAATTCACTCAAAGATGTCTCAAATGTCAGGTGTAACCTCCTTTACTGATTTTGCCAATAGAGCAAAACTTTGGGGACATGATTCAATAGGTATTTCCGATACAAATGATGTCCAAGGTTTCCCAGAAGCTATGGAGGCCGCAGAAAAAACTGGATTAAAAATTCTCTACGGTACTGATATTAACTTTGTTGATGACAAAGAAAAAATTGTTACAAATTACGAAGAGGGAAAAACTTATGATACTTATGTGGTTTTTGATATAGAAACCACAGGACTTTCTTCAAGAAATGATAAAATTACAGAAATTGGTGCCGTTAAGATTAAAAACGGAATGATAGTAGATAGATTTTCACAACTTATTAATCCAGAAAAGGAAATACCACAAGTTGTAGTTGATTTGACAGGAATTAGCAATGCTATGGTTGAAAATGAACCTACTATAGAAGAAGTAATTCTCAAATTCTATGACTTTGCTAAAGATGCAGTTTTAGTAGCTCATAATGCTAAATTTGATATATCTTTTATTAGACGAGAATATGCAAATAAAAATCTAGTGTTTAATCATCCTATTCTAGATACTCTTGTACTTGCAAGGGCAACAATGACCGACATGAAGAGATTTAATCTAGGAACACTTTGTAAAAATCTTGGAGTATCCCTTGTGGGGGCTCACAGAGCAGTTAATGATGCTGAAGCTACTGCAGAAGTCTTTATTAAGTTAATTGAAAAAATTAAAAGAGAAGAAGAATTTAATTTTGAAAATTTAAATAAAGAAATAGTAAACATAGATTCTAAACGTTTATTCGAGTCGTCTTTATTATTATTAGTGCAAAATGAAATTGGTTTAAAAAATTTATACATGTTGATTTCCGATTCTCATATGAAATATTTTAACTTTGTTGCAAAAGTACCTAGAAGCCTTTTGGATAAATACCGCGAAGGAATATTAGTAGGATCAGGTAATGCTAACTCAGAATTATTTGATGCTATATATAGGATGTGCCCTCAAGAAGAATTGCTTGAGATTGCAAAATATTATGACTTCTTAGAAATTCAACCAGCAAGTGATAATATTCTTGCAATTGAAGATGGTAAATATACTATTGAAGATATAAGAGAAATAAATAAAAAGATAATTTCCATAGGAGAAGAATTAAATATACCTGTGGTTGCTGATTCAGACACCTATTATCTTGAAGAGTCTGAAGACGTATTAAGAAGAATTGTGCTAAACGGTAAACCTGGAAGACCAGATCCTAGAGCTAGTAGAAATCAAAAATTTTATTTTAAAACTACAGAAGAAATGCTAGATGAGTTCTCTTACTTGGGACAGGACAAGGCTTATGAAGTTGTCGTAACTAATACTAACAAATTAAAGAATTCAATAAAAGATATCAAGCCTATTCCTGATGGAACTTATCCTCCAGTTATTGAAGGTTCTGATGGTAGTTTAAGAGAAATGACCTATAAAAAAGCACATGATATTTACGGAGATGAACTTCCAAAAATTGTTGAGGATAGGTTGGAAAAAGAACTTAAGTCAATTATTTCAAATGGTTATTCCGTCCTCTATATAATTGCTCAAAAACTTGTAAAAAAATCTAATGATGATGGTTTCTTAGTAGGGTCAAGGGGTTCTGTTGGTTCATCCTTTGTTGCAACAATGGCTGACATAACAGAAGTAAATCCTCTACCGCCACATTATATTTGTCCTAATTGCAAATATTCTGAATTTACAGAAGACTTAACTTATGGCAGTGGAGTTGATATGCCAGACAAAGTTTGTCCTAAGTGCGGCAGTTCTCTTAAAAAGGATGGACATAACATTCCTTTTGAAGTTTTCTTAGGTTTTTATGGTGACAAGGAGCCAGATATTGATTTAAATTTTGCAGGTGAATATCAACCAAGGGCACACAAGTACACTGAAGAATTGTTTGGCGAGGGTTATGTATTTAGAGCAGGAACTATTGGAAAAATAGCAGATAAGACTGCTTATGGTTATGTAAAAAAATATTTTGAAAACAAACATATTTCTCCTATCGAAATCGACAGACTATCACGAGCTATAACCGATGGAAAAAGAACAAGTGGACAACATCCAGGCGGTGTAATGATTGTCCCTAAAACAAATTCTATTTTTGATTTTACTCCAATTCAATATCCTGCAGATGATCCAAGCTCCGGAGTAATAACAACTCACTTTGATTATAACTTTATTCATGGAAAGATCTTAAAACTAGATATACTTGGTCACGATGGTCCAACAATTATTAAAATGTTAGAAGACTTTACAGGAATTGATTCCAATACTATAAGACTTGATGATAAAGAGACACTTTCTATCTTTAATAGTGCAGAAGCCTTTAATATGGATGAAGAAGTTTTCTCTTGCAAGACAGGAACCCTCGGGATACCTGAGTTTGGAACTTCCTTTGTTATATCAATGCTATTAGAAACAAATCCGAAAAACTTTGCAGACCTTGTTAGAATTTCTGGTTTATCTCATGGTACTGATGTATGGATTTCGAATGCACAAGAGTTAGTTGACTCTGGTAGAGCTGAGCTTAAAGATGTAATAGCCACTAGAGAAGATATTATGGTCTATCTAATAAATGCTGGTGCTGAAAATAAAATGGCCTTTGACACAATGGAAAAGGTTAGAAAGGGCAAGGGACTAACTGAAGAACAAGAAAGTATTATGAAGAACTTAGACCTGCCTGAATGGTATATTGATTCTTGTAAAAAAATTAAGTATATGTTCCCTAAGGCCCACGCAGTGGCTTATGTTATGTTGTCCTTTAGAATTGCATACTATAAATTAAATTATCCTTTGGCCTTCTATGCAACTTTCTTTACAATTAAGCTAACTGACTTTAACGGAGAAAATATTATTGAAGGACCAAACTTTTTGAAAAATAGAATTAAAATGCTAAGAGAGATTGAAAAGCCAACAGCCAAAGACAAGGGTGAAATAAGAGTGTCTGAAGTTGCACTTGAAATGTATGCTAGAGGTTTTCAATTCTTAAAGGCAGACATTTATAAGTCTAAGGCTTCTAAGTTCACTATAGAAGATGGAAAAATTAGAATGCCTATAAGAGCAGTGCCTGGAATTGGTGAAAACTGTGCAAATAAGATAGAACAAGAATCACAAAAATCAAAGTATTTATCTATCGAAGACTTTTCAAAAAGGACTGGAGCAGGAAATTCTGTTATAACAATTCTACAAAAAAATGGAATACTTGAAGACTTAGATGAAACAAACCAAATTTCATTATTTAATTTTTGAAAAACTTGTATTTATAGCATTTTATGATATAATTTTAAATAAGTAAGATATTTTAGAGTAAAGAGTGGGTGAGCCCACTCTTTGTTTTTTAGTAGTGAGGTGTTAAGTGAATAAAAAAGAATTAAAAAAAGAAATTTACCCACTAGCTGAAGAGGTAGCAGAAGAACTTGGCTACGAAATTGTAGACATTGAATTTCAAAATGGATCAAAGCACGATTTATTATCAATTTTTATTTACAAAAAAGAAGGAATTGATTTGAATGACTGCACTGATATGAGTAGAAGTCTAGAAAAGAAACTAGACAACTTAGAAATTTTAAAAAATCCTTATTATCTTGAGATTTCTTCGCCGGGACTTGATAGACCTTTAAAAACAAAAGATGACTACAGAAGAAATATTGGAAACGAAGTAGATGTTAAACTTTACGCACCAATAGACGGGAAAAAAGAATTTAGTTTTGTTTTAGACAAGTATGATGATGAAAATGTATATTGCTCACTTGATGGAAAAGAATTTGCTATACCAATTAAGTCAATTTCGTCAATGAAACAAACTATTAAATTTTAATGGAGGAATAAATGAATCAAGAGTTTATAGACGCTTTGAATGAAATCGAAAAAGAAAAAGGAATTTCTAAAGAAATCGTCTTTGAAGCTTTGGAATCAGCTTTAGTTTCTAGTTATAGAAAAAACTACGGCACATCAGAAAATGTTATTGTAAACATGGATAGAGAAACTGGTGAAATTAAATTATTTGCTTCTAAAGATATTGTAGAAAAAGTTGAGGATCCTCAACTTGAAATATCCCTTGATGAAGCAAAAAAGATTAATCCAAACTATGAAATTGGGGATGTATATAACCAAGAAATTCATCCAAAAAATTTTGGAAGAATTGCTGCTCAAACAGCTAAACAAGTTGTAATTCAAAGAATCAAAGACGCAGAAAGAGATATTGTATTTGATGAGTACGTTGAAAGGGAAAAGGAAATTATAACAGGACTTGTTCAAAGAAAGTCTTACAATAATGTTTACGTGGATTTAGGATCTACTGAGGCAATACTTCCTTACAGTGAGCAAATTAGCGGTGAATCTTATAATCATGGAGATAGATATAAGATGTTAATCTTATCAGTAGAAAAATCTACTAAAGGTCCACAGATTGTTCTTTCAAGATCTCATCCAGATTTAATAAAAAGACTTTTTGAATTAGAAATTCCAGAAGTTAGTGAAGGAATTGTAGAAATCTACTCTATTTCAAGAGAAGCGGGTTCAAGAACAAAAATAGCTGTATTTTCTAGAGACCCTGAAGTTGATCCACTTGGAGCTTGTGTTGGTTACAAGGGACAAAGAGTAAATGCTATTGTTGATGAAATTGACAATGAAAAAATAGATATTGTTATTTATGAAAAAGAAATTGATAAATTCATTGCAAATTCTTTGAGTCCTTCCAAGGTAGAGAAGGTATTTGTTAACGAAGCAGAAAAATCAGCACTTGCTATAGTTCCTGATTATCAACTTTCACTTGCTATTGGTAAAGAAGGTCAAAATGTTAGACTAGCTGCAAAATTAACAGGATGGAAGATAGATATTAAGTCAAATCTTCAATTTGAAGAGTATCTTGAAGAAAGAAATATAACAGAAGAAGACTTAATTGAAGAATATGAAAATGCAGTTAAAGAGAATGTAGAGGAAGTATCTGAGGATCTTAATAATCCTGAAGAACAAGATATAAAAGTAGACGACATAGAAGATGAAGTTTGTGGCAATTTAGAAAACGCTGATGAAGAATCTTCTGTTGAAGAAACTGAAATATAAAATTCTTAATTTAACGGAGTAAATAATGACTAAAATTAGGAAGATACCTATGCGTTCTTGTATAGGTTGTAGAGAACAAAAAGCAAAAAAAGATTTAATCAGAGTTGTAAAAAACAAAGAAGATGAAATCTTTATTGATAAAACTGGAAAGGCAAATGGAAGAGGAGCTTATTTATGTAATGACAAAAGTTGTTTGGAGAAAGCGATAAAGTCAAAAGCTTTAAATAGGGCATTTACAACAGAAATTAGTGAGGAAGTTTATGAAAAACTAATTGATTCTGTAGATTAAGCTTCTTTTTAGGAGGTGTTCAATTTGTCAAAAATTAGAGTACATGCGTTGGCAAAAGAAATTGGTATTACTAGTAAAGAATTATTATTAAAATTAAATGAACTTGAAATATCAGTAAAAAATCACATGTCAACATTAGACAGTGCTGAAGAAGAAAAAGTAAGAAAATTATACAAAAAGAGTTCTTCTAAGAATGAATCTCCTGTAGAGAATGAAAATTCAGATAAAAAGAGAGATAAAAGCAAAAAAAACAATCCTAATAAGGAAAAACAAAGCGAAAAAAAATTAGATAATAAAACAAGTAAGAAAGAGAATAAAGACATAAATTCTCAAAAAGAAAAGGATGTTGAAAAGACTCCTAATAATAAAAAGAATAAGAAGAATAAGTCTAAGCATAAAGATAATAAAGATGATAAAAACAACTCCTTTAAAAGAGATTTAACTAAGAAAAAACCGAAGAAAAAAGTTAAATCAAGACATAGAGTTGAAGAGGAAGATAAGGGAGATGATTCTATAATAGTGATTGCACCTATTACAGTAAAAGATTTTGCTAATCAGTTAGGAGTATCTGTTTCAACAGTTATAACAAAGCTAATTGGTCTTGGAGTTATGGCAAATCAAAACCAAAGTATTGATGAGGATACTTGTATCTTACTAGCTGATGAACTTGGAATAGAAATTGAAATAGAAGCGCCAAATCTTGACCAATCTGTTGAAGAAGAATACGGTCTTTTAAAAGAAGATAAGGAGAGAGACCTTAAACCAAGACCACCTGTTGTAACAGTTATGGGTCACGTTGACCACGGTAAAACTTCTTTACTAGACTCAATTAAGAAAACTCACGTTACACAATCAGAAGCTGGCGGAATTACTCAACATATAGGAGCATACACTGTTAATCTTTCAGGAAAGAAAATAACTTTCCTTGATACTCCTGGTCACGAAGCCTTCACTTCTATGAGATTAAGAGGAGCTCAAACTACTGATATAGCTATACTTGTTGTAGCAGCAGATGATGGTGTTATGCCTCAAACTCTTGAAGCAATTTCTCACGCAAGATCTGCAGACGTTCCAATAATTGTAGCAATTACCAAGATCGATAAACCTGAAGGAAATCCTGAAAGAGTTAAGCAAGAATTGATGAACGAAAACCTTGTTCCTGAAGAATGGGGAGGAGATACTATTGTTGTTGGTGTTTCTTCTAAATCTGGAGAAGGTATTGATGACTTGCTTGAAATGATTCTTTTAGTCGCTGAAATGAAAGAACTTAAAGCAAACCCTAATAGACGTGCTGTAGGTACTATTATCGAGGCAAATCTTGATAAGGCTAAGGGACCTATGGCAACTATCCTTATTAAAAATGGTACTTTAAGATTCGGTGACGCTGTAGTATCAGGTACTTGCTCAGGTAGAATCAGGGCAATGGAAGATGACAAGGGTAAAAGAGTTAAAAAAGCAGGTCCTTCTATGCCAGTTGTAATTCTAGGACTTAATGATGTTCCTAATGCAGGGGATACAATATATGCAGTAAATGATGATAAGACTGCAAAGACTATTGCTGACAAGAATAAAGAAATTTCTAGGGAGAAGAGACTAAGCCAAACAACTAAGATTAGTCTTGACAACTTATTTGAAAAAATCTCTGAAGAGGATGTTAAGGAACTAAACATCGTTGTTAAGGGTGACGTAAAGGGTTCTGTTGAGGCACTTAACCAATCACTATTAAAACTTTCCACTGAAGAAGTTAAGATTTCTGTAATTCACTCTGGTGTTGGTGGAATTAATGAATCTGACGTAACATTAGCTTCTGCTTCTAATGCAATTGTTATAGGATTTAACGTTAGACCTAATATCAATGCCATAGAACTTGCAAAAACAGAAGATGTAGAAATTAGAACATATAGAGTTATCTATGAAATTATAAATGATATTGAACAAGCCGCTAAGGGTATGCTTGATCCTGATATTGTTGAAGAAATACTTGGTAGATGTGAAATTAGACAAACCTTTAAACTACCTAACAATCAAATGGTTGCAGGGGTTTATGTACTAAATGGTAAAATTTTAAGAAATTCTAAGGTTAAAGTCCTAAGAGACGATGTTGTTATTCATGAAGGTGACATTGCTTCACTTAAGAGATTTAAAGATGATGCCAAAGAACTTGCAACAGGTTTTGAAGGTGGACTTGTAATTGATGGGTTTAATGATATAAAAGAGGGTGACCTTCTTGAATCATATATCATGAAGGAAGTTGAGAGATCATAATGAATAATAAAAGAATTAATAGAATCTCAGAAGAAGTAAGAAAAACTATTTCTAATATTGTTCAAAACGAATTAAAAGATCCTAGAATACCTTCTATTACAAGTATCTCCCATGTTGAGGTTACTAACGACCTGTCCTTTGCAAAGGTCTATGTATCTGTCTTAGGAGACGATTATGATAGGGACGAAGCAGTTGAAGGCCTTAATTCTGCTAAAGGTTTTATAAAAAAGGAATTGGCTCATAGAGTTAAACTTAGGGCAATGCCGGAATTAATTTTCATTAAAGATGACTCTATTGAAAAAGCTATGGAACTAGACAAACTTATAGAAGAGGTAAATCGAAAAAATGATTAATTTAAAGGAAGTATCCTCTGAATTAAAAAATTTAATAGATAGTAGCCAAACTATTGCAGTTGCATCTCACTTGAATCCAGATGGTGATAATTTGGGATCTGCAACTGCAATGATTGGCATGCTTAATAAGCTTGGTAAAAAACCAATTTTTATTCTGGATGATCTCATACCATCTTCTTTTAAATTTTTATCAAATCTATCCTTTGCAAAAAATCCTGATAATATTGATACAACTTTTGATTTATTTATTGCTCTTGATTCATCAGATGAAGATAGGATGGGAGATAGGGTAAAAGAAATCTTTAATAAATCAAAGAAAACTGTTAATATTGACCATCACTTTAGCAATAAAAATTATGCTGATTTGAATATTGTTGATGAAAAATCTCCAGCAACTTGTGAAATACTAGCTAGGATTTTTAAAAGTCTTGGACTTAGTTTAAATAAGGAAATAGCAACTTCATTATTCACTGGTCTTTCAACTGATACGGGATCATTTAAATATAGCTCTGTCACATCACAAACTTTTGAAATCGCTTCAGATTTATTTAAATATAATATTGATATTAATGAAGTTACACAAAATGTTTATCAAAGTAGGTCTAGACAAAAAACTGACCTTTTGATTAAAGCTATGAACTCAATAGAATACTTTGATGAAGATAGAATAGCTGTAGTTCTTGTAACTAAAGATGATATGGAAAATACAAAAGCTGCAAAATCAGATGCTGATGGAATTGTTGAATTTGTAAGAGACATTGATTCAGTTGAGCTGGCTGTTCTTCTAAAAGAAAAAGATGATTGTATAAGATTATCTCTTAGGTCAAAATCTTATGTAGACTGCACAAAAATAGCTTCAAAATTTAATGGTGGTGGTCATATTAGGGCTTCAGGGGGGACAATTAACCACACTGACCTTATGAAAGCTAAAAAAGATTTAATAAAAGTGGCTGAAGAAGAATTATGATGGACGGTCTATTAATATTTGACAAAGAACAGGGAATCACTTCTCACGACTTAGTATATAAAGTTAGACGTAAGTTAGGTATAAAAAAAGTAGGACACACTGGCACCCTTGATCCAATGGCAACAGGTGTTCTAGTTATATCTATTGGTAAGGCTACAAAGACTAGTGAATATATTATTTCCAGTGACAAGGAATATGAAGCTAGAATAAAACTTGGAGTTCTTACAGATTCTTACGATATTACTGGTGAAATTTTAAAAGAAGAAAAGGTAACTTTTACGCAAGATGAAATCATTAATGCACTTAAACATTTCACAGGAAAAATGACTCAAAAACCACCAATATATTCTGCTTTAAAAGTAAAGGGTAAGAAACTTTATGAATATGCCAGAGAAGGTAAAGACGTTGAAATCAAGAAAAGAAATATTGAAATCTATAAAAATGAACTCTTAGAATTCAATGGAAGTGATGAGTTTCTTATTAGAGTGAAAGTATCTAAGGGTACCTATATTAGATCTCTTGCTAATGATATTGGAGAATTTCTTGGAACTTATGGCACACTAACTGAGCTAAGAAGAACTAGGACTGGAGATTTTAAAATCGAAGATTCTATAAAAACCTCTTCCTTTCAAGAAATGTCTCTTGATGAAATAAAAGAAAAAATCTTACCTATAGATATGGCTTTAAGTAATTTTAAAAAGATTGCAATAGATAGAATTTTTTGTAAAGAATTCCTTAATGGGCAATTTTATAAAGTTAAGGATAGTTTAGAAGACGAAGATTATAGAGTATACTGCGATAATTTATTTTTGGGTATTGGTGAAATTAGATACATTGATAATGAAGCCTATCTAAAAATGAAGAAGAAATTAATAGGTGATTTATGAAAATAATTGAAATTGACTTAAATTATATAGCAGATGAAGATTCAGTTATCGCCCTGGGAAATTTTGACGGAGTCCACAAGGGACATATGGAGTTAATAAATAGGGCAGTTAAAAATGCTAAAACATTAAATATTAAATCAAGTTTATTACTTTTTAATGAGCATACTGATAATCTAGTCAAAGTTGGAAAAAAAGATATTATAACAACTAACCAAACAAAATTTGAAATTATTGAAGATTTAGGAGTTGATATTATATATCTTATAAACTTTACAAGAGAGTTTATGTCCTACACTCCAATAATGTTTTTAAAAGATTTTCTAGCTGATAATTTAAAAATAAAAGGTATTGTTGTGGGCTATGACTATACCTATGGCTATAAAAAATCTGGAGATGTTGACTTTTTAAATAAAAATAAAGATTTGTTTAATAGTGTAGATGTTATAGATCAAATTTCTTCCCATGGAGTGAAAATTTCATCAACTCTTATAAGAAGCTTAATTGAAGAAGGTAAACTAAAAGAAGCAAATGAACTTCTATCAAGACCCTATAAATTAATTGGAGAAATTATTCACGCCAAGGGTTTAGGGAAAAAAATGGGCTATCCTACTGCTAACTTAAAACTAATAGATAATTTTGTAATACCTAAATTTGGTGTTTATGACACAGATATTATTATCAACGGGGAGAGGTTTAGAGCCTCAACCAACATTGGCACAAACCCTACAGTTGAGCATGATGGAATAAAAATAGAAGCTCATATACTTGATTTTAATAGAGATATTTATGGCGAGATTGTAGAGCTTGAACTTTTAGATTTTGTAAGACCAGAATTAAAGTTTGATTCTATAGAAGAACTATTCGAACAAATTGCTAAAGATGTTTTAGTTACAAGGAATAGATGACTTTACAAGTAAGTTATTATATGTTAAGATATACAAGGTTAAATAGCTATTCGCAGTTGGTCGCTCCTCGACGCCTACTTCGATTAGCTTTATCAAAAATTTAGGAGGAAAATATGTTAGAAACAAACATCAAACAAATTATTATTGACGAATTTAAAACTCACGAAGGTGACACAGGATCACCAGAAGTACAAATTGCTATTCTTACTAGAAGAATTAACGATTTAAACGAACACTTAAGAATTCACAAAAAAGACCACCATTCAAGAAGAGGACTTCTTAAAATGGTAGGTAAGAGAAGAAATTTATTAAGATATTTAAAAAATAGTGATATAGAAAGATATCGTACACTTATTAAAAAACTACAAATAAGAGGATAATAGGAGCGGTAATCCCGCTCTTTCTTATTAGAAGGAGGAAATAATGGAAAAAACTTATACTATGGATCTTGCAGGTTCTCAGTTAAAAGTAACAATTGGAAAAGTTGCTGAGCAGGCAAATGGCGCTTGTTTAGTACAATATGGGGATACTGTTGTGCTTGTTACAGCAACATCATCTTCTAAGCCAAGAGAGGGAATCGACTTTTTTCCTCTAAGTGTAGATTATGAAGAAAAAATGTACGCTGTTGGTAAAATCCCTGGCGGATTTATCAAGAGAGAAGGAAGACCTAGCGAAAAAGCTACTCTTTCAGCTAGACTAATTGATAGACCACTAAGACCGCTTTTCCCAGAAGGTTATAGAAATGATGTACACATAGTAGCAACTGTTTTAAGTGTTGACCAAGATCATTCACCAGAAATTGTTGCCATGATAGGTTCTTCTATTGCTCTTTCTATTTCTGATATTCCTTTTGATGGACCTACAGGTTCAGTTGAAGTTGGATACATTGACGGAAAATATATAATTAATCCAAATGAAGAACAAAGAAACAATTCTAGAATAAATTTATCTCTTGCTGGTACAAAGACTGCAATTATGATGGTAGAGGCAGGTGCCCAAGAAGTAAGCGAAGCAGAAATGCTTGAAGCTATACTAGAAGGTCATGAAGTTATTAAAGAAATTTGTGACTTTGTAGACGAGATTGCTAAGGAAATTGGCAAAGATAAAGCTGAATACGAAGTATTTAAAGCTGACGAAGAAATTGTAGCTAAAGTAAAAGAATTTGGTCAAGATTTACTTGTTAATGCTATTAGAGAAAAAGATAAAGTAGTTAGGGAAGCAAACACTGAGAAAGCTAAGGAAGCTATCAAAGAACACTTTGAAGACCTGATGGAAGAACATGCAAAGGATATTTCAGCTGCAATTGATGAAATTGAAGTTAATGAAATCAGACGTGGCATTATCGAAGAAGAAAGAAGACCTGATGATAGGAAGCTAACTGAGATAAGACATCTTTCTTCAGAAGTTGGCGTTCTACCAAGAACTCACGGTTCAGGTTTATTTACAAGAGGTCAAACTCAAGTACTTTCTATAGCAACTCTTGGAGCAATCTCTGAAGAGCAAGTTATCGATGGACTAGGAGATGACAAACCTAAGAGGTATATCCACCACTATAACTTTCCAGGATTTTGTGTTGGGGATACAAAACCATCAAGATCTCCAGGTAGACGTGAAATAGGTCACGGTGCCCTTGCTGAAAGAGCTTTAATTCCAGTTATTCCAGATTCTGAAGAATTCCCATATACAATTAGGGTCGTTTCTGAAGTTTTATCATCTAATGGATCTTCATCTCAAGCATCTATTTGTGGATCTACACTTGCTCTTATGGACGCAGGTGTTCCTATTAAAGCGCCAGTAGCTGGTATAGCTATGGGACTTATTGAAGAAGATGGAGTTATTAAAATTCTAACTGATATTCAAGGCTTAGAAGATCACTTTGGAGATATGGACTTTAAGGTAGCAGGTACTAGAAAAGGTATCACAGCTATTCAAATGGACATTAAAGTTGAAGGAATTAAAAAAGAAATCCTTGAAACTGCTCTTGATAGAGCAAAGGATGCTAGATTTGAAATCCTAGATCATATTGCAACAACTATTGAAAAACCAAGAGAAGAACTTTCTAAATATGCTCCAATAATCCACATGATTACTATCGATCCAGAAAGAATTGGAGAAGTAATAGGTGCTGGTGGAAAAATAATAAATAAAATTATTGAACAAACTGGTGTTAAAATCGATATTGATGACGATGGTAAGATTTCTATATTATCTGATAACGATGAAAAAGCTAAAGAAGCAATTGCAATAATTGAAGACATAGTTAAAGAAATCGAAGTTGGAGAAGTTTACCTTGGTAAGGTTAAAAAGATTGTTAAGTTTGGTGCTTTTGTAGAGCTTAAAAAGGGAACAGAAGGCCTTCTTCATATCTCTGAAATTGCTCATGAAAGAACAAACAATGTTGAAGATGTATTAAAAGTTGGCGATTCAATAGAAGTTAAGGTAATTGATATAGCTAAAGATACAGGCAAGATTTCACTATCAAGAAAAGCTTTAATTGAAAGAGAAGATAGTCCAAAGAACGAAGAAAATAAATAAGAAAAATTTTAGTCGCATTAGAATTTATTTTAATGCGATTTTTTTAAAGGAGAAATTATGAAATTAAAAGTTATTAATAAAAGTAAACACCCTCTACCAAAATATGAAACTGAAGGCTCATCTGGTATGGATTTAAGAGCCAACTTAGATGAAAATTTAATTTTAAAACCTCTTGACAGAGTACTTGTTCCTACAGGCCTTTATTTTGAATTTGAAAAAGGCTATGAGGCACAAGTAAGAGCAAGGTCTGGATTAGCCTTAAAAAAAGGTTTAGGACTTCCTAACGGTATAGGTACAATTGACTCAGACTACAGAGGTGAGTTAAAAGTTATTTTAATAAACATGAGTAGGGAAGACGTAATAATTGAAGATGGTGATAGGATTGCTCAAGTTGTGTTTATGAAAATTGAAACTCCTGAATTAGTTGAAGTAGAAGAGATTAGTGATACAGAAAGAAGTGACGGAGGCTTCGGTCACACTGGTCTTTAAGAGCACAAATTGTTATAATATTAATGAGGTGCTAGCTCTTGAAAAGAAAAATTAAAACAAATAAAAAACCTACAAATAAAAAAAATAATACAAAAATTAACAGGAAAAAAAGATATTCAGAAATAGGTAGTGGCAAAGAAATAATGGGACTATTTTTAATAGTTATTGGAATAGTTTTCTTTATATGCCTTTACAGTCAGAGAATGGGTATTGTCGGATCATTAATATATAAATTGTTCTCAGTCTTAGCTGGTTCCGCAAACTTTCTTTTACCACTACTTTTAATTTTTTGGGGAATACTTTTTAATATTCAAGCGACAAAAATACATATGAGTCGCTATATAAGTTTTTCTTTAGTAATTCTTTTATGCATACTGGTTTTCTTAGACGGATCTAAGGAAATGGATATGACTTTAATCGAAAGAATAATAAAATCAACTGAGTATATGGATATCACTAGAAGCGGTGGGATTATCGGCGCAATCTTTGGATTCTTTTCTTATAAACTTTTAGGTTCACTTGGTACTTATATAATCTTAAGCTTAGTAATAATTGCTTCAATATATTTCATGATAAGACCTAATATCGAGCATATAATTATGGCTTTTGAAGATTTGGGCGAATATTTTGAAGACAAAAAACTAGCTCGTGAAGAAAAAAGATTCGAGAAAAAATTGAAGCTTGAAGAAAAAGAAAAGAAAAAAGAATTAAAAGAAAGCAAGAAGAAAGAAATTAAAAAAATTGAAGAAAAAGAATTAGATAATAGTCAGGATTTGTCTGAAAGTTTAGTAATAAAAGATTATTCTGAAGATAGTATTCCTGAGAATAAGGATTTTGAGGATGTAGCCTATACTGATGATATTGAATTTACTAATGATGCTACTATCGAAACTCAAGATGATGAGGAAGAAGTTATCGATACTATAAAAGATGACATTGAACACAAAAAAGAAGAAGAGTTTATTTACACTTACCCAGACACAGCTCTTTTAGATAGGATTCCATCAAAGGGTAATTTTTCCAAAGACGAAGTTCTTGAAAAAGGCAAAATCATTGAAAATACTATGAAAAACTTTGGAATTGATTCTAAGATTGTAGCTATAAATAGGGGACCAGTTATAACTTCTTATGAGCTAAAACCTGCTCCAGGGATAAAATTATCTAGAATTGTTGGTTTAAGTGACAATATTGCAATGGCGTTAGCAAGTTCTGATTTACGTATTGAAGCTCCAATACCTGGTAAAACAGTAGTAGGTATTGAAGTTCCAAACAAAGATAAAGATTCTGTTGCACTTAAAGAATTAATTGAGTCTCAAGAATTTAAAAATAGTAAATCTGATATTCCTCTAACCCTAGGCAAAGATGTAGAAGGTAATATTTTAATTTCTGGTATGGAAGACATGCCACACCTTTTAATTGCAGGTGCAACTGGTTCAGGTAAATCAGTTTGTATTAATTCAATAATCACTAGCGTTATATATAAATCATCTCCTAAAGATGTTAAATTAATGCTAATAGATCCTAAGGTTGTTGAACTCAGCGTTTATAATGGAATACCACATCTTTTAATAGATGTAGTTACTAATCCTAAGAAAGCAGCCTTTGCTCTTAACTGGGCTGTGGATGAAATGGAAAAAAGATATGAAGCCTTTGCTGAAAATCATGTGAGAGACTTAAAAGGCTATAATAAAAAAATGATGGCAGAAGGAAAAGAAGATGAAAAGCTTCCTAAAATTTTAATAATCGTAGATGAGTTGGCTGACCTTATGATGGTTGCTTCCAAAGAAATCGAAGAATATATAGCAAGGCTTGCTCAAAAGGCAAGAGCTGCTGGTATGCACTTAATACTTGCAACTCAAAGACCTTCTGTTGACGTTATTACTGGAACTATTAAAGCCAATGTTCCATCTCGTATTGCCTTTGCAGTAGCATCTTCTGTAGACTCTAGAACCATACTTGATATGGGTGGTGCAGAAAAGTTGCTAGGAAAGGGAGATATGCTATTCTATCCAAGTAAATATCCTAAGCCAAAGAGAATACAGGGTGCTTTTATTAGTGATGGGGAAGTAGAAAGATTAGTTGATTTTGTAAAAAGCAACAATGAAATTAAAAATAAGGTTGAATCAAAAATAGAACAAGCAATAGAAGACAAAAAAGTAAAGATTGACAACGAAAAAGACCCTCTTTTTAAAGAAGCAGTTGAACTTGTAGTTAATGATGAACAAGCTTCTATATCTTATATACAACGAAAGCTAAAAGTTGGTTATTCAAGAGCAGGTCGAATTGTTGATCAAATGGAAGAAATGGGAATAATTGGCCCTCACGAAGGTTCAAAGCCTCGTAAACTTTTAAAAACAAAGGAAGAATTGGATATGATTTTAGGTGAAGAAGATGAATAATGTTCACATTGTTACCCTTGGGTGTTCAAAAAATGATGTGGATTCTTCTATGATGTACTCACTATTAGATAAAAATAAATATCAAATGGTTAATGAGCCAAGTCAAGCTGATATTTTAATTGTTAACACATGTGGTTTCATAGATGCTGCAAAGGAAGAATCCATTGATACAATACTTGAATCTGTAGAATATAAAAACGAAGGCAGATGTAAAAAGGTTCTATTATCTGGATGTCTTGCACAAAGATACCCAGAGGAACTCATTAAAGAAATACCCGAAATAGACGGCATAATTGGTACGGGAAATATTGATTATATCAATGAACTTTTAGATAGGAGTCTTGCTGGAGATTTATTTATCAAGACAGATAATTTAAATTCAGCCTATATAGAGGGCATTAGAAAAGAAAAAGTTAATACGACAGAATATGTTAAGATTTCTGAAGGTTGCAACAATAACTGCTCCTACTGTATAATTCCTTCACTACGTGGGAAAAATAGATCTAGAAAAATTGAAGATATTTATAGTGAAGTGGAATACCTGGTAAGTAAGGGCGCAAGAGAAATCATCCTAATTGCTCAAAATACTACTGACTATGGTATAGACTTATATTCTAAATATTCTTTAGCTAATTTAATAAAAGAAATTTCAAAAATAAAAGATTTAAAGTGGATTAGAGTTTTATACTTATATCCAGATCATTTTACAGATGACTTAATTGAAGAGTTTAAAAATAATCAAAAGCTTGTAAATTATGTGGATATGCCACTTCAACATATCTCAGACGATGTTCTTAAAAAAATGAATAGGAAGACAAGTAAAGAACATATTATAAAAACTCTAAAGAATCTAAGAAAATCTGTACCTGACATTGTCATAAGAACGACTTTTATCGTTGGATTTCCTGGAGAGAGTGATGACGATTTTAATCAATTAGTTGATTTTATTAAAGATATAAAATTTGATAAACTAGGTGTTTTTGAATACTCTAAAGAAGAAGGTACAAAAGCAGCTTCATTAGATGAACAAATTTCCGATTCAATAAAAGAAGAAAGAAAAAACGAGATAATGGCAATTCAAAGTGAAATTTCTGCCGAAATCCTTTCAAAAAATATAGGAAAAAGGCTAGAAGTTTTAATTGAAGAAGAGGTTGATGCAGAAAACTACGTTGGTAGAACTTATATGGATTCTCCAGAAATCGATGGTGTTACTTATGTTCATTCAGCTAAAAATCTCGAAATCGGTAGCTTTGTCCAAGTAGATGTAGTTGATAGTTTAGATTACGACTTAGTAGGTGAAATTATATGAATACTCCAAATAAACTAACCTTAATGAGAACCCTAATGGTTCCTATATTTATCCTTTGTATGTATTTAGATTTTAATAATTCAAGGTTAATTGCCACAGCTATCTTCGCGGTTGCTTCTTTTACTGATTTTTTAGATGGCCATATAGCAAGAAGAGACAATCTTGTTACGAACTTTGGTAAATTTGCTGATCCCCTTGCTGATAAAATATTAGTGTGCTCTGCAATGATAATGTTAGTTAGTACAGGCGAAATGCCAGCATGGGCTGTAATCATAATTATTGCAAGGGAGTTTACAATTACTGGATTTAGAATAATAGCGGCATCTGAAAATATCACTATTGCTGCAAGTCCTTTAGGAAAATTTAAAACAGTTACTCAACTAATTTCAAATATTTTGCTTTTAACAGGTTTAGAAAGTCTTAGAGGTATTGGAATGATTATTTTTTATTTAGCTGTAGTATTTACTATAATTTCTGGTGCTGATTACCTTATTAAAAACAAAAAAGTATTAGACTTAGAAAACATTTAAGGAGAATTATGAAGGCAAGTATCCTAACAATTGGCAAAGAGATCCTAATTGGTTCAATTTTAAATACAAATTCCAAGTATATATCAGAAAAATTAACAGATATGGGGATAGATGTTATAAGACAAGTCTCAGTAGATGATGGCTTAGATGAAATTGTAGAAGAATTAAACTATATTTCTAAATCATCTGACTTAATTATTATAAGTGGTGGACTTGGACCTACAGATGACGACTTAACAAGAGATGCTGTAGCAAAATTTTTAAATAGAAGGGTTTATCTCGACCAAGACGAAAAGATAAAAATGGAAGAGAGGTTTAATAGACTTGGAAGAACAATGACTCCAAATAATCTTAAGCAAGTTATGCTTATAGAAGGATCAGAGAAAATCGATAATCATTGGGGAGTTGCTCTTGGTGAGTTTATAGAATTTAATAATAAAAAAATCATTCTACTACCTGGACCTCCTAACGAAATGGAACCAATGCTTGACTATTATATTGCTAATAAATCCTTTACAAGTGATAATATTATTATAAAGTCAATAGATATCATTGGCCTTGGTGAGTCTATTATTGAAGATAGAATAAGACATATGGAATTTAATGACAAGAGTATTTCAATCAATACTTTTGCCCATGGGACTTATACAGAGGTTAAGATAATTGGAAAAAATTCTGATAAAGATAAACTTATATCCTCTATAGAGGAAACAGTCAATTCTCTTTATAGGGAGTTTAAGACTCATATTTATTCAGAAAATAATGAAGATGTCGCAAAACAAATTGTAGATATTTTAAGAAAAAATAATTTAAAGATTTCCTTCGCAGAATCCATAACTGGTGGAATGCTAGCATCAGCTATTACAGATATAAGTGGAGCATCTAATGTTATTGAAAGCTCCTATGTTACCTATTCAAATGATTCAAAAAATAAAAATTTAAATGTTTCTAAGGAAACACTGAAAGAATTTGGTGCTATAAGTGAGAATACAGCTTTTGAAATGGCCAAAGGAGTAAAAGAAAAATCACTTGCCAATATTGGAGTTTCAACAACTGGAGAAGCTGGACCAAATTCATCAGAAACAGAAGTTGGAAATGTCTTTACATGCATCTATTTTGGTAAAGATAATTATTATACAAAACATTATTTCTTTTCAGGAGACAGAAATAAAATACGCAGAAGCACTGTAAATAGAGTTTTATCTCACATTCTTTATTTACTTAGAAAAAATTTTAAGGAGTAATTATGAAAGAAAGCAATTTAAGTAAAGAAAAACAAGAAGCTCTTCACAACGTCATATCAAAAATTGAAAAACAATACGGGGAAGGATCTGTAATGATTCTTGGTGAAGATGTTAAATTAGACATTGAATCTATACCTACTGGTTCACTTGCTCTTGATATTGCCCTTGGAATTGGCGGTATTCCTAAGGGAAGAATTATAGAAATATATGGACCAGAGTCATCAGGTAAAACTACTTTGGCTCTGCATATGCTAGCCGAAGCACAAAAAATTGGCGGAACAGGTGCATTTGTAGATGCTGAGCATGCTCTTGATGCTGGATATGCAAAAAACCTTGGAGTAGATGTAGAAAATTTAATTATTTCTCAACCTGATACAGGTGAGCAAGCCTTAGAAATAACTGAAGCTCTTGTAAGATCTAACGCTGTTGATTTAATTATTATAGACTCAGTTGCCGCACTTGTACCAAAAGCAGAAATCGATGGTGACATGGGAGCTGCACAAATAGGTCTCCAAGCAAGACTTATGTCTCAAGCTCTTAGAAAATTAACTGGGGCAATCAACAAGTCAAAATGTACCGTTGTATTTATTAACCAACTTAGAGAAAAAGTTGGTATCATGTTTGGTAACCCAGAAACTACAACAGGCGGTAGAGCCCTTAAGTTTTATTCATCTGTAAGACTTGATATTAGAAAGTCTGAAAACATCAAAAAAGGTGATGAAATTATTGGTAACAGAGTTAGGGTAAAGGTTGTTAAAAATAAAATAGCACCACCTTTTAGACAAGCAGAGTTTGATATTATGTACGGTAAGGGAATATCAAGTGTAGGCAATATACTTGATGTTGCAGCTGAAGCTGACATTATAAAAAAAGCAGGAGCTTGGTACTCTTATGGTGAAGAAAGGCTTGGCCAAGGTAGAGAAAATTCTAAGGACTTTTTAGAAGAAAATCCTGAACTACTAAAGGAAATAGAACACAAAGTAAGAGTTCATTATAATCTTATTGAAGATGATGAAAATATAGAAAACAAAGAGGAAGAAAACACAGCTAATAATGAAGAATAAGGCGTGATTTATTGAAATTACTTTATTTAACAGACACTCACATAAGAGGCACTAGTCCAAAGAATAGATTAGACGATTATTGTGAAACTTTAAAAGAAAAATTAAAAGAAATTTCAAATATTGTTAAAGAAGAGAAGGTTGATTTTGTTTTGCATGGAGGAGACTTATTTGACAGGCCAGATGTGTCTGTCAGTATAGTCTCTGAATTTGCACAGATTTTTCAATCTTTTGGAGTGCCTATATATATAATAAGCGGCAACCATGATATATTTGGTCACAATCCAGACACCTTAGACAGAACAATGCTTGGTCTTTTGTGTAATCTTGGAATTATGCATCTTGTGAACTATAAAAAAATTATTTTAGAAAAGGATAATTTAAGAGTTCAACTAACAGGATCTCCCTATATTTATTCAATGGACGAGCTTTCCAATAGAGATAACTATAAGGTAACAGAAGTTGATGAATCCTGTAAATATGCCATACATATGACTCATGGTTTTTTAATTGATAAACCCTTTATGAAAGAAGTTAGTCATACTTTAATAGAGGATATTAAAGATACAAAAGCTGACATCACTCTAGGGGGTCATTACCACTTTGGATTTAAAACTGTTGAACTTGATAACAAATTTTTTGTAAATCCTGGTGCCTTAATAAGGATATCTAATTCAAAAATTGAAATGAAAAGAAGACCTAAGGTAGATATTATAAGCTTAGATGAAGATATTCATATAGAAGAAAGATATTTAAAATCTGCAAAACCTGGAGAAGAAGTCCTTGATAGGTCTGAAATGGAAAGACATCAGTTTAAGGGAATTAAAATGGCAGAATTTAAAGAGAGTATAGAAGCTTCAGCAAACTATAAAAGTCTCGATATTTTTGATTTGCTCTTAAGAATTTCTAAAAGTGAAAACATTAGTGAAGAAGTTAAAAGTGAAGCTCTGAAGAGAGTGGAAGAAGCTCAAATTAATGAGGTTAGATACTCATGATTTATATAAAAAATGTAGAACTTACTAATTTCCAATCCCATAATCATACAGAAATAGAATTTGACCGAGGCCTCAATGTTATCCTCGGTAATTCTGATGCTGGTAAAACTGCCATTCTAAGGGCAATAAAGTGGGCTCTTTTCAATGAACCAAAAGGAGATTATTTTATTAGACAAGGGGAGAGGGATGTATCTGTTAAAGTTACTTTCTCTAATGGCGTAGTAGTTGAAAGATCGAGAACTCCATCTAAAAACTCCTATTATCTTATGGATTCCGAAGGTCAAGAAATGCGTTTTGAAGGATTTGGTTTAGATGTACCAAAAGAAATAACTGATGCTATTCAAATGTACAAAGTTTCATTAGATAATTCTAATAATAAAGTCATTTTAAATATTGCAGAACAACTAGATGGACCTTTCTTGTTAAATGATCAAGCATCTATGAGGGCCTCTGCTATAGGTAGACTTATTGGAGTTAATTATGTCGATGATGCTCTTAGGACTGTTGTAAGAGATAACAAAAGAATTAATCAGGAAATTGATAATCTTAGATCTAGTAAAGATGACATTAAAGAACAATTGAAAGAATTTGACTATATCAAAGATTATAAAGATAAATTCCAAAAACTTTCTCAAGTTAGAGATAAAATAATGGAATTAGATCAAAGATTAAATTTAGTATCTAGCTTAAAAGAACAGTATGATCAATATAATTTTGAGCTAAAAAAAATTAATAGTCTACTTGAAAATTTTAAAAACATAAACAAGATAGTCTCCATTATTCCTATAATAGAAAGTAATCTAATTAAAAGAAACACCTACGAATCATACATTACTAAATTAAACCGAACAGAATCCGAGGTTTTAAGTATCTCTAATACTTTGGATAATTTAAAGAATATTGATTCAATATTTGAGAAGGCTAAAGAAATTGAAATAAAAGAAAAAATGCTAGATTTATATTCAAAACTTGTCAAAGAGTATAAAGCTAACTCTAATCTTATTAATGACACAAAAAAAGATTTAGAATCAATAAAAAATATTAGCAAGATTTCTGACATAAATAATTCTTTAGAAGAAAAGATAAATTTGTATTCTAAAATATTTTCAACAAAGGAAAATCTTTTAGCAATTAATGACAAGTTAAATTATGGCAATGATTATATAAAAAACTTTAGTAATAATGATGCTATAGAAAATATTTCCGAAAAATTAGAAAATAAGATAAGGTCTTTATTTGTTTTATCAGATTTTCAAAGAAAATTAGTTGAACTAAATAATGATTATAAATTAGGAGCTAATGATCTTGCTGAAATTAAAAGTAATTTAAACTCTTATACTGAGTCATACGAGAAAACTATTCTAGAAATTGGTGTTTGTCCCTTCTGTTATAGTGAAATAAATAATGACTCCATTGAACATATAAAATACCATTTGAGGAATGATTAAATGAACTACGAAGAAAATTTGAAAAATTTAAAAGAACAATTAGACAGATTAAAAAATATGAAGTATAAATCTGAGGCTAGACTTGAACAACTTAATGCTCAAAAGAAAGATATTTTAAATGAAATTGAAAAACTAGGTATTAAACCCGAAGATCTTGAAAATGAAATATCAAATTTAAAGAGTGAAATTGATAGGCTTTTCGCTGAAGCCAATGACTTAATGCCAAGGTTGTGATTGCTTGGACCTTAAAGAATTAGATCAAAACTTAAGTAAATTAAATAATAAGATTTTAAGCGATGAAGGTAAAATTGAAATTTTAAATGATCAATTGGAAAAAATAGAGAAGAAGCTTGAGGATAAAGAAAAATATAGCGAAGTACTTACTCAAGTCTCACTACTTTTTCAAAAGACTTCTGAATTTGCAAGAGAACAATCCAAAAGGCAGATTGAAGATACTGTAACTAAGTGCCTTCAGTTTATTTTTGAAACAGATATAGAGTTTTTAATAGAATTATCAGAAGCAAGATCTGTACCTATTGCAGAATTTTATGTTCAATCTAACTATTCTGAAGGTTATAGCATAAAGACAAAGCCCGAGATAGCTAGAGGTGGGGGAGTTGTTGATATCATTTCTCTTGCTCTTAGAATTGCTTTCTTACAACAAAACCAACCAATATTATCTGGTCCTTTGATATTAGATGAACCAGGAAAGCATGTTAGTAACGATTATATTTTTAATCTTGGGGAGTTTTTAAAACAATCATCAAATGTTTTCAACAGACAAATTATAATGGTAACACACAATCCTCATTTGTCACAAATTTCTGACAAGGCTTTTCAAGTCAAAAATAAGAAAGGAATTAGTGAAGTTAGCGTTTATGAGGAGTAATATTTTCTTGACTTTAGCATGTAAAATTGTTAGTATATTAGTGAGCATATAGAGTGTTTATGTATTATATTAATATTAAACTTTAAGACAGGAGGATATATAATGATTTACGACTCAAAATTAAAGAATAAAGATGTCGATGGTTTATTCGAAGCTATTCTTTTACTTGAAAATTTAGAAGAATGTTATAGATTTTTTGAAGATATTTGTACCGTTAAGGAGTTGCAAGCAATTGCACAAAGACTACAAGTTGTTAAGCTACTAGTTAAAAACAAGACTTACCATGAAATTGAAAGTGAAACTGGAGCTTCAACAGCTACTATTTCTAGAATTAATAGATCTTTAAACTATGGTTCTGATGGATATAAATTAGTTTTACAAAGATTAAACTTTATAGATGAAGACGAAGAAAAAGAATAAGGATGCCCTTATTCTTTTTTTATATGTTTACATTTATGGTTTTATAATTTATATAAGATACTAATCCAGGCTTTTTTGCTGGATGTCTTTTTACGTTCATCTTGAAGGTATAGTCCACAGGAATATTTTGTGACTTTGATAAAGAGCTATATTTTGCTGCTAGCTTAGCTGCTGTCATCATTGCACTATTTGAAAAATCTCTATTATCATGTTTTAAGATTACATGAGAACCTGGAGCATCCTTTACATGAAACCACAGGTCATTTTTTTTTGCTTTTTTTAAGGTTAAGTAATCATTTTGCCTATTGTTTCTACCAATATAAATATCAAATCCGTCTTCAGTTTTTATTTTAATATAATTTTCTTGCGAATCTTTTCTTTTCTTTTTATTATTTTTACTACGTTTTTTTAAATAACCTTCTTTTTCTAACTCTTCATACAAGTCATCAATATCATCAGGAGTCTCAGCAAAATCTATATTTAATAAGATTGATTCTAAGTATTCAACTTCTGATTTTCCTATGCTAATTTGTTCTTCTAAATATACAGCTGCATTTTTTAGTTTAGAATATTTTTTATAATACTTCGAAGCATTTCCTGGTCCATCTAATTTCGAATCAAGTGGAATTTTTATTTCTTCCATCTCATTATAAAAGTTCTCAACTGTAACATAATCAGAACCTTTTTCTATTCTATGAAAATTTGAAGAAATTAAATCAGCGTAAACTTTATATTTGTCTCTATTTAGAGCTAGGTTGAGTTCGTTTGATTGGTTTGATATCTTCCTATTAATTTTATCAATATGCTTCTTAACAGCCCTTCTAAGCTCTTTACTCTTGGATCTGAGAGAATCACGTAAAAATTTTGAATTATAAAACTCTTCAAGTAGGGAAGAGATGCTATCAGCTTTTACCTTATCTTTATCACTTAATTCTTTCAAATCAATAGAATAAAAATCCTTAAAAATTTCTTCTCTATAAATTTTTATTGGAACAAATTTATTTTCTTTTATGTCTAAGAAGATATTCAAAAATACTTTATTTAAAATCTCAATTTCATCATCATTAAGTGAAAAAATATTCTTTTTAAAATCAATATTAGTCCTAAATTCAATCTCTTCACACATTTGTGGACTTATGCCTGTAAAATTCTTTAAGAAGAAAGATTTTAAATTGAGGTTTTCTTCACAATCCTTTATTAGATTTATAATAGATTCTGTTTCACAAGGATCCAGACCCTGAGAAATGTCTTCCTCATTATAAATAAGGCCTGGAAGTATTTCTCTAACACTCGAAAGATTAAAATTTACCCTCTTTAGAGAATCGATAATTTTCTTGCTTTCATTATCAATTAATATAACATTTGAGTGTTTACCCATAAGCTCAATTATAAGAGACTTTTCACTATATAGGCCAAGTTCATCTCGAGATTTAACGTGTATTTCTACAATCCTATCCATTTTATATTGGTTAACACGTAAAATTTGATTGTTCTCGAGATGTTTTCTAAGTAGCATGCAAAAAGCTGGAGGATTTTGTGGACTATCAAAAAGCTCTTCGCTAAAATACATCCTAGGGCTTCCATAAATAGATATGAAGAGTCTTTCTCTTTTACCATTAGCTCTTATATTTATTAAAAGATTATTGCTGTCATCTTGGTAAATTTTATCTATTCTACCACCATTGACACGATTATTTATTTCATATACTAAATTTTTTACTACTGTTCCGTCTAATGACATTTTATCACCTGGAAATTATTATAACATATATTATAAAATCAATTTAGTTAATTCTCAAAACAAAGGTTTAGAGCATATGTATTAGTCATAGGATTAAATTAAAAATTTAGGACCAAAATATATGGAAAAATATGAAGTCTGAAATGAGAGGTGTAAACATATAGAAATTAACAATAAGAAATAAAGGATTCCTTTATAAATTTATTTAGAAATAAAAATTACGCTAATTTATAAACTTTTTTATTTATTGTAGTGAAAATTCTAAAATTTATAAAACACTAAGCTTTGTATATGGATTTAAGCAATTGTAAAAAGATATAAATAAGAGTGTATAAAACAAATATATAGAAAAATAAAATAATAATAGCTAAGAATAAGATCTAAAGATTTTATAAAAATGATAAAATGAAAAATTTTGAGAAAATTATAAATAAAATAAGAAGTATTTTATATGCAGGATAGTAATAATAGTTTAAAATACCTGTTAAAGCTAATGAGCATAGGTATTTAAGGATATTAAAACAAACTTAAAAAAAATAAAAATAACTAAAAAAACAAATTTAGTCACAAAATTATTATTTTGTGACTAAATATTTCTACTTTCATATTCTTTTTTTAGTGGTTTTTTATGATGTTTTTCGTTCCCTACTTTTTATAAAATAACAAAATGAGATCTTTTTGCCGAACTAAATTATCATAAGTATTATTTTTCTAATTAAAAATCGAATAATGAGTTTTTATTTTCTTTTTTCGAAGAATTATCTCTTATATCTTTTATATCTTTTAAATCCTTACGTTCTTCCTTATTTAATTCTTTTAGTTCATTTTCTTTCTTATCTGAATTTTTATTATCATCTTCATAGTTATACCTCTTACCCTTAGTCTTAAAGTTTCCAGAAATATAAACCGAATCATTCTTCCAGTCTACATTGAGACCTAGAGTTTCAGAAATAAATCTAATAGGAACATAGGTCCTTCCATCGTAAAGGATTGCAGGAGAATCAAGATTAACTATATTTTCATTTCCCCCATTATTTACCTTAGCTTTTGTAGAATTTATATCTAACTCAACTAATACATCTATCGCTCCAATTAGAATACCGCTAGTATTAGTGTCCTTCCTTTGATAAAAGTTGATATTAGCGCCAAGATTTTCTGTTATATATCTAACTGGAACCATTACCCTATTATTAGTCTTATCAAGGTAAGCCTTTCCCATGTCTTCGGGAATATTTTGTATGCTATTGTTGATATAAATATTAATATCCTTATCAGCAGCTTCTTTTGGAAGCTTTCCAGCTGCAAAAACAGATGTACTTAAAACAATAGA
Organism: Peptoniphilus sp. Marseille-Q6390; assembly: GCF_965119475.1. Taxonomy (NCBI): domain Bacteria; kingdom Bacillati; phylum Bacillota; class Tissierellia; order Tissierellales; family Peptoniphilaceae; genus Peptoniphilus; species Peptoniphilus sp. Marseille-Q6390. Next base: position 892,772 of record NZ_CBCPLS010000001.1, on the reverse strand, counting down.
CATTACTCCAATTCCTAGTAACCTTTTTATGTTTTTCATAATCTCTCCTTTAGTTATTATTTTCATCTTTATTATTTGTATAATTATTGAGTTTTGAAAGTGGATTTGAGTCCACCATCTTTCTTAGGGCTTTTTTATTTACATGAGTGTATATCTCCGTAGTGTTAACTGATTCATGGCCAAGAATTTCTTGAAGTGCCCTTATATCGGCATTTCCATATTCGTACAAAAGAGTTGCAGCAGTATGTCTAAGCTTATGGACAGAATAAATATTTGTGTCTAGGCCTGAATTTTTCATATGCTTCTCTATCATATGTTGTATAGACCTATTACTCATCCTTTGTTGCCTCATTGATAGAAACAAGGCATCATCCTTTATTTGTGGTCTAAGCTTTAAATACTCTTCAATGGCAAATACTGACGCTTCATTTAAATAGATGACCCTTTCTTTATTACCCTTTCCAATTACTTTTAGGGTATTATCTTCCTGTAAATGAGATATATCCATACCAGCAAGCTCAGAAAGCCTCATCCCACAATTCAAAAACAAGGTGACAATTGCATAATCTCTTTTTTTATAAAGATGCTTAATCTTTGATTCCTCTATGGTTTTTAATAAATTTAGACTCTGATCTAAGGTCAAATAAACTGGAAGAGTTTTTTCCACCTTTGGCATATCAATATCTATTACTGGATTTATCTTAATTATATCAATCTTTGCATGAAGATAGTTGTAAAAACTCCTTATTGACGAAATTTTTCTAAATTTAGACCTATTAGATATTTTTCTTTCTCTTTCTAAAAATGCATTATAGGCATAAATATCCTGTTTAGTAACACTTTCAAGAAGATCAGGACTTATATCTTCAATTGTAATATGGTCAAACTCAATTTTTGAGTCTACAAGACCCTTTCGCCTTTTTATAAATCGAACAAACATCCTCAGGTCATAGTAATATTCTTTAATAGTATTATCGGATGCACCCTTAGTTGATTTCATGTAATCTAAAAAATCATCAATTAAGTTTGAATTAATCAAGTCATCACCTCCTATAAAAATAAAAACCTGACAAATGTCAGGTTCTTAATTATTTTGCGTATTCAACTGCTCTAGTTTCTCTTATGACATTAACTTTAATTTGTCCAGGGAAATCTAGTTCAGACTCAATTCTTTTAACGATTTCTCTAGCAGTAATAGTAATTTCTGCTTCAGAAATTTTTTCAGGTTTTACAATTATACGTATTTCACGTCCAGCTTGAACAGCATAAGACTTCTCAATTCCATCAAATTCATTAGCGATTTCTTCAAGTTTTTCAAGTCTTTGGATGTAAGATTCGACTGTTTCACGTCTAGCTCCTGGTCTAGCTGCAGATATAGCATCTGCTGCTTGAACTAAGACAGACTCTACACAGTTAGGTTCAACGTCTCCATGATGGGATTGAATTGCATTAATAACAAATTCTGATTCGTGATATTTTCTTGCAATTTCAACACCAATATCAACATGCGGAGCATCGAGATTTCTATCAACCGACTTTCCTATGTCGTGAAGTAGTCCACCCCTCTTAGCAAGTTTAACATCAGCGCCTATTTCACCAGCTAAAATACCAGCAATTTCAGCAACTTCTACTGAATGCTTAAGGTTGTTTTGTCCATAAGAAGTTCTGTATTTTAGTCTACCTAAATACTTAATAATTTCTGGATGTAAGCCGTGAACTCCAGCATCATAAGCTGCTTGTTCACCTGATTCCTTAATTATCGTTTCCACTTCATTTTTAGCTTTTTCAACAGTCTCTTCAATCTTTGTTGGGTGAATTCTACCATCATTAACAAGCTTTTCTAGAGCTACTCTTGCTATCTCTCTTCTAATTGGGTCGAAGCAAGATAAAACTACCGCTTCTGGAGTATCATCAATAATTAAATCTACTCCTGTTATTGACTCTATAGCTCTAATATTTCTACCTTCTCGCCCTATAATTCTTCCCTTCATTTCATCATTTGGAAGATTAACTACAGCAACAGTAGATTCAGCAACTTGGTCGGCTGCACATCTTTGAATAGCCTGAGCAATAACATTTCTAGCATATTTGCCAGATTCTTCTTTAATCCTGTTTTCATTTTCTTTAATAATAAGTGCCGATTCATTAGTTATTTCTTTTTTAAGTTCATTCAAAAGAATTTCTTTACCCTCTTCTTTTGTAAGACCAGCAACTTTTTGAAGTTCCTCTTCTCTTTGTTTAACAAGTTCATCAGCTTGTTCTTCTTTTTCCCTCAAGCCTTCTAATTTCTTGCTAAGTTTTTCGTCTTTCTTTTCAACTTGAGAAGATTTTTTATCTAAAAGTTTTTCTTTAGATAAAACCCTGTCCTCTAATTCTTTAATTTCAGCTCTTCTAATCTTCGCTTCATTTTCTTGCTCAGATCTTAACTTTTGAATCTCTTCTTTAGCTTCAACAAGCAAAACTTTCTTTTGTGTTTGTGCTTGATTTTCAGCATCGTATATTATCTTTTTAGATAATTCTTCAGCATTTTTAAGTTTACCTTCAGAAATATATTTTCTAACAGCATAGCCTACAGCTAAGCCAATAATACCGATAACAATAGATATTAAAGTACTACTAAAACCCATTTTACACACCTCCTATTTAGTTTTCATGTTTCAAATTTTAAAATCATTATTAAGGCACAAGCCTTAAAATAATTGTATATCTTTTAAAAGCATAAGTCAAACAGAAAAGCGTGTATATAAGCTCAATCTATTTACTTTTGTATATAGGAATAGCTAGCTTGTACCCAGGCTTAATATCGTAAGATGAAATGCTATTTGCCTTCTCTATATCCATTACAAACTTCATTTTATTCTTATAATCATAGTTATCAGAAATAGTCCAAATTGTATCTCCACTTTTTACTGTATAAATATCATAAATAATTTCTTTTTCTTGTAAGTTTAAATCCGATTCATTTTTTACCATTAGACCAGTATTAAAAATAAAAATTAATAATAAAAATAATAAAATTTTTTGTTTTCTTATAATAATAGTACGTTTCATCTTATCACCTCAAAATTATGTTCCAACTTTAGTTTAAACTTTTGTATCAAACAGTCGTATCAAATAAAAGTTCTGAACATATGTTACATCTTATGTTCTTTTTTGTCAACTAAAAAGAACAAGTTTTTTAAACTAGAGTTTGAAATGCTTGTTCAAATATGATATTATTAATTTAACAAAAATAGGAGGTAATCCCATGTACGAAGACTTAAACCAAAGAGAACTTGAAATTTTATTTTTTATTAAAAGATTTATTGAATCAAAGTCCTATCCACCTACTGTTCGTGAAATTTGTGCAGGCTGTAATATAAAATCAACTTCAACTGTTTATTATGCACTTGAAAAACTAGAGACTACGAACTATATAAGAAAGGATGCATCAAAGACTAGAGCTATAGAAATTGTTCCACAAGATGATGACATCTTAATGCTTAAGAAAAAGACTGTTGATGTTCCTGTTCTTGGAAGAGTAACTGCTGGTGCACCAATACTAGCTGTCCAAAACATAGAAGATACTATGCCTTTACCTGTTGACTTCGTTTCAGATAAGGAACTCTTTATCTTAAAAGTTTCTGGTGAAAGTATGATTAATGTAGGAATTTTTGATGGTGACTATGTAATTATTGAGAAATCAAATTGTGCAAGAAATGGAGAAAAAGTTTTAGCTTTAATTGAGGACGAAGCAACAATTAAAACCTATTACAAAGAAGAAAACAGATTTAGATTGCAACCTGAAAATGATACAATGGAACCTCTCTACTTCGACAATATTGAAATTCTTGGCAAAATCGTTGGACTGTATCGAAGATTCAACTAAAAATGAATTAACTTTTATAACCCCCAATCCCCTATCAGGAATCGGGGGTTATTTTTATTTAAAAAAAAATCCCCAAAACTGGGGATTAAATAAAACTCTTATAGACTTAGTGGAACTTCAAATTCTCTTTTTGCTTTTTTAAATAAAAATTCTCCATTACGGACCGATGATAAACACTCTGCCCTATTTCTTATTGCTTCAAATTCATTTGGTGCATCAAGAACTATAAAGTTTGCAGGTTTTCCTTCATCAAATCCATACTCATCTTGAATATAAAGAGCCTTTGCTCCGTTATAAGTTATTAAGTCTAGATCTTTTTCAAAATCTTCTTCTCTCATAAGCTGTGAAAGGTGGATTCCATTATCAAGAATATTCATAAGGTTTCCATTTCCTGCTGGATACCAGAGATCTACAATTGAGTCTTTACCAAAGCAAACATTAATATCATTATCAACGAATTCACGAACTCTTGTTATGCCACGGCGTTTTGGATAAGTATCTTGACGTCCTTGTAGAAAAGCATTTTCTGTTGGTAGCGATACAAAGTTTATTTTTGACTTTCTAAATAGTCCCATCATTCTAAAGGCATATGAATCATCTGATGATCCAAAGGAACAAGTGTGACTTGCAGTAGTTTTTTAGCTATACCTTTCATCATGGCTTCAGCATTTAGAACTTCTAAGAATCTTGCCATTACGTCATCAGTTTCGTCACAGTGTACATCAATTAATTTATTGTGTTTAACTGCTAAATTAACTATTTCTTTTATTGATTTTTCTCCTAGCTCACGGCTCCATTCATTGTGAGGAATTCCTCCAACTACTTCACAACCTAATTCAAGAGCTTCTTCAACTAGGTCTCTACCAGTTTTGCCTTCTTCTCCGTAAGAATACATACCATTTTGAGGGAAGGCTACAACTTGCGTTGTCTTTTGCTTGGGAACATAATTTTTTATCCTCGTCATCCTTGTAGGAGCACAATTTATCACTGTCATTGTCTTTGGCATTTTTTCTTTTATCTTTAAAATTATTTGAATCTTGACTATCTTTAACCCCTGTTTTGAAATAGAATGTTAAGTCATATGGATGAACTGTTTCGTCTTTGTCAATTCTTCCAACCACAACTTTATCAACTATGCTTTCAAATACTGTTCTGTTAAATTCCTCTATAATTTCTTTATTTTCTAAGACTTTTTTAAATTGCTTTAATCTTTCTTTAATAGAGTCTTCATCTTTTATCGTTAGTTCCAGTGTTTTCTTTTCATCAAGTAATTCTTCTTTTTGTTTTGTAAGTTTTTTATACTTTTTAGCATAAACTTCTTCGTCTATACTATCTTCTAAATGAAGATCAACTAACTTTCTTTCTTGACTAATGATTCTGTTTAATTGGTTTTCTAACTTTTTCAAATCTTTGACTAAAGTATTATCATTTATTTCTTCTTCAACAATCTTTAAAAAGTCATCTATTATTGTTGAATCTGCATGGCATAATTGCCTATAGCTTTCAACAAATGATTTTTCTATTGCTGCTTCTTGTATTCCCTTTGAATGAGGGCAATATTTTTTACCTTTTTTAGTTGACTTTACACATTGCCAGTTAATTTTTTTATAAATTGAACTAGTGTGCCATGTTCTTCTTGAAAGTATTTCACCACAAAATCCACATTCCAGCATACTTGAAAAAGCGTATTGCCTTGATAGTTTCTCTCTTTTTCTATCCTTATTAGCAATGGTGTTTCTATTTTGTGCTCTCCTGAGTCTAATCTCCTGTGCCTTTTCAAAATCTTCTCTTGATATAATTGGCTCGTGATGATTTTCAATGTGGTATTTATCAGATTCACCAAAGTTTGCTAGTCTTCTTTTTGTTATGGGATCAACTGTGAAGGTCTTTCCCATTAGTATATCTCCAATATACTTTTCATTTTTAATTATTCCTAACACTGTAGTATCAGACCATTTTGTTTTACCTCTCGGGGTGAGATATCCTTGCTCTTCTAGTTCCCTACCAATGACCGAACCACCATTGCCTTCTAAATATCTTTTAAAGATATATCTAACAATTTTGGCTTCTTCTTCATTTATAGAGATACTTTTTGTTATAGGGTCATAGTCGTATCCAAGGCAACCTTGAAAACCAATAAGTTCCCCTTTTTCCATTTTCATTTTCAGTCCTTTTTTTACATGGGCTGAGGTATTTTCTACTTCTTGTTGAGCTACTGAACTTAATATTGTTAATAGTAACTCTCCATCCATTGTCAAAGTATCTATATTTTCTTCTTCAAATACTACACCAACATTGTTTTCCTTTAATAGTCTTACATATTTTAAGGTATCTAATGTATTTCTAGCAAATCTTGATATAGATTTAGTAATTATCATGTCTATATCTCCATTTTGGCAATCACTTATTAACCTCATGAAATCTGCTCTTTTAGTAGCAGTTGTTCCTGTAGTTGCTTCATCGGCGTATATACCAGCCAAAGTCCAGTTTTTATTATTTTTTATTAGATTCGTATAATAATCAACTTGCGATTTATATGATTCAAGTTGGTCTTTACTATCAGTGCTAACTCGACAATATGCTGCAACACGTTTTAAATCTAAATGTAGTGCATTTCTATTTCTTGCTCCTGTATTTGAAGCTTTTATTACTTTTACTTTAGTATTCATTTTACCTCCTTCCCATTTTGTATCTTTCTACAGTGTTATTATATCACAAGATTAACTACTTTCTATCTCTCTTCTTATAATCATTTTCTATTCTATTTTTTATTTTTGTGTATTCCTTATCATTAATTAATTTAAGATCATAAAGTCTACATAACATAGCAACTCTCATGCTATAAACTTTTATTGCTTGCATTTTAACCTCCTATGTAAGTTGAATTTTTTTCCTAGATAAGTGAATTAAATATGAAATATGCTAATTTCATCTAAGCATTTTCAAGAATATTCACACTTCAAAGTATTTGGATTTTTATAGAAAGATGAAAAAATACCCCTCACTTTATAAAGTGAAATTTGCCCTCTTTGGTAACCTGAATTTTTATTTTTTATAGTATTTTTGAGTTTTAATGATTAATTTGAGCATAAAAAAATGAGGACTTATGCTCTAAGGCATAAATCCTCTTAAAAGAAAGAAACTTTTTCGATTGTTATTTGTATTTAGTTTTTTAAACCAATTTTATCCATCCTATTTAATTCCCCAAACATCATTACTACACCAGCTATTATCATAATTAAATCTACAAGGGGTTCTGCAAACCATACTGCTTTAACTCCAAATATCATTGGTAAAATAATCATGGCAGGTACGAATAAAAATAACTGTCTTAGCATTACTATTATGCCGGCTTTTTTAGCGTTTCCTATTGATTGGAAGAATGTTATAGTCATTACCATTACTCCATATAGGATAAAGATAGAATAAAATAGTCTAAAGTTTCCTATTCCCTGAGTTATAATACTTTCTTCTACTCCAAATAAAGACAGAATATTCTTTGAAAATGCTAATGCTGGTATCCAAAATATTGATGCAAGAACTAATCCTCCGATAGAAAATACTTTCATAGCTTCTTTTACTCTGTCGTATTTTTTCGCTCCAAAATTTGTACCAACTACAGGTTGTAAACCTTGACTCATTCCCCAAAGTGGAATGAATGAAAAGGCATATATTCTAAGTGTTGCTGCCATCAAGATAGCATTTGTATCTCCGCCATATTTAAATGACATTTTATATAGCATTGTTTGTTGAATCATAAATAAAATTTGCATCATCATAGCAGATGACCCTACGCCAAACATTTCTTTTTTTATTTCCTGATCAGGTTTGATTTTATTTATTTTTACTGCTTTACTTTTATATTTGAAGTAATGGAGTGTTATTATTGCTTGAACAAATTGTGCTGTAATAGTTGCAAGTGCAGCCCCTTCAATTGCATATTTTCCCATTAATTTCATTAGAATAGGATCAAGAATTATGTTTAAAAAAGCTCCTAGCCCCATAATGAGCATTGCTTTTTTCATTAATCCTTCTCCACGCATAACCATGTTTGCTGATTGAGTAAAGTTTACAAATAAAGAACCAATAAAAATTACTCGTAAATATCTGATACCATATTCTTTAATTTCTCCACTTGCTCCAACCATATCTAAAAAATGTGGTGCAAGTAAAATTCCGCCTATTGTAATAATTGATGAGAATAGAATAACCCAAAAGATTAAATTCCCCATAATTTTATCAACTGTTTTTTTGTCGCCCTTTCCTATAGCTCTTGATAAAACCGATGCTGACCCTACACCAATTAGGGTAGATACTCCGCTATTGAAAAAAGTAAGTGGCATAGCTACACCACAAGCTGTCATTGCTGTTTGTCCTATAATATTTCCTGCAAAAATTCCATCCATTAGTGGATAAAGACCTATTACTATCATTCCTATTACAGCAGGGATAGATAATTGAAAAAGTAAATCTATAGGTCTTTTTGTTAATAATTGTTCTTTCATATCTTGTTTCATAAAATTACCTCCTTTTTTTCATCCAGATTTTTTTAGCAAATTTTAAGTTTGATCGAAGAATTCCCTAATTTTTCCCATATTCTTTTCATCTTTAATACCATGCCATTTGACTTTTCCATTCTCCATAAACATAAAATAATCACAACAACAGTCTACTAATTCCGGATCATGTGTGATAATAAAAATAGTTTTTCCGTCCTCTTTAAGCCTTATCATTTCATTAGAAACTTCTTTCATATTCTTAAAATCCAAACCACTTGTAGGTTCGTCCAAAATCAGTATTGTCCTATCAGAAGCGATAGCACTTGCAATTGCAACCCTTTGTTTTTGCCCTCCGGATAATGACATTGGATGGCAATCTATAAAATCCATTAAATTTAACTTTTTACATATTTCATCGATCTTTTCTTCTTTATTCTCATCGTTCTCTATACTCAAAAGAATTTCTTCTTTAACTGATTCGGTAAATAATTGATGATTAACATCCTGCTTCACCATAAAACATTTTTTTAGCCTTTCTCTTGTAGCATAACTTTCTGTTTGTATATTTAAAGTTCCTTTTGCTTTTTCTTCAACTCCACATAAGCATTTTGAAAAAGTTGATTTTCCAGAACCATTATTTCCTAAAACAGCCACAATAGATTTTTGAGGTAATACAGCATCATTAATTTCAAAAAACGGCTCTTTTCCATAACTAAACATAAAATTCTTAATCTCTATTTGTTCCTTAGATTCTATATTTTTTATACGGCTACTGGTATCAATAGGGTGTATGCTCCTTAACCCCATATTATTTAAAATGCTGTTAGGTAATTTCTTGAACTCAACACAAGAAAATTCTTTGTTAATTTTTCCATCTTTCATATAAATAAATCTATCTGCAATATCTATTAAATATTGTAGTCTATGCTCTGCAATAACCACAGTTGACTTTTTTTCTTTCCATTTTTTTATGATATATTTTAACTTTTTTATAGTTTGTATATCTAAATTAGAAGATGGCTCATCTAATACATAGATTTCAGGCTCCATAACAGCAGCAGAAGCACAAGCAATTTTTTGTTTTTCTCCTCCTGACATAGAAAACAAGCTCTTATCAAGCAAATCTTTTATATTTAATTCTTTTGTTACCTTGCCAATTCTTCTACAAATTTCTTCTCTTGAAATCCCAAAATTTTCACAGGCGAATGCAATTTCGCTTGTTGAATCTACATTGAAAAATTGAGTTCTTGGATTTTGAAATACTGATCCTACATATTGACTCAATTCATTAATAGAATTTTTAGAAATTTCATGTTCATTTACAATAACGCTACCAGTCAAATTTCCGGAATAATACCCGGGAATTAACCCATTTATCAACCTACTTATTGTAGTTTTTCCGCAACCGGACTCACCACAAAATACAACTACTTCACCAGCATTGATATTTAAATTAATATTATAAATTCCAGCATTCTTATTCCCGCTATCATAAGTAAATGACACGTCTTTAAATTCAATCAATGCTATCCCCTCCTATATAAAAATAGTCCTGTAAAGGCAACTGAAAAGAGTAAAATTAATAAATCATATATAGTAAACTTTACTTTTACCACAGTACTTCTCTTTTTCAAAGCTCCCAATCCTCTACTTATTGCTGCCGCCGACAATTCATCACCTATTTTTACAATAGAAACGATTAAAGGTATTGTTACATATTCCAAGTATAAGCTTGGATTTTTCCACGCCTTTTTATTTTTAAAGCTAATTCCCCTCATTTTCATAGCAGTCTTAATAGAATTGTGTTCTTCTTTCAAAGTTGGAATAAACCTGAATGCAACTGCTGTTGGAATAATAAATGCATTGGGAATTTTCCACTTTACCATGGCTGCTATAAACTCGCTCGTTTTTGTGGACATTACAACATAATATCCCAACATGAAAATTGGAAATAGTCTTAAAATTAAGGCATTCAACAATACTGAAATTGTATTTATGAGTGTAGGCAATGTGTACATATCTTTCGTAAAGTGTGCCATAATAGCCAAGGTAAATAGCCCTCCATAAATGAAAGCTATCTTAACTTGTTTATTAGATAATAATAATGCTATTGCCACAATGGCGGATATAAGGCTAACTAAAATATCCTTATATCCGACAGACATTATGGTTGTTATAAATATCATAAATAAAATTTTAGTACGAGGATCTAAGAAAAAGCCCTTTGGTTTATTCGGTTCGTATACCTCATACTCTTCCATTAAATGATACCCGCTCTCTCAAAGTGTTTCTTAAGCATTTTCCTCCCTAAATTTGCACCAATAACTGAGCCGATAAAAATAATTCCAAATGCAGCAATCCCCATCCAAGAAGGCATATATTTTGCGAGTGCAAGTGCATATTGTTCTCCCATTTGTTGCTTAACACCTTCCATATAGGTATCTGCCATTACCCACATTGGCATTTGACAACCTATCATTCCGCAAGAAAATAGCCAAAATCCAATAACATTCTTTTTAAAACTCTTAAAACCACCTGATTTCATAACCAGATCACTGATAATTCCAAATGGAATATATCCCACTAACGCTAACCATGTATAGCCCATAAAATACCAAAACACACCAATAATAATTGACATAATCGTAACCATGCCAAATTTTTCTATTTTGGTTAAAAACAACATAAATGGAATTCCTGTGACTATAGGAATGAGAAGATAGATAGCTGGGTATAAGATAGGAATTGCATTCATCATCCCTACTACAAAAAACAGAACTAAATAAATAGCTGTATAAATTCCTACATTGATTAGATCTTTAGCTGACAATCCTTTTTTCATTTTTTTTAATCCTCCTTAAATTAAAATAATATAAATCTACATGAGCTATATTTGAATAATTCTCATATAAATCATTTTCACTTATGACAATTTCCAATTAACTGCCTTTTGTCGTGCCTCAACAAAATTTTTATAGATACCTTCTGCTTGAATTAGCTCTTCATGTGTGCCTTTTTGATTTATTTTTCCATTTGCTAAAACAAGTATTTGGTTTGCATTTTTTATTGTCTTTAGTCTGTGTGCTATCATTATTACTGTTTTATTTCTTGTGAGTTCCTCCATAGCAACCTGCAATTTATCCTCATTTTCAGGGTCTACATTTGCAGTAGCTTCATCGAAAATAATGATAGGTGCATTCTTTATCATTGCTCTTGCAATTGATATTCTTTGTCTTTCTCCACCAGATAGACTTGCACCTCCCTCTCCTATAACTGTTTCATATTGTTCAGGAAGCTTCATAATAAATTCATGACAACACGCTTTCTTTGCAGCTTCTATAACTTCCTCATGTGTAGCATCTGGCTTGGCAAACTTTATATTGTTCTCAATAGTGTCTTGAAATAAATAAACATTTTGAAAAACCATACTAATCTGTCTCATTAATGACTCTAATGAATATTCCTTAATATTATGTCTACCTATGCTGATTTCTCCTTTCTCTACATCCCAAAATCTCGCTATCAAATTGCAAAATGTAGTTTTTCCAGCTCCTGAAGGTCCAACTATAGCTGTCATTTGGTTTTGTGGTATCTTGACCGAAATATCATCGAGGATTTTTTTGCCTGAATAAGAAAACTCTACATTATCAAAAGAAATATCGAAAGTAGTAGGCTTTATGTCTTTTCCATCAATATCCATCTGTGGAAATTTCTCTAACTTCTTTGTTTGCTCAATAGATCCACTAACAACTCTGAGAGAGGTTGTTGCACTTCCTGCCAATTTTATTTGAGAAAAAGCAAGAAAAGAAATTATAATCGTCATAACTGTATTTAAGAATGAGAGTTCTCCATTGATATAAAAGAAAATACCTGCACCTATTATCAAAATGCTAAACAAATCCAAAAGAATATTTTGCAAAATCGTATAAGGTGTAAACAGTTTTTCACAATCAAGATTTATTTTTCTACTATTTTCAATAGCACCTCTGACTTTTTCATCTCCTTTCCCTGTTAAATTGAAGGATTTTATAACAGACATTCCTCCAATTTGTTCTAAAATGGCATCAACTAATTTAGCAGATGCTTTTTGTCTTTTAGGAAGAACACTCCTTGATTTGCTTTCCATTTTTGAGAGAACAAATAAGTACAATAGGCATCCAATTGCAACAATAAAACCTATTCTCCACTCAAATGCTAAAATCATTATTGTAAATATTATCGTGTTTATAAAACCTGATAATGTATTTACCATAACCATTGCTGCGGTATTTTCTACATCTTCTAAAACAGTTGTAGAAATTCCAACCACTTCACCAATATTGTTTTCATTGAAAAATCCCATAGGTATTTTTTTTAACATTTCACCTATTGCTACTCTTTTATTTGCCACCATGAAATAACTTGCATGGCATTGCTGTAATTGTGAAAAATAATTTGTAACACTTCTTCCGATTATGCTAATAACAAGAAGTATCAAAGCAATCCATGCAGGTGTCATACTCATATCTTTTTCAACAATAGCTTTAACAATAATGTATATTGCACTGATTTGGAGCATGTGAAAAATTGCAAACAAGAAACTTACCCATATAGAATGGTATACATTTTTCTTCTCATCACCTGAGAAATCTAAAATTTTCTTTAAGGCACTTATCATTTTATTTCACCATCCTTTACTCCAATATGAGCATTCCACATCTTTTGGTATAACTCAGAATCTTCCATAAGTTCTTCATGCTTACCATGTGAAACAAGCTCTCCATTCTCAATTAAGAATATTTGTTCTGCATCTGTTATAGTTGATAACCTATGAGCAATAATAATCACCGTTTTATCTTTTATAAGCTTTGATAAAGCTTGCTTTATAATCACTTCATTTTCAGGATCTATATATGAAGTAGCTTCATCAAGTATTACAATAGGTGCGTTTTTGAGCATTGCTCTTGCTATTGATATTCTTTGCCTTTCTCCACCAGAAACATGGCTCCCACTACTTCCGACAACCGTATCGTAACCATGTTCCATTTTCATAATAAAATCATGACAACCCGATTTCTTAGCAATGTCTTCTACTTCTTTATCACTGGCACTTGGATTGCCCATTCTTATATTCTCCCTAATACTTTCGTTGAACAAAAAATTATCCTGAGAAACAAAGGCGGTCAAACTATATAATTGCTTTAATGGAATTTCCTTAAGATTGTGTCCACCAATATTTATATTTCCTTCCATGATATCCCAATATCCAGCTATTAATTTTGCTAAAGTTGACTTGCCACTTCCACTTGGTCCAACAAAAGCCACTGTTGTCCCTTCTTTTATGTTTAGGGATATTCCATGAAGAATTTCTTTTTCTTCTTCATATCCAAACTTTACATTTTGTAAATCAATGTTATATTGCTGGATAGTCACTTCTCTATCAGAATGCTTTTGTTCTTTTCCTTCTAAAATTAAGTTAATAGAATTTGCAATAGTCCCTATCCTAGCAAGACCATCAACAAAATTGATTGTTTCAAGTAAAGGTCCTGCAATACCTAAAGATAGAATAATTACAGATATAAATACTTCTGCACTTAAACTTCCGCTAATGTAGAAATACCAACCAAATGGAAGCACTGTTATCATTGTAGTAGGAGATATGTTTTTAGATAAAGATACAGGTAACTGACAGCTCTTCATCCATTCATAAAAGTATCTTGCATTTGCAATGACTTTATTTTTGTACTTTGCGTACGATCTCTTGTCTTGATTAAATGTTTTTATCACTTCTATTCCATTGACATACTCAATAATTGCAGAATTCATTTCTCGATTTACCTTTACAGATCCTTCATATTGAACAGCATAATTTTTCATTACGAGTCCCATAAAAAGCATCCCCAAAGGAATGGATACTAATGATAAAAGAGCCATTCTCCAATCAAGAAATAATAAGTAAATAAATATACTCAAAGAACCTAAGAGATTCGATGTCATTTCAGGCAACAGGTGAGCGAGCGGTTTCTCCATACTTTCAACCTGATCCACTATAATCTGCTTAAAGTTTCCGCTTGGAACAGAGATTATTTCTCCTAACGGCATCTTCGGAAGTTTATCAAGCATTCTCAAGCGAATATCTTTCAATACACTAAAAGTCGCTTTATGAGATACAGATAACGCCGTAGAGTATAAAACAGATTTTAAAATATAAGATAACAGACCTATTCCCATCCATAAAAAATAGACCTTGAAATCTGCAATTCCATTTAATAAATAGACTAAAATACGGCTTGCAGCAATGTATGGAATAATCCCTGCAATAACACCGATACTCGCTATAAATACAGATGTTTTTAACTTTGAATGTTCCTTTTTTGCAAGCTCCCACAATATAGTAGCAGGACTTTTTTGTTTCATAATCAACACCTCCAAATGAAATAACTTAATTAGCTAACTTAGTTATCTTTATTTTAAAAAATATAAGGGCGTTTAATACCCTTTCCCTTATATTTAAAAACATCGCAATTTCTCCCATCCATCATAAAAAAACTTCGAAACTATTCTTGTGTTTAACTTTACTTCTTCTTCTGTTTGAGAATGTATTATAATTTCACACAATGCATTAATATAAGCATGGTTTAACAAATGCATTGCATCTTTAGGGACTTCTGATTTTATATTCTTTTTCTTTGAAATAATCTGAAACGCTTTATGTCTGTTTATATCTTCCTTTTCCACAAGAAGCTCTATAAAATTATCATATTTCGTACCATATGATTTATATATTAAAAGATTAAATAAATCTTTTTTGCTAAACATATATAATGCAGATTCAATTGACCCTTCAATGTTAATTTTTGATAAATCTTCTCCACAATTTTTTTCTATGTTTTGAAAAGATTCCTCTTCAAACTTGCTATAAAAACCCAAAAGTTCGTTTGCCAATGGATCAACTAAACTGATAAATAAATCTTCTTTATCATTAAAATGCCTGTAAAAAGCACCCGTTGTAACCCCAGCATCTTTGCAAATTTTTCTTAAATTAGCTCGTTCATAGCCATCATTTAAAAAATTAACTTTACCACTATCCATAATCTTTTTATGTGTTAAATCATAACCAGTAATTTCTGTCATATCCCACTTCCTTTACTAACGGCTAAATTTATAAGTTTGCGGCATATAGATAACTTAGTTATCATTATATACTCTTATCTTATTTTTGTCAATAGGAACAGTAGAAAATCATACTTAATTATGATATAATTACTAATAATTAAATACAGGCTTAACGCTAATAACTTTAATAGCAAGCACAGTAAGTGTACGGACACTTACGAAAAAATTAATGGAGCAGACCTTTACGGAATGCTCCATTTTTTTAATTTTTACCTTGTTAGGGAGAACCCTAAGACCCCGAAATATATTTTATAAAGGAGAATAAAATGGCAAATAGATTTAGAAATGAAAGAATAGAAATAAAATTAACTAAGGAAGAAAAGGAAGTTTTTGAAAAGAAAATGAAACTTGCAAATTGCAAAACAATGTCCCACTTTCTTAGAAAATGTGTATTGGAAAAAGAGATATATGTTGTAGATTTAGAACAATTTAGAAACTTACAATGGCTACTTTCAAATGCAACAAACAGTATAAATTAGACAGAATTGTTATATAAATTACAAAATTAAATAATTAAAAATTTCTGTTTTGGGTTCATCAAACTATTATCATAAAAAAACTTAACAATACACATTGCTTATTTAAAAATATTTTTCTTACTATTTTAATATAACAGAAATATTATAGATGTTCTTAAACAGATAATCTTTCTCTAATATAAGAAATCAATTCTGGTGGTGTATCTGCATATGCAGACAATTCTGAAATTATGTCAGATAAATTAGCATGTATTTTTCTTTTTTTCGAAAAATATTTTCTATTATATTTTTTGCCTGCATCTTGAAATACATCTCTAAAAACAGGTGTTAGTGCTTGAGTAAAATACTTCCCTCTTATTTTGCTTACTGGATTTAATCTTAAATTTTCTATCTCTTTATTGATTTCAGACTCATTAATTTCAAGTGAATTTTTAACTAATTTCTCAAGAACTTGTATTTGACAAATATTCTTAATGTTACTATATTCTTTTAAATTTGACATTTGTGTATGCTCAACACTATGTTTAGATTTTTTGATTTGTAATGAATACCAAGCATTTGCGTAAATAATTTCTTCAATAATTTTATCTCTTATACTTGTTATATGATTATAAACAACTTTAAAGTCTAAATTATCATCTTCATTTTCTTCAGAAATCCCAATTACTCCAATCAATATTCTCTTTATTGCAGAATTCGTAAAATAATTATTCTCTATTGAATAGGACGATGTTACATATATACTATCAGGTATATTTTCATTATCGTCATAATCACGATCTATAAAATATAAGTTCTTCTTATCATCTTGAATTGCAGCTTGGTTAGCAATCATTTCTTGAATGGTTAACACATTCATTTTACAATTACAATGAAAAACTCCATATTCCTTATCCCCAATATGTGATGATACTCTGCTAACATAGTACTTAAAATCATCCTTCCCTTCAAAAAATAAAAATATATCTTTTTTACTTTTTGAGGAAATATAACTTTGAAAAATAGACTCTATACAGTCAGATTCGTTCTCCATAATATCCAACAAACCCACAGAACTACACCTCCTTATATTTATCAAGTTCAATAACAAATTTTCTATATTCATTTTTGAATATAAAAGGAGAATGTGTCGTTGCAATCATTAATCCAATTTTTTGAGAATCAAAAATATCCTTCAAGAATTCTTTCTGCCATTCTATTGATAACGATATCTCTGGTTCATCAATTATAAATATACAAGGTGTTACTACGTCCAAATAAACTTTAGAAAAAATAGAAATCACCTGTTTTTCTCCTGAAGATAAATCTTCAAAATCAATTTTCCTATTATTAAAATCATAAACATTCATTGTTAAAAGCGATTCATCATATACTATTTTTTTACCAGATAAATACTTTGTACAAACATCAGAAAATTTTCTAAGTTTTGAATCTAATGGTTTTTGTTCATCATATATTTTTACTAATTTTTGTAAATAATATAATAAGAATTCTATATTAGGCATTAGGTTACCTTTTGCTGAATTATTGATGAAATTTTTTAAACTATCAATATTATCGATTCTTTCTTCGCCAATTCTTTTTATTATTACATCTACTTTATGCATATCAATTCTATTATATTCACTTAGATATTCTCTTACATTTTTCTTCAGTAACTCACTAATGATATTTGCATTCATTTCTATATATGCTGTATTTGCATCTTTTCTCATTTTATTTAGCAAATTACCTATTCTGTTCTTAACATCATTCATTCCAAATCCCATGTATTTTGGTGATAACTCATATCTATTGTACTCATCTCTACGATTTAGAAAAACTTTATCCAAACCAACTTCCACTCTTCTATACGTTGGATAAAAAAGAACATCTTCTTCTAGTGCATCTTTTATTTTATACAAAATTCTAGAAAGATCTTCATATTGTAATTCTTTTAATTCTTGCAATATATACATAATCTTCTTATTTTTGATTAAGTCAATCTCATTATCAAAATATCTATAGGTTAATTCCTCAATTAGATCTAAATCAATATATTGTTTATATTCAAAATCCTTCCTTAATTTTATGGAATAACTTCTTGGCAAATACATTGATATTTCTTCAAGTAAATTTTCTATTCTTCTAGAATATCTATTATTTTTACTATTAACTTGAAAATATTGTTCTCTATCTATTTCATATTTTTCTCCCGAAATACTAACAGTCACTTTTTTAAAATTAATATCCATTAATATGTTTTTATCGCTAGTCAAAATTGCAACTATTATATTCAATATAGTTGTTTTACCAACACCATTTTCAGATACCCATATAGAAATATCATCTTTAAAATTTATAAAATAATTATATTTACCAAATAGTCCTTCTATCTTTATACTGTCAAGAGATGTTAAATTAATATGATTATTCAATTTCTTATTAATGTTTATCTTGTTTAAAACATCTATTATATCTTTATCACTTAAATCAATCTTATCTAAATCACTTAGTGAATCAATGTCATTTAATAGCAAATAGTTCCTTAATTGTTCATTTGTAAGTGCATATTCCTTAGCTATTTCATCTATACTTCCGTATTTTTTCACTTATACATCCTCCTTAATTTCATTTCTCTAACTATTTTTTTTCAATTTCAAAATCTAAAAAAATCACAAATTCATTGGTATTTACATTCCGCTTAATATAATATTAAATTTGTTCCGTGTTTACTGGTTCAGCTCAATTTTCATCAAGTTCTTTTTGTCATATTAAATCTATTAGTTTTTTGAATAATCTTTTATTGCTAAAAGTTCTCAGTATATCCAATGTTGAGTTCTAATATTTATTATATTATACCATTAAATATCTGTTAAAAGTAAAAACGTTCTCCTTGAAGTAAAATTTAAGTTTTATAAAAGAAGTAGATTAATTCCACTTCTTTAATCCTTAATATTTTCTTGTATATGATTTGCCAGACGGTGTCTGTTAAATTACATCTCATTGATCCTATTTGATAAAATTATCACTACATCAACTACCTTATCAAAGGTCAAATCTTCAATATACTTATTTTCACTGAGATATACTTCCCACAAGGATCTTAAGTATGAATCTTCTTTTATGTCCTTGATTATTTCCTCATAGTCTTTTATTATCTCCTGACTTCCTCTTTTGTTTGAGGTTCTCTCTATTGCTTCTTTTAAAATTTTATAGTTTATCTCATCTTTTTTTAATTTATAGAGGGTGTATAGGTCGTAGAAGTCTCTCATTAGTGTTGTTGTTATATTTCTTCTGATTATGGTTTCATATTTTTCAGCTAAAATTGTTTCTAATGGATATGCCATTATTTTTATATTTTCTTTGCTAAAGATACAGGGATAGGTGTATTCTATTTCTTTTGGTGTTATTGCATCTCCTGTTGTTAGGTCTAGTTTCATTGGATTTTTAGTTTTACCAACATTTGCTATTAGTGAAATTCTAAAGTTTTCGTACTCATCTTCTTCTCTTATATAAGAGATGTCTTTTATTTCAAATCTTATTCCATCTTCTACATTGATATTTATAATTTCTTCTACAATGTCTTTTATTTTCTCTTCTTTTAGGGCTATGCCTTTTATGGTTGTGTCCATGTCCATAGTTGTTCTATTTTCAATACCAATTAAGGAAGATATTAAGAATCCTCCCTTTATTACAAAATTATTTTTGTACTTTGATTTAGATAGCCTTTCTAAAAATCTTTCGAAAAAATATATTTGAAGAACTTCTTGCGACTTTAGATTTTTCTTCTCTGCCAAGCTCCTTATCTTTCCCTTTATACTCTCGATATTAATCACGATAATACCTCCATGTATTTTCTAATTTCATCTTCTATTTTAAATAGTCTACTGTATTTTATGAGTCGTCTTAGATTTTTATTTGTTGATTTAAAGTATCTTTTTAAGGCTTCTGTAAAAATCTGTTTATCTATTTTTTCTCTTTCGATTATGATATCGCAAATTGTTCGATCTATATCGTAAACTGGAATAAGGTTGCCTTGTGGTGATTTTATTTCTGTCTTTCCAATTTCGTATAGGTCTTTTTTTACATAGTGAACTTGTAGATCTTCGTACCTCTTTTTGATATGGCTGGCATTGTAGCCTTGGGGTACAGATATATGAAATACATTTGGGGTCCTATCTGATAGG
The DNA here is from genome assembly GCF_965119475.1 of Peptoniphilus sp. Marseille-Q6390. Classification (NCBI taxonomy): domain Bacteria; kingdom Bacillati; phylum Bacillota; class Tissierellia; order Tissierellales; family Peptoniphilaceae; genus Peptoniphilus; species Peptoniphilus sp. Marseille-Q6390. The sequence goes on along the minus strand of NZ_CBCPLS010000001.1, from coordinate 872,602 downwards.
TCGTGGAGGTATAGGGCTGTTTGATGGGAAAATATAATTCGATTGCTATTTGATGATATTAAAACAAAATCGTCTATTACTTTTCCTTTTAATTGATATAGTCCTGGTCTTAATCTTTCTAATTGTCCGATTTTTGTTAATTCTGATAGATTATGCCTAGTATATCCAAGGTCTTCTGCTTCTTTGTTGGTTATTACTAAATTTTCTTGTATATATTCTTTAAGTGTATTCATAGTCCGCCTCCTCTCGTTTGCGCTTTTATTATATGTAATAAAAGCGAATATGTAAAGTTGCTTATGAGTTTTCCATTTTTTGAAAAAGGATGTAACGAAATATTACTACCTTTAATAAAAAAGAGCAGCCTTTTAAGCTACTCTTGTAGAAAGTACAAAATGAGTTATTATATTTTTTGTGTTTCCTCATACTAGTCTCAAAACTACTCTTACATCCATGTGGTTTTTTTGAGCCTTTTTAACGTATCCTTCTTTATCTTTTTCAAATACAAAATGCTTATAAAACTGCTTAAAATGCAGGATTTATAAGTTTACATCTTTTGTATCAACGCTATAGCTTCCACTTGGATTTTCACCTTATCTTTTAATTCATCACGCACTTCTAGAGCTGCTTTAATTCCTGTTAAGTTAGGATCAGTACAGTCAGTTTGTGCTCTAATATATTGAGTTCCATAGGAAACACAATCTTCTACAGCTTGACGAATTCTTTTCTTTATTTCTTGCTTAGTTGATCCTTTTTTAAAATCGTTCCAAAGGTCTATTGCTTCGAAAAGTGTACCTGACTCATTCTTAACTTCATCTGTCTTTCCTATCATGTAGTAGTCTAGGTGAATATGAGAATCCACATAAGGTGGGATAACTAGATTGCCATCAAGATTAATTACTTCATCAGCATCTCCTAGGTCACTACCAAATTTTACAAATTTCCCATCTTCAACCAAGATCTCTGTAGCATCTTTGTGACCATAAATTTTCCCATTAATAAATTTCTTTTTCATTAAAATCCTCCGTATATACATTATCTAAAAGTATTTTATTTTATAACTCTATATATTTATTAAAAAAGAGAATAAACTTTATGCTTATTCTCTTACACTTTATTTGTTTCTGCTTTCTTACCTAAAAACTTATTAACAAATTATAATAAAATTAAATATTTATTAGTTTTTCTTTGTAAAGAGCATTTAATAAGTTTATAAGTGCAAATTTTATATGATAATAAGAAAGACCTCCTTGGAAATATACATAATAAGGTTCTCTCATAGGTCCATCTGCTGATAATTCTATAGATGAGCCTTCTATAAAGTCTCCTGCAGCCATTATTACTTTGTCGTCATATCCTGGCATGTCCCAAGGGAGTGGCGTGAATTCTGAGTCAACTGGAGAAGAAAACTGAATGTACTTACAAAATATTTCAAGTATTTCAGGCTTTTTTAGTTCTATAGCAGTTACAATGTCGCTTCTTGGGTCTGTACTTGTTGGTATTGTCCTGAATCCTAATTCTTCAAATGACCTTGAAAATAAGGTAGCTCCCCTTATTGCATCTTCAACAATTTTAGGGGACATAAAAAGACCTTGTAATATTTGCCTTGTCATTCCAAAAGTTAGTCCACAGTCCTTTCCAATTCCAGGCGCAGTCAAAATATTAGCTGCCCTTTCAATAAGCTCCTCTTTACCAGCAACATATCCACCAGTATAACATAGTCCTCCTCCTGGATTTTTTATTAAGGATCCCGCCATTATATCTATTCCAATTTCACTAGGCTCAATTAATTCTGTAAATTCTCCATAACAATTATCTACAAAAATTTTTATATCCTTATTTATCCTTTTTACTTCATCCACAGCTTCCTTAAGTTCAGAAACGGTAAAGGCTCGCCTATTAGAATAACCTGTTGATCTTTGCATAATAACTAGACTAGTATTATCTTGAATATAACTCTTTATGCTTCCTATATCTATCATATTGTTCACTAAAGGAATTTCAGAATACTCAAATCCAGAATTTATTAAAGAATCAGGACTGTCTCCCCTTAATCCTATCACTTTTTGTAAGGTATCATAGGGTGTTGAAGTAACAGATAGAAAATGGTCTCCTGGCTTTAAAATTGCCTTTATTGCAAGTGTAATAGCATGAGTACCTGATACAATATTTGACCTAACAAGACTATCTTCTACATTAAAAATTCTTGTATAAATAGATTCAACCTTATCTCTTCCTATATCTCCATAACCATATCCTGTTGTCCAGTTGAAATCTGTTGCCTTAAGTCCTTCTTCTTGCATGGCTTTTAAAATTTTAACTTGGTTATATTGGGCTATGTCACTAAATTCTTTGAACCTATCTCGTAGTTTATCTTCTATTCTATTCACAAATTCAATTATTTTCGGATCTATATTATATTTTTCTTTAAATAAATTATCGTATATTGTCATCTTTTATCCTAAACTCCCCGTCTAATTTACTATCGATATAATTTTCAATTTCTTCTAATAAATTATCTGCTTCCCTGTCAAACCATTGTATTCGATCATCTCTTCTAAACCAGGTCAATTGTCTCTTAGCATAATGTCTCGAATTCTTTTTTATAAGTTCAATCATTTCATCATATTCAATTTCACCATCGAGATATGATATAACTTCCTTATATCCAATGGCCTTAAGGGATTGTGAGTTTTTATCTAAACCTTCATCTAATAAGCTTTTTACTTCTTCTACAAGACCAAGTTCTATCATCTTGTCTACCCTATTATTAATTCTTTCATAGAGCCTTTCTCTATCCATATTTAAGCCAATGAAGATTAAATTATATTCTTTATTTTCTTGACGAAAATTATTCCCTTTTTCATTTCCATCTTTCGAAATTTCTAAGGCTCTAATAATTCTTTGACCATTATTTGGGTGAATTTGTTCTGCCATATCCTTATTGAGTTCATAAAGCTTATTATAAAGAAATTCACTACCTTTTTCTTTAAGTATTTTGTTCAACTCTTCTCTATAAGCATAGTCCGCTTCTGTCTCTGTGAAGTCAAGATTATAAACAAGGGAATTTATATATAAACCTGTACCACCAACTACAAGGGGCAAACCTCCCCTACTATTTATTTCACTAATAATTTCTTTAGCTCTATGCTTAAAGTCTGCAACAGAAAAGTTTTCCTCAGCATCAATTATATCTACCATATGATGGGGGATTTCTGTATTTTCAAGATCTACCTTAGCTGTTCCAATATCAAGTTTTTTATAAATTTGCATGGAGTCACTGGAAATTATTTCTCCTTTATACTTTTTAGCAAGTTTTAAAGAAAGCTCCGTTTTTCCTATTCCAGTGGGTCCAGTAATTATTAATAAATTTTCCATTTATTCCCTCAAAAATAATTTTGAAATTGTGTGTTTGGATACTTCAACTATTGTTGGTCTTCCATGAGGACAAGTGTATGGATTTTCACAGTTTTTCAAATCTTTTATCAATGCTTCTATTTCTATATCTGACAAGTCATCTCCTGCTTTCACAGAAGCCTTACAAGCTTTTCTCATAATTTTATAAAGATCAGCTTCATAATTTGATGAGATTTCTTTATCAAGAGAGTCTATTATGTCTCTAATAAAATTTACATAAGTTGGTAGTCCAAAGATCATTGGGACTTCTCTTAGGACAACAGACCTATCACCGAAATCTTCAATTTTAAATCCTAGCTTAGTAAACAAATCAATATAATTGAGAATTTTATCGTACTCAAGTTGATTCAATTCAATTATTTCTGGTTTAATTAAAATTTGTGAAGATATCTCGCTATTAAGATACATCTTTAAAAATTTTTCATAGTTAACTCTTTCGTGAGCCGCGTGCTGGTCAACTACAAAAACCTTGCCATCTCTTTGATTTTCCAACAAAATATAAGTCTTAAATAGAACTCCACTTATTCTTGTGTTTAAAAGTCCTTCATCAATTCGACTAGATTCATTATTAAATAAAAAGTTTTTTTCTATATGTTCCTCTTGTTCATTTGAAGATTTTAAATCTCTTGTATATTCTTCTCTATATAACAGGGCTTCTTCATTGAGGGCTTGTTCCTTTTCAGTCTCTGATTCTTCGATTTCTCTTTCTAAATCCCATAGACTTTTAAGACTCTTATTTTCTTCTGAATTTACTGTCCCAATAGAATCTAGGGCTTCTTCAGAGTCATCTTCATCAAAAATATCAAATACATTTATATTCTCTTTTTTTTCTTCAAACTCTATTTCCCTAATAGACCTGTTAGGGTAAATAACTTCTTCAACAACTTCAGATAAAAGTGCCTCTAAAATATTTTCATTTGAAATTTTTATTTCATTTTTCTTTGGATGAATATTAACGTCAATTAATTTAGGATCTATGTCAATATATAAAATAAATACAGGGTACCTGTTTAAAGGAATCAAGGAATTGTAGTTTTTTTCTACAGCTCTTGAAATATTTATATCTCTAATAAATCTTCCATTTACAAAAATATATTGGCTATCTCTATTAGACCTAAATAACTTATTATCCGAGAAAAAACCTTTAATTTTATAGTTTTCCGATTCAAAACTTCCTTCATTTAAAGAAGATGCTATTTCTGAACCCAAGATAGAAAATATTCTATTAATAGGATCTTTATCATTTCCTGTATTGAGAATAGTCTTTCCGTCCCTTATCAAAGTGAATTTAATATTATTATTTGATAGGGCAATTTTTTGAACAATATCAATTATATTACTTATTTCTGTAGAATCTTTTCTAAGAAACTTCTTCCTCACAGGTGTATTATAAAAAACATCATTAATAATAAAAGTCGTACCCTTGGGCATTCCAACTTTATTCTTCCTTATAATCTTTCCATTCTCTATGACAAGAGAGTTTCCTGCCAAATCATTTTCTGTTTTTGTCATTAGTTTTATCTTAGAAATATTTGAAATACTTGCAAGGGCTTCGCCACGGAATCCCAAAGTCCTAATTTTTTCAAGATCTTCAATTACTTGAAGTTTGGATGTAGAGTGACGTAAAAAGGCTAGCTCAAGGTCTTCTTCAGAAAAGCCGGACCCATTGTCAGAAACCTTAATATAATCAGTACTTTCCCCTCTTAATTCAACTAAAATGTCATCTGCTCCAGCATCAATTGAGTTTTCCACCAATTCTTTTACTATAGAAGCAGAATTTTCAATTATTTCTCCTGCTGCAATTTTTGATATTGTTTGTTCATCTAAAAGTCTTATCATATTAACTCCTTAGATTTTTTAACTATTTCATCTAATAAATTAAAGGCCTCCATAGGACTTATCTCAAGTATATTCATCTCACTCAATTTATTTATAAAAATTTCGACCTCTGGGCTAGTTTTTTCTTCTCTTATATATTCCTTATTAAGGTCAATATTTAGTCCTTCATTTTCTTTCTCAATAAGAGCTAAAACATCCTTGGCCCTATTAATAATCCTATCATCAATTCCTGCAAGTTTTGCTACATCAATTCCATATGAATTATTTGTAAATCCCTTAATTATTTTTCTCAAAAAGATAATATCATCTTCTTGCCTATCTACTGCTATAGTTAGGTTTTCAACAGAATCGTATTTATCTTCAAGATGCACTAATTCATGGTAATGTGTAGCAAAAAGTGTTTTTGCCTTAATATTTTCTGCTATATATTCTATTATTGCATTTGCTATTGCAAGTCCATCAAAGGTGCTGGTACCTCTTCCAACTTCATCCAATATTAAAAGTGACTTAGAAGATGCATTTTGTATTATATCGGCAACTTCTTGCATCTCAACCATAAAAGTTGATTGACCCATTGCCAAGTTATCACTAGCACCTATTCTTGTAAAAATTCTGTCTACAAGGGAAATGTTACAAGAGTCACAAGGCACAAAGCAACCAATATGTGCCATTATGGTAATAAGAGCAACCTGCCTCATATAAGTTGACTTACCTGCCATGTTGGGACCAGTAATTATATGAATCATGTTGTTCTTAGTATCTATATAGGTGTCATTTGGCACAAAGAATTCATCCTTCATATAAGACTCAACTATTGGGTGCCTACCTTTTTTTATTTCAATAAATCCTTCATTATTAAACTTTGGTCTTACATAATTATTTAAGTTTGAAACCTTAGCAAGGGATAAAAGTGAATCGAGCTTTGAAAGTTTATCTGCAAGAATTTGTATTCTATAAATTTCTTTACCTATAAAGTCTTTTAAATTATTATAAATTTCAGCCTGCATAGACAAGGCTCTTTCTTTGGATCCAAGTAATTTCCCTTCCATATCCTTTAATTCCATGGAAAAGAACCTTTCTGAACCCACTAAAGTTTGCTTTCTAATGTAATCCTCTGGCACTTGATCTAGGAAGGACTTTGTAACTTCAATAAAATATCCTAAAATTTTGTTATGTTTAACCTTTAATTTTTTAATTCCAGTCCTGTTTCTTTCCTTTTCTTCGAAATCAAGTAACCAATTTTTGCCTTCTGTGGCAATTTTAAAGAGCTCATCTAGTTCAGAAGAATATCGCTCTTTAATAATCCTATTTTCTTCGATTACTACTGGTGGATTTTCTATTAAAACTTTATCGATTTCATCGTAAACATCAGATAGGTCAATAAATTCTTTAGAAAGTAATTTTAAATAATTATTATCTTGATTTTCTAAAATAGCTTTTATTTTATTTGCATTTTCGATTGTAGATTTAAGAGAGTATAGCTCACGAGGATTAATGCTTCCATTTGATATCTTTACTACAAGTCTTTCTATATCATAAACTTCTCTTAAAATCTTTTCGATTTTATCTTGTAATAATAAATCTTTTGTAAAAGATTCTATAATATTTTGCCTTTCTTCAATTTTATTTAAATCAACTAGTGGACTTTCCACCCATTTCTTTAATTTTCTTGAACCCATAGAAGTACTGCACTTGTCTAATACATCTAAAAGTGAACCTTTTTTTGTAAAAGTGTTTAAACCCTTAACTACTTCAAGTGTTCTTTTTGAACTTTCATCCAAAAGTAAAAAATCATAATTATTGTAATAAGAAATATTATTTATGTGTTTTAAGTTAATCTTTTGAGTTACAACTAAATACTGCAAAATCTTTTTTAGTGATGTATAATCACCTATCTTATTGTCAGATAAGAAGTCTTTTAAGTTGTTTTTAAAGTTATCACTAAAGTAATTACCAAAATCCTTGAATATATTACTGTCTTTTAGATTTTCAGCAATATAAGGATTTAAAAACACATTGTTCTTTTTAGTTTCTTTTTTAAATGTAGCTAAGGCATCTTCATTAATTAGAATTTCATTGGGACTTATTCTATCTACTTGATCTTGAAGGAATCTAAATAACTCTGTCTTAGATAAGAAAGTCTTATTCGTAAAATAAATTTCTCCTGTAGAATAATCAGAATAAGTTAAATTTAAAGAATATCCTTGAATATAAATTGATAAGAGATAATTATTTAAATCACTCTTTAAATATTCTGTATCCGTAAAGGTTCCTGGAGTAATAATTTGGGTAACTTCCCTTTTTACTATGCCCTTTGCGAGTTTTGGATCTTCTACTTGATCGCAAATTGCAACCTTATAACCCTTGTCTATTAACTTTGAGATATAAGAAGAGGCTACGTGGTAAGGAACGCCACACATAGGAGCTTTTTCCTCTAATCCAGCATCTCTTCTAGTAAGAGTTATTTCAAGTTCTCTTGACGCTAATAGGGCATCATCAAAAAACATTTCATAAAAGTCCCCAAGTCTAAAAAATAGAATGGAGTCTGGGTTTTCATCCTTAACAGCAAGATATTGCTGCATCATTGGAGTTAATTTTTCACGATTCAATCTTCTCACCTACTAGAGAAAAACTATTTGCATCTTTTATCCTAACTTTTACAATATTTCCAACATCATTTTTATCGCCTTTGAAATTAACTAATTTAAATTCATCAGTTCTTCCACTTATCTTGCTTTCGTTTTTCTTAGAAATATCTTCTACAAGAACATCTACATCTTTACCGATGAATGCCTTGTTCTTTCTTTCTTGAATTGGATAAAGAACATCAAGTAGTCTTTCAAATCTATCATGTTTAACCTTGTCAGGAACTTGGTCAGTCCTATTAGCAGCTGGAGTATTTTCTCTAACAGAATAAATAAAGGTAAAAGCTGTATCATATTCAACTTTTTTCACTAAATCTAAAGTATCAAGAAAATCTTCCTCACTTTCTCCTGGAAAACCTACCATAATATCTGTTGATAACGCTATATTTGGATTAAGACTTTTAACTTTATCAATTTTTCTAAGATAATCTTCCCTAGTGTATTTTCTATTCATCATCTTAAGAACCCTTGATGAGCCAGCTTGAACAGGCAGGTGCAGAAAATTACAGAGTTTATCAAGATTTTTAAAAGAATAAATAAGTTCATCTGAAATATCCTTAGGGTGCGATGTCATAAACCTAATTCTCTCAATACCTTTTATATCGTTAATTTCTTCTAAAAGATTGGCAAATGAAAATTTCTCATCAAGTGTTTTTCCATAGGAATTTACATTCTGTCCTAATAGTGTTACTTCTTTTGTTCCATGCCTTGCTAAATCTTCTATTTCTCTTATGATTTCACCAGGTCTCCTGCTAGTTTCTCGACCTCTTGTATAAGGAACTATACAATAGGAGCAAAAGTTATTACAACCGTACATAATATTAACGTAGGACTTAAAGTTATAAAGTCTATTTGCTCCAAGCTTATCATCAATACTAAGGGCGTTTTCTTCAATATCCATGGCAAGTTTTGTTCCATTATATGATGCAATTAAAAGTTCAGGTAATTTCCAAATATTATTTGTTCCAAAAATTATATCTACATTTGGAAATTTTTCTATAACATAATTTCTAGACTCATCTCTTTGCATCATACATCCACAAACTGCAATTTTAATATTTTTCTTTTTTGATTTTAAATTTTTTAAATTTCCAAGTTGACCATAAACCTTATCTTCAGCAGAGTGTCTGACTGAGCAAGTATTTAAAATAATAAAATCAGCTTCATCAATTTCATTGACAAAGCTATAGCCCATTTTTTCGAGAAGCCAAGTTATTTTCTCTGAATCGTGCTCGTTCATCTGACATCCATGAGTTATAACAAGTGCTTTCTTCTCATCTACGCTTTCCTTTATATTTCTTATATATTCATTTACATTGTTATTTATGTCATTTATTAATTCTTTATTTTCCATAATACATCCTCATTTCATATCCTTATATTATAACTGAAAAATAGCCACTTTATCAAGAAAAGAGTATGCATAAGCATACTCTTAAGATAATATATTATTTAAATATCTAGCAACATAAACGCCGCATGCAGATGCTTGTGAAAGTGAATGGGTTGCACCTCCACCATCACCTACAACAAATAATCCATCAACTGAGGTTTCAAAATTGTTGTCCGTTTCTACCCTTGAGTTATAGAATTTGACTTCCACTCCATATAAAAGTGTATCATCGTTGGCAGTACCAGGTGCAATTTTATCAAGAGCATAAATCATCTCGATGATAGAATCCAGTTGTCTCTTAGGAATTACTAGAGACAAGTCTCCTGGTGTAGCCTTAAGAGTTGGCTCTGTAAAACATTTTTGCATTCTTCTCTCATCAGATCTTCTGCCCTTTACCAAATCACCAAATCTTTGAAGAAGAACTCCTCCACCTAGCATATTAGATAACTTGGCAATTGATTCACCATATTCATTAGAATCCTTAAAAGGTTCCGTAAATTTATTGCTAACAAGAAGTGCAAAGTTAGTGTTTTCTGATTGAAGCTTTGGGTCTGCATAAGAGTGACCATTAACTGTAATTATCCCATTAGTATTTTCAGCTACAACTTGTCCATAAGGATTCATGCAAAATGTCCTTACTAAATCATTGTACATTTTTGTTTGATATACTATTTTTGATTCATAGACAGCATCTGTTATATGTTTAAATACCTCTGCTGGTAGTTCCACCCTAACACCAATATCAACTTGGTTAGAAAATAAATTAATATTAAATTTTTTACAAATTTCAGAAATCCATTTAGATCCACTTCTTCCTGAAGCAAGAACTAATTTATCACAAGAATATCTTTCTCCCTTATTACTAGTAAGAATAAACTTATCTTTCTTTTCAACATCCACAATAGTTGTGTTAAAAATCATTTCAACTTTATCCATTGTCCATTCATATATTTTTTCAAGAATTTTAAGATTTCTATCTGTCCCAAAGTGTCTTACCTTTGCATCAAGAAGATGTAAGTCATGCTTTAGTGCAAGAGTTTTTAAATTAGAAGATTTTGTCTCATATAATTTAGACTCTCCTCCATCAAATTCACAAAGAACTTTATCAACATATTCCATGAGCTCTATGGAATCTTCTTTACCAAGAAATTCATGCATTTGTCCGCCAAAATTTGTAGTTATGTTATATTTTCCATCAGATAAAGTTCCAGCTCCACCATAACCATTCATTATGTTGCAAGGTTCGCAGGAGATACAAGTCTCAACTTTTCCAGTTTTTATAGGGCACTGCCTTCTGTAAATTGAATTTCCCTTATCTATAACTAGAACCCTTAAGTCTGAGTTCATTTTTTTAAATTCATAGGAAGCAAATACACCAGAAGCACCTGCTCCTACTATTATTACATCGTAGTCTTTCATTTAATATCTCCTAACTAAATTTATTTATAAAATCTTCAAATCTTACTGGGAACTTATCTATTATTTCTAATTCTTCTCCACTTATTGGGTGATTGAATTTAAGTTTATATGCATGTAAAAGCTGTTTACTTATTTTAAACTTATTTTTTATGCCATAGACTTCATCACCAACTACTGGGTGATTTACATGGGCTAAGTGGACCCTAATTTGGTGGGTTCTTCCTGTGTGAAGGTGAACATCTAAAAGAGTATACTTATAAAAGTTTTTCAATACCTTAAAGCTAGTGAAGGCTTCCTTAGAATTTTCATCAATTACCTTCATCTTAATCCTATTATTAGGATCTCTTCCAATAGGGGCCTTAACATCAAAATCTTCGTATATATTTCCATGACAAATTGCAAGATAGTGCTTATCTATCTGTCTATTTTTAAACATTTCAACTAATTTGTAATAGGCTTCATCTTTTTTTGCAATAAGCATTAGACCAGATGTATCCTTGTCTAACCTGTGGACTATCCCTGGTCTATCATTATCTATAGGGTTTGATAGTTCTTTAAATTTATACAAAAGGCCATTGACTAAAGTTCCACTTTTATTTCCAGCTCCTGGATGAACAACCAAGTCTTGTGGTTTTGATATTACAGCAAGGTAATCATCTTCATATAATACATCAAAATCAATTTTTTCAGGGGACAAACTAAAATCATCTTCATATTCTACAGTTATCTCATCGTCTAATTTTAAGTTATAACCAGCTTTAACTTTATTATTATTCAATAAAATATTTCCGTCTACAATATTCTTTTTAATTTGTGACCTATTTATTTCAAGATTTTTTTCTAAAAACTTATCTAGCCTTAGTCCTACTGATTCCTTATCTACAATGAAAGTGTTTTTGTACATAACTCACCTTTTTTTGTTATCATGAAGCAGTATTCCTATTGAGATCAAAATTGTTCCTACTACTATGAATACATCAGCAAAATTAAAAATGGCAAAATCATATCCAAAAAATCTCATACTAATAAAATCTATAACATAGTGAAGCCTTACTCTGTCAATAAAATTACCAATTGTCCCACCAATTAATAAACTGAAGCTTAGTAGGTATATAAAAGGAACTTTATTATAATTTTTAATTAAAAATACAATTAATATAATTAAAACTGCTACTGTTATAACAGCAAATAAAGACCTAAATCCTTGAAGAATTCCAAAGGCTGCTCCTCTATTCTCTATGTAATAAAGTCTTAAAAAATTATCTATTAATACAACAGAATCTTCATTAGCTAAATAAGTAGCAGCTAAGAATTTTGTGAATTGGTCTATAATAATTAAAATAATGCTAAAAATAGCAACAAACATAAATATCTCCTCATTTGTTTAATCTCACGATTAATACAAAATTTCCCTTTTTGGTGTTTCCTTCTATATTAAAAATCCTAAATCTTCCATAGTGTCTAAGAGAAACTAAATCGCCTAGTTCTAATTCTAGATGAGGTCTTGTCTCCCTTGCGAAGTTTACCTTAACAAGCTCAGATTTTATCATTTCCTTGACTTTTGATCTTGAAAGATTAAATACTTTTGCAATTAGATTATCCAACCTAAAAGAAGATACAATTATCTTTTTATAATCGTACTCTTTCTTAGGCAAACTACTAGTATCATCTTCTCTTGAAAGTAATATATTATAGCGTGATACCTTTGTAAGATTAATTTCTACAAAATTTGCAATTTCTCTTTTAACAAAAAAATAAGTGTATTTTTCTCCAATTAAAATATCACCTATTTTTCCTCTGTCTATACTGAGACCTAATATGGATCCCAGTATATCCCCATGTTTAATTTTATTATTAGTATCAAACTTAAATAGGACAAGATCATCATCTTCATTTTCATACATATAAGAGGGGTATATGTAGATAATGCTAGATTCGCTATCTTCATATCCCCCATCAACTTGATAAGAGATGTCATCTTTAAACCTATTCAATATGGAAATAGATAAATTAATCTCGTGAGGATTTAGGAAATCTGTTGAAGTCGTAATGTGACTATTCATTACAGATTCCATTTTGTCGATTACTCTTCTAATAGAAATCTTTTCTTCTGGTCTGTTAATGTGATTAATTAAATCTATTCTATTTAAATTTACCAAGGGAACATTCCGTTGTTCTTAAGTTGTTCCTTTAGTCCATCAATTTCAACATTATTTGGTGCAAGAATAAAAATATCCTTATTTACCTTTTGCATCTTGCCATCAAGTGCATAAAGAGCTCCACTAACAAAATCAAAGATTTGTCTTTTAACATCAACATCAAGTTGTTCAAAGTTAAGAACTACTGCCTTAAAGTCTCTTAGATCATCAACGATAAGTGGAGATTCATCATAAGATAGTGGTTCATGAACTGTGATTGTCATGTTACTTGATGATACTCTAGCTTTTGCTGCTGGCTTATGGCTAGCTGGCTTAGGAGTATAAGCTGGTTCTACAGCTTCACTTTCATTTACCTCATTTTCAAACTCATCATCAAAATCTTCATACTCATATTCGTCTGCAAAACCAAAGATTTTCTTTAGTTTATCCATTGTTTTTTCTGCCATAATATCCTCCTAATTATAATTTCTATTTCCAAAAAGTTTAGAACCAACTCTAATCATGTTGGAACCTTCTTCTATAGCCAATTTAAAATCATGACTCATTCCCATTGAAAGGTATTTCATTTCTACGCCTTCATAAGCTTTTGATGAAATTTCCTCAAACTTATTATTCATTTTCTCAAATAATTTTCTTAACAAGTATTCATCTTCGGTGTTTGGCGCAATAGCCATAAGGCCTTTGATTTTTATATTTTTATAGTCAAGAAGTTCATATATAAAGTCTTCTGTTTCATCGTACTTTATTCCAAACTTACTATCTTCATCTCCAATGTTAATTTGAACTAAGCAGTCCACAATTATGTCATCTGTTTTTGCTCTTTTATCAATTTCTTTTGCCAGCTTAATCCTATCAAGAGATTGAATTAATTTAACTTTGTTATAAATATATTTTACTTTATTAGTCTGTAAATTTCCAATTAAATGAAAATTTAACTCATTATTTTTTAAAGATTCTTCTATTCTTTCATCTTCAATTTTAGAAACAAGTTCTTGTACTTTATTCTCACCAAAATCTTTGACTCCAAGTTTGTTGAATTCAGCAATCATTTCAACAGGGTGAGTCTTAGAAACAGCTATTAGCTTGACATCTCTATTATAGTTAGACTTGTCCTTGGCTATTTCTATATCTTCATAAAGTTTTTTTAAATTATCTTTTAAATCCAACTTATCACCTCAGTTTAATATCCTTGATTCATCAACTGTCTTAGGATTAATTACTATTGCATCATTAACAGTCAAAGTTTTGTAGGATTTCTCACCAATACTAAATACAGATTGCTTATTGCCTCTGTTGATAAATACAGTATCATTTGATTCGCTTACAATATCTACTGGTACAAACTTTACAAGCCCTTTAATTTCTTGTACATAAACACCTGTAAGATCATTTCTTTCAATCAAAGTTGACTTTGGAATTTCAAAACCCTTGGTTTTATTTACAATTATTTTACCATCATGAACTCTGTTTGAGTACATGTTTTCAAAATATCTATCTAAACTAACAATAATAACTGCATGGTTTTCATCTTTATTTATTTTTTCCACCACACCATATATATCTTCTATCTCAGGTATTTGAATTTTTACAGAATCGCCAATATTGTAGTTGGCAATATTTGATGCATTTGAAATTGTACAAGCTACTTTCCAATTTAAATTGTTGATAATTTTAAAAAGTGGTTCTCCATTTCTAACCCTTGTTTCCATTTCAAGATTCTTAAAGTTATAGTTTCTGTTTAAGTACTTGTATGTAAACTTGTCAAGGTCGCTGATATTAAAGTATTCTTCGTTTCCGTCGATTTTATAAGAAACAATGCCACTAAATTCTGATTTATAAGAAAAATTATATTTTGAAATCTCTTTTTCCAATTCTTCCTTTTTATAATTTAAAGCAGCATCAGACATTTCTAAATATTCTTTTAATTCGGCTGTGTTTATATTTTCACTAATTCCATTATCTGAAGAGTTGATATCATAATACACGCCAGCAAAATTTTTATCTTTTATTTGTTCTTGCAAATTTTTTGTAAAGGTTTTTGAGTTTTCTTTTTCTAGAGGTTCAATCCCTTTTTTTATCTTAATAGCTGCATTTACCTTAGCTAAATCATCCTTTAAAGAAGATACATCTCCCATTAGGTTTAGACTTGCAACCTCATATCCAGAGGGAACTTTTTGACCCTCGCTAGCATGGAAAACTACAACCCCATCCCCATTTGCATAGTAAGCTTTCTCTTCGAAAAGATTATATATTGTTGTGTCAATGTCTTTTTCAAAAGTGGTTAAAGTTGGAAAAATCGTTTTATAATCATTTACCCGATTTCCCCTTAATAACTTTCCAAAAACCATTAGCAAAAATAAAATAAGCAAAAGAGCAAAAACTCTTCTTTTTATATATTTATTTTTATTTTTAAAATTGCTCAAAAAACCACCTATTTACCAAAATATTATATCATAAAGTCTTATAATAAGATATTATTCAAAGAAGATTTGCTCTATTTCATCCTTATTTTCTCTAGTCATAAGCTCATACACCGCCTTATTCGGATCATAACCTTCATAAAGGACTTTATAAAGGGCATTTGTTATTGGCATTTCTATATTTTTTAATTTCGCAAGCTTATATGCAGATTTAACAGTTTTTACACCTTCAACAACTTGTCCAACCTCTTTACAGGCGTCTTCCATAGACTTGCCTTCCCCAATTAGGATACCGGCTCTTCTATTTCTAGAGTGCATGCTGGTACAAGTAACAATTAAGTCACCAATTCCAGATAAGCCATTAAAAGTATGTGGGTTTGCACCCAACGAAATCCCTAGCTTACTCATTTCATAAATACCACGAGTCATAAGTGCTGCCTTTGAATTATCTCCATAAGCTAGACCATCATTCATCCCTGCTGCTAAGGCAATAATATTTTTCAAAGCTCCACCCATTTCAACACCTACAAGGTCTGGATTTGTATAAATCCTAAAAATTGGAGTGGAAAACTCGTGTTGTATAGTTTGCGCAACTTTTAGATTTTCAGAAGATGCAACAAGAGTTGTGGGTATATCCTTCCCCACTTCTTCAGCATGAGAAGGCCCAGAAAGTGCAACAAAAGGATTATCTTTTAATATTTCAGATGAAATTTCTGATATTCTATCTAAACTTTCTACTTCTATACCTTTGGAAAGATTAACTATAATAACATCTTTTGATATCTTGCCCTTAATGCTAGTTAAAACTTCTCTTATGCTTGAAGTTGGAACAGCAATTATAAATACATCAATATCTTCAAGTACACTATCCAGATTGCTTGTTAGATTAATTTCTTTTTCAAACTTAGCTCCAGGAAGGTATTTTGTATTTTCTTTATTTTTCCTAATGTCTTCTATTACCTCTTTATTTCTAATATAGAAGTTTAATTCATGACCCTTATTGGACAAAAGTCTTGCTATTGCAGTTCCCCAACTTCCTCCACCACAAAGAGTAATCTTCATTTTTTCCCTCCTATTTTATTCTCATTTCCCGAGATAATTCTCTTAATATTGCCTTTATGTCTTATTATCCCAATAATAGCAACAATATCAATGATTAGTATATTATAAATTGATAATTTAGACATAAAGGAATAGACCATAATAATCGAGATAAAAAATAATATTGAACCTACTGAAACCATTTTTGTTAATACAGTTCCCAAGACCCATACAATATAGCATATTAAAGTCAAAGGAAAATTAAATAAGGCTAAGGCCCCCAAAGTTGTGGCTACTCCCTTGCCTCCTTTAAAATTCATATAAAAAGGAAAATCGTGGCCAAGAACTGCTCCAAATATCCCTAAGGGAACAAATTCATTACCAAATAATTTTCTTATAAGGATAGTCACCAAGGCTCCCTTTAAAAAATCTATAGCAAAGGTAAGGACACCTGCTTTCTTTCCAAGAACTCTCATTGCATTAGTAGTTCCTGCATTTCCAGAACCGTATTTTCTTATATCCTTATTTAAAAAAATATTTCCAATTATGTAAGAACCCGAAATTGTTCCTACAAAATAAGATATTAATAAAGTTAAGACATGGTTCATCTTTTTGGTCCCTTATCTGCTCTTGGGCTTACTCTGTTTTTTAACTCTAAAATTATTGGTGTTCCGTCAAAAGAATAAGTATCTCTTATTTGATTTTCAATATACCTTAGGTACGAGAAGTGGAATAGTTCTTTATCATTTACTGATAACAAGAATTTAGGTGGTCTAACACTAACTTGTGAACCATAATATAATTTTCCCCTCTTACCCTTGTCAGAAGGTGGTTGATTCATTAAAACAGCCTTGTTTAATATATCATTTAAGACACCAGTTTGAATTCTATGGTTATAGTTGTTGTTAACTAGCTCTATCATATCTAAAAATTCATTTACTCTTTGTCCTGTTTTAGCAGATATAAAAACAATTGGAGCATAGGTTACAAAGGGAAGCTCTTCTCTAATTTTCTTTTCAAAGTTTCTCATTGTCTTTGTTTCTTTTTCCAGTGCATCCCACTTATTTACAGCAATTATAATTGCCTTATTGTTGTCATGAGCATAGCCAACTATTTTAGAATCTTGTTCAGTTACACCCTCTAAGGCATCAATCATAAGAACACACACATTCGATCTTTCAATTGCTGTTAAGGTTCTTATTACTGAATAACGCTCAACACCAGGAACGATTTTCTTTTTCTTTCTTAATCCTGCCGTATCTACAAAAACATATTCATTTCCCTTGTACTTTATGAGAGAGTCAATAGAGTCACGTGTTGTACCTGGAATGTTCGTTACAATAGACCTGTTTTCTCCTGTTAAGTAGTTTAACAAAGAAGATTTTCCTACATTTGGCTTACCAATTAAGGTTACTCTTATGTTGTCATCTTCTTCGAGTTCATCAACTGGAGTAAGACCATCTACGGCCTCATCTAAGAGATCTCCAACTCCTGTCCCCTGTTCTGCACTTATACCAATAGGTTCACCAAGACCTAATTCATAAAAGTCATATATATTATCTTTTGTTATCTTAGAATCATACTTGTTTACTGCGAGTACAACCTTAGTCTTTGTCTTTCTTAAAAAATTAGAAATTTCTCTATCTGTTGGATTAACACCTTCAGCACCGTCAACTACAAATATTACAACATCTGATGTTTCTAAGGCTATATCTATTTGCGCCTTAATGCTGGACATGAAAATATCTTCATCTTTAAGCTCTAATCCACCAGTATCAACTAGTAAAAATTTATAATTAAGCCAAGTTGCAGGCTGATAAATTCTATCTCTAGTAACACCTGGGGTATCTTCAGTTATTGATACCTTCCTGCCAACTATTTTATTAAATAGTGTAGACTTGCCTACATTTGGTCTGCCAATTATTGAAATTATGGGCATTTCCATATAATCACCCCTATCTTAGTTATTATATCAAAGGAGATTATTTTATTCAATTTCCTAATTTCGTTGAGAATAAAAAAACTCCATAGTATAATGTTTTTGGTGATAAAATGGCTAAAGTCTTAAATAATATAAAAGATGCTAAGGACTTAATGAATTTATCTCTCTATACAGGAGCTCTTTTAATTCAAAATGGAGCAGAATCTTATAGGGCGGAAGATACAATTGAAAGAATTTGTAAATCTGTTTCAAATATTTCTAATGTATCAGCTTATGCTCTTCCCTCTGCAATTTTTATTTCAATGGAGTTTGAGGGAGAAACTCTTAGCAACTTTAGAAAAATTACAATTTCTGATACAAATTTATATAAAATTGACAGGGTGAATTCTTTTTCAAGAGAATTCGTTTCTCATGACCTTTCAATAAAAGAAGCTTATGACAGACTTTTTGCAATTGATGGAACAGAAGAAAATCCTAAGAAAATTTATATTGGTGGTGGGATAGCTGCATCTTTCTTCTCAGTTTTATTTGGAGGAGATGTCAAAGACTTTGCCGCTAGTTTCTTTATTGGAATTCTAATATCTCTGGTTTTAGAAAAATTATCATATTTAAAACTTTCATTTTTTATAAATAATATTATTTGTGCCTTCATCACATCAATTCTTGCAATTATTTGCGTTCACTTTGGCCTTGGTTCAAATATAGATATGATTATAATCGGTGTAATAATGCTTTTAGTACCAGGTGTAGCTATAACAAACTCCGTTAGAGATATTATGAGTGGAGAGTTTATAACTGGAGCTATTACGATGATAAAAGCATTTTTTATAGCCCTAGCCATAGCTTTTGGAGTTGGTGTTGGACTTAAGATAATGAGGTTTATATTATGATTTTAAATAAAAGCATTGGACAATTTCTCTTAGCAACTCTTGCAACTTACGGCTTCACTATTTATTTTAAGCTCCCTAAAAAAGTTAGGCTAATTACATCAGCTTTATCAGGATTTATATGGGTTGTATATGAACTCCTCTTCGCTTTTAGTGATAACTATATGATTTCTTATTTGTTGTCTTCTTTGTTAATAGGAGTTTGTTCGGAGTCTTTTGCAGTTTGTTTTAAAAAACCTGCAACAGTCTTCACCCTTCCATGTCTTGTACCTTTAGTACCAGGAGCGGGGATGTACTACATCATGTATTACTTTATAGAATCTGATTATGTTGTCATGAGAGAGCATGTTATAAAAACAACACTTACAACTTCTGCTCTTGCTCTAGGAATAGTTTTGTCTCAAGGTATTGTAAGAATAATAAGAGAATTAATTAAGAATTATAAAAGCAATAGAATTAATAACAATTTAACACACGAATAGTTTTAATATAGTTTTATATAACACAAAAACCCTAGGTTACAAAACCTAGGGTTTAAATTATATTTTTTTAATTTTTCTTATCTTTCATTTAATTTTTTTACAAGCATTTCATTTGCAACTTTTGGATTTGCTTTTCCTCTTGATTTTTTCATTACTTGTCCAACCAAGAATCCAAGAGCTCTATCTTTTCCTTCTTTAAAGTCAATAATTGACTGTTCATTTTCATCTAAAACTTCATCTACAATCTTTTCTATTGCAGATAGGTCTGTCATTTGTACAAGACCAAGTCTTTCAATTATTTCCTTTGCTCCATCGCCAGTTTCAAACATTTCTCTTAATACTTTTTTACCAGCATTGTTGCTAATCTTTTCACTCTTAATTGCATTTAAAAGTTCAATAAATTCTTTGTTTTCAAAAGGTAGTTTAAATTCCTCATCATCAGAAATTTCAACTCTTCTTAAAATTTCTGTTTGAATCCAGTTTGATAATAAAGTATAGTCTTTAAAATCTTTTGCAAGTTCTTCGAAAAACTTTGCGAGTTCTCTGGAAGAAGTTAATACTTGTGCATCTTCAAGTGTAATTTCATATTCCTTTACAAATCTTTCGATTATTTGCTCTGGAAGCTCTGGCATTTTATCTACCACTTCTTTTATTTCTTCATCTGTAATATGAACTATTGGAAGATCACCTTCTGGTGCAAACCTATAGTCATTTGCAGTGTACTTAACTCTCATTAAGATAGTTTCGTTTTTTGCATCATCCCATCTTCTAGTAGTCTTAATTTCATCTTCATGGTTTTCAAGAAGTTTTATGTGTCTTTCCACTTCGAAATCAATTGCCTTTTCAACACCCCTAAAGGAGTTAAGGTTTTTAACTTCTGTGATAGCCGTTTTTTCTCCTGTTTCCATATCCTTAACGTTTACGTTAACGTCACATCTAAGGGATCCTTCTTCCATCTTACAATCTGAGATATCCAAGAATCTAAGAGTTGACTTTAATTTTTCTAGAAAGTCACGAGCTTCTTTACCACTAGAAATATCTGGTTTAGTTACTATTTCTATTAGAGGAACACCACATCTATTGTAATCCATTAGCGTTTCGTTATCTTCCGTGTGAAGGCTTTTTGCTGTATCCTCTTCCATTTGAATTTGGAATAGTCCAATCTTTTTCTTTCCATCTTCTGTGTCTATTTCAAGATAGCCATCAGTGCAAATTGGTTTATCATTTTGTGTGATTTGGAAACCCTTTGTCAAGTCTGGATAAAAATAATTTTTTCTATCAAATTTTGATTTATTGTTAATCTTACAGTTAAAAGCAGTTCCTGCCATTATAGTATAATTAACAACATTTCTATTTAAAACTGGCATCCCACCAGGAAGTGCCAAGCATACTGGACATACATTTGTGTTAGGCTCATCACCAAAGGAGTTTTTACATGAACAAAAAGCTTTTGTTTCTGTGGAAAGTTCTACGTGAATTTCCAATCCTACAATTGTTTTATATCTCATTTGTTTAAGCTCCTTTCAAATGCTAGGGACGCTTGAAGTAGGTCCTTGTCCTTAAATCTTTTACCTGTAAATTCAATACCAATTGATAGTCCATCTTGTCCTGCTGGCATTGGTAGTGAAATTGAAGGAGAGCCCACCATATTAGCAGGAATTGTAAATAAGTCTGCTTGATATGCTTCAACTGGACTTACATTATCATAAATTTTTAAAGGAAGAACTGGGAATGTTGGACAAAGCATAAAGTCATAGTCCTTAAACATTCTATCCATATCTCTTTTTATTAAACCTCTAACCTTTAAAGCCTTATAATAAAATTCTTCAGCATTATCCATAGATAGGATATTAGTACCTATCATAATCCTTCTCTTAACTTCGTCTCCAAAGCCTTCACTTCTTGAAGCACGGTACATTTCTTCTATTGTTTCAAATTTTTTGTCTGTTCTATGGCCATATCTTATGGAATCAAAACGAGCCAAGTTCGATGCAATTTCTCCATTAACTAGAATGTTATAAGTTTCTATAGTGTGGTTTAGGGATTCGATATCGTATTCATCTACTTGGGCACCATTGTCTTTTAAAATTTCAATTGCCTTTTCAAGTTCGCTTCTAACTCTCTCATTTAAATCCATTTCTAAATATGTTTTAGGAATAGCAAACTTTTTGCCTTCAAGATTTTTAATTGCATCATCTGAGAAATCGAAGTCAAAATTTAATCCAGGATTTCCAACAGAAGTTGCATCTCTTTCATCCCTACCTTCTATTACATTAAACATTATTGTAAGGTCTCTAACATCATTTGCAATAACGCCAGGTTGATCAAAGGTGTTTGCCATTGAAGCCATACCAAACCTAGAAATTGAACCATAAGTTGGTTTCATACCAACAGTTTTACAAAAGCTTGAAGGTTGCCTTACAGATCCACCTGTATCAGATCCAATAGATATAGCTGCCATATTAGCACTAACAGATGCAGCTGATCCACCTGATGATCCACCAGAAACTCTTGTAATATCAAGTGGATTTTTTGTTACTCCAAAGTATGAAGTTCTAGTTGATGCTCCCATGGCAAATTCATCCAAGTTTACCTTGCCTAATATGACTCCATCATTATCCTTTATTTTTTTAACTAGTGTGGCATCATAGGGTGAAATATAATTTTCAAGCATCCTAGAGCCGCAAGTCATCTTTACATTTTTCACAGAAATATTGTCTTTAATAGAAATAGGAATCCCAGCAAGAGGTGACATCTCTTCTCTGTTATGGAATTTTTCATCAACTTCCTTTGCTTTTTTTAATGCCAATTCTTCTGTAACTGTAATATACGCATTAATTTCTTTATCTTTTTCTTTAATATTATCTAGAAATTCTCTTGTAACTTCTTCACAAGAAAAATCTCTATTTCTATATCCTTGAGCTATCTCCCAGGCCTTTAATTTGCTAAAAGTCATGAGTACCTCCTATTCTACAAACTTAATGAGTTTAAAATAACCGTATTTTTTAGTAGCGGCGTTTTCTAGTGCCTCTTCTTGAGTAAGAGACTCTCGTGTTTTATCTTCACGAATATTATTTTCTGTTCCATTGACTTGGAATACCATTTCAACACCATCAGTGTCAATTTCTTTTATTTTATTCACAAGCTCAATATTTTCATCAAAGCTTGGTGCAAATTTATCTAGCTCTTCATCAGTGAAATCTATTTGAGCAATATTTGCAATATGCCTTATATCTTCTTTATTCATTTAAACCTCCTACTAAATCTTCAAGTTCTTTCAAACTCAAAATTTTTATATCTAAGGACCTAGCTTTCTCATACTTGGATCCTGGATTCTCTCCTACAACAACATAATCGGTATTTTTACTTACTGATCCTGTCACTTTAGCACCTAAAGATATCAGTTTTTCTTCCAATTTTTTTCTAGGAATTTCTAATGTCCCTGTTAATACAAAAGTTTTTTTATCAAGTGGCTTAGGTCCCTTATTATCATCTTCATATACTGGCTTTAAACCTAAGTCAAATAACTCATCCACTGCCCTAATGATTCTATCATCGTGGAAGAATTCTACAATTTCTTTTGCTGTAATGTTTCCAATGTCTCCTATAGAAATTAATTCTTCTTCCTTAGAATTTTTTAATTTATCAAAGGACTTAAAATGATCAGCTAAGTCTCTAGCAGTTTTTATACCAACGTTAGGTATCCCTAGGGCATAGATAAAATTTGATAAATGTGGTTTTTTAGAGTTTTCAATTGATTTTAGAAGATTGTTAGTTCTCTTTTCTTTAAAACCTTCTATTTTAATTATATCTTCATATTTTAGCTTGTAAATATCAGGGATTTCTTTCAATCCAATAGTAGCCATTAACTTTTCTATAGTTTTCTCACTAAAACCTTCGATGTCCATTGCATCTCTTGATGCAAAATGTGTGAGCCTTGAAACTAATTGTGGCACACAGGATAGGGTGTTAGGGCAGAATATGTGGACACCATCTTGATAAAGATGAGACCCGCAATAAGGGCAAGTTTTTGGCTTTTCTATTTCACGTGTTTCGTTATCACTTGGAAGAGTTCCTAAGATTTCTGGTATAACATCGTTAGACCTTCTTATTAAAACTCTCGAACCTATCTTAACCTTTTTCCTAAGTATGTCATCATAATTATTTAAGGTAGCTCTTTGTACTGTTACGCCACCAATATCAACTGGCTCAAGAATCGCTGAAGGAGTAACCTTAGCTGTCCTCCCAACATTCCAAACTACATCAAGAAGTGTAGTTGAAATTTCTTCTGCTTCAAATTTATAAGCAACCGCCCAACGAGGAAACTTATTGGTATAACCAAGAGCTTTTCTAGTTTCTATGTCATTTACCTTTATAGTTACGCCATCAATTAAAACATCTAACTTATTTCTGTTTTCTCCAATTTCTTTTATTTTTTGTGTTATGTCTGAGAATTTTTTGACTTTAAAGTTATATTTTGAAACTCTAAAATTATTTTCTCTTAAGAAATTTTTAATATCATCATCTGATTTAAATATATCTTCTTCGATATATCCAACATTATAAAAGAAGGCTGTTAAGTTTCTTTTTTTAGTAACCTTGGGATCCAAGTTTCTTAAGGCACCTGCTGCTGCATTCCTAGCATTTTTTAATTTCTCATCATTTTCTTGGTTGTATTTCTCTAGTTCATATAGAGGCATCAGGCCTTCTCCCTGAACTTCAATTTTCCCAGGATAAGAAATTCTTAAGGGAACAGAGTAAATTGTCTTTACTTGTTTTAGGATTTCTTCGCCAATTATCCCATTACCCCTAGTCGATGCCATAACAAGATTTTGATTTTCATATGTTAGGTTAATTGTAAGTCCATCAAACTTAAGCTCAACAATAAATTCTGGTTCTGGCAATTTATTTACATTGTTTTGATTATAGTCACTTACAAATTTTTCTATTCTATTAAACCATCCAAGAAGAGCTTCATCTCCCTGAGCCTTATCCATTGAGTAAAGCCTAGCAAGATGAGTATGTTTTTCAAATTTGCTAAGGACAGCACCACCTACCCGAGTTGTAGGTGAATAAGGTAGAACTGTTCCACTTTCTTTCTCTAAGTTTACTAACTTGTCGTAAAGCTTGTCATACTCAGCATCGGAAAGAAGTGGATCGTCAAGAGTATAATAATGGTAATTTAATTTATCAATTTTCTTGATTAAATTTTCCATTTCTTTTATTTTATCCTTCATAAGTCACCAACTAATCTATTAATTTAATAGGAGCTACAGATAGCATAAGTCTCTTTAATCCCTTTTTATCAAAGGAAATAACAACTTCATAGTCTCCATTTTTTTCTTTCTTTTGAACTACCATGCCTTTGCCAAATACTTTATGTTTAACTTTATCACCAACGCTTATGTTCTTATCAGTTGCTTGGTTAAGGCCCTTGCCAGCTTCTGTCTTTTTTTCTATTCCAAAGAATTTAGTTTTTCTATTAACAAAAGATTTGTTTCCTTCATTATAGTCGCGAATTTCTAAAAGTTCTCTACTCTTATCTTCAATAATTTCTATTGTTTCGCCCATTTCATGAATAAATCTACTTCTTTTTGCCGGAGTTAATTTTCCGTACATGGACCTAGTCCTTGAGGATGAAATAAAAAGATTGTTGCAGGCTCTTGTGACTCCTACATAACAAAGTCTTCTCTCTTCTTCAACCTCATCTTCGCTTTCAATAGATCTATTAGATGGGAAAAGTCCTTCTTCAAATCCAACTAGAAATACAGTGGAGAATTCCAAACCTTTTGCAGCGTGCATTGTCATAAGATTAACTCCACTTTCTTCGGAAGTCTTATCAACATCGGATAAAAGTGATAGGGTATTTAAATATTCGGCAAGTTCTACACCTTCCCTATCGTATTCCATTATATTAGAGTGAAGTTCTTCAATATTTTCAAGTCTAGTCTTAGCTTCAATTGTATTTTGACTTTTTAAATCTTCTACATAACCACTTTCGTATAATACTTCTTCAAAAAGCTTTCCAATAGAAAGTTTTTCAGACCTATCTTTTAAAATCTTCAAGATGCTTCCGAAATCTCTAACATTTTTCCTTGCCCTGATGTTCAAATCGTCAAATTTGTCAATATTTGTCACAAGATCATATAGAGAAATCCCATTTTTATCAGCATAATCTAATAAATCAGCTAAAGATGTATCACCTATCCCTCGCTTTGGTCTGTTTATTATCCTAGATAAACTTACATTATCATCAGTATTATTTAAGGCTCTCAGGTAAGCTAAGATATCCTTTACTTCCATCCTATCATAGAACTTTAGTCCACCTACAATCTTGTAGGGTATGCTCTCTCTAACTAGGGCCTCTTCAAAACCTCTTGACTGAGCATTGGTCCTATATAAGATAGCCATATCTTTAAATTCTTCACCCTTATAGTGAAGACCTATTATTTTATTTATAACTCCATATTCTTCTTCATTTGAGTGAGGAAACTCTCTATAAACAACTGGCTTACCTTCATTTCTTGAAGTCCAAAGATTTTTTTCAATCCTAGTTCTGTTATTTTCTATAACTTTGTTAGCTACTTCAAGAATTTTTTGAGTAGACCTATAATTCTGTTCTAGCTTTACAATTTTTGCACCAGGAAAATCCTTGTGGAAGTTTAAGATATTATTAATATCAGCGCCACGCCACTTATAAATAGATTGGTCGTTGTCTCCAACTACTGTTAGATTTGGTTCATTTCCTGCAACCAGTTTAATAAATTCATATTGAATTTTATTAGTATCTTGGTATTCATCAACGAAGATATATTCAAACTTACTCCTATAAAAATCTCTTACATCTTCATAGTCTCTTAAAATATCAACTGTTTTTATTAGGAGGTCATCAAAATCCAAAGCGTTATTGCTAACTAACTTTTTTTCATAAATTTCATAAATTTTACCAAGATTTTCTTTGAAAAAGTTAGTCTTATTTAAATCTATATATTCTTTTGGACTTAATCCTTCACTTTTTATGTTTGAAATATCATTAACAATGGATCTTGGTTTATAAATATCCCTGTCTAGTCCTAACTCTCCTATAGCTTCTTTTACAACAGTAATTTGGTCGTCTCTATCATAAATAGTAAAACTTGAGCTATAACCAATTTTATCTATATTTTTTCTAAGTATTCTAACGCAAATTGAGTGAAAGGTTCCTATCCACATTGAGGAGATGTCTTCGTCGATTAATTTTGAAACTCTGTCTCTCATTTCATTAGCAGCCTTATTAGTAAAGGTAATTGCCAAAATTTTCCAAGATGGAACTTGTAACTCCTCGATTAAATATGCAATTTTAGAAGTTACCACCTTGGTTTTTCCACTTCCAGCTCCAGCTAAAATAAGCAAGGGGCCTTTCGTTGCCAAAAGGGCTTCCTTTTGTTTATCATTTAATGTATTTATATCCATGACTTCTCCTTACTGCTAAATATTATATGTTTTTTTTCCCTTATTTTCAACTTTTTAAGATATCCCTTATGACTTGAGAAGCTAGTACCATGCCACAAACCGGTGGAACAAAAGAGATAGATCCTGGTGTTCTATCGCCAGTTTTTATTGGAAGCTCACTGGAGCAAACCACCTTTAATTTTTTTATTCCCATTTCTTTCAATTTTTTCCTCATAATTCTTGCAAGGGGATCATTTTGTGTTTTTTCAATTTCCATAACTTGAAACTTTGTAGGATCCAATCTATTACCTGCACCCATTGCAGAAATTATTTTTATATTTCTATCATATGCTTCCCTAATAATCAAAAGCTTAGATGTAATCGTGTCAATTGCATCCACAACATAATCATAAGATTCAAAATCAATATCTCTAATATTTTCTTCACTTACAAATAAATCATATTTTTTTATTTTTAATTTTGGATTAATCTCAAGAAGTCTTTCTTCACAAGCATCAACTTTTCTCCTTCCCAAAGTTTTGGTTGTGGCGAAGGCTTGTCTATTTATATTTGTTATCTCGTATTCGTCACCATCAACAAGGCCTATCTCTCCTATCCCTGCTCTTACTAAGGCCTCAACACAAGATCCGCCTACTCCACCAAGTCCAAATACAATAACAGACTTATCATTTATTTTTTTGACATCTTCTTTAGGAATCATTCTCTCAGTTCTACTTAAAAATTCCACATTTCCTCCAATTTGAAAGGGCCGTCAAATGAACAGCCCCTTTAATCTTATTTTAATTTTATGTTTATTAGACTATTTTCGCCAAGGATACCATAACCTTCAACGATGTCATTAATATTATGTTTTCTGAAAGTATTTACAGTTATAACTTGTCCTGGACCAAACCTATCAGAATCAGATTCAGTTACTTTAATCCTTATAAAATTAACATTTTTACTTTCTATTATTTCTATGACTTGACCCTTAAATTTAATTGGTATGTTAGCTTCAGCAGCTTCTAAATCTCTATCATCAATAGTTTTATTATTTAAATCTTTATTCACTAAGAAAGAGTCTTTCTCATTTTTATTATTATCCTTGCTTAGAGAATTATTTTCACTAGCTTTATTATCTTCAGGCTTAACTAACAAGTCTTCGGTATTAACATCTTTTGGTTTCTTTACCTTATCTAAGTTTTTATTAAAATACTCAAGAGACTTAGAAGTTAATACTGCAATTTCACTTCTTCTTATTGCAAGATTTCCGTTAAAATTACCTTCTGAACCTGTGCTAGTAAAAATATTTGAATTAACAAGATTTGGAAGATACTCCATAGTTAGGGGATGAATTTTTTTCATATCCTTATATTTTAAGTTACTTTTATCCTGACTTTTTTCAATATTCAAAGCTCTTGCAAAATAAACTGCAATGGAATTTCTATTTGGATAAAGCTTATTATCTAAAAATCCTCTTTCACGAGCATTTATTAATGTCTTTTCAGTGATTGTACCGTGATATAAGTTAAAGCAAATTGCATCTTTTGCCCAGTCTATAACTCCATTAGCATTTGCCATTTCCATGTAAGCTTCTCTAGCTAATTTCATTTCTTCATCACTAGGATTTGAAAGAGTTTTTATAATTTGCATTGTTTCCAAAAAGCTAACAGGATTGTTTGGTCTAAAAGTCCCATCTTCATATCCATTTAAAATGTTTTTGTTTGATAATTCTTCCACATACTTATAAGCCCACTCTGTCTTTCCACTATTCTTTACATCTGTAAAAGATTTAGCAAAAATACTTCCTGGTGCTAAGAGAGTTGAAAGAACTAAACTTATTGCTATAATTTTCTTTTTCATCTAATCACTCCGCCCTAAATTATAGCATAAATTTTGGCAAAAAAATAGAAACCCATTTAGGTTTCTATTTTAAAAATCAATTATTAGAAGCTCGGTATTCCATTATTGTTAGAAAAGTTGTATCTACCATAATCGCTATTATAACGACTTGTATTTAAAAAATATTTATAATCTTTAAAGTCTTTTTTATCAGTAGTTCTATCTGCATAGTTCAAATAAACTCTCGGATTTTCTATATATCTATTATTTGAATCTGCAATAATTTCCCCGTCATAATTTAAATAACCATCAAAAGATACAACATCATATAAATCTAAATTTTGTCCTGTTTGGAAATATAATGTTTTTCCTGGATATAATCTAGCATTATCTGATTGAATAACTCTAAGTCCGATCTTATAAAATCTATTATTGTTAAAACCAACATCTTCTCTACTTACAACTTGAAACATTGCGCTAAATTTAAGATTAGAGTCAACTATAGTTATAGTATCAACTTCCCCATAGCTATTTAATGACAATAAGACATTTTTTCCTCTCAAATAATTTTCAGTTACTTGAGTTTGTCTTGCTCCATTGTAATCTTTTATATCAAATCTATTAGCCAAATAATATGTTTTTTGATATCCATTACTTGATTTTATAACAATGTAGCGATTTCTATAGTCAAAAGATGACTCAGAACTGCTGTAACCAATTACTTCTCCCATTAGATTGTTATCTTTTTCATTATTAGATGCAAGTCCCATAGCAACTTTATATTTTACATAAATATTAATCTCATCTCTAAAGGAAAATCTATCTAAATCTTTTGTTTCATTAGTAATGTAAAACTCATAAGTCTTGCCATCGCTTAATTTTAATTTAATTGATGCCTTATCCTTATTAGTATTTTCTATAGAAATAATTTGTCCCTTTACATAAGCTTCTTTTGGGAATACTGTCATTTCTGTTATTTTATTATCAGAATTTGTCTTAAATTCAACTAAGTCATCTACTGCAATGTCTTCTAATTTTAAATCTTTGCCATAGGCTTTGATTTTTACATTTTTATCTAAATCAAAAGTTTTTGTATCTGATGTTGATATTTTTGAAGTAGTTCTAAAGTTTATAGAATCTGAGTTGTCCCTGTATCTAAGAGTGATTTGATTATTGCCCTTAGAGTTTACATATCCAACCATGTCAAGCATTGCATTTGTAACTGTTATAGTCTTTGCAGTACCTTCTCTTTCACCAGACTTAGCCTTAACATATTCAATTTCAACTTCTTGGCCAGCCTTAATATCTTCAAGCTTGATGTCCTTATCTTTTAACTTATACTTTGTGTTGCTATCAATGTCAAAAGAATATTTTGACCCTTTAGTTTCAATTATAACCACATTAACATTATTAAGCTTTGATGAAAGGATAACTGTACCCTTTAATTTTTCAGTTTTTGCTTCAATTTTATTTTTTTCTGCATAATCAAAAGAAGCCTTTGTAATTATTGCAGTTTCGGCACGAGTGATTGACCTTTCTCCTTCAAAGTTTCCATCGGAACCAGTTGAAGTAAATATTTTTGCATCAACAAGAGAAGATAAGTATCCCTTAAGCGTATCACTCATTTTGTCTTTATCATTGTGTTTTAATAGGTTTGTGTTTCCATTAGGACTAAGTTGTAATGCTCTTGCAAAGAAAATTGCTATGTCGCCTCTGCTTGGGTATTCCCTACCACTTATTTTAAAGAAGCCTCTTTCACTTGCCTTCTTTAAAGAGTTTTCATCTAGGTAACCTCTGTGAAGTGCTAAACATATTGCATCTTCTGCCCAAGAGTTTACACCCTTCTCTTTAGCAATTTTAGAATATTTTTCTTTAGCAGTTTTTATCTCTTGATCGCTTGGTCTTAAAATTTGTTTAATAAGTTGTAGAAGCTCTTCTAGAGAAACAGGTTCACCTGGTTTAAACTCTCCATCAGGGTGTCCACTAATAATATTGTTGTCACTTAATTTATCAATTGCATCGTAAGCCCAAGAATATTTATTATTTTTCTTTTTTACATCTTTGAACTCTTTTGCAAAAGTTGCACTTGGTGCTAGCATTAAAGCTGCAAGTCCAAGAGCAGCAGCTCTCTTTAAATTATTGGATTTCATAATAAAACCTCCATTTTCTTTCTACATCTTTTAATCATTATAACATAAATCTACTTTCATGAAGTTTATAATTTATTAAAAATCTATTAAATTACCTAGTGAAAGTCTTAATTACGTCAATAATTTGAATAAACTTGGCCTTTATTTGGTATAATTAAGCTAAGTGATACATACACTAACGCAAAAAAATTTTAAAGGAGTGATAAGATGCGATACTTGCCAGTGAGCTTAGATACTCTCGACAAAAAAATTCTAATTTTGGGAGGAGGTTATCTTGCCTATTCTGCTTTGAAGTCTGTTATTGATTCAGAAGCAGAAATATACATGATAGGAGATTCTTTTACAACAAATATTGTAAATATAGCAGAAAAGTCTGATGGCAAAATTAAATTAAAGGAACACGAAGTGGATAAAGACTTTATGTTTATGGGATATGATTATGTCTTAATAGCTACTGAAGACTTTGAGGTTAATGAAGCTATAGAAAAAAGAGCTTCTTCAAGAAAAATGCTTTATCAAAGGTTTGACATCTTGTCTAAGTCTTTGATGTCTATTAATAAGTCTATTGAACGAGGACCTTTAACTTTTTCTCTAAATTCTTCAAAAATTAACCCAACTATTACAGATATTATTTTTGAAGATTTAGAAAAATTTTCTGAAAACTATAGCATTGAAAAAATTAATATTCTAAATGAAATTAGATCAGAACTAGTTCGTAAAAATTCACAAAATATCGATGAAATTATTAGAAGACTGTATGAAAGTGAAACTATTAATCTTTCAACTTTCTTGGATAAGATGCCTGGATATAAGATTGAGGATTTAAAATCATCAGAAGATTTAATTGATTCAATTGAAAATGGCAAAGAAATTAAGGCAGAAAAAGAATCTACGATGGAAGATGATCAGATTATAAAGAAAAATCTTGATGATGCGAAAAACACTTCAAGAGATAAGGATCTTGATAGATCCAATTTAAACTTAGATTCTTTTAAAAATTTAGATAAGTTTGAAAAATAATTTTTTAAGAAAGGATGTATAAAATGATTGGTTATGTAGGAAGTATGCCTGGTAAAGTTTTTAACGAAAAAGAATTTACTTTAGTAAAAAAAGTTTTAGCCTCTGGAGAAACTATTGAGAAACACAACCACCCTGGCTTTACTGTACTTGTAACTATTGTGAAGGGTGAAATAAAAGTACTATTAAATGACGAAGAAGATAGAGAGTTTGAACCAGGCAAAGTTTTAAAATTTGATGGTGAAAATTACATTTCTATTGAGGCAGTTAAGTCTAGTGAATTTTTTGTTACTCTAATTAAGAAAAGTGAATAATATGAAAATTCATTTATCCAATGATCTCTTAGAATATCTTAGAGATAAAGGGGCTACTGTAATTACCGTAGATAAGATTACTAGTAAATCTTGTTGCGGCAGTGGTCTCCCATCTTCTGATGTATATTTAGGACAATCTAAAAGAAAAGATAAGAAGTATAATATTTATGAAGTAAATAATGTTGAAGTATTCATTGATAAAGATCTTTTCTTTATTGATGATATATGTAACATTGAACTTATAAACTTGCCTCTTACAAAAAGTCTTAAGGCAAACTTTTTAGATTATAAAAAACTAATTTAATATAAGAGTTAACATTAAAAGAACCTCATGATTAAATTCATGAGGTTCTTATTTTATTAGATTTAATGTTTTTACATTTGTCTAAGTTTTTTAAGAATTATTTTTTGTTCAACACTTGCAACAAGTCTTCTAGTGTAATCAACTGTATCAGGGTTAACTGACATAGAAGTTATACCACACTCAACAAGGAATTCTGCAAGTTCTGGATATTGACTTGGTCCTTGTCCACAGATTGAGCAAGTGATTCCCTTCTTGTTTGCTGCATCGATTATTGTCTTAAGGGCAATTTTAACTGCGTCATTTCTTTCATCAAAGTATCCCATGTTGTTAAGGATTCCAGAATCTCTGTCAGCTCCCATTACTAGTTGTGTTAGGTCGTTAGATCCAATTGAGAATCCATCAACTAATTCTGCAAATTCTTCAGCTTGAAGAACTACTGCAGGAACTTCTGCCATGATCCAAATTTTAAAGTTCTTTGATTGAACTAGACCTTCTTCAGCCATAATTCCCTTTACAACCTTAAGCTCTTGTGGAGTTCTAACAAATGGTAGCATAACAATTACATTAGTAAGTCCGTACTCTTCTCTAACCTTTTTGATTGCTTGACACTCAAGTCTAAATCCCTTTTCGTATTCTGGAGAAATATATCTTGAAACCCCTCTCCAACCAATCATTGGGTTTGCTTCAATTGGTTCTACTTCATCTCCACCCTTTAGACCTCTAAATTCATTTGTTCTAAAGTCACTAGTTCTTACAACGAGATTCTTAGGATAAATTGCTTGAGCAACTTTAGAGATACCTTCAGCAAGTTTATCTACCATTAAGTCGCCTTGACCAGTCTTTACAAGATACATTGGGTGAGCTCCAATCATGTTAGTGAAGATAAATTCTGTCCTCATTAGGCCAATACCATCCATTGGTAGGTTTTTATATTTATCGATTAGTCCTGGTTCGCCAAGATTCATATAAATCTTAGTAGCAGTTGTTGGGGCAAAGATGCTTCTAAGTTCGTCAATATTTCCAAGGCTTGGTCCTGAAGATTGACTTTCAGTTTTCTTTTCTTCTTTTTCTTTTAGGACTTCGCCTTCGTAAACAATACCTCTTACAGCATCAACTGTAACAGTGTCCCCTGTCTTAAGAGATTTTGTAGCATTTTTAGCACCAACTATACAAGGTATTTGTAATTCTCTTGATACAATTGCTGCGTGACATGTTCTTCCACCTTCGTCAGTAACAACACCAGCACACTTTCTCATAGCAGGTACCATGTCAGGGTTTGTCATTGCAGTTACAAGAACATCGCCTTCTTCAACAAGATTGATTTCAGAAATATCCTTAATAAGTTTTACCTTGCCTCTTCCAATCCCCGGTGAAGCTGGTAGACCTTTACATAGTGTAACTAATTTTTCTTCCTTCTTTTCTTCAAGAGTAGTTATAGGCCTTGATTGTAGGAAGTAAAAT
The DNA here is from genome assembly GCF_965119475.1 of Peptoniphilus sp. Marseille-Q6390. Taxonomy (NCBI): domain Bacteria; kingdom Bacillati; phylum Bacillota; class Tissierellia; order Tissierellales; family Peptoniphilaceae; genus Peptoniphilus; species Peptoniphilus sp. Marseille-Q6390. Next base: position 838,442 of record NZ_CBCPLS010000001.1, on the reverse strand, counting down.
TCTTTTGTATCTGTATCAAATCCCCATTCAGTATCTTGTACTGAACCATAAAGCTTTTCTACCTTAAGTCCTCTTTCAATAAGAGTATCAAGTTCTTCTGGTGATAAAGCTTCTGCCTTTATAGCATCTTCTCCTAAAACATCTTTTACATTAACTGTTCTAGTTCCAACACCATTTTCGTTTTTAATTACCATGTATTCTTTTTCAGAAATATTTTTTTCAATAACTTTTTTTGTTTTTTTATCAATAATGTATTCGTCAGGGGTAACTATACCTGAAACAACAGCTTCTCCAAGTCCATAAGATGCGTTAATCATCATTTCATCTGTAGAGTTGTTAATTGGGTTTGCTGTGAACATAACACCAGACTTTTCTGAGTTAACCATTTTTTGAATTACAACAGAAAGAGCTACATCAAAGTGATCATAGTTTTGTTTTTCCCTGTAATAAATTGCTCTAGATGTCCAAAGTGATGCAAAGCAATCTCTAATGTGGTTTAGAAGTTCTTCTTCGCCGCTAATGTGTAAGTAAGTATCTTGTTGTCCTGCAAAGGATGCATCTGGAAGGTCTTCTGCAGTAGCAGATGATCTAACTGCAACTTCTGGGTCTTTAACCCCAATGTTTTCAGAAAATTCTCTATAGGCTCTTAGGATTTCTTCTTCAAGTTCAGGATCAAAGTCTTTTTCTCTAATCTTAGTTTGAATTTCCTTTGAAACATTTGTAAGGTCATCAACATTTTCAACGTCTACAGCTTCCATTAAAAATTTAACAACTTCATCAAGTTCTGCGTATTTAATAAATTTAGTGTAAGCTTCTGCTGTTACACAAAATCCCGGAGGCACTGGTAGACCAAAATTAGTTAACTCACCAAGGTTAGCTCCCTTTCCTCCGACAATTCCTACATCTTCTTTACCGATTTCATCAAACCATTTAATATAATTATACTTAGACATAACTCCTCCTTATTTTCTAAAAATATTATAACACATATATTATATATGTCATACTACTTTTTTAAAGATTTTCTAAGTTCATCAATAGACATTGTAGAAACATGGTCTCTAGGTATTTCTAATTTATCTACTAAGTGATAAATATCTTCCATACTAGGTGCTTCTATCTCAACATAGGACTTTGGGTAAGTTTCCTTATCCCAAGTATCTATGTCAATTACAAATTTTTTATAGGAATATTTTTTTCTGTTTTTGTAACCTGTGTGATAGATATCATATCCAAGGCACTTCAGAATATTAATAAGATCATCTACACTGGTGATTTCTGTAGTGTGCTCTATATTATCTCTAACTTTTAAGTCAGAAACATTTTCTTTAAAAGTAAAATATTTTTTCTCCCCATCAGATGATTCAGAAATTCTAATTCTTAAATAGCCCTTCTTTTTATAAATCTTGTGGGCTGTTGAATTAATAGTAATATTGGTTTGATTTTCTTCTTTTACAAATTTGCCACCAATTTTTTTTATTTTATCTTCAAATTCTTCTACATCTATATCAAGAAGCTTTACTTCAATCTCTCTTTCCATTAGTCCTCCTCAATTATCTTTAATTTAAAACCTAAAAAGTCACTGGCTACAAAGTGGTAATCAACACCCTCTAGGTCTCCTTCATATGAAAATTTATGTCCCTTTCCATGAAGATGCCCATAGACACATTTTTCCACCTTATAATCACTTAAAGTTTGTGAAAATTCATTGACTCCCAAGTCTTGGTTAAAGGGTGGATAGTGAATCATGGCAATAATTTTTTTATTTACGCATGAATCAAGAGAATTCTTTAATCTTTGAACTTCTCTCAAATAAATTTTTTCATCATTTTCAGAAAACTCAAAGGAATCTCTAGCTGCCCATCCCCTTGTGCCACATATTGAATAACCCTTGTATTCAAAAGAGTTGTTGTGAATGAAATTTATGGTCTTGTATCCAAGATTATTCATCTTATTTAATGAAGACCACCAATAGTCGTGGTTTCCCTTTGAAATTATTTTTATTCCTGGGAGCTCATCTATTCTCTTTAGATCATAAGCAGCTGTATCTAGTTTAAGAGCCCAAGAAATATCTCCTGGCAAAAGAACTAAGTCATCTTCTCTTACGACTTCTTTCCAGTTTTCAATTATTTTCTCTTCATGATTTTCCCAGTTGTCTCCAAAAATATTCATGGGTTTTTCTTGTGTGTAGTCGAAGTGAAGATCTCCAATTGCGAATATCATATACACCTCAAATTTTTATTAAATTATATGTCATACTATATTTATCTAAAATTTCTTTTTCTCTATTTGTGCTTGTAAAAATTAAGACTTGTTTATTGTCTTGTAGAATTTCAAGAGCTTCTTTAAGTCTAAAATCATCATAAGAGTCAAAATGGCTGTCAAGCACTAAAGGTATTTCTTTGTCACTAATTATTTTTGATATAGATAGTCTAAAAGCTAGATAAATCTGGTCTATAGTACCCATGCTCAAACTATCTAATTCAATGTAGTCTTCTATGTCTCTATCATAAACCCTTATTACGAAGCTGTCATCAATTAAAATGTCCTTATATTTTCCAGAAGTCATATAATCCAAGTATTTTGAAATCTCTTTTCTTAGAAGGGGAAGATTATCTATTCTTCTTGCTTTAACAAAATCTTCAAATTTTTCAATTGATAATTCTAGCAATTCCTTCTTATATTCTAATTTTTTTAACTTTTCATTTAGCTCATAGGAATTTTCATCTAGAATTCTTAATTTTTCTAGGGAATCTTCAAGAGTTTTTAAGCTACCTTCTAAGTTTAAAATATTATTTTTTTCTTGATCTATTTTATCTTGTATTTCATCAATAGATTCTTCCTTGTAGAAGTCTCCACTAAGATTTTCTTTTTCAAGTTCTTTAATCCTATACTTGTATTCACTAACCCTGCTTGCGTCTCTCTTTTCATAGAATAGATTTTTCAATTCCTTAATATTTTCAACCTCATATTCTTGGAAAATATTTTGGAGTTCTTTCTCAAGATTAAATATATTTTTTTTAGTCTCTTCTATTTCTAGAGAATTTTTTTCTATCCATTCTCTATTGTATTCATTTTTAGAAATATTTTTTATATTTTCTTCACTTTTCAAATCAAAGATTTCACTGAGTTCTTTTTTATCTCTAGCATTGTATTTGATTAAAATCTCGTCTATTTCTTTGTCAAATTTTTTCTTTATTAAAGTTTTTTCCTGAGATTTATATTTATAATCTTGATATTTATTTTTTAATCTATTTAATAAGTCTTTGTTTTCTCTAAATTTTACTATCCTAAAATAAGAATAAGTAAAAAATAAAAGAGATAGGATTGAAATAAAATATTTCTTAAAATAAAAAGAAATTAAAATTATTGCAAGTCCTCCAAGCATTGATGAAAGAAATTTTATAACATATTTAAAAACTTCTCTTTCTATGTTTTTTATATCCCAAGAAATTATCTCTCTTTCTTTAGAATAATTATTTTCGTTTAAGGCTTGGATTTCTCTATTTATTTCTTTAAATCTTTTATAATCCTCTTCCAAATCTAGGTCAACATCAAAATTCTTTCTCTCAGCTGATAATAAATCATCAAGCTTACTTGAATACATGCCAAGACTTCTATTTATTTCAATGGCATTTTCAAGATCAGAAAAATTATAATTCTCATCATTTTCTGATTCGCTTGCATAACCTTGCTTTAGTTTATCTTTCAAGATTTCAAGTTCAAAGAGTTTTCGCCCCCTAAGCTTGTCTTCTAAATCTACTAATCTGTCTTTAGACTCCTTATACTTATCAATTGACTTCTTATAAGTTTCCTTAAGACTAAAAAAATTAACTTTATCTTTTGAAATATTTTCTAATTCTTCGTTAATTTTTCCAATTTCTGATGATTTTCTTTTTTTGCTTCCTAAATCATAAAGGTCATCTTTCATTTTTTCTATGACCTTACTTAAATCAACATTTTCATCTTTGGAAACAGAAAAATTATTAATTCTATTTTGTAATTCACCACTTGCATCACTTTCAAACTGACTTAGTCTTTGGCCAATAAAAAAAGTTGATTTATAAATTTTTCTATTTAAGTCAAAGAATAAAGCTCCTGGTTGGGAAATTCTTGAATAAATAAAATTTCTTTGGTCATTTGATAGATCATCGCCTGTCTTAAGATTTAAAATTGAAATTTCGTCCTTATCAAAGTCCCTACTTATTCTAAAATCTTCTTCATCGCCATTTAAAATCAGGTAGCCCCTGTACAAATTTGAGTTCCAAGGTCTAGATTTTTCAAATAAGTCGTCACGAACCTTTCTCGAAAGAGAGTCACGACTAAAACCATAAAAAATTCCATCTATAAAGTTTACGATTGTTGACTTACCCTCTTCATTTCTGCCGTAGATTAAATTTATTCCTTCTTGGAGCTCAATTTTTTTATCTTCAAATTTTCCAAAATTTAAAAGTCCTAATTCTTTAATTATCATAGTATTGCTCCAAAATATATTTTTTTGAAAGTTCTCTTGCCTCTATTCCTTTAGGGCTAGGAGCAAAACTGTTTAAGAGATCTATTAAATACTTGTCCTCTATCTCATATTCTTCAAAAGAATCAAGTAAATCATTTTGAATTTCAAAATAAAAGGCTGACAAATTTTCTCTTAAGAAGTTTTCTAAGTCTTCCCTATGTCTTGTTTCTCCTTTGAGTCTTATCCTATAAAGATTGTCTTCTTCAATTTGACCCTGTATTAAATTTAGAACTTCACTATATTCCATTTCTTTATTTAAAATTACTTCAAGATTAATGAATTCTCTTTTTGAAAAATTCTTAAATTCAATAGATTTTTTTTCATCATCTAAAAAAATTATTCCTCTCTTGCCTTGATCCTTAAAGGAAAGCGGAATTAGGGATCCTGCATAATAAGTATTGTCAAAGACCTTGCCTCTCTTGTGGATGTGACCAAGGGCAACGTAATTAAACTTTTCAAGAAAATCCCTGCTCAAGGGCAAGTATCTTTCATCTTTTAAGTCAGAATGAAAGAGTCCAATGTTTATGAATTTTTCGTCTAATTTAATATCGTTTAAATCTATTTTAAATGAAAAAGAATCGTAAGAAATTCCATAAATCCTTGTATTTAATTCACTTAATTCAAAATAATCGAGTTCATTTTTAAAAATATATAAATTCTCTGGCAAGTTTACCTTTAAAAATAAGTTGTCTTCAGAGAGGTAGTCGTGATTTCCAAAGGCTATAAAAACTTTGGCCTTAACTCTTTTTACCAAGTCTAAAAATCTATTTAAATCTCTCAAGTCAAAAAATTCTCTTTCAAATAAGTCTCCTGCAATTAAAATTATGTCAGCTTGAACTTCCTTTGAAAATTCAAAAACTTCAAAGAGGGCACGCCAAGAATCCTCTAAAAGTTTGTTTGAAACTTCTAAAGGTAACCTTCCCTTATAAAATTTTTTTAAATGTAAATCACCAGTGTGAATTATTTTCATCTTATCACCAAAATAATTATATCACAGATTAAGACCAAAAAAGAGCATCCACATGGACGCTCTCTCATAAAGAATTTTATTAAATTATTAATTTTTGCAATGTTTTAAATTCATCTGTTCCCGCAATACCCGCAAGGTCAAACAAAATTGTTTCTGTGTTAGAAATTACTGCTCCCATTTCACGAAGAAGTTCCATTCCATTTTTAGAGTTTTCTTCACTTCTTGATCCCAATGCATCTGCTGCAACAAAAACTTCAAAGCCTGCTTCAAGTAGGGCCCTAACAGTTTGGAATACACAAATATGAGTTTCCATTCCACATAGGACAACTTGTTTTTTACCAAGACTGTCAAATTCTTTTTTTATTTCTTCGTCTCCATAGGAATTAAAAGTTAGCTTGCCAAATTCCTTTTTGTCCTTAAGAGGAGCCTTAACTTCTTCGTTAGTAAAGCCTAGTCCCTTTGGATATTGAACGGTATATATTGCTTCAGCACCAATAGTACTGGCTACTTTTGCCAATACAGTTGAGTTTTTTACAATTTGATCCTTGTTATACATTGCCTTTAGTAGCTTGTCTTGAATGTCAATAAAGGTAAAGACAACATCTTCTCTGTTTAAGTGAAAGTTTTTCATTTTTCCTCCTGATTTATAAAATTTCTTCTACTTCAACACTATTCATTATTCTTTTAATAGGGCTCATTTCAATTTTATCTTTTTCTACAAAATTTTCCCACACTCCACAAGAGATTGCAAGCTTTATTGAAGTTATAAAATCATAATCCCTATCAAGGGCTATAGCAAGACCAGAAAGACATAGACTTGTGTCAAATTTTTCGGTTAAAATTTTATTTTCTAACTTTTCCTTATTTATATAGGCCCTATAATTTTTTTCTTCTGTAGAAATAATTGTTGCTCTTTTACTATTTACAAAGACAATTTTAGTTCCAGACTTTATAAATTTTTTGTTAAATTCAATTACTTCTCCTGTGTAGTTTATTTTCTTATCTTTCTCTATGTCATTTTTATCAAACATGAGGATGTAGGGATTTGTCTTTTCAATTTCATCAAGATTTCTTGGGTTTATAGCAACCTTAACTTTGTTTTGGTAGCAAATCTTTACGAGTTTTTCATAAATATCATCATCTAAACCCTTTAAATCAATTTTAGGAATAACAACTATCTTTTTATTGTAAAGAGACCTTTCAAAGGAGTTTAATATATCAGACCTGTCCTCCATAGTTATTCTGGGATCTTCAGTACTATAAATTTTTTTAAAATCTTTTGATTTAATTAACACTTCCTCTACATTTTCATCCTTAAGTCCTGTATAGTTAACATCTATCCCCAGTTGACTCAATGATAATGCAATTTCTCTACCTCTCTTATTTCCCTTTAACATAAAAACTTCAGAGTCTATGCCAAGTTTTTTTGCAAAGAGAGACATATATATTCCATGCCCGCTAGGATAAATCTTTGAGGCTTCAATAATATCCTCTGATTCATCTTTCAAATTAAACTCTCTAACAATTTTTGGATTAAAGTCACAATAAAGAATCATTTTTTCACCTACTTGTATGAATTTTTCCCATTATCTCTTCTTTCATAATATTTATTTTTTCTTTTGCTTCTTCCTTATTATCAGATACTACGTATGCATAAATTTTTAATTTCGGTTCAGTACCTGAAGGTCTAAGAGCAAACCATGTTTCATCATCAAAATAAAATTTCAAAAGATCTTGTGGGTTCTCTTCATCCTTTATAAAGTCTTTTTTCTTCTTTAAGTCTCCGATTTTTTCAAAGGAATCAAGCGATCTGAAACTTTCCATAATTGTTTTCATTGTAGCATTTCCATCTTTTCCTTGGAAATAAACTGAGTCAAGATACTCTTCAAAGTATCCATATTTTTTGTAGATTTCTTCAATATAATCTTTGATTTTAAGATTTCTCTTCTTTAGATATCCTGCCATCTCAGCAATTATCATAGATATTCCCACTGCATCCTTGTCTCTTATGTGGTTTCCAATTACATAACCAATGGATTCTTCATATCCGAAGATAAAGTTATGTTCTTTACTTTCATCCCAAATATTAGGCAAGTTGCAAATATTTTTAAAGCCTGTTAAAGTTTCAAAAACTTCAACATCATAGTCTTTGGCAATTTTTTTAATTAGGTCAGCACTTACCACTGTCTTGACAAAGGCTGGCTTTTCAATATTTTTTTGGATATTCATTTCAAGCAAGAAGTTTCCTAATATAAATCCCATTTGGTTGCCGCTAATTCTTAAAATTTCATCTCCCATTTCAAGAACAGCAACCCTATCGGAATCTGGATCTGTTGCAATGATTATATCTGCATCTTCTTTTTTTGCAAGTTCCATGGCCTTGTCGAAAGCTCTTATATCTTCAGGATTTGGATTGGATACATTCCTAAAGTCTCCATCAGGATTTTCTTGTTCAGGAACGACAAAAACATTATTAAAGCCTCTTTTTGCTAATACCTTTCTAACATATTTATTACCACAACCACTTAGAGGGGTATAAACAATTTTTATATCCTTATCTATATCATCTGTTAAGGATAGACTGAGAGTGTCTTTGTAAAAAGAGTTTATTACATTTTCACCTAAGAATTTAATATTTTTATATTCCCCTAATTTTTTTAGACTATTGAAGTCAAAATCTAAAATATTTATATTTTTTGATTTTTTTTCAATTGCCTCTGCGATATCATTTAGGATTTGTGATCCCTTTTCCCAATATAGTTTAAATCCATTATAATTTTTAGGATTGTGAGATGCAGTAATCATTATTCCAGAAATCGTCTTTAAATATCTTATAGAATAAGCTAGAAGTGGTGTTGGACAAATTCCTGGAAACAAATAAACTTTTATTCCCTTGTCTGCTAATATTTTTGCTGTCAGAATAGAAAATTCATAGGACCCATGTCTTATATCACGACCAATTACAACTCCCCTATTCTTTGCATCTTCTCCAAGATCATCTATTAGTTCAGCAAGGGCAAGAGCAGTCTTACCTACAGTCAAATAATTCATCCTATTGGTTCCTGGTCCAAGAATTCCACGAAGACCAGCTGTACCAAATTCAAGATCCTTATAAAAACTATCTTCTATTTCTTGTTCATTATCTTTCATTTTTAATAGTTCTTTTTTTAAGTCTTGGCTTACTTTATCACTTTTAAGCCACTCTTCATAAATATCTCTATACATACTTACTCCTTTTTTATATCAGCAAATTCTCCACCAATTAGACTAACTAGTTCCTTGGGATTTAATTTTACTTGCATTCCAACTTTTCCACCGCTTACATAAAAGAAATCAAAATCTTCTGCAGAGGAATCAACAAAAGTTTTAAATTCTTTTTTCATGCCAACTGGTGAACAACCTCCATGGACGTAACCAGTCAGTGGTAATAACTTTTTTTGTGGAATCATTTCAACTTTCTTTGAACCTGATACCTTCGCAGCTTTTTTTAAGTCGAGCTCTGATGAAACTGGAACAACAAACACGAAATGTTCTCCTTCTTTGGCTTCTGTTACAAGAGTTTTAAAAACCCTGTGTTGATCTTCTCCTAATTTTTCTGCCACATCTACTCCACCTATTCCGTCTTTAGTAGAGTATTCAATTATTTCAAAATTTATATTTTCACTTTCGAGAATTCTCATTGCATTAGTTTTTTTCATAAAATCACCTTTTCATCTACTTTAATTTTACAACAAAATAATTTTTTCTTCATCTATTTAAAAATTTTTACTTGCCTTTATCATAAATTTTCTTCAATAAAAAAACTGGCTATTGCCAGCTTAATTTAAAAACCAAACTCTTTCAAATTTCTTTGAATTAATCTAGTTACTTCATCCTTATTAAAATTTAGATTGTTAATCGATGAAACATTTCTAACTCCCATAAGTGAATTAGAAATAAAAGCTTCATCATAATTATCTATGTCTTTAAAACTAATTACATCTTCTTTAACTTTATATGATTCTAAAATGTAGTCTCTCATAGTCCCCTTTAAAAGTCCTGAAGAAATAGTTGGAGTAAAAATTTCTCCATTCCTTACAAAAAATATATTGGCAAAGGAAGTTTCACAAACTTCTTCTACTTCATTTATAAAAAGAGCTGAGTCATATCCCTGGTCTTGTGCCCACCTGTGCTCCATAATATTTTCATAGTAGGAAAGGCTCTTGTGATAAATCACTTTAGAAGATGAATTTCTCCTAACATCAGAAAGAATTAATTTATAACTTTTATCATCATCTCTATAATTGTCAGTCCTACTTGTCAATATAAAATTTTTGTCGGATACAATTAGCTTTAAAGCAAAATTTTTTTCTTCAGAAGAATTTATATAAGCATAAATTTTTCCTTCATCAATATCTTTTTCAATTCCAAAGAATCTTATAGATTTTTTTAGTCTACTTAAATGCTTACCAAGAAAAAGAGGCTTTCCGTCAACAACTTTTATAGTTTCAAAGACTCCCCTTCCAAAGTAATAACCATCATCAAATTCTATTCTCATTGAATTCCTCAAATTGTTTTACAATTCTTTCATAGATATCATATCCAATTGTTTGAGCTGCATCACTTTTCGCTTGGTCTGGGTTTGGATGAACTTCTATCATAAGGCCATCAAGTCCTAGAGCAAGGACTGCCCTAGCCATTGGTTCAATAAGTTCTCTCTTTCCAGTTCCATGACTAGGATCTACTATAACAGGATAACCAGTTTTTTCTTTTAACATGTAAGCTCCTGCTAGGTCAAGAGTGTTTCTCATTTCAGTTTCAAAGGTTCTGATTCCTCTTTCACAGAAAATTATATTCTCATTGCCTTCAACTTCAATATATTTTGCTGCCATTTCCCATTCTTTTAGAGTTGCAGAAAATCCTCTCTTTAAAATTATTGGCTTATTAGTCTTACCAATTTTTTTTAAAAGAGCATAGTTGTACATATTTCTAGACCCAACTTGAAAAACATCTACGTAATCTTTAATTAATTCCACGTGATCTTCGCTTAAGACTTCAGTTACTACTGGTAGGTCAGCTTCCTTTGATGCCTCATTTAAATATTTTACAGCCTCAAAACCCAACCCTTGAAAATCAAAAGGAGATGTTCTAGGTTTGAAAGCCCCACCTCTTACTATGTCTACACCAAATCTTTTTAGGTCTTTAGCTTCATCTATTATGTGGTCTCGCGATTCAATGGAACAAGGCCCAGCAATTAATATTGGCTTGCCATCTCCAAGATTTATATCTCTAATTTTTACAATTTTAGCTTTGCTTAAATTTTCTCTCATTTTAATTTTTGCTTCCCTCAATATCTATTTCATCAAAATTATTGTAATAAGATTGGAGTGCAAGAAGTGAACCCTTGGCCTTTAAGACAATTTCATCAAACTCTTCTTCTTCGTCTGATAAAAGAATGATGGCTCCTCCAACTCCTATAGTAGCCTTATCTTTTTCAATAAGAGCAGTCCTTATAACAATATTAAAATCCATTGTTGAATTATTTGATATATATCCAATTGTTCCTGAATAAACACCTCTAGGATAAGTTTCAAGTTCATCAATTATCTCCAAGGTCCTCTTCTTTGGTGCCCCAGTCATGGAACCACCTGGAAAAGTTTTTTCAAGAACTTCTATTATGTCAACATCTTCCTTGATTTTTCCAGAGACTGTTGTTACAAGTTGATGTAGGGTCTTATAAGTCTCTACATCCATAAGTTTTGGAACTTCAACAGATCCAATCTCACAGAACTTGCCCAAGTCATTCCTAAGAAGGTCAACAATCATTAGGTTTTCTGACTTAGTCTTTTCTTCGCTTCTAAGTTCTTCGATTAAGCTTTCGTCTTCTTCCTTTGACTCTCCTCTTTTTATAGTACCCTTGATAGGCTTAGTTGATACAATTTTATCTTTATCTACTCTCAAGAATCTTTCCATTGATGAAGATGCTATTTTTAGCTCATCAAGGGGCAAGAAGGCACTATATTGTCCAGGACTTTTATCCCTGAGCTCCATATAATACTTCTTTCCATCAATTTTGTCAAAGATATCAAGTCTATTTGTTAAACAAACTTCATAAGTTTCCCCTGCACGAATTAGTTCTTTTATTTTTATAATATCTTCAGTATAAGTTTTTTTATCTTTTACAAATTTTAATTTTGGAAATTTTCTTTTTTCTTCTCTTTCTTTTTTTATTTCTAAATCAACATCTAAAATTTTTTTTATATCTTCCTTCCAATCTAGATCATCGCCGTAAGAAAGTAGATACAATTTCTTTTCTAAGTGATCGTAAACAAGGGCTCTGTCACAATATTTTAAATAGGCATCTGGATAGGAATAAGAGTGCTTATTTGAAACATTCTCTGTGTCTTTTTTTAACTCATATCCAAAGTATCCAATATAACCTAGTTGAAAGTCAAAGGGAAGAGTTTCATCATAATACCATCTAGGTCTATTAGTTTTTAAAAAATCAAATATACTTTCTTCAAAGATTTCTTTTTCTTGTGAAGCTACAAAAGTTTTTTCCACTAATTTTTTTTCAACATCATATTTAATTGTGTGTCCTCTTTTTTCGCCTTGAAGTCCAAAGATGGAAAATCTTGAAAGACCTTCTTCTACCTTACTGCTATCAAGCCAAAGGGTCCTGTCATCATAAGCATAAAGTTTCTCATAAAGTTCACTTGTATCAAAATCTTTTTCAATTATTTCATAAGCAAGTTGGTTTTTATTATAAAAGTCTCTAGTAATATTTATAAAATTTTTAATTAATTCTTCTCCACATTCACTTGCTATAGATTCTGGATGAAATTGAAGACCATAGATAGGTTTGGTCTTATGAGAAATACCCATTACTATACCCTCAGGAGTTCTTGCATCGATTTCAATATAATCAAGCTCTTGGTCTTGACAAGTGAGTGAATGGTACCTAGTGACAATAAAATTATTTTTTATTCCCTTGAATAAACCCTTGCCATTATGGTTAATAGAACTTTGTCTTCCATGCATTGGCTCTTCTGCTCTTACTACCTTCCCACCGTGGTAGTAATAAATTCCTTGGTGTCCGAGACAAATTCCTAAGATTGGCTTATCTAATTTTTCGATTATATCTTTGCAAATTCCAAAATCTTTTTCCTTGTCTGGGCTTCCAGGACCTGGAGAAATAATTACATTGTCAAAATCTAAATTTAAAATTTCATCATAGGTCATCTCATCATTTTTAATTACAATGGGCTCAATGCCTGAAACCTTTCCAATTAATTGATAGAGGTTGTAAGTATAGGAATCGTAATTATCTATTATAAGTGATCTCATTCTTGCTCCTTTAAATAATTTTTTATATAAATAATTGCCTCTTTATAACCAGATATTCCTAATCCTTCAAAGGACTTTATAGCATAGTCTCTGATAAAGTTAACTTGTCTAAAGTCTTCTCTATCTGAAACTTTTGATATATGGACTTCAACTGTTGGTAGACTTACTGCCTTTAAGGCATCTAAAATTGCAATGCTGGTGTGAGTATAGGCAGCGGGGTTTATGATAAGTCCATCAAACTTTTTGTAGGCTTCTTGAATTTTATCAACTATAGCTCCCTCATGATTTGATTGGAAATGTTCAAGTTCAATATTTTCTTCATTAGCAGTTTTTACTAAAATGTCTAAGAGTTTTTCATAGTTATCACTGCCATAAATATTTACTTCTCTAATCCCCAACATATTTATATTAGGTCCATTAATCACTAAAATCTTCATGTCTTTCTACTTCCTTAAGAATTAAATCTAAATTTTTAATTTTATCCTCTATAACATCTATTTTTAGACTAGCTAATCCCTCATAAATTTCTTTTCTTTCTGCATAAAGTTTTTTAAGATTTTCTAAATTTTTTGAGAGTGGTCTACCAGATGTCTCTAAATTTTCTAAGTCTCTATTAAGATATACAACTAAAGAGTTTTGTGAGATGTAATCTCTGTTCTCTTTTCTAAGAGGTGTTCCACCTCCACTTGCTATTACTATGCCGTTTCTCTTGCTAAGATCTTTTAATATTTTACTTTCTAAATCTCTAAAATAAGCTTCGCCTTTTTCTTCAAAAATTTCTGGAATTGTTTTGCCTTCTTCTTTTATGATTAGCTCATCTGTATCATAGAAGTCTCTCTTAAGTTTTTCTGCAAGCATCTTACCCATACTTGTCTTGCCACATGATGGCATTCCAATTAAAAGGATATTTTCCATATCAAATTTTAATTTTTTATAAATTCTTATAATTAAAGATTCATCTAGTTTTTTATCTAGGAAAAGTTCACAGGCAAAGAAAGCTTGGGCAACTAACATCATAAGACCTGACATAGTTTTTATATTTAATTTTTCTGCATCGAGTATTAACTTAGTTTTTAGTGGATTATAAATTAAGTCTATAAGAGCCTCTAGTTTGTTAAACTTAGCTAAATCCACTTTACACTCCATGTTGTTTGGATACATACCAATTGGTGTTGCATTGATTATTACTTCAAAGTCAGCAAATTTTTCTATAGATTCATAATTGTTTTCTGTGGACCTACTTATTACTACAAATTCCTTGGCGCCCTTATCCACAAGAAGCTTTTGAAGCATCTTGCTAGCTCCACCTGATCCTAAAATTAATACTTTTTTATCTTTTAAATCAATACCATAAAAATCTAAACTGTAGTCAAATCCAAGGTAGTCTGTGTTATATCCAATAAGTCTTCCATTTCTATTTACTATGGTATTTACAGCTCCAATTTCCTTAGCAAGTTCATCTATCTCGTCAAGATATTTCATGGAAACTTCTTTATAAGGTATGGTTACATTTATCCCTTTGAACTTTTTTAAATTAAAAAATTCATCTAATTCATTGTTTTTTATATCTCTTAAATTATAAGTGTAGTTCGCTAAAAGTTCATGAATTTCCTTAGATTTACTGTGAGATAGGCTTTTACCAATCAATCCATAAGTGAAGTTTTCATTTTTTATTTTTGCTGAAAGCTTTTTACTTTCTTTAAAGATTGAAGTATAAATAGGGTCAACAATATTTATAAATTCTCCATCTATTTTATTTTCTAATTTTTTTATTATTTCTCTTTCCCTATTTTTATCTTCTGTATTTAAATTATTATTTAACTTGTAAAGACCTACTTCTTTTATGATCTTCATTCTTTCTTCAAGAAGTCTTATTATTTCAGCATCAATTTTATCTAGGATTTCCCTATCTTCTTTTAGATTTCTCATCTTTCACCCTCCATCACTAGGTCGAGAAGAGCTATAGCCGTAATCATCTCTATTGCAACAAGAGCTCTTGGCACAATTGAAGGGTCATGTCTTCCTACAATTTCTAACTTTGAATTACTCTTTTCCTTTAGTGAAACAGTGTCCTGAATCTTAGCAATAGAACTTGTTGGCTTTACAGCAGTCCTAAATACAATTGGCATACCACTTGAAAGTCCACCAATTATTCCCCCATGATTGTTAGTCCTAGTTTTTATTTTATTATTTTCATAATAATAGGGATCATTGTGGTCACTTCCCAACATTTTTGCGGCTTCAAAACCACTTCCAAATTCAATTCCCTTTATGCCAGGAACTGAAAAAACTGCATGAGAAATAACTGACTCTAAAGAATCAAAAAAGGGCTCCCCAATACCTACAGGCATATTTAGTATAAAGGTTTCAACTATACCTCCAATTGAGTCTCCTTCTTCCTTTGCCTTTAAAATTTCAGTTTTCATTTTTTCTCTTGAAGAAGGATTTATAACAGGAAAAACCTGAACTTTAAAGTCATAAAAGTTCTCTTCTTTTATATCTTCTAAATTTATTTCACAATCCTCAGCCAAACCTATGCTTTTAATTCTTGAGTAAATCTTTATTCCTCTTTTCATTAAAAGATCTTCAGCAATAGACCCTCCTATTACAAGAGGAGCTGTCATCCTTCCAGAAAACTGGCCTCCACCTCTTACATCATTGTAAGATGCAAATTTAACATAGGCTGGATAGTCTGCATGAGATGGCCTAGGCATATCCCTAAGATTGTCATAGTCCTTTGATCTCTGGTCCTTGTTTTTTATAATTGCACAAAGAGGCGCCCCACAAGTTATGTCCTCTACCTCTCCACTGACAAGTTCATAAGAGTCCTCTTCTTTTCTAGGACTTGAAAATTCATTTCTACCAGGTCTTCTTCGGTCAAGATTTTTTTCAATTAAGCCTCTGTTGATTTTGTATCCGGCTTCAATTCCATCAATAACAAGGCCAATTTCTCTTGAGTGAGATTGACCAAATAATGTAACTTTGAAATTTTTACCAAAACTATAGGACATGATTTTCACCTCCTAGTGAAGCTAGGTCCTTATAAAATTCTCTGTAGGATTTTTCTACACATTCGCTATCAACTATTTCTATAGGTCCCTTGGCAAAGCCTGCAGCAATAGATGCAGACATGGCTATCCTGTGATCATTAAAGGAATTTATCTTACATGAATTAAATTTTCCAACTCCTATAAAGGAAAAAGAATTTTCATTTAAAGAAACTTTTACCCCAAGTCTTTTTAGCATTTCAATAGTTGACTCTACCCTGTCACTTTCCTTTAGTTTTAATCTCTCAATGTTTATGACTTCTATTTCTTTTCCATAAACTCCACAAAGAACTGACAAGATTGGAATTGTGTCGGGAATATCTTTTGCATCTATTGTAATTTTTTCTTTAGCGTCATTTCTCTTTATAAACTTATAGGAATTTTCTGAAATATTTTCAAGTCCAAGTTCATTAAAATACCTCAAGGCTTCCTTGTCTCCTTGGATTGATAATTTATTTAAGCCTATAACTTCTACTCCGCTTGCTAGGAAAAATAGGGCGTTAGACCAGTCCTTTTCAACAATATAATCTTGTCCTATAAATTTTCCCCTGCTTGAATAAATATTTTTATCTTCTAATACTTTTACTCCAAATTTATCCATAACATCTACTGTCATATCAATATAGGGCCTTGATTCTGTCTCAGTTGTTAGTTTAATAGTGCAGTTTTGTCCTATTCCTCCAGCTGCCAATAATAAACCAGTAACAAACTGTGAAGAGATATTTCCAGGAAGTTCAAAATTATAATTTGTTAATTTCCCACTGATTAAAATTTTTTCTCCCTCTTCTTTTATATAAATTCCATGTTTTGGAAATAGGTCGAAGTAAACAGAGTTAGTTCTTGTCACGAGGCTTCCTCTTCTTATCACTTCAGCCTCAATTCCAAGCGCTCCTAGAATCGGCAATATAAACCTTAGGGTGCTTCCACTTTCTCCTACATCAATAAGTGTTTTTTTGTTGTATTCTTCTGGAGCTTCAATGTGAAACTTACTTCCTTCTCTTGAAATTTTTACTCCTAAAGATTTTATCACATTTAGAGACGCTTCTATATCCTTGGACAAGTTGTCAATTTCTAAAAAAGATTCCCCTCTTGCCAAAGCGGCACAAAAGATTGCCCTATGAGCATAGGATTTTGAAGTTATACCTGAAATTTTTCCATCTAATTTTTTATTTTCAATTAGTCTATTAATCATTTTTTCCAAGTTCTATTATTTCCCTTAATTCATCAAAATCAATTTTTTTACTCATAACTTCTCCAATTTTTGTTGGAATAATTACGTTAATCCTATTATTTTTTATCTTCTTGTCATGCTTTAATACTTCTAAAATCTCATCTGTATCAAAGTCATAAGATATTGGCAAATTATGATTCTCAAAAGCTTCAATTAGTTCTTTATAAAAATCATCTTCTGCAAGACCCAATTTATAAGCTGCCCTTGCCATATATATAGTTCCTATTCCAATACTTTCGCCATGGTTAAGCTCATAGTTTGATAGAGACTCAATACCATGGCCTATGGTGTGGCCAAGATTTAATTTTTGTCTTTTGCCCCTATCTCTTTCGTCATCTCTAACAAAATCTAATTTTATGTTTAGGGACTTATAAATAATCATTTCATAGTCCAAGTCGTCTGCTGTTTTTAAATAATCAAAAAGTTCCCTGTCCTTTAAGACAGAATACTTAAAAATTTCTGCCAGCCCATTATTTATATTTCTCTCATCAAGAGTCTCTAAAAAACTGTAATCAATATGCACATACTTTGGAAAATAAAAGGATCCAACTTGATTTTTTAAATTCATAAAATTTATTCCATTTTTTCCGCCAACAGATGAGTCAATCATTGATAGTAAAGTTGTAGGAACAGCAAGAAAATCAATTCCCCTAAGGTAGCTTGCTGCAACATAGCCACCAAGGTCTCCAACTACTCCTCCTCCAAAGGCTATTATTGCATCGCCCCTATTAAAATTATTTTCTACAAGAAACTTATTAATTTCCACAAAGTTTTCAATGGATTTTGATTCTTCTCCTGGAGTAATTTTGAAAATAAAATATTCCAAGCCCTTCATTATACTTTTTATCCTGTCTTCGTATAAAGAAAAGACATTTTCGTCAGTAATTATCAAAAATTTTGATTCGCTTCTTCCCCTTAAAAAATCTTTTAACTTGTAGTCACTTTTATAATCAATATCTATTTTATAAGAATTTTCTTTTACTAGTATTTCCATAAAACACTCCTATACTTTGTTATCTTTATAATAAAACAAAGATAAGTATAAATAAAGATTCTACTTGTTTTTAGAATAAATTATTTTTTTATTTTACTTTACCTCAATATCGTTGTATATTAGTAATAAATATGTTATCATATATATGAGGTGATTATATGAGCGATTATGCTAATTATTTATTTAGAGAATTTTTAATTATTTTATTACCTTTTTTTCCTATAATACTCGCAAAGCTAGGCTTTTCTGATTTTAAAAAAAACTTTAAAAAAGAATATTATATTATTACATATCTCTGTACTGTTATAGTTTTCATTGTTTTTGTTTTTTGCATTTGTTTATATAATCTTGGAATATATATATAATTTAAATAAATTTACTCTTTGTTTTCTTTGATAGCTTATGTTAATTTTAATAAAATTATTTATTTTTTAGGAGGGGAGTCATGAATTTATTTAAAAAATTCTTATTTATAAGTCTATTAGTTTTTTGTATCTTCACTACCGTATATGCTGATTCAGATAAATTAAATATTGAAAAGGAAAGTATAGATATTGACCTTTCTGAAAACAAGCTATTAACTTATGATGAAATGTTCAATACTATGCTAGAAGATGGATATAATGAAAGGGAAATATATTCTATTCTTGGCAGTAGTTTTTCAACTAATAATGAAGCAGAATTAAGAGATTTCTCATATACTACATTATCTAGAACTTTAAATGTACGTTCAGATTATAAACCTACACTAAAATTTTATATTCAAGTTGATTCTGGTCACGGTGCTTATTATATTTATAAAATCTTAAATGTTGATATGAACAGGCAGTATAATTCTATGTCAAAAACTTTTGAAGGTAACATATACTATAACTTAGAAACTAACACAAGAATTTATTATTCAATTAGTGGAGACTTCTATAATAATGGTACAATTAGCACTACTGGTGGCGGAAGTATTGGTGTTGGTGGAAATGGTAATTTGCATTTTTCTGTAACAGGAGCAAATCGTCATTTTAAATATTTCTATGAAGAAGATTATGTTCACTACGGTCGTCTATAATTAAAAATAAAAACATAAGCTATTAATAAAGAGTGAGGTCATATAAAAATCCTCACTCTTATTTTCTCTTTATAATTAGTAAAATTGTTAAAAATAAAACTCCAATTAATACAATGGCACCACCTGGTTTTAAACCCAAGTAAAAGGATGACACGAGTCCAAGCATAGTAAATATAAAACCAAAGCATGAAGCGAGTATAGTGGTCTTTAAGTATCCAAGCTTAAACTGCATAGCACAAGCCACTGGCACTACCATTAGGGATGAAATAATTAGAATCCCAACAGTTCTTGCTGATACAGAAATAGTAACAGCTATTAGAATCATAAAAATCAAATTTATTCTATCCACGTTTACCCCAGAAAGCCTTGCTGAAGACTCATCAAAGGAAATGTACATTAAGTCCACAAATAGATATGAAAATAAAAAGAATACTATAATTGAAACTCCAAGGATTAAATAAAAATCTAATTGTGGTATGGCAATTATGGATCCAAATAAATATTCTTCGAAGTTTGCACTTGTCTTAACAAAGCCTGAAAAAAGTGATGCAAGACCAATTCCTGTGCTCATTAATATTGCAGAAGAAATTTCTTGATAGCCTGGAAATTTCGTCCTAACATACTCCAAAAATATAGATCCAACAACGCAAAGTATTAGGGCTCCAATAACAGGAGAAGTTGAAGTTATTAGACCAAGCATTACACCAGCAAGGGAGACGTGAGATAAGGCATCTCCAATTACAGAAATTTTTTTATTTACAACTACAACACCCATGCAAGGGATTATTACTGATAAAAAAGCTCCAACTATTAAAGCTTTTATCATATATGAATACTGAAAAATTTCCATTATTTCACTTCCCTTATCTTTTTATCTTTTATCTCATAAACCTTGTTTACATTGTCCTCTATCTCTTCAAGATTGTGAGTTATCATAAGGATGGTAATATTGTGCTGTTTATTTATGTGACTTAAAAGGTGAAATAAGGCTTCCTTAGACTCCTTATCTACACCAGTCATGGGTTCATCAAGAATTAAAAATTCTGGGGTTGCCACTAGGGTCTTGGCAATTAAAATTCTCTGCCTTTGGCCACCCGATAACTCTGTGTAAAGTCTATCCCTGTAGTCATTCATGCCAACTAAATTTAAGGCATTGGTTATTTTTTCTTTATGATAACTTTTTAATTTTCTAAAGCCCTTATTTTTTGGATAAAGAGCAAGGGACAAGAGTTCCGAAACTGTAATTGGAAACTCAAGACTTGATGGGACAGAAAGTTGTGGTACATAGCCAATATTTTCTATTCCATTTTCTGTATAAAAAGAAACAGTGCCCTCCAGCGGCTTAAGTTGGTTTAAAATAAGTTTAACTAAAGTCGACTTTCCAGCACCATTAGATCCTATAAGGGCGATGTAGTCGCCCCTATAGACATCAAAGTTTATATCATCTAAAACTAAATCATCATTGTATTTAAATTTCAGATTTTTAATTTCTAACAATTTTTCCTTCACTATTTTAAAGCACCTACTAAATTTTCTAGATTTTCTTCCATGATGCTAAAATAATCTTCATTATTATCCACTTGTTCTTGGCTTAAACCTTCAATTGGTGAAAGAACCTTAACTTGGCAGCCAGTCTCACTTGCGATAATGTTTGAAACCTTTGGATCAATTAATTCTTCTGTAAAAATAGTTGTAATATTATTTTCTTTAATATAAGAAATTATTTCTGCCATCTTCTTTGCATCTGGTTCAGTTTCTGCATTTACTCCCTTAACCCCAATTTGAGTTAGGCCATAGTCCTTGCAAAGATATCCATAAGCTTCGTGGCTAACAACAATTTCTTTCTTTGGAAGATTTTCTAGGCTTTCCTTATATTTTGCATCAAGTTCATCTAACATTTTAGCATATTTTTTGTAATTTGACTCATAATAATCTGCATTGTCTTTATCAAGTTCCACTAAGGCATTTTTAATATTTTCCATTTCTATTTTTGCATTCTTTGGAGAAATCCATACATGTGGATCCATTGGTCCATGGTGATGTCCTTCGTGGTCATGATCTTCATGATCGTGGTTGTTTTCTGTAGCTTCATGATTGTGATTATGATTTTCTTCAACTTCATGATTATGATTGTGGTTATGGTTTTCTTCTGCTTCGTGATCATGGTCGTGGTCATGATCTTCGTCTTCGTGGTCATGGCTATGAGTTGACTTAATAAGATCAACACCTTCTGAAGCTTCAACAACTTTTAGGTCCTTATTTGATAGAGAATCAAGAACTTTATCAGTCCATGATTCAAGACCTGCTCCATTGTAAATAAACATATCAGCATTTTCTAAATTTTTAATTGCATTAGAATCTGGTTCCCATCCATGAGGTTCAGTTCCTTGTGGCATAACCATTTCAACATCTAACTTATCTCCAGCAATTTTTTTTGTAAAATCATAAATAGGATATACAGAAGCGTAAACCTTTAGCTTGTTTTCTTTATTGCTAGCGTCACTAGAGTTTTTTGCTTCTCCTCCTTTAGAGCATCCTGATAATAAAATAATTCCTGCTAATAAAAATATAAATTTTTTGATATTTTTCATTTTTTCCTCCTAAACAATAATGATTTGCATTAGTATTATAACAGATAATTATTATAATAAAAGGATTTTTTTAAAATTAATTAAATTTTGTTATAATTAAATTATTAAAGGTGGTGAAATCATGAAAATATTTGAAGAGATTTTGAAAAAAAATAATTTGAAAGTTACTAAGGGTCGTCTCACCCTATTAGAAGAGTTAAATAAATCTGAAGTTCCAATGAACACAGAAGAGATTTTTGCATCTGCTGACAAGAATACTATTCCTAGTCTAACTTCCCTCTATAGGATGTTAAATGAGCTATCAGACAAAGGCATAATAAGAAAAAATTTGTACTCTAATGGCCTTTTATATTATGAGTTTGCAGGATCTGAGCATAGACATTATATTGTTTGTTCTAAGTGTGGCAAGGTGTCTCCAATAAAAGAATGCCCTATATCAGAGTTTGAAAAAATTGCTGAAGAAGAAACTGGTTTTAAGGTAATTGGTCACCTTGTAGAGCTAAAGGGACTTTGTCCTGAGTGTCAAAATAATTAGTTCCGTATTGTGGAATAGACTTCGTATGGCAAAAATTTTCTTTACTTTTTTTAGTTTAGAGTTATAATTATATTAGTGAAATAATATTTGAATTATTTTACTATCCTTTACTTATATTTTGAAAAATAAAAGAGACTTACTGTACACCCCGCAGTAAGTCTCTTTTATTTATTTTATAATAATGTCGTTACAAATCCACCTAATACAATTAATGGTAAACCAAAGAATAGCATCTGTGGAATACAAGTATCCTTTATGTGCTCGTGTTGACCATCAACTGAAAGACCAGATGTTGGTCCAAGTGTTGTATCTGATGCTGGTGATCCTGCATCACCACAAGCTGCTGCAATAGTAACAAGAAGGATAGTTGCTTTAAGAGAATAACCTAAACTCATTGCTATTGGAACATAAATGGCAGATATAATTGGAACTGTACCAAAGGAAGTTCCTATTCCAAGAGTAATCATAAGTCCCAATAAAATCATTACATAGGATGCTACAAGTTTTGATCCACCAAGTAGGTTTTGAGCGACTTGAACTAAATCATCAATTGCACCTGATTTTATTACTACATTGGCATATCCTGCTGCAATTAACATAACAAAAGCAATGAAACCCATCATGTTAATACCGCCATCAAGCATTTTTTGCATATCAGACCACTTTACTACTCCTGTAACAACTACAAAGATAAGTCCAATTAAGGCTCCAAGTGGCAGTGACTCTGTTAAGATTTGTACTACAACTGTTATAACTCCAGAAAGTAAAACTAAAACGTGTTTCTTTTCTAATTTTTCTGGAACTTCGACAATTTCTCCCTTTACATCTTTTGTTTCATATTCCCTGTCTCTCATAAAGAATAATAAACCAGCACATAGACCTAAAAACATTATAGCTGCAACAATCCAGTTAGTTCCAGTTACATCTTTATCTGTTATATCAAGACCTGATCTTCCAAAGGAGTCAATTATTAAACCATGGAAAATTGCACCGTATCCTAGAGGTAGGGCGATGTAAGGCGCCTTAAGTCCAAAACCAAAGGAAACAGAAAGCATTTTTCTGTTCATCTTCATCTTGTTAGTAAGTGAAAGAAGTGGCGGAATCAAAATTGGAATGAAAGCAATGTGAATTGGTATAACTGTTTCTGCCATTATAGCTATTACAATTATAATTCCACAAAGTAAAATTTTATTATCCTTAACCAAGGACCCAATTTTCTTTGCCATTATGGCTGCTGCACCAGTTTCTTCCATACAATAAGCTAAAGAACCTAGTAGTATATAACTTAATGCTGTTTCAGCGTTACCTCCCATTCCACCTATTAGGGTGTTCATAGTCTCAGCAATTCCCATACCTGAAATTAGACCAGCAGATATTGCTGAAATCATTAGAGCAAAAAATACAGGAATTTTTGCTAAACATAAAGCTGCCAAAATAATTACTGACAGCACAACTGCGTTTGTAAATATCATTTTTTCTCCTTTTCTATTTAATTATTATCTTACTATATTATATTCTAAGCTAAATTAGACTTAAAAAAAAGACTTTTCTCTAAATTAGAAAAGTCTTTTATCTTTATTTGATATTATTTTTCTGCAAAGTCAGCTATAAATATATTAAGTTATAACAAATTATTTAATTTATTGAAGATTCATCACTGTCTTCTTCCCTTGTTTCATTCTTATCTTCTTCAGGAAGTTTTTCCTCTTCTTCATATCTTTTTAGAATATCCATAAACTCTTCGCCAGTTATAGTTTCTTGACGAAGTAGATATTCTGAAATAGCATGAAGGGCTCTTATATTTTCTCTTAAGATTTTTCTTGCTTCATCGTGGGCGTTATCAATAATTTTTTGAACAGCTGCATCTATTTCATATTGAGTTTGTGGAGAACATTGAAGAGATGTATCTCCCCCAAGATAAGCATTAGTCATGGACTCAAGTGCTACGAAACCAAATTCGTCTGTCATACCAAATCTTGTCACCATGGCCTTGGCAATTTTTGTTGCCTTTTCAATATCATTGGAAGCTCCACTTGTTCTTATATTAAAGATTAACTCTTCTGCTGATCTTCCCCCAGTTAGGGTTACAATGTTATTAATGGCATCTTCCTTAGTCATAAGGAATTTTTCCTCTTCATCGACTTGCATTGTGTAACCGAGAGCTCCTGAAGTCCTAGGAATAATTGTTATCTTGTGAACTGGCGCTGAATTCTTTTGCTTTGCAGCTACAAGAGCATGACCAACTTCGTGGTAGGCTATAATCCTCTTTTCACGAGGAGATATAACTGCATTTTTCTTTTCATAACCAGCTAGGACAACTTCAACAGATTCCTCAAGGTCTCTTTCACTCATCTTGTCTCTGCCTTGTCGAACTGCACGAAGAGCTGCTTCATTTACCATGTTGGCAAGGTCTGCCCCACTGGCACCAGCAGTTGCTCTTCCAATTTTTTCATAATCAATGTTTTCTTCTTTCTTAATGTCTTTGACATGAACCTTTAAAATTTCAACCCTACCCTTTAAATCAGGTAATTCAACAGGAATTCTCCTGTCAAATCTTCCTGGTCTTAAAAGGGCTGGGTCTAAGGAATCTGGCCTATTAGTTGCAGCTAAAATTACAACTCCAGCCTTTGCATCAAAGCCATCCATTTCTGAAAGAAGTTGATTTAGAGTTTGTTCTCTCTCATCGTTTCCAGAAAAACCTGAACCATCCCTCTTCTTTCCAATAGTATCAATTTCATCAATAAATATAATACAAGGAGCTTTCTCCACTGCTTGCTTAAATAAATCTCTTACCTTAGCAGCACCAAGCCCAACAAACATTTCTACAAAGGCAGAACCTGATATAGAAAAGAAAGGTACTTCTGCTTCACTGGCAACAGCCTTAGCTAGAAGTGTTTTACCAGTCCCTGGAGGTCCAACAAGTAGGGCTCCCTTTGGAAGTTTTGCACCAATTTCTGTGTACTTCTTTGGATTGTGCAAGAAGTCTACAAGTTCTGATAAAGCTTCTTTTGCTTCATCTTGTCCTGCAACATTATCAAACTTTATGCCATCAGTTGATTCAACATAAATTTTTGCACCACTCTTACCAAAATTCATTGGGCCTACATCACCCATTTTTTTGAAAATAAATTTGGAAAGGATGAGCCAAAAAGCAATAATTATTGCAAAAGTTGCAACAGTTGAGATGATGAAGGATAAAACTGGATTCATCTCTGGCTTATAAACTTGGGCTGACTTTACATTTTTATTAACTAGTCTATCAACTAAATTAGGATCATACATCCTATTTGTTTCATATTTAATTTTCTTTCCATCTTTTTCAACTTCAAAGGCAATTGTTCTGTCTCTTACCTCTGCCTTTTTCACTTGATTCCCATTAACCATATTTACAAAGGACACATAATCAATTTCTTTTATTTCTGAGTCCTTATTTAATCTTGGCAATAGTACTATGGCAACTGTGTAAAAAATTACAATTGCCAAGATTACGTAAATTATTGTAGGAATATATTTTTTAAAATCATTATTTTTATTTGACAAATTTTTCCCCCTCTTAAAGGTGAATAAAGAAAAAATTTGGGACCAAGTCCCAAAATTAATCTAGTCTTCTTCTATTTTCCATTGCCGTTTGAATTGTTATCTCATCATAATACTCAAGGTCGCCACCTACTGGAAGGCCATAGCCTATTCTTGAGACAATAATATCGTAATCTTCTAAGATATTTTTAATATACCTAGCTGTTGCATCTCCATCTACAGTTGGATTAGTTGCAACTATTACTTCCTTTATGTCTCCTTCTTCAATCCTCTTGATTAATTCCTTTATAGTAACGTCTTCTGGTGTCTTGCCCTTTAAGGGTGAAATAACTCCGTGAAGCACATGATACTTGCCACGAAAACTTAGAGATCTTTCCATTGCATCAACATCTTTTGGACTCTCCACAACACAAATTACTGAGTCGTCTCTATTTTTGTTGGAGCAAATTTCGCAAGGATCGCTGTCGGCATAGTTCATACAAATTGAACATTCAACAGTATTATTTTTTGCAGAAATTAAGGCTTCTGCTAAGTCCCTAACTTCAGTTTCATCAAGTCCAATTATATAGTAGGCTAACCTTTGAGCAGTTTTAGAACCAATTCCCGGTAGACGATTTAATCTTTTGATTAGGTCTTCAATAGGTCCTATTTCTTTAGTCATATTATAGCCCCGGTATGTTTAATCCGCCTGTGAATTTACCCATTTGAGAGCTCATTTTGCTATCAGCATTTCTCAATGCTTCGTTAACTGCAGCAACAATTAGGTCTTCAAGCATTTCAACATCGTCAGGATCTACTGCATCCTTATCTAGCTTAATAGAAATAAGTTCCTTATTACCATTTACAGTAGCAGAAACTGCTCCGCCACCTGCACTAGCAGTAATTTCTTCATTTGCTAAGTTTTCTTGCATTTCTTCCATTTGTTTTTGAAGCTTTTCAATTTGCTTCATCATATTATTTCTTCCGCCTCCACCAGGGAAGCCGTTAAATCCACCTCTAGCCATGTTTCCTCCTAAATATCTTCTATATTATTTTTACCAAAAATTTCTTCTAGCCTATCTATGCCAGGCTTTTGTAATTTCATCCTGATATCAATATTTGTGCCATAAATATTGTTTAATAGTTCAGGCAAAATATTTTTATTATCAGGCATGATGCAGTAATCATAAAATAAGCTATCTTTTTCTTCAAATACTAATTCTAAAATATTATCATGAAGACTTTCTGGTTTAGCATGACCAACAAAGCCAGCAAAACCCTTAAAACCCCTTGAAACAAGTTCATTTATGATCTTGTCCCAATCAGCTTTTATTCTATCAAGGCTTATCTCATTAATAGCTTTATCTTCCTTACTAATATTTTTAGCCTCATCAATTTCAATTATAGCAGATTGCCTTGAATTTTCAATTGTAGGCCTACTAGCTTCTTTTGTATTTTCACTTAGATTACCTTCATTAGTCTTGCCTATATTTTTTGTGTTTTGGCTTACTTCTGCCTTATAAAAATCTTCTGGATTGTAGTAATTATCATCAAAATTATCGTAGCTATCTTCTACCTTATTTGCTGAATTATTTAATAGATTATTCGCAGGCTGATTAAGACCAACACTACCCAAATTATTTATTTTTTCTTCTATTAATTTAATTCTTCCCTCTAGATCATTCTTACTAGACCTATTGCAAATTTTAATTGCGTTCATTTCAAATACAACTCTCTTGTTATCTGCATATTTAATCTCAAGAGCCAATTCTTTTAAAATTTCTATAATATCTAAGAGGTCTTCCAGCTCTATGCTTCCAGCAAGATTTTGAAATTCCTTTAAATAAGTTGTGTAAACTATTTTTTTAGGGTCCCTCAAAGTTTTTACTAGCAAAATATCTCTAAAGTGACTTAATATTTGCGAGGAAAGGGTGTTAAAGTCCACACCCTCCCTATAAATTTCATCAATAATATTAAGAGACTCACTCATATTTCTTCCAATCATTGCCTTTGAAAGGGAAAATAATAAGTCAGAAGATGATATTCCTAAGACTTCCATTGCATCTTCTAGCCTTATGTGGTCCTTATTCTTAGTAAGAAGTTGGTCCAAAACTGATAGGGCATCTCTCATGGCACCATCAGCAGTCTTTGCTATCAAGGTAAAGACTGCTTCATCGCAAGACTTTCCCTCAAGCTCAGTTATTCTCTTTAAATTACTTTCAATGTCTTCTACAGAAATCCTTTTGAAATTAAATTTTTGAGATCTTGATAAGATTGTGGCAGGAATTTTTTCAATCTCTGTTGTTGCCAAAATAAATATTAAGTGTCTTGGTGGTTCTTCTAGTATCTTAAGGAGGGCATTAAAAGCCCCTTTTGATAACATGTGAACTTCGTCAATAATGTAGACCTTGTACTTTAGAGCTTGGGGAGGATATATTACCTTGTCCTTTAAGTCTCTAATATCATCTACACCATTATTGCTGGCTGCATCCATCTCAACAACATCTAAGACAGATTCATTTAGTATCCTCTTGCAGTTTTCACATTCATTACAAGGGTTACCATCTACTGGATGAAGGCAATTTACTGCACGGGATAAAATTTTTGCAGCAGATGTCTTCCCTGTTCCCCTTGTCCCTTGAAAAATATATGCGTGACTTATTTCATTGTTTTTAACTTGATTTTTTAGTGAAGCTACTACAGCTTCTTGGCCGTAGAGTTCATCAAAGGTCTTTGACCTATACTTTCTATATAAAGCTTTATACATTCTCTCACCTTGTAATAATTATACATGAAAAACTTTTATATTGAATTATTTTCTAACAATTAAAATGATTTCTTATATGTTTATGATTAAGAACTTCAAAATCTCTTCCAAAAGATTTAACATCATCTTCACATAATTTTCACATGGCAAGTATAAGATATAGACAAATCAAAGAAACAATATGTTTCAATTTAGGAGGATTTATTAAAATGAAAAATTTAAAGAAATTAGCAAGCGTTGGAATGATCTCAGTATTAATGCTAGGTATGGTAGCATGCCAAGGCGCTGACAAAAAAGCTAACGAAGCTGCAAACGCTAAAAATGCTGCAGTAGAAGAACAAGCTGAAGCTAACAAAGCTAAAGTTGAAGCTAACGCTAAAGAAGCAGAAGCTAACGTAAAAGCTGAAGAAGAACAAGCTAAAGAAGAAATCAACGCTAAAGCAAACAATGCTAAAGCTGACAACGCTAAAGAAGATAACGCTAAAGAAGAACAAGCAAAATAATTTAGCTTAACTTACAAAGAGGCCTTTCGAGGCTTCTTTTTTTTACATAAAATTTTCTTAAAATCTTTTAGTATTCTTCTAATTTAGCATATAAAAGATTAATCTAAGTAAAAAAATATGTTATAATTACTTCAATAGAATTTATGAAAGAAGGTGTTACATTGTTTTGTCCAAAATGCGGAAACCAAGTTTCTAAAGATGACAACTTTTGTGCTTCATGTGGCCACAACTTAAAAGACGTAAAAATAAATATTACATCAAATAAAAATCAAAGCTTTGGAGACACCAACAAGGTGGAAAAAGTTAGTCAAAATACGAGAGTCTTTAATCCGAGATCTCTAGATGCAATTGACACTACTGATGAACTTAAAAATATTATTGCTGAAGTCGATAGAAAGATTTCTAAAAATATAAAAGATTATGAAAAAAATAATATTCAGGCAAAAGCTGCTGAAAAAGAAAAGAAATCAAAATCAAAACATGAAGAAACTTCAGAAAAAAATATAAATAAAAAAGAAAAAAAGAATACAGATAAGTCAAAAAATATTGATTCAAAAGACTTTGATGAAAATATTTTAGATGATTTTAAAGATTCTGATTCTTCAAATAAAATGAGCCAAAAAGAATTAATTCGTAGGGTTCAAGAAGAGTTAAAAAAATCAAACTTTGATGAAAAGAATATAAAGAATACCTCATCTGAAATCCCTAAGTCTACTCAAGAAGATATTAAGCAATCTTTAGAAAATTTTGAAGAAGAAAAATCTAAAGATGCTCCTAAAAAATTCTCTTTAAAGGAAAAATGGAATAATTTTATACAAGAGGATGACGATGAATATTCAATTTTTGTAGACCTAAGAGATGATACTAAGAAAAAAGAGGACACTAGGAACTTAGAAATAAGTAAATCTATTGAAGATTCTGACATGTCCTTTGAAAATACACTTAGCACACCTAAGATTGATATTGAAAATGCCATAAAAGAAGCTGAAGAAGAAAAGTCTAAGGCTCATAAAGAAAAAATAAACAAAACTTCAAAGATTAATTCAAAGAAAGAAAGTAAAGAAGCCAAAGATACCTCTAAAAATTCTGTACTTAAAGAAGAATCTAAAACTAAGAAAAATCTCAAAGACTTATTCAGCTTTGGTGACAAGGGAGAAAAACCTGTTAAAGATATAGAAAAAGTTTCTTCAAATCTTGAAAAATCATTAGAACATAATATTTCAGAAAAGGTAACTAAAGTCTCTCATAAGTCTGAAAAAGAAATAGATGATTTTTTATCTTCTTTAGATAAGCTAACAGGAAGACTATCCAAATATATTGGTTCCCTTGGTTCAAAGGAAAGTAAAATTATTATTGGGCTTGGTATTTTATTAAATCTCATCATGCTCCTTATTGGAAGCGGATCATTTAAATTGATCTTAATCCCATTTTTACTTTTAAAAATTGTCTTTGATTATTTTGAATTTTATATTCCATTAAATATTGCAACTGACAGAGATTCTATTGATACATCTTATTCTGAGGTCAAGAAGTTTGCCTTAATTAACTGGATAATTTGTAAGGGTGTATTATTTGTTGGATTTTTAATTTCACCTTTTGGCGGATTTTTCAAATACAATATGCTTCAAGCCTTAACTCCTATGCCACTTGCAACCTTAATTTTAATTGGACTTTCACTTTTAATAGGACTAAACCTTTATAAGGAAAATTTTGTGGCCAGATCCAAGATAAACTTTGTAGGCTGGTACGCAATATCCTTTACACTTTTTGAACTCCTATTTAAGATGATATGGTTCATTATTAACTTTATATTTGTAACACTTTTTTAAGAAAACCGAGTTTATCTCGGTTTTTTGTTTTTGCAAAAATTTCCAATAAAAAAGGTCAGATAATTTCTGACCAATATTTTAATTATGAAATTTCTACTTCTTTAAAAAGAATATATCCATTCTCATCCACTGCAAGACCAAAGAAATTGTCTTCGAAAGCTTTTTTAAGTTCATCTGTCTCACTTGAGTGAATTATCCTCTCCTTACCTGTCATCTTTATGTCTAAGTCATCAGATTTTAAGAGAATAAATCTGTCATAACCATCTTCTGAAAATTCATCTGGATATTTCTTCTTTAATGAAACAAGCATATATCCAGAATCTAAGGTATTCTTATAGGACCTGTAGTTCTTAGGAGAAATAGTAGACATCTTATTAGTAAATTTTGAATTCTTATATCTTTCTTCAAGCTTCTCCCTAGTTATGTTTTGTAGGTTTCTTCCCCTATACTCTTTTAATACTACAACTGTATCATTGACAATTACAGATTCTGGTTCAATAAAGAAATCAACATCATGAGCTAGATTGTCTTCATGGCTTGGAACCTTTATGCTCCTATAGGCTACAAGCTTTCCTCCATCAAAAACACCAACAAAGGATCCACCACCATCTATTAGGGCTTCTAATTCTTCTTTAGAGTCTTGAGAAAAAATTTCTTTATTCTCTATTCCTTCATAGACTTCACTAGTCAAATCATATATATCATCTATATCTTTTTTTTCTAAAAATTTAAAAACTAATTCTTCCATACCCACCTCTTTTATTTAAATATTGAAATAAAAATTTGTTATTAATCCTATTAAAATTTTATAATATATCTAAAGAATATTCTAGATAAATAATTAATAAGTAGTTCTAACTTATAAGTTTCTAAATTTTAAAAGGACCAAGCTAATAAGCTCAGTCCTCTTGGATTGAAATATGGTATAGAGTTTTATTATTAATATTAATTAGGTAATTTTCATATTATCAAAGGCTTTGTAAAATATTTTTCATTTCAATAACCTTTACTTCATCAAACCTCTTAAAGGCTTCTAGAGAAGATTTTTCATTGTTAAAGCACTTCCAGTAGCCAGTGCACTTACATGCTTTTTTGTCCCTATGTTTGAAATCTATTACATCTTTTAGGGGGTAACCTAAAAATATTCCTATTTCATCAGGACATGTTTTAGTAAATCTTTCCCTCAATAAATTTAAATAATCATCTGTAGTAAGACAAGATTCATAACCATGAGAATTTAAGAAGTCTTTAATCTTAACTTGAGATAGTTTCCTTTCAAGTCTCTCATTTTTAAAGAAATATACTAAGACAGAGTCTTCCCCTTCTTTTAACTCAAAAAAATCAAGTCCCAAGGCATCCTTTAATATAAATTTGTTCTTCATCCAATAATCTTTTAAGGGCCTTTTGGCATTTCTCAGATTCATCATAGTCCCAAGCTTTAAATTATTATTAGTTGGTGCAACTGTTGACTTAATAAGAGCCAAAATATAATCAAAGTCCTTAAAATTATTGATGTAAGATAAAAATTCAATTAGAACCCTGTCATACATTATGACCTCGCAAGATCCTTTCCTAAAGCTTCACATTCTTCTAAAGCATCTTGATCTGGGTTGTCATATGCTGCATAACCATCTGCAAGAAGTTTTGCACCAGTTCCTTCAACTTCTTCTTGCCATAGTCTCATCCATTCTCCATCTGCCCATTCATATGAACCGAATAAAACTACGTTTTTGCCAGAAAGAAGAGGATTTACCTTATCCATAAAAGGTCTCATTTCAGTTTCTTCTAATTCTTCAGCTCCCATTGCTGGACAACCAAATGCTAGCCTATCAACATCTTTTACATCATCTTCAGTAGCAGATCCAACTTGAATTAATTTAACTTCAGCGCCTTCGCCTTCAGCTCCCCTAACTAGGGCTTCTGCCATTCTTTCTGTGTTACCTGTTCCTGACCAGTATATTACATTTACTTTTTTCATTTTTACTTCCTCCTAAAATATATTTGATATCTCTTATCAATTAAATATATTTTAATATATTTTTAGAAGTTATAATTATATAAATTATTATAATTTTTTAAATATTTTAAATTTTTCAATTCTTTATATATCTATATTTTATACTGATAATAATTTATTGTAATGAAATTTTAAAAATGATAAAATTTTATTAGGATAAAATGATAATAAGGAGGAAAAATGGAATTTATTAGAGACAATGGAGTCTTAACTATAAATTTAGACTCAATATTAACACTTGCCCTTGCTGTTATTGTATTGTTAGTAGGATACGGTCTTAAAAATAGATCATCATTTTTAAGAAAATATTGTATTCCTGCTCCTGTAGTAGGTGGATTTTTGTTTATGTTTATAACTTTTTTAGGTTATAAAACAAATAGTTTTAATTTTACTTATGAAAATGTTTTTCAGTCCACTTTTATGCTAGCATTCTTTACCACTGTTGGTCTTGGAGCAAACCTTAAGATTTTAAAATCTGGAGGAATTTTACTTATAGTTTATTGGTTAGTATGTGGAGTGTGTTCACTTATTCAAAACTCAATTGGTATTGGAGTCGCAAAAGTTGTTGGACTTGAGCCTGCATACGCTATGCTTGCATCATCTATCTCAATGATTGGTGGACATGGAGCTGCTATGAGCTATGGATCAACTTTTGCTAAGATGGGCTACGAACAAGCACCTGTTGTTGGAGCCGCTGCAGCTACATTTGGTCTTATTTTTGGAGTTGTTATTGGTGGTCCTCTAGGGAGAAGATTAATTGTTAAAAATGGACTTAAACCAAATAACGATGACTTTGATTCAACAAAATTAGATGCTTTATTTACTGAAGAAAAGACAGAATTAACAAACTTAGACATTATAAAGAATGTCTCTGCAATTATTATTTCAATGGCTCTTGGTACTTTAGTGTCGAAATTTATCGGATCATTAATAAATATGGATTTCCCAGATTATGTAGGCGCCATGTTTGTAGCAGTTATATTAAGAAATTTAAATGAAAAAATCAATATCTACAAGTTTAATGGAAACTTAGTTGATGGTATTGGTGATGTAATGCTTAACTTATACCTTGCTCTTGCACTTATGACCTTAAAACTTTGGGAACTACAAGACTTAATGGGTGGAGTTCTCATTGTTCTAATCTGCCAAGTTATTTTTATGTTAATTTATGCATATTTTGTAGTATTTAGAGTTCTTGGTAAAAGTTATGATGCGGCTGTAATGTGTGCTGGACTTTGTGGTCACGGACTAGGTGCAACTCCATCAGCTATTGTAAATATGACAGCAATAAATGACGAGTACGGCTTAAGTAGAAGGGCCATGATGATTGTCCCAATTGTTGGTGCTTTTTTAGTAGATATAATCTATCAACCAATTGTACTTACATTTATAAAAACTTTCGTAAAATAAGAATCAATAATTAATCATTTTATCCGCGTAAAAATCGAGGCTTAATTAAGCCTCGATTTTTTAATCTTATAAAATTTATTTATTTGCAATACTTTCTTTATTTCTTCCAGGCACCTTATCAAAAATACCTGTTACCATTAATACAACTGCCCCATCTGTTGTTACGTTGCAAGCAGTACCAAAACTGTCTTGCAATGCAAAAATTGAAAGCATAAGAGCTGTTCCTGTGTCGTTAAATCCTAAGACTGATGTAATTAGCCCTAGAGATGCTACAACTGTTCCTCCAGGCACTCCTGGAGCTGCTATGGCAAAGATTCCTAACAAAAGTATAAAAACAATCATGTTGGCAGTCTCTGGAAGCTGACCAGTTAAAATTTGTGAAACTGTCATTACGAAGAATACTTCTGTCAGCACAGAACCACAAAGATGAGTATTGGAACATAGTGGAATCCCAAAGTCCCTTATCTTTGGATCAAGTGTAGAAGACTTTCTTGCACATTCAATTGCAACTGGAAGTGTTGCGGCAGAAGACATAGTTCCTACAGCTGTCAAGTAGGCTGGTAGATAGTGTTTGAATACTTCTTTAGGATTAGTTTTAGAAATTAAACCTGCAAGAGAATACATTACAGTCATCCAAATAAAGTGTCCCACAATTACAATTAATATAATCTTTAGGAAGACTGGTAATTCAGAAATAATTACACCTTCATAAGATAAAACTGCAAAAGTAGTAGCAATATAAACTGGAAGAATTTTTATAACAACATTGTTTACTATTGATAAGACAATCTTATTTAATTCAATAAGCATCTTTTCCCATGTTTCAGAGTTTGTAACAATTACCGCTATACCAAATAAAATTGATGTAACAAGAGCTGTCATTACTGGCATAATAGGGTCAATAGATAGTTTAAATATGGATTCTGGTATTGCGTTACCTCCACCCACATTTGAAGCTATATTAAGCTTTGGTATAATTGCTTTTCCTGCCAAAAAGGACATTGTAGCTGCTCCAACTGTAGACAAGTAACAAATTACAAGCGTAACGCTTAAGATCTTACCAGCACTTTCTTTTAGGGATACTATGGCCGGAGTAATAAATCCCAAAATTATTAGGGGTACTATGTAACCTATTAAATCACCTATAATTCTTTTAACTGAATCAATTGCAACAATCGCGCCTTCGTTGGAAATTCTACCAACAAAAATTCCTATAATAATTCCTAATATTAGTTTAAAAACTAAAGAATTAAAAAAATTATTTTTTTTCATTTCTCCTCCTTATAAAATTTATTTTTAAAATTATTACTCTTATAATTTTACCACTGAATTCCAATAAAAGTAGTAAAATTTTACTTTTTTAATTCATGGAAAAATAAATATTTTTAAGCTTGAATAATAATTTTTAAAATTAACTAATTAAAAGTTTTTAGATAATTCAAATCATTAAAATATATTCTATAAAAATTTATAAAAAAAAGAGCCCTTAGGCTCTTAATTTAAAATTTAATTATAATACACGTGTTGCGTTTACATATCTGTCTTGGTAGTATCCTTCAGATAAAGAAGAAGTCATAACCTTTCCTTGTCCTGATGAAGCGTGGATGAATTTTCCATCTCCAACATAAATACCAACATGACTAACGCCACTACCTGTTGTATTAAAGAATACTAAATCTCCTTCTTGTAAGTCAGACTTAGCTACTTGTTTTCCAAAAGTTGATTGTGTTCTAGAAGATCTTGGAATTGAAATGCCAAGTTCGTCATTATAGATTGAATAAACAAGACCTGAACAGTCAAATCCAGCTTTACCAGTATCTCCATATACATATGTAGATCCAAGTTTATTCTCTGCAGAAGAAATTACCTTTGCAGCTATTGAGGCATTTGGTCCTGCAACTTTCTTTGTTTCAAAGTTAACTTTTATAGCGTCTTTATTCTTTATAGCTTCTTGAATTTCTTTTTCGTCATTAGATACAATTGCTGCGTCTTTGTTATCTTCAACTTTTTCTACCTTAATGCCAGAAGCGATGTTAAGATCCTTAGCTGGTACATTGTAGTTAGATCCATTGTCTTCAATAACGAAGAAGCCTTCTACAAAGTCAACAACATTTACAACTTGTCTCTTATTTAAGTTTAATTTTTTTCCATTTTCATTAGTAGCTACTGTTTTGTTTTTAACTTCAACATTAGTTACATTATTTCTTTTATCAGCAATCTTTTTAAGTGCTTTTACATCAACATTACCAACAGTTCCGTCGTTACATTTAATCTTAACTTTGTCGTTATCAGCTGAAACTCCAATTGCATATTCATCTATGAATAAGCTTCTGATGATTTTACCATTATCATCTAAAATTGGGCTAGCCTTTACAACCTTGTATGTTGGAACATTAACTTCTGTAAGTAATAATTTATCTTGTGGAATAGTAACCTTAGCCTTGCCCTTTTGAACAAAGTAGTCATTACCCTTTCTTTCAAGAACTTCGACCTTTTCTCCAATAGAAAAGTCTATTTCATTGCCACTGTATGTCTTTTGTACATGTTCGTTAATAAATACTCCTGTATCTTTCATGCCCACTATTGAAACTGCACAAAGTGCAAATAGACCTAGTGGCAATTTATTTTTAAAGGAAACCAATACTAACAACTCCTATACTCTGTATTTTAATAATAATTATATTCGTACTATCTTGGTTACTTTTTAAGTATAGCAAAGTAATTACAAAAAAACAACAAAAAGTTACAAAATTGTTAAAATAATTTTAACTTTTTTGTAACTTTTGTTTGAATTAATATTTATTTGTATGTAGTAAGCAAATCTATAAGCCGCGTTCTGTTTTGTCAACTA
Source organism: Peptoniphilus sp. Marseille-Q6390 (assembly GCF_965119475.1). Classification (NCBI taxonomy): domain Bacteria; kingdom Bacillati; phylum Bacillota; class Tissierellia; order Tissierellales; family Peptoniphilaceae; genus Peptoniphilus; species Peptoniphilus sp. Marseille-Q6390. The sequence continues at coordinate 801,279 of NZ_CBCPLS010000001.1, read as the reverse complement.
TCAATCTTGAATTATAGTTACCTATAATTTCTAGCAACCTACCTACCGGCAGATGCGAGCAACATCTGTTATTCCTATTTGGTTTTGCTCCGAATGGGGTTTACATAGCATCATTATCACTAATGACCTGGTGAGCTCTTACCTCGCCTTTCCAACCTTACCCTAGGGCGGTATATTTCTGTTGCACTAGCCTTGGGGTCACCCCCACTGGCCGTTAGCCAGCATCCCTGCTCTGTGGAGCGCGGACTTTCCTCACATATGTGCAGTTGACCAATTTACTTACTAGATAATCTTACCACTTAGAAGCTTAAATATCAAGCTCAAAGCTTGATGACTCTTGAATATAAAAATCTAAGTCCTTAAAATTTTCTTGAAGCTTCTTCTTAATCTTTGGAAGAATTATTCTCTCTGAATAAAAATGTCCCACATCAACTAAGATTAAATCATCTTCATAGGCTCTTTGTCCGTCATGATACTTTATATCAGAAGTTATATAAGCATCTACTCCTGCCTCTTTAGCTTGGCTAATAAAGTCTGATCCACTTCCTCCAAGTATCGCAACTTTTTTAATATTTCTATCTTCTCTTCCATAATATTTAATTTTAGCAACTTGAAGTTTCTCTCTTAAGAACTTGTCTAAATCTGTAAGAGTCAATTCTCTCTCAAATTCTCCAATAAGTCCCATGGGCTTTTCTTCTTCATAGGTTAATATAGACTTATTCTTTAAATCTAATTTTTCGAATAGGGTGTCATTGACTCCATCCTCTGCTACGTCCATTGACGTATGATAAGAAAAAACGGAAATATTATTCTTTATAAGTTTTATTATGTTGTCGCCAAGATAGGTTCCTTCAATTATATTTTTTGAGCCAGAAAAAAACATTGGGTGGTGGCTTATAATTAGTTTTGCATCCATCTCTAAAGCCTTATATATAACTTTATCAGTTACATCCATGGCAAGGACTACAGAGTCAGTGTTTTCTTTAAATTCTACTTGACTACCGGAGTTATCCCAAGAAAGTTGGTATTCGTTTTTTGCCCAAGCTTCCATAAAACTTTTAATTTCTTCAATTGGATATTTCATTTATTGCCTCCTCCACTTTATCTAGTAAACTATTCAATTCTTGACTTCTCTTTTTTGACCTTGGACTATCTGTATCAAAGCTTCTTATGATAGTAGTTAAATATTCTTTTTTCTCTTTTAGATATTCAAGATAAGTCTCATCTTTTTTCTCAATTAATTTTTTTGAAAAATAAAAGTCCTCTTCTTCTAAGCTCTTATTTTTGTAATTTGAAAATTTAGCAAGAATTATTTCAAAGTATCGATCATCTTCATAGATAATTTCCTCATCAAAAATTTCAAAACCCATATTATTTAATTCACGACGCAAGATATTAGTCTTTTGCATGGGTTGCAAAATTAGTTTTCTTGAAGACTTTGCAATGTTAATTGAATTAGCAATTATTTCTGCAATTTGAATTCCTCCAAGACCTGCAATAATTATATTATCCCTATCTTCATTTACAATTCCATTTGCTAAAATATTTCTAATTTCATTCTCGTTCCCTAATTCTCTTGTGAGCTCTATAGATTTTTCTAGAGAATTTTTTGAGATATCTGTTGCAATAATGTCACTTGAGATTTTATTTTCGCATAAAAAATTGGGCACATATCCATGGTCTGTGCCCACATCAATTACCGAAGCTCCAAAATCAACAAGTTCTGCAATTTTATTAAGCCTCTTTGATAATTTTATCATTCTAAATAATCCTTTAATTTCTTTGACCTAGATGGATGACGAAGCTTTCTAAGAGCCTTGGCCTCAATCTGTCTAATTCTTTCACGAGTAACGTCGAATTCCTTACCAACTTCTTCAAGTGTTCTTGCCCTACCATCATCAAGTCCAAATCTAAGTGTTAGAACCTTCTTTTCTCTCTCAGTTAAAGTTTCAAGAACTGTGTTAAGTTGTTCCTTTAAAAGTGTAAAGGTAGCAGCATCTTGTGGTGAAAGAATTTCATCATCTGGTATAAAGTCTCCCAAATGAGAATCTTCTTCTTCACCGATTGGAGTTTCAAGTGAAACTGGTTCTTGAGCAATCTTTTGAATTTCACGAACTCTTTCAACATCTAAATTCATTTCTGCTGCAATTTCTTCAGGAAGAGGATCACGTCCAAGGTCTTGTACTAATTGTCTTTGAACTCGCACAAGTTTATTTATAGTTTCTACCATGTGAACTGGAATCCTAATAGTCCTTGCTTGGTCAGCTATAGCTCTTGTAATAGCTTGTCTTATCCACCAAGTAGCGTAAGTTGAAAACTTAAAACCCTTTGTGTAATCAAATTTATCTACTGCCTTCATAAGTCCTAGGTTTCCTTCTTGAATTAGGTCCAAGAAGCTCATGCCTCTACCCACATATCTCTTAGCAATAGATACTACAAGTCTTAAATTGGCTTCAGCAAGCTCTTTCTTAGCCAGTTCGTCGCCTTCTTCCATTCTTTTTGCTATTTCAACTTCTTCTTCAGCAGTTAAAAGAGAAATTTTCCCAATCTCTTTAAGATACATCCTTACAGGGTCGTCTACTGTAACACCCTTAGGGACTGACAAATCCTCTTTAGTAACATCTACTTCATCGTCATCATCTTTTGAGTCTTTTTTATCGACTAAGTTTATTCCTTCTTTTTCAAAGACCTTGTATAATTCATCTATATCATCAGAATCAATTTCATATTTTTCGAAGGCATCACCTATTTCTTCATATGTGAGTTTACCATCTTTTTTTCCATCCTTTAAAAGCTGGTCCTTTATTTCCTCAATTGATTCCTTATTCTTTAAATTTTCACTCATAATTGCCCTCCTCTTTCAACTCGTTTAGCTTTAAATTAATTTCTTGTAATTCTTTTAAAGCCTCGAGAAGAAGATTTTTATTCTCTTCACCTTGAAGTTTTTCGATATTTTCGAGGATTTTGTTTTTTCGATCTCGGAGATAATTTCCCTCTATAGTGTTTATTAATTCATCAACTATCTTATCGTTAACATGAATGTCATTAATAATACTAAGTATGTTTCCCACGAATTCTTTATCTATTAGTCTGTTGGACTCTAGAAGTGATAGAAAGTCCCTTACTTCCATCTCCTCTTCATAAAGCCTAGGTATCTCTTCAAATACTGCCCTTGTCATTGCATTAGTAAAATAAAAAACCTCAATTTTATTTTTTATATACTTGTAAATATCATTGTCCAGTAAAGAATAAGATAATAATTCCTCTTGTGCTCTAGCCTTGTTAGATTTCACAACATTTGTATTTTTCTTTACCTTAAATTTTTCTCTTTTCGTTTCCTTTAGTTTATTTCTATTTAAATAATTAATATAATTTTCAATTGCTGTATAGGAAATATTGTATTTTCTCGAAAAGTCTTTTACAAAAATATCTCTTTCAATAGGATTCTTAATACTTGAAAGAATTTTAGCCGATTCAATGGTAAAATTGCTAAGACCTTCACTATCTTCTAAATTAAAATTCTCTTTAAGCTTTTTTATTTTAAATTCAATATAAGATATGGCAGATTTGATTTTATTCTCAAAGCCTTCTACTCCATACTTTTTAATAAAATCATCAGGGTCAAGACCTCCCTCGAGTTCTATTATTTTTGGTTTTACAGAAGCTTGTAAAAATATATCTATGGCTCTTGAAGTCGCATTGATACCTGCACTATCGCTATCATAGCAAATGTAAATATCCCTTGCCATTTTCTTTATAATATTAGCCTGGTCTATAGTAAGTGACGTACCAAGGCTTGCTACACTATAATTTATACCACTATTGTAGAGAGAAATAACATCCATATATCCTTCTACCAAGATTATTCTTTCTCGAGTGGATTCTCTTGAGATGATATTTATATTAAAAACATTACTTCCCTTATGAAATATTGGAGTTTCTCTTGAGTTTAAGTACTTTGGTTTCGCATCTCCAAAAGCTCTTGCTCCAAAGCCTATTATTCTATTATTCCTATTTATAATTGGAAACATAACCCTGTCGCGAAATCTATCTATATAATTACCATTTTTACTCTTTGAAATTAGATTGAGTTCTAGAAGCTCATCTTCCCTGTAACCCATTTTTGTCAAGTGATCGTAGAGATCTGTCCATGAATCCTTTGAGTAACCAATTCCATATGACCTTATAGTCTTATCACTTAGCATCCTATTTTTTAAATATAATTGCGTTTTTTGTGATGCTTCATAATTTTTTAAAAAATGAAGACCGGCTTCCCTATTAATTTCATACAATCTATTTCTTTTTTCGCGAGCTTCTTTATTTTCATCCTTATAAACTTCTAGCCTAACATTGTACTTATCTGCTAGAAATTCTACAGCCTCTGGAAAGCTAAGATTTTCTCTTTTCATTACAAAGGTAATTACATCTCCACCTACTCCACATCCAAAACATTTAAAAATTGATTTGGATGGTGAAACAGAAAAAGAAGGAGTTTTCTCAGAATGAAAAGGGCAGAGTCCCATATAATTGGATCCAGACCTTTTGAGGTCCACATATTCTCCAATTAAATCAACAATATCTGCCCTATCTCTAATCTCATCAAGAACATTGTCATTTATTACATACAATTAAATGCTCCATCCCTTCGGTATAAAAATATTTTTTAGCTGTTTTTTAGCATAAGTATCAGTCATACCTGCAATATAATCTGACACAATATCTTCGTCACTGTGATTTCTATCATCATAAAGACTTAGGTGATTTTCTGGAATTCTACTTAAGTCCTCCATATAAAAATTATAAAGCTCTGTTAGTAGCCTCTTAATTTTTATCTCTTCACTTTTAACCACAGGGTCCATATAAACGTTCTTAAACATATATTGTCTAAGCTCCATTGTGGCTTGATAAACTTCCTCTTCCATTTCAACAATTGGTTTTCCATAAGAGTTTTCCACTAGGGCATTAATCATTTTATTTATTCTTTGTGAAGAGGTATTGCCAAGAACATTTGTCAATTCCTTAGGTAATGAAGCTTCAGAAATAATACCTGCCCTTATAGCATCGTCAATATCATGATTTATATAGGCAATCCTATCAGCAAATTTTATAATTTTACCCTCAAGAGTTTTTGCCTTCCCACTACCTGAGTGATTTAGAATTCCATCACGAACTTCCTCTGTTAAATTCAATCCAATTCTTTTATCAGATCTTTCCAAAAAATCTACAACTTTTAAGGACTGTTCTCCATGAATAAAACCAGTAGATTTTAATTCATTTAAAACTGCCTCACCAGAGTGACCAAAGGGAGTATGCCCTAGATCATGGCCAAGCGCAATGGCTTCTACTAGGTCTTCATTTAGCCTTAGAGCTCTTGCTATCGTCCTGCCTATTTGACTAACTTCTAGAGTGTGAGTGAGTCTCGTCCTAAAATGATCTCCTTCAGGAGAAATAAAGACCTGAGTCTTATGTTTTAGTCTTCTAAAACTCTTTGAGTGGATTATCCTATCCCTGTCTCTTTGAAAATCAGTCCTAAGATTACATTTTTCTTCTTCTTTTTTTCTCCCCAAGCTTGAATCTGCAAAAGTGGCATATTCAAAAAACATTTTATGTTCAAGTTTTTCTCTCTCAACTCGAAGCTTCATCTAATCACTTCCTGGATTCCATGTGGTTAATAATAATTTCTGCCGTTTCTTCTATTGCTTTATCAGATACGTCAATAACAAAACAGCCAAGTTCTTCCATAACTTGTTTTGAATAATTTAACTCTTCTCTTATCCTATCGTAATTTGCATACTTTGCTCCAGAAGTAAGTCCAAGAGATTTCAATCTTTGTTCTCTTACAGAAATAATCTTTTCTGGATTTGCTGTAAGCCCTATAATCTTGTCTACATCTTTTTCATATACTTCCCTAGGAACAGGAACTTCTGGTACTAGAGGAATATTGGCAACTTTGTATAATTTATTTGCAAGATACATTGATAAAGGTGTCTTCGATGTTCTAGAAATTCCAACTAAACATATGTCTGCTTTTTTTGCACCACGAGGATCCTTGCCATCGTCGTACTTAACTGCAAACTCAACACATTCAACTTTCTTGAAATAATTTTCATCAAGTCTTCTTATGAGACCAGGTTCTCTAAGTGGTTCATAACCAAGGATATCTTGTATTTGAAGAAGTGGTTCACCCATAACATCAACTGTATGAAGCTTTAACTCGTGAGTTTTTTCTTCAATAAAATCTCTAGTTTCTTTAACAACATTCGTATAGACTATAAGACTATTTTTTATTTCAGATGCCTTTTCAAGAACTGGCTTTATTTGCTCAATACTATTGTGATAAGGATATCTAATAATTTCATAATTTTCTTTTTCAAATTGTCTTGCAGATGATTTTGCAATTAATTCTCCAGTTTCTCCAATAGAATCAGAAATTACAAAAATAGTGAGTTGATTATCGTCTTTATTCATTTCTCCTCCTATACAATCTCTTGGTCACATACATCTACAAAAAGCCTTGTAACATTGGTTTTTGTAAATCTGCCTACAACTTCTAGATCCTTTTCATTTTTTACTTTAACAACAGGAAGGGAGTCAATACCCTTTGTCACAATTAAATTGGCAGCCTTATAGATACTATCTTCAATGTTTACATAAAAAACATTGGGCATTCTTGTCATAATTACACTGACAGGAGTCTTTTTTATATCCGCATCCCCTATCATAAATCTAATTAAATCTTTTCTAGATACAATTCCTGCAAGATAACCATCTTCTGTTATAAACATAGATGATAAATCTTCCATAAAAAGATCCACGACTACATCATATACAGAAGTCTTTTGGTCACAAGAAAAAGGAAGGGACATATAGTCTTTTAACCTTAAACTTTTAAGATCTTGGGATAATTGAGAAAAAATGGATTTACCTGTGTAGAAATATCCAAATTTTGGTCTTGCTCCCAAAATATTAATCATAGTGAGAACTGAAAGGTCTGACCTTATTGTAGCCCTTGATAGCCCAAGAATTTCTGCAATGTCATCGCCAGTAATAGGTCCCTTTTCTTTTACAATTTCAATTATTTCAGTCTGCCTATCGCTGAATTTCATCTACTCACCGACCTATTCTACAATATTTTCGATTTTTAATATTTTTTGAATATTTTCCTCTATCCTATTGATTAGTCCAAGTCTATTTTCTCTTATCTTATCGTCTTCAGCCATTACCATAACATTGTCAAAGAATTTATCAATTGATGGTACAAGGTCATTTAACAAGTCCATAGCTTCCATATATTTTTCTTCTGCTAGGGCTTCCTTAAAGCTTCCATCAATTTCTAAATATTTCATATATAAATCTTTTTCTGCTTCTTCAACTAGTAAGTCTTCCTTTACTTCAAGTAAATCAACATTCTTAGTCAAGTTATTAATTCTATTATAGGCATCAACAAATTTGCTTCTATCTTCCTTAAACCATTCATTTAATTCTTTAGCTTTATCAAAGATATTGTGAATTTCACTTTCAGGAATTAAAACAGAATCAATAATATCATATCTTATTCCTTCATCTTGAAGCATTGTCTTAATTCTTCCTAAGAAGAAATCTCTTACATTGGCAATAACTTCCTCGTGGTTAAATGTTAGACCAAGATCATTAATATATTCGTATAAACTTGCTTCTACCGCTTCGTCTAAATTAAATTTCCAAGAATTATTTCTAATAATGTTGATTACACCAATTGCAGATCTTCTAAGTGCAAAGGGATCTGTTGATCCAGTAGGAATTTCTCCAATTGCAAAAAGCCCAGCTATAGTGTCAATTTTATCAGCAAGAGAGAATATTGAACCTACACTTGATTCTGGAAGTTTATCTCCTGCAAACTTTGGAAGATATTGTTCTCTAATTGCAGTTGCAACAATTTCCTTTTCTCCAGATTTTAGAGCGTAAATTTCACCAATTACACCTTGAAGTTCTGTAAATTCAATTACCATTTTTGTAGTTAAGTCTGCTTTTGAAAGATGGGCTACTCTTTTTATTGCATCAATAGCTTCATCTGCAAAGGAAAGAGACTCTGCAATTTTATTTGCAACTACACCATCTCTCTTTTCTTTATCAAGCATTGTTCCAAGCTTATCATGGAAAAGAACTCCATTTAAGTTTTCAACATAGTCTTCAAGTGGTTTTGAAATATCATCATCGTAGAAAAATTTAGCATCTTCTAGTCTTGCACCAAGAACTTTTTCATTTCCTGCAATAACTATATCTTCGTAATCTCTTGTACCATTTCTTACAGTAATAAAGTATGGTAAAAGTCCCCCATCTTGAGAGTAGATTGGAGTAAATCTCAAGTGGTCAATCATAGTTGTTGTTACAACTTCCTTTGGAAGACTTAGGTATTTTTCTTTAATTGAGCCCTTTATTGGAGTAGGATACTCAACGATGTAAGTAAGTTCTTCTAAAAGATCTTCATTTTCGTGAATTTCGCCACCTAATGATTTAGCAATCTTTGTGGATTCGTATTTAATAATTTCACGTCTCTTATTTTGGTCTAAAATTACATAGTTATCTTCTAGTAATTTTTCATAATTTTCTACCTTATCAATTTTTATTTCAGATGAACCTAAAAATCTGTGGCCCTTTGTTATGTTACTAACTTGAATTCCTTCAAAATCAAATTCAACAACTTTGTCATTTAAAAGTGAAACAACCCATCTAATTGGTCTGGCAAATCTGATGTTTTTTCCACCCCAACGCATGTTTTTTGGGAAATTAATGTCTTTAATAAGACCAGGGATTATTTCCTTTATAATTTCTGCAGAGTCTCTTCCTATTGAAGAAATGTGAGCAAACACATAGTCAGTACCCTTTACTTCTTTAATGACAATATCTTCTTCTGTGATTTTTTGAGAATTCATAAAGCCTAATAGAGGTTTTGTAGGATTTTTTTCATCATCATAGGCAATCTTAAGGGCAGGACCTTTTACTTCCTTAGTTATATCTTTTTGTTTTTCATCTAGTCCTTCGATAATAAGACTAAGTCTTCTTGGAGTTGCATAAACTTTAACATCTTTAAATCCAAGTTCATTTTCTACTAATAATTTTTGTGATTTTTCTCTGAGTTGTTCTATTGCCATGTTGACAAATCTTGATGGTAACTCTTCAACTCCAATTTCAAGTAAATAATTATTCATCTATTTCACCTCTATTTATAAGGGGATAATTCATTTCTTCTCTGTGTTTTAAATGAGTTTTTGCTACAATTCTGGCAAGATTCCTTACTCTTTGAATGTAACTTGTTCTTTCAGAAACAGAAAGAGCTCCTCTAGCATCTAGTAAGTTAAAGGCATGAGAACACTTAAGAGTGTAGTCATAGGCATCTATAACAATATCTTCTTCAATAGTTCTTTGAGCTTCAGCTTCATACATATCAAAAAGTTTTCTTAGCATATCAATATCAGCTGTTTCAAAGGCATACTTTGAGTGCTCATATTCATTTTTCTTAAATACTTCTCCGTATGTTATGTTTTCATTGTACTTAATATCATAAACTGACTCAACATTTTGAAGATACATAGCAATTCTTTCAAGTCCATAAGTAAGCTCTGCACTTTCAAGGTCAAGGTTTACTCCACCTACTTGTTGGAAATAAGTAAATTGTGTTACTTCCATTCCATCAAGCCAAACTTCCCAACCAAGACCCCATGCACCAAGTGTAGGAGACTCCCAGTTGTCTTCAACAAATCTAATATCGTGTTTTTTTGGGTCGATTCCAATTGCAAAAAGAGAATCAAGATAAAGTTGTTGGACATCTTCTGGAGATGGTTTTAAAATAACTTGCAATTGGTGATGTTGATAAAGTCTATTTGGATTTTCACCATATCTACCATCTGCAGGTCTCCTTGAAGGTTCAACGTAAACTACCTTCCATTCTTCTGGTCCAAGAGACCTTAAGAATGTATTAGGATTCATAGTTCCCGCACCTTTTTCAATGTCGTAAGGTTGCATAATTATTGCTCCCTTTTCCTTCCAATAATTTTCCAATGTCATTATTAAATCTTGGAAATACATTTTTTCCTCCTTAATTAAACAGCTTGTCAGACTTAAAACTGCTTATATCTAAATTGTATTTTATATATTTTATTATAATATTATGCAGATATTTTTTTCTGCTTTTTTCAATATCTTCTATATTTTCTAATTCTTCAAGCTTTCCATAAAGAATTGCATTTAAGAAAAGTAAATCTCTCCTTGTCAATGAAAAAGAATAAGGATCTTGAAAATCGATTATGCCTTCTCTAATAGAGAAATAAGATTTTTCTTTAATATTAAGTTTTGGTCTGTAACCTATAAAACTAAGATATTTTAATTCAAAGGCAAGAGCAAGACCTATAGGGTCTTTAGTAAAATTAAAAAAATTTAAGGTTTTTCTCAAAAGATCAAAGGCTTTTTTGTTAGCCTCACCACTTATAGATGATTTGTCTATAATCTCTAGTAATAAGGATGCGTAAACTAAGTTATCGTAATTTTCTCTAATTTTAAAGTTCGATTCTAAAATTTTTGAATCACTTATATAGAAAAAACTTTGCCCCTTTTTTAGAAGATATTCATTTAGACCAAAAACTTGTGAAACACTTAAATTTCTAGATTTAGGACTCATTGCTCCCTTTACCATAATGGAAATCTTCCCATATTCCTTGGTAAAAACCCTAATTATTTTAGATGATTCACCAAATCCCATTTCATTTAGGACTATGCCTAGAGTGTAATTATTTGTCGTAACCAAATCTTTTTACCAAATTGTCTCTATCTCTCCAGTTTTTCTCAACCTTAACCCAAATTTGAAGATTTACCTTGGCATCTAGAAGTCTTTCGGCTTCTTCTCTTGCTTCAGTCCCAATTCTCTTTAGCATGGAACCATTTTTCCCAATAAGAATTCCCTTGTGAGTATCTCTTTCAACGTAGATATTTGCATCAATATCATACATATTTTTGTCTGCTCTTTTTTTGAATTTTTCAATTGAGATGGCAAGGCCATGTGGAACTTCTTCATTTAAATACATAAGTCCCTTTTCTCTTATGATTTCTGCAACAATAAATCTCTCATTTTTGTCAGTAATCATATCTTCTGGATAGTACATTGGTCCTGGCTTCAAAAACTTTTTAAGTATTTCTAGATAAATATCTACACCATCATTTTTCATCGCAGATATAGGGATTATATCATCAAAAATCTCTTCTTCTGCATACATTGAAATAATTTCTAAGAGTTCATCTTTTCTTATTGTATCAACCTTATTTATTAAAAGTATAATAGGTAGTTTACCTTTATATTCTTTTAAGATATCTATAATTGATCTTTCAGCCCTACCAATTTTTTTTGAAGTATCCACTATATAGGTAATAACATCTGAATCTTCTATGCCCTCTTTAGATTCAGTTAGCATGAATTCTCCCAACTTATTTTTTGGTTTTTGTATTCCAGGTGTATCTAAAAATATTATTTGAGCATCTTCATCTGTATGGATAAAGGTAATATTTTGTCTTGTTGTTTGAGGCTTTGAAGAAATAGCTGAAATTTTCTCTCCAATTATTGCATTTAGTAAGGTAGACTTACCAACATTGGGCCTCCCTATAACTGATACATATCCCGATTTAAAATTATTTTCTGTCATTTTCATCTCCATCCAGGTCTTCTGGACCAAAGGAATGAGGTAAAATTTCCTCCATCCCAAATATTTTATAGTCTTCAGTAGAGTTCGCTATTATTATTTCAGGATTTTTTGAAAATTCACGAATAACTTGTCTACATACTCCACAAGGGAAAGTGTAATCACTATCCCCAACTACAACTATCTTTTTAATCTCTCTCTTACCTTCAGATACTGCTTTAAATATTGCGGTCCTCTCTGCGCAGTTAGTTGGAGAGTAAGAAGCTATTTCAATATTTCCACCAGTATAAACTGACCCATCTTCCATCTCAACTGCACAACCCACGTTAAAGTGTGAGTAAGGCGTATATGTCATATTATCTCTTGCATCAATAGCAAGTTCAATTAATTTTTTATATTCCATTTAACCAACTACCTTAAAAACAAATATTGCTACACAAATCCCAAGGATTGCTCCAACTATAACTTCGGAAACCTTGTGAATTTTACCTTCTACCCTACTTTCTGCAACGAGAAAAGCCAGCCCAAAGGAGCAAAGTGTCACAAGAGAATTTTCTGCTATCATAGTTATAATTGTGGCAGCACAAAAAGAAATTGCCGAGTGACCACTTAGGCCGCCTCCTTGGAAATATGTACCTCCACTTCTCTTAGCCATCAAAAGCTTGGCACCAACTGTTGCTATAATAATGATAAGCAAGGATACAAAGGCCAAGTGATTTGGCATATTCTTTATTTTAAATAGAAGCAAATCCCCAAAAGAAGCAAACTTGTCATAAAATACTAAGTAAGCAACGACAACTGCATTTAATGCTGTAATTAAAACTGCTCCCGCTGATACGTCCTTTATATACTTTGCAATAGGGTTGTATTCCTGTACTACTAAATCAACAGTCCTTTCTATTGCAGTGTTAATCATTTCTGCAAATACAACCAGCGTAATGGCAAATAACATTAAGAGAAATTCTGTAGATGATATATCGAAGAAAAGTGACAAGATTATAATTCCAAGAGCAGCAAGATAATGAAACTTCATGTTTCTCTCTGTTTTCAAAACAGAAATAATACCCTGGACTGCGTAATTAAATGATGAAATAAAGCGTCCTTTTTTCATAAAATCACCTATAAATTTCAAGTTCCTTCATGGATAACTTTTCTCTTTCTCTCATTTCTCTCTTGTCTTCATCTTCCATGTGATCGTATCCTAAGAGATGGAGAATGCTGTGTACTGTTAAATAAGAAAGTTCCCTCTCATGAGAATGACCAAGCTCTTCTGCTTGTTCCATTACTCTTCTTGTATTTATTATAACATCTCCAAGAATCCTCTTGTCTATAATAAATTCATCATCCATGGGAAAAGATAAAACATCAGTGGACTTATCTACTCCCCTATAGTCCCTATTTAAGTTCTTTATTTCTTCATCTCCAACAAAGGAAACAGATACTTCAACTTCATCATCAAGACCTTCAACTTTTAAAACAGAAGCAATTGATTTTTCAACTAATGATTTTATTTCATCAGTTATTTCTATATCATCTTGCCTGTCATCGTAGTAAACTTCCATTATTTACTCCAGTTCTTTGACTTCTTGGCCTCAATTACTTTTTTGGCCTTATCATTTGTCTTTTCATATTTTTCGTATGCATCAATTATTCTTTGAACAAGGGCGTGACGAACAATATCATTTTTATTTAGATAAGTTATTCCAATTCCCTTTACTCCATCAAGAATCTTCAACACTGTCTTTAGACCAGATTGCTTACCTCTTGGTAGGTCTATTTGTGTAACATCACCAGTGACAATAGCCTTAGAACCATATCCAAGTCTTGTCAAAAACATCTTCATTTGTTCATTAGTGGTGTTTTGTGCCTCATCTAAGATAACAAAGGCTGAGTCAAGAGTTCTACCCCTCATATAAGCAAGTGGTGCAACCTCAATAAGTCCCTTTTCAAATAAATTGTTATATGTGTCATGTCCAAGTATTTCAAACAATGCATCGTAAAGGGGTCTTAAATAAGGATCTACTTTATTTTGTAAATCTCCAGGAAGGAAACCCAAGTTTTCTCCTGCCTCTACTGCAGGTCTTGTCAAAATAATTCTGTTAACTTCTTTTGCTTTAAAGGCACGAACTGCTGCTGCCATAGCAAGATATGTTTTACCAGTACCTGCTGGTCCAATCCCAAAAACAATGTCATTATTGTTTATGTTGTCGATATATCTCTTTTGACCAAGAGTCTTAGCTCGAATGGGCTTACCCATGGATGTATAAACCAAGGTATCCTTTAAGAGCTCTGCCACTGGCCTCTTTTCATTATTTTTAATAAGTGAAATCGCGTATCTTACATCTGATAGACTTAAAGAATTTTGTTGTCTAGCAGTTTCAACTAAGTTTGTTAAAAGAACTGCCCCGTCTTCAACTGCGTCTTCTTCTCCGCTTATAAAAATCTTGTCTGCCTTGGATTTAATAATAAGCCCTAGTTCTTTTTCTATAAGAGCAATATTTTCATCTAGCTTTCCAAATAAAATTGACATCAAATTTATATCATTAATTTCAATGGATTTTTCCATTTTTGTCAAAAAATATACCCCCTTAAACGTGACTTTAATGATACCACAAAAAGGCCTACTTTTCCATAGATTATGGAAAGCAAGCCTTGATTTATCTAAGACTTAAAGGTTTATCAAAAATCTCTTTATAAATTTGAATTTTAGGTAAATCTTCTTCATTAAAGTTTAGGAAATTATCAATAAAGTTTTCGCCCTCTTCATCTTCATAAATAACCCTGTCTGATTCGCATTCTTTTATGAATTCACTTTCAAAAATCTTGTCAGGAATTTTCTCTAGATTAAGAGAACCTTCTAAAACTTCCTTCTTATCTTCAGATTTTGAATTTTTTAAATCTTTATCCGCTAAAGATTTCTTTTCTATAAGTTTCCTCTTAAGTTCTCTTTGGGCATAAATAGGGTCTTTATTGACAAGTTTTTTATCACTTTTTTCTCTAATCTTATCTTCAGATTTATCCTTTTCTTCTTTAAAGATTTCTTTAATACTTTTTCCTAAAGTTTCCTTCTTATCTTTTTCTTTCTCTTTTTCTTTTTCTTCTTTGATTATTTTTTTGATTTCATCAATTAAACTTTCTGAATCTGATTTCATGTTACCATGAATATTTTTAGAATTTGGATTATTTCTATCATCTTCATAAAAATCCTCTGTTATTTTCTTTTTTCCTCTATTAAGAACAGTTAAGAGAACTTTGAAAATCACAATGAATATTATGGCCGGCATGAGAGAAATAATAGCAATTACTAAACTAAAAATAGATCCCATTATTTATTGTCCTTTTTGTGGTTCTTTTCAGGTATTTTTGAAATTGACTTTCTCATATCAGTATCAGAGTTTATATTTTGCATTTTATAATAATCAAAGACTCCAAGATTTCCACTTTTTAAAGCTTCTGCCATTGCAATTGGTACTTGAGACTCTGCTTCTACTACCTTTGCCCTCATGGCTTCTACTTCAGCCTTCATTTCTTGTTCACGAGCAAGGGCCATAGCACGTCTTTCTGATGCCTTAGCTTCAGATATTCTCTTATCAGCTTCGGCTTGATCAGTTTGCAATCTTGCCCCAATATTTCTTGCAACGTCAACATCTGCTATATCAATAGATAAAATTTCGTAAGCTGTACCTGAGTCAAGTCCCTTGTCTAATACAACTCTTGAAATTGAATCAGGGTTTTCTAGAACTGACTTATAACTCTTTGATGAACCCACTGTTGTTACAATACCTTCTCCAACTCTTGCAATAATAGTTTGTTCACCTGCACCACCAACAAGTCTTTCTATGTTGGCCCTAACAGTTACCTTTGCCTTAACTATAACTTCAATACCATCTTGAGCAACAGCAGAGATATTTGGTGTTTCAATTACCTTTGGATTTACAGAAACTTGAACTGCTTCAAGAACATCTCTACCTGCAAGGTCAATAGCAGCTGCCCTTTCAAATTGAAGAGGTATGTTTGCCCTTTGTGCAGCTATAAGTGCATCTACAAGAGTGTTGACATTACCACCTGCAAGGTAGTGGGCTTCAAGACTAGATATTTCAAGATTAAGTCCAGCCTTAGTTGCCTTTATAGCAGGTCTAACAATTCTTGATGGCTTAACTCTTCTAAGTTTCATTCCAATAAGCTCTGATATTTTGATTTTAACACCAGAGAAAAATGCAGTTACCCAAAGTCCAACGGGTACGAAGGACAAGAACATGGAAACCACGATGATGATTACTGCAATTATTAAGATACTTCCAATTGGATAATATGACATAATTCCTCCTAATTTTTTTCGACGTAAATTCTTGCGCCACTAATTCTAACAACAACTACTGATTCATCTTTTCCAATAAATCCAGTATTTGAAACTACTTCTATCTTCCTATCTCCCAATATAGCATAACCTGTTGGTCTAAGGGGAGTTTTTGTAATTAATATATCGCCCATCGAAACCTCTTCAGCCTTAACACTTACATAGCCCTTATCGCTAGAACTTTCTTTAAAAAGTCTAAGCCTATTAATTGCTTCAGAATTAATTCCTCTTTTAACTAGCACATATCCAAGAATTAATGCAATAACTAGAGCAAGGGCAAGGGAAAACAGAGCAAAATAAATGTCGCTCATTGACAAGACTAAGCCTGCAGAAACTGCAATAATCCCACTGACCCCAGCAACTCCAAATCCTGGTATCATTATTTCAAAGCCTAATAAGAGCAAGCCTATAACAAATAAGGAGATTTCAAAAATGTTTGTATTCCCCATTTTTATAGATCCCCAAAAAAAGGCAATAAAGCAGGCTATTGAAAGAATTCCAGATATACCAAAACCTGGTGTCAAAACTTCAAAAACTGCTGTTACAATTGCCACAATAAGTAAAATAGCAAAAATGTAATCATTAGAAAATATACTTTCTAAAGATCTTATGCCTTCACCTTGTGCATAGACAAAGTTTATTAAAAGCATTAAAAGTGGAAGACTATAAAATAAATTTTTTTGTTTTTTCAATTTAACCTCCTTTGCACTTATTAACATTTTACCCCAAAATTTTTATCAATAATCTAAATTATACAAAAGATTAGGAATTTAAATTATTAATATTTATTAAAATTCAGAAGCTTCCTTGAGACAAGAATAATGGGTTGACTCTAGCTTTTCATTAAAAACTGTTCTCTCTATAATATTTTTTATTATTAGATCTAATTCTTTGTTTTCTCTATAGTCGGCAGGTGCAAAATATTTTATTCTGTTGTCCTTAATCATCCTATAAACTTTCTCTTTAGAGTGGTCGGGATTATAAACTCCTACAGAAAATCCACCATAAGTGTTTACTAACTTCATGCATGGAATATCAGTGTCGCTATCTCCAATATAAATTATATTTCTAAAGGGAACCCTAATCTCATCAGGTGGAAAATAATCATTTATACCTGGATCGTTAATATCTAAAGTTCCCTTCTGAATTCTAAAAAGAAACTGAGTTTTGTTTGTGTAGTTAACTACTTGAGCTGGCCATCTCGCTATACCCTTGTCATCAAAGTAAAAGGAGCTTGCATAAATTTTTTCAAACTCACCATTTTTTGCAATTTCTGTCCCTTCAATCATCTCTTTAATTCCAGAGGATATTATATAATGCTCTACAAGAACTCCTCTCTTTAACCCATAATCTCTTATACGTTTAAACCAATCATTAACTCCTGAAAACAATTGAACTTCAGCTCCATAAGCCTCCAAAGTTTTTCTATCTAACTTATGATGATCTTTAAACTCGTTTACCATCATATACATATAAGACAAGTTCTCATCCATATCATTGTCTGCTGCCATCCCATTTGATTTATTCCAGAATTCTTCTACTTCATAACCTAAAGATTGAATATATCCTTGAGCCTGCATCTCATTAGGTGTCAGGGTCTTATCAAAATCATAGCATATAGCAATGACAGGAAGTTCTTCCTTATGTTTTCTTAAATAATCTCTATCACTCATAAATGTCTCCTTACTAGTAAAATATAAAAATTAAATTTCTAATATTTTAAAGTTTAACTTTGAAAATCAAAAAAATTGTAAAAAAAAACCCAGGGAAATTCCCCGAGTTTTAATTTAATAATTCTTTGGCAATAGCATTAACTTGCTTACCATCTGCCTTGCCCTTAATTAATGGCATGACATTTTTCATTAATTTTCCAATATCCTTCATTGATGTTATTTCATTTTCGTCAATTACTTTTTGTATGATTCCTTTTAATTCTTCATCTGATAATTGCTCAGGTAAGTAATCAAGTAATATTTCAATTTCTTGGTTTGTATGTTCAACCAAGTCTTCTCTATTACCCTTTTTAAATTCCTCAATTGACGATTTTTTTTCTTTTAGCTGTTTGCCAATGATATTTTCAATATCACTGTCATCAAGCTCAACTCGTTCATCTACTTCTTTTTGTTTTATAGCTGCACGAACCATGGTGATAACATCTTTTCGAAGTTTATCTTTATTTTTCATAGCATCCTTTAGGTCTGCCATGAGTCTCTCTTTTAGAGACATAAGAACACCCTCTTTAATATCTGTGTTTTTTTCTGCGTGCCTCTTCGGATTTTTTCTTCCTTCTAACACTTGGTTTTTCGTAATGTTCTCTTTTTCTTACTTCTTTGAGAACTCCACTAGTGGCACATTGTCTTTTGAATCTTTTTAGAGCATTGTCTAAAGATTCATTTTCACCAACCCTGATTTCGGACATTTTTTAACCTCCTCTCGTAGAAAAGAGTATGGCCTCGCGGCCAATTTAGGTTTATTATACTCTATAAATCCCAAAACTTCAATAATATTTTTCTATTTTGATCTTTAATTATTCCTATGAAAAGTTTTCAGTTTTAGTTAAAGTTATATGCCTTCATCAGTAAGATTTTTAGGCTCATTATTTTTATTTTACTTATCTTTATTCACCCTATAAGTTATACCTATAACAGAAGCAGAAATTAAAATCTTTATTAGTATTAAGCCCATAAATTGCCAAGAAAGTGGATTTAAAATTACATCTCCCAAAATGGTACTAATAATAACTCCAATTGATGCTCCTAATAGTGATGAAGTTATATACTTTATGTAGTTAGTCTTACAGGCACCAAAGTAGAAGCTAAGAATATCGCAGGGAAACCATCCAATAAGTCTTATTAGAAAGCTTGCTAGAAATTCATTTTTCTTTTGCATTTCTATTAGCTGTTTAAGCTTTGGATATTTTTTCCTTAAATAATCCATCTCCTCTGTCCCAGACCATCTTCCCAATATAAAAGGTATTGTAAGTGTAATTGATAGACCAAGATAATTTATTAATACTGCCTTTAGTGGTTCAAAGATAATTCCACTTGCAAGATAAAGAGACCCTATTGGGACTATTATTGTAAGACTCTTTACTGCAAAAAGGCTCAAAAGAGAAATTATAGATTTTATAGGATTTCCACTAGCACTTTCTACTATAGAATCAATGGACATATTTCCGCTTCGATTAAAAATCAAAAGTATAATTATGGACAAAAAAGAAATCAGGGCAACAATCTGAATCTTTCTGAATCTATTTTTTACGTTTTTTTCATTTTCACTTAAGTCTATATTTTCTTCATCTTCAAATTTTTTTAATTTTTCTTTTATGATTTTCATTTCATCAACTCTTATTTATATTTTCCAAGCTTAAGACTTTTTTTGCGTCCCTTCTCCCCATTTCATATAAATTCTCTAACTGCTCATGGTCTTGACTAAGAGTTTTTAAATTTCCTATGTCACTTGGTGCAACAATTATTATTTTGTTTTCTTTTTCAAGTTCAATGGCTTCCCTGAGACTTTGGTTGTAAACTTCATATCTTTTTGCAAAAGTTTTTGAAAGTCTTGGGTAGTTTCTCCTCAGTATTCTAACAAACTTTTTGTCTCTTCTCTTTTCCCTAAAGTAATCCTTAGGTCTTGTAAGTATAAGAATCACCTTATCACAACCTGCTTCAAAGGCTCTTTTAAAAGGTATTGGGTCTGACAGACCTCCATCAAAATAGGGAACCTTATTTATGACGTAAGGCTGACACAGAACTGGAACACAACATGATGCTTTTATAGGGTCGTACTGGTCAATGACAAGGTCTTTCTTGCTAAAGTATTTTGCTTTACCTGTCCTTGCATCTGTTGCAACTATTTCAAATTCCATTGGATTTTCCATCATAGTTTTATAGTCAAGTGGATTTTCTCCATTTGATGCACTTAAGTCCGAATAAATATAATCTAAATTAATATAAGAACCTGTTTTAAAATAATTATGTAGGCTCATGTATTCTTTTCTAAATGCATAATTATTATAAAAAACAAAATTCCTTCTTGGTTGCTTGGCAAGAAATGATGCACCATTAGCAGCTCCAGCAGACACTCCAATAAAGTAGTCACCGCTTATGCCCTCTTCCATTAAATGATCAAAAACTCCTGCCCCATAAATCCCACGTGTTCCTCCACCAACATCAACAAATCCTAATTTCATAAATCATCTTCCTTCTTTAGAGTCTATTTTCCCATAATGTATTCTTAAATTAATTATATTAAATATTTTCAATTATTGATATAACTAAAAGTTTAAAAGTGTTACATTTTTAATAAATCAAATTTCCTTGTCTTAAGTCAATAGATAAAATAAAAAAAGCCAGGAGATTAATCCCGGCTTTAGTAAAAATTTTTATCAACCTGGTGGCCAATTTAAACTTCTTCCTCCAAGTACATGGAAGTGAAGGTGATCTACAGTTTGACCTCCGTCTTCTTTGCAATTGTTTACGATCCTGTAACCCTTAGTGAGACCTTCATCAGCACAAAGTTTCTTTGCAACTAAGAAGATGTGACCTATAAGTTCTTTGTGGTTTTCATCTAGATCATCTGCTGATGATATGTGTTCCTTTGGAACGATTAAAAAATGAGTTGGAGCTTGTGGGTCTATGTCTCTAAAAGCATACACAAGTTCATCTTCATAAAGTTTTGTTGAAGGAATTTCTCCCTTGATTATTTTACAAAATAAACAGTCCATCCTTACCTCCTTTTGGCTTCAACATCTTTGCAGAGTTCATTCCACTGACATTCTCCACAAATTTCTTCTCGCCTATTCTTTGAAAATATTATATCACAGGCAAGCTTTTTTATGTCCTCCCATGAATAAATTTCATCTTGAGATAGATTTAAAAACTCTAAAACTCTTTTGTCGTAAGACTTAACTAAGTCGTCATTCTTGCAATTATGTCCAAGGTTTTCTGGACAAGGGCCACAAATATCATCAAGATCAGCTAGTAGTTTAACCTCTGGGTTCTCTTTTAGTTCCTTTAAAACTCTTGTCATATTTTTTGAAAAGTCATCACTATATCCCTCGCCTACAAAGTTTTCTGTGCACAAGAGGTGATGAGCTCTTATCTTTAACATTTAATCACCAAGAACTTCACAATTTGCAATTTCGCCTGTATCTAAGATTTTTACTTTTTTTATTTTATTTGTAAGGTCTTCATTAGACTTAGCCTTGACCCTGATGTAGTTAGTTGTGTAACCATAATATACTCCATCATGTTCTTCTTCAAATAAAACCGACTGTGTCGTCTTCATGTTTTCTCTCTCAAAAATCTCTTGATATTCTTCACCAAGAGCAATTAATTTTTCAGATCTTTCCTTCTTAACATTTCCGTCAATTTGATTTTTCATGACAGCTGCCTTTGTATTTTTTCTCTTAGAGTATTTGAATACGTGAATCCTTGAGAAGCCAACTTCTTTTACAATCTTCATTGAATCTTCAAAGTCCTCTTGGCTTTCTCCAGGGAAGCCAACAATTATATCTGTTGTAAGTCCTGCGTGAGGCATATACTTTCTAATAATATTTGCCTTTTCAATGTAATCTTCACGAGTGTATCGTCTATTCATGGCTTTGAGGATATTGTTTGATCCACTTTGAAGAGAAAGATGGAAGTGGTCACATAACTTTCCAGTCTTAACTGCCCTTTCCATAAAGTCATCTGTTATTATAATTGGCTCAACAGATGAAAGTCTTATTCTCTCAATTCCATCAACTTCTGCAATGGCTTCTATTAGATCAATTAATCTCATATCTCCAAGGTCCATTCCAAAGGAACCAATGTGAATTCCTGTTAATACAATTTCCTTGAATCCCCTATCGGCAAGTGTCCTTGCTTCTCTAACTGAGTCTTCAATTGTCCTAGACCTAATAGGTCCCCTTGCAAAAGGAATGATGCAATAGGTACAAAATCTGTTGCACCCATCTTGTACCTTCATGTAGGCACGTGTCCTATTGTTACTATCAAAATTTGTCGTGTTGGCAAATTCACGAACATTTTTTAATTCCTTAACAATATTTATCTTTTCATTGTTTTTCTTGGACTCTTCTATTAAATCTACAATTCTATTTCTTTCTGTTGTTCCAACGACAACATCAACTCCCTCAATGCTTTTTACTTCTTCGGGAGAAACTTGTGAATAACAACCCACAACTGCAACAACAGAGTTTGGATTATTCTTCTTAGATTTTCTAATAAATTGTCTTGATTTTCTATCTGATAAATTTGTAACTGTGCAAGTATTAACTATATAAACATCACTAAAGTCATCATTTTCAACTTGTCTGTATCCCCTACTTTCAAAGAGTTCGCTCATGGCTTCTGATTCGTATTGGTTAACCTTGCAGCCAAGAGTTAAAATTGAAAAAGTTTTTTCCATTACTCACACTCCTTTGCGTGTATTATATAAAAAGAAGCTGTTATAGCTGCAGTCTCTGCTCGGAGAATTCTCCTTCCAAGCCCTACTTTTTTAGCTTCACTTAATAATTCAAGTTCTCTTTCTGATATACCTCCCTCAGGTCCAATAACAAGTCCTATGTTTTTGCTAAGAGCCTTTGTTACCTCGCCCAATTGTGTCTTGTTTTCATCTTCATAACATAAAACTAAATCGCCAGAAAAATTTAAAATATCATCTGTCTTTATTATGTCATGAACCATAGGTATGATATCTCGTTTTGATTGCTTTGCAGCTGATTCCACAATTTTTTGAAATCTTTCTAATTTCTTTTCTTTTTTCTTGGAAATATCTGAGATAGACCTGTCCATTATGACAGGGTAAAAATCGCTAACTCCAATTTCTGTAGCATGTCTTAAGACATCTTCAGACTTATTGTTTTTTAGGATTCCAAAAAATAGGGAGAGTCTAACCTTAGATTCATTAGATTCTAGTACTTCCCCAAGATTTTTTATTTTTTCACCTTCATAAGCAAAGGAAAAAATACCATCCTCAAAAACAACTTGAAAGGCTTCCCCGTCCTTTATCCTTATTACATTTTTTAAGTGGTGAAGAGTTTCTTCTTTTAAATTAGTATTGCCTTGAAACTCTCTATCTTCAAAAAATCTATACATTTAATCTTCCTACAATGGCAACCCAATTATTTTTTTCTAACTCGTCAATAATTTCGAATCCATTTTCTTTTAAAGCATCAATAACCATTTGCCTTCTCTCTTTTATAATTCCAGAAGTTATAAAAATTCCACCCTTATCCATGTGGTTCTTAAGATTTTTAATTTCATCAACAATTATCTCTGCAATTATGTTGGAAACAATTAAGTCGGCTCTTCCCTTTACAACATCAAGTAGATTTCCCTTTTTGATGTCCATCTTGTCTTCAAGATTATTAAGACCTGCATTTTCATGTGAAGCATCAATACACTTGTCATCAATATCAACAGCAAGGGCTCTCTTTGCTCCAAGTTTTAAAGCAGCTATGGCAAGAATCCCTGAACCGCAACCTATATCAAAGATCTCGTCATCTTTCTTTACATATCTCTCTAAAAGTTCAAGGCACATATAAGTTGATTCATGAGTTCCTGTTCCAAAAGCCATTCCAGGATTTATTTTAATTACTATTCTCTTGTCATTGTCATAAGCTTCCCACTCAGGAACAATAGCAAGCTTTTCACCAATTTCTAGTGGCTTGTAATATTTTTTCCAATTATTCGCCCAGTCTTCGTCGTCCTTTTCTTCTAAAAGACATTGTCCAAGATTTTTTTCATTTAGCTCAGCCTTTAAATTATTTGCATCTTCCATATTTTCTGGATAAACCCTAAGAGCAAAGACACCTTCCTTTGAGTTTAAAAGAGGGTAATCAATAAAGTCCCAGTCCTTTTCATCTTGGTCTAGCTCATCCACTATATCGCTAGAAATTTCTTCTGTCGTATAAATTCCATAATCAAATAGAATTCCTTCAATGATATCTTTTTTATCCTTTGAAGTATTTATTGTCATTTCAATGTATTTCATCTAATCACCTTGTTTCATTATATTATAGATAATTTCTTTATACAATTTAAAAAATGCGAATCAATGATCCGCATTAATCAAATAATTTCTTTAACTTATCTAAAAATGATTTTTTATTTTCTGCAACTTCTGGCTCAGTTTCTCTTAAGTCTTCAAGAAGTTTTCTTTGTTCGTCGCTAACCTTTTTTGGAATAATAATATCAACTTTAAAGAAGAGGTCTCCTCTTTGTTTATCTCTATTGACATAAGGAACTCCTTCTCCCTTTAGTCTAAAAACTGTTCCGCCTGTAGTCCCTTTAGGAATATCATAGTCAACAATTTTCTCAAGAGTTGGTACTTTAATCTTTGCTCCAAGGACTGCATCTGAATAAGAAATTGGAATATTTAGGTAGATGTCATTGCCTTCTCTCTTGAAAACTGCGTCTGATCTAACCCTAATATAGACGAAGATGTCTCCATTTTCGCCACCATTTTCACCAACAGAACCTTGATTCCTAAGTGAAATTATGTTTCCAGTGTCAACTCCCTTAGGGATGTTGACTTTTAACTTCTTAGTTCTTACCTTACTTCCTCTTCCACCACATTCTTTACATGGCTCTTCTATAACTTCGCCTGTTCCATTACAGTCTTCACAAGCTGAAGTCCTCACAAACCTTCCAAAAGGTGTGTTTTGTTCTGAAGTAACTTGACCTGAACCATGACAAGTTTCACAAGTATGCTTTTCACTTCCTGGTTCCATCTTGCTGCCATTGCAATGGGAACACTCTTCCCTAACCTTAACAGAAATTTCTTTTTCCACTCCAAATATTGCTTCAAAGAAATCAAGAGTTACGTCTACTCTGGCATCAGGTCCCTTCTTTGGCATGTCTTTTCTGTTTGCGTATTCATATCTATTGGATCTTGAGCCGCCAAAAATATCAAATATGTCATCAAAGATATCCGAGAAACCTCCAAAGCCACTTCCTCCAGATCCACCCATGTTGCCCTTAAGTCCTTCTTCACCATAGACATCGTAGATTTGTCTTTTTTCATCATCTGCTAGAACTTCATAGGCATAGGATATTTCTTTAAACTTTGCCTCAGCAACTTCATCTCCTGGATTTAGGTCCGGGTGATACTTTTTAGCAAGCTTCTTATAAGATCTCTTTAACTCTTCTTTAGTTACATTTTTTTCAACTTCAAGAATTTCATAAAAATTTCTCATCTTCCACCTCAATAGTTCTATATTCTAATATAAAAACTAGAAAAAATAAAGCTAAAATCAAATTTTAAAAGATATTTGAGTGTAAAAAATTAATTTATAAAATAAAATATAATTTTCTACATAAAAAAAGTTGCAGCCGAAACTGCAACATTTTTATTTAATTATTATTCTTCATCTTCATCTACAACTTCATAGTCAGCGTCAACTACATCGTCATCAGCGTGAGCTTGTGATCCATCAGCTTGACCTTGACCAGCTTGTTGTTTATAAATTTCTTCTGAAATTGCGTAGAAAGCTTGAGTTAATTCTTCAGTCTTAGACTTAATAGCTTCAAGATCTTCACCATCTTTTACATCTTTAAGTCCCTTGATTGCTTCTTCAATCTTAGTCTTATCTGCATCAGAAATCTTTCCTTCAACATCCTTAAGTGTGCTTTCAGATTGGTAAATCATTGAGTCAGCGTTGTTTCTAGCTTCAATTAAGTCTTTCTTCTTAGCATCTTCTTGAGCATACATTTCTGCTTCCTTAACTTTCTTTTCGATTTCTTCTTCGTTTAAGTTAGTTGAAGATGTAATTGTGATGTGTTGTTCTTTACCAGTACCCATGTCCTTAGCACTTACATTTACAATACCATTTGCATCAATATCAAATGTTACTTCAATTTGTGGCACGCCTCTTCTTGCTGGTGCAATACCATCAAGTGTAAATCTACCAAGAGTTACGTTGTCTTTTGCCATTTGTCTTTCACCTTGAAGTACGTGAATTTCTACAGAAGTTTGATTGTCTGCTGCAGTTGTAAATATTTGTGACTTCTTAGTTGGGATAGTTGTATTTCTTTCAATAAGTCTTGTTGTAATGTTACCCATTGTTTCAATTCCTAGAGAAAGTGGTGTTACGTCAAGAAGAAGTAAGTCCTTAACATCTCCAGAAAGAACTCCACCTTGGATAGCTGCACCAAGAGCTACACATTCGTCTGGGTTAATATCCTTTTGAGGATTTTTTCCAGTTAACTTCTTAATACATTCTTGAACAGCTGGAATTCTAGTAGAACCACCAACTAAAAGAACTTTGTCTATTTCATTTGCAGAAAGTCCTGCATCCTTTAAAGCATCCTTAACAGGTCCTTCAGTCATCTTAACAAGGTCTGCTGTAAGTTCGTCGAACTTAGCACGAGTGATGTCCATGTTTAAGTGAAGTGGACCAGCTTGTGAAGCTGTGATAAATGGAAGGTTGACATTTGTTGACATAGTAGAAGAAAGTTCCTTCTTAGCCTTTTCAGCTGCTTCTTTTAGTCTTTGTAGACTCATGTTGTCAGCCTTAAGATCAATTCCATTTTCTTTTTTGAATTCTTCAGCAATATAATCAATTAGTCTATTGTCGAAGTCATCTCCACCAAGTTTGTTGTTACCACGAGTTGCGTGTACTTCAAATACACCATCAGAAAGTTCAAGGATAGATACGTCAAATGTACCACCACCAAGGTCATAAACCATAACAGTTTGTGCGTCCTTGTCCTTGTCTTCTCCATAAGCAAGTGCTGCTGCAGTTGGTTCGTTTACAATTCTCTTTACATCAAGTCCTGCAATTCTTCCTGCATCCTTAGTTGCTTGTCTTTGAGCATCTGTAAAGTATGCTGGAACTGTGATAACAGCTTCTGTAATTTTTTCGCCAAGATAAGATTCAGCATCAGCCTTTAATTTTTGTAAAATCATAGCTGAAATATCTTGTGGAGTATAAGTTTTGTCATCAATCTTTACAGTAAAATCTGAACCCATATGTCTCTTAATAGAAGAGATTGTTCTATCAGGGTTTGTGATTGCTTGTCTCTTAGCAGTTTCACCTACTAATCTTTCCCCATCTTTTGTAAAAGCTACTACTGAAGGAGTAGTTCTGTTACCTTCAATGTTAGGAATTATTACAGATTCTCCACCTTCCATTACTGCTACTGCAGAGTTAGTTGTTCCTAAGTCAATACCAATTATTTTTCCCATATATATTTCCTCCTAAAATTCTTATTGTGAAACTTTGACCATTGCAGGTCTTAGTGTTTTGTCATTAATTAAATAACCCTTTTGCAATACTTCTATAACATAACCACTGTCGTATTCATCAGAATCTTCAGTGAGTACTGCATGATGATACATTGGATCAAATTCTTTTCCCAATGCGTCCATTTCAACTATGCCGTCTTTAGCAAGTACGTCAGTAAGTTGATTTTTTATCATTAATATTCCTTCATAGGTTGAGTCCTTGTCCTTTATAGAGTCCAAAGCTCTCTCAAAGTTATCTATGACAGGAAGTAAGTCATTTGCAATTTTCTTAACTCCAAGCTCAACATACTCAGACTTTTGTGCCTCAGTCCTTCTCTTATAGTTGGAGAAGTCTGCTTGAAGTCTCATAAATTTATCCATTAAATCTTGATACTTTTCATCATCAGAAGCATCTACTTCAGCTTCATCATTAATATCAAGATTTTCATCTTTCATATCTATATTTTCATCATTTTGTAAATCATCTTTTTTTATATCTTCATTCGTCATGTACTCCCTCACATTTCTTTCAATCCACTTTTCACTGCGTCGCTAAAAATCTTAACAACTTTGACCAATTTCATGTAATCAATTCTAACTGGTCCAATGATTCCAATACTTCCATAGATTCCATGTTCCTTAGCGAAGGGAGCTCTTATAATAGTATTTTCCTTCATGAGACTCGCGCTATTTTCTGATCCAATAATAACTTCAACATCACTGGTGAAAGTGTCATTTTTTAGGATTTGAAATAAGCTGTCCCGATCTTCTACTAAGCTCATAAAATCTCTAGCCTTGTCTAGGTCCTTATATTCATCAAAGTTTAAAATATTTGTAAGACCGTCATAATAAATGTCAATGGAAGACACCTTTTTATTAAATTGACTAGCAATTTTTACAAGATCAGAAATAAATTTTCCATGTCTTATCATGTCCTCTGAAAGTGAAATCTTAAGTGACTCAATTTCATTAAAATCTATTCCCGACATTTTTTCATTTAAGACCTTCTCTATTAGATGAAAATCTTCATCAGAAATATTTTCTATTTCTAAAAAATACTTCTCAATAACTCCCTTGTCCCCAATGAGAACTAACAGGGCTGTAAAGTCATCAAGCTTTACTAGAGTAAGTCTTTTGATTTTTGTATCGGCCTTCTGTGGTGTTATGAGATAAGCCGTACAAGAACTTAAATTGGCTAGGAGATTGACTGCATTTTTATAAAAATCTTCGTGATTTCTAGAAGTCAATAAAAGTCTCTCCATGATTTTTCTTGAGGCATCTATATCGTGAAAACTATTAAAGTTTTTAAAAAGTTCATCAACATAGAAGCGGTAAGCCTTGTCTGATGGAATTCTTCCTGCTGACTGATGTGGCTTATTCAAAAAACCTAGATCTTCAAGATCTGCCATTTCATTTCTTATAGTCGCTGAACTAACTCCAAGGTCGTAATCCTTGGAAAGTGTTCGCGAACCAACTGGAGTTGGCATATCTATATACGCCTCAATTATGGCATTTAAAATATTAATTTTTCTAGTATCCATAACTCCTCCTTTGTTAGCACTCATTAACCCTGAGTGCTAATCTATTTATATAATACTTCACACCTTATACTTTGTCAAGGAAATTTAAAAATAATTTTGACTTTTTTTGACTTTCTTTTATTTAATTATTTTATTTAGGAAATTTATGTGATATTAATTTTTAACTGATCTTAAATTAACAAAAGTTTTATAAGTTCTTACACTTAATTTGTTTTGCTTTATTTTTTATTTTCTTCTACAGAGTTTTAAAAATTATTTTCAAAAGTTTATTAAGTCATAAGAGATAAGAACTTTAAATTTTTTTATTAAGCCCTTCTCTTCCTCATAATTTTTTTCTCTAACTCATAAAATTATAAGAAGTTTTAAAAGTCTATAATTTGATTTGATCATCTTGATACATAGAGACATGTTATAATTTAAATTATTCATAGTCTCTGTGTCTAAAGTTATCTTTCTTCACTAAGTTATAAAAAATTTTTTTCATAAACTTGTAATTTAAAAAAATTTAATTCAACTTTCTATTTAAAAATCAATTAATTTTAACCTAAGTAATTTTAATTTATTCCAACATACATATGCTGTATAAGATAAATAGTTATCCAATCTTTTCCTTATTTATGATAAAATTAGAAATTGGAGATGATCACATTGAAAAAAAACGAAACCCTATCTTTTATTCTTACAATTGTAGCTGCAGTTCTAATTGCACTTTTTGTGAGAACTTTTATTTTTAATATAGCTGTAGTTAATGGCGAGTCCATGCATCCAACTTTAAACGAAAGAGATAAATTGCTCTGTCTTTCTTACAAGAGATACACTGACCTGCCTCGTGGAGAAATCGTGGTAATAGATGCACCTAATGACAACAGGAATTATATTAAGAGATTAATTGGAAAGCCTGGCGACACAATAGAATTTAAAGATGGAAAAGTTATATTAAATGGAAAAGTTTTGGAAGAAACTTATACTTCAACAGATTATACAGAGTCTGATGTTGAAAGTTTTACGTTAAAAGATGATGAGTACTTTGTTATGGGAGACAACAGACTTCCTGGCATGAGTATTGACTCCAGATACTTTGGACCAATTGAAAAGAAAAGAATAAAATCAGCAGCAGTTTATAGGATTTTACCTCTAAGTAATAGAGGAAAAATTTAAAATATATAATCCCCATGAAATCGGAGGTAAAAATTTGAGAAATCAGAAAAATATTAGAAATTTTTCAATAATAGCACACATTGATCACGGAAAATCTACTCTTGCCGACAGACTAATCGAATCAACAGGCATGCTCACAAAGAGAGAAATGGAACAACAAGTTCTTGACTCCATGGACCTAGAGCGTGAGAGAGGAATTACAATTAAATTAAAGGCAGTAAGGTTAATCTATAAAGACGACAGAGACGGACAAGAATATATTTTAAACCTTATTGACACCCCAGGCCACGTAGACTTTAACTATGAGGTTTCCCGTTCTCTTGCAGCATGCGAGGGTGCCATAGTTGTTGTTGATGCTGCCCAAGGCGTTGAAGCTCAAACACTTGCTAATGTTTATCTTGCAGTTGACCAAGATCTTGAACTTGTACCAGTAATAAATAAGATTGACCTACCAAGTGCTAGACCTGATGAAATTAAAGAAGAAATTGAAGATATTATTGGCATTGATACTGACGGAATTCCACTTATCTCTGCAAAGGAAGGCATTGGCATTGACGATGTCCTTCACGCAATTATCGATAAGGTACCTGCACCAAGTGGAGACCATAATGCTCCTCTTAAGGCTTTAATCTTTGACTCCTTCTACGATTCTTATAAGGGAGTAATCTGTGACGTTAGAGTTGTCGATGGGTCAGTTAAACCTGGCGACGAAATAACTATGATGGCAACGGGCAAGTCCTTTGAGGTTGTTGAAGTTGGTGTTACTTCTAATGGCCACATACCTCTTGACTCTTTAAGTGCTGGTGAAGTTGGCTACATAACTGCTTCTATTAAAAATGTTAAAGACGCAAGAGTTGGGGACACAATAACTCTTAAGAACAATAGGACGCAAGAGCCAATGCCTGGCTATAAAAAAGTTGTGCCTATGGTTTTCTGTGGTGTCTATCCTGGCGAAGGCGAAGAGTACAACAACGTTCGTGAAGCTCTTGAAAAGCTCCAAGTAAATGATGCTGCCCTTGACTTTGAGGCTGAAACTTCTGTTGCTCTTGGCTTTGGTTTTAGATGTGGCTTCTTAGGTCTTCTTCACATGGAAATAATTCAAGAAAGACTTGAGAGAGAGTTTGACTTAAATATTGTCACTACTGCTCCATCAGTTATATACAATGTAATGAAAAAAAATGGTGAGATGATTTCAATTCAAAATCCATCAAACCTTCCTGACCCAACAGAGATAGAATACATGGAAGAACCTATTGTCAAGGCAGAGATTATGACTCCAACAGATTACGTTGGTCAAGTTATGGAACTTTGTCAAAACAGACGTGGTGTCTTTAAGAATATGGAATACCTAGAAGAAACTAGAGCCCTTATTACCTACCACATGCCACTTAACGAAGTTATTTATGACTTCTTTGATGCATTAAAATCAAAAACTCGTGGCTACGCATCTTATGATTATGAATTAATTGGATATGAAAAATCTGATCTTGTTAAGTTAGATATCCTTATTAATGAAGAACTTGTAGACGCCTTCTCACTAATTGTTCATGAATCTTCTGCCTACACTCGTGCAAGAAATGTTTGTGAAAAATTAAAGGACGTAATCCCAAGACACCAATTTGCAGTTCCAATCCAAGCTGCAATTGGAAATAAAATCATTGCAAGAGAAACAATTCGTGCCCTTAGAAAGGACGTACTTGCAAAATGTTATGGTGGAGATATTTCGAGAAAGAGAAAACTTCTTGAAAAGCAAAAAGAAGGAAAGAAGAGAATGCGTACTGTGGGTAGCGTAGACATACCACAAGATGCCTTCTTATCTGTTTTAAAATATGATGAAGACAAATAAAATTTCAATTTATATTCATATACCCTTTTGTGAGAGTAGATGTCACTATTGTGACTTCTGCTCTTCTCTTTTAAGTGAACCTAAAGTAGAAAAATATTTTAAATATTTGAGAAAAGAAATTAAATTAAACGAAGACTTTTTAAAAGATAAGATAATTGACACTGTTTTTATTGGAGGTGGAACACCCTCTTCAGTTGACTCAAGATTTATAAAAGAAATTATGGATGACTTATCTGCCTATAATTTTTCCGATAACAGAGAAATAAGTATAGAGTCCAACCCAAACTCTCTAACTAGAGAAAAAGCTGAGGAATACTTTTCTTATGGGATAAATAGGATTTCTATAGGCGCCCAATCATTTAACGAAGAGATTTTAAAAAGAATTGGAAGAATTCACAAAAAAGATGATATTTATAGGGCTATAGAAAATGCCAGGTCAGCTGGTTTTGAAAATATAAATCTAGATTTAATGCTTGCCCTACCTGGCCAAAAGTTTTCTGACATCGAAGAGTCAATAAAGGAAGTAAGAGAATTAAATCTTCCACATATTTCTTATTACTCACTTATTTTAGAAGAAGGGACTAAACTTTTTAGAGATCATGAGAAGTCTCCTCTATCCTTTCCCACTGAAGATGAGGACAGGAAGATGTATCACTATGTAGTTAATGAGCTAAAAAAAATTGGTCTCAAGCAATATGAAATTTCTAACTTTGCCAAAGAAGGCCATGAGTGTAGTCACAACATGGCTTATTGGAAGCTAAGAGATTATATTTCCTTTGGACTTTCTGCTTCATCAAATATTGGAAATTTGAGATACACAAATTTTTATAATTTCCATGATTATTACGAAGCCCTGGATAAGAATGAAAAACCTATAGGCTTCTCAGAAAACTTAAGTAAAACTAACAGAATGAATGAGTTTGTGATGATGGGCCTAAGGCTCAACTATGGCTTTGACTTAGATGAGTTCGATAAAAAATTTAATGAAGACTTTTTAAAAATTTATGATAAAGAAATAGAAAAAAATTTAAAATCAAATTTAATTTTATTAGAAGATAATAATTTAAGGCTTACAGAAAAGGGACGTGACCTTTCCAACCAAGTTGAATTAGATTTCTTTAAATAAATTTGCACACAAAAAGAGGTAGATAAAATTATCTACCTCTCTTCACATTCTCTTTTTTATTCACTTTTTTATTTTATTAGAATTTATTTACCACTTTTAAATAAAAAAGAGAAACTTTCCCGGGAAAATTTCTCTTAACCAGCGATCTTGCTGTTAAGTTCCTTAGCTAGTCGACTTAGCTTTCTGGAAGCTTGATTTTTGTGGATTATATTTTTATTTGCAGCCTTCTTTAACTTTTTATCTGCAACAATAAGAAGTTCTTTAGCATCGTCAATTCTATCTTCATTAAGAGCTGCTCTAAAATTTTTAACTGCATTTTTCATTTCAGTTCTAATTGGTTTGTTTTGTTCAGAATTTCTTCTAGCAACATCAATTCTCTTGATAGCTGATTTAATATTTGCCATTATTTCACCTCCAATATTTAACACTTTTGCTATTTTACCACGAATTATAAATCATTGCAAGAGATTTTCAACAAGTCTTGCAAATTCTAATTCTTATTGCAATATTTTACAATTAAAGTTTCCATAATTAATTTTTCATCAATGGAGGAAGTTTTAAAAAGTTCGTCAGTCTTTATTAATTCTTCATAAAAATTAATTAAAAATTCTTTTGAAAAGTTTCTCTCAAAGCCTCTTATTTTTTTAAATTCGAAATTTTTTACTTCCATCTTGTTCATAATATCATTTTGACTTATGTTTTTTGTAGATAAAATCTTATAGGATAATAAATTTTTAACCTGCCTAATTATCATGGTAAAAATCTTAAGAGATGGCTCTCCTAACTTATAGAGATTGTGAAGTTCCTTTAATGATTCTTCTCTCTTCCTCCCCATCATGGCATCTAAAAACTTAAAGATATTTGTATCTATGTTTTCAGTTATTGTGTTAGATATATCTTCTCGTGAAATTTTTTTATTTTTGGCATGAGAGGCAATCTTATCCATTTCTGTCTTTAGGTCTAGGAGGCTTACATCTTCATTCTTTGAATTGTAACCACTCTCTCCTATAAAAAGTGAAACTTCACTTTGACTTATTTCCTTTCCCTTCCTAATGAAGTAGCCTTTTATAAAGTTGTTTAGGTCCACAGGGTTTAACTTTGCAAAGTCCATGTCCCTATCCTTTTTCTTAAAGGCCTTGTAAAATTTTGTAGTTTTTTTGATGTTTGCAGTATCCCAAAAAATTAAAACTACAAAGTCAGATAAGTTGTCTAAAAATTCATAGAAGGAATCTTTTAAGTCATTTTCCCCTAAGAAGTCAACTACATCCCGAACAAGAACGACTTTCTTGTCATTCATTACCGGATAAGTCTCGCAAGCTGAGATAAGATCCTCTGGCTTAACTTCGCTTCCCTTGAACTTGGTGTAGTTAAAGGCTTCAGTCCCCTTTACATATTTATTTATTAAGTAGCCCACTGCATTTTCCATTAAATATTTTTCTGGTCCAAAAAATAAGTAGGCTCCAGAGTGGTCACTGTCTCTGTAAATTTTTTTGTAGTTCATAATTTTTCCTCGCCACAATATATAATAAGCTTGTGTTTAAAATAATTAAAATTATTTCAAATTTATAGTCTTGATTCTTATTTTTCACATCAATCCTAAGCTGATTTCCCAAGATTTTAAAATCAACTTCTCCGTCTCTTGAAGTAACATAGTATATGATACCATGTTTTTCCAAATTCTCCAGACTCTCTTTGTGAGGATGACCATAAGAATTTTCATAACCTGCTGAAATCACTGCAAGCTTTGGTCTTGTCTTTTCTAAAAATTCGTCACATGTTGAAGTCCTAGATCCATGATGAGCAACTTTTAACAAATCAACCTTTGAATTAATTTCCCTCTCAATATCTGCTGATATATCTCCTGTGAAAAGAGTCTTAAAACTCTTGTGATCTAAGAGCAAGACCATGGACTTGTCATTTTCTTCTTCCTTCTTTTCATTGTCTAGCAAAACTTCCATTCTTGTGTCCTTAAAAAGTTTTATCCTATCTCCCTTAGAGAGCTTGATAATTTTTGAATATTTTTCTCCTTCTTCTAAGATACTTGGGTCTTCTGGAAGATGATTTATAAAAATATTTTTTACCTTGTAGTTTTCTAATATTTTATTTAAGTTGCCAAAGTGATCCTCATCAAAATGAGAAATAAAAATTCCATCTATTGTAGAAACACCCCTTAGCTTTAGACTTGGAAATAAATATTTTTCTGCAATTTTATTTTCAAACCTTGCCCCACCAGTATCAATGAGATAATTCCTTCCCTTATAAGAAATTAAAGCACAGTCTCCCTGGTCTATATAGAGCTGACTTATCTCAAAGGTCATAAGGTCTCTGTATATTCCAAAGCCCATTAATAAAAATACAAGTACCCCATAAATTTCTATTATTTTTAAGTTAGGCCTAATGATTTCATCTAGCTTTCTCCTATTTAAAATTACAAGAAGCAAGATGTAGTAGATAAAAATATATTCGAACTTAAAGGCTTTTAATGTTAAAAATATTGACCCCTTAGAAAGCAGGAGACTTTCAAGTCCATAAGTAGCATTCATTAACAGGTTTAGAAATCTTCCAAGCAAACATGGGAAAATTCCAAGGCCCATGAGAAAACCTAAGGATATGATAAGAGAATAAATTGGAACTATTATTAAGTTTGCAAGAAAAACTAAAATGGAAAAACCTGAAAAATAATAATTTATTAATGGGAAACCTGAAATTATTACTGACAAGGTCCCAACAAATGACTTGCTAATTAGGCTCCTACTTGAAACTCTTTCAATGAGGTTTGGATAGACAAAAATCAAGCCAAAAATTGCCCCATAGGAAAGTAAAAGTGAGATGGAATAAATTGCCATGGGATTTATTAAAAGTATTATTGATAGACTTAAGAAAAAGATATCCTTATTGTCTATGTCCTCTTCTAAGTAAGTGTTGCCCTTGTACAAGATGTAAAACAAGAAGGCACGCAGACCTGAAATTGGAAATCCAATTGCCATTATGTAAAAAGATAAAATAACAAACAAGCTAAAGTCCGTAAACTTTTTATTCTTGCTCAGCTTTTTGATTATAAATTCTAAAAAGAGAGCTAGAACTCCAATGTGAAGTCCAGACACCGCTAGGATGTGACTCATGCCAAGAGAGTTAAACCTGTCTCTTTCCATAGAGTCAACTAAAGATTTATCAGCTAAGATAAGTGATCCCATTAAGCCAGCATTTCTTTCGTTTAAATATTTATTAAAAAAATATTTTGCCCTATCAATGAATAAGTTTGAAAATTTGTAAAGACCCCTGGGGTCGGAAATTTTTTCACAACTATTTATCTTTCCAAGAAGATAAATCCCCTGAGACTTATTGTTCTTCTCATAGTCAAAGGTCCCCTTGTTCATGGCAGGAAGAGGTGGATAAAATTTCCCCTGAACTTTATACCTTCCTCCCCTTTCTAGTTTTTCATAAACTAAGACCCTAGTCTTAAATTTTTTTCGATTAAGAGACTCTGTCTTAATAATGGATTTATTTTCATTAGATAAGACAGCCTTGCCCACCACTTGACCATCAAAGGCCTTTAAGCTGTAATCCCTGAAGTTAAAATTTATAAAAACAAAGAGGATTACAAGAGGTAAGTATAAAAATTTATATCTATCTTTAAGAGATAAAATATAAGAGGTAGTAATAAGTAAAATTATTCCCACAAGAAGATAGGATTTTATGTAAATTGAAAGTATAATTCCGAAGATTACTCCTGCGAATAAGTACATAGGCACCCCTCTTCATTATATATCTTTTTGAGGTCATGGACCATGAAATATGTTAATATATTAGAGGAGGTAATTATGAATTCAGTTTACAAAAACCCTTACAAGACAAAGTACAAATTAGAAATAATTGATAAAATAAATCGCGACGGAATTACTTATGGGAAGCTTGAAAATCCTCCCTATTTTTTAGGTAGTGAAAGAGTTTCAGCTGACCAAATTAAAATAAATGGAGAAGAGCCTAAGTTTTTGTCAGCCAACAAGTCCTATTTTAAAATTGATGAAGGCACAAAGAATGTAGAAATTGAAATTGGATGGAAAAACAGACTCCTTCTCATGCAAGAAAATCTTGGCAACGCCATAGTGAGACATTTTTTAAAGTCCAACACAAACATAGATATTATTGGCTACAAGGTCGAGAACTCTTCATCCTATATTGACGTGTCTGCAAAAGATTTTAAGTTTATGACTGCAAAAAATATTGAGTCTCTTGCAAACTACGCAGTCTTTTCCAACCTTGCCATTGAAAGTTTTGGCGACCACATTTCTATTGAAAGACTTGCTGACATCCCTTATGAAGGTCCAGCCCTATCTAGAACTGGTGAAATTGGAATGATTTTTATTTCTTCTGTCGAGAAGCTAAATTCAATAATCAGGCTTAGGGTCACATCAGGAGAAAATGCCTATAAGTTAGCCCGTAACTCTTTAAACATCTTAGACAACATGAAGATGTATCTAAATAGCGATAGCATTAACTCAGTCTTTTCTGATGTAAAAAAGTTAAAATCTAAGATTACTTCATCAAGAAATCCTCAAAAAAATGCAGAATACGAAAAAGTTGGAGATTTTGATAAAGTCCTAAAAGAAGACAAGGCTGTTAACCCTATTAAAGTAGCAGAAACTATTGATTATAAAAACATTGATGGAGTTAAGGATGATTTAGGTGATAGTGAAAGTTCTGCAAGCAAAGTCGCAAATAAAAACTTAGAAGAAAAAGACTTGCTTGAAGAAAAAAAAGAAACGCCTAAAGAAATAGAAGACTTCAAACAAAAAGAAAAATACGATGCAGACTTCTTCCACGAAAAATATAAACTTGAATCCTTTAAGGATTTAAATAAATTCAAAACTTCAAATGATGATAAAGAATCCATAGAAACTAATAAAAAAGAGATTAGTGATAAAGAAGAAATAAATAATCAAGTTAAAAAAGAAGAAATCTACGATGCAGACTTTTTCCACGGAAAATATAAACTTGAATCCTTTAAGGACCTAAATAAATTCAAAACTTCAAATGATGATAAAGAATCCATAGAAACTAATAAAAAAGAATTTAGGGATAAAGATAAAATAAACACTGAAGTTAAAAAGGAAGAAAAGTACGATGCAAAATTCTTCCACGATAAATATAAACTTGAATCCTTTAAGGACCTAAATAAATTTTCAAATGCTAATAAAGATGAAAACTCTGGGAAAGAGTCATTGAAGGAAGAAGAGTCAAATAATAAAAATTCAAAAGAAAAAAATGCATCTTCTATAAAACTTAATGAG
Source organism: Peptoniphilus sp. Marseille-Q6390 (assembly GCF_965119475.1). Lineage (NCBI taxonomy): Bacteria > Bacillati > Bacillota > Tissierellia > Tissierellales > Peptoniphilaceae > Peptoniphilus > Peptoniphilus sp. Marseille-Q6390. The sequence goes on along the minus strand of NZ_CBCPLS010000001.1, from coordinate 763,062 downwards.
AAAGAAGATGAAGAGAGGACTTCCCTCTTCTACCAAGCAGTAGATAGCTTTAAAAACTTTTCCACTGAATTTTCTGGCCTAAATTATATCTATAAGGTCCTTCAAGATATAAACTTAAAAGAACTTCGTGAAATTTCAAATTATATCCTAAAAGAAGATGACTTCATACAAATTTACGGACTTAAAAATGGATCCAAATCAAAAATTTTAATACTTAGGTCACAAAATCTAAACTTTGACCTCAAGAAGATTTTTGGAAAATTAAAAGACCACTTAACTTTCACAGGGACAGGCAACATGTACACCCTAGATATCCAATGCAGAGAAGAAGACTTAACAAGAATCATGGAATCCTTCTTAATCGAAATAAGAAGAGAAGCAAAATAAATATAGCTCACATTAAATAATTTTATGTTTAATGTGAGCTATATTTTAATTCAAAAACATTATGTACAAAAGTAAATTACAATTAGATATTCTTATGAATAGTTAAGTATTTAGATATCATGATAAACAGTCCCACTTCCATCAAGATATGGTCCATTTCCATAATAATCTGGATTATCACCTGTAGAAATAGAAACTGTATAATACCTGTTTCCTTTTACTCTTCCATATTCAGTTTGTCCACCGTTTGTTTCAAATTGAAACTTTTCAATATCCCATAATTTAGAACTTATTTTAACCTCATATGGAAAACTAACTCCAGATATTTCATTTCCATATACATCTACAAGTCGAGCTTGTGAATAAACTCTTATTGAAGCTGATCCAATCCAGAATTTGTCTGAACTTACATAATTTCTAATATGAAAACTAAAATTTTTCGCTGGTTTAAAACTTCTCGTAGTATAATCTGTTTTCAACCAAGCAAAATATTCTCCCGTTTCAGGATTATAGTAATCAATTTTTTCAACTCTATCTTCTTTTATTAAATTCTCTAATTTTTGTGATGCGGAATAGTAACTTATGTCTTTAATATAATTAGAATTTTCTTCTTCTTCTTCTGCAAATGCACTTATTGGACAAATTAATGTAATTGCAAAAAGCAAAACAGCTAATATTTTAATTTTTTTAAACATTTTTACCTCCTTTTATTACTTTACTTCTGTACATAATTATTGTACAATAATATCATCTAAAAGTAAAGCGTTCAATTTATGGAGGTAAAATATGAAAAAGTTTTTAATTTTTATTTTCTCAATGATAATACTAACATCTTGTAACTCTCAAACAAGAAAATCTGACAATATGACTGTGAATTTAGATGAGTTTTATAAAACTAAACCTATATCTACATATATTCAATCTGTTGATTTTGTAACATCAAAAAATCTTACGGAAAAGGTATCAAAAACTTATAATTCTTTAGATGAACTAGAAAAAGATTTAAGATTAAATTTTCTTCATTCCAGTTTTTTTAATCAATCTGATTACGACACTATTTATTTTAATGATGATTATTTTTCTAAAATATATTTATTTAAAGAAGATATAAATCCTTATTATTTTGGTGTTAGAAATTTGGGAAATGATAGAAGTTTAATTTTAGAAATATCGTGGAAAAACAATCCAAATGAAGCACCATATTCAGTAGAATTAATGGGCGGAAGCGAAATTATCGAAAACTATGATATAAATTCGATAAATATCTCTATAATTAAAGAATCAAGAGGCAAAAATGTTTTTTATTCTGGTATTTTTAAATTTAATGATATGACCTACTTTATTAAAAATTCTAAGGATTTAGATGCTTTAAAAAACATAATCCAAGATCTTTTAAATATCAAAAAGGACTGAGGGAGCTTTATCCCACAGTCCTCTTTTAATTGGATCTATGAAAAAATCAATACTTATAGGCTAGTTAAACCGTAAAAACTATAATTAACTAAAAAACTTTAAAAATAAATATAGCTAACAAAACACCTTAGGTCTTTGTAAATTTTATTTGCAATTCATTATGTAAAAAATGACTCTATAATTTTTTATTAAGCGGAGTTGATAATCATTGTAATATGTACGCCGACAAGGGTTACCAAATGGTTAAGGCCCAATACACTCGTGCAGAAGAATTTGGAGGCATTTATGTAAATAGAAATGAAACTTTATATCCTGGCGATGTATTGTTCTACAAAAATCCAAAGTGGACTTATGGCTACAATCATGCTGCAATTTATCTAGGAGTCAATGGTGGAAGAAAAATTATAGTTCACGCAACTCTAGCAGATGGACTTGTAAATGAGTCTGAGTCAAAGGTTTATTCATGGGGTTATCAACCCTTAAGGGCTGTGAGATATTTAAAATAACTTACTACTTCTTAATAAAAACTTTATAAAAATAAATATGCAAATAAAAAAAGACTGATTCAGAATTTTCTGTTTCAGTCTTTCTATTTAATAATATTTTTCATTGATATAGTGATCTATGATGGAAGTCTTAATCCCGTCGTCAAAAATTTTTTCTTCTTGAAGGACTTTCAAAAGCCAGTCAGCCTTTGAATGAAAGATTGCCTCTTTCTTGTCCTCTAGAACTATTTCATAAAGCTCATTTCTCAAAGCCTTTGATTGGCACTTTATATAATAAGCCTTCATATTTCTAAAGTCTTGAATTTTTAAAATATTTAAGACAGCCTTGTCCTTAAGCTCGTAGTATTTATTTGTTAAATTCAGATAATAGTTGTAGTACTTTGAATGTTTTTTTGTATTTCTTACGTCCTTTGAAAGAGATTTATAATACTTTGCCATAACATTATAGTATTGGTAGTTGTACATCCCCTTTTCATAGGAGTCAACCTTTATATAGGGTCTTGCATTTCTCAAGGCAAAATAATCAAAATTCTTTTGCAAAAATTCCCTCTTGGTGAGTTCGCCATTTGTGTACTGGCTTATGAGAAAGGACCTGTGTTCAAAAAAATCTTCAAATACTCCTCTTTTTTTCTTTAAATCCACGCAACACCATTAATCACACTTAGAAATATTGGGATTACCATTGCTAAAACGAGAAGGATCGCAATAATTCTAACCATTGTTTTTCTATCCACTTATAACACCTTATTTGCTAGTAACTTCTAGACATTTATCCTTTAATGATTCAGGCATGTCTTCCTTTAAGTAATCAACGTTAATAAAAATTTCTTTGTTTGCAGCATCAGGAATTTTAGCAACCTTGTTGTAAAGGTGTTCTAGGTCTTCAACGTTAAGTTTAAGAACTTTATAAATTCCATCAACATAAATCTTGTGTAGGTCATAATCCATTGCAAGAAGTCCACAGATAAAACCGTAAAAACTGTCAATTGAGTTCAATCTGTATTCAGTAGCATTAATAAGTCTTACATTATAATCAAGACTAAAAATATGATCGTCATCAACTTCTACAAAAGCAATATTTCCATCGCCTTGTTTCATATCTTCATTAGCGTTGTCGATTAACCATCTTGTTTTTCCAGAGCCTTTGCTTCCTAAAATATACTTTATCATAGTAATTCTCCTTTCACTAGATCACCTTGGGTGTATCCATTTTCTTGCATCTCATTAACAATGTCATCTCTAATTTTCCACCAGGAAGTATTCCAATTGCAGAAGAGAGAATCTTCATAAGGTGCTCTTCCAATTATTCTTTCAACTATTATATCATCTTTAAGATTTCTTAAAAAGAGTATAACTTTTTTCTTGTAGTCCTCTAAAGAAATAGGTTCTATCTCGCCCCTTTCATACATCTTGCCTAGGGCTGTGCCTTTTAAGATATAAAGAGCGTGAAGCTTAACTTCATCGATGCTAAGGGCATTTAATATCTTTGCACCTTCTACAATGTCTAAGTCGTCATCCCAAGGGAGACCAACAATCATATGGGTACAAATATTTAAATTCCTTTTTTTTAGCTTAATAGCTGCATCGATAAATTCAGCGAGACCGTGGCCCCTATTTAATTTCTTCAAGCTGTGATAATTTGCAGTTTGAAGACCAATCTCAAGAGTTACGAAGTATTTCTTGTTTAATTCTTCTAAGTAGTCTAGGTGTCTTTTGGGAAGGTAATCAGGTCTAGTTGATATACTAAGTCCTACTACATCTTCAATAAGGGACTCCTCAATTACCCTCTTAAAATCTTCAAAGGGCATGTAGGTGTTTGTAAAATTTTGAAAATAGGCTATAAATTTTTTAGCCTTGTATTTCTTTTTTATGTGGTCCATATTTTTTAAAAGTTGCTCTCTTACAGATCCTTCACTGTTTTCGAAAGAGCCACCTTCTTCACCACAAAAAATACATCCACCTCTTCCACAAGTTCCATCCCTATTGGGACAAGTTAAGTCAAGTTTGACTGGAAGCTTATAAACTTTTTCGCCAAACTTGTCTCTTAAAAAGTCTGAGTATTTTCTATAAGCCATATAGAAAATTATTCTTCGTCTTCGTCGTCAAAAATTTCTTCGAAAGTCTTTGAAACTTTTTCAAATTCTTCTTCAGATTCAATAGTATCAAGTTCTACTTCTTCTTCGTTGATTTCCTTGTACTTGTAAATAAATACATCTTCCCCATCTTCTTCATCTTCAGGAAGTAGGGCAATATATTCTTGATCTTCACATTCAAAAATGCCAAGAACTATACATACCATTTCACTGTCATCTTCTAGTGTAAGAGTGATAGTTTGGTAGCCGTCTTCATGGTCGTGTTCGTGGTCGTGTCCGCAGCCACAGTCGCATCCACAATCTTCGTCGTGTTGGTGTAGGTTTTTTTCTTCGTTATTCATATTTCCTCCAAATTTATTTTAATTTTTCTAATATTTTTATTAAGAAATCAAATACTCTTTCAGTTGATGAAATAGAAAGGTGTTCGCCAGGTGCGTGTACTCCCTTCATATTTGGACCAATAGAAAGCATATCTATATCTCCAATTGTTTCAACAAAAATACCACATTCTAGGCCAGCGTGAATTGCTTCAAGTTTAAATTCTTTTCCACTTACTTCCTTGTAAGCTTCCTTAGCCACTTCTCTAAGAGGTGAAACTTCTTTATATTCCCATGCAGGGTATTTTGTTATAATTTCTACTTCTGCTCCAAGATTTTTTGCAGCAATTTTGTTTACACTTCCAATGTATTCCTTAGCAGATGATACAGAAGATCTTATATTTGAAATAATGTGAACTTCATCTTCATGATTTTCAATTACTCCAACATTTACAGAAGTTTCTACTAGTCCTTCTATGTTCTTGCTCATTGCAATAACACCATTAGGTAGTAGGTTAAGAAGATCAACTATCCTATTCTTTAAATCATCTGTAAAGGCCTTGTCGCAAGTTTCCTTTGACTTTTCAAAGTTAAGTCTTACATCTGGATCAACTTTTCCAAGCTCAGTAACAAATTCTGAATTTAATTCCACAATTACATCTTGAACTTTCTTTATGTTTTCATCTTTTACTGCTACGAGAGCTCTTGCATATCTAGGAATAGCATTTGGCTTTGCTCCACCTTCGATTTCAATTAAGTCTCCGTCAACCTTTTGGAATAAGCTATAAAGACTTCTTCCTAAAATTTTAACTGCGTTGCCAAGACCAACTTGAATTTCTTGTCCGGAGTGACCACCCTTTAATCCATTAACTATAACTTCATAAATAGCCTTGTCCCCATCTAAATCTTTAAATTCCTTTTTAAGTTTTAAAAGGTCTCTTTCTGCACCTGCACAAGAGATACATCCAACCCCTTCAGTTTCAGAGTCAATGTTTAGTAGTCTCTTAGATGTAACCATTCCTTTTTCAAGATTTCCAGCACCTGTCATTCCACTTTCTTCATTAACAGTGAAGAGGGCTTCAATCTTAGGATGTTTGTATTCATCAGATTCTAATAGAGCAAGTGTCATTGCCACAGCAATGCCATTGTCTGCACCAAGTGTTGTTTCACGTGCAATAATTAAGTCTCCATCAATCTCATACTTTATTGGATCTTTAGAAAAGTCAATTGTACATTCTGGAGTCTTCTCACAAACCATGTCCATGTGACCTTGTAAGATAATACTGTCTACATCTTCATAGCCTTCTGTTGCTTCTTTAACTATTACAACGTTTCCAATTGTATCAGTTCTGTATTCCAAGTCGTGATCTTTTGCAAAAGAAATTAAGTAGTCTCTTATTTTTTCTTCTTCAAAGGAACATCTTGGAATTTTTGTCAATTTATCAAAATAATAAAATGTTCTGTTCTCTAATAAGGTATCTTTATTTTTCATTTAAACCTCCTAGGTCTATTATACATAAGAAGTGTTAATAATTACATATTAAAAAGTATAATTGTCTTTAAATATTTTAAGCATTCTGTCCCTTGATTTGGTATCAGACTTTTCTATTTCGCAAAGCACATTTCTAAACTTATTAAGAGATTTATCCATTAAAAATTCAAGAGAAGGCGTCTTTTTAAACTCATCTAAAACAAGAGATAAAACTTCCTTTTCAAATTCTTGCGACTTCTCTTTTGAAAGTTCCTTATCTTCACAGAGTTTTCTTAAGCTACAAGTATACTCATATCTCACAAAAATAATAAACTCAGTCAATATGTCGCTATAAGATTCTTGTAACAATCTCTGTAAGATTTTAAAGAAAATATTCCAATCTAGGTCACTGTTTAATACCTTGCTAAAAACTTCTATTAGTCCCTTAGAAAAGTTGTCATAATATTTTGGCGTGTTTTTAAAAACAATGTACTCTTCAAAGTCCATTTCATTTCCAGAAACAGAATTCACCTTGTTAATTAAATTTATGAAATTTTCTCCATAACTTAAGTCCTTATTTCTAGAAGACTTCATAAATAGAAAATCTACAACTATGTCTGTTATAATTTTTATGTTTAAATATATTCCTAGCTCTTCATGAATTTTCGTAGTGAATACATCGTGAAGGATCTTTGACAAAAGTTTCTTTAATTGTAACTCTGCAGAAATTGTCTCTGAAGCATCCTGCTTCTTTACATGGTTGTAAAGTATCATAAGCTGCTTGTCAATCATCTTTAGGTTGTCATTAATGGAATTCATAATTTCCCTAAAGAAGCCTTCGGTAACAATGTAGTTGTAATTTTTGTAAAGTAGCTTGTGGTCAATTTCTCCCCAAAATACATTTACAAAGGACTTTATCTGAAGCTCAAAACAATAGATAAAAGACCCAGTATCATATTCACCATCAAGTTTAAACATTGTGAAACCATTTGCAAGAGTTTGAGGTTGGGGGTCATCTAGCTTAAGTCTAATCTTTCTATTTTTATTAGACCTATAATAACCCCTGTCGGACTTTATTGTGAAGTCCTTGATAATTTTTTTATAAAGGTCTTCTTCGTCCTTGATGAAACGGCATTCAACTCTAATTCCAACTAAATCTTGAATGTACTTAAATCCACTAACAGGATCAGGAAACCTCATGAAAAAATTTCTCCTGATGAGTTTTTCTCGTAAGGATTCCTGAGTTTTTATTCTTGTAGTGATATTTGTAAGTCTATCATCATCTAAAAATAAATCTGTAAAATACTTTTTAAGCTCTTTATTAACTCCCGCAAGTTCAATTTTATGGTAATCAAAAAGATCCATTACATCATCGATGTAATTAAAAAGCTCAAGTTTCATAATCCACCTAGATGTTCATTTTCACTTCGTATTTGTCTTTTAATTCTGTGATTTTTTTGTTGTAAATTTCTTGTTCCTTTTGTCTTCTAACTTGTTCCACAATTCTATCTTTAACTTCGTCAAAAGAAAGTTCCCTTGCATCATTCTTTTGGTTGATTTTTATAATGTGGTAACCAAATTGAGTTTTAACTGGTTCAGTAATAGTTCCAACTTCGTTTTCAAAAACTGCATCTTCAAATTCTTTTACCATTTGTCCCTTAGTGAAACTTCCAAGATTTCCACCCTTTTCCTTTGATGGGCAAGTTGAATATTCCTTTGCAAGTTCTTCAAAGTCTCCGCCATTTTTAATTTTTTCATAGATTTCTCTCGCCTTGTCTTCTTCTTCAACTAAGATGTGAGAAGCATCAGCAGATTCTCCTTGCTTAAAGGCATCTTTGTTTTCTTCATAGAACTTTTTGATGTCTTCATCTTTAACTTCAGCAGTAGCAAGAAGCTTTCCAAGTGCATATGTCTTTAGCATACTTTCCTTTGTCTTTTCAACAACTTGGATGAATTCATCTTCCTTGTCCATGCCCTTTTCCATTGCATCTTCGTATAAAAGAGCTTGGTAAACTAATTCATTTACTACGTCCTTATTTAATTCTTCTCCACCAAAATATTGTTTTAATTGTGGGTTAAGTGAATCAATAAATAAATTGTAGTCCACTCCTGTGATTTTTTTACCATTTACTTCTGCTAAAACTTTATCTTTATCCATTATTACCTCCGTAATTTTCTTTCTAATTTATTATCTTTTCTATGAATATGTTAACATTTGAAAAATATTTTTTCAACTTATTGGGGTCTCAGAGACGCCACAAATCCTTGCATAAATTTGACTTTGATCTTTGCTCTTGAAGAAGAAATAAAACTCATCCTCTTCCCTATAAAAATCAATTACAATCTCATCGCCTAACTTCAATTCATTAATATAGTTGACATTGATGTCTTTAAACTTTACATGAGTGTACTCATCAGTTACAGCTTCATAAATAAGTTCAAGATAAACGGAATTGTTGACGTGATTATTAAAATCTAAGTCACGTCTTAAAATTTTATAAGAAAATCTATTTGCTATCTCAAGCTCACTTGGCTCATTAACCCTTTCAATGCTTTTGAAAATTCTATTTCCATTGTTTCCATAAATTTCTGCAAGATCCTCAGGAATTTTTATTGCTTTTCTCTTCTCAACATCAATTAACAAAAATATAGCTGAAGCTTCAATAATTTTTTCGCCTTGGCAGTAAACTTCAAACTCACGAAAGGCATTTATGTTTTTAAATCCACTTGCCCAAGTTTTAATTTTTATTTTCTCATGACTTCTTGGGTACCTATTAATTTTTATTTTCCACTTATAAATCATCCATGTGTAACCCATGTCTAATAACTTTTCATTGCTAAGTCCAAGATTTATTGACTGATAGTTTGACGCTTCTATTAAGTAACTTACAAGATGATTGAGCTTTAGGTCTCCATCACTTGATAAAAAATTCATAACTTCATATTCTTTACAAAAAATTTTCATAAGAACCTCCAAATTTATTTTAACATAACTTTACTAATTCATAGGTACAAGAGAGCTTGCAAGCTTATTAAGTTTACTTTAAATATACCTTATGGTAAAATTTACAGAAAGAGACAAAAATTTATGAAGCGCCTGAGCCCTAGTGGCTGACGAGGTATGAGGTTATCGAAAATCGGCGGATGCCTCAAAGGTTTCACAGCCTAAACATTTTACAAAAAATAAAAGTAATTTTATAACAAAATAAATGTAGTGAGTCTCTAACAAATTGGAGGTAGAAATATGTGCGGAATAGTTGGATATATTGGAAAAAATAATGCAACGAAATTAGTACTAGAAGGTCTCAAAAAATTAGAATACAGGGGTTATGACTCTGCAGGACTTTCTTTTATAAAAGATGATAAATTAGTAACATTTAAGAAAAAGGGTCGTATAAAGGCTCTTGAAGAATCCTTTGACATTGATAAGTACCCTTCTAATGTTTGTATTGGTCACACAAGATGGGCAACTCACGGAGAGCCAAATGAAATTAACGCTCACCCTCACCTAAGTTCTGACAAAAAAGTTTCTGTTGTTCACAACGGAATCGTAGAAAACTACTTAGAACTTAGAAATATGTTAGTAGAAAAGGGACACACTTTCCTTTCACAAACAGATACAGAAGTTATTCCTAACTTGATATCAGAAGAATATGATGGCGACATCTTGGAAGCTGTCTTTAAATCAACTGACATCTTAAAGGGAGCCTACAGTCTTGGAATCATTGATGAGAATGAACCTAATAGACTAATAGCTGTTAGGAACTCTTCACCTCTTCTCTTTGCTATCTGTGATGATGGATACTTTGTAGCAAGTGATATTACATCTGTTATTGAACACACTAATAAGATTATTTATCTTGAAGATGGCGATGTAGTTGACATGAGAGAAGACTCTTACACAATTTATGACAAGGACCATAAGAAAGTAGAAAGAGAAATTACTGAAGTTGAGATTTCTGCATCAGATGCATCAAAGGAAGGTTATGACCACTTCCTTATTAAGGAAATTCATGAGCAACCTTCCATCCTAAAAGAAGTTATTTCAATTAAACACAAGGACTACAAGATTAATCTACCAGCAGAAGGAAGCTTATCTCTTGAAGAACTAGAGAATATTGACAAAATATATGTAACTGCTTGTGGCACTGCCTTCCACGCAGGAGAAGCTGGCAAGTATGCAATAGAAAATCTTTGTGGCATACCAGTGATATCAGAAATTGCATCTGAATTTAGATACAAGAATATGTTCTTAGACGACAGGTCTCTTGTAATCTTTGTATCTCAATCTGGAGAAACAGCAGATACCCTAGCAGCTCTTAGAGAAGCTAAAAAAATCGGAGCAAAGACTCTTGCTGTTACAAATGTTGTTGGCTCTTCTATCTCTAGAGAAGCAGACAAGGTTATCTATTGTTATGCAGGACCAGAAATTTCTGTTGCCTCAACAAAGGCCTACACAACACAGGTTATTTCACTTTACTTCTTGGCTATGGACATTGCTCTTAAGTTAAATAAAATTTCTCAAGATGAAGTTAAAAATATAATTGAAAATATGGAAAAACTTCCATCACAAATTGAAGAAATCTTAAAGCACAAGGAAGAATTTAAAGAAATTGCAGACTCAATTAAAAATGCTAAATCAATTTTCTACACTGGTAGATCTCTTGACTATATAACAGCAAAAGAAGGAGCCTTAAAGTTAAAAGAAATTTCTTACATTCACACAGAAGCCTTCCCTTCTGGAGAACTTAAACACGGCTCAATTGCCCTTATAGAAGAAGGCACACCTGTTATCTCGGTTGCACTTTATAGCAAGATTCTTGATAAAACTGTTTCAAATAACCAAGAGCTTATTGCAAGAGGAGCAAAAGTTATTTCAATATCAGAAGAAGGAAATGAATTTGTAAAAGATTCTTCAGATGAAATGATAGAAATTCCAAAAACTATTGATCTCTTGACACCACTTCTTGCAGTAATACCTGAACAACTAATTGCTTATTACACTTCAGTATTACTTGGCAATGACGTAGACAAACCTAGAAACTTAGCAAAATCAGTAACTGTTGAATAATCAAAAGGCTGCCTGAGGGCAGCTTTTTTAGATTAAATTTATTTGGGTATAAAAAACAAAATGGAGTTGAATTTTATGACTTATTACATATACCTAATCTTAGCCCTTGTGGCAATATATTTTTCCTATTTATTTACCCTAATCGAGAATGCCTACTTGGCTCTTGGGTCTGTAAAATTATCTAGGCTTGAAGACTTAGAAGTAAAAAATATCTCAGTGATAAAAAAACTTGTGAAGAAAGAAAATATTTATTCCACAACTTTAATTTTGGATTATTTTTCTAATTCACTTTCAATTATCTTTACCTCTCTATTCTTCTACGATTATTTCGATATACTTGGACTTGTCATAGGAATAATACTCTCTACGATTATAATAATAATTTTTGGAGAAAGTTTGCCAAGGAACTTGGGCAAAAATAACTACAAAAAAATTGTTCCAAAGTATGCAAAATTTTTAAATTTTTTAATTACAATTTTGAGACCTTTTTCAATGTTCATAAACTTCTTGTCCCAATCTATAATAAAAATTGTGATCAAGGACAAGGACTACAAGGCACCAATAATAACAGAAGAAGACCTAATTGATGCCATGGACCTTGGTATGGAAGAAGGAATTATAAATAAAAATGAGTCAAGGATGATCCAAAATGTAATTGACTTTAAGGACAACTACGCCAAGGACATTATGACACCAAGGACTGACATAATTGCCATAGACATCGAGGAAAGCTTTGATGAAATAATAGAAAAAATTTCTGAATATTCTTATTCAAGAATGCCAGTCTATGAAGATAATCTCGACAATATTGTTGGCATCTTAAATGTTAAGGACATTTTCCACATGGATAGGACTAAGTCACTTTCAGAAAACAAAGAGTTTTTCAAGAAAGCCTTCTTCACTTTTGAGTACAAACCAACAGGAACCCTCTTTTCTGAAATGAGACAAAAAAAATTATCCGTTGCCATAGTTACAGACGAGTATGGTGGAACCGAAGGTATGATTACCTTTGAAGACATCTTCGAGAAAATCGTTGGACAAATTTCTGACGAGTACGACAAAGAAGAAGATGAAGAAATCCTACAAGTTGGTCCAAACAAATATATTATTGAAGCTGCAATAAATATTGACGAGATAAATCAAATCTTTGGAACAGAACTTGAGTGCCAAGAGTTTGATTCCCTTGGTGGTTATATAATCGAAAATATTGACAGGTTCCCTAAACTCAATGAAGTCATAACAATTGGCGATCTTAAATTTACTATTGTCAAAAAGACAAAAAACAGAATTGAAAAAATTCTTGTGGACTTCCCAGCAGACATAAAAAAATAAAATTTGTAAAAAAATAAGAGATTCGCAATTGAATCTCTTTTTTATTTGCCTATTAATTTTAAACTTCAACAACCTGGATATTAGAATTTTTCCAGCTTGCTCTCTCTCCCAATCTCTCTACAATACCAATTAAAATTTCATCTTCTTCTTGCTCTTCGTCTAGGGGCAAGACTCTTGTGTCTAAGTCGTGAGGAATCATTTCAACAACAGGTCCCAAGTCTCTGTGAACAATGACCCTATTATTTAAATTCTTAAGTTCTTCCCTATCCTCTACCTTAATATACTTTCCATCTTTTCTAGTGTAGAAAAAAATATCTTTTCCATATTTTTCCCTATAATAAATTATGTAAGTCTCACAAGAAAATTGAAAACTTCCAAGTGGACTAATGTCAAAAATTACTTTTTTCATTATCTCACCTGGAAGTATTATATCATAAATTATTTAATTTTATAATTTAAATAAATTTTTTGTAAACTTTTCATTAAATATGACGTACTATAGAAGAAATAACTTCTTCCCTATTCATTTCCTTCTTTGGATTAAAGTTTTTCTTTTCATCCAAAGTCAAATACTTTGCATTAAGTGCCTTGTTAACAGATTCTCTTGCATAATTTGCAATCTTCTTCCTATCCTTCATACTAACATTTTTGCTGTTATTTAGCCCAAAAATATTTGCAATAACAACTGCATAGTCTTCCCTAGTCATATGAGCCTTTGGAGCAAAAGTTCCTTCTCCCTTTCCACTCATAATTCCAAGGTCGTAAGCCATGTTAACATATTGGTTGTCTGTGTCCTTGAAGTGCTTAACAGATCCTTGAGAAGATCTCTTGTATTTTATCTTGTAGGCCTTAACTGCAATTTCTGCAAATTCTTCCCTAGTAATTTTTGCTCTTGTATCAGTTGCAACTTCTTTAGAAAAAAGTTTTAACTCTTCTGCCTTCAATAAATCTTTATAGGCCCAGTTGCTGTAATTTCTAAAAACAGGAGCCTTGCCTAGGTGAAGTTCATTGGAAAATCCTGAAGACTTGTCCTTATTGGCAAATCTAAGTCTAAAGGCATAACCACTTGAAGGTCCAACAGCTGAATCTAATTCCTTTTGCCTAATAGAAACGAAATTTTTATCGTCCTTAGTGATAATATTCTTCTTAAATAATCCCTTAGATTCATTTCCCTCGCTCTTAACTTCAATTTCTATTTCGTCTTTAGCCTTGGCATTTTTAATTTCAAAATTATAAACATCACTTTCCTTAATTGCACTTACATTTAAAGGCATGGCTGCTTCTTTAGATGCAAAAACACCAAGAGGTGCTGCAATTAAAATTATCATCAATATAAGTATTCTTTTCATTCTTTCACCTCGAAGAATTATATTATCAAAAAGTCTAGTAAAAGTCTTGCTTATGAAGCCTTTGTAATCAATTTGTAATCTTTATACTAATAGATGAAAGTGAATTTATAAAAACTGAGAACAATTTTAAATCAAATTCCCAAAGACTTCATTAAATTCTTTTTGTCTTCAAGATTTTTTTCTTCTTCCTTAACTCTATCTTCCATTTCCCTAGCAACTTCTTCTTTCACATCTTCTGGAAGACTCTTATCTGCAAAGGGATAAACTGTTTTGTTTTCCTTTTCTGCATGATTTCTAAGTAGCTCAACATAAGACATGGCATTAGTTATTATGTGTAACTTAGCAAGATCATCTGAAGTTTCTTCAAATAAATTCAAGTTATTTTCTAGCTCCATTACATAACCCCTTGCCATTTGATGTTCCACAAGCATACCACCACGCACAACTTTTTCTGCAAGAGGTCCAAGATTATCAAGCATTGCCTTAAATAAAATATCCTCTTCCTTCTTGTGGTGAAGTCCATCGGCATATAATCTTATAAAACTTATAGCCTTCCTAAAAAATTCTACATCTACTTGTCCCTTAAGAATTTCCAAACACTTTTCTTCCATTCTATTGCAAAAAGCTAAAATTTCTTCGTGCTCATCTTCCAAGTATTCAATCGTAAATTTTAAAGTATCCATTTAATCACTTCCTAATTACATAAGTTTCATTTATCTTTTCATATTTTAATCCAGAATTCTCTAAACTTCCACCTATAAAAGCATCTCTTAGGTCCCAATACAAATCTGGATTTACATAATTCGCCCAAATATCTCTGTGAAGGTCTCTTACAACTTCAAAAACAAATTCATCTTCATCATTTTTTACAATCATAAGAGAGTGGTCGCAGGGCATCCCATCTAAAAATTTTGAAGTAATAAAGTTGAAAGCTTCACCAGGAGTATCTCCAGCCTCATAAGATTTTCCAAAGTCGTAGAATTTGTTTTTTAAATCTTCTATGTCAAAGTCCTTTAACAAAACTCCCACTGTCTTTGCAAGTCGGTTTTCACTTCTTCTCACTCTTTCATCAAGCCAGCCGTGAATATTAGCTTCGTCAATAATATCCTTTAAGTCACCCTTCTCTATTGGAAATTCCTTATCAAGGTCCTTGCTTAAACTATTTTTTTCATCTTCATCAGCTAAGTCAAGCAAACTTGTTAGTAATTCTTCTTGAAATAAAATCTTTTCATACATTAAGTGGTGAATGTATCCTAAAAATAAACTCATTGTATCCCTCTTTTCTATTTTGATTTTACCATTATTTTCAAAAAAATAACGTGACTTTTATCACATATACTATAATTTAAATTTGATTTTTTTTTTGATAAAGTAGTAAACTGTAAATAAGAATAACTTTAGGAATCTAAAGGAGGAGCTTATGAGTCCACAAACAATTAAATTTTTAACATTTTTACAACCCAACTACATAACAAGCATTGTAGAAATAATTTTTCTTATTTTGATATTGAATAAGCTAAAAGAAATCAGTAATAAGAGGTGAGCTTATGGAAAAACATACAGAAGTTATAAGAGTTGGAATTCATTTGATCCTAAACCTAGGACTAGAATTTATAAAAATTTACCTACTTGCTAGGATCCTAGGTCTATTAAAAAAATTTGATAATTAAAACAAAAAGAGAGGTTGCGAAACC
Source organism: Peptoniphilus sp. Marseille-Q6390 (assembly GCF_965119475.1). Lineage (NCBI taxonomy): Bacteria > Bacillati > Bacillota > Tissierellia > Tissierellales > Peptoniphilaceae > Peptoniphilus > Peptoniphilus sp. Marseille-Q6390. The sequence continues at coordinate 747,429 of NZ_CBCPLS010000001.1, read as the reverse complement.
TCTCTAATTTTTTGCTTATAAAATTTTAAAATTTCAAAGTCAATTAAGGCAAATAAAAAAAGCGAGACCTAAGTCTCACTTTATTATTCTGCTTCTGTAACAATTTCTTTGCCTGCATAGTGTCCACAAGAAGGACAAACTCTATGAGGTAATTTCATTTCATGGCAGTTAGGACATTCAACTACTGTTGCTTTATTTAATCTGTAAGAAGATGCTCTTCTCTTGTTCTTTCTTTGTTTTGAAGTTTTTCTCTTAGGTACGGCCATTTCTACACCTCCTCATCTTTAAATAAATCTAATAACTTCCCAAATCTTGGGTCCACAACTTCTTCTTCAATTTCTTCTTCCACACAATCACAAGGGCCATCATTCAAGTTCTTGCCACAATGTGGGCATAATCCCTTGCAATCTTGGCTACACAAATTCTTCCCATTAATGGAAGTAAGTATTTGTGAAAAAATAATTTCCGAAAGATCTATGGAATCATTCTTAATTTTAAAGTACTCGTCTACAGAATCTTCATCATATAGACTTGGGTCTTTAAAATTGTAAGCAATGTAACTTGTCTCTTTTTCATTTACAAATTCCTTGAGACATCGGTCACAGTTAGCCTTAAATTTGTAGGAAATATTGAGACAAAGTTCTAACTCCCCTGTCAAATCATGAATATATCCATTGTACTCTACGGGATAGATGAGATTGAGATCCTCTAAATTCAAATCCGTGTCATTTTCCTCTAGAATACCCTCAAAGTCTAATCTGACTTCATCAGACGACAAAAAAGTACTAAGATCTAATTTCATTTACTCACCTCAAAAATACATACAAATCATTATAGCTTTTAAAATTTAGTCTGTCAATACTATATTGAAAATTAAACTTAAACAAGTTCCTTTGTATCTCTTGCAATCATAAGCTCTTCGTTAGTTGGGATAACAAAAACTTTGATTGAAGAATCGTCAGAAGAAATAAGTTTATCTTCTCCTCTTACATTATTTCTTTCAGGGTCAAGTTTGATGCCTATAGATTTTAATCCAGCACAAATTGATTCTCTCATTTCAATAGAGTTTTCACCAACGCCAGCTGTAAATACAATAGCGTCAACATGATCAAGTTCAGTCATGTAAGAACCAACGTAGCCACGAACTCTCTTTTCAAAGATATCAAGGGCAAGTTTTGCTCTCTTGTTTCCTTGGTCTCTAGCTTCTTCAATATCTCTAAAGTCACTTGATACTCCAGAAATTCCTAGTACACCTGATTTTTTATTAATTAGAGTGTTGATTTCTTCAGTAGAAAGATTTTCCTTGTCCATGATGAATGGAAGAATAGCTGGATCTAGGTCACCACATCTTGTACCCATAGCAAGTCCTTCAAGTGGTGTGAAGCCCATTGATGTATCAATTGATTTACCATTTTTAACTGCACAGATACTTGAACCATTACCAAGGTGACAAGTGATTAAGTTAACTTCATTTACATCCTTGCCAAGCATTTCTGCTGCCCTGTTAGTGATGTATCTATGAGAAGTTCCGTGGAAGCCAAATCTTCTAATTTTATATTTTTCGTAGTATTCATATGGAAGTGCATAGATGTAGCTTTCTTCTGGCATAGTTTGGTGGAAAGCTGTATCAAATACTGCAACTTGTTTAACATTAGGAAGAAGTCTTTGACAAGCCTTGATTCCCATAATGTTTGGTGGGTTGTGAAGAGGAGCTATTTCAACATTATCTTCAATTCCCTTTAGGACTTTTTCGTCAATTACAACAGATTGAGCGAAGTCTTCGCCACCGTGTACAACTCTGTGACCTACAGCATCAATTTCATCAAGTGATTTGATTGCACCGTATTCTTCATTTGTTAGGGATTCCATTACAAGTTCAAGAGCTCTCTTGTGGTCTTGCATTGGAGTTTCAATAGTTTTCTTTTCCTTACCAATTGTTTCGTGTTTAATTCTTGAACCTTCAATTCCGATTCTTTCAACTAAACCCTTTGCCATCACATCTTCAGTTTCCATGTTAATAAGTTGATATTTAAGGGAAGATGATCCGCAATTAATAACTAATATCTTCATATTTCCTCCTCAGTTTTTTAAATTTATTAAATATAGTATAATAACTAATAATTAGTTTATAACAGTTGTAGCCATTAGTCAATAATTGGAGATTTAAAAATATGAAAATTGCTTCTATAATAGCCGAGTACAATCCCTTCCACAAGGGACACGCCTATCAAATTAATAAAATAAAAGAGGACTACACAGACTTCATTGTAGTCATAATGTCTGGCAACTTTGTCCAAAGGGGCGAACCTGCAATTATTAATAAATACGAAAGAGCAAGGCAGGCGGTAAATAATGGAGCAAGTCTTGTCTTGGAACTCCCCCTTCCCTACGCAACTTCTAATGCAGAAATATTTGCTCTCGGGGCTATAAATATTTTAAACTCCATGGGCATAGTCCATAGACTTTACTTTGGCAGCGAAGATGATGTAGAAGTCTTAAGGAGTCTCCAAGAAAAATTTGACAAAAACTTTGATGAAGATAAATTAAAAAAATATTTATCAGAAGGCATGTCCTTTATAAGGTCTCGTGAGCTTGCCATGGACTTCTTAACCGAAGAAGAAAAAGAAATTTTAAAAAGACCCAATAACATCTTGGGCCTCGAATACCTTAGAAGTCTTACAAAATTAAATTCATCTATAGCTCCTTACTCAATAAAAAGGAAAAATGTAAATCATGATGATGATTTTTCACTTGATGGCTTTGCATCGGCATCGCATATAAGAAGATTAGCTTATGAGGGAGAAGATGTTTCAAGATTTTTGCCAGCCTATGACTTAATAGTTGAAAACAAGTTAGAAAATTATTTTGACATCTTTAAGTACAAGATGATAAGTGAAAAAATAAATTTTAAAGACTACTTTGACTATGAAGAGGGACTCGAGAATAGGATCATAGAAAATCTTGACGCAGAAAATTTTCACGACCTCATAGAGAAAGTCCATTCAAAAAGGCACAGCAGGTCTAGGATAAAGAGATTAATCATAGAAATCCTCTTAGACATAAGAAAAGACCTAATAAAAAATTCTTTTAAGGACCCTTACACAAGAGTCCTTGCTTGCGACGAAAGAGGTCTAGAAATTTTTAAAAAATCAAAAAATAAAAATAAAATATATTCCTTTAAATCTTTTTACGACACATCAAGTGGCATAGCAAAAGAGATGCTTGATAAGGAGATTTTGGCAAGTGACTTGTACAACATAAAATCCGGAAAAATAAAAACAGACTTCACAAGAGAAGTTTATAAAAAATTATAGTTTTGATTAATTATTAATGAGAATACACTAAATAAATAATGGAGACAATTAAAATGGAAATAGAAGTTTTTAATGAAATTCTTGGAGAAAATCTTGTACCTATCTTAGGACAAGATAGCTATTATAATTCCCTTTCAGATTCAGAATGTTTTTATGAAATACCTGAATGGATTAATGACACAGGTTACTACCAAGGGGCAGTCATTAGATTTTATGATTTATTAAATAAGAAAGTCTATACCCCTTTTGAAAAAGAAAAAAATGTAAGCTATTCCTATGCAAAATTTAAAAATAATTTTTTCTATTTTTTAAAAGTAGATATCAACAAAAATCTTGTAGAATTAATAAAATATTTTCCAGAACAAAGCTTAGAAAGTATACACAAAATACCAATAGAGGAAGTGGAATTATATAATTTATCTTTAGAAGATGGATATGAATTTCATATATGTAGCTCTTCCGATAGATTTATTTCCTACTACCCACGTAAATTTAGCATAGAAATGGAACCAGACCAATCAGTTTTATATGTCGACAAAGATAGGCTTTATATAAACCAATGGATCGAAGAAGGCCTAGAAGGAGATGCAATAACCAATGACTATAAATACTATGAAAAATTACTTGTCATGGATTTGGATGGAAATCTAATCTCTGAAAGAACAGGAAGTTTATCCCTCTATCCTAATGGAAAATGGTACCTCTCTTAAGTAACTTAACAAATTACAAGTCTCACTAAATAAAAATTTGTATGTGTTCGAACTTTCACAAGAAATTAATGTAAGTAATCTTTACGACATAAAAATAAAAACAGACTTCACTAGAGAAGTGTATAAAAAGTTATAAACTTATAAAAATCAAATTTTTTAATTAAATGCAAAAAGAAACTCTCATCCTAAGAGATCCTAAATGGAAATCCTAGAATGAGAGCTTTTTTATTAATCCTTAGTTTTGCTTATTGCCTCTTCATAAATATTTTTAAATTCCTTTAGGTCTTTATTTCTCACAACCTCTGCTGGAATATCGTAGACTCCAAGAGAATTTTGCCATGACTCAGCTTCCCCATCAGGCTTTCTATTTTCCTCTGGAATTAAAATAACAGAATACTTAGTGACCTTCAAAGAAGTCTTGTCCATAATTTTTTGCAAATCACAAAGAGCATCTAAGCACTCTTCAAACTTTGGATTTTTAGAAAAACCAACAACTTCTGCACTTACTTCTTCATTAAAATTCTCGAAATCAAATTCTTGATCTAAGACTAGGTCTTCTCTAGGCACATCCTCAACTGTGTTTAAAGAAATATCATAGGGAAAATTATACTTCTTTTGGATAGTAGTTCCATATTCCCTTAACTCATCTAATAATCTAATCTCTGTGTTAAACAAAATATCATCGTAAGTATCTTGTTTTAACTTACCAAAAGAATCAAAACCCAACATAAATTTGGTATCCTTACTTTTTTTGCTGCTAAGCCTTACAGTATAGTAGCCGTCCTTAAAATTATAAAAGGTCTCGTCACGAATTAGGTCCAAGTCCTTGTAGTTGGCTTCAATATATTCAGTGGCAGACTTTTCCGCCAGGATCCTAGAAATGGGATTCCCAAAAAAAGCAATATAGAAAAATAATAAGATTAAAGCACAAACTATAGTTAGCCCAATAAAAAATTTTTTAAAATTAAATTTCTTTTCCATGGTCACCACCTCCAACCTTTGATTTACTACATTATAGCACAAAAAAGCTGAGAAATTTTTTCCTCAGCTTTTTTTATTGGATAAATAATTTTATTAAGTTTTTGTTTACAAGGTTGGGATAAAATTTTGTAATTTGGTACTCAAGATAGCCTCCTAGGACTAGGGGATCATTGTCGCAAAAGTCTTTTACATCATCTCCCAAATAAATTCCTATGCCTCCACCATCATCTTTAGGCCCAGAGATAATTAAATTTCCCAAGTCAACTTCATTTTCATGGTAGTTTAAATGCTCTTCAAGAATTTTTTCAAAATCTTCATCAAGCTCTTTATTCTTTTTTAAGTTTCCAATTATTAAATAAGAATTCATTTTAATTTTCTAAGAAGTCTACAATGTCCTTAAAAACTTCTTCCCTCTCTTCTTCTCTAAAAATTTCGTGCTTCATCTTCTTGTAAAGTTTTGATTTTATTTTTTTGTAGCCTACTTCTCTTAAGAGGTTAATCGATGACTCGAATCCCTTCTCCCCACCAATTACTACGTCATCTTCTCCGGCTATAAAAAATATATCAAGGTCAGGATTCCTAAATTTATAATTTTTTATATTTTTTAATTCCCCTACTCCTTCAAAGACAGCTAGGTAGCCCCTGTTTTTAAAAACTGGAGGCATGTGAGGGTCCTTCTCTGCATCCCTAATATTTTCTTTAGAATAAGACAACCAATCAAAATGTTTCTTGTCCCCAGTATAAAGCTTCTTGAGTATATAAATTGTCCTCTGTTCTCCAAAGTAAAAGTTAATAAAGTTTCCAAGGAAAATTGCTAGAGGAACTTCAGGGATATAATTTGGTGGACCTGATAAAACTATTTTCTTAATTAAGTCATCGCCCTCTTCAAGGTAAATTCTTCCAAAGACAGTTCCCAGTGAATGACCAATTAAATAAATATCAGTTTCTGGGAATTTCTTTTTCAGTTCTTTTGTAATTGCAAGATTGTCATCAACAACTTTTTCCACTCCATCAATGTAACCAACTGTGTACTTGTCTCCAAGGGACCTTCCGTGACCCCTGTTGTCAGATATGAAGCAGGAGTAGCCTCTCTCGTTTAAATATTTAATTAAATAATAATATCTTTCCTTATGCTCAAGAGCTCCGTGAATAATTTGCACTAGGGCTTTTGGTTCTTCAACTGGAAAATAAGCGCCATCAAGAATAAATCCATCGTAAGATTTTATCTTAACTCTCTCCAAGTTTGTAAGCTCATAAAAATCTCTTTCGTTGCCAAAGTCTAAAAAGTTGTCGTTCTTTACAACTTCATTAATAAATTCTAAGTCGCAAGTTAAATCCACTCCATCATTTTGCAGAAGTTTGTTGGATTTTCTGTAATAAATTTGTGGGATTAATAAAATAACAAGAACGAGTAAAATAATAAAATATACCATAAGTCACCTCTCAGTCATTATAACAAAATATTAAGATACTTTGTCTCCTTTAATATTTTTATTTCAATATGTTTGCATTTAAAAAGGAAGGTCTCCCTTCCCTTTTTAAATTTTTATTTAATATTAATTGTCACTGTCTTGCTCTCTTCCTTCCACTCAATGTCATTTTCTTTATCATCGTCTGCATTACCACTAGTAAGTCCGAAGACTTGACCAACATAAACTAGCGGTAAATAAATTCTTCCATTGACGTTAAGTGGTTTTGCTTCAAGGTCAATTGTCTTTCCATTAGATAAAACTATTTTGCTGCCATCTATTTGTATAAGAGCAGTGAGTCCATCTCTTGTGAAGGACGCAGTCCTTGTTGCATCATTCCAAATAACTTTGGCGCCTAGAATTTCTGCCAAGGCTCTAAGAGGTAACATAGTCCTATTGTTTTCAATTATTGGTTTTACTTCCATGGACTTTTCTAAAGTTTTTCCATCTTCTGTTAAAGTGTAGGTTCCACTATTGATATCAATTACAAATTTTTTAGGATTGACTTGTGTTTTTGTCTGGCTTACTTGTGAATTAGTCTTTACTTCAACCTTATAAGTCGGTGTCTTGTGATCTCTTACATAGTATCTTGGAAATTCATTCCATGAATCTAAATTATTTTCTTTTTTATCTTTAGCCTCTTCAATATTTTCTTCAGGGTCTCTCTTGTCCTCTTTTCCTGGTTTGTCTTCAGGATCTTTACCGTCTTCTGCCTTGCCCGGTTTATCTTCAGGATCTTTCTTGTAACTTTCTTTTTCCTTTAAGACTATAGTATCTTTTGGACTTATAATATTTTTTGACCCATCAGTATAAACTAAAGTAACCTCTCCCCTGTCACTTACTTCAACTGAACTTGCTTGAGGATTTGCTTTTTTAACTTTTTCAATAATCTCAGATTTTTCTGAAGCACTTAAAGACTCAAGTTTTTCAACTGGAGTTTTCTCAGGCATTTGTGCAGGAAATTTTTCTGCAAGAGGTGCTAAAACTTCTACAGGAATTTCAACAATTCTTGATGAGCCACCCTTGAAAGTAACTTTAACTTTTCCAACGTAAGATCCTGGAGTTTTTGTGTTGATTGGGTCGCTTACATCTTTTACTTTTGCTCCATCTGGAAGATTTTTAATATTGTCTGAAAGATCTACCTTCCCCTTATAAAGTACCTCCTCTTTGATTATATCTTCAGATTTTATTGTTGGAATTGGTGTAATTATTTTTCCTGAAATTTTATCAACTACCTTAACAGGAACTTCAACTTCCTTGCTTGATGAGTCAGAGAAAATTAATTTTAATACAGCTTTAGTTTTTACAACTTTGGACGTATCTGCCCTAGTTTTAATTTCAACTTCAACATTCTCTGGTAGATTGGTTATTCCATCTTTTAATTTTTTTGGACTTACATCTTCATTTAAATTGACTTCTACATCTTTTACTACTGGATTAAATTTTTCTGATTCAAAATCTCTAACTCTCCTTGCAGTAAAGACTTTATCAGAATCAATTTTTACCGTACTAATATCATCGATTTTTGTATAGCCATCATACCAAGCAACTTTTCCTTTATATTCAACATTGTTTTTATCTTTTAGCTTTGGTTCTGTAGGAAAATCAGGAACAATGTTCAATGTATTACCCTCTTTAACAGCAATTATATTATAATTAAAAGTATTGATGCTAATCCTATAATCTCCCTCAGTTTTTATTCTAACTTCATAAAACCCTTTTGGTAGTGGCGTTTCTTCCAAATTCGCAGATTCACCTATATTAAAATATTCACCAATGTATAAAGCTAAAATTCTATCCAAATCTTTTGAAGTGTCAATTTTATCATTGGCTTTTTTATAACTATATCCTTGTGACCAAAACCAGAAAGCTTTATCATTTAGTACAGGAGCTTCTGGAATAAAATCCTTTAAATTATATATTCCCGAATTATTTTTCACATAGAAGTAAATATCTTTTGATTTAAATGCACTTGGATCTGAAAACTTTTTTTGATAATCATTTAGTGAAAGATTGGTCCTCCAAGACTTTACTTCAGATTTTGAAGAAAAACGTATAATCTTGTAATTCTTTATTGGATATCCATCTATATCGAATTCTTGCGAAGATAAATTGCTATAAAAATATTCTAAAGATTTAAATCTAGATTTAAAAATTAAGGGCTTGTTTACTTCATAGTTCAATAAATCTATTTTTAGTAATGGATCAAAGGGATTTACAGGTTCATTTTTTAAATACCATCCCACAAATTCATGATCCTTTTTCTTTTCTGTATCATTTTCATCATTGTCAGCAACAAGCTGATTTTTAACAAAATCTCCACCATCAACATGTTTCAAGATTTCACCCCAGCTTGCACTTTTTAATGCATAAAAGTTTTTTCCCTTGTAAAAATATTTGTCTGAATAAAGTTCATAGGATATATTTTTTAATGGAATGTCAATTCCATTTTTATCTTTAAGTTTTCCATATTTTTGAGATCCATTAACCATTTTAGTTTGTGGTGTAAAAATTACCATAAAGTACTTGTCCTTCACACTATCATCTGGCATGGTTTCTGTAACAAGAGGAAGTTTTTCTTTTGCCTCAGAACTTTTTACCTCCTTAGCTTCTGCATGAATAGCTAAACTCTTCTCCAAATTATTATATGTAAAATTTTTACCAGCTGCCCATGCTGGACTAAAGCTTGAAGATAATATTGCAAAGCTAGTTACTAATGAAAACATTTTTCTATTCATGATGAACCTCCTCTTAAAATTATATGAATTGTTTTGCTTACTACTTTTTTATTTCTTTATGAATTTACAAATTAATTGAATTCGTTTTCTCCATACATTGATTATAACAAATTTTAACCCCTCCTTCCATAAACACAATAAAAAAATCCCCTGAAAAAATCAGGGGATAAAATTTATAAATTATCTCTTGTTAGTTCTTCTCCAGATATTCATTCTTTCTGCTTCCTTAATTAGGTCATCCCTAAATTCTGGTGCAGCGATGTTAATGATACCTTCTGCTCTTTGCCATGTTGATTGGCCCTTGCAGTTGAACTTACCGTATTCAGTTACTAGCCAGTGAGTGTTAGGTCTTGCAGCTGTAATAGCTGAGAATGTTTCAAAGTTTGGAACAATTCTTGATTCTTCCTTGCCAGTCTTTTTGTTCATAAATTTAGAAGATAAACAGATGAAGGACTTTCCACCCTTAGATAAATAAGCTCCTAGAACGAAGTCAAGTTGTCCACCTGCTCCAGAAATGTGTCTTGCTCCTGAAGATTCAGATGATACTTGTCCAAATAAGTCTACGTTGACAGCGTTGTTAATGGAAATAAAGTTGTCAAGTTGTGCAATTACTCTTGCATCATTTGTATAAGAAACAGGAGCTGACATAGCATCAGAATTAAAATCTAAATAATCATACATTTCCTGTGAACCTGCTGCAAAAGCATAAACTTGTCTAAATCTATCAATTGACTTCTTTGAACCACTTAACTTACCCTTCTTCGCCATATCTACGAAACCATCAACATACATTTCTGTATGAACTCCAAGGTCCTTTAGGTCAGATTCAGCAATTAGAGATCCAACAGCATTTGGCATTCCGCCAATTCCTAGTTGAAGTGTTGCACCATTAGGAATTTCTTCTACAATTAATTCTGCAACCTTTTTATCAACTTCGCCGAAGCTTCCCTTAGGAAGTGCAGCTATTTCTGGATTTTCTCCCTCGATAATGTAGTCTACATCCTTAATATTAATTTCATGTTCGAATCCTCCAAGGCAAGTTGGCATATTTTTATTTATTTCAACAATTACCTTGTCAGCAACTTCTGTAACTGCTCTCAAGTGTGAAGCATTAAGTCCAAAATTAAAGTTACCATGTTTATCCATTGGAGGAGTTACAATAACTGCTATATTTACCTTGCAATTTTCCCTGTACATTTTTGGGAGTTCAGAGTATCTTAGTGGAATATAAAATCCACCTGGAGTTGTGTTAATTCTCTTTCTGTCTGGTCCACCTGCGTGCCAAGAGTTCCAAACAACTTTTTCTCCTGCTGGATCCTTTTTAAATACCTCTGGTTCCCAAAGAAGTACCCCACCTCTTAAATAAATTTCATTCAACTCATCAAGTCTTTCAGCAAGAGCCTTGTCAAAGGCAACAGGTGTACTTGCACCCCATGCGTAGTCAATCCACATATTGTCCTTTACTAGACCAGCAGCTTCTTTTGCCGTAATTAACTTGTCCTTATAGTCCTTAGAATAATCCATATTTCCTCCTTAAATAAAAAATTATAAATAATCCCTTAATAGCTTGTGAGACCTAATAAACTTAATGTAATTTAAAAATTCTTCCATTACTTCTTTATATTTTTCTTCGCTTGTCTCTACAACTATTTTATTTTTACCCCTTAAATCAAATATATATGCAGCTTTTATCTTAACTCTATATAATTTTTCATAGATTGCTGAATAAAGTATTAGCTGGTTTTCATAGGTCTTTTTTAAGTCTTCTACACTTCCATAGCTAGTCTTTAAATCAAGAATATAATAATCGCCATTAATTTTTATAACTTGATCAATGTAACCCTTTACGAGAAAACCTTCTAGGTCGTAGTAAAATAAAAGCTCTTTATCTATTATACACTCTTCTTCCATTTCTAAGTAGTTTAAAACTAATTCTTTTGAAAGATCTAACTTTTCGGAGTTTATCTCTTCTTCATAATATAAAAATATATCTTTTAATACATCCTCTATGTTCTTGTTTTTTAAATCGTTTTTTCCATACTTGTAGGCAAACATATGAACAATATTCCCAAGAGTTTTGGGGTCCATGACTTGATTATTCCCTTGACCCCTTGTGTACTTGTCTATTCCTAAAAAATATTTGTAGAAGAAGTCCTTCTTGCTCCTCTTGAAATTAATAAAATCTGTAACTGTGTAATATTCTCTTATCCTATTTTCAAATTTTATGTCTATATCAAGGGGAATAAACTTTTCTTCTACTTGTCTTTCTTCTAAATTGGAAAGCTTATATTCTTGTAAAGCAAAAACATCTCCCAAGAGAGAAAAATAAGAACCTGCCCTTGCCTTTTCAAGGTCTCCAAATAAGACTAATTCTTTTTTTGCCCTAGTCATGGCCACATAAAGAACCCTAATCTCTTCTTCCTCATCAATTATTCTTAGTTTATTTGCAATTGCCCTGTAAGAATAATTAGAATACTCAGAGTTTATTCCAAGCCCTAGGTCTTTCTCAACAATTATCCTATTATTGCTTCCAAGTTTTTTTCCCTTATCCATGTGAGAAATTATTAGGCCATCAAACTCCAGCCCCTTAGACTTATGAATTGTAAGAAGATTAATTCCATCTTCAAGGTCCTCAAAAGTCATAGAAGAAATTTGTCTTTCAAAGGCTCTGAAGTCATTGGAATAATTTTCCACAAAGTCCCTAGCTTCCTCCTTAAACCTATAAATATATTCCCAGTCACTTTCCCTTAAAGTTCCAAGCTTATAAAAATAATCCATTATCTCATCAAGGACTTCATCTATCATGAGGTAAGATGCTTTCTCTCTTGTTTCCTTTAAAAATCTCAAAAAATTCTTTATATTATCTTGAGTTGAATTATAGTTTAATAGGTCTTCAGAATTATTAATTCTTTCATTTAATATTGACACTAAATCTTTGAATTCAAAATTCAAAAGCTTTGAGTTAAAGAGTGATAAAAATTCCAAAAATTCTTTTGGGCTGTAAATTGCAGAAAGAATATTTTTTATAAGTTTTAGGATCTCAATTTCTTCAAGCCTCCTCTCACCCTTATTATATTTTATTCCCCTTGCAGATAAAACTTCCCCTATTTCATCAATTTGCGAGTTGGACCTTGATAGGATTGCAATATCCTTGGCCTTGTATTTTTTTAAAAAGTCTTCTGCTAAATCTGCAATATTAGAAATTTCAGAAGAATTATAGAGGTAGACTCCTCCACCCTCTTTATGAGAAAATTCCATTTCGTCATAGGAATCTATTAGGTCCTTAAACTTTTCATTTATAAAATTAATTATTTCACCGTCAGACCTATAATTTTTGTTCATTATAAGAGAGGTCCCTCTGGCTTCTATGTCTTTAGAAAAAGAAAAATAAGAAGATAAATCAGTTCCCCTAAAGGCATAAATAGATTGCTTAGGGTCACCAACTATAAAAATATTTGATGAAGAAAAGGCTCTAATTATTTCATTTTGGATTTCGTTTGTATCTTGGTATTCGTCAACGAGTATATAAGAATACCTAGCTACCAATTCCCCTTTGACAAGTGGGTTTTTTAAAAGAAGCTCTGCGTAAGAAATTATATCTTCGTAATCAAGTCCACTTATATCTTCCTTAGATTTCTTATAATTTTTGTCGATTTCCTTTAAAATTTCTATTATGACCTCATAATAGCCCTTATTCTTTTCTTCCAAGTCTTTCTTCAGCTCTTGGATAAGGTCCTTGATTTCTATGATCTTGTCATTGTGTTTTGTTGATGTACCAAGATTTTCTTCTATATCATTTAAAATTTCGTTGTCAAAGGTCTTTAAAGATTTTATTTCATCAATATTATTGTCGTAAAAAGTCTTGAATTTATTTCCACTTAGGCTCCTAAATTCATCTAAAAGTATAATTAAATCATCAAAACTTTTTTCCGCCCCAATAAAGTTTAAGGACTTATTTAAAATATCATCAAAATCCAAGTTATTATTTTTAAAATCCCTATACAGACTTATAAAAATATTTTTTTCTTCAAAGGGAGATGACTTAAAGTCCAAAAGATAATTTTTAAATCTTTCATCTTCGAAATTATTGAAACTCTCTTTTACAGCTTCCTCTAACAGATAGTCCCCTTCACCCTCTTCTAAAATTTTGAATCGTGGATTTATCCCTAGAATAAAAGAATAATTCTCAACAATTTCATGAGCAAAAGAGTGAATGGTCATTACATTAAGATCTCTCTCCTCAAAGTCAATATTGTTGAGAACAAGTTCTTTTGATATCCTTCCAAGCATTTCTTGAGCAGCTTTTTTTGTAAAAGTTATAGCCAAAATATGCTTTGGACTTATATTATTTTTTACAATATTTATAAACCTACTAGTGAGGACCCTAGTCTTGCCAGTGCCAGCCCCTGCCATTAAAGATAAATCTTTATCGAGAGTGTAGACTGCTTTTTTTTGAACTTCACTTAGTTCCATAAGCTACCTTTCCTTAATTCTTGAAGAGAGTCTTGGCAAGTCTTAAAATAAATTCATTTTCAACCTTGTAGTAGATTTCTGTTCCATTTCTATTGGCTATTAAAATACCAGCTCGCCTAAGCTTGCCTAGGTGAGATGAAACAGTTGGTTGTGGAATGTGAAACTTCGCTTGCATAGATCCAACATTAGCTGGACCATTGTCAATTAAATTCTTTATAATTCTAAGTCTAATTGGGTGGGCCATGACCTTTAAAAGCTCAGCTGTGTTTTCAAGCTTGTCAATTTTCTTCTTCAATTTTTTACCTCCAAGTATGTCTTCCTTAATAATTTATTTACTATAGTAAGATTATGTAATATTATAGAATTTGTCAATAGTTTTTGTATAATTAAGAATTATGAAAATATTTCCATTAGGATAAAATAGCAAGATCTTCTTGTATTTTATAAAATAAAATTTATTTTTTGTGTCCTTTAATTTTTTAATTTCTTTCAATAGATATCCCAAGTAAATAATGTTTTTATTTATAACCTTCTTAAACTTGTAAAATATTTTATAAAAAAATCTCCCATAAAAATTATTATGAGAGATTTTTAAAAATTATTTACTTATCTTTACACTTCTTGTTGAAGCATCCCAATCTACTTTAGCTCCTAAGATTTCCGAAATTGCTCTTAGGGGTACAAAGGTTCTTGCATCCTTAATCACTGCTGGTGAGTCGATTGCAATTTTCTTTCCATTAGCTTCGATTTCTTTTGCTCCAATTACAAGGCTTGCCTTCTTATCTCCAATGAGAACAGTTTTTGTATCAGCCTTCCAATCAACTTTTTCGCCAAGAGCCTCAGAGATAAACCTTAAGGGAACCATTGTCCTTCCATTTTCAATGTATGCTGGAGTCTCAGGTTTGATTTCCTTGTCTGATACAAAAATTTTAATCTCGGACTTAGCTAAAGATTTTTCATCCTTTACATCCTTTTTGCTTGCAGATTTAGAATCCTTAGCTTCCATGGCCTTTGCATTAGCCCAGTCAAACTTTAGATAAGCCTTTTGTTCTCCTGAACCCTTTCCACCGCCAGCAATAGCATCCATGGCATCAACCCATACAGCAACAAGAATTTGGTCTTCCTTTGGACTTGTTCTTACAAACTCGTGCTTCTTTATATATTCACCACTAATAGGGCTTTGCTTAGTTTCAACTCTCTTAGAGTCCTTATCGCCATCATAGATAAATAAATTTGTAAGTTCACCTTCCATATTCATAAATTCCATCTTCTTTAGAAAAATATTGTAAATAAATTTACCATCTTTTTCTTCAACTTGAGCAACTTGCTTTAAAGAAGGGTTGCCCATAGACTCCTTATCTGGTTCGCCATACTTAACTAACTTTACTGGTACTTCATAAGAACTTGCAGCAAAAATAGAATTAGGTAATAAAACTAATACTAACAATAGTGATAAAATAATTTTTTTCATATTACACCTCATTTTTATATAAAGGGACTCTTAATTTAAAAGTCCCTTTAAACTTTTAAACTTAATTGTGATCAATGTTGTAAAGAACTTGTGCAACTTGTGCCCTAGTAAATTGAGATTTTGGTGCGAAGCTTCCATCGCCCATACCACTTACTACTCCAAGTCTTGCCATTTCCTTTACAGAATCCTTAGCCCAGCCTTGAATCTTTTCTTCATCTTTGAAGCTATTAGTATTGCCTTTAGCATTGAGATTCTTGCCTGATACCTTCAAGAACTTAGTCATCATCACAGCCATTTCTTCTCTTGTTAGTTCTTTATCAGGTGCAAAGTTTCCTTGACCTACTCCTGATACTATTCCAACTTTGTTTGCCCATGTGATGTATGGACTGTAATACATTCCTGACTTAACATCTTTGAAGTTTTGATCCTTGTAGTCATTTACATTGACATTTAACATTCTTCCTAGAACACTTACAAATTGTCCCCTTGTTATAGATTTGTTAGGACCAAATTCTGTATTGCTTAGGCCTGCAAAGTATCCCTTGCTTACAACATAATCAATAGCAGTCTTAGCCCAATGGCCGCTTATGTCTGTAAAGTTATTTGATGCATTGTTATTTTGTACTACTTGTGGTGCTTGCTTTTGTTGATTTTGTTGATTTTGATTTTGTTGGTTTTGGTTATTGTTGTTTCCACCAACTCTACCTACTTCTCTTGCATTGTTCCAATTAAAGGATAGGATTGCCCTTTGTTCATTTACGGCAATTTGATCCATTACATCAACTTTAACGCTGACATTTACCTTGTTATATTTGCCATTCATAACCCATGACCATACATTTCCAGATGATTGTTCTGCTAAATATTTATTACCATCATGAATAAATAGATGAGTTAAATTTCCAACAAGTTTTTGTCCATTAAATTCTCTTTCAAGAGGGTTGAATTGAACGCTATACCTGAATTGACCATTTCTTTCCTCTACTCTTGCTATGTGGTTTATTGCTCCATTTGCCATAGAGTATCCATCTTGATAAGCGTGAAGAACTTCTACAGGTACCTCATATTGTATTGTTACTGGTCCATTGTTTTTATTGCTTTGGTTGTTTTGATTGTTTTGGTTGTTGTTATAAACTCCCCATGATGAGTTGTTATTCCAACCACGGTTGTTGTTACCATAACTTCCCCATGAAGAATTGTTGTTTCCCCATCCGGAGCTGTTGCCCCAGCCTTGGTTGTTGTTGCCCCAAGCTTGGTTGTTATTTCCCCAAGAACTATTATTGTTTTGCTTATTCATACTACCCTTATTGTTAATAACTGCATTATTTAGGGCTTGTGTAGCACTTAATATTTCTTCTCTTGATGCGTATGGGTTATTAGCAATTGCACCTGCCCTTGCCATAGCTGCTACTAAGTTGGAGTCAGCTCCCTTACTCATAGATGCACTTGCACTTGCCATAGCAGAGCCTAGTGCAGATCTTTCTATAGCTAAGTTTTGGAAGGAATATCCTGGTGTGCTTGGATTACTTGGGTTACTTGGATTGCTTGGGTTAGATTGATTGTCATCTCCCCATCCAGTCCATTCTTTTGCTTTAGACCCTGTTATTTTCAATTTTGCATTTTGTTCAGCTCCACCTAGTTTAGCCATAGCATCTACACTTACACGGCAATAAATTTCTCCATCTTGAGTTTTAAACTTAGGATCTATTTCAAATTTAAATAAAGATGGAAATTCTTTCTCTTCATTTCCTAATCCCTTATCCCTTTTATTCTCAATTATTGTAGATTCTATTTTTTCAGACTTAAAATTATTTTCTTTGTATGTCCAGAATTGTAATAAATGTCCACGCATACCCATAAAATCAAGACCCTTTAATTTTATTGTCATATAAGTCTTGCCATTTTCTTCTGTGATTTTTGCCTTTTGGACTAGGGCGCCATTACCCATAGATGCATTGTTTTGGTAACCATGCCATAGCATAACAGGCACTTCTAATTCTTCTTTATTTTGATTTTCAATTTTTGAATTAGTGAATTCTTCTACAGCCTTGTTCAAATTCTTTAGTGCTTCATTTATCTTGCTTTGATCTTGTTTTTCATTTTTTGCAACATTTTCTGCGACTTCAATAGCTTTACTAAGTTTCTTAAAATCCTCCTCTGAATGTCTCCCTTTTTTATGCTTTTAGCATCCTCTATTGCTTGATTTAA
Organism: Peptoniphilus sp. Marseille-Q6390; assembly: GCF_965119475.1. Taxonomy (NCBI): domain Bacteria; kingdom Bacillati; phylum Bacillota; class Tissierellia; order Tissierellales; family Peptoniphilaceae; genus Peptoniphilus; species Peptoniphilus sp. Marseille-Q6390. The sequence goes on along the minus strand of NZ_CBCPLS010000001.1, from coordinate 730,065 downwards.
GTTATCTTTATTGATTTCTTCTATTTTTTCTTCTAATACTTTTTTCCCTATATCATAATTTGGAATACTAAACATATCTTCAATAGGATCATCATTTTTACCGGGACTTAATTTTATTCTTTTTTTACCTTCTTCTACCCTTATAAACCTAGCATTAATTAATCCTATTGTTTTGTCTTCACCATTAATTGATAGAGGCACATCTTTCAGATTTATCTTTGTTATTCTATTTTTATAAGTGTTTTTTTCATTTGTAACGGTAAAATCCTTGCTATCTAATATTTCTGCATCTTTTATACTTCCATCAGATGACTTGTATTGGATTGGTTTAGAATCATCAATTTTTACTAATCCAGTCTCTATAAGTTTAGTTCCTTTTTTGTATTGCTCAGCCCAATACACGGTAATATTAGCTTTATTATTTCTTATTTCCAAGTCATATATTGGTATAATGCCTTCTCCGGGATCAAATTCAAGCTTATTATAATTTCCCTTGATTAATTCATCATTGTATTGCTCTCTCGTGTATTTTATCTTATTATTTTCCTTATCCCATAAAGCATCAAGCATAGCTTGGTTTACCGGCAAACTTATTATTTTTAAAGCTTTATATTTTCCACTTTGCAAATCTAACTTTTCCAATTTCATATCTTCCCATCTCATTAGAAGATTGAAATGTTGCAAAGAATTACCCATCGCATCAACCTTTACTTTAAAAAGTTTTTGAGATTCATAATTTGTCGAACCATCTTCATATTTTAATGGTATTTCATAAATTTCTGGAAAAGATAATTCAATACCACCTACATTCTCTGAAAAATATTTCTTTAAGTATTGTGGATTATCTAAGTCTATTTCCTTTGCTGTAAAAACTGTAGGAGCTTTCATATATTGGTCAAAATCATCTACTGAATTATAAGTCCACAGTTTCATAAGATGTCCTGTTATTGCCTGTCCACCTGTATAAGCAGAATCGCTCAATGTCATTGGCTTAAATTTTATTCTTAATTTAATAGAACCATCTTGCCCAACAATTAGTTGTCCGTTATCTTCTACTGCACCATCTGCCATTGAATATTTTCCTGGTGAATTTGAATATCTTATAGATAGGGGAATATTATAAGTCCCCGGAAGCAAGTCTTTAGGTATTGGCTTAGGCCAACCCTGAAAGATATATATTCTAAACTTGTCATATGTCCTACTCTGATAATCTACCGGTTGGAGGCTAAGATCTATTAAATATTTCCTTCCATCATGGCTTGATTTATAATCCTGTATTACGTAAAATCCTTTCCCTTGTTCGTCATAACTTCTTTTTTTATTTAATTTCTTAGGTTCACTCCATGAATTAGTGGATTCATCGAAGGATGATAAATACATTTCAACTTGTTCAGGCCAAATGTTATACATACTTCCGTCATCTATTCCAGAACTATTTATAACAAAATTACCATAATAGGAGCACCCGACATCTTGCTTTAAGTCTAATTCATAGGCATTCCACTGAGGATCATCCGCTTTATTAACAGCTGCTTCTTTGTTATGTTTTTCTCTAAATTCTTTAAAGTTTTGATCTTTATCAGATATTTTTTTGCCTGACATATTTAATCTATTTTCATCAAATAGGGGATGAGTTGCCGTTACATCGGTAGATGACTCTTTTCCTTGAGCCCATCTTTTATATACTTCTGGATGGATTTCAAAGTGAGCTCTCTCATCTCCAGTAATTGGAATTATATTAGAATGTTCTGCTGCTAATACATTAGACCCATTTGCGAATAAAAATACCAGCAAAAATAAAATAAAATTTATACTTTTTTTCAATTTATTTTCCTTTCTTTTTTTATATAGTTAATAGATGTATAGGTCTATTCGCTATACATCTATTACTATTCACAATAAACATCTTTTGAATTGTAAATTTTCAAGGATTAGTTATTTATAATAATTTATTTTACAAAAAATCTTGCATTTGGATTCATCATAGCTGCACCGATTTTACCTAAAAATCCGGAGTCAGCTAAATTAGTTGTAAATTTGATTTTAAAATATTTATTGTATTCTCCGACTTTTTCTTCTTCTAGGTCATCCTTTAATATAGTGAATTTAAAACCTTCAGGAACATTTTTATTTTTATTATGAACAGCTTTTTTTGAACCAAAGGCTTCTACTGCAATTTCTTCTCCATCTATTACAGGTGTAATGCCAGTACAATCTGCTTCATATACCTTACCAAGTATTTCTTTACTAACTGGTTTTGTATATAAAGTTATTTCGTATCTGTCGCCTTTATCTACAACTTTAGATAAATCTTTATTGAATGCATCATCAGCCATAGAAAGTTTTGCTTCTTTTCTGTGATAAATTGCAAAATCAGCAACTGTCCTTACGGATCTATCAGAATATTTAAATCCATAAAGTTCTGAATCAGAGTAGTCTATAGTTTCTTTAATTTGCTCCTTTATGGCTTCTAGATTCATTTCTTGAGCAAATGTAAAAGTTGGAACTAACATCATTAATACTAATAGTAATAAACTAATTTTCTTTAAATATTTCATATTATTTATCCTTTCTTTATATTATTTGTCTTTACATAACTAATCCTTATAAGGTTATAAACGTACTTTCCTAATCCCACCCATACACCCACTAATTTTTATAAATTATTTAATTTTTTAAAGAAGTATCTTGCAGCTTCTTCTAGTTCTTCTTCGCTTGCTTCTCTTGATGCAAGGCTTGTTTCTATCATTTTTTCTTTTATCTTTTTTGGAACTACTAATCCTGTAATTCCTCTTAATTTTTCTATCATCTTGGGGTCAACTAGTCCTGGGCATATGTATTGTCCCAAGGAGTCCCTGTCTATTAATAGATTCTCTAAGTTTTTTATCACCTTCCTTCCATGTTCTGAGTCTGGCATTGCTCCAAGTGTTGCAAATAAGCCAAGCTTTTTATTTTCTATAGTCTTTAAGAATTTTAGGGCCTTTGTTTCTAAGGTCCCTCTATCGATCCAGGCACCCAAGAGTATGAAGTCGAATTGTTCTACCTCAGGTGCATCTCTTATGTCTTTTATCGTCATCTGGTGTTCATCTTTTAAGACTTCATAAATTTTTTCTGCCATCCTCTTGGTATTTCCCGTCTTTGATGAATAAATTATTAGTCCTTTCACTTTTCCTCCTTAGTCTTCTGCAAATACATATTTTTTATTTTCTATATCTATTATTTTTAGTTTTGTGTCGTAGATCTTGCTTATCCTTTCTCCTGTCAAGACTTGGCTTGCCTTTCCTTGAAATTCGATTTTCCCCTTCATCATTCCTACTATGGTGTCCGAATATTCTAGGGACTGGTTGATGTCATGAAGGACCATGATTATTGTCTTACCTAGATTTTTATTCAAATTTCTTATTAGTTTTAAAATTTCTATTTGGTATTTGATATCTAAGTAGGTTGTGGGTTCGTCTAAGAGAAGTATCTCGCTATCTTGTGCAATCGCCATAGCTATCCACGCCCTTTGGACTTGTCCACCTGATAGGGAGTTGACTCTCTCTTTTCTTATCTCTTCTAAGCCACAAACTTCTATTGCCTCATTGATTTTGTTTTTGTCTTCTATGCTTGGCTTCTGCATAAAGCCAACATAAGGATTTCTTCCATAGGCAACAAGTTCTTCAACTTTAATGTCGCCTGCTATTTGATTTTTTTGTCTAACTATGGCAACTTTTTTTGCAAATTCTTTTCTCTCTATATTTTTTATGTTTTTGCCATCAAGACTTATGAATCCCATTTTTGGTTTTTCTACTCTTGTTATTAATTTCAATAGGGTTGACTTGCCACAGCCATTGGCACCTAGGAGGGTTGTGATCTTATTTTTTTCTATTTTTAGATTTAAGTCTTTTATAACCATGTTTTTGTCATAGGCGAAAAATAAGTGATTAATTTCCATAATTTTTCCCTCCTACTTTTAATAGGCCTATAAAGAATATTCCGCCCACTACTGTCATTACTACTGATGGTTTTATTTCGTAAGGGTAGGCTATCACTCTTCCCAAGGTGTCTGATAGGAGGAGGGTTATTGCTCCCAGTATCATGGAATAGGGTATTAGGTTCTTGTGGTTTGAGCCAAGAATTATCCTTCCTATGTGCGGCACCACTAGTCCTAAGAATCCTATTACACCAACTATTGCTGTGGATACTGATGCTAGTATTATTCCTATTAGGGCTAGGATAAACCTATCTCGATTTACATTTACTCCCAAGGCTTGTGCTGTTTGATCTTCAAGTTGAAGTAGGTTCGCTGTCCTTATTGTGAAGAGTGCTATTATTAGAAATAGGATTCCGTAAATTGCCATAATTTTTACATCTGCCCAAGTTTTTTGTGCTACATTGCCTTCTATTATTGACTGAACGTTTGTGAGGTTGCCCCCCATCATGGATTTTATTCCTTCATTTACTCCCATGAGGGTCATGTTGAGTGCTACACCTACGAGGATTAATTTTATTGGGTTGGATCCTCCGTTCCAGGCTAGTGAATATATTAAGAGGTAGGCTAGGAGTCCTCCCACAACTGAAAAAAGTGGGCTAAAGGCATATAGGCCAGGGAATAATATCATTACAAGGCTTGCTGATAGACTGGCTGCTGATGATATACCTATTATGCCTGGATCTGTTAGGGGGTTTTGCATTACTGCTTGTAGGAGAACTCCTGATGTTGCAAGAGCCGCCCCAGCTAGTATTGATATTATTATTCTTGGAAACCTAAGGTCATATATTGTCGCTACGTCGGGATCATATTCTATGAACAAGCCTCTTAGCAATTTGCCAAAGGTCATTTCTATGGATCCTGTTTTTGCCGAATAGAGGATGAGTCCTATTAGGACCAGGATTGAAATTGTGTAAACTAGGATGATTTTATTTTTCTTCATTTGTCTTTTCACCTGTATTTCCTAATTCATTTGAGCCTTTTCCATAGAAGAGTTTGTCTAAGTCATTTAAGGCTTCCTTGTAGTTGAATTTCGCACTCATGCCAAATTTTTTGTAGTCAAGGTCGTAGACCCTGCCTTCCTTAACTGCCCTAAAGTGTTTCCAAATGTCATTTTCTGCAAAATCTTTTTTAAACATTGCCATTACTTGATCTGGTAGGGCATGGGCTGTTCTAAGTATCATGTCCGGGTCTTTCTTTAACATATCTTCTGTGTTTATTGTTATGAATTGTTGGTCTGTTCCTTCATATACATTTTCTGCCCCAGCAAGTTTTACAAGACTTCCTGCATAGGAGTTTTCTGTTGCTACTACGTAAGACCCTGGCAAACCCATTAAGATTAATACTCTAGGTGCTTTTTTGTCCTTGTGTTTTTCTTTATAGTCGTCTATGAATTTTTTGTAATCATCAATTAAGTCTTTGGCTTCTTTTTTTCTGTTAAGTAATTTTCCAAGATCCTCTATTGACTTATACATTCCATCTGTGTTGTTTAGGTTCAAAAATCCATAGTCAAGATCTGCTGCCTTGTATTTTGGAAGTAGGTCTGAAATTAAAGACACTGGTGAGAATACATAGTCTGGATTTATTTGCTTTAATTTTTCTATGTCTGGTGTCATTGCCATACCTACTTTAGGGACATCCTTGTATCTTTCTGGCATTGGATCGATTTCCGAGTTTGGTACTGCAACTAGGTCTATGTTTAATTTTTCCATAATGTAAACTGTTGCCATTGATGTTGCTGCTATTCTCAGCTCGCCATTATTTGCTTTCTTACCAGATTTTTGACTTACGCAAGATGTTAATAATAGACTTGCTAGAAGTATGGCTAGAATCTTTTTTATCCTATTCATAGATATTTCTCCTTTTTTCTTCTAATTCATCTTCTACTTTTTTCTTGTAGTTATATGATAGGAGGGCTAGTATGATAAATCCTCCTGTTAATATTACAAAGAGTCCTATTAAGCCATAAATAAAAGCCAAAGTTATTTTGCCTAATTTTGTCTTTTGTGTTTCTTTTTCATCTTGGTCATCTGAATAATATAATTTTTTAATTATTGGAGAATCCTTTGTTAAAAGTCCATGGTCATAACCTAAGTCTCCAGCAGAAAATTTTGAGTTGACAGGTTTTTGCTCTATTACTTCTCCTTGGTTAGGAGCTTGTAAAACTTCTCCAACTTGTTCATCATTGTCTAGTGGTTTTAAGTTGCTTAGGTTAGGTATATTGTTATTTGTATTAGTTTTAGGAATATTTGCCTGTGCCTGTGCTTGTGGGGCTTCCGTTACTGCTTCTTGTTTATTTGTACGTCTTGAAGAAGCATTTTGAAGAGTTGCAAAGTCCGTGTTACCTTTAACTAAATCTGATATTGTGTAGTAAAATATTACATCCCTTCCCATTGGACCTACAAAAAATGTTGCCCTTACGATTACATTTTTGCTTGGTATCTCAAATCTGTAATCTCGTGTTTCTGCTGTCTTTCCCGTAACTTCTGCTGGTACAGAATAGAAACTGTTGTCGCCATAATTTTGGACTGCGAAGGTTTCATTTTTGATATAGTTGGCTAGGTTATAACGAACTGACAAAAATATTCTTCCATCATCGGTTGTCTCTACCAAGGCTTGTGGAGATACTACATTTTCTGTCATACCCTGTCCTATTCCTGGATTGTTGCCTGGGTCTTCTATGACTCCTGTAACTGGATGAGAATAATAAGGCGTTGTCTTTGCTATTTCTTGTGAATAGGCATAGGTAACATTTATTAGACTTGTAAAAATGAGAGCCATAAGGCAAAGGCTATTTATTATTTTTTTCATTATCTTTTAGCCCTCCTAAAAACATCATTTCATCTTTCATATCTTTTACTTCTTGTAAATTTTTTCTAATTACAACAAAGGCTATTGCATTTAATCCTATAAATATTAGGAGTATTAAAATAATAATGCCCTTGGATTCTTTTTCTTCAATTTCTTGTCCCTCTGCTCCAATCTCTTTATCTTTATTTTGATTGGAGGATGGTCCCTTGTTTTCTTGACCTGAAATTTTACTTTGTAGTGATCCTATAGGGAGTGGACTTGTGTTTAGTGTTGTTGAACTAACTTGTGGACCTTCTACTGGCATAGGGGATGAGGAATCTGAAGAGCTTGATATTTTTTGTGTCTGTGGTTTTTTAACTGTCGTCATAAAGGCCTTTGCTCTATCTTCTTTTGAACTACTAGTGCCTGTGCTTATATTGCTTAGTGTAGGCAATTTATTATTATCTATGGTTTGATTTGCTTGCATACCTGAGCCAGCAGCTTTCGCCACTATAAAGATTGCTGAATCCTTTGTTTTAAATTCAATGTAATCTCCCTTGACTTTGAAATCTATCTTCTTTTTTTCTCCATTAATTATTTCATAAAGGCTTAGCTTGTCTTGTCCTTTGAATTTTAAAAGAGGTAATTTTAAATCAAATTCTTTGTTTGCGTAAATCTTTTTTCTATTTGCCTGAACGTTTTCTTCCTTGCCTGTTATTTCATCTAGGGGTCCTAAAAACTCAATCTTAAAAACATTCACTTGATCTAATTTATCAAAGGACTTTGTGAATTCTTCTGCTTCTTTCCCAGATAATTTGTTTCCGTAAAATGTAAATTCCTCCTTAAAAGTTTCTGGCCCGTAGTTGACTATTAAGTTTTTATTTTGAACTTCTCCTGCTTCCTTTGAATTAAACTCTGGCTTCTTTGGTCCGTCTTTAAACTTCTTTATTAGAGTTGCTTCGCTTTCATTTATTTTGTTTATTTTGTTAAAGTCCAATTTTATTCTCGCCCTTATTGGTTCGTCCCCCATGGGCTCAACCTTTGGATCTACATAGACCTTCGTCATTTCATCCATATTAATTAAGTTTGTCCTAAATACTCTTGGTCTTTTGTCCTTTTCCTTAGGTACTTCTAGGTCATAGCATCCTGCTTCTGCCCTATGATAAATTCCATCTTCCTTTTGGAAATATATATTTACCAAGGACGCTGTTATGGACATATATTCCATCTTGTCTGACCCTATGTATAAATTTGCTTCATTATTCTTTACTTCTATCTCCGCTCTTTGTATAAGGGCCTTGTTACCCATGCTCGGTTTTTCTTCGATGGCATGCCACAACTTAATTGGAATTTCATAGCAACCATCTTCTAAATTTATTTCTTTTTTCTCTGGTGTGCTTTCATTATCTGCAAATACAAAATTTGTTAAGAATAATAAAGATAATAAAAATACTAGAGATATGTGAATTTTTTTATTTTTCATTATAAAACCCCTTTTTATAAAATGATAATCTCAGGTTAATGATATTACTTATCATTTAAATAAGCTATAAAAGAATTATGAAAATTTTGTTAACTCTGGTTTACTCGAAGGAAAGTTTTTATAAATATATTATTTAAATTTTTATAATAAAAATAAACCCTAGTCAGTGACTAGAGTTTAGAAGGTTTTTATATATTTTATGGTGTATTAATTTAAGTTTTTAAGTTAAACAAAGGTTAACTATGAATAAAAAATTTGCTTTTTTGGCATGGATTGTTATTCCCATTTGAGATTTAATTTTTAAAATCAAGGATGCCTCTAAAATTATCCCATCTGATGTTGACCAGTAATCAATTAAATCAAGGGGAATCTTAAAAACCCTGTCCTTAGAATTTATTTCTATTTCTTCTCCATCATCGAAATAAAATAGCTTTGTAGCAATTGCTTTTTTAAAGTAACCGTGATGAGCCTTTTTTATTGTCTTAGTTGAAAGTTCTATATAGGATTCTTCTCCAATTATCAAATATGCGTGATCATCAAAGCCCATAAGTGCCATGGAATTATCTACAAAGGATCTTTTTCTATCCTCATCAATCTTCTTAATTGAAAAATTAATTTTATGTCTTCCCTCTTCTAAATATTCGGAAATATCTTGGACCCTCTCTCTCCCCTGAATATCTTTAGCTAAAATCATACTCTTGTATCTTTTTTCCATTGCCTCTTGATAAGGGATAAGCCTCTTTGACAATATTTCTAGGCTGATACTCCTAGCAAGACTATCGTCAATATCCAAAAATTTTTGCACTACAAATAAATTCTTTTCAAGCTTCTCATTATAAAATTCTGAAAGGTCACATCCAATTTTCGTCAACTTGTACTCATTATCCTCTTTGTATAGGATACCTGTAAGAATCATTTTATCTAGAATTTTTTTTGAGTTAGCGCGAGAACAATTAAAGAATAGACTTGCTTCTGTAATAGTCTTCCTTCCTTCATAATTTTTTATAAATAATAAATATTCAATTTGTATTTTAGTTATATTCAAGTTTATCATTGACTTATGACTCCATTTCTCTCTTTACTTCTACTATTCTGTCACAAATCCTAAGAGAACTATCTCTGTGAGATGAAATTATAATATTTTTATTTTTTCTCTCCTTATATAGGGACTTTAAAATTATCCCTTCGTTTAAGGCGTCTATGTTAGCTGTTGGTTCATCAAGTAGATATAACTTTGATTTTCTTAAAAAGATTCTTGCTAAAGCTAGCCTCTGAGCTTGTCCAGTGGAGATTTCATTATTTTCTTTTACTATCTCTGTGTCAAATCCCTTTTCAAGGGTCATTATGAAATCATAAATATTTGCCTTCTTGCAAGCTTCTATTAATTCCTCTTCACTTGCATCTTTTTTTGCAATTTTCAAGTTATCTCTAATGCTACCTCTAAATAGGTGGGTTTCTTGACTTAAGTATGAAATGTTCTCTCTTAAATTTAATGTCTTTAAGTCTTTTATGTTTATATCATTTAGGCAAATTTTACCACTTTTTGTATCATAAAATCTCATCATTAATTTTATTAATGTAGACTTGCCACAACCGCTTTTCCCTTTTAGGCCTATTATCTCATTTAATGAAGCTTTAAAATTAAAATCATTAATAAGTTTTGTATCATCATAGGAGAAATTTACTTCTTCAAGACATATATTTTCATAATCAATTTCTTCTCCCTCATAATTTATTGGTGTAAGAGGATCCTCTTCTAAAAGTTCCATGACTCTCTTGCCGCAAGCAAAGGTCAAAACTAAATTATTTGCAAGAGATGAAAGAGCACTTGTTGGTCCAAAAGAAGAAATGAAAACTCCCAAGGGAAATAATAAGTCACTAAGGTCTAGGATTGAAACCTTGTAAAGCTTAAAGGCTGCCAAAGTAAAAATTAAGTCTCCGAGTATTATTGTAAAAGATGTGAGGGCAAAATTACTAGATGACTTTTCTGTAAGAACCTTGGTAGACCTATTTAGCTTATTTGCCTCAAATTCAATCTCTTTATACCTATCATCAAAATAAGAAAAATTAATAATTTCTTTTATTCCCTTAAAACTTTCCAGGATCAGAGAATTTAAACTTGATAAATTCTTCCTCTGCCTTCTCCCAATTTCTCCAGCAGATTTCTCTGTAATAATCGGAATAATTATAGCTAATATCAAGTGAAAAGCTAAAAGTATCCAAGAATAAATTGGATTAAATTTCCACAAGATTATAAAGAAAAATAAAGTATGCACTAGGGCTATACAAACAGGAGAAATTGTGTGTGCATAAAAGACCTCTAGTAGTTCTATATCTGATGTGATAATAGAAATTAATTCCCCCTTATTTTTTCCATTCATCTTAGCTGGTCCCAAAGACCTTAGCTTTCTGAAAATTTTATCTCTTAATATTGCTAAAATTTTGAAGGCCATATAGTGATTTAAAAGCTGTTCAAGGTACTTAAATATTGCCCTCAGTATAGCTAAAGTGAATAAAATTCCAATTATTAATTTTAAATTTATAGTTTGCTTTAAAAGTAGCTTACTTAGGTAGAATAAGCCTAATGATGGCAATAAGGTAGCAAATATGTGTCCACTTGCACCAAAAAATATGGCAAAAAACATTTGTAACTTCAAATCACCCACAAGAGATAGGAGTTTCCCTATTAAATTTTTATATTCAATTAATTTCTTCATTTAAACCCCACATTTCTAATTCCCTTTGGTATCTATAAATACCAGAAAATAATTCTCCCTTACTTATTTCTTCAAAACTTCCTTCTTCAGCTACCTTCTTATTGTCAAGATAGTAAATATAGTCTGCCTGGAGGACTGTGTTGAGTCTATGAGTAATAAGAATAATGGTCATTTCTTCTTTTAATTTTTGTATAAGATTTAAAATCAAATCTTCTGATTCCTTATCTATATTTGAAATGGACTCATCTAAAATTAAAATCTTTGGTTCTTTCAAAAGGGCTCTTCCTATTGCAAGCCTTTGTTTTTGTCCACCTGATAAGTTGTTACCAGCACTTTCTAGGATGCTATCTAAGCCTCCTATATTTTTAAAGTAGGAATATAGACCAACCTCTTCTAAAACTTCTATCAACTTATCATCATCTGCATTTTTATTTGCCATTTTAAGATTATACCTAAGACTTTCCTTAAAGAAGTAGGGGCTATTGTCTACTAACATTATATTTTCATTTAAAGAATCATTTGAAATTTCACTTAAGCCATTATAAAGTATCTCCCCATCATAATTTCTTTCAAATCCACCAATTAATTTCGCAAGAGTAGACTTCCCACAACCACTTTCTCCTACTATGGCTGTAATTTTGTTCGACTTAATTTTCATATTTAAGCCTTTTAAAATTTCCTTTTCTCCGTAAGAAAAATTTAAATTTTTTACTTCTACATCTACTCTCTCATCTTGTATTAGATTTTTAAAATCTTCTATACTTTCTATTTCTAAAATTTCGAAGAGGGAATTAGCTGCTGTGATTCCGTTCATTGCAACATGAAAAAGTGCTCCCAATCTTCTTAAAGGTAAGAAAAATTCTTGGCTTAAGAGTATAAAAGAAAAGGCTGCGAAGATAGAAAGCTGCCCCTTAGAATAATAATATATGGATAAAATTATTCCCAAGGCTGATCCTGCATAAGAAATTAAGTCTAGGACTGTAATGTTATTAAGTTGCATCATGAGGAGCTTCATGGTTTTGACCCTAAAGTCTTCTGCCTTTTCATTTAGTAGGTCATTGTAGTCTTCATCTGCATTAAAAACTTCTAAACTTGTTAAGCCATATAGGAAGTCAATAAAAACTTCTGACAGATTTGTATATGATTTCCAATAAGTTTTCACGACTTTCTTTGCAAGTTTTTGCACCATCATTATGGCAATAGGTATTAGTGGTATTAGCAAGAGCATTATTATTGCAATTTTGAAATTTAAAAAGGAAAGTATGCAAAATAAAATTAGGGGACCTATTAGGGAGAAGAGAAGTTGTGGCAAGAGCGCAGAGTAAAATAAATTGAGTTGTTCTATCCCCTCTACCCCTAAATTTATAACTTCTGAAATGGAAACTTTGCTACCATACTCCATCTTAAAAGAAAAAACCTTCTTCATTAGTCTTTCTCTCAAGTTATTTTTAATCCTATAGGAAGCCTTGTAAGATATACTAGCTTCTATTTTTATTAAGAAAATATTTAGTCCCATTATTAGGAGCATAAATAAAATAAACTTGCTCCCACTAAAGCTTGAACTAATTAAAGCTTCTATAGACTTGCCTATTAAAAAAATCATGGCAACATTAGTTGTCATTTGTAAAATTTTTATAAGTAAAAGTTTTAAGATTTGTATTTTCTCACTTTTTAACTCATTGAATAATTTCTTGTTAAACATTTCTACTCCTTGATTGTCTTAATTTTAAAAATAAAATATATGTAGTGAAAAATAAGCACTAATAAGAGTGTAATTCTCGCATGCAAGTTGTTTACAAAATAAAATGATATAGCTAAAAAGAAAGTGATTGTCATTAGTATCTTTCTCTTTCTCTCTCTTGTCATTCCAGTCTTGTTTTTTATTGGCTCAATATTTTCCTTGTATAATTTAGTAGAAATAAAATAGTCGTTGAACTTTTTTGATCCTCTTGCAAAGCAATAAGTTGCAAGTAACAAGAAGGGAGTCGCAGGTAATAAGGGCAAATATATACCGATTATTCCAATCCCCAAAAATATAAATCCAAGTATTAGAAATAAAATCTTCAATTATATCCTCCTTAACTTTAATTTCTAAATTTTTCATGATAAATACTAACAAAGAAATTTTTATAAGTAAATAATATTGATATTGGATATCATTTTATTTTTCTTAAATAAATTCACTTTTTTTATCTTATATGTTGAATTATAGGGACTAGGTCCTTGTTAACCTCAGTTAATTTTTTATATAATTTAAGGCAAAAAAATAAGGCCCTGGATCCCCAGAGCCTTTAAGCTTATAAGCTTACATTTTTTCAATATTTATTTTAATGTCGTGACCATTTAGACTTTCAACTTCTGCTTCGTTGTCTTCTTTTACAAGATCAAGTGCAAGAGTTTCTGATTTGATAAATTCTTTCTCTGCTTCAATAGCTTTTTCAACTTCATCATCAGACTTGTATGTGATCTTAATGTTGTCAAGAATATCTAAGTCTTTTTTCTTTCTTAGTTGCTGAATCTTTGATACAAATTCTCTTACATAACCTTCATTTAGAAGTTCTTCGTTAAGTTCTGTGTCTAGGATTACGAAGAGGTTGTTTTCCATTATTACGTCGAAGCCTTCTTTTGCAGAAATTTTAACTTCAACAAAGTCTCTTTCAATTTCTGTATCTTCGCCAGCAAGTTCAAGAGTAACTTTACCTTCTTCAAGCTTAGCTAGTAGGTCTTTTGCATTGGCTTCTCTAAGAGCCTTGCCAAAGTCCTTAACCTTTGAACCTAAGATGCTACCACAAACTTTAAAGTTTGGTTTAAGTTCAAATTCCATATATTCTGAAAGGTCATGTTCAAATTGAACTTCCTTAACGTTAAGTTCTTCCTTGATAAGTTCTGTTAAGTCGCCAATGATTTCCTTGTACTTTCCATCGATGATAACTTTAGAAAGTGGTTGTCTAACCTTTATCTTTGCTTCTTCTCTTGAAGCTCTTCCTAGAGTTACAAGATCTCTTACAAGGTCCATCTTTTCTTCAACCTTGTCGTTAATCATGTTTTCATCATAAGTTGGATAGTCAGCTAAGTGAACTGATTCTTCATAAGTAAGTGACTTAAATAATTCTTCTGATAGGAATGGAACCATTGGTGCAATTAATTTTGTCACACCAAGTAGAACTTCATAAGTTGTCTTGTAAACGGCAATCTTAATGTTGTCCTTATCAGTCTTCCAGAATCTTCTTCTGTTTCTTCTGATGTACCAGTTGGAAACATCTTCGATAACGAAGTCTTGGATTTCTCTTACAACTTTTGTAAGTTCAAATGCTTCCATGTCTTCTCTTACATTTTTAACAAGTCTGTGGTACTTAGACAATAACCACTTATCTATTTCTTCTAAGTCGTCATAGGAAACCTTAACTTCTCTTGGGTCAATCTTGTCTGTGTTTGCATATAGACTGAAGAAGTTGTAAGTGTTTCTTAGAGATCTAAAGAATTTTGATTCAATTTCACGTAGTCCATCTTCATCGAATTTTGTTGGAGTCCATGGTGGAGATACATAAAGTAGGTACCACCTAACAACGTCAGCCCCGTACTTGTCAAAGAGTTCAAATGGTGCAACTGTATTGCCACGAGATTTTGACATCTTCTTTCCTTCCTTATCAAGGATAAGGTCATTAACAAGTACATTCTTGTAAGGACTCTTGCCTGTCATATAAGTTGATATTGCAATTAGTGAGTAGAACCAACCTCTTGTTTGGTCAATTCCTTCACATATAAAGTCTGCTGGGAAAAGTTCGTCAAAGTTATCTTTGTTTTCAAATGGATAGTGCCATTGAGCAAAAGGCATAGCACCTGAGTCAAACCAAACGTCAATTACGTCTGCTTCCCTAGTCATTGGCTTGCCACACTTAGGACACTTGATGTGGATATCATCAACGTAAGGTCTGTGAAGTTCAACATCTTCTGCTACATCTTCTACTGCCTTATTTCTCAAATCTTCTATTGAGCCAACAGATTCTGTGTGGCCACATTCACATCTCCATATTGGAAGTGGAGTACCCCAATATCTTGATCTAGAGATTGCCCAGTCATTTAAGTTTTCTAGCCAGTTTCCAAATCTCTTTTCTCCAACGAAGTCTGGGAACCAGTTTACTCCATTGTTATTTTCTATTAACTTATCCTTAAACTTAGTTACTTCTATATACCATGATGGGTGTGCGTAGTAAATAAGTGGAGTATGACATCTCCAGCAATGTGGATAGTTGTGAAGCATCTTTTGTTTTGCGAATAAAAGATCGTGGTCCATTAGGTAATGAAGAACATCGTGGTCAGCATCAATTACAAATTGACCCTTCCAAGGTGTGTCTGTAAACTTACCATCATCATCAACTGGTTTTAACATTGGAAGGTCATATCCCCTTGCAGTTTGATAGTCATCTTCACCAAAGGCAGGAGCAATATGAACTATACCAGTACCATCTTCAGTTGTTACATAATCAGCACAGATTACATAAAAAGCTTTTTTATCTGGTTCAAGGAATTTAAGGAGTTGTTCATATTCTGTGTATTCAAGATCCTTACCAAGCATTTCTTCTAAGACTTCATATTCGTCATCCTTAAAGACTTGTTTAGCAAGAGATTTAGCTACATAGTAAATATGTCCGTCAGCATGCTTAACCTTAACGTATTCAACTTTTGGGTTAACAGCTAGGGCAACGTTAGATGGAAGTGTCCATGGTGTAGTTGTCCATGCTAAGAAGTATTCATTTTCCTTGTCTTTTAATTTAAATCTACAAGTTGCTGTTGTAGTTTTTATTTCTTCATAACCTTGAGCAACTTCGTGAGATGCAAGTCCAGTTCCACATCTTGGGCAGTAAGGAACAATTTTGTGGCCTTCATAAATTAGGCCGTCCTTAAACATCTTGTCTAGGATGTGCCAAACTGATTCAATATAAGAATTTTGAAGAGTGATATATGGGTGGTCTAAGTCAATTAAGTAACCCATTCTTCTTGTAAGAGTTCTCCATTCTTTTTCATATTCAAAAACAGATTCCTTACATTTTTTGTTAAAGGCTTCAACTCCATAGGACTCTATGTCTTGTTTGTTGTGAAGATCTAGTCTCTTTTCTACTTCAATTTCTACAGGTAGACCATGTGTATCCCAGCCTGCTTTTCTCTTAACTTGATAACCAAGCATTGTATGGTATCTACAAGTTAAATCCTTAAGAGTTCTCGCCATGACATGGTGAATGCCTGGCTTTCCATTAGCAGTTGGAGGTCCTTCATAGAATATATAATTTTCTCCATCTTTTCTCGATTCCACAGATTTGTGTAGAAGATCTATTTCGTCCCAAAATTTTGAGACCTGTTCTTCCCTTTCACTTACACTGTCTTTAGATAATTCTTTAAATACTTTCATCTAAATCTCCTTTTCTTCCATATTTTTGTATAAAAAAAAGTCCCCTCTCAAAAGAGAAGGGACGAACTAACCGCGGTACCACCCTAATTATAGGAAACTATCACTTAATATCTTAACGCAAAATTACGCAAGAGCTTTTGACTCTTGAGCTCCAAGGTGATCTGTAAAATTTCGAAAGGCAGTTTTGCACCAACCAACTGTTCTCTTACTTTCTAAAAATTACCGTCCTCTTCACAGCTTATATAAATTTGTCAATTGTTTGACTCTTAAACATCTTAATAATATTTGATTGCATACCTGCAAGGGCAAGGTGGAATTTACAACTTCTTCTATCCTCATCAGGATGCTTACTGCAAAATGAGTCTTCTTTTTGTAAGCACCTATTGATTACAATAGGACCATCTACAGCTACAAGTATATCATACAAAGTGATTTCTTCCTTAGCTTTCTTTAAAAAATATCCGCCTTTAGATCCTCTCTTCGCATCTGTAATGCCAGCCAAATTTAATTTTCTAAGTATTCTTAGGGTAAATCTTTTTGTAACACCTTCGCTTTCAGCTATTTGTGGCGCTCCAACAACCTTTCCCTCATTTGCTGCTAGATAACTTACAATACGAAATGCATAGTCTGTTTCTTGTGTTATTCTCATATTATCACCTATTTAGGATATTATACCATCAAAGTTTACAATTTAAAATAGTCATCTTGAATTTTTCGCAACTTTACTATTTCTGAATCATTATTTAAGGCTATATCGTCATAAGTAAGAAGACTTCCCTTTTTAATATCTCTCTTTGCAAAGGCTCCTTCTGTCACTATACCTATTGGAAGATGATTGCCTCTTTCTTGATCTTCTTTTGTCTCAAGACTTCCAAAGATCATCTCGCCACCTATGGAGTCAAACTTTTCTCCCTTTTTGATGTCTCTCTTTGCAACAGAGACTGTTTCTGCAAAAGGTCTGCCAAGGGGAGCAATAGATTCATCCCTAAGGACAACTGCCTTTATAATAGAAATAATTGTCTCAATGCTTGTTAGATGGTAGGGCCTATAAATTGTATAGTTTGGGCCCTCGCCCATGGATAAATATTGCATTTCCATATCTATTATATCTGACTTAGGTCTTACTACTGCAAAGACTCCTGGGGCAATTCCCGTTGCAAAGTCAACAACTCCGTAAGAATTTAAAATTCCCCCATCTTCCTTTAGCTTAAAGTCCTCAGCAATATTTTTTGGTTCAGTATTAACAAAGTGACAACCTCTTACATCTGGTACAAATCCAAGGGCATTGCAAACTGCATTGAGTTCGATCATGGTATTTGTTCCATCGACAAAGGAAGTTAGCATCCTTGGGTTGATTCCCTTTTTCTCTGCAGCTTCTCTTAAGCTATCTGGAGTTGCATAATTATTTAATTCATTGTTCTTTCCCTTGCCTAGGACTAGGACTTCAAAGCCACAGTTTTTAGCAAATTCATAAATTTCTACAATGGCTCCTGGCTCATCTCCCTTAGTTCCAGAATAGACTACTCCTTTTTCATCTGCCAAGACTTTTAAATAAGGTCCCACTGTTGCATCCATTTCTACATTGAGGCTGACGATATCAACCTTGTTTTCTATAGCCACAAGGGATAACTTTGTACCAGTTTCTGTGTCTCCAGTGCAGTCCACTATACAGTCCACAAGGGATGCTGCTATTAAGTTATTTGTAGTTCCAAGGTATTTCTTTTCCTTTAAAAGTTTCTTTGCCTCTTCCATGTCATCTGTAAAGGCAAGGTCATCTTTATCTATATTTGCTGCTTCAATAGCAGACTCTAGTGTCTTTTTATTTCTTGAGGAAAACACTATGGGATAAAAATTTTCATTTTGGCTAAGTATAGTGAAGAGCGAGCTTCCCATAATACCTGAGCCAACAATTCCAACAGAAATATTCCCAAATTCCTTTAATTTTTTCTGTAAATAAAACATTCTTCCTCCAAATTTATTGCAAGATCTAATTTCAAAATTAATCACAAAAATTATTTTAATCTGATTTTACTTCTATTGCAAATTACTTTTGTAAATTTTTTTCCCTCAATATTTTTCCAAGTCTATAGCCACATCCAAAGGCAAAATGCAAGTTATATCCACCACAGTCTCCATCAATATCAAGAGCCTCACCAATTATATAGAGGTCCTTGTATTTTTTTGCTTCATAATTTTCTGGACTAACTTCATCTAAAGAAACTCCACCTCTTGTTACTTGGGCATTTTTAAATCCAGTGTTACCTGTAACCTTAAAGCGAGATTTTAATAGAAGGCCAATAATTTTTTCAAAGTCTCCCATGGAAATCATGTTTACTGCTGTGTTCTTATCCATGTCTAGTGAGTCAACAATATAGTGGATGAACTTTTTGTCAACAAGTCCCATTAAAAATTCTTCAAGGGAAAAGTCTGGGAACATGTAGTACCTGTTGTAGACCATATCAATACTGTCTTTCTTTAAGTTATTAATCAGCGGCACTTCAATGATGTCGCCTTCTTCAGTATTAACAGACATATCCAAGATTGGAGGTCCACTAATACCGTAATTGGTAAATAAAATTTCGCCCTCTCTCTCGTCTATGACTTTTTCATCCCTTAAGAGCCTTGCACGACCTATTACCTTTGTACCACTTAGATGTTTTAAATATTTTGAATCAAGTTTTAATTGAGTTAGGGCTGGTTTTAAGTCCGTCACCTTTATCCCCATCTTCTTTAGGATTTCAAAACTCACACCATCAGACCCACTTGCTGGCATAGCCTTGCCGCCAAAGGCAGCTACAACTATATCAGCTCTTAAAGTCTCTTCATTTGTTATGACTTCGTAGCCTTTTTTTGTCTTCTTGATTTCCTTAACCTGGCTCTTGGTTTTCACTTCAATACCATTTTTTTCAAGCCAGTAAATCAAAATATTTAAAACAGAATTCGCCTTTAAGCTTATGGGATAGACTCTGTTACCATCTAGTGTAGATTCAAGTCCTAAAATCCTAAAATAATTTATTAAATCTTCATTGCTAAAGTCCTCTAGAGTTCTCTTGACAAAGTCGGGAGAAGAATAATTTTTTTCTGACAAGTTCATGTTAGTATAGTTGCACCTGCCATTGCCAGTTGCCAATAGCTTCTTCCCAATTCTGTCATTTTTCTCTAAGAGTATTACCCTGTTATTTTCATTTTTTGCATTTATGGCAGTGACAATTCCACTTGCCCCTGCTCCAATTATAATTATATCCATATTATCACCCCTAAATTATATCCTAAATTCACATATTATTACAAGATTTAAGCCATTTTATGTTATAATGTCTTAGAAATTTGGAGGATTTATGAAGAATAAAATTTATATAACTGGTCACAAAAATCCAGATACAGATAGTATATGTTCTGCCATAGCCCTTGCAGAATTAAAAAACAAGATGGGTCAGGACGCTGAAGCAATTAGGTTGGGAAACTTGAACAAGGAAACAGAATTTGTCCTAGATTATTTTAAGGTTCAAAAGCCAAGGTTAAAGACTTCTATCAAGCCACAAGTTCGTGACATAGAAATTGATGCAGCCTACTGTGTCAATCCAAGCCTATCAATGGCTTCTGCTATGGATCTAATCCAAAAAAATAATATTAGCTCCCTACCCGTTGTTGATGACGACGACAACTTAATTGGAATAGTTAGTCTTTCCAACATAGCATCAACTTACATGGAAATTTGGGACGACTCCATCATCGGTAGGTCCAACACAAGCTTTGAAAATATTTTAGATGTACTTAGGGGAAAGGTCCTCTACCTTCCCGAAAAGCCAAGAAGTCTCTCAGGCAAAATGGCTGTCAAGGCTATAAAAAATCAAGACCTCATAAGTGAAGGTGACATCGTTATTGTTGGCGACGACGTAAAGGACCAAGAGTCTGTAATAAGAAAGGGGATTTCTCTTTTAATCCTAACTATCTCTAGCAAGCTTGATGATAGACTAATGGAGCTTGCTAAAGAAAATAATGTTGCAGTAATTTCAACTGGTCTTTCAACTTTTATGGTTGCAAGACTTTTGCCCCAAGCTGTCCCTGTTGCCTACGTGATGACAAGGGATGACTTAGTTGTCTTTCACAAGGACGATTTAATTGACGACGTTAGAGAAAAAATGTCCCAATCAAGATTTAGGTCTTACCCAGTTCTTGACAACAAAGGCAAGGTTATAGGAAATATTTCAAGATACCACTTGATTTCAAACTTAAAGAAAAAAATTATTCTAGTGGACCACAACGAAAGAAACCAATCCATTGACGACATAGACTCAGCAGAAATAATTCAAATTGTGGACCATCACAGGGTGGCAAATGTGTCTACATCTTCCCCAATTTATTTTAGAAACGAACCTGTGGGATCAACTGCTACGATTGTTTCGAAGATGTTTTTTGAAAATGGAATCAAACCTTCTCGTGAAGTTGCCGGACTTCTATGTGCAGCAATTATCTCTGACACTTTGTTATTTAGGTCACCTACTTCAACAGAAACTGACAAGTATGTCCTAAACAAGATGAAAAAAATTGCAGCAATAGATGTTGAAGACTTCGCCATGAAGATGTTCCGTGCAGGTACAAGCCTTGAAGGTAGAAAACCTGACGAACTTTTAAAGTCTGATGTCAAAAACTTTTCTATAGAAGGTGTTAATGTTAGGGTCTGCCAAATCTTTACCATGGACCTTGACTCCACAGCTTCGGTAGAAAAGGACCTCAAGGATGCCATGGAAAACTTTGTAGCTTCTTCTGATGCAGAAACTTTTGTCCTTATGATTACTGACATCTTCAAAGAAGTTTCTGAAGTCATCTTAGCAGGATCTTTTAAAGAAGCAATTGCAAGGAAATTTGAAAAAGAGCTTGTGGGAGATAAATTTTTATCAGAAGGTCTCCTCTCAAGAAAGAAGCAACTACTTCCAAAAATTTCTTCTGCTATATCAGAAGAACTCTCATAAAATTATCTATAAAAATAAGAGCCTATCACATCACATGATAGACTCTTTTTTTATTTAACTTTTTAATTGTTACAAGACCCACCACAGCCACATGACTTGTCGTCATCTTCATCTGAATGGCAACCACAAGAATGATCGTGGTCATGATGATCATGGTGGTGACTTTCTTCTTGGCTGTCCTCATCTATATAGACATTGACTTCCTTTATACCATAAACTTTTTCAAGCTCATCAGAAAATTCTACAACAGTTTTTTCGTCAAAGCCATAGATATAGACTTCGCTTCCATAATTTAGGATTTCTAATTTTAGGATTCCATCATCATAAAGGCTTAGGCCCATAAAGTTTAATGCCATATCGCCAATAAGATTTTTAAGAATCATTTCTTTAAAGTCATCGTCTACAATACCTTGAAGGATATATTCATATCCATTCTCATCAGAATAAACTGCAAAGTCATCGAGAATTTTCTTTGACTTCTTGTCTTCTTTTAAGATCGTAATTTGATAGGAGTCGCACCTATTTAAATAAATCCTTACAAGGTCCTTAAGGTGTGAAAGGTCTATGTTCTCATCAATAAAAACATCATTTTCAAAATTTATATAATACATCTTATCCCTCCTACTTAGTCAAGAGATAGAATTCAACATAGGCATTCTCAATATTGTCTTCATTTCCAAAATAAATATTTGTGAAATAAATTTTAAAGTTATCGTCCTCTATCGCTAGGTCATCAAGTTTTATTTCATCTTTAGTCTTCTTTAGGGTCTTTAACTTATCCCTAAGAGCAAGAAGATCAATTGTCTTTTGAAGCTCGTAGTCATCCTTAAACTTCTTATAAATATTTATTTCCTTCTTCTTTCTCTCAAACTTGTAATCTCCACAAGTGGAAATGTGATCAAGAGAATAGACAAAAATCATATTTTTGTAGCCTTCTATGTCAATATTAAATCCAAGATCTCCCTTTTTTACAATATTGTCTGTGTAAGAGTATCCAAGATAGGATTGGTTTTCAACCTTATTAGAGAAACCAAAAACTTTTGTAAAGTTTTCTTCACTAAGTTTAAAGTCCTTTGGAAGATAGTTTAAGTCTTCTATCCTATCTCGCTTATCCATGTAGGATACTATATCAATTATTTGGTTTTTTGCAGAGCTGTCAATATTTACATCAGACCTTATATCCTCGCCTGCTATCATGTTATTTTCCTTTAACAATCTTTCAAACCTTGCATTTTGTGACCTAAGACTCAAGCTTGTTGCTGATGCAGGTCCAATGCCTGTAATTAAAATTATTGCAGCAAGAAAAATCGGTACAGTGATGTTTGAATTTTCCCTATAAAAAATATAATAAATTAGAGATAAAAGCACCCAAAGTCCTCCTGCAATAACGATGTACCTGTTTTCAGTTAGTCCATACTCACTAATTCTTAAGTAAATTGCAAAGAACATCATGCCAAGTAGTGGGAATAAACTTATTGGAAAAATTATCTTTAATTTATTTATAAATCCAATGGAATCCACTCTTGATAAGAAGAACAAGTAGACTACTGAAAAAGCTGCAAACCAAATTACAAGATTTACTATTAAATTATTTGGAATTTGCCAAAGAGCTAGAATCTTTATAAAGTAAGCCAGTAGAATCAAAGTGTAAATAATCACAAGAGGTGTGATTATATATACCAAAAGAATTCTAAAGGGCTTTGGATACTTGTAGTCTGTAAAGGAATCTCTTACCTTTGGAAAGTCTTGGAAAAAAGTTATTACATTAAATAAGATAAAGGAAAATATTCCAATCCTCAAGTAAACTAAGGATCCAAAATCAAATTTAAAAAGTGAGTCCAAGGCAAAAACTATGCTTGATATTCCTATAAAAACTATGAAGCTGTAGATATTTGAAATTATAAAGGCCCTTAAAATTTTTGCTACATAGGCAACATAGTCTTTGTGATAATTAAATTTTGCAACAAAAGAAGTTCCCACAACTAAGAAGGCAATCAAGGTAAAAAATACAAAATTGTCATTATAGTTTGATAGGGGGCCCGCCTTATCATAAACTAGCTCATAAATTCCATAGAGTATAGGCAAAGTTATGACATAGGAAATTACTTTTAATAAATTATTATTTTTTAAGTTTTTTAGGTCATAAAAATTTCTAAGTCCCTCGTTAAAAAGTTTTATAAAAGCATATAAAAAAATTGCAAAGGCAAAGACCAAGCCATAGGAAATCATCTTGTTGTTAAAGTCTTCTGCATATTCATCATAGGTAGCCATAATAAAAAATATGCTTGCAAGTGTTGCTGATGTTATTGTGAAGGGAAACCTTTTAAAGGTATCTTTTATACTTTTAAAATTCAAAATTTTTAAATTTAGTTTCTTCATAACTACCTCCCTTTTTTTATAATATACTAAAGGCAAGGATTTTTAAAGAATTTAGATAAAACTTTTGTCATTGTATCCACTTTGACATATTTATTTTTTGAATACAATTTTTCCTTCAGAAATTGTATATAGGACTTCTCCTCTCAAAGTCTTGTCCTTAAATGGAGTGTTAGAAGATTTTGATTTATATTTATCTATCTTATACTCACTTTCTAAATCTATTATTGCAAGATCTGCAATCTTACCTTGGCTAATTTCTCCTCCCTCAAGTCCATAAATTCTTGCTGGATTGGTAGACATAAGTTCTATTAACTTCATTAAAGTAATTTCTTTTGTCAAAACTAGATTTTCAAAGCAAATAGAAAAAGAAGTTTCGAGACCAATGATGCCTGATGGAGCCTTAGTAATCTCCTTGGATTTTTCTTCGGCAGTGTGCGGTGCATGGTCAGTTGCAATTATTTCTATTGTCCCCTCTTTTAAGCCCTCAATAATTCTAAGCCTATCCTCTTCACTTCTTAGAGGAGGATTCATCTTGGCAAGACTTCCATATTCCAAAACTGCCGAGTCATTTAAGGCTATGTGGTGGGGTGTTACTTCAGCATAAATATTTGCTCCCATTTCCTTGCCAAACTTAACAAGGTCAACTCCTAGTCCTGTAGAAATATGTTGGATAGAAATTTTTGCTCCAGTGTAAATTGCCATTGCCACATCCCTTGCTATAAAAGATGTCTCTGCAATCTTTGGAGATCCATAAATTCCAAGTTTATCAGAAACTTCTGAGTGGTTTATTCCGTTTTGCTCAATTAGTTCTGGATCTTCTTCGTGGAAGGATATTATTGCGCCAAGTTCCTTTGCCCTATTCATTGCTTCCAGTATAAGTTTTGAATTCCTGTTTGGGATTCCATCATCTGTGAAGGCAAGAGCTCCCCTCTTAAAGTTTTCTTCCATGTCTACAAGTTCTAAATCTCCAAAGTTTCGTGTAAGAGCCGAAACAGTAAATACTTTTAAAGGAAGGTCCCTCGCCCTTTTGTAATGATCTATAATTTTTTCTTTTGAATCAATTTTGGGACTTGTGTTTGCCATTTGGACTACACTTGTAAAGCCACCAGCTATAGCAGCTTGGCTTCCTGTAACTAAATCTTCTTTATGAGTTTGACCAGGGTCCCTAAAGTGAACGTGGACATCAATAAGTCCAGGTACAACAATTTTTCCTCTTGCATCAATAATTTCTTCATTGCCACTTGAAGCTTCAATGTCCTTTGCAATCTCTACGATCTTTCCATCTTCAATTTTTATATCTAAAACTTCATCTCTTTTAGATAGAGGATCAATTATTCTCCCACCCTTAATTATCATAGTGCCTCCTTTATTTTATAAGTTCATAAAAAGAATCTACATCCTAAAAAAAGACGAGGTCCACCCTCGCCTTTTAAAATATTTTTATTCTTCTTCTGCCTCTTCTTCGTCTTCGTCATAAATTTCTAAATCATCAAAGTCGAAATCATCATCATATAATTCGAAATCAATGTCGTCATTTTCATAAACATAATCTTCAAGATCAGCAAGATCTTCTTCAATAATGTCTACATAGTCTTCGATTTCTTCACGAGATTCTCTCATTTCATCAATAACGTCACTTAGGATATCTACAAGTTCAGAAATAATTTTTCCTTCATTTGTAGTAGTGTCTAAATCATAACCATCACAAAGACCTTGTAGATAAGATATTCTCTTTAATAAATATTCCATATTTCCTCCAAATTAAACTCTAGACATATATTCGCCATCTCTAGTGTCAATTCTTATCATATCGCCTGTATTGATAAATAGTGGCACATTAAGAGTAAAGCCTGTTTCAACTGTAGCTGGTTTAGATCCACCACTTGATGTATCGCCCTTAACTCCTGGTTCAGTTTGAGTAACTTCTAACTCAACAAAGTTAGGAGGAGTTACCCTAAACGCCTTACCCTTATAGAAGTTAATAGTTGCCATGTCGTTTTCCTTAATAAAGTTAAGTGCATCTTCAACCATATCTTTTTCTAGTGGAATTTGTTCGTAAGATTCTTGATCCATGAAGTAATAAAGTTCACCATCAGAATATAGGTATTGCATTTCTTTGTTTTCAATAACAACTTTTTCAAATTTTTCAGATGGGTTAAATGTAGTATCTCTAATTCCACCAGTAAGTACTGATTTAATTTTACTTCTTACAAAGGCAGCACCCTTTCCTGGCTTAACGTGTTGGAAATCAATAACTTCCCAAACATCTCCATCCCATTCAAATGTAAGTCCTTTTCTTAATTCTCCTGCGTTGATCATATTATCCTCCATATTTAAGTATTATCTTCTATGTCATAGTAGTTAAGTGAAATTGGCTGAAATTTTATGTATTCAGGCAACAAATAACCATAGATCCTGAAGACTTGTGAAGAATATTTAACTCCTATACCTGAGTTTTTGTCATATAGGTCTATTAAATATCCCTTTAAAGTACAAGTATTAGCAATTTGTGCATTTTCCTTTAGAATAATTATACCAGATAATGTATTATCATTAAACATTACTTTATCATTTATTATGAAAATTTGATTAGGACTTCGGGATAAAATTTTTAAAGTCCCTGACTTTTGAATTATTATTTGCTTTCCAGTCACATCATAAAGTGGATTTAGTTTCTTGATGTAGGATCCACTCTCTTCATCATAGACTTCTACTTCTTCAAAAATTATATATTTATCATTTTTTAAATCATAAATAAAATCTCCATCAAGAATAACTTTTTTATTATTTTTATCTGTCCAGTTATCATTAGCGAATTTTTCTCTTAGGCTCAAGAGGTAATCTACGTCAACTTTAGAAGAGTTTAGGACTCCATCTTCTTCCTTGTAAATTTTATTTACATAAGAGCCCCTTAGTCTTCCACCAAGAAGGGTGTTTTTATATTTTATTTGACTCTTTAAGCTCACCATGTCTACAAGGTTTTTATTATCATCTTGATAGTCTTCTCTTTTGAAGTTAAGACTTAAGACTTCAGTGTCCTCTGGTATTTTTTCAATTCCTAATTTTTTTGCACTATCATTTAAAATATAATTTTCCAATTCTTCTTGAAAGTCATCTTGAGAAACTTTTATATTTAGCGTTGACTCAAGTGCATAATTTGCTTGGGTTGACTCCAACCTGTTTTTACTTATGTAAGTAGACCCTGACATGTAGGAGTAGATAAAATAAAAAAAGATTGCAAGAAGTCCAATGAGTAAAATTGTAAAAATATAAATATATCCCTTTTTTCTTTTACTCATAAAGTTTTGACCTCTTTGCAATCTTTCTTGTAATTTCTTCTTTATCCTTGTATCCAATTTTTACCGAAAAACAATCTCCCTGGTCTTCAATAGAGAAGGAAGATATGTTATCTATTAGAGCATTAACTCCGTCGCTTTGAATTTCATTTCTTTTCTTCAAACTATCTATTAAGATGGAATACCTATAAAGTTTATTGTCCTTTAGACCAAAGGACACGTAATTATATTTCTT
The DNA here is from genome assembly GCF_965119475.1 of Peptoniphilus sp. Marseille-Q6390. Taxonomy (NCBI): domain Bacteria; kingdom Bacillati; phylum Bacillota; class Tissierellia; order Tissierellales; family Peptoniphilaceae; genus Peptoniphilus; species Peptoniphilus sp. Marseille-Q6390. The sequence goes on along the minus strand of NZ_CBCPLS010000001.1, from coordinate 702,812 downwards.
CCCCTTGGGTTGAATAAAATATATCTCCCCGCCTACTATAGTGTAGTAATCACTAGAAGTAATTTCATCTTTTATGTATTCAGTGGCATAGGACAGGTCCGTTGAAATATTTTCATTTTCATAAGTTTTTGTAAGAGCCTTTTGAGATACGCCCAAAATTGATGTGATCACCATGCCAATAATTAGGAGCATGGCCATAGACATCACAAGTTCAATTAGTGAGTAGGCCTCCTTTTTTGAGGTAAACTTCCATCTTAATTTCTTCATCAGAACCTCGTCTCTTTCCTCTTAAAGTTATGTGGTTTAACTTATCACTGGAATCATTTTGAATTTCTATTTTAAATTTATCATCATGATTATCTCCCGAATCAAAATTAAAATTCAAGTCCTCATTGTTGTATGCACTTCCAATTATTTCTTCCATCCTCGATGACATAAGATTTATAAGTTCTTCTCTTTCTCCAATATATGATTGGTTCTTTAAAAGACTTATAACATTGGGAAGAATTGTAGACGCAATTAATGCCAAGAGAGCAATGGAAAATAAAACTTCAAGCATTAAGTGTCCCTTATTTTTATTCCTTGATTTCAATATAATTCACCTTACCTGTAACTGGCTGAATTGTAATCTTATACTTCTTGTTTACAACAGAAAAATTAATTGTTCCAGCTGATGACTTCTCTTTTAAATAAGAAGGCTTGCCTTTACTTGAGAAAGTAATTTTATCCAAGTTTGTAGACTCAAGCTTTACAAGAGAATTAAATTTAACAGTTTTTACTTTCTCCCCAAAATTTATTGAGTAACCTCCATCACTTAAATCCATTGATGTCCTAATGTTATTTATTTGAGAATAATTTTTCAAGAATTTTAAATCAAGAGCCAATTCCTTTATTTGTTCCCTTGCTTGTACCCTATCTCTTATCTTAAAGTTAAGTCCAACAATGCTTAAGAGGAGTAAAATTATTCCTATGCAAATTACAAGCTCAATTAGGGTAAAGGCTTCGTTCTTCTTCATTGTAATCAACTTCTTTTATAAAGATAAGTAAGTCCTTATCGTCTTCTGGTGTAAAGTAAATATAACTCATGTCATCTTGATACAAGTCTATCCTAGTCCAATTGTTTTCTAGAATTTCTCCCCTATAAGGCAAGTAGTTTCCAGCAATATTTATAGTCCCCATCTCTTTAAAGGATTTGTTTGGAAGATAAATAGATAAGGATATCCCATTACAGTGCCTATCAACTCCCAATTTTACAAGGTCCTTTAAATCATCCTTGCTTACATAGACAGAGGTAACTTTATCTTCTGGATAATAATCTAGCTTTATACCCTCGCTTTCAACAAACTTTAAGCCATCATCTTCCTTATTAAAGGCAAAATCATATATGCTCTCGCTTTTCTTTTCATTAGATAAATTTGAAGGAGTCTTTGCAAAATTATTTTTATTTAAATTATTTATTTTTTCTTCCTGTCCCTTAATTTGAGCTTTTCCTTTACTACTTGTTTTCCTACTTGCCTTTGTTTGCTTTTTATTTTCTATCTTGATATTTTTCTTTGTATTAATAATCTTTTCGGTTTTAGTCTCTTCACTTGCTACTTTATTTTCTTCTTCAGGCTTAACTTCTTCTTTAAGATTATTTTCTCCAAAGTAAGCCTTCTTTAGGTCGTTATAATAAATTGCCTTCGAAGGTTTTTCTGCCTTAAACCTATAAGTGAAGTTCCCCTCGTCACTTCTTAAGATGTCAATATTTGAATAGCCATAGTAATTAGTCAGCCCTTCAATGGTATTTAAATCAAGTGACCTAACTCTTCCACTAATAATTAAACTTTCAATATCACTTTGTGAATCCTTTGAAAAACTATCTTTACTTATATTGCTTTCACTTGAAATTTTTTCAAGCTTATCTTGTGAGAAGTCATCAAAACCCTTATATGTAAATTCTTCTTCTATTGGGCTTAGATTTTCTTTCAAGTTTGCTTCTGAAGTGCTTTGGACTTGATCCTTTAATAGAAAATTATAAAATAGAAATTCAATAACAAGTAAAATTAAAATACTAAATAAAATTTTTTCTCTCTTAGAAAGCTTTCTGTATCCGATTTTTTTGCAAAAAACATCATAAATATCCATTTAATTTTTCCTCAAGATAATCTGCTAGTTCCTTGTGCAACTTTGTGTTTGGGTGGATCCCATCGATTAAATCTTCTTCTATATAGTTAGACTTTGCATAGTCATAAAAAGAAACAAGCTTATAATCCCCTTGGCTTTCCTTCAAAATCCTATCAAAATCTTCAATTTTTTTATTTACTGATGTGAAGTTGATAAAACTCTTATAAGCTTCGTCAAGATTTAAAAAAGAAGTAGGATAAGGAGTTATAATTATAATTTTCCCCTTATTTTCCTTTAACTTTTCTACAATTTTGAAAATGTTATTTAAAACGTGATCAAGAGACTTGCCATTGTAAAAATCATTTAAACCAATACAAATTAAATTAACATCGTAGGGAATTAAATTGTCTAGACTTAAAATAAGTTCATCAGTAGTTAAGCCATTAACCCCATAGTTATCTATATCATAACCTTTTCCCGCTAAGTAATAAATTAAGGATTTTCCTCCAACTAAAAATCCCTCAAAAATAGAATCGCCTAAGGCGCAAAACTTCATAAGCCCTCCTACAAAAGTCCTTCTTCCAAGAAACTAAAGTACTTGTTGTCCCCAATAATTATGTGATCCAAAATATCTATTCCAATAATCTTAGAAGCTTCAAGTAAATTCTTCGTTAATTTGATATCTTCCTTGGATGGACTCGGATCTCCCGTTGGGTGATTATGTAGTAAAATTATGCTGTGAGCATTGTCAGATATAGCAGCCCTGAATACTTCTCTGGAATGAACTATGGTCATGTTAATAGTTCCTTTAGAAATTTCTCTAATAAAATTTATTTCCTTTTTTGTGTTTAAGGTCATAATTCTAAAATGTTCTTGTTCCAGTACACTCATTTCGCTTAAGACATAGTTTGCAGCTATGGACGGTGAGGTAACTCTTATTTTGCTTCCATTGCTTGAAACAGCAAGTCTTATTCCCAATTGAACTGCAGCAAGAATCATTGCAGCCTTGGCTTCTCCAATTCCATCGACTTCCATGAGGTCCGAAAGGCTAGCATTTTTAAGAGAGTTTAAACCATTAGAATCATTAGCTGACCTAAGAGACCTGAGAACTTTAGTCGCAGTATCAATGGCAGAGTCTCCCTTACTATTTCCTGTCCTAATGATAAGGGCAAGGAGCTCTGCATTGGAAAGATAATCAGGCCCAAACTTAATTAGTTTCTCTTGGGGCCTCTCATCTGCTGGCATTTCCTTTATAGTGTACTTTTCAAAATCTCTCTCTTTCATTTTAATCACCATTAAAAACTCATCGCCATAAATTAAAATTAAACAATTTAATTAAGTCTCTATTTATTTTTCCAATAGGCAGTCCCACAATATTGAAAAAATCTCCTTGGATTTCTTCAACTAATAGTGAGCCCTTTCCTTGGATTCCATAGGCACCAGCCTTGTCCTTATACTCTAAAGTATCCAAATAATTTTCAATTTCCTCATCACTTAAGTCATAAAATTTTACAGAAGATTTTTCAAAATCTACATATTTTATCCCCTTAGATAATTTAAAAATAGCATAGCCTGTGAAAACATTGTGGGTCTTTCCGCTAAGAGACCTTATCATGTCCCTTGCTTCATTTCTATCTTTAGGTTTTCCCATTAATTTTCCATTAAGTTCCACCAAGGTATCAGCCGATAAAACTACGGCATCTTCATTTTCTTTGGCAACCTCTATACCCTTACCAAAGGCAAGGCCCATTACTGTGGTCCAGGGAGAAAAGGCGTCATCCTTAACTTCATTTATTTCTCTTGTAATAATTTCAAAATCTATAAAGTCTCCTAGAATTTCTCTTCTTCTTGGAGAATTTGATGCTAAAATAATTTTTTCCATTTGTCCCTCTATTTAGAAATATTTGTATTATCAACTATAAACATTGAAGTAAGTCCAACAAAAAATCCTGTAAAAATTCCAAGAATTACTAAAATTGGCAGGTAGGCAAGAATCGCAGTAGTTTTCATAATAAAGGAAGCTACAAGAACCTGACCTAAGTTGTGAAAAAAGGATCCTATTTCACTGATTCCAATTAAAGATAAATATTTTCTCAAAAATTTGTGGGCTAAAATCATTGAAATAGAACTTAAGATTGCACCACCCATTGAGAAAAATAAACTTGAAATTGCTCCAGTAACAAGTCCCAAAAGTATGGTTTTAAAAATAGCTACAAAAAATCCCTCCTTGTAGCCAATGGCAACTATAGTAACCAGGACAACAATATTGGATAAACCAAGCCTTGCTCCTGGAATAGCTACAGGTAGTGGAATCATGGACTCAAAAAGACCAAGCACAATACCAAGAGCACTTAAGAGGGATAAGTAAATTAACTTTGTGTTTTTTTTCATTTTATAATCATATCCAAACTATCATCACTGGGTTTATCTTCCACAATCTTAACCATAAGCCTATTAGGTAGACATATAATTGAATCTCCTGGGAGACTAATCTTACCCATCTTCATGCAAATCTTATCCTTGCAATCAGATTCATGCATATGGACTTCTCCATTCTCAATATGGACTTCGTTATTTCCATATTGTGTATTAACATCAATATCTAAATGTGTATTTTCTTTTAATTCAACTTCCTTAAAAATTTTTCCATCAACAGTGATCACAACTTTTTTAGATGAAGAATCATTCCCCCTTGGGAGTTTGTTGGTAAAAAAATAAATAAGAACGGAAGAAATAATTATTAAAAAAATAACAAAAATATCAGCTTTTTTTATCTTATTCATAAATTTATTATAACACACTTCTATTTACTAATGACTTAATAAAAAAATTTTTTAAAGTTTATATTTTAAAATCTTTTAACTAGACTTAAAAAAATGGTGTAAAGTTGGTGTAAAAATTTTTTAAAAACAAAAATACATCCACATTTTTTTATATCATTAATTTAATTTAAATAAAAAATACTCCTACAAAGTCTTAAATAATCACAAACTTGTGAAAAATAAAACTCTGTAGGAGTAATAAATTTTGTGGTGCTAAAGATGGGACTTGAACCCATACGATCTTTCGACCGCCAGATTTTGAGTCTGGTGCGTCTGCCAATTCCGCCACTCTAGCATAAATAAAAAAGAAGTGCCAGGCACTTCTAAATATTGTGGGGTGGATAGTGGGAATCGAACCCACGATCTTCAGGACCACAATCTGACGCCTTAACCAGCTAGGCCATATCCACCACGAACAATACATATATAATAGCAAATTAAAAATGTATTGTCAATAAACATTTATAAGTTCTCTAACTTTTCTCTGAGATTCTTCAAGGCTCTTGCCCTGTGAGAAATTTCATTTTTTTCTTCGTGAGACATTTCTGCAAAAGTTTTGTCAAAGCCATCTGGTATGAAGATGCTGTCGTATCCAAAACCATTGTCTCCTCTTTCCACTTCTGAAATCCTTCCTTGGCAAACTCCCTCAATTGGAATTATATTTTTTTCAGAATCAATTAAAATTATTTGAGTTTTAAAGTAGGCTGACCTATCTTCCTTGTCCTTTAAATTATTTAAAAGTTTCTCTCTGTTTTTCTTGTCATCATGTTCCGATGCATATCTTGCTGAGTGAACTCCAGGCTCACCCTTAAGTGCATTGACAAAAAGTCCAGTGTCATCTGCTAGAACTGCTAGGTCTACTCTCTTGGCCATGGCATCTGCCTTTTTTAATGCGTTGTCATAAAGAGTTTCTCCATCTTCAATAACTTCAAAATCAAGTCCTTCAATATCAGACTTGCCAAAAATTTCTATGTCTAGGTCTTCTAAAATTTCTCTAATTTCTCTTAATTTATTTTTGTTGTCAGTAGATAAAACTATTTTTTTCATAAATTTTGCTCCAAAATTTCAAAATAATCAAAAATTTCTCCAATGCATCTTTTTGCATCAAGTAAAAATTCATTTAACTCTTCAATAGAAAAAGTATCTTTTTCTCCCGTTCCTTGAATTTCTATAAGTCGGAAGTCGTCATTCATCACAACATTTAAGTCTACATCTGCATTAGAATCTTCTTTAAAATCCAAGTCAACTAGCTTTACTCCATTGACTTTACCAACACTAATAGCTGCAACCTTTGAAACAATTGGATCTTCTTCAAACTTCTTGTTCTCTAAAGCTTTTTTTACTGCAAGCTTAAGGGCAATGTAGGACCCTGTTATTGCTGCTGTTCTTGTTCCTCCATCTGCAGAGATGACGTCGCAGTCAATCCAAATAGTCTTTTCTCCTATTTTATCTAAATCTATACAAGTTCTTAAGGCTCTTCCAATCAATCTAGAAATCTCGCTGCTTCTTCCATCAAGTTTACCCTTGGAGATATCCCTAACTTTTCTAGTAGGGGTTGAGCCTGGTAGCATTGAGTATTCACTTGATAGCCATCCCTTGTTCTTTCCTCTTAAAAATCCTGGAACCTTGTTTTCAATCATGGCACTGCAAATAACTCTTGTCTTACCACATTCAATTAAAACGGATCCATCGGGATGATCTAAATAATTTGGAGTGATCCTAATCTGTCTTGCTTCATCGTTTTGTCTATCTTCTCTCATAATTCCCCTTCTACTTGTCTACATAGGTATTCATATAATCTACTATACCATTATAGAGTCCTTGAGCTAATTTATCAATGTAGTCAGGGTCTTTAATCTTTTCAAGCTCATCTGGATTTGATAAAAATCCAAGTTCTGCTAAAGCTGCAACATTTTTTGTCTTATTCAAAACAATAATTGCAGGTCTATTTATAATTCCACGGTTTACTGCTCCAGTTTCTTTTATAAGAGCTTTTTGAAGACAATTTGCAAAATTCTTTTGAACCGTATCCTTTATTCTTACATTTTTTTCTGATGCATAAAGGACTTCTATACCCTTAGCACTAGAATTGTCAGCACTGTTAAAGTGAATTGACAAGAATAGATGGGCATCTCCATTATTAGAAACGCCTGCCCTATCTAAGAGCTGGATGTATTCGTCTCTAGTTCTTGTTATTGTTGGACTTATTTCACTATTTGCATTCAACTTATCCATAAGTCTTTCTGCAACTAAGAGATTGACAGTTTTTTCATAAGTTTCTCCGTCAAGGGCAATTGCACCTGAATCTTTGCCACCGTGTCCTGGGTCAATAACGATTTTTAATTTTCCATTTACTTCAATTCTGTTTTTTATTACTCTTTTAGCTTTTTCATCTGACTTTTCAAGATCTGCTTGGTCAAAGACTTTGTCCTTATTGCCATCATTGATTTCCTTCTTTATCTTATTAGTTTCTCTCTTTTCTTGATTTGATTGAAAATAATCACTGTCAAAAATAGATTTTGAATCAATTGACTTATTCTTGGATTTAGTCTTCTTATTGCTCTTAGAATTTTTATTCTTCTTAGTGTCTTTAGAATTTTCTTTATCGTCACCGTCAACAATCGACTTAGACTTGTCAGTGCTTATCTCTGCCCTAACTTCATCATTGTTCCAGTCAACGTCATAGCCAAAAGTTTCTGATATAAACCTCAAAGGAACCATTGTCTTTGTTTCTTTTCTCGGACTTGAATAAAGAGCAAGTTGAGGAGCTTGCGCATTATCTAGGCTAACTTTTTTACCATTTACACTTACATTAGGACTGTTGATCTTCATGTTTATAACATCGCCATTAAGACTTATCTTGATAGACTTGTCCTTGTTGTTCCACTTAACATCTGCCCCAAGATTTTCTGTGATTTCACGAATAGGCACAAAGGTCCTCCCTTGTTTTATGTAGGGAGAGAATTCTGTCTTCAAGAGTTTACCGTTAACTAGAACTCCTGCCTCCTTAACTTGAAACTGAGTTTTACCTATACTTACATTAAATAAATTATTGGCAAATACTGGACTTACAAGTAGTGCCAACGACAATATTGAAATTTTAATAATTCTTTTCATTTAATTCACCTAGATAAAAGTTTATAAACTTTAGTAATTAATGTCAACAATGTAACCGAATTGTAATAATTTTAAACCAACTTATAAAGCTCGTCAGGATCTGGATCTTGTAAGCTAATTTCCCTGTCCTCGTACTTAACTACAGCTTGCTTTTCATTGTTTATCTCGCCAATCTTTGTAACTTTTATTCCACTAGCTTCTGCTTCTTCTTTAAAGTCATCAAAATTTTCTCTATCGAAAACCATTAACATGGATCCACTAGAAATTAATTTCATTGGATTGATTTTATAAAAATCACAAATCTTTTTTGTAACATCAAGTAGTGGAATTAAATCATTAAAAATTCTAATTCCATGACCAAGGGCTTTAGAAGTTTCCCACACTGCACCGAAAAGTCCACCTTCGGTGATGTCGTGCATGTGCTTAACGCCATACTTGCCTGCAATTTTTGATTCTTTAAGGACAGAAATTTCCTTTGAAAGTGATTTTGCAAACTCATATTCTTCTTTTCTTAAAATTTCTTTTACTTCCTTTTTCTCATGGGCTATTATGCTTGTTCCCTCTATGCCGAGATATTTGGAAACTGCGAGGACATCTCCTGCCTTCACAGTCTTTAGGTCGGGCCTTCTATTTTTGTTAACTCTTCCAATGACTGTTGTTGAAATTACAATTTTATTTACAGAGTCAGTGACTTCTGTGTGACCACCTACAATATCAACATTTAATTCTCTTGCAGTTCTTGTTGCATCATCTACAATTTCTTTTAAGTCATCAAGATCTGCTGATGGTGGAATTAATAATGTCATCAAAACTCCTACTGGATCTGCACATTGGCAGCTCACATCATTTACAGAAATATTTATAGCAAAAGCCCCAAGATTTTTTGACGCTCCTGTTATGGGGTCAGTTGATGCAACAATAAGGTCTCCCCCAAAGTCCATGACTGCATTGTCAAGTCCTGTACCCCCGCCCATAATAACTTCTTCTCTATTTGAAACTAGCTTGTCGAAAATATATTTTTCCAACAAATCTGTTTTTAATTTTCCAATCTCCATTTTTTTACACCTCTCAAGAATTTTACACTTATTTTATTTGCATTTCAAATTTATTAAAACCATTTTCCTTGTAAAAATTCTTGCTAACAATATTTATGTCTTTGAATTTTTTGTTAAAATAAGCCTCATCTTTGACAAGTCCCTTAACTGTTATCCTCCCCTTGTCAAAATTGTAGGAAGTTATAACTAAGTTGTCATCTTCAAGTTTTTGTATTTCAGAAATTTTTTCTATAAACTTTTTATTTCTTTCCTGAAACCTATCAGATGATAAGTCTATATTTTCATTTTCCATTTCTTGAGAACTTATTATTTTGTTTGTGACTTCCTTTTCTTTCTTGAGCTTATTGTAGTAAAGAAGGTTGGAAGATATTAAAATCAAAATCGCCAAGGGCAGGATAAAGTTAATATAATTTTTATTCTTATTTGCCCTAATTTTCTTCTTTTCTTTAGCATTAGGAAGACTAACTTCTAAACTTTCTCCAAGATACTCAAAGTCTAAATTGCTATAAGACTTTAGGATATTTTTTATAGTTTCTGAATCGGCAATCCTTCCAAAGGTATAAATTTTATCTCCTCCAGCAAAGTTTACTATTTTACTTATGTGTCTGATGAAGAAATTCTTATACTTGAAGAGAAAGTCCTCTTCAACTTTCTGTTCCTCTATGTCGTAGGAAAGATTGATTATATTGGAAGCATTCTTCTCTTCAAGTTCGTTGTCTTCTATCATCATTTCGATGTTTTCATCATAAATTTTGTCATAAACTTTTAGCAACTTGTCTTCTACAGAAATTAATTTTATGTAACTTGCTTGTATCTCTACAAACTTACCATCTTTTGAGAAGCTTTGACCTTCTGGAAGAATTTCATAGTTTGTAACTTCTAGCTTTTCCAAAACTTCCTTTAAATCTTCTAGAATTTTCTTGGGAACAAGGTCAATGGAAAGATTCAATGCCTTTGCTGTAGAATTTTTCTTGTAAAAAATTTCATAATCACTTAAATTAAAGTCGCCATAATCTTCTAATTCAAGCTTTAAAAAGTCCCTTATCTCACTCTCATCAATTTCTGGAACTTTGTAGTTGATATGGATGATGGAAGTAGAATCAAAAATAATAAAAACCCTGTCCTTCTTATTTAAATCAAGCTTCTTAAGAACTTTACTCATCTTATAGAAAAAATGATGATAATCTAAAATATTCCCATCCCTATAAATCCTATAGGGCATGGGAATACTAGTCTTTTCTTTTTCACTTTTAGTCTCGTCAAAAATATTTATAAATCCATCGTTAAGTTTAATTTTTATTTTTCTGTCAAACATAATTCACCTGCAAATAAATAAAATAATTATAGCCATAGTCATAAAGGGTCCAAAGGAAATTGAGTCCTTAAGAGTTTTCTTTTTGAGTAAAATCAAAATCATTGATACAATCCCAGCAATTATAAAGGAGTCACGAAATAATAAAAAGGCCTCAAATAAATTATTGGCAACAAGACCCATAATAAAAGCATAGTAGACATCACCTAAGCCCATCATTCCTGGGAAATAATACAATAGAAAAAATATTAATCCCATAGCAAGAGAAAACTTTACAGAAGCAAGAATCCCTCCGCTAATAAAAATTTTATAAATTATCACAAAGAATAAAAGTATAAAGAGGTCAAGATTATAAATATAACCAGTCTTGTAATCAAGAAGGCCTATAAAGCTTACTACTATTATAATAAAGATAATTATTAAGGTCTCAAGAGAAATCCCATATCTCATAAAAACCACGAGAGCTAAGAGAGAAGTCAAGACTTCTATATAAAAGTTTTCTCTCCCAATTTTTTCTCCACAAGAAGAACAGCTTCCTCTTAAAAATATATAAGAAAAAACTGGAATCATCTCATAAAACTTCAAAGTCTTATTGCAAGAGTCGCAAGAACTTCTTGAGAATATAAAGTCTTCTCCTCTTTCTCTTCTCTCAATAAAAACTTGGTAAAAAGATCCAAGGGACCCACCAAATAAAAATACCAATAAAGATATAAAAATAAAATATAAATTATTTTTCATTCTCTTCGACTAACTTCTTATCTTGAACCTTAAGTGGACCTGGTTTAACTTCTACGTCTCCATCATCTTTTGAAGTAATAGAAAAGTCCTTTGCATCATAATGCTTAGCAGGTTTTGGTATCTTTCCTCCTTCAAGATAAGGTTTTAAAGCTTCGACACCAATTTCCCCTTTTGAATCTGGATGATCTATTAAATAAAGGATACCTGCACTCTTTAAGACTTTGACATTGGCGTTATGTGCTGCTGCCTCTGCTGCTAAGTTCGTTGAGCTGTACTTCATTGCTGCAATGGAAATTAAAATCGCAATAATTGCTATTACAATAACCAACTCGATTAGAGTAAAGCCCTTACTTTTCTTTTTGTTCTTCATAAGTCCCTCCTAAAATTGATTTACCATATCAAAAATTGGAAGTGCAATAGATAGCACTATAAATCCAATTATCAACGCCATAATTATTATTAAAATTGGTCCCATTAGACCAAGAATTTTTTGGTTAAGAGCATTTAGTTCTTCTTCATAGTATGAAGACATAATTGAAAAAATTTCTCTAAGTCTGGAGGACTCTTCTCCTACCCTAATCATAGAAATTAATACCTTTGAAAAGACCCCTGTTTCTTGAGCACTTTTGTAAAAATGCTCTCCTGACTTTAGCTTAAATAAGATTTCTTGATACTTTTCTTTTAAAACAGAGTTCCTTTCCATATTAGAAATTATTTCAAGGCTCCTGTCCACTGTTAGGCCAGACCCAAGTAAGAGGTCCATGTTAAAGGATAGGTTCATGGCTCTTGTCATCTTGTAGTAGGATGACTTTAGCAGTAAGGAATGAAAAGCCCTTGGATTCTTTTTATGATGAATAAGTGCAATCGCTATCACAAGTAATATCCCTAAAATAATAAAGAAATAATTTTTGTAAACAAAGTTTGAAAATCCCATTAAAATTCTCGTTGGAAGTGGGAGCAAGTTATTGTTGTCAGAAAAAATTTCTCCAAAACTTGGAATGACATTTATAATTAAAAAATTAATTATAAAGATTGAAGTCAGCAAGAGGATACATGGATAAGCCATGGCCTCAATTATCTTAGACTGAGTCTTTCTCTTTTTTATATAATAATCAGATAACTTGTCAAAAATTTTACCCAGGCTCGAAGTGTTCTCACCTACATAAACCATGTTTATCACACGACTTGGAAAGGCTCCCGTCATCTTCATAGAATCAGATAGATCACTTCCAGACCTTAGGCTGTCTCTTATATCAGATAAAATTTTTCCCTTGTCCTTTGGGAATTGTGAAGACAATATCTCAAAGGCATTTTCTATATTTATACCTGAATTTATAAAAAGAGAGAGCTGTCTAAATAAAATATAGAGATCTTCATTTTTAAACTTCTTCTTGTACTCAAAGGAATTTGATGACTCAATATTCTCTTCTATCTTTATGGGTCTAAGTCCCTCTCTCTTTAATTTTTCCTTGGCTTCCTTTAAGTTGTCAGCCTTAATATTTCCCTTAACTTTTTCACTGCCCCTAAAGGCCTTGTAATTGTAAATCATAAGTCACCAACGGTATGTATGTTCTTGTAATACTCGTCAAAAGTTGTTTCGCCATCTTCTATTAAGTTTAAAATTTCACTTGATAGGGTCTTCATTCCCTTTTCTATTGCCAAGACTTTTATATTTTTTACAGATTCTCTCCTGCTTATCATTTCTCTAATTTCAGAGTCTACAATCATTATTTCAAAAACTGCCATCCTACCTAAGTAGCCTTGGTTACACTTATGGCATCCTCTAGCCCTATAAACAAATTCACTATTAACAAGTGGATTAGTGTTTTTGATTTTTTCTTTACAATGAGGGCAAAGTCTTCTTATTAACCTTTGAGATATAACCCCAATAAGACCTGCAGAGATTAGGTAGGCTTCAATCCCCATATCAAGAAGTCTTCCTATTGATGCAGGCGAAGATTCTGTGTGAAGAGTAGACAAAACTAGGTGACCTGTGATGGAAGATGATATAGCAATGTGAGCTGTGTCTTCATTTCTTATTTCGCCAATCATTATCTTGTCTGGGTCCATTCTCAAAATTGCCTTAAGTCCCTTTTCAAAGCTTAGGCCTGTGTTGTGATTTACCTCGATTTGATTTATCCCATCGATTTTATATTCAATTGGATCTTCAATAGTCATGATGTTAATATCATCATCTTGAATCTTTCTCAAAAGTGTATAGAGTGATGAAGTCTTGCCAGAAGATGTTGGTCCACAAATTAGAATCAAGCCTGATGGTTGAGAAATTAATTTCATTACCTTGTCATAATTTTCTCCCACAAGCCCAATGCCTTCTGGAGTGTAAGAAATTCTTTGGATATCCAAAATTCTCAAAACTATTTTTTCGCCATTGCCAGTTGGTGTGGTTGCAACCCTAATGTCAATTTTTTCTCCCTTGAAGTCAAAGGAAAATCGTCCATCTTGAGGAAGTCTCTTCTCAGAAATATCTAACTGAGACAAGATTTTTATCCTCGTAACAAGATAGGGATAAATCTTTTTCGGTAAATCTATCAGCTTATTTAGAGCTCCATCAATCCTAATTCTTACTATTATGTTGTCGAATCTTGGCTCAATGTGAATGTCGCTGGAATTTTTCTCAATGCTTTCTCTAAGTATATAATCAAGGACCCTAACTGCCGGCGAGTCTTCCTTGTCCTCATCTTCTAAGACAATTAAGTCCTCATATTTATTATCTATGTCTTCTAAGAGATAATCTTTTTTGTTGCTCTTGTAGATTTCATCTAAGATTTCATTAATTTTTTCTAAGGGGGCCTCTTCAAAGGAAATTTGTCTTCCTAGCTTTTCGCTGAGATTGTATTTTAGAATCTCATCGTTAATATGTAAAGAGTAGAAGACCACTAGGTCGCCTTCTTCTCTGTTGGGAGCTATAAAATTCTTTCGACAATAATTTTCTGTCAAAATCTTTTTAATATCAAAAGAAAATTTATTCATTTTCCTCTCTCCTGTAGTCGCAAGTAGAGTTACTACATTTTATTGTTTTTTTATTTCTAGAGCTCATTTCTGTCAAGATGCTGCCACACTTTGGACACTTCTCATTAATTGGCTTGTTCCAAGATACAAATTCGCACTTTGGATATTGGTCACATCCGTAAAAAATTCTTCCTTTTTTGGACCTCTTAACTACTATTTCTCCGTCGCCGCAGTCTGGACACTTAACTCCAATTTTTTCAACAAGAGGTTTAGTGTTCCTGCACTCTGGGAAACCTGGGCAAGCTAAAAACTTTCCATATCGACCCATTTTTATAACCATGTTTCTGCCACACTTGTCACAGATTACATCTGTTACTGGGTCTTCAATTTCAACTTTTTCTATGTTTTCATATGCCTTGTCGAGATCTTCCTTTAAATCTTCATAGAAGGACCTTACAAGTTCCTTCCAAGGCTTTTTGCCTTCAGCAATTTCATCAAGTTCGAATTCCATTTGTGCAGTGAATTTCTTGTCAACAAGGTTGTCAAAGTTCTCTACTAAAATTTCATTTACTGTGTTGCCAAGCTCTGTTGGAACAAATTTCTTTTCTTCGAGAACCACATAGTATCTACTTTGTAATGTAGAAATTGTTGGGGCATAGGTAGAAGGTCTTCCAACTCCCAAGGACTCTAACTCTTTAATAAGTGAAGCTTCATTGTATCTTGGAGGTGGGTTTGTAAAGTGTTGTTCCTTTTGAATGTCCTTTAATTTTAAAACTTGTCCTTCTTCAAGAGGTGGAAGTTCCTTTGCCTTTTCAGGATTGTAATCATAGACTCTTAAGTATCCATCAAAGTTCAAAGTTGATCCGCTGACCCTAAAGATTTCAAGATTAGAAATTATATCAGCTGAAATTGTATCAAAAATTGCATTCGCCATAAGTGATGCAACAAACCTATTCCAAATCAAAGAATATAATTTAAATTGATCCTTTGAAAGTGAATCTTTGATTGAGTAAGGAGTCTTTGTAACATCTGTTGGCCTAATACATTCGTGGGCATCTTGAATGTTTTCCGTTTTTTTGGCAGGTGCTTTGGACTTACCAAGATAGTTCTTGCCATAAGACTTTTCTATGAAGTTAAGGCAAGCATTTTGTGCTTCTTGGGAAATTCTAACAGAGTCAGTTCTCATATAAGTTATAAGTCCAACTGAACCTTCCTTAGGAAGTTTTACACCTTCATAAAGACTTTGTGCAACCATCATAGTCTTCTTAGTAGAAAAATTAATTCTCCTAGAACTTTCTTGTTGCATTGTAGAGGTTGTGAAAGGATTTGGTGATTTTCTAACTCTTTTTCCCTTCTTTACAGAGTCCACTGTAAACTTGTCTCCATCAATATTACCTATTACCTTGTCGGCGTCCTTTTCAGTCTTAAGGTCAACCTTCTTAGCCTTATTTTTTTCTTTAACTCCATAATATTCAGCAAGAAGTTTTCGTCTTCCAGCCCTTAAATCAGCTTCAATTGTCCAATATTCTTCTGGGATAAAGTTGTTAATTTCTTCTTCCCTATCGCAAATTAATTTTAAAACTGCTGATTGAACACGGCCTGCTGAAAGCCCAGACTTAACTTTCTTCCATAGTAGTGGAGAAATCTTATAGCCTGCAAGCCTATCAAGTTCACGTCTTGCTTGCTGAGCATCAACCAAGTTCATGTCTATTGCTCTTGGATTTTTGATTTCTCTTTTTACAGTGTCCTTAGTTATTTCATTGAAGGTAACCCTGTTCTTGTCATCTTCCTTCATATCTAATATATAAGAAAGGTGCCAAGAGATAGCCTCACCCTCCCTATCGGGGTCGGTTGCGAGAAATATCTTATCAGCCTTTTTTGCTTCAGCCTTGATTTCTTTAATAAGGGGTCCCTTGCCATATATGTTCATGTATTGTGGTTCAAAATCATTTTCTATATCAATGCCAAGCTTTGACTTAGGTAGGTCTCTAACGTGACCTACAGATGCAATTACATTGTAATTTGTGCCAAGCATCTTTTTTATTGTCTTTGCCTTAGTGGGCGACTCCACTATCACAAGATTTTTTGCCAAAATATCATCTCCTTCTTCCTCTTGTCTATTTTAAAATTTGAAATTCATTCATAGAAATTTTTTCAATAATTCCCTTAAGTTCCAACTTAGTCAATATCTTATTTATATAAAATACCTCATTATTTAAATTAATGCAAATATCATTTGTGTTATTTATCCCCTTTTCAATGAGATTATAGACTGCCATCTCTTCAAGGTCTAAGTCAATCTTTTCTTCCTTATCCTTTTTAGATAGGATGCCTGGATAGAAATCTAGAATATCTTTTATCTCAACAAGGGGTATGGCTCCATCACGTATCAACTTGTTAGTTCCCACTGAATAAATAGAAGTAATATTTCCTGGAACTGCAAATACTTCCCTTCCTTGTTCTGCTGCAAGCCTTGCAGTTATAAGACTTCCTGACTTGTCCTTGGCCTCAACGACTACAACAGTTTTTGAAAGTCCAGATATTATTCTGTTTCTCATGGGAAAAGTAAATTTGTTGGCTTGAGTCCCAAGAGGAAACTCACTAATGACAGCTCCCTTCTCAGAAATTTCTTCATAAAGAGCCTTGTTGGACTTTGGATAAATAACATCTATCCCCGTTCCCAAGACGGCAATTGTGTTTAGATTATTTAATAAAGCCCTCCTGTGAGACAAGGTGTCAATCCCATATGCCATTCCACTTACAATTGTAAAGTCATAAAATCTAAGATCGTCGATTATCTTATTTACAGCCATGTTGCCATAAGATGAGTGTGACCTGGCCCCTACAAAGGCAATAGGATTGTAAAGTTTTAAATTTCCCCTAACATACAAGACAGAAGGTGGGTCTTCAATGTACCTAAGTTCATCTGGATAGTCTTCATCGAGAATAGTGACTATGTGAACTCCAATTGATTTTATTTTTTCACTAATCTTTTCTATTATAAGATCGAAGTCCCCAGCTCTTTCATCTAAGCGATTGGCACTTCTCTCTGAAAGAACATGCTCTTCTAAGAAGTCTAGCTTATAAAAATCTTCAAGAGGAAGGTTTTTATCCATTAAATAATCTAGGACTTTTAGAGAATTTTCGCTGGAAAAATTTATTGCATTTAAAAAAATAAGTAAGTCTCTTTCCTTCATTTTTTTACTCCTAATTGCCCCAGAATTTTTTATCCATAGTTCTGTACTGGATACTTTCTAATACGTGATCTTCTTTTATATTTTCGCAGCCATCCATGTCTGCAATTGTCCTTGCGATTTTTAAAATTTTGTTGTAAGTTCTAGCACTCATTCCATACTTCTTAAAGGCGAGCTCTAGTATATTTTCAGAATTTTTATCAAGAGGACAATAGCGCTTTAATTTATTTTCAGGAATTTCTGAATTATACTTAAAGGATTCATCTCTAAACCTATTCTTTTGAATTTCTCTAACATACTTGGCCCTATTTCTTATAGCTTCAGAAGATTCACCAGACCTCTCTGAAGAAATGTCCTTATAATTTACTTCTGGCACTTCGAGATGAATGTCAATCCTGTCCAAGAGTGGATGAGAAATTTTTGAAAGATATCTTTGAATTTCATAAGGCGAACAAGTACACTCGTGAGTCTTTGAGTTATGATAGCCGCAAGGACATGGATTTAAAGCCACAACGAGTTGGAAGTCCGCAGGGTACTTAACATTTGCGTTAGCACGAGATATTATTATATCCTTTGATTCCATTGGCTGACGCAAAACTTCTAAGACTGACTTTGAAAATTCTGGCAACTCATCTAGGAACAAGACGCCCTTATGGGCAAGAGAAATTTCTCCAGGCTTTGGTATTCTTCCGCCACCTATTAGGGAAACTGCTGATGCTGTGTGGTGAGGTGACCTAAAGGGTGGCTTAGTTATTAGTGAATTGTCGTCTAAGAGCCCTGATATAGAATAAATTTTTGTAACTTCAATGGCTTCTTCAAAGTCAAGCTCTGGCAAGATTGTTGGAAATCTTTTTGCTGCCATAGTCTTACCTGAACCTGGTGAGCCTAAAATTAAAATATTGGACTTTGCTGATGCAGAAATTTCTAGGGCCCTCTTTAAATTTTCTTGACCCTTAATATCAGAAAAATCCATATCATAAGAAACCTTTTCCCTCTTTAGGCTACCAATACATCTTTCAATTTGAATTTCACCCCTTATAAAAGAAACAACTTCTTCTAATGTCTTTACAGGATAAATTTCAACGTCTGATACTATGGCACATTCCTTACGGTTCTCATAGGGAACGATGAATTTTCTATAACCCTTCTCCCTCATGGATATGACCATGGGAAGGGCACCTTGAATTTTATTTATCTTGCCATCAAGAGCAAGCTCTCCCATGTAAACATAGGGTGAATAGTCCATCTCAAGACTCTCATCACAGCTTAAGAGACTAACTGCAATAGCAAGGTCTAATTGCGTTCCATCCTTTCTTAAGTTGGCGGGAGCTAAATTTATTGTAATTCTCTTCTTAGGGAAGTCGAAGCCAGAATTTTTTATTGCCGACTTAACCCTCTCTGTTGATTCCTTGACAGCTGTGTCAGCAAGTCCAACTAAAATAATTTTTGGCATTCCATTTGATAAGTCTACTTCAACGTCAACTGGATAGCCATTAAGTCCAGTTAAGGTGCAAGTTTTTGTGCAAGAATACATAAGCCCTCCTTATCTATGTAAATTAAAATTCTTTCTTAATTATATTTTAGCAGAAAACCTTTACAAATTCTAAAATAATTAAAAAAAAGCCAGGCACTTTTGCCTGACTTAAAATAATTTATTAAATTACAAAATTTCCTTCTTTAAAGATTTGTACTTCTTCACCATTTTCTTTGACCCCAATAATTTCTGTTGTTTCATCGCCCACCATGAAGTCAACGTGAGTTAGGGAGTCGTTCATTCCCCTTTCCTTCAATTCTTCTATTGAAAGTTTTTCTCCTCCCTCAAGACAAGTTGGGTAGGACTTGCCTAGGGCAAAGTGACAAGATGCATTTTCATCATAAAGTGTGTTGTAGAAAAGAACCTTCCTCATGGAAATTGGTGTATTGTAAGAAACTAGGGCAACTTCTCCAAGTCTCTTTGCTCCTTCATCTGTGTCTAAAATATTTTTCAAATATTCTTTGCCAGCTTTTGCATCATAATCAACTACTTCCCCATCTTTGAAAACTAAATAGAAGTCTTCTATTAGATTGCCGTTGTAGTTAAGTGGCAATGTTGAATAAACTTTTCCATTCACTCCATCAAGTCTTGGTGCAGAGAAAACTTCTTCACTTGGCATGTTGGCTATAAATTCTTCTCCATCTGAATTCACATCTCCTGCACCTGCAAAGATGTAGCCCTTTGGAAGTCCAACTTCAAGGTCAGTTCCCTTTTGAGACTTATAAATTAATTTTTCAAACTTAGCATCATTTAAGAACTTGCTGTATCTGTTTAAGTTGTCCACGTGATTTTCTAAAGCTTTTATTGGATCTTCTTCAAAAAGTCTCACTGAGTTAAAGATTTCAAACCAAAGTCTTCTAACAGCTTCCCCTTCTTCTAGGTCTGGAAAAACTTTTGTAGCCCAAGATGGAATGCTAGCTCCCACAACTATCCAAGAAACATAGTTTGCCATCATCTTTGCAGAAAAGTCTCTCAAGGCTTTGGAGTTTGCGAGATTAGACTTAAATAACTTTTCAGCATCTACTCCCTTAAAAGCATCTGGGTCTGAACCTGTAACTGAAAGATACTTTGCCTTCTTTTCCATGTAGTAGTTTTCCTTGTCAACCTTGTGCTTTGGTATGTCTGTCAAAACATCAAGACTTTCATTTTCATACTTAAGTCTTGAGATAAGTTGGTCTCTGTAGTCAACTACAACTTCGCCAGCGCCAAGTTCATAGGCCTTCCTTGTGCACTCTACTGCAAAGTCTCTTGCTTCAATGGGACACCTAACAACAAGTTTGTCTCCATTTTTAATTTTTAAACCAACTTTTAAAATTAGTTCAACATATTTTTCTATATAATCTTCGACTTTAAAATTTTTATAGTCCATTTAATCATCCCTTCGATATAAAATTTATTTTTATTCAAAATTAATATACAACAAATTAAAATAAGATGCAAAAAAAGATACTACCCAAGTGAGTAGCATCTTCATAATAAACTTATTTAGAATATTTTTTTGTTAAGAAGTCCTTAGCAACTTGTGGGAAAAGTGCGTAAGTCAATACGTCTTCGTCACATCTTGCAAGGTCACCAATTTCTGCCTTGTATTTAGCAAAAGCTGGCTCTAAGTGGTTAGCAGGTCTGTCAGTAATAACTTCTGCATCACCAATTATAGATTTTCTAAAGGCTTCGTCAACTTCCACTGGAGTCTTACCGTAAAGTCCCTTTAGGTAATCCTTGATTTCATTTGGAACCATCTTGTATCTCTTGCCTGTCATAACGTTAAAGGAAGCTTGAGTACCAACCATTTGACTCATTGGAGTAACAAGTGGTGGGAAGCCCATGTCCCTTCTAACATTTGGAACTTCTGCAAGAACCTTGTCAAATAAGTGGTCTTGCTTAGCTGCAGAAAGTTGTGAGCTTAGATTTGAAAGCATTCCACCAGGTACTTGATAAATTAGTCCCTTAGGATCAACTGTAAGCATCTTTACTCTCATTGTTCCATTGTTAAGATATTTATTTTTAACTTCTTGGAAGTAAGGAGCAAGTTCATTTAGGATGTCTAGGTTAAGGTCAACATCGTATCCTGCTTCTTTTAAAACAATAGCAAGAGTTTCTGTTGGTGGTTGACTTGTTCCACCAGAGAAAGGAGAAATAGCTGTGTCAATAATATCTGCTCCTTCTTCAATTCCCTTAAGATAAGTCATAGATCCACAACCATTAGTTTCGTGTGTGTGAAGTTCTATTGGAATATCAATTACCATTCTCATTGACCTTACTAGGTCTCTTGAAACAGGTGGAGTTAAAATTCCAGCCATGTCTTTGATGGCAATAGAGTCTGCTCCCATTTCTTGGATTTTGACTGCAAGTTCAGTAAAGTATTCAATAGTGTGAACTTCTGAAGTTGTATAACAAATTGCAACTTGAGCTTCAGCTCCAGCCTTCTTTGTAGCCTTAAGTGAAGTTTCGATATTTCTTAAATCATTTAGGGCGTCAAAAATTCTTATGATGTCAATTCCATTTTTAACAGAAAGCTCAACGAATTTTTCTACAATATCATCGGGATAATTTTTATAACCTAAAAGGTTTTGACCTCTTAGAAGCATTTGAGTTTTTGTATTTTTAAAGTGAGACTTAATCTTTCTAAGTCTTTCCCATGGATCTTCATCTAAAAATCTAATGCAGGAGTCAAAAGTAGCTCCTCCCCAACATTCGATTGCCTTATAGCCAACCTTATCAAGTCTATCAAGAGCTGGTTCCATGTCCTTGTAAGTCATTCGTGTTGCCATAAGTGATTGGTGGGCGTCACGAAGAATAGTATCAACAAATTCTATCTTTTTCATAAATCCTCCTAGGTATCTCATACGTTCAGATCATCTTATTAAGATAAGTATAACACAAATTTTTCAAATTTTTTCATACTATAACTCCTTTTCTAACAAATAATTTTTGTTATTCCATAAAATTTTTATTATATTTTGTTATTCTCTTTACAAAGCCTTTCTCATTTAGTATAATGCTATCGGCTTATAAATTATCGCGGCGAAGATTTATAAGGAGTTTGATAAAAATGGCAAAAATGATGGATCCAAAGTTCAAGCAATCAAGAAGACTTGGACTAAATGTATGCGGTCACCCAAAGGCAATGAAAAGAGCTACAAGAGGTACTGCAAGAAGCGATAAAAAACTTACTGAATACGGTAAGCAACTTTTAGAAAAACAAAGATTAAGAGCATACTACGGTGTACTTGAAAAACAATTTGTTAATCTATTCAAAGAAGCTCAAAGAACTCAAGGCCAAACTGGTCCTAACCTTGTAACATTCCTTGAAACTAGATTAGATTCTTTATGTTACAGAATGGGCTTCGCATCTTCAATCAGACAAGCAAGACAAATGGTTAGCCACTGTCACCTAACTGTAAATGGAAAGAAAGTAAATATTCCTTCTTACAGATGTCAAGCTGGCGATGTTATTGCATTATCTGCTAAAGGAAGAAAAGTTGACCTATTTAAAGAAAACTACAACACTAACATCGTTGTAAACTACCCTTACATTTCTAAGGACGAAGACTTTAAAGCAACTTTAGTTTCTCTACCAAATAGAGAAGATATTCCAATAGAAATTGAAGACCAATTAATCGTTGAATTCTATTCAAAGAACATGTAATGAAAATGGAAAAGACCCTGCCAGGGTCTTTTTTATTATGTAAAAAGTGGAGGCTTAGTCCCCCACTTTTTTAATTTTTATTGATGTCATTACCTTCTACTTATTAAAAAAATTTTTTAATTCCATACTTAAGCAAGCAGAATAAAATTTAAATTATCCTACAAAAAAATCGCATGACTAGCATGCGACTTTTTATTTTATAAATTGACTTAAGAATATTATCACAATAACAATTGGTGAAACATACTTTATACTAATATTCATCCAAGCCCTAACAAAAGGACTTTTAATATTTGCTGCTTCAAGTAAATTTTCCATCTTCCAAGCTCTCGCTGAGAAAAGTGCAATGATTAGACAGCCAATTACTAAGATGTAATTACTTTCTATATTGTCTAGGAAGGCAAAGGCTGGATCATAAAAAATTGATACAGCAGCAATGGCAACTATTATTGCACTTGCAAGCATTAGAGCCTTTATTCTTTCTAATTTAAATCTTTCCATAAATTGTCCTACAATTGCTTCTAGAACTCCAACTGATGAAGTAAAGGCTGCAATGTAGAAACCAAAATAAAATAGGATTGAAAGAACTCTACCAAAAGGCACAACGTTAAAGGCAAGTGGAAGAGTTAAGAATGTAAGTCCAACGCCTTCACCTGGTGTAAGTCCTGTTGCAAAAACTATTGGAAGAATCATAAATCCAGATAAGATTCCTGCAAAAACTAGGGCAAGACAAATAACTGTTGAGTCCTTAAAGATGTTTTCATCCTTTTCTTTGATGTAAGATCCAAATACCATAGAACCCAACATAGCAAGTCCCAAGGCAAAGAAGGCTTGTCCCAAACAAGTTATAACTGAGTTAAAGGAAAATTTAGAAAAGTCTGGTTTAAATAGGAAGGTGATACCTTCTTTTGCACCAGGAAGTCTAAGTCCAAAGAAAATTATAATTATCATAATTACAAATAAAACTGGAATTAAAATCTTTGAAACTCTTTCGATTCCCTTTTGAACCCCAAGTATAATAACTGCATTGTTAAGGGCAAAGTTTATTAAGAAAAATATAAAAACTGTTGTCTTGTTAGCATTAAAGGCATCAAAGTAAGTTTGAATACTTTGGCTATCAAGACCAACAAAGTCACCCATAAAAGCACCTGCAATATATTTTATTATCCAAGCATAAATAACTGAAGTGTACCCAACAATTATAAGGGCTGCAAGTGTGTGTAAGTAACCTGCTAGATACCACTTTGTGTTTGGCTTTAAAGTCTTATAGGCATCTATTGCGGCATTACCTGTTGCATAACCTATAGTAACTTCACAAGTCATTAGTGGAATTCCTATGACTAAGATAATTAAAATATATAAAAATATAAAAATTGCTCCACCGTTTTCGCCAACTACATAAGGGAATCTCCAAAGAGTTCCTATCCCAAGGGCAAGGCCAATGGCAACCATAATAAATCCTAGGATTGATGAAAATCCTTCATTTTGTTTTGACATACGCTCTCTCCTTTTTTATATACTAGAAATACTAACACAAAAGTGATTTTTTTTAAATAGATTTAGTATATATTCCCCTTTAAAGCGACAAATTTTTTTATTTTATTTATTTTTCTTAAATTCATTATATAGCTTATTCGTGGTATAATCTCATTAGGTGATAATATGAAAAAAGACATTGAGTATGTAAAACTTGTTACTTCAACTAATAAACTTATCTTTGACGAAATCTGTGCCTTCTTAGAAGACAACTCCATCCCCTACTTTGTCAAAGACGAGGGCGACTACATGCGTCTTATCTCTGGCTTCTCTCTTTACGAAAAGGGAATCTATGTATCAGAAGATGATTTTGATAAAGCCAACGAGCTCCTAGTTTACTTCATGAATGACAACGACACAAGCGGCGACTTATCCTTCGACTAATCTTTAATAAATAATTATAACCACCAGTTTATGTGATGACCTCTTAAAGTTGGACCAAATACCAGAGAGAATTAATATTTTCTCTGGTATTTTTTATGTTTTAACATAAAAAATAAACTCGAGCCTAGCCCGAGCTTATTTCTATTAATTATATTCATTTTTAAAATCTCTAAGCCTAGGAACAAATTCTTTATAAAAAGCATCACTCATTTCAGCGTGGAATTTTGCAATTTTTTTCCAGTTAGACTTGTCTTTTGAATTTATATTTTCTATTGCCGCATCAATAGTAGAGGCTTTTTTATCACCTAATCTATTCCAAGATAGCTTCAAACCTAAATTATTTTCAATATTATCCTTATATCTATATAGGTAATCAAAGCCAGCCTTGTTTTCTTCCTTGTCAGGCTTATTTAATATCATAGAAACTTTGACAAATTTCATATAAAAATAACAAATTATATAAAATCCATTTATACCAATGGCTCCACTAACCCATGAACTCTTTGATCTAGTAACATTTCTAAAAGATTCATTATCAATATTTGCTTCTTTAATTACAGAAATAGCATAATTCCAATATTCTTCCCTTATATTTTCTGGTTCTCTATCAAGGTTTTCAGAGTCCTCAAAATAAAAAATTAAATTATTGGGGTCTTCGTCATATAGTTCAAATAATTTTCTTAATATTCTTATTTTTGTATTTGTGTTATTATTTGTCGAAACAAAAATACTCTCATCTATTTTTTCATAATTAATTAAGTCCTTAAAATCTATTGATAAACTATTTCCTAGTATATCGTCCCTTTTTTGAGTAACTAAATTAATTAATTGTGATTTATCTTCATAGTGTAATTGCTTTATTACAAAAGTAAAGGCTTCTGACCAATTTCTAAAAGATGACTCTTCTCCCCTAAAATTAATCTTTAAAATCTTCTTTCCTTTTAAATCATAATCATCAGCTAAGGAAATATATTCAACCTCTTCTCTTTGTAATTCAAAATTCGTAGTAGGATACTTCCAAATCTCATACACAGAAAGATTAAGTAGGTCCTTCTGCCTCTTTTCTATTTCTTCTTCACCCCAAGAGTCTAGTAATGCCAAGTCTTGGTTCATCCTAATGCCACTCTTCTTAAAGCCATGCTTTCCATCTCTCTTTTTAGTAAAAGAAGAGTTGCCCATGTCAGAGTTGTAACCTGTAATAGTTAGGTTACCTAGCTTGTGGATCCACTTTTCATGAATTTCTTCAGCATTATCTCCCAATTCTTCAAACCAATCATCATTTAATTTTTGCGGCATAATATGTTCAATGCTATAAGTCCCATCATCTAAGTGATTATAAATATCCTTGGTTTCAACAGTCTTATAGTTTTCAATCTTATTAAATAGATAGTTTTTAAAACCTCCACGCATTAAGTAGATTTCTTTATTATTTAAGTTCTCATAAAACTCTTCATCCTTAGGGAATCTTCCAGAGTCTCTCTTATTAATAAGATTGTACTTTAATTTCTCGACATATTTATCTGTTGATCCATCATATCTTATAATGTCCTTATTTAAATTTAAGAAAATTTTATTTAAAGCATTGGTGCCAACTCCACAAATATTTCTCCTAAACAAATAAGATTCAATTATTTCGTAAATACCTATAAGGTCATCAAGATTTAGTTTGCCCTCGTCTTGTAAGCTAAAAATTTCCATAAAAAACGGCTCTGTTACAGTTCTATCCATTTTCATGAAATTAAACATAGCAGAATCTAAGTCTCTATTATTGAAACCACTTTCACCATCAAGTAGTTTTTTATAAAACTTAGAGTACCTAAGCATATCTTCCAGCAGTTTTTCCAAAGAATCATTATGCTTATTAACATATTCCTTAAATTCAAAATAAACCTTAGCCATAGTCGGTGTTGAAAAAGTCTTAATACTTAAGTAATTACGAACAAAGTTATCTATTCTCTTATTAGTTAAGTCTTCAATCTTTATCCAATACTTCTCAAAATACTTATTTTGCTCATCCAAAGGCAAGTTCATCAAAATAAAATTCCTTATCTTGTCGCCTTCACTAAGAGCAAGACCAGTGGAGTTTAAACTTTCAAAGATAAGCTGGGCATCGTCGCCCTTTTCTAAAGTAATAGAAATAACTTGAAGTCTTTGAATTGCGGAATAAATTTCATCAATAAGATTAGAATCCTTCCTTAACCTCTCATAAAAATATTTAAAATTAATAGTCAAGTTAGAATTTTCTACATACTCGTCCTCTTCACCAAAAATTAAAGAATGAAGTGCTTGCCTATCTCTTTTAACAGGAATTAATTTTATCCTATCATCTTCCTTGGCCCACTTGGCAATAATGAATCTTTCCATTATTTGATCGTTTAAAGCTACTTCCTTAGATTCAACTTCGCCCTTCTCTACTAACTTGGCGATAGCTAAGAGAAGAAGAGTCACAGTTGTAAGTCTTTGTTGACCATCAATAATGTGGTATTCAGTAGTAGACCCAGCTCCCACAACATCAGAAACAATACTTCCAAAAAAGTGATTACCTTCTTTATCATCAGTTAGTCTTAATAAATCATTATAAAGTTGTTTGCAGTTTTCAATCTTCCAATCATATCTTCTTTGGTAAACAGGAATAACATACCTGTTGTTACTTCCTTCCATATAGGAATATAATTGGATACCATCACCCTTCATTAGCTCCTCCAGTTTTTTTAATATTTGTTAATAATTCTAGTTTAACACATTAATGTCAATAAAATTATAATTTCTAATCTTTTGAGGAATCAAATTTTAACATTTTTATAAAGCATATACTCATGATTTCTAAGTCTTGATTTATTATCTTATAACCAATATCATATTTGAAATTTTCTTCTTCATTATTTAGTTTCGGAAATTCATAAATTCTTATAAATTTATGAATTTCTATAACTTCATCAATCTTTATAAGTTCATTAATTTTTATAACTTTATAAATTTTTATTATTTCATAATTTTTCATAGTCTCATAAATTTATACGACTTTGAAATTTTCTGAACTTGTGTTTTTTGGTCAAATATTCTAAAATATAATTAACTAAAACTTTTGTTTAAATATGTATTCGTTGTTGTTTAATATATTTTGCTAGTTTGCCCTCGAGGTGGCTTATGACTTTTATTGATTATTCTTTGGAACCTAAATCTGATATTGCTTTTGTGGACATCAAGTCTTTTTATGCCAGTGTTGAGTGCGTCAAGAGGAACTTGGACCCTCTCTCCACTTGTCTTTGTGTTATGAGTAGGTCTAGTAATTCTAATGGTCTCATCCTTGCGAGCTCTCCTACCTTTAAACGTGTCTATGGTAAGAGTAATGTTGGCAGGGCTGGCGAGCTTCCCTTTGATATTGACACTAGGAAGTTTAGTTTTGAGAAGGCAAGGAGACAAAATATTGAGATTACGAAGCCTTATATTGATTTTATCGAGAAGTGGGCGGAGAAAACTTTTATTGTCCCTCCAAGGATGGCTCTCTACATTGAGGAGAACTTAAAGGTTCAAAAAGTTTTCCAAAATTATGCTCCCAAGGAAGACATCCTCCCCTACTCTATTGATGAGGGTTTTATTGATCTAACTAATTCTTTGTCTTATTTTGTTCCTGACAAAAATGTTTCAAGGCGTGACAAGTTGGACCTTGTTTCTTCTATGATTCAGAGGGAGATTTGGGAGACTGCTGGTCTTTATTCTACTGTGGGCATGAGCAATGCCAACCCTCTTCTTGCTAAGCTTGCTCTTGATAATGAGGCCAAGAAGACTAGGACTATGCGTGCCAATTGGTCTTATGAGGATGTGGAGTCCAAGGTCTGGGCTATTGATGACTTAAAAGACTTTTGGGGGATTGGGTCTAGACTCAAGAGTAGGCTCAATGCTATGTCAATTTATACTGTTCGTGATCTTGCAAATTATGATCCCGATGTCTTGAAAAAGGTCTTTGGTGTCATGGGTCTTCAACTTTGGTTTCACGCCAATGGTGTTGATGAGTCTAAGGTATCTAGGCCTTACAAGGCAAAATCCAAGGGCCTTGGCAACTCTCAAGTCCTCCCTCATGACTACAAGTCTCAGGATGAGATTGAAATTGTCTTATCTGAGATTGCCGAGCAGGTTGCTGTTAGGATTAGGCGTATTAGGAAGAAGGCTTCTGTTGTCGCTATTTACGTTGACTTTTCTCACACAGAGAACAAGAAGTCTATTAATGCTAGACGAACTATTAGGCCTAGTCAATCTACTAGGGTCTTGCAGGAAGAAGTTCTAAGGCTTTTTAGAGAAAAATATGAGGGTGGTGCTGTGAGAAATCTCGGTGTTACTTATGACAATTTAGTAGATCAGTCTTCTACTGTTTTTGATTTTTTTGATGATGTGAAGTCTATTGAGAGAGAGGAGAATCTTGACCATGCCATTGATGAAATTAGGGACAGGTTTGGCTTCACTTCTCTACAGAGGGCAACTTCTCTCATGGAAGGGTCCAGGGTTATTGAAAGAAGCAAGTTAATTGGTGGCCACTGCGGTGGCATGGATGGTTTAGAGTGATTTAGGAGGTGGTCTTATGGTTGATAGGTCTTATTTGCCCTTTAAGTCTGCTAGGGAATACATGGACAGGGGGATGGCAAAGTGGATGGGATTTTTTATCTCTGAACACACTACTGCCCTCTCCCACATGGGCGATTTCATAGATTTTTCTTCTCAAATGTCTAATGAAGAAATTGTCCTTTTGATTAGTCAGGTTTATGTAAATAGTCTCGAGGTTTTGGTTTTTACAAGTTACAGGCAAGAGCCCTATCTTGGTAGGATCAAGGAAATTTTTGATGGAAGTATTTATTTAAGTGGAGAAGATCCCCTCAACATTGTTTTTGAGGATATTATTAAAATTGTTTTGGCGGAGGACCTATGAAGGACTTGGAAAAGAATTCTATTCAATTTGATTATTTTTCGATTAACTACAAAAATTTTGAGGAGACCTTTTATGAGTTTTCAAATGTCAATGTCCCCTTGATTTTTTTGACTGAGGACCTTCTTCTCCACATGTTTGCT
Source organism: Peptoniphilus sp. Marseille-Q6390 (assembly GCF_965119475.1). NCBI lineage: Bacteria > Bacillati > Bacillota > Tissierellia > Tissierellales > Peptoniphilaceae > Peptoniphilus > Peptoniphilus sp. Marseille-Q6390. The sequence goes on along the minus strand of NZ_CBCPLS010000001.1, from coordinate 673,334 downwards.
ACAGGTCACTCTTACTTCCTTCTCAATGCTATAAATTCTGCAGATGATAAGGACCATTATTTTATTTTTAAAAAAGTTACAAGTTCAGATAATAATTTTGTCAGCCAGTTTGAATACTTGGGTCAAGTTTCTCCTCTTTGCTTTAAAGCTATCTTTTATAAGAGGAAGTGAGTATTCAGCCTAGGCTGATTTTTTAATTTTTTATTCCTATTTCTTTCTATCTTTATCTTTCAAAAACTTCACTTCAAAAATTCCACAAAAAAAGAAGCTATATCAAGTGATATAGCCTCTTTGTATATTTTTAAATAAATATATTTTCAAGCTTATTATTTAGCTGATTTTTCTTTAATTTCTCTAATCTTTTCCATAGATTCGATAATAGAACCTGCAAGAGCTTCCATGTCGTTTTCGTTAGCTTCGTTTAGAGATGTATTGATTGTAACTCTTTCTGGAAGAACATCAAATAGTTTTAGATTTTCATCTATATAGTTTTCAATCTTATCTCCAACTGTACAAGCCCAAGTACCATTTTCAATGATACCAACTGTTCTGTTTTGAACGTTTAGTGCTTCTAGATCGTGTAGGAAGTTTTTCATCTTAGGATAGATTCCTAGATTGTAAGTTACAGATGCTATAACAAGGTGAGAGTATTGGAATGTTTTTGCTATTAGGTAGGATATATCTGTCTTAGAAACATCGTATACTTCTACTTTTTTAACTCCTCTTTCAACTAGGCTGTTTGCAAAACCTTGTGCAGCTCTTTCTGTATTTCCATACATTGATGCATAAACTATTAGCACGCCTTCTTCTTCTGGTTCATATCTTGACCATTTGTCATACTTGTCTAGGATAAATCCAAAGTTATCTCTCCAAACAAGTCCGTGAAGTGGACAGATATATTTAACTTGTGGAAGAAGAGGTGCAGCTTTTTTAAGAACGTCTTGGATAAATGGTCCATATTTGCCTACGATGTTAGTAAGATATCTTCTAGCTTCATCAAGCCAATCTCTTTCCCAATCAACTTCATCTGCAAATAATTTACCGTCCATAGACTTAAAGGAACCAAATCCGTCTGCTGAGAACAATACTCCATCTGTTACGTCAAGAGACATAATAACTTCTGGCCAGTGAACCATTGGAGCTTCAATGAAAGCAAATGTATGCTTACCAAAGGAAATTGTATCTCCTTCTTCAACTATTATTAGTTGATTTTCTGGAATATGATATCCCATTTGTCTCATAAATTGGAAACCTTGTTCACTTGATATAATTCTAATATCAGGCCATCTTATACAAATTTCTTCAATAGCTCCACAGTGATCAGGTTCCATGTGGTGGATTAGCATATAATCAAGGCTACGTCCATCTAATATATTTTCAATGCTTTGTATATAATCTCTTGCAATTGACCAATCGACTGAATCTACAAGAACTGTCTTTTCGTCCATCAAAAGGTATGAATTGTAAGAAACTCCATCTGGAATAGGGAACATATTTTCAAAAAGTTCAAGTCTTTTATCATTTCCCCCTACAAAATATAAATCATCTGTTATTTTTCTATTATTTAACATTTAAAGAGCCTCCTTACTTTCTATCAACAGTAAAATCTTCTTCAATGAAGTTTTGCTTTTCTTCTTGGCATTCTGGACAAGTCCAATCCTCTGGTAATTTTTCGAAATCTGTACCTGGATCGATTTCTCCTTCTGGATCTCCGTAGTTTGGATCATATTCATATCCACAACCTGGACATACCATAACTTTATAATTTGGAGCTAACTTTCTAGGTTTAGATCTTCTAACTTTAACCATTGGAGGTGCTGGTTCTTTTTCACCAGTTCCTAATGCTTCAGCAAGAAGTGGCATGATTTCAAATATGTCTCCAACTATACCATAGTCACAGTTCTTAAAGATTGGAGCACCTGCGTTCTTGTTGATAGCAACAATTGTTGATGCATTTTTAATACCCTTTAAGTGTTGGCTGGCTCCTGAAATACCACATGCGATATATAGGTTACCATTGAATTTTTGTCCTGACATACCAACGTATCTTTCAAGTGGAAGAAGTTTTAGAGTTTCTGCAACTGGTCTTGAAGAACCAAGTGCTGCACCTGCTGCGTGAGCAAGTTCTCTAGCCATATCCATGTTTTCTTCTCCACCGATTGCCTTACCTACTGAAACAACTCTTTCAGCTTCGTAAACAGGAGTATTAATGTCAATACCTACTGAGAAGTCGTATCCATCTTTCTTAAGGTTTTTAACTAGTATATCAACAGCTTCTTTTGCTGTGTCTGCTTTTATAATTTCTCTTTTTCTTTCTCCAGTGATAGGGCCAGCTTTTTTATCTAATACAGCAGCTCTACCTTTTTTCTTTGGAGCTTTACCAATAAGGTGACTTGCAACTACAACTCTTTGGATTTCAGAAGTACCTTCATAGATTGTTGTAATCTTAGCATCTCTGAAGAATCTTTCTACGTCCATGCCCTTTAGGTATCCATTACCACCGTGGATTTGAAGAGCTTCGTTAACAACCCACATAGCAACTTCAGATGCAACTGTCTTAGCCATTGCAGCTTCCATTGAATAGTTTTCGTGATTTTGTTTCATTTCAGCAGCTGAATAAACCATAAGTCTTGCAGCTCTAATCTTTGTAGCCATATCTGCAATCTTAAAAGCAACTGCTTGTTGTTGAGCAATTGGTCTACCAAATTGAACTCTTTCTTTTGCATAAGCAAGTGCAGCTTCAAAAGCACCTTGTGCAATACCTAGTGCTTGAGATGCGATACCAATTCTACCACCGTCAAGTGTTTGCATTGCAATTCTAAATCCTTGACCTTCTTTACCAAGTAAGTTTTCCTTTGGAACCTTAACATTGTTAAATTGAAGTTCAGCAGTAGTTGAAGATCTAATACCTAATTTGTCATAGTGATCTCCAAATGTGAATCCTTCCCATCCCTTTTCTACTATGAAAGCAGAAATTCCGTGAGTACCGATTCCTGGTGTAGTTACTGCATATACTACATAAGTGTCAGCAGCTGGGGCGTTTGTGATGAAGATCTTGTTACCATTTAAAATGTAGTAGTCTCCATCAAGAACTGCAGTTGTTTCTGTACCACCTGCATCAGAACCAGCATTTGGTTCAGTTAATCCAAAGGCACCAAGTTTTTTACCTTGAGCAAGAGGTTTTAAATATTTTTCCTTTTGTTCTTTTGTACCGAAAGCTTGAATTGGATAAGATCCTAATGAAGTGTGAGCTGATAATACAACACCAACACCTGCGTCTACTCTTGAAAGTTCTTCTACAGCGATAGCGTAAGAGATAACATCCTTACCTGCTCCGCCTTCTTCTTCTGGATATGGAAGACCCATCCAACCGTTTTCGCCAATCTTCTTAACAATTTCTTCTGGAAATTCATTGTTTTGATCAAGACCAAAAGATAGTGGCTTGATTTCTGCTTCTGCGAATTCTCTGATAGCCTTACGAAGGGCTTCATGTTCAGCAGTTGTCTTGTACATATTTGACATATTTTCCTCCTTTTAAGATTAAAGATAATTAAAGTATTTGATACTTTAAAAGTTAAAAACAAAAGATACACCAATACGGTATACAATAATTAAAGTATACATCATCTTTGATAAAGTGTCAAAACATTTTCACAATATTTTTAATAAATTTTTAAAAATATTTTTATGGTGAAATCTTTTCTTTTTTCGGTTTTATTTATACCCCAATTTAAAAAAATTACAATCTATTAGTCTATTAATTGATTAATTCTTTTTTTGTTGTAAAATATAAAACTAACAAGAAGATATTTATTGAAAATGGAGGAATTATGGAATTAGAAAAGTTATTAGAGTGGAGAAGATCTTACAGAAAGTTTGATGAAGAAAGAGAGCTTTCTAAGGATGACATTGATGGAATTTTAAATTCTATTAAGTTTGCTTCCTGTGCAAACAACAGACAGTTTCTCAGATTCATTTCTGTTGAGAGCAAGGAAAAAGTTTTAGAAATTTTTGACAAAACAAGATGGGCTGCCTCTCTCCCTAATGGTGCAGGTAGACCTAAAGAAGGCGAAAGACCAGTTTATTTTATTGCCATCTTAAGTGACAAGGAAAAGAAATTAAAGTTTGATGGAGTTGACCAAGGACTTGTGATTTCTAATTTAACTCTCGCTGCAGCAGAAAGAGGAATTGGATCTTGCATCATCGGAAGTGTCACTGACGACAAGATGCGCGAAATTTTATCTTATGATGAAAGATACACTTGTAGCCTCGTCATTGCCTTTGGCTATCCAAAGATAAAATCAAAAATAAAAGAAATTAATTTAAGCGAAGACCAATCTTATTTCCTAGATGATGATGGAAATTATATTGTGCCTAAGTACAAGCTTGATGATATTGTAAGGAGGATATGATGAGCGGAACCGAAAAAACTTTTTCTAGCCTTATAAAGAAAAAATCAAAATTATATTTTATTGACGCCCTGGGCGCCATGGCCTTTGGACTTTTTGCAACTCTATTAGTTGGAACAATCTTAAATACTCTTGGCAAGTCCTTTAATATTGTATTTTTGACAGATGTCCTTTGGCCCCTAGCACAAAAAGCAACGGGACCTGCCATTGCAGTTGCAATTGCCACAGCTATGGCTGCCCCAAGTCTTGTTGTCTATGCGGCAACTGTTGTTGGTATAGCTGGCAATGAACTTGGCGGCCCTATGGGAGTTTATATTGCCACTATAGTGGCAGTTGAGTTTGGAAAGCTTGTTAGCAGGAAGACAAAAATCGACATAATAGTTACTCCTGCCATTACAGTATTAAGTGGTGTTTTTGTTGCAAACTTTGTTGGTCCTATTATTGGCAACTTTATGAACCTTCTCGGTGCAATTATTATTAACGCAACAGAAAAGGCTCCCTTCTTTATGGGAATAATTGTCTCAGTGGTTGTTGGAATAGTTTTGACACTTCCAATTTCATCAGCTGCCCTATCAATGATGCTTTCCCTTTCATCCCTTGCTGGTGGAGCTGCAACAATTGGCTGCTGTTGTCAAATGGTTGGCTTTGCAGTTATGTCCTATCGTGACAATAAGATTGAAGGTCTTGTTGCTCAAGGTCTTGGCACTTCCATGCTACAGATGCCAAACATTGTGAGAAAACCTCTTATAATTATTCCGCCAATACTTTCATCAGCAATCCTGGGGCCAGTCTCAACAATGGTATTTAAGCTCGAGAACACTCCTCTAGGTTCTGGTATGGGAACTAGTGGACTCGTTGGTCAAATTTCAACTTTTGCTGCCATGCCTGATGTCCCTTTTACGAAACTTCTTGGAATAATCTTGCTTATGCACATAATCCTGCCTGGTCTTGTGACCTTTGCGATTTATGAAGTTTTCTACAGGAAGGGACTAATTCAAGATGGAGATATGAAACTTTACTTTAAATAAATTAAGACGAGCACAAATTACATGCTCGTCTTTTTTAATCTTCTAATAATTTTAAATTAATTATATCAAGGCTTTTCATTTTGTCTTTCATTAATAAAGTTGGTAACTTCTGGCATAAGTTCACTGCTCATTATATTCAGAATATTTTCAAGAGTTTCTATGTCTTTCCTATCCACTCTTTCTCTTAGTCTATCTAAGACTACTTTTACATAGGATGTCTTCATACTATAGTATTCGTAAAACTTGTCTGTGCATTCAAGAAAGTACTCCCTTCGATCTTCTTGGGATTGAACTTTTCTGAGATAGCCCTTCTTTATTAATGCTGTTAACTTGTAGGCAATATTTGGATGTGACCATTCAAGAAAGTCTGTTACGTCACTTACTCTAGGTCTATTTAATGCGTGTATTACTTCCATTGTGAAAGTTTCTGTTGCAGTTAATGTTGCCTCCCTATCTTCTAGCTTAGCAAACATATTTTTATACAAGTTCAACTTAAATTTATCGTAAACTTCGTTAAATTTTTCTTCCAAATTATTGTCCATACTAGCCTCCTATTGTAGTGCAAAGGATACTTCACAAGTCATAATTTTTTCTCCCCCTCTTGTAATATAACCCTCTGCAATGCCGAGATTTTTTATTAATTTTATCATTTTACAACTTATTTCTAAATAGTCACCCGGTCTCACTGGTTTATAAAAGCGTGCTCGTTTTACACCTCCAAGTATGGCAAGCCTGCCTGGATTTTCTTTTAATAAGGCAACAGCACCAACTTGTGCAACAGCTTCTATTTGAAGAACTCCTGGCATAATAGCTTCCTTTGGAAAATGTCCTTGAAAATAATATTCACCACCGGATACCGCTTTTATTCCCTTTGCGTATTTATTATTATCTATTTCTACAATCTTGTCAACAAGTATAAAGGGGTAGGAATGGGGTAAAATTTTTCTTAATTCATCAAAACTTATTTCCATAATCAGTACCTCTTAAAAATTAGGCAGGCGTTGTGACCACCAAAACCTAAAGAATTTTTTAAAAAATAATTTATTTTATAGTCTTCAGCCTTAAGTGCAAAGTTAAGATCACATTCTTCATCTTTGTTTTTATAATTTATTAAGGGCGGCAAAAAGTTTTCATTCATTGCAAGTATAGATAGTATTGACTCAACAACTCCTGATCCACCTAAGAGGTGGCCCATTTGCGATTTTGATGAGGAAACCTTGACCCTCTTGCTTCCAAAAACACTTTTTATTGCTAGGCTTTCAAGCTTATCATTTAAGTTTGTCGATGTCCCATGTGCATTCACATAATCAATTTCACTTGGACTTATACCTGCATCATTAATTGCATAGTCCATGGCTTCTCTTGCAAACTTTGCACTTGGGGATGGAGATGTTATGTGATATGCGTCGCAATTAACTCCGTAGCCAACAATTTCTCCTATTATATTTGCACCTCTCTTTAGGGCAGACTCCAAACTTTCTAAAACTAAAATGCCTGCTCCTTCTCCCATTACAAAACCATTCCTATCTTTGTCAAAGGGTATTGAAGCCCTATTTTTGTCCTTGGAGCTACTCAAGGCTTTCATGGAAGTAAATCCACCAATACCAAGGTAGGTTATTGATGCTTCGCTTCCGCCAGCAAAAATTATTTCCTCATAACCATTTTTTATTGCCCTATAGGCTTCTCCTAATGCATTGGTTGATGATGCACAGGCTGTAACCATTGAAAGGCAAGCTCCATGAGCTCCTATATCTATAGCAACATTAGCTCCAACAGAATTTATTATTGCCTTTGGAATAAAGTAAGGACTCAGCTTATCAAAACTTCTCTTCATACCTCTTTGATAGTCTTCTTCAATAGTCCCAAGGCCACCTATACCTGATGTTATATAAACACCAACTCTTCTATTTTCCATTTCTTCTCTTGAAATCTTCGCATCTACCATTGCCCTTCTTGCTGCTACTAGTGCATATTGATTTACCCTGTCTAGCCTATTTAATTCTTTTCTTGAAAACTCTTTTTCTTCATCATAGTCTTTGAGTTCAGCTGCAAGAGTAACTTCCCTCTTATCTATTGGGTACCTGCTTATCTCATCAATGGCACATTTTTCTTCACGCATTGCCTTGATTAATTCTTCCCTTGTAGAACCAAGAGGTGTCAAGGCCCCAAAACCTGTTACAACAACTCTCATATATTCATGCCTCCATCAACAGAGATTACCTGTCCTGTTATGTAAGAAGAGTCCTCTCCTGCAAGAAAACTAACAACATTAGCTATATCCTTAGCAAGTCCATACCTCTTCATTGGGATATCACTAAGAATTTGTTTTTTAACTTCATCTGATAAGGCATCAGTCATTTCTGTTTCTATAAATCCCGGGGCAACTGCATTCACTAAAACATTTTTTGAAGCCACTTCCTTGGCAAGTGCTTTTGTAAAACCAATGATGCCTGCCTTTGATGCACTGTAATTTGTTTGACCTACATTTCCTCTTATTCCACTAATAGATGAAATATTAATTATTCTTCCACCCTTGTTCTTCATCATCTGCCTTGCAAATAATTTGGAGAGATAAAAAACAGAATAGAGATTAGTTTCTATAACTTTCTTAAAGTCTTCTTCCTTCATCCTGAAAATTAAATTGTCTCTTGTCATTCCTGCGTTATTAACAAGGACTTCGACTTCTATATTTTTTTCACGACATAGGTTAAAAATCCTTTCACAATCTTCTTGCTTTGATAGGTCACCCTTCACACAAATAACCTCTGTTTCCAACTCATCTTTTAATTCATTTATTTTATCTTCTCGACTTCTTGTGTGGAGTATTAGATTGTAATCTCCTGCAAGCCTTCTTGCTATTTCCCTTCCAATTCCACCACTAGCACCTGTTACCAGTGCATATTTTTTATTGCTCATTTCTCACCTCGTATAATTTCCTCTTCATTCTTCAGAGACCTAACTTCCAGGTCTTTAAAGTTTTTCTTAATTATTTTTGAAATAACATCTCCTGGTCCAATTTCTATAAACTCATTTACTCCCTGGTCTACCATGCCCTTTATATCATCAAAAAGTCTAACAGGACTATAAATGTGTTGAGACAAGACTAGGCTCAAGTCTTCTCCTTCATATTTTTTTCCACTTAAATTCAAATAATAGTCTAGATTTGCTTGGGAGAACTCGACCTTCTTTAAGTCTTGATAAAATTTTTCTCCAGCAGTTTTCATAAACTTTGTGTGAAAGGCTCCGCTAACTTTCATCTCAATACTTCTTACTTTTTCATTCTTTAAAAAATCCTTAAAAATTTTTATCTTGCTAGATTCTCCTGCCACAATAACTTGACTTGGGCTATTTATATTGGAAATAAAAATTTCCTTATCTAGTGATGAATTTAAAATCAGGCCTTTAACTTCATCTTCATTTTTATTTAAAATTGCCAGCATTTTGCTTTCTAACTTTCGACTGTCTTCATCCATTAGCCTTCCCCTTGTTTTAACAAGTGAAAGGGCTTCTTTATAAGTTAGTACACCTGCTAGAACTAAGCTTCCATACTCTCCAAGACTAAGCCCACAAGTAGCAACAATATCTTCCCTATCTTTTAAAAACTCAAGGGCAGAAATTTGAAAGGCTAACATTATTGGTTGAAGGTTTTTTGTCATAGAAAGATCACTTAAACTTCCATCTAAAATAATATCTTTATACTCAGCAATTTCTTCATAAATATGTTTGGTCTTTGGGTGTTTTAAAAACTCCCTTCCCATTCCTTGGTATTGAGATCCTTGCCCACCAAAAACTATTCCTATCTTTTTCATTCTTCCTCCAATAACCAGTCTATGTATTCATCAAGAGACCTAATTTTTTCAATCTTTTCAACATCTGTGCCTGCAAAGAAAAGTCCTGACTCAAGATCTCCTCTTACGGCATTAATAAGTGCTTCACTTATGCAGTACTTAGTGTCTTTTCTTTTACAAGTCCTTATACAAGAAAGACAGTGATTGGGAGGGATGTTTTCTCTTTTCATCTTCTTTACAAGCTTGGTTTCCATTCCTCTCGCTAAGAGACCAACTGGACTTTCTAAGATAAGATTTTTCATCCTTGATGACTTGACTCTCTTTAAGATTTCTTCTTTAGTAGCCATTGGAAGTCCAGATTCTTTTGTAAATAAAAATCCCGTCCCAATTTGTACTCCACTTGCACCTCGATTTAAGGCTTCTTTTACTTTTTCAGGTCTGCCAAATCCTCCACCAACAAAAACTGGTATCCCATTACTAATTTTTAAAATTTTTTCTAGTTCATCTAAAATATTTATTTCTAAATCTTCTCTTTTAAATCCAAGGTGACCTCCTGCTTTTGGACCTTCTAAGATTACTAAATCAGGTCTTCTATTGTACTTGTCCCACCTTTTCATAATTAGCCTCAAGGCTCTCTCTGAAGATACGATGGGTCCAATTATCTTTTCCTTGGATATGTGCTTTGGCAGATCTAGGGGAAGGCCAGCACCTACAACTATGCCATCCACATCTGTTGTATTTAAAAAATCTAAATAATCTTCAAATCTTTCAACAACCTGCATTAGGTTAGTAAGTATAATTCCTCTACCTTGAGATTTTTCTTTTGCAAATTTCAAATCTTTTAGATAGGCTCTCTTGTTTGCTTCGAAGGTGTTTTTCAAAAAATCTTTTTCCCTATAACCAGGGTTGACCATAGAGAGGGTACCTATGCCGCCACGTTTTGCCACTCCTCCAACAAGGTCTGGGCTTGACATACCAATTGCCATTGCCCCTTGGATAAGAGGGATGTCAATGAATTTATTTTTTATTCTTATAGACATCTTTAACCTCTTGGTATTCTCTCATTAACTTTTCTATAAAATCTTTTACAGTAAGTATTCTGTCAAAAGATCCAATTGATAGGCCAGTCATGACAGAACCATTTTCTACATCCCCATTGACTACTGCCCTTTTAAGTCTCCCAAGGGTAAAGCCTTCAAGTTCCATCAAGGAATTTTCTCTCTCAAGCTTTTGGTATTCTCTAGTCATCTTATTTTTAATTAGTCGCATTGGTATCCCCTTTAGGTTTCCAATCACAGTTACCTTGGAAGAATTAGACTTCAATAAAAGATTCTTATAATTTTCATGAAGGGGACATTCTTTTGTAAATAAAAAACCAGTCCCAATTTGTACTCCACTTGCACCTAAGACTTCAGCAGCGAAAACTTCTTTACCTGAAGCAATCCCACCTGCTCCTATAATTTTTTTATTTGTTTCTTTTACAGCTTGTGGCAATAAGGTCATAGTTGTCATTTGACCAATATGACCACCTGCTTCCATACCTTCAGCTATATAGGCATCGGGCTCTAAGGCTTCGTACCTTTTTATTTGTAGCGGAGAAGATATAAGAGGAATAACTTTTATATTTTTTCTTTTAAAATCATCTGCAAACCTTCTATAAGTTCCTGCTCCTACAGTTATTACTCTTACATCCTCTTCTAAAATTACCTTGACCAAGTCATCAATGTCTGGCCTAAGCATCATCAAGTTAACACCAAAGGGCTTATCTGTTTCTCTTCTTAGGACTTTAATATTTTCTCTTAGTTCATCCTTGTCCATACCACCAGAACCTATTATGCCTAGGGCTCCAGCTTTTGATACAGCTGCAGCAAATTCACCCTTAGCTATATGTGCCATTCCGCCCTGTATAATTGGATAGTCTATATTAAGTAAATCTTTTAAATCCATCTCACCACTCCATTAAGATACTTGCAAGTGAAAGCCCTGCACCAAATCCAGATAAAATGACTTTCTCCTTATCCTTAAATAAATCAATATTTTCTGCAATCACAAGGGGAATTGATGCAGCAGAAGTATTTCCATATTTTTCTAAATTCTGTAGAGAATTATTTTTATTTATTTCCAGTCTTCCTATAAGCTGATTAATAATTCTTTCATTGGCTTGATGCAAAATTAATTTATCTACATCTTCTCCCCTTAAATTATTTTTATTTAAAAGTCTTCTTATAGAATTTGAAACCTCTTCCACTGCAAACCTATAAACCTTTTTGCCATCCATGGTAATAAAAGAATTTTCATCCAAGTTCAAGCTGTCTTCATGGGGAAATGAGGCAATATCAGTTTCCCAAAGTTTATCGTTCTTCTCTACCAAGACTCCTCCAGCTCCATCTCCAAAAAGTATGGCTGTCCTCCTGTCTGTCATATCCATGTAGTCAGAAATTTTTTCGCTTGCAAAAATATAAGCCCTTCTCCCCTTATCAAGATAGGACTCTGCAATAATTAAGCCAGCAGCAAAACCAGTGCAGGCTAGATTTATGTCAAGACATAGGCAATGTTTGTTTCCTCCAAGTTCATCTCTTACTAAACTTGATATGGATGGCATTCTTTTTTTTGATGTGAAGGAAGCACAGATAATTAAATCTAAGTCTTGCATTGAATTTTTAAATTTTTTGGCTAAGTCCAATGCCATAAGATCATTTCCAGCTTTAGAAAATTGTCTCGTAAATATGCCCGTCCTCTTTTCAATCCACTCTGAACTTGTATCAAGATATTTTTCAAAGTAAGAATTATCTAGGAAGTCATCAATATAAAATTTGTGAGCTTCTATAAACTTTAAACCCATTAAACACCTATCCTTCTAAATTTTTCATGTCTATCTTTAAGGATCTTATCTGCAGAAAGTTTTGAATAGTATTTCAAGTCTTCAAGAATTATCTTTTTAAGATCAGAAATTTTAATTTTATTGTCAACTTCTCCTACTATTCCATCAATAATTTTATCTTCGTATAAATCCTTAGCAGTCAATCTCATTAAATCAGCAGCCTCTCTTGCCCTAGACTTGTTTTTGTATAAAATTGAAGAAAAACCTTCTGGAGAAAGAATTGAAAACACAGCTCCCTCTCCCATATAAATTTTATTGGCAAGGGCAAGTGCCAGGGCACCGCCAGACCCTCCTTCTCCTATAATAAAGGCGAGGCTTGGAACCCTTAAGCCTGCCATTGTCATCAAACAATCAGCTATTAGTTGGTGCTGACCTCTTTCTTCTGCTTCAACTCCAGGGTAGGCTCCAGGTGTGTCAATAAAAGTTACAAGAGGTCTTTTAAATTTTTCTGCAGCCTTCATAAGTCTAATGGCCTTCCTATATCCATGGGGCTCTGGCATTCCAAAATTTGTTTTTATGGCTTCATCCATCTCGTGACCCTTTTGAATGCCGATAAAGGTCAAAGTATATTTTTCAAGTTCACCTAGGCCACCTATTATTGCCTGTGAATCGCCAAAGGCCCTATCACCCTTTACATAAAAATAATCCTCAAATAAGTTTTCAATTATTTCTTTCGAAATGCTTCTTTCCTTTGACCTGGCATTTACAACTTTTTCATAAGCGTCCATACTTCCTCCTATGCATCCTTAAAATTTTGCCAAGGGCTTCTCTTTGATACTTTCTTTCTAGAATCATGTCAAGAAAACCAAAGTCTTCCAAATTTTCTGCCCTTTGAAAATTTTCAGGCAAGCTTTCATGAAGGGTTTCCTTTATTACTCTCGGTCCAGCAAAACCTATTAAGGCACCCGGCTCGCCAATATTATAATCTCCTTGAGCCGCAAAGCTTGCACTTACACCACCCATTGTTGGGTTTGTTAAAAGACTTATGTAGAGTCCGCCCTTTTCTTTAAAAGAGGCCAAGGCAGAACTTATCTTTGCCATTTGCATAAGAGAAAACATTCCTTCTTGCATCCTTGCCCCACCACTAAGGGAAATTATAATAATTGGCAGCTTATATTTTTCAGCCTCTTCAATCATCCTTGTTATCTCTTCTCCAACATAGGTCCCAAGACTTCCCATCATATATTGGTCAATTAGAGAAGCAACCATGACAGGGTTTCCTAAGATTTTTCCCCTTGCAAGCTTTACTGCTTCAGACTTTTTGTCTTCATCCTTCTTTCTATAATCGGGAAAGTTTATAGGATTTAATTTTTTTGTTCCAAAATCAATAAGCCTATAACCCTTATCTAAAAGTAGGTCAAACCTATTCTCTCCTGTTAGGGGTAAGTAAGAAGAGCAGTGAGTACAAATAAATAAATTATTTTTTAAGTTATCTAAATAAGTAAATTTCCCACAAGCCTTGCATAAAATTCTCTCCTGACTATTTCTTTTAAAGGATGAATTTTTTGTGAGCTTGCTTAAATTTTTTATTGTATTTAACAAGCTCTTCCTTTTCTTAAAATCTTTAAGTGACATTATCCCTCACCTCTTTCATTCTTTTTAGAAGATCAGTTTCTTTTTCTCTTATAAAATTAGTACTTATATTGCCCCTTATAAAATCTAAGTCAAATAAAATTGAATACATAAAACCTAGATTAGTCTCAATTCCATCAATCATAGTTTCTTCTATAGCTCTTCTTAGTTTTTTAATTGCAGAGAGTCTCCTCTGGTCCTTAACAATAATTTTTCCAATCATTGAATCATAATAAATGGGAATTTCCAATCCCTTGTAGATTGCAGACTCAAATCTTGTGTCCACTCCCCCAGGTGTAAATAAAAAATTTATCCTGCCACTTGATGGGGTAAAGTCTTTCAATGGATCAAGTGCATTTATCCTAACTTCTATTGCGTGACCTGAAGCTTTTACATCATCTTGGCTAATTGATAGACCAAGACCAGAAGCAATCCTAAATTGTTCCTTAATTATGTCAAGTCCTGTTATCATTTCTGTCACAGCATGCTCCACTTGAAGTCTAGTGTTCATTTCACAAAAATAAAAATTTTCATCCTTATCAACTAAGAACTCAACAGTACCTGCGCCAAGGTAGCCAGTAGCTCTGACACAATCAAGGCTAGCCTTAAAAAGTTTTTCCTTTAATCCTTCTGAAATGAAATTGCAAGGAGCTTCTTCAAGAATTTTTTGATTATTTCTTTGCAAACTGCACTCCCTTTCATATAAGTGAAGGGACTTATTTCCATCAGACAAAACTTGGACTTCAATGTGCCTTGGATTTTCAATAAATTTTTCTATAAATATTCTTTCATCCCCAAAGGATGCCTTGGCTTCAGCCTTGGACAAGTCAATTTTGTGAAAGAGATCTTCGGGGGAATCAACCCTTCTCATTCCCTTGCCTCCACCACCAGACCTGGCTTTTAAAATTATTGGGTAACCTATTTTGTCACAAATTTCTAAAATTTCTTCCTCTGATTCGCCATTAAGAGAGTGTGCCTTCGCCACAGGAACTTTTATATCCTCCATAAGATTTTTTGCCCCAATCTTATCTCCCATAAGTTTTATAAGATTGGGGCTTGGACCAATAAAAATGATTCCTGCATCGCAAACTTTTTTTGCAAATTCGTAGGACTCGGACAAGAAACCATAACCAGGATGAATTGCATCGCAGCCCTTTTCTATAGCACAAGTAATTATGGCATCCATGTTCAAGTAAGTATCCTTTGAAAACTTATCACCTATGCAAACTGCTTCATCAGCTATATAAATATAGGATTGGTAGGCATCTGCTTTTGAATAAATAACCAGGGTCTCAATGCCAAGTTCCTTTGCACTCCTCAAAATCGAAAGAGCACATTCGCCACGATTGGCAATTAAAACTTTTTTAATCATATTTGCTCCAACTTAAAGATTTCTTGATCATACTCAACAAAGTCTTCGTTATTCACAAGACAAGCAATAACTTTGCAATCATAGGGTGCCTTTAACTCATTCATCATCTTCATTGCCTCGATTATACAAAGGGTATCCCCCTTCTTAACCTGGTCTCCCACTTTTACAAAGGATTCTGCATCAGGACTTTTTGAAGAGTAAAAGACTCCTAAAATTGGAGTCCTTAAAGTTTTTAAATTTTTGTTAGCTTCAACTTCTTCTTTCTTATCGAGGTCAGAAACTTTTTCCGAAGCTTTATCACCATCTCTAGTAACTTCCCTTTCAGATATATCTTCCTTCTCTAAAGACTTACTCTTTTTAAGCATCAAAGAAAAATTTTCTACTTTAAATTCCAATATCTCTAAAGAAGAATTTTCTAAGGAACTAATAAGCTTGTTTGTAAGATCTAAATATTTTTCCATTTTATTTGTTTAAAAAATTTATCAAATCTTCAACTGTTATGAATTTCTGAAATTCTTCATCAGGTATCTCTTTGCCAGTCTCTTCTTCAATTGCCATGGAAAGTTCCACTGCATCAAGAGAGTCAAGACCAAGATCATCTTGTAAGTTTGACTCCATTTTGATTTCCTCTTTCTTTACACCAAAGTTATTCGCAATAATATTTTTTAAATTTTCTAAATTCATTTTTATCCTCCATTAGTTGAGTTTTTTTATGTAATAAATTTTATAGTAACTAATTCATTTTGTCAATTACTTAATTTTTTTTATATAAATAATTTTTAGATTTTGCTTTGTTAAATTTTAAAATTTTTAAAAGAAAATAAGAATTTATTGCACAAAAAAAGATGGGTTGCCCCATCTTCTTTTTTTACTATTAAATTGTCATTTTTACGATCTAGGTTTTTTATTAAATATAAAGGTAAAAGGCAATAAAGTGAATTATTGATGCCCCTAGGACAAAGAAGTGCCAAATTACGTGACTATATTTGAACCTTTTTGATTTGTAAAAATATGTCCCTCCAGTGTAGACAAGTCCACCTAAAACTAAAAGAAACATAAATTTCCAAGTTGTGTTTGTTACAATTGGCTTAATTAAAAATACAGAAAGCCAACCCATGGCAATATAAATAATCACTGAAATAGTTTTTAATTTGTCATAGTTTTTGTATGTAGTGATCTTAAAAACTGTTCCAAAGAGAGCTATTGCCCAAATTAATATTATAAAAAATAATCTAAATCTTCCTCTTGTTAGTAAAAGTATAACTGGGGTAAAACTTCCAGCTATAAAATAATAAATGGATACATGATCAAAAATTCTAAGAATTTTCTTGATCTTTTCCCTTTGTACTGCATGGTAAATTGTACTCATCAAAAATAAAAAGATGAAACACCCACCATAAATAGAAAAGGCAACAACTTTTAATACATTACCACTCTTTACACTTGGAATAATTAGCATTAAAAGAAAAATAATTCCAAGGAAAACTCCTAGACCGTGACTAATTGCATTAGCCATTTCTATTTTAAAATATTCTCTAGAGTTTTCTTTTAATAACATATCTTCCCCCCTTTTACTAATTATACAGCTTATAAAATTTTTCGTAAACTATATTTTAGTACTTTAAACTAAAAAAGATGAGTTGCCCCACCTTTTTATGCTCTTACATCATCAAAGTCACTTGACTCAAGTTTCTTTTCTACGTAAGAACAAGTTCCTTTTATTTTTTTGTTTTCTTTTCTTGCGTCTGCAACAAGTTGTTTTACAAGCTGACCTGCAAGACCTTGTCCACCAAATTCTGGCTTAACAATTGTGTGTTGGGCATCTATTACATCGCCCTCTTCAACATATTGTAAAATTCCCTTGTAATTATTTTCGTCTTCGCCTATATAATAACAGTTTCTTCCTTTTTTAACTTCCATAATGACCTCCTATTTTAAATGTCCTTATAAGTTACTTACCCATTTAAAATAAAAGTTCACTCTTATTTTATTTTTTCAATGATTCTGTATTTTGTATCAAAGCCTTCATTAGTTCCTGTGAAGGAGTTGTCGCCTTTTGAAAGTTCTAACATAGCGTCTACAGTTTCTTTAAATTCTGGAAGCTCTTCTGTCTTTCTATCTAACTCGTCAATTCCTTTTTGTTTAAATTCTTGAAGTTTTTCTGCGAAGATTCTCATATTGTCATCAATTAGGTTGCTGCCGTCTTTTAACTTAAAGGCACCTGAATTCAAGTCTATTATACCATCGTCAAGTTTTTTAATTCCATCTCTCATAGGCACGATTCCCTCTGTCTTAAGTCTTGGGAATTCCTTGAAGTCTTGAGATTTATCTCTAAATTCTAAAAGTCCACTTGTTAAGTCGCTAGCACCATTCTTTAACTTGCTAGAGTTAGAATCAAGTTCTGTGATTGCATCTGTAAATTTATTTACAGCATCTTCACTTTGTTCTGTTCCTTCTCTTAGTTTTGATGAACCATCCTTTAATTTTGTTGTTGCATCATCAAGTTTAATAAGGGAGTCAGAAAGCTTCATAAGTTGAGATGTGTCAAGTTTTGAAGCTGCTTCAGTCATCGCCTTTGCAAGTTCTCCATCAATTTGTCTTGCTCCATTAGCAAGTTCTGATGTTCCAGCTTGAAGCTGTTCAAGTCCTCCAGGAAGTTGACTTGTACCTGCATTTAATTTTTCTGAAGCTGCAGCTAGTTGATTCATTCCTCCTTTTAATTGTTCTAGGCCTTGTAGTTGCCCTGCCATTCCACTTAAACCCTTTAAAGCATGAAGTTGTGTTCCCACATTTTGGGCTGATCCACCAATAGCCTGTGCATCTCTTCCTAGGTCTCCAGCGCAGTCCCCAAGTATTGCAATAGCCTGATTTATTTGTGGGTTATTGTCTACATTAGCCTCTTTTAACTTTTGTATGGCTTCTCCAATATTCCTTGCTGATGTTCCAATAGATTTGGCATTAGTTCCAATATTTTCTAAATCTGCCCCTACATCAATATTTCCAAGTCCAGAAAGATTTGGCACTTCCATAGCTTGTACTTTTGAATTTAACATTTGGAAGTTTTTATTAAATTCATTTTGACCTCCTGCAAGCTGATTTGCACTTTCAAGTGCCTTACTTGCACCAGCATCAACCTTGTCTGCACCAACTGAAAGTTTTCCTATCCCAGCCTTCAATTCAGATAGTTTCTTTAGGTCCTCTTCCTTCATCTCATCAACCTTGCTGAGCTTGCTTGAACCCTCTCTAAGCTTAATTGTTGCGTCTTTTAATTTTCCAATTCCATTGTCAAGTTCTACTGAACCGTCGTGAAGCTTTCTTGCTCCATCTTTCATTTCTCCAGTTTTTTCATTCATCTTGCCAACTGCAGAAGTGTAATCAGTGATACCTGAAGTTAATTTGCTTCCACCTTCATACATTTCTTGTGCTGCTCCTGGAATTGGTTCAACCTTATCAATAACTTCATCAATTTTGTCTTCAAATTCTCCAGACTTGTCGTATAGTTCCTTAGAACCGTCTTTTAATTTTACAGTTCCATCTCCCATTTCTGAGATACCGTCATTTAATTCGCCTTGGGCATCAGATAACTTTGAAGAAGCATCTACTAGTTTTTCTGAATTGTCTTCTAATTCTTTAATTCCATCTCTTAACTTGTCAATAGACTTTAAATCAGCTTCATTTTGGAAAAGTTCATTGGAAATGACAATGTAGGCTTCTACAGGTTCATAGTCCTTGATGTCCATTTCTATTGTGGCTTGACTCTTGAATTCTTCCATTTGTCTTTCTTCTAGAATATTTTCAAAGTTCTCCCTAAGGCCTGGCGTTAAAATTGTTGTAACCATTTCATTTTTACCATCTTTTGCCACTTTTGCATCCTTAGTTTCAATGTTTGATGCAACTTCTTGTGGGAAAGACATTGCTGCCATTAGGGTGTAAGGTGCATATACTCTTTGCTTTTTACCGCCAATTCTCTTTATAGCATAGTTTTTATTTTCTGCTGAAATAACTACTTTTAAATGACCAGACTTGCCTTTAAGATCAGAGTTTTCGATTTTTTCTCCGTCAAGATAATAGTCGATTTTTACATCTACTGGAAGGTCTTTTTCACTCTTGCCTTGGTAGTAGATGTCCTTAACATCTTCGTCCCAATAAATATATCCTGAATCATTTTTTATCATTTCATCTGTCTTTAAGTTCTTTACGTTTTTTAGGTTTGACTTGTCCTTACCCTTGATATTATCTTCAGAGTTTAGCCAAACAGAAACAGTCTTGTCTGTTATTTTGTCGTCTTTTTTTAGGACATAAACTGTTTCACTTTTATTTATAATTTCTGATGCTGCAAAAGCAGTATTAGTTAATATCATAGAAGATAAAACTAGGGAAACTACTCCCTTTTGAAAATTCTTATTCATTTTTCTCTCCTTATTTAATAAATTAATTTAAGTTTTTTGTAGTCTTCTTAATAAATGGAAAACTAACTGAGATAATAGCAGGTAGGAAAAGTATGATTACAAACATACTTATAATTGCTCCCCTTGCTAAGAAGGTACAAATTGTAGATACAATTTCCATCTTGGAATAAATACCTACACCAATTGTTGCAGCCATAAAAGATAAGGCTGAAGTTACAATAGATTTTGAAGTTTCTTTAACAGCAATTTTCAAAGACCCATCTAAGTCCTTGGACTTTTTATATTCTGCTAAAAATCTATCTGTCAAAAGTATTGAATAGTCTATAGTTGATCCCAACTGGATAACTCCTATTATTATTGATGTAATAAAGGGAATTGTGTGGTTAAAATAGAAGGGAATTCCCATATTTATTTGAATAGCAAGCTCTATTGCTCCGATTAATACAACTGGGATCCCAATAGACTTAAAGACAAGGGCAATAATTAAAAACACTACTGAAATAGAAATAATATTTACTATTTTAAAGTCCCTGTCAGAAATAACTGTTAAGTCATCAGTTAATACTGCTTCTCCAGTTAGGTAGCCTTCCTCGTCATGGTTATATATTACCTTCTTCATTTCGGCAACTTGGTTTTTTACCTCTGGCGATGCTGTTTGATACTTGGAGTTCGCCATAATCATTTGGTAACCATTTTTGCTAAAATTGTCTTGAATTTTATCTGGCAAAAATTCACTTGGAATAGTAACTCCTGTTACAGAACTCACACTTAAAACAGAATTTATGCCGTCAATTCCCTTTAAGTCACTAATTAATCCCTCTAGGTTAGAATTAGAAAGGTCGTCTTTAACAACTATAAAGTGAGTACTTGCCATGTCGTAGTCCTTTTTCATCTTGTTAAGAGCAACGATGGAATCAAGGTCCTGTGGCAGTGACCTATCTAAGTTGTAGTAAAGCTTTGTGTTTACTGATCCATAAATTGCTGGGATAAATAAGAGGATGCCTACTAAGAATAGTGCCTTCTTATGCCTAATATTAAATTCCGACAATTTATCAAAACTTGGCAACATAACCTTGTGGTTGTATTTATTTACTAGGTTTTCAACAATAAGAAGCATTGCTGGAAGTACTGTTACAGTTGCTATTAGACCTATTAGGACCCCTTTACTCATTACTAAACCAATATCCTTACCTAAGCCCAGTCTCATTGCTATTAGGACAATAAATCCTGCAAAAGTAGTAAGTGATGATGCAAAAAGAGATGAAATTGTTTCTTGAATTGCAACATCCATGGCATCATATTTTGTATCGTAATATTTTTTTTCTTCAACATACCTGTGGTAGAGAAAGATTGAATAGTCCATGGTAACAGCAAGCTGCAATACAGCTGCTATGGCCTTGGTTATATAAGAAATCTCTCCCAGGAATATATTTGTCCCAAAGTTATACAAGACTGCATAACCTATTGTGAGCATGAATACAAAGGGAACTATAGTTGATTCATTTGTTAAGGACAAAATTATTAGTCCCAGGGCAACTGCAAGTCCAACATAAATTGGTGTTTCCTTGTCAATTAAGTCCTTTGTGTCCTTGACAAGTGAAGAAATCCCACTTAAATATTTTTGATTAGATTCAATTTTTCTAATCTCATCTATTGCAGACATTGTCTTAAGAGAAGATGATGACTCACTAAACTTTACTATCATAAGAGTTGATCCATCAGCATAAAAAATATCTTTTATCTCATCTGGTAAAAATTCGCTGGGAATCATATCTCCTACAGTAGAAGATTTTGAAATAACATCTTCTACCCCATCTATCTCAAGTATTTTCTCCCTCAAGACTTCTGCATCGTGGTCACTTCCCTCTAATATCAGCATCCCTGTTGCAGCATTCTTGAAATCTTCATCAAGAATTTTTTGACCTTGAGTTGACTTTAAATCTTGGGGCAAGTAAGACAAGATGTCATAGTTTACTCCCGTCAGCTTGTAGCCTAAGAATGAGGGAAACAAAAGCAATGTCATGACTAAGAGGACAAATTTTGGTCTGTGTGAAATAAATTTTGTAAATTTTTTCATTCTACTCCTCTATCTAAATATTCTGTCTACTATTTTGTATAAGGCTGGCTTCATTTCTTCTATACCAAGAACTGAATCTGGCCTTAGGGCTGATTCACAAGTTGAAAGAACTATGTGAATTGTAAGTGACAAGACAAATAACCTCTCGGAATCAGAAAGCTCATCATTAAACAAACTTGAATACTTATTTAAAATAAATTGAAGACTGTTTTCTGCTTCCTTGTACCTGTCGTCATTTTCTACCTTGGCATAAAGGGCCCAGTTTAAATTGCTTGAAATGAGTTGCAACTCAAGGGGATCCTTGACCAAGTAATCGATTATATAATTAATGAAAGAAATATATCTCTTCTTAGGGTCGTCTCCCTGGCAAGTTGACTCAGCCTCATAAAAAAGTTCTGTCAATATATCTAAAACTATTTTTTGTTCCAAGTCCTTTTTGTCTTTAAAGTAGTTGTAAAAAGTTCCCAGTCCTAAGCCAGTCCTATTCATAATATCTCTAATAGATGTGGGCTCAATTCCCTTCTCTCTAAAGGAAGACATTGCGGCTTCTGATATTTTATTTTCTTTATCTTTTCTTCTATTTTGAATTTTCATTTTTACCTCCTCCTAATATTTAAATTTTCTCGTGAACATCGTTCATTTTTAGCAAAGAATATGATACTACTTTTCTGAACAAAGTTCAAGCTATTTTTATTTTGTTGAGATTAATTTTTTGACAATGTATAATAAATTTTTAATATAATTATTCCCGGAGGAAAAATGAAGAAAAAATCTATAATTTTTATCACTTGCCTTAGTCTTTTGACTTCTGCTTGTGGTAATAAAAATAAAAACAATAAAATAGAAAATAATAGTAATAAGATTGAAAAAGCTGAAGTCCATGAAAATAAAAATGGAGATTATCTTGTTTCAAATATGAATGATGATGAGACACTTAATAAAATAAAGAAAATTATAGAAAAGAATTTAAATAAGAAGAATGGAGAAGTCTTTGCGAGTCTTGTAAGTGATTACAATAAATCAATCCCAAAAGATTTATTAAGTGGTGACTTTACAGAGCCCTCTAAAGAGGATAAGCTTGATAAAATTTTGGATATGAGGTCATCTATTAAACATGAGTACCCTGATACCAATTGCAGGATAAATTCCTTCTTGCTCTTAAAGGATAACTTATCAATAAAAGAAGACCTTCCCATTGATGATGAAATTCTTTTTATGGACAAGGAAGCCCTAAGGTCTTTTAATTTATTTAATGAAGAAGACTTAGAAAAATTTTATAAATTATTTTCAAGAGTTAAGACTAGTTCATCTAAGGACCCAAAGGTTCATGCTAAGGTTATGGAAGAATTTTTGTCAAAAGTCAACTTCCCAAAGGATGTCCGTATGCTTTCAGTAGTTCTCAATGACAATTTAGATGGAGATTACTTATTTATTGGTCACGTTGGAGTCCTTCTTCCCCTTGAAGATGGATATTTGTTCTTAGAAAAAATTTCCTTTGAAGATCCTTATCAAGCTATAGAGTTTTCCAAGAAGGAAGATGCTTACAAATATTTAAAAAATAAGTACAAGGACTATGTAGATCCAGAAGTGGCTCCACCCTTCATAATGGACAATGATAAATATGTTGACCTTTAATTAATTTAAAATATTTGAGTTTGAGAATTTCAAAAATTCAATTCCCATAATTTATAAGGCAAACTTTAAAATTAATCATAACCACCGGCTAAGCCGGTGGTTTGTTTTGCCCCTATAAGGGGCTGTTACCGGCAGCATTCCATGCTTTGAACTTTCTTTCTCGTGCACCAATTTTCACAGTTGGTGCTAAAGCACCTTATTTTTTGCTTTTGTTCACTTGCTCACCCGTAAACGGGTCTACAAATTCTTTTATACTTATTTGATCTGCCATGTAATCTTCTTTTAATTGATTTTTTATATATTCTTGTATCTTTTTCGCATTCTTTCCTGCTGTATCTACGTAATATCCTCTACACCAAAAGTGTCTATTCCCATATTTGTATTTTAAATTTGCATGCCTATCAAATATTATTAGACTACTTTTCCCTTTTAAATATCCCATTGTTTGAGATATGCTGTATTTCGGTGGAATTTCCAACAACATATGAATATGGTCTGGACAGCATTCTGCTTCTATTATATTTATTCCTTTTCTGTCACATAAATCCCTTAATATTTTTCCTATATCTTGTTTTAACCTTCCATAAATTACTTGTCTTCTATATTTTGGAGCAAATACTACGTGATACTTACAATTCCAGGATGTATGTGATAAACTATTTTTATCCATTTTAGGATACCTCCCTTTTCTATTTATGCTACTGCCAGTAACATTAATAGTTTATCACGGGAGGTTTTTTGCTTTAAGCTAAAGCTTTATTTTTCTACCACCAGCATAGCTGGTGGTTTATTCATGCTAAAGCGTACAAAAATGCAAAAAAAATTGCCCCACTTTTACATGGAGCAATTTTATTTTGCTAAAATTTATTTTTATTCTACTACTTTGTTTCCATCTTTTATCTTATCTTCTCTTAACTTCAACCTATTTGCATCAAGCTCTCTCTTTCTTTCGAAAGCGTGAAGGATAAGTGCAAGAGTTACAACTCCGTAGGAGATAAATGTTCTGAAGTATTCACCCATCATAGCATCGCCTGTTAAAACTCTTCCCGCTTGTGGAAGAACTATAAACATTAAGTGGAAAAGGGCTGTACCTAAGATAACATTTGGTATTGAAGCCTTTGATACAGATGCACCACCAACAAGGATTGATGCTGCTGCATAAAGAGCTGCTTGGTCTTGTCCTGCATAAGTTGCAAGAGTACCAATGTTTTGTAGATAAATGATTTGTCCGTAGCAAGCAAGAACTGTTGACATAACAATGGATGCAATTCTTATTTTATCTGAGTTCATCCCTGCGTTTTGTGCAACAAATTGATCTTGACCTACTGCCTTCATGTCGTGACCTAGTTTTGTGTTTCTAAACCATACAATGAATAGGCAAAGTAGTGCAATTATTGCAAGAGTAACTACTGGAACATCAAAAAGAATTTGATGCTTAGCAGTAATAGGAATGTTAATTCTAAACTTTAGAATGTTATCAAAGCCTTGAGCAGATGCTAGGGTAATAGAGTTTTTAATACCGTAACCTGCTGAAAGGACCATAGCCTTAGTTCTCATAGGAATTAAAGTTCCACAGAAGTAAAGTAGGAATAACATATACCAACCTAGGATAAAGAAGGCAAGCATCATTGATGTGATCATTTCTCTACCCCTTGCCCTATTAAGAACTCTACCTGAAAATTGTCCAAGTAAAATTGCAATTGGAGTACCAATTAGAGCAGCAATAAGAAGTCCTGTCGCTCCTGTGAATCCCCAGTCTTGAGCAAAGATTATTCCAATTTGTCCTGCCATAGCTCCAAGAGGAATACCAAAGTTGATTCCCATACCTGCTATGATTGGAATTATAAGAGAAAGTACTAAGAAGGTATTTCTTACCATTCTCTTTGAAAGTTCATTTGTAATATAAGATAGTGGTGGTTTGGCAATAAGAAGTCCCGCCACAACTATAATTATAAACAAAATTGGAACCATAAATCTGTATAAAAATTCTTTAAAATTAAATTTTTTATTCATCTTTACTCCTCCTTGTAAGTGCGTAAATTATCATTCCATTTGTGATTATCATTCTTAGTATTTCTGAAATATCTATATTTAGTGCACCATTTATAACTGTAGGAGTAAGTGTAATTACACCTTGGAATAAAAATGTACCAATTATAACATTTGGAATAGATGCTTTGTTAATACTTGCACCACCAATTAGTAGGGCTGCTACTGTTTGGAAGGTAAAGGCAAGTGGAGCTTGGTAAAGTTGGATAAAACCATAGGATTGTTGGTAAATAATAATTCCAACTGCTGCAAGTACTGTAGAGAATATTACAGAAACTAGCCTTACCCTGTTAATATTAATTCCAGATGCTCTCGCATACTCTGGGTTAGATCCAACAGCTGTCATAGCTGTACCAGTTTTTGTCTTGAAGAATGCCCAAACAATAAATGCCATAAGAGCAAAGATTAAGAACATTCCAACTGGAATCCTAACTCCAAGTATATTAATAGATAAGAAGTTGTTTAAAAGACCATCTGTAATTCTAGTTCCATTTTCTAGGACCTTGGACTTCATCCAATAGTCTGCAACTGGAACTTGTTGTGAAAGTCCCTTACCACTATAACTTAATACGGAAACTGGATTCTTGTATGGAAGAATTAAGTATGCAATACACATGAAGGCTGTGAATGAATAACCTACATAAGTAGCTATAAGCATTTCATCGCCCTTAATCCTATTTAATAAAATTCCGTAGAAAAATCCAAAAACTACTGCTATAAGAGCAGCAAATATCATTGCAATAAATATACCTGTGAAACCTTTGAAGCCAAACTCAATAGATGTAACTCCACCAAGTATTCCTGCTACAACTCCAATTGGAATACCAAAGTTTAGTCCGCAACCAGATTGTACCATAGGCACAAGAGATAGAACTAAAACGGAGAACATTCCAAATCTTGAAAGTACGTTTTGGACTGAATCAGTAAGAGAAACACCAGCCATTGGAGCAGCTATAAAAAGCATTAAGAGGAAAATTCCAATGATAAGTCTTGGTATTCCTATTTGTTGTATTAAACTTTTCTTTTTAGTCATTTCCAAGCTCTCCTTCCCCACTCATTAGAAGTCCAAACTTTGTTGGATCAGCACTAGCTGGAAGTATTCCTGCAATTTTACCTTCACAGATAACAGCAATTCTATCACAAATACTTCTTAATTCTTCAAGTTCTGACGAAACCATTACAATAGTTGTGTTGTCTTTTTCATTAGATTCCTTTAGGGCATCAAGAACAAGTTCCTTAGCACCTATGTCAATACCTCTTGTTGGTTCTGATACAAATAGTAGGTCTGGATCCATGGCAAAGGCCTTGGCAAGACAAACTTTTTGTTGGTTACCACCAGATAAGTTTCCTGCCTTTTGATCAGAACCTGTAGTCCTGATAGCAAGAGACTTAATATATTCGTCAGATAATTCTCTCATTTTAACTTCATCTCTAAATTTGAAGCCAAATCTCTTTTTAATAAACTTTTCTTGGACCTGCATCGCGTTAAAGGCAATATTCCAAAAGATTGGTTCTTCTAGTAAAAGTCCAACTCCCCTCCTATCTTCAGATACAAAGGCTATTTTATTTTTTAAGATATCAAGAGTATCACCAAGTTTTAATTCTTTTCCATTGTAAGTGATTTTACCACCTACAGGATAAGTTCCAAGGATTCCATTAGGGATACCAAGTTTTCCCTGACCAGCAAGTCCAGCAATACCTAGAATTTCACCCCTAATAACTGAAAGATTAACATCATATACAGCTTCACCTGGCATATCAACCCAGAGATGTTCAATTTCCATTATATGGTCGTTGGATTCAAGGTTTTTTTCAAGTCTTTCCTTGGCAACCTTCTTTTCTCCATCTCTTCCAACCATCCATTGAGCTATTTGTTCAATAGATAGGTCTTCATTTTTTCTATCTTCAATTATTTCACCATCTCTTAGAACAACAACTTGATCACAAACACTTGTGATTTCACGAAGTCTATGAGTGATGAAAATTATGGAAATTCCTAGATTTGCAAGAGTCCTCAAAGATTCTGTGAGGTTATTTGCCTCACTTTCTGTAAGAACTGCTGTTGGCTCATCCATAATAATTAATTTTACATCTTTCCTTGTCATTTCCCTTGCAATTTCAATAAATTGCTTGTGACCTACAGGCATTTCTGAAACAAGTGCATTAGTGTCAATGTTTACTTCAAGAGTATCTAGTGATTTGCCTGCAATTTTTATATTTTCCTTTGCATCAATACTTTCTAATTTTTTTCCAAAAATTTTAGATATTACAGAAGGATTAGTTTCTTCCATATCTAGAGTAATATTTTCTGCAACAGTAAATCCAGGGATTAAACTAAATTCTTGATGCACCATTCCTATGCCTGCATTTAAGGCGTCAATTGGATTTTTAAAGTCAATTAATTTTCCGTCAAAATAAATTTCACCGTTGTAACCGCCTGTGTCTCTAATTACTTCCATTCCAAAAATTATATTCATTAGAGTTGACTTACCGGCACCATTTTCTCCAACAAGCCCTAAGATCTCTCCCTTATTGAGAGAGAAATTAACATCCTTTAAGACGGCATTTTCGCCAAAACTCTTGCTGACATTCTTGACTTCAAGTAAACTATTTGTCAACAAAACCCCTCCATCTTCATAATCATAAAATTAAAATCAACGGTAGCCCGTTGACTTTAATTTATTTAATAAGATATTTACTTATTTGTTATTGTTTTAGAATAATTTAATTATTCAGCTTTTCCTTCTGCATTTTCTTGAGCTTCCTTAATAGCATCTAAGTCTACGTTTAGGTTTAGATATTTTTCAGGAACTTTGATCTTATCCATGCCAAGGTATCCTCTACCATATACATAAGTGTCTTGAGCTAGTAAGAAGTGGTTGTCCTTAGTTTCTCCAGTAGCTCTGTCTACATAGTTTTCAGCCATCCATTTTGCACCTTCAGTGTATTTTTGAATAGAAGCAAGGATTTGTTCTTGGTTAAGAAGTTCGCCTTCACCCTTAAGAACTTCCATTACGTGGTCAACAGCACCAAGAGTTAATGAATAACCTAGAGAGTATGCCCAAGTTCCCATTCTCTTGTCTCCGCCTTTTTCGATAACTGCTTTTTCAACAGCTTCGTTAATTGCCTTCCAGTCTCCAGCCATGTTTTGGATGTCTACAGAGAATGCCTTAGGGTAACCCATAATTGGAGATGGTAAGTCTTGTTCTACAAAGATTGCTCCACCAGCTGCAACACCTCTAAGAAGTGGTTCAGTGTGGGCGTCATTTGTACAGAAGAAAGCAGTGTCTTTACCATACTTGTCAATCCAAGGTTGGATGTTTTCTGCAATATATTGTTGTGCTCCTGGAACACCAATATCAGTTGTAGGATCTGGTGCGTTTAATGAAATAAATTCAAGTCCTAGGTCCTTACAAGCTTCTTCCATGATTGCACGTCTAAGAGCAAGAAGTTCAATAGACATGTGTCTTGGGAAAGTGATGTGAGCAAATTTAGTAGCTCCCATTTCCTTAGCAGCAGCTATAATTCTGTATCCTCTTGATACGTTGTCAGCATCCATTACAAGGTCAGAAGCATTTTCTACCATCACTGTATCTTCTTGAGCAACTAAGTTTACAAGAAGGATATCAGGTCTTTTTTCTCTAATTTGGTTAAATGCTGCAACAGTTCCTGGAACTGATTGGTTAACAATAACAGCCTTCATTAGAGGATCGTCTGCCATAGCAACGATTTTAGAAATTGTAGTTTCTTGTTCAGCTTCGAATCTGTCTGGATAAGTATCGTGTTTAATAATTCCACCCTTATCAGCAGCGCCGTAAAGTTCAATAGCTTTTTCAGCAGCACGGAACTCATCTTCAGCTTGAGATACTGTACCAGTAACAATTCCGATGTGATATTCTTCGCCGTCTTTTAGAGTTTCAAACTTTGCTTTTTGTCCTGCTTCTGCAGTTGTGGAAGCTTCTTTGCCTTCCTTTGCAGCTCCGTTGTCAACTTTTTGACATCCAGTGAATACCATTGCCATAATCATTAAAAGCATGATTCCCATAAACCCTTTAAATTTTTTCATTTTTTACACCTCTTCTAATTTATTTAATATTGGTTTATAAATTATAGAGATTTTATCACATTAAATGGCAAAATACAATGGAAATATGATTTAATTTTCATATTTTCTAAAAAATAAATACAATAATTTTACATGTCTAAATATGGAATTGTTAATTTAGTAATTTAAATATACTTCAGCTAAGTTTGAAATTAACATATTCTATGAATTTATAGTTTTTTGTTTTTAGCTTTTATTTGTAAAAATCTAGTTTTTATAAGCTTGTAAAAGTATAAAACTTTTGCCATTTTAACTTCTATCAGTCTAAAGTGTTTTGAATTAAAAAAGTC
This sequence comes from Peptoniphilus sp. Marseille-Q6390, assembly GCF_965119475.1. Classification (NCBI taxonomy): domain Bacteria; kingdom Bacillati; phylum Bacillota; class Tissierellia; order Tissierellales; family Peptoniphilaceae; genus Peptoniphilus; species Peptoniphilus sp. Marseille-Q6390. The sequence goes on along the minus strand of NZ_CBCPLS010000001.1, from coordinate 643,719 downwards.
TGAGCTAATGGGCCCAGACTTAAATATCAATATAACATACTTTAAAAATATTATGAATTGATTTGTACTTTTTCTTGAATTGGCGGTAAAATATGCCGATTTAAAATCGCTCCAATTAATATGTTTTTTATAATCAATTGATTAATTCAAAATTATAAAATTATTTAACAAATATATCAGGCAAAATTGTTACAGTCGAAGGTACATATGTTATTAACAATAAAATTGCAATTAATACAATTAACATAGGAATCAAGTCTTTAATCTGTTCCTTTAAAGACACTTTTGTTATTGATCCTGCTACAAATAGACATACACCCAACGGTGGGGTACACATTCCTATAGTAAGATTTACAGCCATTACTAATCCAAAGTGAATTAGATCTATTCCGAATGTTTGTACTATCGGTAAAAACAAAGGTGTGAAAATAACAACAGCACTAGTTGTATCTATAAATGTACCTGCTATTAATAATATTATATTAATTATTAATAATAGACTAAACTTTGAACCTACATTACTTGCTAAAAAGGCTCCTACTGTTTGTGGTATATTATTAACAGTTATCACCCAAGTAAATAGAGAAGCTGCTCCTACAACAAGTAAAACTTGTCCAGTAGATTTTGCTGCATCCAATAAAATACCTGGTAAATCAGAAAGTTTTAATTCTTTATACACAAATAATCCAATTATTAATGCATAAAAAGTTGCTACTGTTGCTGATTCTGTTGGTGAAAAGAACCCGCTCATTATACCACCTATAATTATTATAGGCATTATTAATGCTAGCATAGCATCTTTTCCAGCCACTAACACTTCTTTTAATGAAGCTTTTTCCTCTCTACCTATATAATTTCTTTTTTTGCCTACAAAATAAGAATATATCATTAAAGCTATTCCCATTAAAATACCTGGTATAAAACCACCAATAAAAAGTTTTGCAACGCTCACATTTGCCATAACTCCATAAATCAATAAAGGTATTGATGGAGGTATTATTGGACCTATCGATCCACCTGTCGCTAACAGAGGAGCGCAAAACTCTTTATCGTATCCTTTTTCAATCATAATCGGTGCCATTATACCACCAATTGCTGCTGTAGCTGCAATTGCTGAGCCAGTTATAGCTGCGAAGAACATGCATGCTAGGATACTTACCATTGCTAGTCCACTAGGATGATGTCCTATAAGTAGGTCTGCAAAGTTAACTAATCTATCACTCATTCCACCCTTAAGCATTAATCCACCTGATAATATAAACAAAGGTATTGCTGTCAATGCAATGCTATCAACACCTGTAAATAGTCTTTGTGCAACAACTAATAAAGGATAACCATCTGTGACAATTTGTCCTAAAGATACAATACCAAGGGCGAAAGCTATTGGAACCCCCAATAAAAAAGCAGCAAATAGTACTAATATTATCATTTTGTTTCACCATCCTTAATTCCTTTAAATTGACTAATTATTATTTCAATATCATAAAGTATTAAAAATATTACGCTTATAGGTATTGAAGCATAATAATAAATCATTGGAATAGCTGTATATGGAGCTTTTTGTGTTATGCCTGTCTTTGAAAATTGTATTCCATATATTAATAGTAAAATAAAGAATCCAAGTAAAACAAAGTTAATCAAAATTTGTAAAATCTTACCTGTTTTATTAGATACCATTGAAAAAATAATGTCTATATTTAAATGATCATTAGTCTTTAAACAATAAGCTGCACCTAAAAAAACTAAATAAACAAAGCTTAATCTTATTATATCTTGACCCCATGCAACAGGCATTTTAAAGAAAAACCTCATTATAACTTGTAAAAAAGTAACAATAGCTAAAATTGCTGAGCTAAGAACCATTGCAAATTTCAATGTTTTTTCAAGATATTTCATAAAACCTCCTAATGCTATTTAATAAAGTCCCTAACTTCTTCAACAAAATCTGGGCTAACTAATTGTGCTACTTCTGGATTAGTGTATATATCTTTAGTAGCTTCTACGAAAGAGTTTTTATCTACTTCAGAAATTATCATACCATTATTCTTCAAATCTTGTAAATATTCTTCTTCATGTTCTGATACAATTTTTCTTTGCTCTTTTGCTGCCTTATCTGCTGCCTCTTGAACTAGTTTTTGTTGTTCTGGATTTAATTTATCAAAAAAATCTTTATTCATAACCATACTTACTGCTGCATACGTATGTCCATCCAAAGATAGATATTTTTGAACTTCATAAAACTTTTGTGTTGCAACAGTCGCAATAGGATTTTCTTGTCCGTCTACCATACCTTGTTGAAGAGCAGTGTATAGTTCGTTAAAGGAAACAGGAACTGCAGATGCATTTAAACTATCCATTAAAGCAAACCATACTGGAGCTTCTTGAACTCTAAATGAAAGGCCTTTCATATCCTCTACTGTTTTTATCTCTTTCTTTGAGTTTGAAAAATGTCTAAATCCTAATTCTCCAAAAGCTAAGTGTTTGAACCCTGCCTCTTCAAACTTAGGATTTAGTTTTTCTGATATAATACCATCTAAAGCTTTATAAGCTTTCTCTTGGTTTTCAAACAAGTATGGAATAGATAATATTTGTATTTCGGGAACCCATGCAGGAAGTGTTCCATCTGATGTAACAACTGTCATCTGAATTGTACCAAGTTTTGTTCCTTCAGCCATTTCTCTTTCTCCACCCAATTGAGCATTTGGATATACGCTAACTTCGAAATCATCGGAAGATTCTTCTAGGTACTTCTTAAATAATTCTGAAGCAATAGTTGATTGATGTTGTTCATTTCCAACACAACCTAGTTTAATTTGTATTTTACCTGCTGTCGAACCTTCTGTTGACTCAGCCTTACCTTTAGATCCACATCCCACTAGGGTTAAAGCAATTAAAAAAATTAAAATAAAGCTTGTAAATATTTTTTTTGATATTTTCATGTTTTCCTCCTTAAAATTTAAAATATAAGTTTACCTTTCTTCCTCTGGGATTACATTCACTTCGTAATCTAGATTAATTGTCTTCCCAGATTTTTCATCTATCATTTTTGAAATAAATTTACTGCCATATTCAAATCCACCTATCAATGAAACTGTACCTGAGTATATTATACTGTTGTTTATATCTCCAACTCTTTCCTTTAACTCGTCTATAATTTTTTCAACTGGTAAAATTGATGCTAAAGTGTCGTCTTGGTATTTAATTTCTTTTCCATTAACTACTTGTGAAGATGTCAACCTTATTGAATCCCAGTGCTCTTTAATATCATCATAATCCCAAATTGTTTTAGCAATTGGCTTTAAACAAACTTGTTTAGATTTAAAAATGCTAACGCTTTCTAAAGCTCTATCAGTATGGTCAGATCCAATTGTTATATATACCTTGTTGTTTTTTATTAGTATGATATACTCTGCTTCTCCTGAAGTTTTTCCACCAACAAATTTCAAATCCGAGTCTTGTGTAACTATTTCTTTTGAAACTTCAAAAATAGTAGGAATTTTCTTTGGAGGAGCCACTCCCAACTCCCTTTCTAATTCGTCAATATGCTCCTGAGTTTTCTCCATATCTCTACCAGCATATCCAATTACATATACTTTATTAAATTCAAAATCAATCTCTTTTTCATTAAAAAAGAAACTTAGTTTTTTCATAAATCACACCTCATATTAATATAATTCAGGACGTCTATCCTTAAATACATTTATACTGTTTCTAATATCACTTATTATTGTTAAATCTAATTCTCCAGTTTTTATTTCATCTGATTCATATGGCTCTACTATATACTCTCCCCATGGATCAATTATTGCACTATGACCACCAAAGTCACCAACACCATTAACACATACCACAAACATTTGGTTTTCAATAGCTCTAGCTCTATTCAATACATCCCAATGAACCGCTCTCTTTGCTGGCCAGGCTGCAGAATTAAATAATATTTTAATATCCTCTAATGCATATTTTCTTATCCATTCTAAAAATCTAATATCATAGCAAATAACAATTCCACATTTTATTCCATCAATTTCAAAAGTTACTAATTTATCACCTTTTTCAAAAATATTATCTTCATCTGACGGCGAGAATAGATGAACTTTATTGTAATTTGCGATTTCTTTACCATCTCGATTGTATACATAAGCTGTGTTATAAAGTTTATCATTTAATAAATTAGAAACTGAACCTCCGATAATATTAACATTTAATTCTTCGGCTAATTTTGATAATAATTTCCTTGATTTTTCTCCATCTTTATCACATATATCCATTACATTAGATGGAAAAAACGATGTATTCCACATTTCTGGTAAAACTATTACATCGGGATTATCTAACATAGCATTTCGAATTTTTTCCTCAATAGTCTCGAAGTTTTTTTGAACATCTCCCATTTTCAATTCACATTGAATAAGGCTAACTTTCATAAATACCTCCCATAATATGTATTTGGTATACCATATACATAGATTAACAATTAAGAAAACCTTTGTCAATAGATTTTACTAAATCATAACCACCGGCTAAGCCGGTGGTTTGTTTTGCCCCTATAAGGGGCTGTTACCGGCAGCATTCCATGCTTTGAACTTTCTTTCTCGTGCACCAATTTTCACAGCTGGTGCTAAAGCACCTTATTTTTTGCTTTTGTTCACTTGCTCACCCGTAAACGGGTCTACAAATTCCTTTATACTTATTTGATCTGCCATGTAATCTTCTTTTAATTGATTTTTTATATATTCTTGTATCTTTTTCGCATTCTTTCCTGCTGTATCTACGTAATATCCTCTACACCAAAAGTGTCTATTCCCATATTTGTATTTTAAATTTGCATGCCTATCAAATATTATTAGACTACTTTTCCCTTTTAAATATCCCATTGTTTGAGATATGCTGTATTTCGGTGGAATTTCCAACAACATATGAATATGGTCTGGACAGCATTCTGCTTCTATTATATTTATTCCTTTTCTGTCACATAAATCCCTTAATATTTTTCCTATATCTTGTTTTAACCTTCCATAAATTACTTGTCTTCTATATTTTGGAGCAAATACTACGTGATACTTACAATTCCAGGATGTATGTGATAAACTATTTTTATCCATTTTAGGATACCTCCCTTTTCTATTTATGCTACTGCCAGTAACATTAATAGTTTATCACGGGAGGTTTTTTGCTTTAAGCTAAAGCTTTATTTTTCTACCACCAGCATAGCTGGTGGTTTATTCATGCTAAAGCGTACAATTAAAGAAAAACTCTTTATCATATTAATGATAAAGAGTTTTCTCTAAATTTTTTCTATATTCTTTTTTCTCTTATACCTTTTTATTATAGAATTCTCTGTCTGTTCCATATGATACTTCATTGCCATAAGAGCTTCTTCTTTTTTGTTTTTTTTCAATGCTTCAATTATTCTACTATGTTCTTCAACAGTTTCTCTAGTTCTGCCCGGATTATCAATAGCTACTAATCCAAAAAATCTAATTATATCATTTAAATTTCTCATTGTTGACTCTAAAATATGATTGCCGCTCTTATTATAGAAGTATTCATGAAAACTACGATCCAAATATATAAATTCATTATATGATTTAGATTCTTCTGTTTCTTGAGTTATAATTTTTAACTGCTCTATATCATCTTTATCTAATTCGTCAAATGCATATTCCAGGGCTAGTAATTCAAGGGATGCTCTAACTTTTTGTGCTTCCAGTATTGTTTTTAAATCAAAATTTCTAACAACATTTGGCTTATAAGGCTCATTAATAATCCAACCTTCATAGGATAATTTCATTAATGCTTCTCTTATAGGAGTCCTGCTTATCCCAAACTCTTCTGATAGTAGCCTTTCATTTAAAGATTTTCCTGGCTCATATTCACCACTAATTATTTTTTCCTTAATTTCATCATAAGCTGCCATTTTATAGCTCTTAACTTTTATCAATCTCAACACTCCCATTTAATTAAAATCTATTTATTTAATAAAAATTTTATGAATAACTGATCATAAAGTAATTCAATAGTCTATAATTATAATATTTACTAGTATACATGAACTGTGAAATAACACAAGTTCTAAAAATCTACTTTGAGCGTTAATTGCTTTGAACTATTAATATATTTAAATATCCCCTCGGTCTTCTAAGAATAAAATAAAGAAAGAAATTGTTAAAAGGCCTGCTGCTATTAAGATAGACTTAAAGCCCAATCTATTTGATGTTAAGTAGCCAAGAGCTGCTCCCATTCCAAATACAAATATAACTGCATAATACTTCTTTGCATTTTCCAAATATACATCTTGTCTTGTGATGTGATACTTGGAAAGATTTTCTGTCGCTGATCTTAAGTTTCCAATGCACATTGTTGTTGCAAAGCTAAGTCCGTAAATTTTTTTAAAGGAATAGACTTGCATGGCACAAGAAAAAGATAGTAATGCGTTAGCTAAATTATTTAAGTTCTCTGGGATCATAGCAACCACAATCATAATTATAATTTCAAAACCAATTATATATTGTCGCCAGTGGAGGACTCTTTTTTCTATTGCATCTTCAAAACGAACTGCAACGTAAACACCAAGCACAAAGGATAAAACTGGGATTAAGTAAGCTATGGATTCTTTAAAATTTAAGTCCACTATGTTTTTAAAGAGGAGAACTATATTCCCTGTCTGTGCGTTGGCGAAGACCTTACCTCTCATTAGATAGGAATATGCATCTTGAAAGCCTCCTGCCAAAGTTATAAATATTAATACTAAAAAAGTTTCGTGCAAGTTTTCATAAGATTTTAATTTCATATTAACCACCAACATATAGTCTAATACAAAAATAAATTTCTGCAATAAAAAAAGCAGGTGATTGTCATAAACCACCTGCAATTTTTTCATTTTTGATTTTTATGAAAAGAAATTTTTTATTTACTTCCTATATCTTTTCTATAGTATGCTCCTTCGAAGGAAATTCTTTCTACATTGTCGTAAGCCTTCTTACGAGCTTCATCTAAATTTTTGCCTAAAGCTGTAATGGATAGGACTCTTCCACCGTTAGTGTAAAGGTCATCAGTTTTCTTAGTTCCATTGTGGAAGACAATTATGTCCTTGTCCACCTTATCAAGTCCTTCAATAAGTTTTCCCTTTTCATAGGATCCTGGATAGCCACCTGAACACATTATAAGTGTGAGGCAAGTTTCATCCTTCCATCTGATGTCATCTTTTTTAAGTTTTCCATCAATTGTCTTATTTAAAAGTTCATACAAGTCTACGTCAAGTCTTGGCATTAGGACTTCTGTCTCTGGGTCGCCAAATCTTACATTAAATTCAAGAACTTTTGGCATATCATTTTCAATCATAAACCCAACAAAGAGAATTCCTGAATAGTGAAGACCTTCTTTATTAAGTCCATCTTCAATTTGTTTGTAAATTTTTTCAAGATTTTCTTCTAACTTAAGGCTCGCTGATACTGGGGAATAAGTTCCAACTCCACCAGTGTTTGGCCCCTTGTCTCCGTCAAAGATTTGCTTGTGGTCCTTGGCCCTTTCAAGTGGGAATAATTTGTTATTTGAAACAAGGCAAAGGACAGATGCCTCTTCTCCTGTCAAGAATTCTTCAATAACAACTGTGTTTCCTTGGTCGCCAAAAATCTTATCCTTAAAGATTTTTTCAAGGGCGTCTACTGCTTCATCTCTGTCTTGGCAAATTATAACTCCCTTGCCAAAGCAAAGTCCATCTGCCTTTACAACTAGAGGGTAAGAAAAATCTTCAAGACATTTTTCTGCATGGTCATAGGATTCAAAGCTCTTATATTTTGCAGTTGGGATAGAATATTTTTCTAGGAATATTTTTGTAAATTCCTTAGACTTTTCAAATCTCGCACAAGCCTTGTTTGGTCCAAAAACCCTAAGTCCCTTTTCGTTAAAGGCATCAACTATTCCTGCGCAAAGGGGATCTTCTGGTCCCACTACTGTTAAATCAATCTTGTTTTCCACTGCAAAGGCAAGAAGTTTTTCTATGTCTGTTGGGTCAATATCTAGGTTTTCACAGAAGTCTTCTGTTCCTCCATTTCCCCTCGCCATATAAATTTTATCAACGGATTTACTTTCCTTAAGCTTCCATGCAAGTGCGTGCTCTCTTCCACCATTTCCAATTACAAGTACTTTCATTTGGCCTCCTAGTGTCTAAAATGTCTCATATTAGTAAAGACAAGACAAATATTATTTTCATTTGCAAAATCTATAACTTCTTGATCTTTAACAGATCCACCTGGTTGAACTATTACATCAATTCCTCCTTGGTATAAAAGTTCAATTGTGTCCCTGAAGAAGAATCCATCTGATGCAAGGACTGCACCTTTTATCTTTTCTCCAGCCCTTTCAATTGCTTCTTCTACTGCCCAAGACCTCTTAGTTTCTCCTTGACCAAGGGCAAGTGTACCACCATCCTTTGCAATAACAACTGAGTTTGAAAAAGTTGTCTTGCAGCAAGTGAAGGCAAATTTTAATTCTTCGAGTTCTGTTTCACTTGGCTTCCTATTTGAAACGAAGTCAAGTTTGTCTTGGTCCCAAATCACATCATCAGAGTTTTGGATAATAATTCCATTAAGGACTTGTTTAAATCTAAAAACTGGGTCGTAAAGTTTTTCAAAGTCAGGGATTTCTATAAGCCTAATATTTTTCTTTTGAGCTAAAAGGTCATAGGCTTCCTTAGAAAAACTTGGTGCAGCTACAATTTCTAAGAAAATTTTTGATAAATGCTCTGCAGTTTTTACATCAACTTCCCTATTTAGGGCAATGATTCCACCAAAAATTGATTCGTCATCACATTCATAAGCCTTTACAAAGGCTTCTTCAAGACTGTCTCCAGTGCCAATTCCACAAGGGTTAGTGTGCTTAATAGCAACAGCAGCTGGTTTTTCAAAATTTATAACTGCATTTAGGGCAGAGTACATATCATTTAAGTTGTTGTAAGAAACTTGTTTTCCATGAAGAACCTTGTATTCGATCTTGTCTGGTGTGTAGGAATCTTCATAAAAGGCTGCCATTTGGTGTGGATTTTCACCATATCGCAATTCTTCAACACGCTTGTAGGACTTGTTAATGTATCTTGGGAATCTTTCGCCTTGTCTTTTTGCAAAATAATTTGAAATTACTGCATCATAATGAGCAGTGTAGCTAAAGGCCTTGCAGGCTAAATACTCATTAAATTTTGGATCTTTTTTGTCTATGTACTCGAGTACAAGCTTGTAGTCTGCTGGATCAGTTACAATGTAGACGTCCTTATAGTTTTTGGCAGCAGCCCTAATCATGGAAGGTCCACCAATATCTATATTTTCAATCATAGTTTCGTGGTCTGCATTTTCAAGCAACTTTTCTTCAAAGGGATAGAGATTGTTTACAACCATATCAATTGTTTCAATTTCTTCTTCCTTTAAAGTTTCCATGTGATCTTTTAAGTCACGTCTAGCAAGGATGCCAGCATGAATTTTTGGGTTAAGAGTCTTTACCCTTCCATCTAAAATTTCTGGAAAGCCAGTAACCTTGTCTACAGATATTACATCTATTCCTGCATCCTTTAACTTATTATAAGTTCCACCAGTAGAAATGATTTCCCAACCTCTATTAACAAGTTCCTTGGCAAATTCAACAATTCCTTCTTTGTCATAAACTGAAATAAGTGCCCTCATCCTAACCTCCAATTACAACTTTTCCATTAACAACTTTTAACTTATCCTCGCAAAAATATTTTACAGAAAGAGGCAAAATTTCGTGCTCAATCTTTAAAACCTTTTGTTGAAGCTCTTCAGGACTCTCCCCTTCAACTTCAACAATTCTTTGCATGATAATAGGACCCTCATCTGCTCCCTCATTTACAAAATGAGTTGTGGCACCAGTGTACTTGACACCTCTTTTTATGACGGCCTCATGAACTTTTAATCCATAATAACCCCTGCCACAAAAGGAAGGAATTAATGATGGATGTATGTTTATTATTTTATTCTCATAAATCTTGGTAATTTTTTCTGGCAAGATTTTTAAATATCCTGCCAGAATGATTAAGTCAATATTATATTCTCTTAGCTTGCTTATTAGTTCTTCATCATCTTTTATAAAGAAACCAGGTATGCCTGCCTTCTCTGCTCTCACTAAACCATAAGCATCTTCTTTATTGGAAATGACAATTTTTATTTTTCCATTGATATAATTGTTTTCTGTATTGTCAATGATGGCTTGTAGATTTGTGCCACCACCTGAAATTAAAACTGCGATATTTTTAGAGGCTAAGATCAATTTTATCTTCTCCAGCTACAACTTTTCCAAGTTCATAAAGCTTTAAGTCAGTATCCTTAAAGAAGTCAACAACTTTTTCCTTATCCTCTTGATCTACAACAAGGGTAAAGCCTACTCCCATATTAAAGGTAGCATACATGTCTTCATCCTTAAGATCAGCCCACTTCTTTAAAAGCTTAAATATTTCAGGAGTTTCGATTACAGATGCATCAAGCTTTGCACAAAGTCCATCTGGAATCATCCTAGGAATATTTTCGTAGAAGCCGCCACCTGTTATGTGACTCATTCCCTTTATGTCTACAGTTTTTAAAAGTTCAAGAATTTCCTTAACATAAATCCTTGTTGGCTTTAAAAGTTCTTCCCCTAGAGTACAATTTAATTCATCAATTTCTTCATTTAAATAAAGCTTGCAGTGGTCAAAGACAATTTTTCTAACAAGTGAATAACCATTAGAGTGGATACCATTGGAAGAAAGTCCAAATACTATGTCGCCTTCCTTGATGCTAGAACCATCGATAATCTTTTCCTTATCAACTACTCCAACAGCAAAGCCTGCTAGATCGTATTGGTCTTCTTGGTAAACTCCAGGCATTTCTGCTGTTTCGCCACCAATAAGTGATGCAGAAGATTGGATACAACCTTCAGCAACTCCCTTAACAATTTCTTCCATCTTCTCTGGAATTAATTTTCCAGTTGCAATGTAGTCTAAGAAGAAAAGTGGCTTAGCACCTTGGCATAAAATATCATTTACACACATGGCCACACAGTCAATACCAATAGTGTCGTGCTTATCAAGCATGTGAGCCAAGATAACCTTAGTTCCAACACCATCTGTACCGCTACAAAGCACAGGATTTTTAATTCCATCTAGGTCTAAATTAAATAAACCAGAAAAACCCCCAAGGGATGATAAGACATCCCTTGATTGAGTTTTTTTAACAATACCCTTAATTAATTCAACTTCTCTTTGACCGGCATCAACATCTACGCCTGCATTCTTATAATTAATTGCCATCTCCGCTCCTTTTATCCTTCGTAAATATATTCGGTGTTTGCAATTTTTTCTGACATATCAGACCTAAATTGTCTTAGCTTTTCCTTTAAATTGTCATCAGAAATAGCCAAAATTTCTGCAGCTAGGATTGCAGCATTTTCTCCACCATTAATAGCAACTGTAGCAACAGGTACTCCACTTGGCATTTGAACAGTGGAAAGAAGTGCATCAAGTCCGTCAAGAGTTGAACTCTTAACAGGAACTCCAATAACAGGTCTTGTAGTAAGAGCTGCTATAACTCCACCAAGGTGGGCAGCCTTGCCTGCTATTGAAATGAAAACTTGGCTTTCATCTTCAGCATTTTTTACATATTCTTGTAACTCTTTTAAGGCTCTGTGAGCAGAAATTACTTTGGCTTCATATTCAATTCCAAATTCCATTAATTTTGCAACTATCTTGTCTGCAATTTCTCTGTCGGAAATTGAACCCATTATAATTGATACTCTCATTTTTACTCCTTAAATTCCTAAATATTTTGAAACATCAAGAGGTTTTACATATACTCCATCTTTGTAGGCTCTCATGTTTCCACCACTAACTTCGTCAATTAAGACGATTTCGTCTGATCCTTCAAGTCTACCATATTCAAACTTAATATCGTAAAGGTCTAGTCCCTTTTCTTTTAAAAGGTCTTTTACAATATTTGCAATTTTTCTATTCATTTCTACGATTGTATCATATTCTTCAGCTTTTAAGATACCTAGGGTAACAAGTCCTTCTTTAGTAATAAGTGGATCGTCTCTTCCATCATCTTTTAAAGTGATTTCAGTATATTCTGGAAGGTCAGCACCTTCTTCTATATAAAGACCATATCTTCTGTAGAAAGATCCAACAGCCTTAAATCTTGTAATAACTTCAAGACCTTTACCAAATACACTTGCTCTTTTTACTTCCATTAAATTATTGTCAAGGTCAGAAGAAATGTAGTGAGTGTTAATTCCTGCTTCGTTGATTTTTTCAAAGAAGTATTTAGTAACCTTTAGACATTCTTTACCTGCACCTTCAATACTACCAGCTACTTGGTTTCCACCAGTATCAAAAACTCCGTCAGTTCCTGTCATGTCATCCTTGAATTGTAGGTAACATCTTCCGTTGTCTTCTAATACATTCTTAGTTTTTCCTTGGTAAATAGTTTTCATAATTTCCTCCAGTAAATTAAATAAAGCCCAAAGAGGCAGATTTCGTAAAACCTACCCCTCTGGGCTTTTTTCCCTAAGGTGTGATACTTTAATAAAAGTACCCGTACCGCTCGGTCCTTGGCAAAGCCCGGATCCCTAGGCACACTTTCACTCATGATAAGAGCTCTCGTACTCTTAGATAGTAACAATTTAATTTTTAATTGTCAATAGTTTTTCTGAACCAGGGAATAATTGATAAAGTATTAGAATTTAAAGTAAAATAGCCCTATTTAAAAAAGTAAAGCTGTATTTTTATAAAAAATTTTTTTATTTTTATAATTTTTATTAAGATTATTCCTTCAAAATTATTTCATCTTTCCTATTTTTTTACACAAAAGACAGGATGAAATTTCATCCTGCCTTAAAAGTTTTTTGATCTTATAAATTTTATTTTTTAACTTAATAGGTAAATCTTTTTAATTCATCAACAATTTTTTTAGAGCCAGATATTATTCCGCCTCTTCTTTCTGTCTTGACTTCTTCTCCATGCATATTGATGACTTGTCCGCCAGCTTCTCTAACTATTAAGGTCCCTGCTGCGTAGTCCCAAAGGTTTAGGTCGTCTTCTATAAAGGCGTCGTACCTTCCGCAAGCTGAGTAGCACATCTCAAGGGCTGCAGTCCCAATTCGCCTTATGCCATTTGTATTCTCGTAAATAAATCTCATCATCTCAAAGGTCTCGTCAACCCTTCCCAATCTTCCTCCACCAGTTCCAACACCAATAAGAGAGTTGGCAAGTTCTTCATTATGAGAAACTCTAATGACTTTACCATTTAGTCTTGAGCCCTGACCTTTTATTGCTGAAAAAAATTCATCTCTATAGGGATCATAAACTGCCCCAATGACAATTTCTGATTTTTCAATTAGTGCTAAGCTAATAACTGAGTGTTGAAATCCATGGACTAAGTTGCTTGTTCCATCAACAGGATCAAGAACCCAAGTGTAGTCTTTTATCTCTGCACTTGACTTGCCCTTTTCTTCTGCCAAGAGGTTAGACCCTTCTATTAGTTTTAAAAGTTCGCCCTCTAAAACTTCTTGAACTTTGAAGTCCACTTCTGTTACAAAGTCATTTCTCCCCTTCATCTCGAAATTATTTTGTGGGTCTAAGTCAAAGAAAATTTTTGAAGCTTCCTTCATTAGCCTTTCAATTTCACTTAATATGTCTTCGTAATTAATCATAGTTCACCAATCACTTAATGGATTTTATTTCCTTAAAGAGGTCAGCCCCATCCCTAATTATGCTTTCGCTACCAAAGGCAGAAAGATAATTTTTCTTCATAGCTTCATCAAAGAATTTTCCATAGGTATTTAATCTTTCCAAGTTTGTTTCAAGGGCTTCCTTCTTAGATTTTTCTAGGTCTTCTATTGTAAGTCCTGTTATAAATCTTGATAGGTTAATGTCTCCAATTTGTTCTGGAGAAAGTAGTGGGTCAAAGGAGTTCATTGATCCAATGATAAAGTTCTTTAAGTCCTCATCTTCCATCTTTAAATTTTCTACAAAGTTTCCAATAGAGTCGTAAACCTTAACTGTGTTTTTTAAATTTGGATCCCTATAAGAGTAAGTCGCCATGTCGCCAGACCTTCCAATAGAAATTCCACCGCCATAGGCTCCACCCTTGGCCCTAATTTCGTTGTGAAGGAAGGATGAGTTTAAAATGTTTGCGAGGACTGTTAGGTCTCCCCTGTATTTTAATCCCAAGTCTTCCAGGTCATAACCCTTTGATACGTAGACAACATTTGAAGTTGTATAAAGTCCTTCATTTTTATTTTCTCTTTTAAATTCATAATCTGCTGGCTTTATGTTTTTCACTTCTAAAGACTTAATATATTTTTCTAACTCAGGCTTAAGTCTATCTAAATCAGCTAGGTTTCCTGTAGTTGAAATAATTAAGTTGTCTCTAACAAAGAGTTTTCCATAAATTTTTTCTGCTTCTTTTTCAAAGTCTTCCCACTTATCTTCAAAGTTTTCAACAAAATCCCTCATGAACTTGTAATAATCTAGTCCTCCAATGTGGGATTGAATGTCTGCAACTCTTGAGTAGTAGGATTTTAAAATTGAAATTATAAATTGGTGGCCATTTTGTAGCATCGTAGATTCAATTCTTGATTTTAAAATATTTAGAAGTTCCCTAATCCTCTTTTTAGAATCGAGGATTGACCTCTTCATTATTTCATCTATAATTTCAAGACCTCGCCCAAACTTATCTGCAGTTGACTTCATCTTTATGTTCATCCTTAGGACATATTTTTCCTTGTCCTTTGCATCAACATATACAGCTGGGTTAAAGGAAATTCCACCAGTCGCCTTGTAAATTTCGTTATTTAATTCTTCATAAGTGTAATTTTCTGTATCAATTAGTCCAATTAATGAAAGTAGAAGGGACATTGTCTCCATCTCTTCTTTTTCTATAAAAGAAATGTCATGAGATAGACTTGTGTAGACAATTCCATTTGTCTCTTGATTTGATTTTAGATAAATCACATCTCCAATTTTGTCTTCTTCCACTGAGTAACGAGTTACTTTTTCGTCTATGTCAGATAAGTCTAGGGAAGGAATTGTGTCCTTGTTTTCCTTTGAGTCTTCAGCATTTTGATAATCTTCAAGGTCTCTTGATTTTTTTACAATTTCATCAATTTCTTCCTCTGACATTTTTGACTTTAAGTCTTCTAGTTCTTTTCTTAAGGCCTCTTCTTCCTTGTCATTTTTATTTAGCTCTGGTCTTGCAAGAAGATTTACAGAATACTCGTTGTCTATAAGTTTTTCCTTGATGTAATTTTCTACAAAGCCATCATCAAGTTTTTCCTTAACTACTTCCAAAACATCGTTGTAGTAGAGGGCATCAAGTGGTGATTGGTCGTAAAGCCATGAGTTTAGAGCCCTAATATAATAGATTATTGCCTTTTGAGTTCCTCCACCCTCTCTAAAGATAAATTCAAACTTATTTAAAGTTGCTTCAAGTAGATCCTTGTCAATTCCCTCTTCAACAAGTTTTTCTAAAGTGTCCTTTAAAACTTTTAAAAATTCATCTTTCTTATCTGCGTCAGTATTTTTTAAAACTATAGATAGGTCTAGAGGAAGTGAAGATGAAGTTTCTGAATATACATCTTCAGCAAGACCTGCATCTAGTATTGCCTTTCTTAGTGGTCCTCCTTGAGCTTCAATTAAAA
The DNA here is from genome assembly GCF_965119475.1 of Peptoniphilus sp. Marseille-Q6390. Taxonomy (NCBI): domain Bacteria; kingdom Bacillati; phylum Bacillota; class Tissierellia; order Tissierellales; family Peptoniphilaceae; genus Peptoniphilus; species Peptoniphilus sp. Marseille-Q6390. Next base: position 628,041 of record NZ_CBCPLS010000001.1, on the reverse strand, counting down.
GTTCTGCCAAGAAGTCACGCATAAAGACATCCATCTTGGAGTCGGCATAACCAATTGTCCAACCCTTAGATAGGTAGTCGATCTTGTCCTTCATTTCTTCCTTTGATGCAGAAAATGTAATTTCCACATCCTTAGTTTCTTTTATTTCATCATTTAAAATAATTTCTGAATTGATTTCAGCCTTGTCAAAGTCTTGCAAATAATTTTTGTCAATGAAGTCTAAGGCTTCTTCCATATTTTGATTTCCATAAAGATAGATGTAGGAGTTTGATGGGTGGTAGTACTTTTTGTGATAGTCTTTAAACTCTTGGTAGCTTAGGCTAGGAATAAGTTTAGGATCTCCACCAGAGTCAACTCCATAGGATGAGTCCTCATGAAGGGCAAAGACCATGGCATCTGACACAATATTTTCTGATGAAGAATAAACACCCTTCATTTCGTTGTAGACAACTCCGTTGTATTTTAAGTCGTCATCCTTGTCCTTTAATTCATAGTGCCAGCCCTCTTGAAGAAAGATTTTTTCTTCTTCATAAATTGCTGGATGGAAAACTGCATCAAGGTAGACGTCCATCAAGTTGTAGAAGTCCTTTTCATTTCTTGATGAAACTGGATAAATTGTCTTATCTGGAAAAGTCATGGCATTTAAAAAAGTTTGTAGCGATGACTTTATCAAGTCCATGAAAGGCTCCTTAGTCCTGAACTTTCTTGAACCAGAAAGTACGCAGTGCTCAACTATGTGACAAACACCATTGCCCCTTACAGGTGGCGTCCTAAATCCAATACCAAAGGCCTTGTTGTCGTCATTGTTTTCAAGAGTTAAGACTCTTGCTCCTGTCTTTATATGAGTATAGACCTTGCACTTAGATGCAACCTCGTCTATATATTTCTCTTCGATTAATTTATATTTATTCAAGTTAATCCCTCCAAGCTCCATTATACTTGTTCAAAAACAATTTAACAAACTAGAATTAAGTGGCTATATATTGGGTAAAGTCTACTTGAGGTGAAATTATGTCAAGAAAAGATGACATCAAAAAATTAGCTCTTGCAGCTGCAACAATTTCTGCAGCCATCCTTGCTGCAAAAAAAGTTTCTGATGATGAAGTAAAGGTCCTAATGCCCAATCGTGACGAAGGTTCTCTTGCCTATTTATTAGGCGATGGTTTTGGGAACCTTGCTCTTGCCTATGGACTTATTAATCACGCAAACTTAGACCCAAAAAATATAAATATTTATACAAAGGGCTTTAATGAGTTTGCAAATATCTCTCACGGAGAAAATACTTATATAAACTTTGACAACAGGTTTTCTGAATACAACTTTAAAAACACTTTTGAAATTTTAAAAAATATAATGACTGAAGAAGAAATTCTTGAAATAAATGAAAAGATGACAAAAAAAGAAAGTCCAAGAATAATGGACTTGTCTATGAATTCATCCTATGATGTTGATGAGCTTGATGAAGTTAGCAAGAAGAAAATCTACAAGCTGATGCTTTCTCCCCTTGATTTTGAAAGTGAATCAAGTATTGAGAAGTACTTTTTGTTTTCAGACTTTTTGAATTCAAATTTTTACTACTACTTAGCAAGTATCTACAACTTGAAAGCCACTTCTCCAGTTAGTGAATTAAAGGAAGCCCTTCTTGATTATATTGGCTCAGGCTCTTACTTCAGCTTGGACTCCAATATGATTTATGAAAGGTTACGAGGCTACTTGGAAGACCTGGGCGTTAAGTTTTTAGATGGTTACAAGTTCCTTGAATTTTCTTCTACCGAAACTCACGTGGATAAGCTCGTCTTTGAAAAAGATGAACATGTCGAAGAAGTCTATACAGATTTAAAGGATATTATTTCCATTGAATCCCCAACTTACTTGGACAATCTTTATCTTGGCAACACAGAAAGCGTGCCAGAAAATATTTTAAACACCTATTATTTTGGCAAAAAAATTTCTAGCAATAACATTTACAAGGAGATCCAAGGCAAGACTTCTGACTCAGGCATCTTATATGTGAACTTTGAATTCTCTGACCCAATCTTTACAGATAAAATTAAAAATAATTTAAGGGACAGTGACTTCTTTATTTTCAAGACTAAGTCTGGGATTTCTGCAAAAATCCTTGGCAATAAAATTATCCTAAAGGTCTTAAATCCCAACAAAAATTCAATTTTTATTGGCGATGTCTTTAAGGCCCTCAATGGTGAAGACTTTTTCTTCGAACTTATTAAGCTCTTTGGACTTGAAGATGACTTTGGCGAGCTTAGGTTTAATTTAAAATCTGTTTCTATCTCTATGATGGAAAATTATAAAAAGCTTCCTGGAGAAGTTTACAATAAAAACCTAAATCAAATTTCAAATTTAATTTTCCTTTCATCAAAGGCTTCTGACTTTGGCGAACTTTATTCTGTTGAAAAGTTGGTAAAGAAGGGCTTGAAAAGTGCCCACGAACTCATGGGCATTGACCACCTAGAAGTTTTTGAAAATAGTCTTTCTAAGATAGAAATTTTAAAATTTATTAATTCTTTATAAAATTAAGTGCAGAAATGCACTTTTTTTATTGTTGTTTTTGACTCCACAAGTTTTCACTAACTTGTAAAAAAGTCTGACCTCATAAAATCTTTTAACTTTATAAGAAGTAATAACTTCATAAAATCTTATAACTTTATAAAAGTCTATAATTTCACAGAAATTTACTTCTTTTTACAAAAGTATAAGCTTGTAAACTTTTACTACAAAATAAAAAAATCTAAGTCATGAAGTATTATTAATTCATAGACTTAGATTTTTTAATATCTAACTTATTCCAAACCTAAATTTGGGTTTGCAAAATTTTCTTCATCAAGCTTGCCAGCCATGTATTCATAGTAGGCTGCTGAAGCAATCATAGCTGCGTTATCTGTGCAAAGCTTGAGTTCAGGATAGAAGATTTTAATCTCTTCTTCCTTGCCCATTTCTTCAAAGGCTTCTCTTATCCTAGAGTTTGCTGAAACTCCACCACAAAGGACAATCTTATCCATGCCCTTTTCTTTTGCAAGTCTAAAGGACTTTTCAAGTAGGACATCAACAACTGCTTCTTGAAAAGACTTACAAACATCTTCTTTAACAATTTCTTCTCCACGAAGCTTAGTTGAATTTAAATAATTTAGGACTGCAGTCTTAAGACCTGAAAAAGAAAAGTTGTAATTGTCTTCCTTGATCATAACTCTTGGGAAGTCTATGGTCTCCTTGCCTTCTTTTGCAAGCTTATCCACTATAGGTCCACCGGGATAACCAATGCCCATGGCCCTTGCCACCTTGTCAAAGGCTTCTCCCACTGCATCGTCAACAGTTCTTCCATGAAGTGTAAAGTCAACATAGTCTTTGACTTCGATTAAATAAGTGTGACCACCAGAAATTATTAAACCTATAAAGGGTGGCTCCAATTCTTTAAAGGAAATATAGTTTGCACAAACATGTCCCACTATGTGGTTAACTCCAACAAAGGGTTTATTAGTTGCAAGGGCAAGAGTCTTTCCTGCACTTAAACCAACTAGAAGAGCCCCAATAAGTCCCGGTCCCTTTGTCGCTGCAATAATATCTATATCCTTAAGGTCCACTCCTGCCTCATCAAGTCCTTCTTTTAATACTGTGTTAATTGCCTCAACGTGTTGTCTCGATGCAATCTCAGGCACTACTCCACCAAATTTTTTGTGTGTATCAATTTGTGATGCAATTACATTGGAATAAACTTTTCGTCCGTCTTCAACTACAGCAACTGAAGTTTCGTCGCAAGAGGATTCCACTGCTAAAACTTTCATCTCATCACTCCCTCCACATTATATAGGCATCCCTGTCGATGCCATAATAATTTTTTCTCATTCCTTGGATAATAAATCCAAACTTTTTATACAAATTAAAGGCAACCCTATTAGAGTTTTCAACTTCTAGGGTTATCTTGTAGGATCCCTTGTCTGCAAGATCTATTAGACCTTCAAAGAGGTCATTTGCAAATTTTTGCCCACGATATTTTTTTGCAACTGCAACATTTCCAATGTGAATCTCGTCATAAATCGTCATAAAGGAAATGAAACCCCCTAGGTCGCCATCAGCTTCTACAACTAAAATATCTGATAATTCATCAAAAACTATGGCGTTCTCAATGGATTTTTTTGACCAGGGGTTCTCGAAGTTTTCAACCTCAAGCTCGTGAATCCTATCTATGTCAGACTTATTTGCCAGTCTCGTGATTCTTTTCATACTGGGCCTCTGCCTGTGATAATTTTAAATAATTTGGTACAAGATTAAAAACATCTACAGGTCCCTTCTTTTTATATTCTATTAGACCTAGCCTTGCAATATTTGTCCCTCTCATTCCCTTGTTCTTTGATAATTTCCCTTGGGGGATTTCTCCCAAAAACTTTTCTGCATCAAGTCCCACAAGAGTGACCTCATCATACTTGTTTAATTCTTCCTTAAATTTTTCAAAGGGCAAGAGAGAGTCTTCGAATAGAACTTCTGGCTCTTCTTTATTATCAATTATAGATCCGTAGACATTTCCACGTCTTGCATCAACAATAGTTGCTACCTTGCCGTAGTCTGACATCCCATTTGCAATAAGAGATGAAACTCCAACTAAGTCCTTATTAAGTGAAAATGCCAAGACCTTGGCAATAGTAATTCCAATTCTAAGTCCTGTAAAGGATCCTGGTCCTATGCCAACGGCAATTAAGTCAATGTCATCTAAAGAAAATTCAAATTTTTTGAAAATCTCTTCAATCATATCTGTCACTGATTCTGAATGAGAAACGCGACCTCTTAAGTTATATTCAGCTAAGACCTCATCATCTTCAATTAGTCCAATAGCAGTTGTCCTTGTGGAAGTATCAATTCCCAAAACTTTCATCTAATTTCTCCTTCAATTTATCAAATCTATTTCCAAGATAATTTATCTCTAGGTCCCTCTTATCATCATGGGACTTAATATTTATCTCCATGTATTCCTCTGGCAGGGCATCCCTAATTTTTTCTGCCCACTCAACTATGGTAACTCCATCAGAATAAAAATATTCATCAAAGCCAAGATAGTCCACATCAATTTTGTCGTCTAGTCTATAGGTGTCAATGTGGTAGAGGTCAGTCTTACCATAATATTCATTAACTATGGTAAAGGTTGGACTTGTTACATAGTCATCGATCCCAAGTCCCTTGGCAATAGATTTAGTTAGGGTTGTCTTACCTGCTCCCAAGTCACCATTGAGGCAGACAACATCTCCTGGATTTAAATTTTCTCCTAGAAAGATTCCAAATTTTTCTGTTTCATTTAAATTATTTAAGCTTATCATGTAAATCCTCAAATACATTTTCAGAATATTCAAAGGGAACTTTCTCTGATTTTTCTTCTGCTGGATGACCTATGCCAATTATGCACTCAACATCAAATTTGTCTTCAAGGTCAAAGAACTTGTGCAAGAAGTCTTGAGCAGAAATTCCACTTTCGTACTTGGCATCAACAACATTTGCCCAAGTTGCTCCAAGGTCCAAGTCAGCAGCAGCAAGTAAAATATATGTTGCAGCAATAGATGCATCTTGGTGGTTGGTGTTCGGTGCAATCTCACTATCTGTTACTATGGCAATAGCTACATCAGCTCCCGCCAAGAACTTGGCGCTGTTTACCTTATAATTAGAAAGCTCTTCCAATCTTTTTTTATCTCTAATAATTATATATCTAACTGGGTTTCTGTTTTTTGCCGTTGGGGCATGCAGTGCAATTGTTAAGATTTCTCTCAAGTCTTCTTCAGAAACTTTTTCATCAGTAAATTTTCTTATACTTCTTCTCTTTTCAACTAAATCTAAAAGCATATCATCACCTCAAAGTATTATAACACATAGTAATTTCAAATTTAAAAATTTGCAAGAAAAAAAGAGGGGCTAGCCCTCTTTAACTACTCTTTATACATGCTTTCTTCATAATCTGGTCCATAACTATGAAATTCTATTGCTTTCTTTTCTTCTGTCACAAGGTCTTTATACCATTTTGGAAAATCTCTTGCATCATCATAAACCATCTTTTGCCAATCTTCGTCAGTAAGTCTTTCCTTATTTAAAAATTCGTAATAAGAGAAAGTTCCTCCCCTACCCATATAAAGTTTATCTTGGTGAGGATAGATTACAAAAATTTCCATCGGCTTACCTGTTCCTATGTGAGAGATTTCGTCTTTAGGAAGACCCACGCTGTTTTCCACAACTCTCATTAGGTCAACTACAACTGGCATCCTCCTATCAGTTGCATTTTGGATTTCATACCAATAAGAAATATTATTTTCATCAGAGGATTCAACGAAGTCAACCATTATTCTTTCCATTTCTCCACCAATGTTTAGTAAATCAATAATTTCTTCTTCAGTAAGAGGCTCATTTTGAAGTTCCTTAATAGAAATATCTCTAAACTTAACAACCATGGCTTGGAAGTTATTTAATTTTTCTTCATACTTTTGACTTAACATTTGGCGATCTTTTAAATTGACCTTTGTAAATTCAAGTAGCCAATTTAATTTTTCATAAAGCTCAACATTTGGTTCAACGTAGGATTTTGGAATTTCAAAATCTCCTCCGCCACCCATTTCAGCCATGACTGCCTTTCCATATAAAACTGTGTCGTGTTTTAATTCTGCAAAAGATCCAAGGGCAGATACTAGGTCCTTCCTTTCCCAAGCATCATTTCTCATAAACATTGGGTATCCCTCTCCAAATTTTTGATCATAGGACTTTAGCATCCAAAGCCAACCACGATACATATTTTTTTGCCAGTCTAAATCTTCCATCTTCTCTACAGTAGAAATATTTTCATCAGTTTTTTCCTTGTACTTATCCCAGTGAGAATTGTAAGGATCCTTATCTAAAATTTCTCTCGCCTTTTCATTTCCAAAGGCAGCCATAAGGTCTAGGCCAGAATAAATTGGTCTATCAGATGGGTGATTTGGGCCTGCAATATCAACAACATTTTGCATCAATACGCTATCCATTACAGCTCTTTGTGGCATATACCTAAAGGACTTGCCCATAAAACCTGCAACTTGTGGATCTGGATAGGACTTCAAGACTGTGTAAACCTTGCTTAAATTTTTATTATCATCTAATTTATTGATGTCAAAATCTTTTCCATAAACCCCGTAAAGAGTTCTTGCATATTCTCTTATGGAAAGGTCATCAGCAGACTCCACTAAAAAGTCAATTGGCTCAACTAAATCTTCCCAAGTTTTTAAAATTTCAGGATTTTTATAAATTGAATGAGTAAGAAGTAGTCCTTGCAAGATGCCATCTTCATTAAGATCTCCATCATTTTCAATAAATATGCCTACTTGCCCAAAGTACATTGTGCCTGAGAAATATTTTTTTAATTCTTCACTTCTAGTGTAGTGTCCCCTAGGTTTAAGTTGTGAAAAATCTACATCTCTTCCACTTATAGCTGAGGAAGCAATTTCTTCTGAGCTTGCATTTTTTATCTCTTCTTCGTAAATCTTCTTGGCTTCTTCAGGTAAATTTTCAGGTTCGCTTCCCAAAAGCTTAAGTCCTGTAGCTATAAAGGCAATATTTTTAAATTGAATATCCTTTAATTTTTCATTTTTTATTTCACTTAGAAGATTTATATTTTCTGCAAGCAAGTTTTTATTTAGTTCAAGAGACTTTGGATAGAACTCATCCTTTTCCAAATTTCTCAAAAATCCATCGTAAAAAATGTGGAAGATGTGAGTTACTGAATCAGTTGTGACAAAACTTGCTAAGATTTTATACTCGTTGTCTTCATAAATTTGGTGAATTTGGTCGAATTCATAATTCCATGGATCTTCACTGTATTCATTGTTTTCCAAGTTTTTTGGTTTAGTAATTACGAATCCATTTTTTAATAGCATTTCTTTTTGTTTTTGAGTAAAATCTCCAAATTCAGAAAAATTAACAACATTAGAAAAGTCATCAGCAATCTTATAATCTTTAAGGCTTGGTGTGAATTCGGAAAGCTTGTAATCAATATAAGTGGTTTTATTTTCCATTTCATCTAAAAATTTTGTATCTTGAAGTTCAATCTTTGCAGCTTCCTTTTCTGGCAATACTCCCTTATCATTTTTACAGCCAGTCAAAAGCAAAAGTGCTACAAGTGACGTTAAAATTATTTTCTTCTTTACTTCCATTTTATTTCATCTCCTTCTAAATATAATTCTCTCTCGCTTCCATCTATCTCAACTTTTTTCTCCTTGTCTAAAAACTTTGGCTGGTCCTTTAAGACTTCACTCCCATGATTTCTTTCGACAGCAAAATTAGTCCAGTCATATACACCAAATAAATAATTGCCATCAAGGTTTTTTTCTATTGAAATAATCTCATCATAACCATCTCCATCAAGGTCGCACAAGTTAAAATCTGTAATGGGGTTATATAATCTTGAAATTCTAAGTTTTGGTCTTAGCTTTTTGTTTTTAAGGTCAATGTTATATAAGAAGCACCTCCTGTCAAATTTTTGATCAAAGGGCGTCTTTTTATAAACACCAATCGCAAGCTCCATCTCACCTCCATCGACATTACAAAAATCAAGCTTCCAAGGCCTTATGTCACTTACATCAATAGAAAATTCTCTGTCCCTATTTTTAATTTTTAATTCGCTTCCATATTCCCCATCAAGAGAAATAATTTCTGCTGAAAGATTATCATGAATTGAGTTGTCTAAAATTTTAGCTTCCTTACTCCTGCAGCCTGTCAAAAAAATAAGTAAAAAAATTATGTATCTCATAAGATCATTATAACATTTAATTTAACAATTTATTTGTATAACGTGTTATTTTATAAATTTTTATAATGGAAGGCCATAAAATTTTTTAATTCTTCAAGGAGATAGCTTCTGAAAATTTTAAATTAAAGATGAAAAAATTTTTTCACTTACGAGGCATAAAAAAATATGGCTCAGTCTCCTAAGCCATATGGTAAATTAAATCAGAAAAACTTTTTGCCAATAAACTTGATGGCATTAGAAGACCAATAAGTAAAAGCACAATCAAAGTTAATCTTTTCTTATTCATAATTACCTCCTTATATACTTTATTTGATTATATCATAGAAGCAAAGGTTTTAAAGTGAGATAGCAATTATAAATATTTATAAAACTATTTAATTGCCTTTTCAGTTTTTTGCAAGAAAAAAGAGACCCGGCTTGCGAGTCTCCTTATATTTAAAATTCAAATAAGAATTATTATTCTTGATCTGTATTTTCTTCTTCAGCTACATCTTCATCAACTAGATCAGCATCAAGATTTGCATCTGAGAAGTTAAGTCCTAGCATTTCTCCAATAGTCATGTTGAAGTCATCTTGTTTAGGTTCTTCAATTTTCTTTTCTCTCTTTGGAGCTTTTCTTTCTCTTCTAGGTTTTCTTTCCTTTGGTTTAGCTTCTTCGCCTTCTTCTTTTTCTTCAGGTTCAATTAGAGCCTTGATTGAAAGAGAAATCTTTTGATTTTCTTCATCAATGTCAGTTACCTTAACTGTAACTTCTTCACCAATAGAAAGTTTATCTTGTGGTTTTTCAACGTGTTCTCTTGAGATTTGAGAAACGTGAAGTAGACCATCAACGCCTTGTTCAAGTCTTACGAAAGCACCGAAGTCAAGAAGGTTTACAACCTTACCCTTAACAACGTCGCCAACTTTAACTTCATTAGTAAATACATCCCATGGTTTTTCCATAGTTTGTTTTAGTCCAAGTGCGATTCTATTCTTTTCTTTATCTACATTAAGAACTTGTACCTTAACTACATCTCCAGGTGCTACTACATCTGAAGGGTGTTTAACTCTGTTCCAAGAAAGTTCAGAGATATGGATAAGTCCATCTACTCCTCCAACATCTACGAATGCACCAAAGTTAGTTAATCTTTGTACAGTTCCTTCGATAATGTCTCCTTCTTTAAGCTTGTCATATACTTCGTCACGAACCTTGTCTAGTTCTTCTTGAAGTACATTCTTTCTTGAAAGAACAATTCTTCTCTTTCTCTTATCAAAGTCGATAATTTCAGTTTCGAATTCTTCTCCAATGAATTTGCTTAAATCTTTTTGGAATCTAACAGAAACATGAGATGCAGGTATAAATGCATTAAGTCCTCTGAAATCTGCAGTTAGTCCACCTTTAACTTGGTTCTTAACAGTTACTGTTATGTTTTCTTTGTTGTTATAAAGTTCTTCAACTTCATCCCAAACCTTCATGTCAGCAACTCTTTTTGTTGAAAGAACAACATTGCCGTCTCCGTCGTCCATCTTTAGAACGTAAACGTCAATTTCTTGACCTTGTTCATAAAGATCTTGAGGATTTACATCAGGTCCTCCTGCAAGTTCATCTCTTGAAATGATACCATCTGATCTGTATCCAAGATTTACCATTACTTCTGAATCAGTTATATATAAAACTTCTCCAGTTACTACTTCACCACGTCTAATTCTTTTAAAAGAATTTTCGATGGCTTCCATCATCTCACCTTTGTCAAAATTTTCCATCCTACTAACAGCCTCCTTGATTACCGATTCCGGTGTGGATGCTCCGGCGGTAATACCTATTTTATTAAATTTTTTAAATATATTTAAATCAATATCTCTAATGGACTGAATTAAAAATACATTTTTACAATTTAATTTTGCAATTTCTGCAAGTTTTTTTGTGTTTGAAGATTTTTTGCCGCCTAAAACAATTAGGGCGTCAACTTTTTTCGATAAATCTCTAACACTCTCTTGTCTCTCGAAAGTTGCATTACATATAGTATTATAAACTAAAACTTCATCTTTTGAAATATCTTTTATAAGATTTGTTGCTTTTTCGAAAAAATCTACCTTGTTTGTAGTTTGTGAGACTATAACTATCTTTCCCTCTGGAATTTTAATGTCTTCCAAATTGGAAATAATTGTTGCAGAGTCATTGCATCGAGAATTAATTCCCACCACCTCGGGGTGTTCTTCATTCCCAATAATTACTACATTATAACCTTTTTTGTAGAAATTATCTACTATATTATAAACTTTTTCTACCTTAGGGCAGACACAATTTATTATTTCATTATTTTTTTCTTCTAACTGGTCTAAAATCTTTTTATGGACTCCGTGACTTCTTATTATAACCTTTGAGTCTTCTACATTTGTCTTGTCAATTGTCACAACTCCCAAGTCAGCAAGTTCCTTTACAACTCTTTCGTTGTGAACAAGATCACCATAGGAGTAGACTCCCTCATCTGCATTATCAAAGGCCATCTTAACAGCTCTTTTTACTCCGCCACAAAATCCATGCTTGTCAGCTACAATAATTTCCATTTGACTTCATCACCATACACTATTCTCATTATGTCTTGGGAAATATTTTCAAGTTCTTCTGGAGAATATTTTATTTCCTTATTAATCATTACAGGCTTCCTAAAGTGAATCCTAGTCTTCCTAAAGGGTTTGTAGTCTCCCTCAATATAAACTGGAAGGACTCTTGAGTTTGTCTTTTGTGCAATTAGGGCAATGCCTGATTTTATTCTCGTGTAGTCAACTTCCTTCATCCTAGTTCCTTCAGGAAAAATTCCTAGGACCTTTTCATTTTTCAAAATTTTTAGTGCCTTCTTTATGGCTGCCAGGTCATTACCCTCCCTATCAATGGGAAAGGCTCCAAGCTTAGATAGGAAACCACCTATTAATTTATTTTTAAAGAGTTCCTTCTTTGCCATCCAAAAAATTTGTCTATCAAAAACTGCCGATATGGCTACAGGGTCTAGGTTGCACTTGTGGTTGCCACAAACTATTAATCTTTCACTATCTTGTGGAATGTTTTCACTTCCTAAGACCTCAATTCTATAAATGTGTCTTATGAAAAATCCCACAAAATTTCTAACAGCAAAATAAAACATAAATCACCTTTTTATATAAGAAATTATTTTTTCAATTGTCTCTTCAGCATTTAAGTCTGTACTGTCAATTAATATTGCATCTTCTGTTTGAATTAGTGGAGAGTTGGCCCTGTGAGAGTCATTGTAGTCTCTAACCTTTAAGTCCTCTAATATTTCCTCAAAGCTAACCTTGTCGTCATCAATTTGCTTGTACCTTCTCATGGCACGAGTTTCTACATCAGCAGTTAAGAAAAATTTGTACTCAGCATCCTTTAGGACAACTGAACCAATGTCTCTTCCCTCCATAACAACGTCCTTGTCAGATGCAATTTCTCTTTGCATCTTCACAAGATAGTCCCTAATGATCTTCTTCTTGGACATCTCTGAAGTCTTGTTGGAAATTTCATTTTCTCTTATCTCCTTTGAGACATCTCTTCCATCAAGAAATATTTTATCTCCATCAAAAGATATTTTTGTATTTTTAAGAATTTCTTCGTAAGAAGACTCATCTTCCTTTAAAAGTTTAAGTGTGATTGCCCTATACATTGCTCCTGTATCCACGTATAGGACGCCAAGTCTCTTTGCAATTTCCTTTGCAAGAGAACTTTTGCCAGAACCTGCTGGTCCATCTATTGCAATTTTCATTTTTACCTCCAAAAAAAATCACTACTTTCTGTAGTGACTCTTATCATTAATTATTATATTTTATTTTTGAAAATAAGTAAAGGCTTAGAGATTGATGCCGCAGGAGTATCCTGTTGAGTTTGCAACTTGAATATTATATCCACCAGTTAGTCCATCAACATCTATGACTTCGCCAATGAAGTATAGACCCTTGACAAGCTTTGACTCCATAGTCTTTGGGTCAAGGTCCTTGACGTCAATTCCACCACTAGTTACTATTGCCCTGTTGATGTCGTCTAAGCTATCAAATCTTAATTTAAAATTTTTAATTGTTTTAACAAGCCCTTCTCTCTCTTCTTTCGTAACTTGATTTACCTTCTTGTCCCCGTGAATTTTTGCTTCATCAAGAACATAAGGGATCAAATCTCTTGGAAGGAGATTTTTCATAACATTTTCTAAATTTTTATTTTGGTTCTCGTCAAAGTCTCTCAAGATTCTCTTATCTAACTTGTCACTTGTAAGCGCAGGCTTTAAGTCCAAGTAAAGATCAAAGTCCTCCGTCCTATTAATTTTACTTGAAGTTGTGAGGACAATGGGACCAGATATTCCCCTATGAGTGAAGAGCATCTCTCCAAACTCTCTTGAGATAAGTTTCTTATCTTTTTCAACTCTTAACTCAACATTTTTTAGGCTAAGACCAGCTAAGTCAAAATTATTAGAAAGATTTATGCCAATTAGCCCTGGCTTTGGTTCCACAAGCTTGTGACCAAATTCTTTTCCAAACCTATAGCCGTCCCCAGTGGAACCTGTGAGTTTATAAGAAACCCCTCCCGTTGCGATAACAAGTTTGTCAAATTTTTCCTTGTCATTTAAGATGAAGACTTCTCCATCTTTTTTTATAGACCTCACTTCTGTATTAAGTCTCACTTCAACGCCCACTTGTCTTAATTTTTTTTCGTAGGTCCTTATAACATCTGATGACTTGTCACTTGCTGGGAAGACCCTGTCCCCTCTCTCAACCTTTAGGGGTAGGCCCAGGTCTTCAAAGTAATAGTAAGTTGCGAAAGGAGAAAAAGAATAAATTGATGAGAACATAAAGGAAGGATTTCTCACAAGGTTTTTCATAAATTCTTTCTCGTCTACGTAATTTGTTAAGTTGCACCTTCCCTTGCCTGTTATAAATAATTTTTTTCCAAGCTTTTCGTTTTTTTCAAAGAGGACAACTTCATGATTTTCTCCTGCCTTGATGGCACACATCATGCCAGCAGGTCCTCCTCCTATAATTCCTATTCTCATCTCATCACCTTCTTCTCAATTAAGTAAACAATGGGAGGATTGTGCTTCTGATTATAAAATTCTCTCTTCTCGACTTTGAAGATTTTTTGATCAAGAGACTTTAAAAATTCATCCACTCCCTCTCTCTCTTCAAGAGAGTTTTCGTGACCCAGGTATGAAACCAGAATTATAAGTCCAGCTTCATTTATTTTTTCTGTGGCCTTCCTTAAAGACTCCAGAGTAGACTCTCTTAAAGTTGTAATTTTTTTGTCAGAACCTGGCAAAAATCCAAGATTATAAATCACGAGATCAAAACTTTCAAGCCTATCAATATTTGCATGAGAATCTAAAAATAATTCATAATTGTCATAGTCTTCTAACAAGACCCTTGCCTTACTTAAGGCCTCTTCTTGGACATCAAAGCCATAGACAAATCCATCTTTTCCAACAGCTTTTAATAGCTTTAATGTATCATTGCCCTTGCCCACAGTTGCATCAACTGCAATTTTTCCTAAAAAATTATGAGATAGGGCTTCATCCACTATCTCAAAATACTTTTCCTTTACTATCATTTTAATCCCTTTAGATACTTAACTTCTTTTTCACTAAGATATCTGTAGTTCCCTGTTTCAAGATCTAAGAGTTGAATTTCTCCTATGGAAATCCTCTTTAACTTCTTAACCTTGTGACCAATGTAATCAAACATCCTCTTAACTTGATGATTTTGTCCCTCAAAAATTTCAATTTCAAGAATAGAATCTTGCTTAAAGGATTTTAAAATCTTTACATTTGCTGGAGAAGTTTTTAGGTCCCTAATGTCAAGTCCCTCTCTTAAGAGAGAAAGTTCACGAGCATTGGGAGTTCCATCAACAGTTACTATATATTTTTTGCCGATTTTATATCTTGGGTGCATCATAATATTAGCAAGTTGACCATCATTTGTAAGAAAGACTAGACCTGTTGTGTCTATGTCAAGCCTTCCCACTGGATAGACCCTGTAGTCGTCTGGCACAAGGTCTGTAACAGTTGGTCTGTCCTTTTCATCAGATGCAGATGTTACAACTCCAATGGGCTTGTTTAAAATCATATAAACTTTTTTGCCTTCAAGTGTAAGTCTTTTTCCATCAAGGTAGACCCTGTCGACGTTGGGATCAATTTTTGTCCCAAGTTCTGTTACAACCTTGTCGTTGACCTTAACAAGTCCTTTCTTTATAAACTCTTCGCACTTTCTTCTGGATGCAGCTCCACAGTGAGCCATGTATTTTTGTAATCTCAATTAGATTCCTCCTCTAATTCCTTTAAGTCAGGCAGCTCTTCCAAGTTTTCCATGCCAAATTTTTGTAAAAATTTTTCTGTTGTGGAATAAAGATTAGGATGACCAATCCTGTCTAACTTGCCAGAAACTTCTATTAAATCAAAATCCAAAAGTCCCTTAATAGTTGAGTCACAATTAACTCCCCTTAGTTCTTCTACCTCCAACTTTGTCACTGGCTGCTTGTAGGCAATAATAGAAAGAGTTTCAAGGGCAGGTTTTGAAAGATTTTTTTCATTTTTTTCTTGGATTAGATTTTTTAAATAGGGTTCATTTTCTTGCTTAGTTCCCAGTTGAAACTTACCATCAACTTCCCTAAGTCTTAGTCCTGATGTTTCATTTTTATAATTTTCCTTCATCTCTAAGAGGATTTCTCTTGCATAGTCCTTCCTAAGTTCTAAGCTTGATGCAAGGTCCTCTAAGCTTATGGGATCTCCCCAGATGAAAAGAATTGATTCAATTATTGATTTCAGCCTGTTCCTGTCCATTGTATTCTCTCTCTTTAATTAAAATATCTGCAAAATTATCGCTTTGTTCTGCAAAGATGTACTCGTTCTTAATTAGTTCCAACATGCCCAAAAAATAAGTTATGACATCCACCTTGTAAACTATATCTACTAAAAGGTCGCTAAATTTTATTTCCTTATTCTTGTGAAGAGCAAGTTTAATCTTTCTGGCAGCATCCTCAACCTTGAAGTACTCCCTTTCAATCCCAACAACTTCCTTGTCCTTGTATCTTTTTAAGATGTTAAAAAAGGCAAGGGAAAGCTTATCCACGTTAGAATCCTTTAAGAAGTCCATCTCATTCATGGAAAAAATTTCTGTCCTAAGCTTGTAAAAAGACTTAGACTCATACTCTTCTTGAACTTTTAAAATTTCTGAAGCTTCCTTGTACCTCTTATACTCCAAGAGACTTTCCACCAAGTCCTGCCTTGGGTCTTCTTCCTCTTCAAACTCTTCATCTAGGTCTTCCTTCTTAGGCAGAAGCATCTTGGACTTTATCTCTAAAAGAGTTGAAGCCATTAAAATAAAATCTGAAGTGAGAGTTAGGTTTAACTTCTTCATGTTCTCAATGTATTTTAAAAATTCTTCAGTAATTTTAAAAATTGGTATGTCGTAAATATCTATTTCATTTTCTTTTATTAAATCTAAAAGAAGATCCATTGGACCTTCATAAGTTTTTAAAACAATATTGTATTCCATAAATTAATTCCCAAAGAAATAATTCCGTTGATTATTCCATAGACAATTGGCCCAATAAATTTGTCAACAAGTCCAGAAAAAATCATTATTACTAATACAAAATAAAAATATTTTTCGTACCTATAAAACTTGTATTCCAAATTTTCTGGCAAAAATGTCGCCAGTACCTTTGACCCATCAAGTGGTGGAAGGGGCACAAGATTAAATACACCAAGCATAATATTGTACCAAAAGATTGATGTGAAAAGTGGAACCAAGGCAGAAGACTTGTAATTTAAGTAAACTAAAATTATCCCAGATATAAGTCCTAGGACAAAATTAGTAAAGACTCCTGCAAGAGAAACTAAAAGTGATGCGACTTTTCTATTACCCTTAAACCTATAGGGATTAATAGGCACAGCCTTTGCCCAACCAAACCTAAAAATAACCATAGAAATTAACCCCACAGGGTCAATGTGATGCAGTGGGTTTAAGCTAAGTCTTCCGTCATCCTTTGCAGTTGTATCTCCACAGAGATAGGCCACATAACCGTGAGCTATCTCGTGAGGAATTATTGCCACCATTAGGGCAATAATGTTTATTAATATTGATACAATATCTAAGTTATTCATCTCAATCAATCTCTTCTAAAACTAATTTATAATCTTCCTTCTTATCAGAAAAAGCATAGGCAGCCTTGATTCTTTGGATTGCTCCCTCAACTTCATTTTCTTTTTCTGTGTAAATTGTAGCAAGCTTGTCGCCCTTTTCTACAAGGTCGCCAATTTTTTTGTGAAGATAAATTCCTGCAGATAAGTCAAGGACATCTCCCTTCTTATGTCTTCCAGCTCCCAAGTCTCTTGATGCAATTCCAATTTCAATTGCCTCAATGGATTTTACGTAGCCAGAGTCTTCAGCATAAATTTCTTTTATTATTGAAGATTTTTTAAATTTATCTGTGTCGTCAATATAAGTCTTGTCTCCACCTTGAAGCTCAACCATTTCTTTGAATTTTAGGGCAGCAGATCCATCACTTATCTTTCCTTCAAGAACTTTTATTGCCTCTTCTTCAGAAGATGAAATGCCTTCCATTAGCATTAGCTTGGCACCAATTCTTAGAGCAATGTCCTTTAAGTGACCTTCCTTCTTTCCCTTTAGGATGTTTATTGCCTCAATAACTTCTAGGCTATTACCTATGGCATCGCCAAGAGGCTCTTCCATGCTAGTGATAATTGCCTTAGTATTTCTTCCAAATTTCTTGCCAAGTTCAACCATTAGCTTTGATAGTTCTACTGCTGACGGAAGGTCCTTCATAAAGGCACCATTTCCAACCTTAACATCAAGAACTAGGGCATCTGTTCCCAGTGCAATTTTCTTTGAAAGGATAGAAGATGCTATTAAGCTAACATTATCTACAGTCGCCGTTGCATCTCTTAGCGCATATAAAAGTTTATCTGCTGGAACAATATTTTCTGTTTGACCAATTACTGCAATATTGGATTTTTTTAAGATTTCAATAAAATCTCTTCCGCCAATATTTATGTCAAATCCAGGGATTGCTTCTAACTTGTCAAGAGTTCCACCTGTGTGGCCAAGTCCCCTTCCACTCATCTTGGCAAAGACAAGTCCCACTGATGCAAGTAGGGGTCCAAGGACAAGGGTAACTGTGTCTCCAACTCCACCTGTTGAGTGCTTGTCAACTTTTGAGCCAGGGACTTCTGATAAGTCTACAGTTTCTCCTGAGTCAATCATGGCCTTTGTAAGATAATAAGTTTCATCTAGGTTTAACTTGTTAAAATATATTGCCATTAAAAAGGCAGAAACTTGGTAGTCAGGAATTTCTCCCTTTACATAATTTTCTATAAAAAATTCTATTTCACTTTGATTTAAAACTTTATTTTCTTTTTTCTTTTGAATAATATCTAAAAAGTTCATTAAATTTCCTCAATTATTTCTTTTAATAGTTCTTTAAACTTGCCTGCAACTTCTTTTCCAACTTCCACAACTTCTGTGTGATCAAGTGGAGTGTCAAGAATACCTGTAGACATGTTAGTTATTGTTGAAATACCTAAAATCTTTAAGCCCCTATGTCTTGCAATAATTGCTTCTGGAACTGTACTCATACCAACAGCATCTGCTCCAAGAATTCTTGCCATCCTTACTTCAGCTGCAGTTTCATAAGAAGGTCCAGTGAAGTACATATAAACTCCCTCTTTAATGTCGATGCCAAGTTTTTTTGCAGAATTTTCTGCAATCTCAACAAGTTCTTTATTATAAAGGTCTGTCATATCGGGGAATCTTGGTCCAAGGTCCTCATCGTTAGGTCCAATAAGTGGATTTTTGCCCATTAGGTTGATGTGGTCTGTGATAATCATAAGGTCTGCTGGCTC
The DNA here is from genome assembly GCF_965119475.1 of Peptoniphilus sp. Marseille-Q6390. Lineage (NCBI taxonomy): Bacteria > Bacillati > Bacillota > Tissierellia > Tissierellales > Peptoniphilaceae > Peptoniphilus > Peptoniphilus sp. Marseille-Q6390. The sequence continues at coordinate 609,396 of NZ_CBCPLS010000001.1, read as the reverse complement.
AAAGTCAGTGTTAACTCCACCTGCTGCATTTGTTAGAATTATAGTTTTAATTCCAAGGCCTGCAAGAACTTCTATTGGATAGACAACTTCCTTGATGTCGTAGCCTTCGTAATAGTGGATTCTTCCCTTCATTACGCAAACTTCCTTAGAATTTATTTGACCAAAAATTAGTTTTCCATCGTGTCCCTTAACTGTAGAAACTGGAAAACCAGGAATTTCTGTGTAGGGAATTTCAACTTTATCTTCAATGGCATCGGCAAAGTCACCTAGGCCTGATCCAAGTACAATACCAATCTCAGGTTGGTTTTTAATTTTTTCTTTTATATAGTCAATGGATTTATTCATTATTCCTCCTAAAATTATTGTAGTAAAGAATACCTGCCACACTCTTTGAGTCGTTTATCTCGCCCAAGTTAACAAGTTTAAGAGCTTCATCAAATTTTATCTTTTCAACAGTAAGGTGCTCAAACTCATCAAGGTCTTGGTCGCCAAGACTTAAGTCCTCTGCATAAAAAATAAATAATTTTTCATTAGTAAAGCCTGGTGAAGAATAAATTTCTGCAAGATAGTCAGACTTCTTGGCCTCGTAACCAGTTTCTTCCTTTAGTTCTCTCAAGGCAGCCTTTTGAGGTTCCTCTCCAAAGTCAACCATTCCTGCTGGGATTTCATAAATCTCTTTGTCAATGGCCTTCCTATATTGTTTAATAAGAATAATTTCATCATCTTCAGTTATGGCAACTATGCCTACAGAAGGATGTCTTTCCACTATCTCTCTCTTAGTGTACTTTTGGCCTTCCATCTCAACAGTATCCACCCTAAGTTGCAGGACTTTACCGTCAAAAATCTTTGTAGATTTCATAGTTCTTTCTTCATAATTTGAATTTGTCATTTAATCACCAATCATTTCCTTTGCAGTTTCAATTGCAATTTCACTTACATTCATTCCGCCAATTAATCTAGCAACTTCATTAACTCTCTCGTCGTAGCTTAATTTGTCAATTGTAGAAATTGTGCTATTGTTTACCACATCTTTTTTTATTGCAAAGTGCGTGTCCGCAAGGGCAACAATTTGTGGCAAGTGAGAAATTACTATAACTTGTCTATCCTTTGAAACTTCCTTTATCTTATTCCCAACTATCTGAGCTGTCTTTCCACTTATACCCGTATCTATTTCATCAAAGACAAGAGTTGGAATGTTGTCCTTTTCTGCAATTATGGACTTGAAGCCAAGCATAATTCTTGACATTTCACCACCAGATGCAACCTTTGCCATTGGCATAAGGTCTTGACCAAGGTTTGGTGCAATTAAGAATTCAATCTTGTCAATCCCATCAAAAGAAAGTTCTTTTTCTTTTATTTCAATTTTAAATTTTGCGTCCTTTATATTTAACTTGTTGATCTCTTCTTCAACTTTTTTCTCAAGAATTTCTGAAGTCTTCTTTCTCTTTTGACTAATCTTCTCTGCAAGAACTGTGGCTTCAGCTTGTTTCTCTTCAATTTTCCTTAAGAGTTTATTTAAATTATCTTCAAAATTTTGTAAAAACCTAAGTCTCTCGCTAATCTCTTCGTAAAAAGAATTTATGGCCTTTACATTATTTCCATACTTTAATTTTAAATTGTTTACAAGGTCTATTCTTTCTCTTAAAAATTGAAGTCTTTCTTCGTCAACTTCACTAGAGCTTACATACCTGTCGAGGTCCTTGGCAATGTCGGAAATCCTAAATCTTATGTCTTCTAGGTTTTCTTCGACTTCCTTTAAGTCCTTGTTGTATCTTGTTACCTCAACTACATTGGCAATTACCTTGTCTAAGATGTCTTCAAGAGAAGACGTCTCGTAGCCTTCATTGATTAGGGACTTGGCTTCTGATAATTTTATTAAGCTGTCTGTCATATTGTTAAGGACGTTAAAGTCATCATAAAGCTCTTCGTCGTCGTAGTCACTTAGACCTGCGTCTTCAATTTCTTTTATTTGATATTCAAGCAGATCTATCTCCCTGTCCTTATTTTGTTCCATAGTAGACTTTTCATGATATTCATTTTTAAGAGAATTAATCTCATGAACAAGATCCTTTAAGTTACCAAGAAGTTCTTCTTGGTCCTTACCGGAAAAGTCATCAATTAACTTTAACTGGTTTTTGTTATCCATAAGGGAGATGGATTCATGCTGAGCAAAAATATCGATGAGATGACTTGAAATCTTTGACAGGATTTGTGATGTCACTGTCCTGTTATTGACCCTAGTAATAGTTGGTCCCTTTTCACGAATTTCCTTTGAAACAACTACTAGGTCCCCTGACTCAATGCCATATTCAAGAAGAAGGTCCTTGGTTTCCTCATCATAAGATGAAAAAACAGCCTCAATAAAGGCCCTGTCCTTCCCCTTTTTTATAATGTCCTTGTTGGCCCTTTGACCAAGAACAAGTCCAAGAGAATCTATGATTATTGACTTACCAGAACCTGTCTCTCCAGTTAAGACATTAAGACCAGGTTCAAATTCAATTTTCATATTTTCAATTATTGCAAAATTTTCGATATTTAACTCTAAAAGCATATTTCACCTAATCATTTAAATTTTCATAAGCCTTGTTTACAATTTCCTTGGCATCAAAAGTTTCAGAAGCTTCTCCATAATTTGACAAGTAAATTAAAAATTCTATGTTTCCACTTGTCCCCTTAATTGGAGAATTTGTTAAAGCCTTGATATTAAATCCTAGCTCTCCTGCAAGGTCAATTATTTTTTCTATAACTTCAATATGTACTTTTTTGTCTCTTACAATTCCACCCTTGCCAACTTTTCCCTTGCCAGCTTCAAATTGTGGCTTTACAAGAGCGACAATTTCTCCTTGAGGTCCCAAGATGTCCTTAGCAACTGGAAGAACAAGTTCAAGTGAAATAAAGGAAACATCAATAGAGATAAAGGAGACATCTTCTTCTATTATGTCCTTGTCAAAATATCTTATGTTGGTCCTCTCAAGAGAGACAACTCTATCGTCCATCCTTAGCTTGTAGTCAAGTTGGTTGTAACCAACATCTATGGCATAAACTTTTTTTGCCCCATGCTTTAACATGCAGTGGGTAAAGCCTCCCGTTGAAGCTCCAATGTCAACGCAAACTGAATCAGTGAGATCAATTTCATAGTCATCAATCATCTTCTCAAGCTTGTGACCACCACGAGATACAAAGGAGTCTTCTAGGCCCTTGATGTAGATTTTTTCATCTTCCTTTAGTTGGGTCCCAGGCTTGTCTACCCTGTCTGTTCCTATAAAAACTTTGCCTTCCATTATTAGCCTCTTGGCCTTTTCCCTTGAATCAATTAGGCCCTTTTCAACTAATAAGACATCTGCTCGTTTTTTTGCCATTACCTACTCCTATTTACAAGTTTTGCTGCAAAATTCTTCAGTGCATCTTCCTTAAGTTCAAGACCAGCAAGAGCTTCATAGGCCCCATTGGTTAAGTCTATAATTTCATTTTGAAGGTCTTCCTTGTCCTTAAAGAGAAGCATATTAATCTCGCCGCTATCAGGATCCTTTTCTTCATCTAAGAGGTCATCTTCAAATTGGTAGGCAATACCTATGGACTCGCCAAACCTTGCAAGCTTAGTGATATTATCTGGGTCAAGACCTGCTATGATACCACCAACTACAACAGAAGCCTTAATAAGGGCACCAGTCTTTAGCTTGTACATGTTTTCACAATCATCTTCTGTGTAATCAGAAACGTCCCTTCTTATATCAATTGTTTGACCACCAATCATTCCATTTACACCTGTGGCATTGTAGATGTATTTCATTGCCCTCATGGCACGCTTTAGGTCCTCAGGATCTTCAAGGTTTTCGATGTGTCTTAAAAGGATTTCCATAGACATGTTTAAGAGTCCATCTCCTGCTAAGATTGCAATCCCCTCAGAGTAAACCTTGTGGTTTGTCGGCTTTTCTCTTCTAAAGTCATCGTCATCCATGGCTGGAAGGTCGTCGTGAATAAGCGAATAAGTGTGTATCATTTCAATTGCAGCTGCAAAGGGAAGAATCTTGTCTAAAGAATCTTCAGAAAATTCACAAAAAGTTATAAGAGAAAGAAGAGGTCTTATCCTCTTGCCACCAGAAAATAGGGAGTACTTCATAGAGTCAATAACCTTGTGTTGTGGACTGTTGTCATACTCAAGTAGGGAGCTCAAATAATTATTAAATTTTTCTAGTAAATTATCTAAATCTCTCATCTTTTTTGTCCTCAATAAATTCAGAATTTTCTTCTGCAATAGTTTTAATCTTGCCCTCATAGGCCTTTAGGGTATTGTTCAAGTACTTGTAAAGTTCAATTCCCTTTTCGTATTTTTTTATGGAATCTTCAAGACTAATGTCCTTAGACTCAAGTTCCCTTATTATATTTTCAAGCTCCCTAAAGGAACTTTCATAATCTCTTTCCATTTAATCCCTCACTTCCACCTTTTGAACCTTGGATTCTAGCTTGCCATCCTTAAACTTAAGAGAAATAATATCTCCAAGACTTGCATCTCTTGCGGACTTAAGACTCTTACCATCTGCTCCTAAGATTTCAACCTTATTTATCTTTTCAAAGGCTGAATCAAGTCCCAACTTCAAGAGATTTAATCTGTTTCTCTCATTATTTAACCTAAGACTTAGGTCGTAAGTGGCAAAAAACTTTTCAAAAGGCTTAAATTTTCTATGATTGTCATTAACATAGGATTTAAAATAATAATTTAATAGTTTTCTATCAAAATTTAGGCTCTCAATGTCCTTATTAAGCCTAGAATTTATATTTACAGAAATATTTTTTAGCCTATAAGAATAATTTTCGATTTCCTTGGACTCCTTGAGCTTAAAATTCCCCAAATAAAATCTTTTCTCTTGAAGATCATACTCATGACCCTCAATAATTTTTTTCATGGAAGAATTTAAAAGGGCATGAGCCCTGAGTAGGTCCCTAGTTCTTTCATTAATCTTATAGATTTGATTTTTTATAGATATATTTTTGTATAAGTTTAGGAGTCTTAGGCGATTGTAATCAAGTCTTCTCTCCATGAGATTATTAAGCTGAGACTTCTTCTTTTCAAGTTCAGAGAGAATTTCATCTTCACTAAGGGTCAAAAGCTCTGCCGCATTGGTTGGTGTTGCCGCCCTCATATCTGCTACAAAGTCGCAAATTGTATAGTCCACCTCATGTCCCACAGCAGAAATCACTGGGATTTTTGAGGCAAAAACTTCCCTTGTGAGACTCTCGTCATTAAAGACGAAGAGGTCCTCAAAGCTTCCCCCACCTCTAGCAATTATTATGGTGTCAACTGGCTCTTCCTCGTTAAAATACTTCACACCAGCAATCAAAGACTCTGCAGCATAGGCTCCCTGAACAAGACTTGGATAAACTAAAATGTCACAAGTCCTATTCCTCTTCCTAAAAATATTTATAACATCCTTTATGGCTGCACCACTAGTTGATGTAATAAGTCCAATCCTTGATGGATACTTCTTCAGAATCTTCTTGTGTCTTGGGTCAAAAAGTCCTTCTTTAGTGAGCTTTTCCTTTAAGTCCAGGTACTCCTGATAGAGGTTACCCTTGCCATCAAGGTCCATTTGGCTAATATATAAAAAAACTCTGCCACTCCTTTCATAGTAAGTGACAGTTCCCTTTGCCATAACCTTGGCGCCATCGAATAAATTAATTTTTATATCCTCTTGGCTAGCCATGGCATCAATGCGGGCAAACTTATCCTTAAGAGAAAAATAAATATTTCCATTCTTGTGAAAATTTAAATTTGTAATCTCTCCAGTGATGTTAATATCCCTTAAGATATAGTCCATAGAAATTAGCTTTTTGATGTAATTATTCAGTTCACTTACATTAAAAGCAGACCTTGCCAAATTAAAAACTCCTGTAAATTGTTCCCAAAATTCCGTTTATAAATTTAGGTGCTTCGTCAGAACTATAAAGTCTTGCAATCTCAACAGCTTCATTAATAGAAACCTCTTCAGGAATATCATCCTTGTAAAGAAATTCATAGACAGCAATCCTGAGGATTTGCCTGTCAACCTTGGCAAGTCTTGCCATAGTCCATCCCTTTAAATTCTTCTCTATTGTCTCATCAACTAGATCAAGCTTGTCCAAAATGTCTGGCACAGTCCTCTTGATATAGTCAACTTCGTCCCCTTGGAATTCATGATTTTCCATAAAAAGATCTAGCTTGTCAGTGGAAAAATCATCATTTACATCCATGGAGAAGAGGGCCTGCATGGCCCCTATTCTTGCTCTCTTCCTACTCATTTGACAACAGTCTTTTCAGAATTTTTTACAGCAATGCCGGAGATGTGAACATTCACTTCTACAACATCAAAGTCTGTCATATTTTCAATAGCTTCTTTAACTTCTTCTTGCACCTTTTCAGATACTTCAACAATTTTTATTCCATATTCAATAGTAATATATACATCTACAATAGTTTCTCTCTCGCCAATATTAACTCTGACGCCCCTATTGAAATTTTTTGTATTTAAAATGTCAGTAACTTGAGACTTGAAGTTAGATCCAACCTTAACAACGCCGTCAACACTTTCAGCTGCAACTGATGCAACTGTAGCGATAACATCTTCAGAAATCTTAACTTTACCTTCTGCCTCATTACCATTAACAAGATATTTATTATCCACTATTACACCTCCAAATTAACTAAAATAATTATACCAAATACTTCTCATATTATCAATTTATTGCACTTTGCATGACTTTTTTAATAAGATATTTAAAAGTATAATTGTCTGTGAATAAAAAATTAATTTATTGTGACTTAATAGAAAATCCTAGCTCTTTGAGAAAGGATTAAGCCATAAATCTTTATGACTTTGTAAAAATGTATAAAGTCGTAAAAGCTTATGAAGTTGTAATAAAATATCAAGTCGTAAAACTTAATAGACTTATAAGTTTTTATAAAGTAATTAGTTTCTAAAAGATCACAAAAATAAAAAAAGCCCGAGGACTTAATACTTGACGTCTAACAAGTATAGTCCGCAGGCAGGTGCTGTTGGCCCAGCAGCCTTTCGAGATTTTTTCTCCAAGGCTTCCTTCATATATTCAATTTCTTTTTGGCCCCGTCCTATCTCAAGAACAGTTCCAACTACAATTCTTATCATGTTTTTTAAAAAACTCTTTGCCACAAAATCAAAATACAAAAAGTCTCCATCTTCAATTACATCAATTCGCTCAATACTTCTTATGGAGTCCTTGACTATGGCTCCTCTTCCCATAAAGGAATTGAAGTCGTGCTCTCCTATTAAAGAGGCAAGGGCCTCCCTCATCCTAGCTGGATCAACATCATAGGGATATTCGTAGGTACGGTTGCGCAAGAGGGCATGCCTGTACCTTGACCTGTGAACCACATAGCGATACTTTTTTAACTTTGCATCGAATCTTGCGTGGAAATCATCTGGAACATATTTGGCATCAACAACTGAGACATCTTCTGGCAGGTTAAAATTTAAAACCTTGGGAAGATTTCCAATGTCAATTGTGGTGTCGGAATAAAAATTTGCATATTGTCCCTCAGCGTGAACTCCCCTGTCAGTTCTCCCTGCATAAAAAATTTTTACTGGGTGTTTGACAGTTTTTTCTATTCCAAGATTTAGTTCTCCCTCCACAGTCCTCTCATCTGGTTGCAGTTGAAAGCCGTGAAAGTTGGTCCCGTCGTAATTTATTTTTATTAAAATATTTTTCATAGCTTAGAAACCACAACTATTATTCCAAAAAAGATTAGGTTGCCGAGAAAAATTAGGACATCCTTTCCCACTATTTTTGAGGCATTCATCTTGGTCCTGCCATCTCCGCCCCTGTAGCATCTTGCTTCCATGGCAGTGGCAAGCTCTTCTGCCCTCCTAAAGGAGTTAATAAAAAGTGGCACAAGGAGTGGGACTAAATTCTTTGCACGTTTTATAATATTTCCCGATTCAAAATCTGCCCCTCTTGCCATTTGAGCCTTCATAATCTTGTCAGTCTCTTCTATAAGAGTTGGGATAAACCTAAGGGCAATTGTCATCATCATGGCGATCTCGTGACTTGGCACTCCAATCTTTCTAAAAGGTCTCAAAAGTGATTCAATCCCATCAGTTAATTCAATTGGAGAAGTTGTATAAGTTAGTAAACTTGTTCCAAGAACTAAGAGGACAAGTCTAATACCCATGAAGACTGCAAGGTCCAGTCCCTCTTGAGAAATTTTTAAAAATTTAAAAGTGTAAATTGGATCTCCTGGTGTGAAAAACAAATTAATTATAAAAGTAACAAGTATAATCCACTTAAGTGGCTTTAGACCCCTTAGGACCATGCCAAGGGGTAGCTTGGCATTTAATATTATAAGAAGCAAATATAAGACTACTGGCACATACATGAAAACTGATTTTATAAAAAATAGTGAACATATAAATAAAATCATTGTTATCATTTTTAATTTTGGATCATACTTGTGGACGGCACTTTCGCCAGGAAAATATTGGCCAATTGTTATATCTTTAAACATTAGAAGCACCTCTCAAATATTTTTTTAGAGACTCCTTGGCCTCTTCCACAGTGATAGCATCCTCGTTGATGTCCAGACCCCTCTTCTTTAAAGTCCTCATTAGAGATGTGATTTGTGGGATGCCAAGTCCAACTCCAAGAAGCTTGTCTTCGGTTCTAAAGATTTCCCTTGGCTCTCCATCTAAAAAGACCTTGCCCTTGTCGAAGACAATAATTCTCTCAGCAATTTTTGCCACGTCCTCCATGGAGTGGGAAACTAAAATTACTGTGATCTTCCTATTTTCGTGAATACTTTTTATTTCACTTAGGATTTCGTCACGACCTCTTGGGTCAAGACCTGCTGTTGGCTCATCTAATATTAAAACCTTGGGTTCCATGGCAAGGACACCTGCTATGGCTACCCTTCTCTTGAGTCCTCCAGAAAGTTCAAAGGGTGACTTGTCCTTATAAGTTTCGTAATCGAGACCAACGGACTCCATAGAAGCCTTGACTCTTTCTTGGACTTCTTCTTCACTTATGTCTAAGTTTCTTGGTCCAAAGGCAATGTCTCTTTCAATAGTTTCTTCAAAGAGTTGGTACTCTGGATATTGAAAGACTAGGCCGACTTTTTTTCTCAAGTCAGTTAAGTTTGAACCCGACTTATCCACCCTAGTTCCATCAATAATTATTTCACCTGATGATGGCTTAAGAAGTCCATTAAGGTGTTGTATGAAGGTTGATTTGCCTGATCCAGTGTGACCAATGAGGCCAATAAATTCATTTTCTTCTATCTTTAGGCTTATGTCATCCACAGCCTTTTTCTCAAAGGGAAGGCCAGGACTATAGATATGCATTAAGTTGTTAATTTCTATTAGTGACATATTTCCTTCACCATTTCTTCTATATTTAAAACTTCCGTAGAAATTTCTAGTCCATCTTTCTTAAGTTCATAGGCAAGCTCTGTTACTTGAGGAACATCTAGACCCAGTCCCTTAATCTTATCAACTTGAGAAAAGACTTCTCTTGGAGTCCCACTTAGGACCATCTTGCCATCTTCCATTACAACAACCCTGTCACTTATGGCAGCCTCTTCCATGTAGTGGGTTATTAAAATAATTGTCTTGCCTTCCTCCTTATTGAGCTTAATAAGGGTATCCATTACTTCCCTCCTGCCGCTTGGGTCAAGCATGGCAGTTGGCTCATCAAGAATTATATACTTAGGTGACATGGCAAGGATGCCAGCTATGGCTACCCTTTGTTTTTGTCCACCTGAAAGAAGGTGGGGAGCATTTTTTTTGTAGTCTGCCATCCCAACATCTTCTAAGGCTCTATCAACTCTTCTTCTTATTTCACTTGGTTCTACGCCCATGTTTTCTGGTCCAAAGGCAACTTCATCTTCGACAATTGTCGCAACTAATTGGTTGTCGGGATTTTGAAAAACCATGCCTGCAGTCCTTCTTATGTCCCAGATTTCTTCCTCCTTCTTGGTATTCATTCCATCAACAAGGACATCACCCTGACCTGGCAAGAGGAGACCATTTATTAACTTGGCAAGGGTAGACTTGCCAGATCCATTGTGACCTAACAAGGCAACAAATTCGCCCTCTTTTATTTCTAAATTTATATCTTTTAAAATCTGAATTGCATTTTCATCTTCGTAGTCGTACTTAAAAGACAAATTTTTTATACTAATCATATTATCACCTTTATGTTAACCTATTATAAAGGATAACTTAACAAAAATCTATATCATTTATTGAGATACATAGGGGTTGTCTCTAAGGCAAAATCTCAAGGGAAGCTTTGCATCTTCTCCTGCATAATCAATTCCAATTCTCTTTGTGATTACAAGGTCCCTTTCAGGAACATCTTCTCCCTCTCCTATGTAGAGATAGTCCTCTGACAAAATCTTTCCATTAAGGGACCTATCAATAGCAAGCCCTTTGGATAACTTGCCTGGTCCATTAGTCAAATTTTTTCTTTGATAGTTTGAGAGATCTTCATAGGACTTGCCAAAGCGATTTTTTGCAATTCCATCAAAGTTATCAAGAGGCTCCACTCCACGAATTAATACAGCCTCTGGATGGTCCTGGTCCCTTGTCACAATATTTAAGAGGTCGTACATTCCGTATATCAAGTAAACGTAGATGTGGCCACCAGGAAGATAAAGAGTCTTATTCCTATCAGTTATCTTTCCCCCATAAGAGTGACATGCCCTGTCGCTAAGCCCAAGATAGGCTTCAGTCTCAACTATTTTTGCACAGAAAAAATTACCAGAAATATTTCTGATAATTTTCTTGCCTATTAACGATTTTGCAACTTCAACTGTGTCTCTCTTAAAGAAATCACTCTCTAGAATTTTTCCAGACATCATACTTTTCCAATTCCTTGTCTAATTTTTTAACTATATAAGTTAGCACACTTAAGTCGTCAAAGAATCCAAAGAACAAAATAAAATCTGGAATTATATCTGCAGGGTTTAAAAGATATAAAAATCCTGCCACAATTAAAAGAATGTCCCTCTTTTTTACTTCCCTGTAATTACCTTTGGAATAATCCATGATAAGACCTAGGGCAAGCATAAGCTCACGTGAAATCTTTTTAAACAAATCCTTTTTATTTGTTGTAGTCATGGACTCTTGGACCACCCTGTTAAGCCTGTCCTTGTTTTTAAAAACCTAACGGGCATAGGGCATCAACTTTCTCAAAGTTCTATAATAATTCAATTTCTCCCCCTAAGTTAAAATTTGCATTTCCCTTACACAATTTCTTTACCCAAAAAGAGAATTATGCATTCATCCAGGAAGAATCCTTTGGATTGTCCCTAAATAATTTTAACTTTTCAATTTCACTTTCTTTTATATAGTCCATTTCATGAGCAACTTCTATCAACTCATCAAAGTTTGTAAGTGAATGGTGTTTAAAGCCAGCTTCCTTAAAGTTTTCTTCAGCATTTTTCATATTATAAGTGAAGATACTAACAATTCCAAGGATTTCATAACCCACTTCTTCAAGGGCCTTTGCAGCTTCAATTGAAGAGCCACCAGTTGAGAATAAGTCCTCTATAACAACAACTTTTGCCCCTTCAATCCTTGCACCTTCAATTTTATTTTGCTTGCCGTGGTCCTTGTTAGAAGATCTTACAAAGCCCATAGGTAGACCCATCTTGTCGGCAATAATAGCTGCGTGAGGAATGCCTGCTGTTGCAGTTCCCATAATATATTGAACTTCTGGATACTGATCCTTAATTAAATCAACTAGACCCTTTTCTACTGTGCTTCTATCTTCTGGAAAAGAAAGAGTTAGCCTGTTGTCACAGTAGATTGGAGATTTTATGCCAGATGCCCAAGTGTAAGGATCTTCTGGCGAAAGAGTAACAGCCTTTAATTTTAATAAAATTTTTGCAATTTCTCGCATTATTTTCCTCCTAAAAAGTCTTTTTTGATTTCTCTATATTCCTTAAGCGGGTCCTCTGCCTTAGTGATTGGTCTTCCCACAACAATGTAGTCAGACCCAAGCTCTCTTGCCTCGCTAGGAGTTACAACCCTCTTTTGGTCGTCAGTGCCTTTTACCTTCCTAATACCTGGAGTAACTGTTATAAAGTCCTTGCCCAAGTTTTCCTTAATCTTTGGCACTTCAAGGGCAGAACAAACAATGCCACTTAGGTTAGCTTCCTTGGCAATATTTGCATAGGCAAGAACAACCTCATCAAGGGACTTGTCCTTGTCAATTTGTAGTTCCCTGTGCATGACATCTTCATCAGTAGAAGTAAGCATAGTAACACCAAGAGTAATAAGGTCACTCTTTTCATTTTTAACAATTTCGCTGGCATCGCTTAACATCTTCTTGCCACCAGCAATGTGGTAATTAATCATGTCAACATCAAGAGCAATAAGGGAATTTGTCGCTCCCTTACAAGTGTTTGGAATGTCATGGATTTTTAAATCCAAGAAAATCTTGTGACCAAGCTTCTTTATTTCCCTAATAATACTTGGACCTTCCTTGTAGAAAAGTTCCATCCCAACCTTTACATAGACCTCTTCATCCTTAAAGTCCTTTAAAAAATCAAGAGCCCTTTCTCCACTTGGGAAATCTAGTGCAATAATTACATCCTTTGCCATATTAACCTCAGCTTTCTCCAGTCGCCTTATCTTGCAAGTAGGCGTTAATAAAGATATCTAAATCTCCGTCCATTACCTTTTCCACGTCACCAACATCTACATTAGTCCTGTGGTCCTTGACCATAGTGTAAGGTTGGAAGACATAAGACCTAATTTGTGAACCCCAAGCAATTTGTGAATAGTTGCCTTGAAGGTCCTCGATTTTTTCCTTCTTTTCTTCTTCAGCAAGGGCAACAAGTTTTGCCTTTAACATGTTCATTGCCTTTTCCCTGTTTTGGATCTGGCTACGTTCATTTTGACATTGAACTACAATGCCTGTAGGAATGTGAGTGATTCTAACAGCTGAGTCAGTAGTATTAACGTGTTGTCCACCAGCACCAGATGACCTGTAAGTGTCAATCTTTAATTCTTCATCCTTGATTTCAACTTCTGTGTCGTCATCAATTTCTGGGAAGACATCCACAGATGAGAAGGAAGTGTGCCTTCTCTTGTTGGAGTCAAAAGGCGAAATCCTAACAAGTCTGTGAACTCCCTTTTCTCCCTTGAGATAACCATAGGCATTGTCGCCAGAAATTTTTAGAGTAACAGACTTAATACCAGCCTCATCTTCCTTTAAGAGGTCAAGAGTTTCAACCTTGAAGCCCTTGTTTTCAGCGTATCTAGTGTACATCCTTAGGAGCATGCTAGCCCAGTCTTGGGCCTCAGTTCCACCAGCACCAGCGTGGATGGAAAGAATTGCATCGTGGGAATCATACTCTCCATTTAATAAAGTATTTAATTTAAATTCCGCAGTGTCCTTTTCAATCTCATCAACAAGCTCTAGGAAATCAGAATAAGAAGAGTAATCTTCCTCGATTTCCATTAGGGCAATAAGATCCTCTGCATCAGTAATCAAGTCAATTAACTTGTCGTATTGATCTATCTTTCTTTGGTATGAATTAGTTTCACGTATAACTTTTTGAGCGCTATCATTGTCGTCCCAAAAACCTGGTTCCATTTGTTTTTTGTTTAGCTCAACAACTTTTTCCTTAAGAGAATCAATCTCAAGAGATTCGCCAAGAGACTTAGTAGTAAGCTTGGAATTTTCCAGGCGCTCCTTATCTAAATAGATATTTTGCTCCATAAAAATCCTCCTTTGTATTGCTTATTTTAGTATAACACAGTTGCTATAATCACACTAATATTTTGTTGTAAGATGGGAATAAAATTTGACTTAATGTATTGATTAGAACTATTTTAATTTGAATTATAAATTATTACAACTTTATAGATTTTCATAAAGTCCTAACCTCTTACGACCTCGTAATTTTTTATAAACATATAGAATCCTATTGACTCAGCCAATTTTTACAGAGTCATAAACTTTTATTGACTCACAAGTTCGTATTTTACAAATTAGTAAATAATTGTAAAATACGAACTTGTCATAACTTAACAAATTTTTATAAATTATCAAATTTATAATAGCTCATTAGATTCTACAAGTTCGTAAGTAATTATAAAGTCCTCACTTTCTATAACTTAATAAGATTTAATAAACTCGAAGCTCTTATAAGATAATATTCTTTAACACCTGATATATCTCATAGGCAGATAAGACTTCTCCACCACTGAAGATTAAAACAAAAATAACGCAAAAACAAACGTAAAAATTTGCGTTTGCCTTTGCGTCATTTAATAATATATCTTTTATTAATCAATAAGAATGCTCGATTCTATTATTCATTCTTACTTCAAGGAATACTTTGTACCCCTTCCTCTTCCAATTTTAATCACATAATTCCTCTCAATTAGATCCTTTAACAAATTTAAAACCTTGTTTTTCCCAAAGCCAGTTTCATCTGCAATAAAAGAGCTGGAAAGGGATCTGTTTTCTAAAGTCTTAAAAACTATCATCTCATCATCACTTAAATCATCTGCACTTGAAATTACAGGCAACTTTACTTCAATAGAATTATCAAAAATTTTAAAAGAAGGATTTTTCCTTGAATCCCTGTAAGCATTTTTTATCCTTCTGATCCCAGTACCAAAACTTTCAATAATACTCAACCTGAAAAATATGTTGCCAATAATAGGATTCCTCATAATAGAAATCTGTCCATTAAGATATTCTTCCTTACTTAAAAACCTTGGCAAGGCCCCAGGAGATGTAATACTTATAGAATCCTTCTCCATAGAAATTTGAATAAAGGAGTTGTGCATCCAATCCCTATGGACCAAAGCATTGGCAATAGCTTCCCTAAAAGCTTCTTCTGGAACCAGCTCAACCTTCTCGCGATAAAGTCCTTTGATGTTCTCAAGTTGGTAATACTCCTTATACTTTTCAACACACTTATCAAAAGCTGCAAGAATGGATATATCTTTAAACTGATTTCGACTTAAAATAGTATTCTGATTGTCTCCAAATCTTACCATATCAATTAAATGGCAATTATTCTTATCAGCAAATAAATTACCCGCATTAGTTAACTTTTTATTCCTATCAACTAGTTCCAAAGTCTTTAAAATATCCATATTTATTTTTTCAATCCCAACAATTTCTCTAAGTTTTTTTTCTAAGTAATCAAAGCTATAAGTATCAATATTAGTTGATAGAGAATCATAAGACTTATTTTGACCTTCTACTATTAACTTCTTAAGTTCCAAACTATCAACCTCAACAGTTGAGGAATCATTTCTCTTGTAAGTCTTAGACTTATAAAAATAAGGCTTCTCATCACCAGGAAAAACTTTAAGCCTAATAATTTTTTCCTTGCAATTCATATCTATTTCATAATTAATTTGAGGTTTAATTGAATCGTTGATCTTGTTTTCAATAGCAATAGCATCTTCTTTCAAATTTTTTAAGCCAAGGACTTCACCCTTATCATCAATACCAAATAAAACTTCACCGCCATTATAATTGGCAAAAGCAACAACAGTTTTTAAAAATGAATCAGAAATTTTTTCCTTAAATTCTAAATTAGCCTTCTCTCTCATAATCCCTCCTAATTTAATTGCTATATTAATTATATATAAAAACAAACGCAAAAGCAAACGTAAAAATTTGCGTTTGCTTTTGCGATATTAATTTGTTAATTCTCTTAAAAAATTGTTTGAAATATACTGAATTTTAGCTTTTATATAACTTCATTGTTTATTTTCAATTATTGAATTTTGAATTAAAATAAAGTATTATGAAGTGAGAATGTTAATTAGGGATAATTAATTATTATCTATTATAAGAGGAGCGTGCCACAATGATTTTTTTATGTTTTAATTTAAAAAATAGGACACAAATTGCCGAGAATATTTTAAATCATATAATTAATTTTTTTTTGATATTTGGTATGATAGAAAAGATATATTTCTAGGGGATGCTAGATATGAAACGAACATAGAAAATGGAGCTAATAATAAAGATATTAAATATGCAATTGTAATTATAAGCCCAGAGTTTTCATCTGGAGATTATTGTAATAAAGAGCTTGAAATACTACGAAGAAGAGCAGAAAAAGATGAAATTCATATTTTCCCAATTTTTTACGATATAATTGAAGAGTGTGTTCCTGAATGTTATAAATTTTTATTGACAAATGTTAGCAAATTCATAACTTATAAAGATGAATCTATATATACTGTCTATCACGTAGTTTCAAAGATTTTATATGATAAAACTATAAAACTAAAATATAACAATCTAAAGAAAATAGCAGAAACTACTGATGATAATTATATAAAAGAATGTTTATCAACATATGATAGCGTTGATAGAAATAATTACAACGCTAAAATGACTATATTATACTTAATATATAAATATTTAAAGGGCAAATTAGATTTTTCTAATATCCCAAATTATTTTTATTTTGGCTTTGAAAAGCTTTATTCGTTTAATAAACTTAATATATCCACTGATTTGAGAGAACTCCAAATACTAGAATATATGATAATAAACCTGCTCAATATTGATTAGGCAGGGTTATTATTATTTAGAATCTCTATTATTAGTTGTGCTATTTTTTCAACACAAAGTTTCTCATCTTTTAATTTTTCTTTATAAACTTCTAAATAATGAGGCACCTCTAAGTGAAATTCCATATCATCTAATATTTTTTCAGCAGCAAAGCCAGTAGAGGCAACTGGTATTATTTTCAATTTATTTTTTTTAGATTGATTATATTCTTCAATGACTCCCTGACTAGGCTTATCATCTTTAGACTGACCATATAAAAAAATGCTTGCGGAACAGTCTTCTATCATACGTTTAATGTGATCTATTCTATCAGGATGATCAGCACTTTTATTCGTAAAGGTATGGTCAATATATGGCATTATTTTCAACCTTTCCTGCATATACATAACACTTTTTTCTGCAAGCTCTTTTGTTGCATTTGAAATTATATATGAGCCCAATCTTCTTCCATCTCCAGTGTAAATATTATATCCATTTTTAATAAGGTTACTAACCAATTCTTTGCATAAATTGTTTGCTCTATCTTCTTGTTCTGGTGTGAGGTTTCTAAATGAACCGGAAATAAATATATTTTTCATTTTGTATAAAGCGTAAATGTGCTCTAGCAAATCATCAATCTCATCAAAACTATTAACATAAATAGTTTTAATATTATAATATTTAAAAAAATAATCATTTTCTAATTTCTGGAAATTTTTCTTATTGTTATCTTTTACCGCAATTCTATAATGAACGTTACTTGATTTGTCAAAAACTTGATTAATTTCAGTTAAACAATCTAATACTAATTTATCAGCAAAACTATAACCTAAAAAAACAAAAGATTTAAGAACTAACTCTTTTTTCAAATGTTCAAACAATAACTTTTGCTTATAGTAATAGTTATTATAATCTTCCTCTGTAACAACCAACGAATCAAGATCCTCTATTGATCCATTAAGCTTATAGACTTTATATTTTTTATTTTCTTTATACCTACTCAAGTTTTTGCTATTGTATATAACAGATGGTTTTATACCTATTTTATTTTCAATCATTGTTTCTATAATATCATCATAGTTAGTTGTCCAAAACTCTGTTATAGGTAATTTTAAAAGATTTTTTATATGCTTTGAAAAATTTTGATTATTGGGTTTTTTATTAAATTTATCAGTCACAGTCTGTAAAAGAGTAGCTCTGTCTTTAACAAGCTCATAATAAGAGGCTAATTTATAATAATCAAAAATATCAGTATTGTCTAAATCAAGACTACCATCAAAAAGATCCTTCCATGTAATTTTTGTGAAATCACTCACAGCACCAGCTCCACAGAAAAAAGCTATCTGATTATTCCTTAATTTTTCAACAATAGATCCTATCTCCATTTTATATTCATTGTAAAATTTATCTGGCATATTACACCTCCACTTTATCTTTGATAATAATTAATTATCCCTAATTAACAAATTATAGATAGAGGATTCTTGTTTTTCATAATATCATTTCTCTTCTTTGAAGTTATATTAGTGTAAATTTGAGTAGTAGTTATGCTCGAATGCCCTAAAATTATTTGAATTTGTCTAGAATCAACATCTTGGTCTAAAAGCATAGTAGCAAAAGTATGTCTAAACATATGAGGAGTAATATTCAAATTTATATCTGCCATTCTACAATATTTTTTTATCATATGCGCAACCGATTGACTTGAAATTTTATTTTTTCTTTTGTTTATAAATAAATATTCAAAATTTTTTAAATCATCATTAAATAAATTTTCATATGTGATTAAATCATTAATTAGTTTTGAATGAAAAATAGGCAAAACTCTTTCTTTTGCTCCTTTCCCAAATATTTTAAGAATATTATTTGAATATATAACATTGATTTTTTTTAGTGAGCATAGCTCACTAATTCTCATTCCAGTAGCAAGTAGTAATTCTAATATAGCTCTATCTCTGATCAGTTCTTTATACACATATTTTGACTTGTCAACCTCATTAATTCTATCATCAATTGTTGCAAATAATTTATTTAGATCCTTTAGAGGTATAATTTTAGGAAGTGTAAAAGAATCTTTTAACCTAATTTTAATTTTATGAAAAGGATTTATTTCTATAAAATCTTCATATAGAAGAAAATTAAAAAATGCTTTAATTGAAGCTATCTTTCTATTAATGGTTTTTGTTTTATACGATTTGTTTTTAAGATAGCCTATATAATATTCAATATTTTCTTTTTCTAAATATGATTTTCCACAAATTATTTTATTAAATTGTAATAAATCAATCTTATACGCTTTCAATGTTTTTTTAGATAAGTTAATTTTACAGTTTTCTAAATAAATAGTAATTAATGCTTCTAAGCTCATTTAATAACTCCTTATTATTGTGTTTTAAAAGAATTATATAAAAAATTAAAAACTATTATCTATACTTATAATATTACTATTTTGCAAGTTAGAGCTATCTATGTATAACCCCATTGAAAATTGATCTTTGATACATATTCATTAGCATGTCTTCGTCAAATATTATAAAACACAAAAAATACCAGAGAAAATAAAAATTATCTCTGGTATTTGGTCCAAGTATATGGGCGCACAACAAACCAGTAAAATCAAACGTAAGTTGTATCCTGCCTTTGTTTTTGACTTTGAAAGAAAGTTTAAATTATAATTACACTATGATTATAAATCATAAAAAATAGACCTATAATAAAACTACAGGTCTACATAAATCTATAATCTTTTCAAAAATTTACTTAAAAATTTCATCATAATTTCTCGCTGAATAAAGAACTCTAGTGACTTCTACACGATCTTTGTCATCATTTACATCATAAAAAATAAGATATTTCTTTACCCTACAAATTCTAATATTTTTATCTTTATATTTCTCATATTTTTTTAAATCAGGCATTACATCTAAATTTTTTATATTTTTTTCTATTAATTTTATAATCTTAAGAGCGTCTTTTGGAGAGAAAAGATTATTAGAGATATAAGTATATATATCTCTAATATCCTTTTTAGCTAAATCTGAAACTATTACTTCATACTTCTTCATAATATAGACCTATGAGTTTTCTATTTCATCATAAATACTTTTAAAGGCATCATCGACGGTCTGATACTGTCCTTTCTCAATGCTTTCAAAACCCTCATCCAATAGATTATTAAGCTCTTCAGTAGAAATTTCTGAAATATCTATTAAACTTTCATTGGGAAGTTTTACCTCGAATGGTAATCCTTTATTCATGATTATTTGTCTGTAAAACATATCTATGGCATTAGATGGTGGAATACCAAGTTTTTTTAATATATATTCTGCACCATCTTTTACTTCTGGTTTCATTCTTATATTTAAATTCGCTGACTTTGACATAATTAAACTCCTTTTTTTAATTCTATCAAAATAACATGTTTTGTCAACACTTTGTCAATGCTTTTTGTTTTTCTTCTTGTTTTTCTTCTTGCTTTATTTCTTTAATTCTCTTATTCTTTTCTCCATCTCACTTTCTAACCAAAAATATGCTTCAGTACTTTTCTCAGTAGTCTTTTTATAAAATTCTCTAATAAATAATCTTTTAAAATTTTTATTTGTGTAGCAATTAATTTTAAAACCTATTAACTAAAAAAAAGCAAAACAAACGTAAAGATTTACGTTTGCTTTTGCGTCTCAAATAAAACGTAATTTGTATCTTGCTTTTGATTTTGCGTCCTTAATTTAATGTTATAATTTATAAATCTTCTAGTATCCATTAGATTTTTCGAATCCATATTAAAGTTGTTAATGTTTAATTTTAAATACCTATAACGAAACAATATTATCCCTATAAATTAATGCTGTTTTATAAGTAAAACTCAAAGACATCATAATCCGGTGTCTTAGGTTATCATTACATTTCGTTTATTTCTAAAATATCATAACAATTGATTAAAGATGAAAATCCGATGTTTTTATACTATAAACAGTAAAATGAAAATTTTTGCTCTATTAATCAAAGATTTATTGTATCCTATTAAATGACTATAAAAAATCATATTCTTATAAGTACCATTGTTTTCTCTTATCAAGATATAACATCCCTATAGTAACAACTGAGACAGCGTTAATAAAGTTTGTACCAATACTATTATATGCCTCAGGATTTACAATAACCAAATAATATATAATTATTAGTAATAGTAGCTGAGTTCTATAAATCAAATGTTTTAGATACCTTAAACTATAATCTAAAGTATTAATATCTTCTTTTATATCCAAATATCCTTCTTTAATAATCTTTTGAATTCTATTTCTTTTAATTATCCAATAGTTAATATAATCAATAATAAATTTAGGAACAAGAAATAAAATTATAATCCAATTCAACGTTAGCTGTTTATCAATTGGAAAAATTCTTAAAAATAAACCCCACAAAAAAGTCATGGTTATTAAGTTAATGAAAATCATAAACACTCCGAATATGAATAAAGTATTATTATTTCTAGGGATATAATACATATTAACAAAAATACCTATGAAAATCATTGGGTAAGCTGTTAGTAACAATAATTTGTAGCAATTATTATATTCTCTAAATATGATAACGAATATAATACTTATGAGTAATATCAATAAATAGGCCAGTATTATTGTTATTATTATTTTTTCAGCAGGGAACCCTTGTTTTTTACTTTCCATTATTATGTTAAGCTCCACAATGCTTTTGTATACTAGAATACCCAATATTAACACAATTGCACTTAACAATAAGCTTATTGTGTTATAAATTTTTTTATCTCTTTCTTTAGTAAAAATCTCCTCAATATTTTTTTTTAATAAATCTAACCCTTTCCTGGTTTCTTCAAATATTCTAAACATATGACACTCTTTTTCTTTCATTAAAAATATTCCTCCATAAAATAATTTACCAACTAATATTACAAATAACTTTCAAAATTTTCACTAAAAAAGGACTCATAATTGAGTCCTTTTTCTCTAGCAAATCAAAATTATTTGATTATAGCTTTCCATTCTTCCATATTGTTTGCAAGTCTTGCAAATTTATGAGTATGGTATGCTTCTACAAGTTCATAATAACCCCAGTGTCCTTTATATGACATGTCTTTGTAATTGTGAACTAGATTTTGGTTTGCATCTATAAAGTTTTTGTCAGGGTATCTGTCATACAATTTGTTTAACATAGTAGCTACTTCAGCTCTTGTTATAGAATTGTCTGGTTTAAATGTTCCATCTGGATAACCCTTAATTCTTTCGTTACCATATGCTTGGTTAATTGCTGCTTCAAACTTGTGACCTTTCACATCTTCAAATGGAGCAACTTTGTCGTTCTTCTTGTCGATGTGGCTAATTAGTAATGCAAGTTCAGCTCTTGTGATCTTGTCATTTGGTCTAATGTTTTCGCCTTCTTTTTCTAATAAATATCCTTCTCTAAATGCAGCGTTGATTGCGGCGTTATACCACATGCCTGCCTTAGTGTCTTTATAGATATTAGAAGTCTTGTCGCTTAGGTCTAGCTTTTGAAGTCTAGCAACTACTGCTATTGCTTCTGCTCTTGTCATATCTCCATCTGGTCTAATTGTATCATCTGGATAACCAAAGATATATTGTTCGTGAGTGAAGAATTCAGGAATAACTTTATCAGGTACACTTACATAAACTGGGTATGTTGGAGTGTAGTGATCCTTATATTTAATTCCAGGTATTTCTACTTCTGGAACTGGTTCAGGCTTTGGTTCTGGTTTCTTATCTTCTTTAATTTTAACTGTGATTACGCCTGGAACATCTTTTCCATCAATCTTGTATGTTACTTTGATTGTAAAAGTTCCACTTCCTGTATAGTCTTTTGGAACTTCAATCTTAACAGTACCATCGTCATTTGGAGTAACAGTTACACCATTTGGTTTTTCATTGACTTCTGGCTTTCCAGGGTTTTCTATCTTCTTATTGTATTTATCCTTAACTTCAGGAGTAACTACCTTAGATCCACCTTTTTCGATTTCTACATCAGGGAAAGTTACAGTTGGTTTGCCAAATTCTATAACTTGAGCTGTGAAAGTTGTATCAGTTGTTATATCTTTACCAACTTTATCAAAGTTATTATATGCCCACTTCTTAGCTTCTCCATCCGCATATTGGATTTCATATTTGTTTTCATCCGTACTAGTCACAGCTGGTACATTTCCAGTAAGATCAGTACCGTCTGCTTTTTTACCAGAGATTTGGTAATTATCTCCTACTTTAGAAATCTTAGCTTTTATTTCAGCCTTTGGATTTACAAAGTAAGAAGTTTCACCTGGATCCAGTTCGGCACCTGTAGCTGCTTTAAATGCAACAGTTACATAACCAGTAGGTATTTTATCACCAGGATTAACAGGTCCGATTATATCGTCAATCTTTTCGTAATTGAAGATTACTTTTGCTGTTCCTGCTTCAGTGTACTTAGCATCTGTAGCCGGTTCAGTTGTAATATTAACTTTCTTATAACCTATAAGGTCTGGTTGAGTAATCTTTGCAACATCTATTGCAGTTTCTTCTGTACCTGTAAGTTTGTTATCTGCTGGATAAGTTTGACCATCAACCTTAAGATTTGCTATCTTAGCTGTAATATCATTTGCTCCTGCATGATATTCAACTTTTGCACTTCCTGTACCTTTTTCAACAGCAGTAGCTGTAACTGTAGTTAATGGAGCTGTTAAAGTTGTGTTTGGTTGTACATCATAGTAATCTATATTTTTAGTCTTAGTCTTGTAATTATCTTTTACAGTAACTATAGGATAATCATTATCTGCTAATTTTTCTTCTTTATTGAAGAACCATTACCTTATTCGCAGGAGTGAGTGATTTGATTCCATCACCAGCAACAAATTTAACTTCTACTTTATCTGTTGGATAAGTTCCTGGGTCATTTTCGTTAGGAGTTACCTTGTCAGCTTTCTTAGCTCTTACAATAAGTTTTTGATTGCCAAGTTCTTTTGTAGATTTATCATTGAAAGTAACTTTAAGTTTACCAGGGAATACACCTGCTGTGGATGTGTTTCTTGAAGATAAGTCTTCAACATTCTTGAAAGTTACACCTTCAATTGGTTTTACTCCCTTTGTCCAGTCAACTTGATCTCCAACCCATTTAACAATGTCTTGAGCTTCAAGTTTATCGCCGTACTTTTTAGCGTCAGTGTCTGCTACCTTAGCTGTTAAAGTAATTTCCGTTTTAACAACATTATCTTGAGTGTCTCTTACTTGTAAAATCTCTTGATTTGTACTTGTAATTGAATCTGGATCAAATGTCCACATATCATTAGCATCAACTTTGTAAAGATTTGTATCCTTTGAAACAGCTTTTACATTTGCAACTTCTGAAATTTTCTTTCCTTCTAATGGGTTTACATAGTAAACGAGAGGAGAAGTTGCATCAGCATTGTCAAGTTGTAACTTAGCTTTTTCAGCATCTGCTGCAGCAACTTGGTAAGTTACCTTAGCATAATGTTCTTTAACACCTGGAGTTACATCTGGATTGTCTTGACCATTCTTCTTTTCTGGAATAATGTCATCAAGCTTATCGTAAGTGTAGATTACAGTGTAATCTCCATTTTTAGTGTAGTTTGCTGTTGCTGGTGGATTTGGTACTGGATCAGTTGTAATACTCTTGATCTTGTATCCTAAAAATTTAGGAGCCTTTTCTGTATCAAAAACTTCATCCTTAATAGCCTTGTCCATGTCACCAGTTTTTTCAGCAGGGTACTCTTGACCTTTTAATTGGTATTTTGAATCAATAGCAGCATTTGTCTTGCTATCTTTGTATTCTACTTTAACTTTACCTTGTTCTTCTTCTTCGTATAATGCATAGAAAGTTACATCGCCTGTTACTTTATATGTTGACATATCAACAGCAGGGCCATTTTTAGTAGTTGACCAACCTGCGAATTTTTTCGCTGGTTTGCCTGCTTCTGCTTCTGGTGGTGTTAAAGTATCCTTACTTGGAATTGTTACTGGTCCAATTGTATCAGGTGCTTCCATGAATGTTTCATTAAGTTTAAGTCCATTAGCTGCAAATTGTTGAGCTGGTTTTGCAGTCTTCCAAGTTCCATCACCTGCATCAAAATCTACTGTGTGTTTTTCACGCATAGTAGCAGTGAAACCTTTGTGTGTATAAGATTCCCCAGTGATTTGGAAATAGTATTTTGAATCCGCTAATTGTCCTTGTAATGCATCTTGTATTTCAAGATGAAACTTTCTAGCTGTCTCAATTCCATTTGCTCTTATATCTGCCTCTGGAACAATAGGATTTAGAACTAAATTATCGTGTCCTCTCCATTCAAAAGTATTAGATGGACTTCTCAAAACCATGTTTTGATCAACTTTCGGCAAACTAAACTTGTGTGCAGATTTATTTAGTCCAAGATAATTTGCTTCAACATCAGGCTTATTTGATTTTCCAAACCATCTAGTTGCAACTCCAGTATGTCCTAGAAAATCTATATTGATTTTTACAACGTTTGTTACATTATTTTTAGCTTCAACTAAATATCTAGTATCTCTACCATCATCAAATTTAACTAAAATAATAGGTGTGTACTTGTCTTTAGGGACAGGGACTTTAATCCCTTTATCTTCGCCAAAATCTTTTTTTTGCATAACGTATTCCCTAGAATAATTTGCTTCATCACAAGTAACTGTTACAGTCACACTTTGAACATTAGTTGCTTCCACAACCAATTCTGCTATATCAACCTTAATAGTTCTTTTGTTGAATTCTTTAGGATTGTCTTCAGGATTGATGTCTGGCAAATCTTCATTTAATCTAGCTTTAGTATAATCTACTCCTGGTAGTCTAATCAAATATTGCCCATCATTTAATAAGACAACATCCAATTTTTCATCTTCCATTGCATATGCTATGTCAGCCGGTATTAGGCTGACAAGCATAAGAATGGCAAGAAGAAAACTTGTAATTCTCTTCATACTTACCTCCATAAAATTTTATAGCACTAAATTACACTCTAGTACTTGTATAATTATCAAGAAAATCTGGATCTGGTCTACTATCCGTAATTCTTGTAGCATTAATCTTTACAGTTTCCCCACTTTGCAATGGTTTATCCAAGCTGATTGATCCAGTACCTCCTGGACCTGTCTCAGTATTAAATGTTTCTTTACTTCTATCCTTACGTGTTATAGTTATAGTAACCTTGCATCGTCCAGGATTAGTAGTAAATACTATATCATTACCGTTGTTTACAGCAGTGTTTATTGTTACTTGAATTGCTGGAAGTCTAAGAATTCTATTCTCTTCCTTAGTCTTTTCAACCAATTCTTTGATTTCAGCTGCAGTTTTTCCTTCGCCTTTATTATTAATAACAGTATCAGCATCATCACTTGCATCTCGACCATTGTCTATTGCTTCGTTAGGCTTTTCATCAGCTTCAGCATCTTCAATAGTCTTATCAAGTTCTTCTTTAGCTTTCTTAAGTTCGTCTAAGGCTTTATCAGTTTCTTCTTTTTCCTTGATAGCATCTTCAATTGCTTTAGTTTTTTCATTTACATCTTTTTGAGTTGCATCAGGATTGTCCTTAACTTTTTTGCCTTCTTCGATTGCTTTTTCTAAAGCTTTATCTGCTGGTGTACCGTCATTTCTTCCACCCTTATCTGGGTCTAAGGCATTGTTACCATCATCAATTGCATTTATCAATTTGGTTTTGTCAACACCAACTGTTACTGGAGCAGATTCTGCAGGCGCTTTATCCTTTTCTGTTGCCTTTGCCACTATTGTGTCTCCATCTTTAAGTCCTTCTGATGGTACTGAGAAGTTTCCATCTTTGTCAGCCTTTGTAACAATTTCTTTTGGAGTTCCACCGTCTTTAGGTGTAATAGTTATAACAACATCAGCATTAGGTCCTGCTGTACCTGTAATCTTTGTATCATTTGTAGCTACAGGGTTAACTGTTGGTGTTGTAGATTTTTCTTTATCTATAACTGTAACTTCTGCTTTTGGTGATTCAACTTTTGAATCGTTGATTGTAGATACCTTGATAACATCACCTTTCTTAGCTTTATCTTCAAGCGGTACTACAACTTTACCATCTTTTACTTCAACTTTAGCATTTGGATTGTTTTTAACTTTCCAACTATTATCAGCTTGTTTCTCAATTACCATTGTATCATTTTCTCCAACTTTAACTTTAATAGTCTTAGCTGTTGGGTCTGCTACTGTTGGGTCGGCAATCTTAACACTCTTATCGCCTGTGTAAACAGGGTCAACTTTTGGTGTTTGACTTGCTTTTTGAACAGGTGCCTTATCGAAAGCTTCATTAGCTGGGTTTTCGCCATCTTTAAATGTTACTTTGATTTGGTCTCTGTCGTTTAGTGGAAGCTTATCCTTTACAGGAATTTCTAGCTTGCCATCTTTTTCAGTAACTTTAACTACTGGATCTGAACCTACAACAGTCCAAGTGTTTCCAGTAGAGTCTTTTGTAAGTGTTACAGTTTTTCCATTTTGGTCTGAAACTTCGATTGTTTGAATCTTGTCATTAGCCTTTGGAGCTGCTACTACAACTTTTTCATCTTTTTCTCTTATTGGATCGATTACTGGCGTTGAAAGTTTTGCTCCTGTATCTGGTTTCCAGTTTCCATCCTTATCTCTTATAACAGGTGTTTCTGCCTTTGGAGATTCAGATTTTCCTGATTCAGTTGCTGTAACAAATACTTTTGTTTCTGGATCTAATAATTTGTTTAGATCAGTTTCAAATTCACCTTGATCATTAGCTTTAAGAGTTGTGTTATCTGGAAGTAGGCTATTGCCATTAGCATCTGTAATCTTGATTACAGCATCCTTAACAGCTTTACCTTTTACCTTAGTAACTTTTTCGTCAGCTTGGTTAGCTGCAACTACATCTGTAGGTTGAGCTGATTGGTTTTTGTTTACAGTAAGTGCTGTTGGTGTTTCGCCTGTTACTGCTTCAGTTACTTGTGTATTACCTTTAGTATCTAAAGTTACTGTAAGCTTCTTACCGTTATCATCATTTGTTAATTTTTGATTTTGTTTGTAGTCAACTGATAGACCTGCATCTGTAAATTCTTTATTATCTTTAGAATTGTATGTGAAAATCTTTTGATTTCCATTTACATCTGTAAGAAGAACTTTTAGTCCATCAAGATTTAATTTATCTCCGTCAGAGTAAACCATCTTGTCTGGAGATGCTACTACTTGCATTCCTGTTGCCTTCTTAGGATCGAAGTTCTTAGCTGAGTCTGGTTGTCCAGTTCCATCAGTATCATTAAATACTACTACAGTTTGTTTTAATGATTCAGTCTTTGGTGCTAATATTGCTGTTACGTCAATCTTAACTCCTTGTTTTATAGGAGCGTTGTTTTGTTTAGCTTGTATTGTGTACTTACCACTTGTTAAGTCTGCTGTTGCAGTTCCAACTACTTCTTTACCTACCTTAGCTGTAACAGTTGCACCTTTTTCAGCTTCACCAGCAATTGTTGTGAATTCTGGTTTCTTGCCAATATTAGATGCGATAGCAGCTGGCCTTTCTGTTTGACCTGCTTGAGTATCGTCTTCACCATCGTTGTCAGAGTCTCTTACTACCGTAGCTTCTGTTGGGTCTGAATCTTGTTTACCTGGTTCAGTTACAACAACTTTGACTTTTTTACCTTCTTCTTGTTTTGTAACTTCAGCAGTAAATGTTCCGTCTTCGCCAACTTTTTCTACTTTACCAATTTGGTCTCCTGACTCATTTTTAATGATAACAGTTGATCCTGGTTTAGCCTTACCAGTTACAGTTGTAGTGTCTTTTGGTTGGTCTGTAACTTTTTTAGTTTCTGGATCAACCTTATTTTGGTTAAGTGCTTTAACATCTTTTGCTTGTTCAGACTTTTCGTCTTCATCAGCAATTCTGTTTTTATCAGCGTCAAGTTGAACTTTTACATTTCCACCAGTTGCTGTTGGTTTGTCAGTAGATTCTGCTCCAGTTATAGTAACTGTGAATGGAGTTGTCTTAGTCTTACCGTTGTCTAGACCAAGTTGTTCTCCTTCTGCTGGTGAAAGTGTAATCTTATCTGTAAGATTCTTAAGTTCTTCAGCGTTGTAAGTTACAGTTTTTCCACTAGCATCTTCTAGCTTGATAACTACACCTGCTGTTTCGAATGGAGTTGTTCCATTAGCTTCGTTAACTAGGTAGTTCATCTTTGATGGATCTTGGATGATAGTTACCTTAGTTGTTTTAGCTATGTCAAACTTTTCTTTTTCGTCAGCAATACCATTGTTATTAGCATCAAGTTTAACTGATAGGTTAGATGTCTTTGCTTCTTTAGTAGTTGCACCTTCAACATTTAGAGTTACCTTAATTGGTTTGCCATTATTGGCTGCAATTGTAAGGTCAGTTCCTTCTTTTGGTTCTACTGTGAAGTGTGTTGTGTCAGCAGCTATTTCTTCTGCAGTGAATTTCTTTTCTACGCCAGCCTTGTCTGTAACTTTTACTACCATACCTTTTGTTTCAAGTTTAACTGTTCCATCTTGTGATGTTACAAGGTAGTTCATCTTAGCTGGGTCGTAAACCATCTCAATCTTATCTGCTTTTGTGATATCGAAGTTTTGTGACTTATCGTCTTTTCCATCGTTATCTTTGTCTTCAAAGACTTGAGTTTTGACTTCTGGAGAAACTTTCTTTTCTCCATCTTTTGCTGTAACTTTTACTTCTGTATTAACTGGAAGCTTAGGTTCAATTTCTAATTTGTAAGTTCCATCTGTAGCTGTAACAGTCTTAGTTGTTTCTTGTCCACCTTCTGGAGTGTACTTAATTGTAACTGTTGATCCCTTTGGTGCCTTTCCCTCTACTGTTGTCTTTGTTGGATTTTCTCCAATGTTTCTAGCAGTTACTGTTGGTGTTGCTGTTGTTTCTTCTTCATCAGCTATGCCGTTATTGTTTGCGTCAACTTTTATAGCAAATTTGCTTGTTGATGTTGCTGTTTTATCAGCTTTTACAAGTTTTACATCAATTGCTTTGCCAACAAGGTTTGCTGGGTCGTTGCCGATCTTATCTTTTGTACCATTTGCCGGTGTTACAGAGATGTGAGTAGTATCCTTGATCAATTCTTCTAGAGTCATGATCTTGGATTCTGTCTTGTCACCATTCTTGTAAGATAATTCAAGGTAAATTGCTTTGTCTTTTCCATCCTTACCATCAAATGTTACTTCTGTATCTTTTGTTGGAACAAGGTAAGTTAGGTCTGGTTGGTCAACAAATTTAATATCTGTTGCTTTTTCAATATTGAATCCTTCGTCCTTATCTGGTTGTTTGTTGTCGTTTTTGTCGTCAAATACCTTTGTTGGTGTTGGGTCTGATTCGCCCATTTCGCCAAGTTTTGCTGTTACTTTGATGTCTGTACCGTCAGCAAGGATTGGTTTAATAGTTGCAGTGTAATGACCGCTATCGTCTGCCTTAACTTCTGTTGGATCAGTTATTAAAACTTTTCCTTGAGCATCAGTAATTTTAATAACTGCGCCTGGCGTTGCCATACCTTCTACTTTTGTGCCTGTAGGATTTTCTCCAACGTTTCTAGCCATTGCTGATGGTGCTGGAGTTTTTTGGTCTTGACCGTGGTCAGGCTTGCCATCCTTGTTAGCATCGTAGAATACTTTTAATGGTTCTGTATTAGCAGTTTTACCATTTGAGCTTTTGATTTCAACAGTTTTACCATTGTCACCTCTTTCAGTTGCAGATGTTTCTGGTGTTAATGTTGCACCATGGGCTGGTGTTGCAGTTAATTGTGTGATTTCTTTTGTTTGTTCGTCGTAATCGTAGAACTTACCTTCCTTAACTATTGCAAGTTTTTCCTTGCCAGCCTTGTCAGTCATTCTTACGATCATGCCTTCAAGGTTTAGATTGAACTTACTGTCTTCTGACTTGTCTTTAGCAATATAGTCAAGTTGTGGTTGTTTGATTACTTCAAGTTTTTCAATCTTATCAGGATCAAAGTTTTGTGTTCTATCGTCTACCTTATCTCCATCATAATCTGGACCTACACGAAGAACGCCTTTTGTTTGGGCTGTAAGTGGAGTTTGGCTTCCTTCTGGTGTGTACTCAACTTCGATAAACTTAACATCATCTGCAAGTGTAAGTTCTGCATTATTTGCTACTTCACGACCATTAACTTTTAATTTTAGTTTTGGATCATTTAATTTAACTTCTGTCTTTTTACCAAGATTATCAACTAGGTTTAATGTCATACCTTCAAGGTTAAGTTTAGCTGTGCCATCTTTTTCAGTGATTAGGTAGGACATTTTAGTTGGGTCAGTTGTAATTTCAATTGCTGAAGTAGTTCTTTCCTTAACTGTAAGAGTCATTTCGTGAGTAACTTCTGCTCCTGCTTTGTCTTTTGCAGTGTAAGTTACTTTGTAAGTTCCTACAGTCTTATTAATAGTAGAAAGATCTGTAACTGGTGTTTCAGTTTGTCCTTCTACTTTTTTAACTTCTACCTTAACCTTTGATCCGTTTTCAACAACTAAGTCGTCTGATCCGTCTGCGTCTGTTACGTCAACTAGCTTTTTAAGATCTAGGTCTTGACCTACAAATATTTCGTGAGTCTTTGGACCTGAAATAGTAGGTGGGATGTTAGCTGTTAGTGCTTTTAGAGCATCTTCTAGGTTTGTAACTGCTGTATCAATTGCTTTTTGATTAGCATCTGTATCTGCTTCAACTGCCTTACCATTAGTATCAACAAGTTTTTCAGCTGCTGTAATTGCAGTTTCTAAGTCAGTTAATTTTTGCTTAATAAAAGCATTTTGCTTTTTACTAAAGTTTTCTTTTTGTGCCTTAGCAATTGGTAGAAGTTCATTTAATCTGTCAGGGTTTAGCTTAACAGTTTTTGGTGCAGATTCAGCTGCAAGTTTTGAATCTGGTAGAGTTACTGATGCTGTAAGTTTTTCTCCAGCTTTTAGTTCTCTTGTACCTGCTGTGAATTTACCATTCTCATCTGCTAGGGTAATACCAATTACATTACCAGCTTCGTCCTTGATTTCTACTTTTGCGCCTTTTACAGGATAGCCTGAAGTAGATGTTACATTACCTTTGACTATAGTTTCCTTGTGTCTTGGTGCATTAGCATCGTCACCAACCTCGTTGTCAAAGCTTACTTCTACTGTGTTTGGTTTTACAATAAGTTTTTGTTTTGGAACTTCTAATGTTGAACCGTCTTTGAATGTTACTAGTAGGGTACCTTCAAATGTACCAGCTGTATCAGTATTTCTAGATGATTTATCTGTAACTGTTGCATCTTTAAGAAGTGCTTCGAATGCAGCTTTCTTATCTGCAGGTGTATTATCTGCAAGTGCAACACCATCATTCCAGAACTTCTCTGGTAGGTCTTGGCCTTGTAGAGCTGTTGTGTCTACTGCTTTAAGTCCATCTTTACCGATTTGTGTTGCAGCGTCTGCTCCAGCTGTTGCTTTAAATGTTGTTGCTTTTGTGATTACCTTTGTCCAAGGTTTTACAATGTCAACCATTCCTGTTGCTGGTGCATCAGCTTCTGTAGTCCACTTTGGATTTTGGTGACCTTTTGCAGCTTCTAGATCTGGGAACTTGTCTCTTGCAAGTTTTGATCCTTGGAATACACCGTAAGACTTGCCATATAGTGGATCTGCTGCAATGGTGTCGTCCTTGATTACCTTAACTTCGAATACTCCATCGGGAAGTTTTTCGCCCGGTGTAATTTCTCCACCGTCTTTAAGGTAAACAGGCCAAAAGTCTGTGTCGGCAACTTGTCCTTCTGTTTCAGCAGTAGGAATTGCTGGATTCCATTTTAGGAATTTCTTGTTATCATCAGGACTACCATTTAATAATGGCGTAGGATTTTTAACTTTTGCAATACTTGCTAGTAGTTCTTTGTCATTAAATTTTGTACCTTCTAGAACGTCGATTACTTTAAGTTTTTCACCATTCTCAAATTTACCATCATTGGCATTTGCTTTAGTTTCTGCGTGGAAGCTTAAGCGTTTGTAGCCGTCTGGTGTCTTTGGTAGGTTGCCTTCATCGTCTGGTGTTGGAACGATAATCTTTGGTTGTGTAGCAAATTCAATGTAGCCACCAACTTTTTTCTTTTGACCATTGATTTCAACTTCTTGGCCTATGGCGTTATAAGTTATTTTGTTTAACTTATAAGTCTTGTCCCCGACTTTTAGTTTTTTGTTTGCGTCAAGTTCTGTTGTAAGACTTAAGGTAGGATTAGATCCAACTTCATTTAAGTCTGCAATATCATCACCTGCAAAGTCAGCAAGGGTTCTAATATTAAATGTCTTTGTATTCGCTAGTAGATTAAATTCATGCTCGTCTTCTAAAGCTAGTTTTAATCCTAAGTCTTGATTAATGTTTTCTTGAAGTTCTTTACCATAAGGGTCTACAACTTTTAAGTCAATTACCGGGTGTATGATTTGAGTTAGCTCAAATTTATAAGTCATGTCTTGACCCAAGTTGAAGTTTGTTGTTCTGTTAGCTCCTACATAAACTCTTAGGCTTATAGTGTCCTTAAGTTTAGGGATTTCTGCTTTAACAACACCTTGGCCAAAGTCCTTTGGAAGATAAAAAGTTTCAGTCTTCTTAGTTTCTCCCGCTTGGAAGGTCATCGTTCTTGTTTCTGTTCTACCACCTACTTCTTGGAAGGTAATCTTTACATCAAATGAACCTACTTCAGTTAGTGCTGAAGGATCAAATTGATCATTTCCAAGGTTTAGGCCTAGAGTATCTAGACTAATTTCAACATTTTGAGCTACGGTTTCGCTGGAAGAGCGAGCTTGTTGGTTTGTAGCTCCAAATAGTCTAGCGCTTCTTGAGAAAAATTTTAGTTCTTGTTTTTCTCCTCTTACATTACCTAGATTAATAACTTGCTTGTCTCCGACAGTTTTAATGTCAGTGATTTCCTTTTTATCTCTACTTACTCCTGAAGCCGCTAAGACGTTCAAGGGTAGAGAGGTGATTATCATAAGGAAAGCTAAAAGCAAGGTCATTAATCTTTGCTTTGTACTATTCATTATTCCTCCTTTTTTATTGGGGGGAGAATTTTCTCCCCCTGTGCAACTTTCTTCTATTATATAGTAAATTTTATCCTATCATTGGATTTTATTGGCCTAATACTTTTGCATATGGGTTGGTGTATGCACCTGATTCATTAACACCAATAATTTCAATAATTTCACCCGCTTGTAGTTTGTAAGGATTACCTTGAGGGTCTGTTAGCATAATCTTTTGATATTTCTTACCAACAGTTGCTTGAGTCGTAACCTTAGCCTTTGATAGATAGCCATCAGCTTTTGTTCTTACAGCTTCAAAATCTTCTGGATTGTAAATTCTTACTGTAACAGTTACGCCTTCTTCATAGGCTTTTACTTGAACGAAGTCTTTACCAATACGTTCTCTACGAACCATGATGTCGATAATCTTGCTTGGAATGTATTGAGGATCAAGGGCTGTTGCGTTTCCAAATCTATCTTCTAGTGAAATGTCAGCGTTACTAAAGCCATTTCTGTTAAGCATTTCAATAGTAGCTTGAAGTTCTGCTTTATTTTGTAGACGTAAGATTTGAGTTCCTGCATTGTTCTTGTACTTAACTACAATAACTTGTGAATCTTCTTTGAAGTTAGATAGGTCTACATTTACCCAACGTCTCCACATGTCTTCTTTAGTTTTCGCTTCAGCTGTAGGAGCTGTTAAGTCAAGGGTAAATCCGTCTGAATAATTAGGCTTCTTGCCTTCTTCATCAGATTGGATAACAAGCTCTATTCCTTGTTCCTTCAATTTGTTGATTTGGTCGAACTTATCTGCAGGTATTAAGATTTGTTTCTTAACTTCGGTTCTGTCGTCAGAAACCATATCTTTGTCTAGAACAACTGGATCTATTTTGTCTGTAGCATCAACTGGTGCTAGTGGAACGAATTTCTTTTCTTCGCCCTCTCCTTCAAAGTAACCTAAAGTATACTTTGATCCTGCCTTAGGTGGTAGAAGTGGATGGTTCGGTACGTTGAATTCCACAACTGCGTTGCCATTTTCATCCTTTGGAAGTTGTTCTTTTTCTTCAACCTTGTGTGAAACTGGTTGAGCTTCAACTTTGGCTTCTGTTATTGCAGATGGAGTTTCTGCTTGACCAATTACTTTAAACTGTTGAGCTTTAACTATATCTCCTGGTGTCAACTTGCCAGTTTGAATAGTAATTACGCCATTATCAACAGTCACAGTTCCTGTGAAAGTACTGCTGACTTGGTCAAATACATAGTTACCGTTTGTATGCTTAACAACTGTTACTGTTTTACCGTCTGGTAGAGTTGTAACAATCTTGCTTGGATCTCCAACTTTTCTAACAACTACCTGTGTAGCATCATACTTAATCGGATCGATTGTAGGTGGTTGAACATCTACCTTTTTATTTGTAAGTGTGATGGAATAACCGTAAGTGTCGAAGTATTTCATAGTCTTATTTTCGTTAGGATTAATAAGACTTCCATCTTTTGTATAGTGACTACGCATTGTAGCTGCTGACATTGAGTCAACGCCGTCAGTATTTACAAGTTGGACTTTGTATCCACCTTTACCTTCGTTTTGGTTGGTGTTTACAATGGTTGCCCCGTAGTCCTTGTAGTTTATACTACCTGCATTAAATAGTTTTTCAGTTGAATCTGTAAGCTCAACTGCAATATAGGACATTCTGTGACCTGCTTCGTCATAGGAAGGTAGGTTGTTCCAGTTAATCTTGCCAGTCTTTGGCGTTGCTGAAGATAAAGCTTGTACAGATCCAGGTACTGGTCTGTATACTGCATTTTGGTCTACAATTTCGAAACCTGCTGCTCCTACTGCTGGTCTTGCTAAAAGACCTACTTTTATTTTTTCGTAGTTCTTTGTTTTTAAATCTTCACTTTCCCAAACTTTTTTCACATCTACATGGTAGTTCTTCTTCCAAACTGCATATAGGTCAACACCATCTCTAACTTGGTCTGCTGTTAGTGGGTATTGGTCTCCGTCACGAAGGTAGTTATCAACGTTAACACCAGTTCCTGTTTTGTTTTCATCAGGTATATCTGCGTTAGGATCTGTTGAGTAACCTACTAGTGAGTAGCCTTCCATCTTGAACTTAGGATCTCCCCAGTTCTTTTGTAGACGAACTGTGCGGTCTGTAAGGTTTTGTTCTGTTAGTGATTGTGTTACTGTTTCGTCAGTTTTGCCTTTCAATCCAGCTGGTGGATTAGTGTGGAAAGTTACAAGTGGTGAACCATAAGCTGCGTATACAGTCATGTTTTTAGTTATTGGTGAAGTGCTAGTAAAGATTAAGTTGTCTCCACTGATATACTTATCAACTGAGTCTGCTTCTTTAAGTTTTATGAAAGCTTCTGTAACTTCTTGTGGTGTACCTGTGAGTTTTTGTGTTGTCCATCCTAGGAATGTTTTTCCTGATATTTTTGGATCTTTTTCAACAAACTTTCTAAGTTCTAGAGCTTTTTTAGTTCTTTCTAATTCGCCTTGAAGTTTTGTCTTCTTTTCGCCTGATGCTTCTGCAATTGCACTTGTTAATGCTGCAATATTTTTTTCAAAGTTCTTGCCGTTGTGGTCTTTTAAGTCTACATTGGCACCTTCAAAA
This sequence comes from Peptoniphilus sp. Marseille-Q6390, assembly GCF_965119475.1. Lineage (NCBI taxonomy): Bacteria > Bacillati > Bacillota > Tissierellia > Tissierellales > Peptoniphilaceae > Peptoniphilus > Peptoniphilus sp. Marseille-Q6390. The sequence continues at coordinate 573,223 of NZ_CBCPLS010000001.1, read as the reverse complement.
CCGTTAGCTACATAGCCTTCTTGGTTAGCGAATTTTTCGTTCATTGGTGCAATACGCACAACAGGTTCTTGTTGGTTAGTTCTATTACTTAGATATGCATGTTCTGTACCTACTTTTTTATCTTTATCTACACCCTTGTAAGATAGCACGCTTTGGTCAAGTGTACCCCCGTTTAAATCAAAGGTTACCTTGGCTTGAACTTGTTCCACTACAGGGTCTTTACTCTCAAGTGCGTTTGCTAGAACGTCTTGGTTTGTGAAGTAAAGTGGCATGTCCTTTGTTGCCCAGTAGCTTGAATTTATCTTGTGATCTGCGTCATTTGATGCTGATGTCCATTCAAAACCTTGAACATCGTCGCCGTTGACATTCATTTCTATCTTTTTGTCTGCTGCTTGGATAGTTCCCAGTCTCTTTGCTGTAGTAACTTCGTTCTTATTGGCATCGTATGGATATACATACACTCTATCGTATTTTGAACGACCTGTTAGGTATTCGGAGTCTGTAAATATTTCGTCGATATCCGGTGCGTCAGCTGTTCTTGTTAAGATACCGCCACCGAAGTTTTCTTGGCGAGAACTCATTAGTGGGTCGTGGTTGTCTATAAACAATGAATCGTTAGGATTATTTATCTTTTGGCCATCTTTAAAGATTTCGCCCTTTTCATTTCTTGTGTATCCTTCTACAAGTGGTCTTTCAAATCTGTAAGTCTTACTTTTAGTAATAGTCCCACCAGAAAGGTTCTTGTCTGAGTAGTTAAATGTAACTGTCATACCAGGTGATACTTCTTGCATTTTTGTCTTTCTTGAGAAGATGGTAAGAGGTGTATCTTTTTTGATTTTGATATCGAATGGAACTGACACAGTCATCTTACGCATGTAGTCTTTACCACCCAATAGAAGTCCACCAGTATATGATGTTTTATCACCAGTAGTTCTAAGGCTTATTTTGTATTGATCATCGCCGATTTGGATAAAAGAACCGTTGGTATCAAAAGTACCTAAAGTAATAAGGTCACGTCTACCGTCAAAACGAATGTCAATAGTATCTCCACGTTTCAGATTGATATCTTCATTTCTTGGAACGGATTTAAATTCTTCAACCCCTGTTTCGTTAGTTGCAAATAGTGTAGAGAAGAATTCATAGGAAATGATATCGCTGGATCCGAATTTTTCTTTTAGCTTGTCCTTGTCAACGTAGTATCTAACTACTGTAGAGTTACCGTATCCTGTTAATGTAGGTGTTCCTGGTAAGAAGGTTTTGTTAGGATCATTACTTGAATACTTAACAATACCGACGCCATTTTTTCTTTCAATATCGTTTAAAGAATAGTCTATTCTGTTAGCAGGCTTTGGAACTGTTGGGTCTTCAGATGCATTATAGATTTTATCGTTTCCATCTGCTGAGAATAATTGAATGACCGTTTTAGACTCATCTTGAGGTTTTAGAATATCAATTAAGCTTTCGTCAAAGGATTGCATAAATCCGTAGTCGCCCCTGTTTCTAGTATCTCCAGAGTTCATAGAGCCACCTACGTCAGCTACAGAACCTACTTGACCTTGAGTTCTTCTCATGTAAACATCGAAGTAACCCTTTTCTTCATTATATTTAATATAAGATGAAGCTGTTTGGAAAGTGTTTTCATAGTTACGTACTACGTCCGTATTAAGTATGCCTTGCTTTAAATCTACTCTTACAGGTATGAAAGTCGAAATAGTATAGGATGAGTATGGAACCTCTTGATTCTCTTCTATAATTGTAGAGTATATTCTCTCATACTTATCATCTGTCAATCTCATTTGTATTAATGGGTTCTTGTCTAAGTTTTTAACTGTTTGTCCCGCTTTAAGAACTAGGTCTATTGGCGTTTCAAAGTTAACATATTGTAGTGGTGCATTTGTAGTTTGTGTACCATCTAAGCCTAAATCAACTACATGTAAGTTGCCTGAGCCACCTTGTTGGGCTGATAAGGGTTTAAACCTAATAAACTCATTATTAAAACTCCAGCCGTCATGGTTGTTAGGAAATTGTCCCGGCATCTTTTTACCCATGCCAGACTCGTCCCAGTCTATTAATGCATTTAAATTGTTGTCTGGTTTTAAAATAAGCCTCTTCCAAACTCCTGATGTAATAGTAAGATATCCGCCAAAAGCTAATCTTACTACTTCTCTGCCGTCCGGTCTAGTGTAGCCCCCGATGTATCTTAGGGTTGGGTTCTTTAATGCTTCTGCTGAAGATACCTTAACCAGTCTACCTTGGTGGGGTATTGGCCAGTATCTCGCTGTTTGTGCGTCGTCGACCCAGTTGGCCGGTTCGACTTCTGCAAAAATATTTAGAGGCATTATACCGATTATCATGATAAGCGATAAAAATAATGCTAAACATCTTTTACTTATTTGTTTTTTATCCATTTTTCTCTCCTTTCTAAATTTTTTTGGATATTAAACTTTTATTTATATATCGCCTCCTATAAGGTCGCCCATAGTTTGTATAATTAAAAAAATAAATAAAAATGCATACTTATGGACTATATTTATATGTATCCATTGTACCAAATTAGTACATATTTTTCAGCGAGATTTAGTATTGTAGCTAGTTTGATGTCGTATATTTTGTATAATTTTTATTCATTTGTAATTTTGTACTTTTTTTATACATTCTTTTAATAAAGTGTAATCTATTATTGTTTTCTATTAATATTAGTCTGTTTTTCCTTTAAACCTATAAAGTTTTTAATTCAGGTTTTATTATAAGTTCGATATTTACTAAGTTGTACAGCTTTTTCCAAGGATTTTGGTCATAATAAAAAGATAAGTTTTAATTGGTCTTGCCCTATATATTTTTTTCGGTATTTTTAGGCTTTTCTTAGTTTTTAGAGCTTTGATTTTAAAATTTTTAATATATTTAGCTTAATATCTATAAATATTTTCTATCATATAAACATGATTTTTATAGATTTTCTGTGAATATAAGAAAATTTACCAAAAATATTTTGTTAATATTCTTTCTTCTACAAAAAAATTTTATGAAAACTTTTTATTTTATATTTTATTCCTATCTAAAGATTTATATTTTTATTCTTTGTAAGTTTATAAGAAATGTTTCTTCTATCTATATAATGTTTTTATTTGTTTTGGTTTTTGGTTAGTCTTTTTTAGTTTATTGATTTCTCTTTCACTCTTGATAAGTTTTTATTAAATACTAGCTTAATATGAGTCTATAAGTTTTAATTAAATACTAGATTTCTATGAGTCTATAAGTTTTTATTTTTAATTTTTCTTTAACTACTCACTTAATATGATGTCATGAGCTTTGATTTTTAAATTTTACCTAAGTCTTAGCTTTCTATAAGCTTATATTTTTTTATTTTTAAATTTTACTTATCTCACACTTTTCTATGAGCCTATAAGTTTTATTTTTAAATTTTTATAAGTTTGTGAGATCTTATCACTTCATTAGGTCTTTTAACTCCATGAGATCCTATGACTTCATATTAATTTACTAGGTCAAAGGACTTCCTTGTTATTGTAACTTGCGTAAATAAGCATAAAAAAAAGAAGAACCCCTGAGGGTTCCTCTTAATTATTGACAACTTATCTTCTAATATAAATTGTTGCACTCTTGTCTTGTTGTTCCCATTCTATATCTTGATCAATCTTATCTTGAGTATTTCCGTTAGTTAGACCAAATACATTGGCTACGTTAGTAACAGAAACTAGGATTCTATCATTGATATTAAGTGGTTTAGAGTCCATCTTAACAGTCTTGCCGTTAGAAAGAACTATTTCATCACTATCGATTTGGATTGATGCAACTAAACCATCTTTTGTGAATGTTGCAGTTCTTGTCTTAGCATCCCACTTAACGTCAGCTTGAAGAGCTTCAGCTACATATCTAAGTGGAAGCATTGTTCTGTTATTTTGTAGAACTGGAGTTACATCCATCTTTCTCTTAGTAACAACTCCGTTTCTAACAACTTCGTATTCAAAGTCATTGATGCGGAATACATACCATAGAGTATCACGAACTGGAGTTCCAACTTCAGTTTTTTCTGGAGCTACAGTATAAACTGGGAATGTTGGAGTCTTGTGGTCTCTGTATCTGATTCCAGGGATGATATATTCTCCACCATCAGATGGGTAACCATTGTGGTTGTCGTCTCTTCCCTTTTCGTGTCCAATAACGTCAACTTCAACTTCAACTTTTCCACCTGGAAGATCTTTGTCTTCAATAACTACTGTGATAGGTCCATCAACATCTTCACCTGGTGTTACAACAACATTTCCGTTTTCGTCGATTATTGCTGGAACATTTTTACCATCTTCATCTTTAGCAGTTACCTTTGTATCCTTGTCTGGATTTTCTACCTTAACGCCTGTATCTTGTTTATCATCTGTTGGTTTAACTGGCTTTTTACCTGATTCGTCAACTGATGTTTTCTTGTCTTCTGGTTTTTTGTCAGAATTATTATCGTCTTGACCCTTCTTGTGGCCTTCTACTTCAACTTCAACTTTAGTTTTTCCACCTGGAAGATCTGGATCTTCAACTACTACTGTAATAGGTCCGTCTACATCTTTTCCTGGTGTTACCTCGATTTCTCCAGTCTTTGGATTGATTACTACTGGTACGTCTTTACCATCTTCATCTTTTGCAGTTACCTTTGTATCCTTATCTGGGTTATTAACAATTACGCCAGTTCCTTGTTTTTCATCTGTTGGGTCTACTGGTTTCTTGTTTTTATCATCGACTTTTGTATTAACATGAACTTCAACTTTAGTTTTTCCACCTGGAAGATCTGGATCTTCAACTACTACTGTAATAGGTCCGTCTACATCTTTTCCTGGTGTTACCTCGATTTCTCCAGTCTTTGGATTGATTACTGCTGGTACGTCTTTACCATCTTCATCTTTTGCAGTTACCTTTGTATCCTTATCTGGGTTATTAACGATTACTCCTGTGCCTTGGTTTTTATCTGTTGGGTCTACTGGCTTTTGACCTGTAGTGTCAACAGTTGTCTTCTTATCTTCTGGAGTGTTATCTTTTACTGTTACAGGTACGTCTTTTTCTTCACTTGATCCATCTGGGTAAGTTACTTTGATTTTTCCTGTGTAGTCACCAGGTGTATTTGTGTCGATTGCTCCTTCTGGAGTTACATCTTCTACTTTTGTGTTTTCTGGAAGTTTGTCTAGGTTTGTTACGTTGTCTGTTAAATCAACTTTGCCACCTTTTTCTACTTCTTCCTTCTTAACTTCTGGTTCGTATTTGTCTTTGTCTTTTTGACCAGCTGTTGAGTCTTTTACTGTTACAGGTACGTCTTTTTCTTCACTTGATCCGTCTGGGTAAGTTACTTTGATTTTTCCTGTGTAGTCACCAGGTGTATTTGTGTCGATTGCTCCTTCTGGAGTTACATCTTCTACTTTTGTGTTTTCTGGAAGTTTGTCTAGGTTTGTTACGTTGTCTGTTAAATCAACTTTGCCACCTTTTTCTACTTCTTCCTTCTTAACTTCTGGTTCGTATTGTCTTTGTCTTTTTGACCAGCTGTTGAGTCTTTTACTGTTACAGGTACGTCTTTTTCTTCACTTGATCCGTCTGGGTAAGTTACTTTGATTTTTCCTGTGTAGTCACCAGGTGTATTTGTGTCGATTGCTCCTTCTGGAGTTACATCTTCTACTTTTGTGTTTTCTGGAAGTTTGTCTAGGTTTGTTACGTTGTCTGTTAAATCAACTTTGCCACCTTTTTCTACTTCTTCCTTCTTAACTTCTGGTTCGTATTTGTCTTTGTCTTTTTGACCAGCTGTTGAGTCTTTTACTGTTACAGGTACGTCTTTTTCTTCACTTGATCCGTCTGGGTAAGTTACTTTGATTTTTCCTGTGTAGTCACCAGGTGTATTTGTGTCGATTGCTCCTTCTGGAGTTACATCTTCTACTTTTGTGTTTTCTGGAAGTTTGTCTAGGTTTGTTACGTTGTCTGTTAAATCAACTTTGCCACCTTTTTCTACTTCTTCCTTCTTAACTTCTGGTTCGTATTGCTCTTTGTCTGTCTGTTAAATCTTTTTTACAGGTGTCTTTTTCCATCTTTGTCTTTTTGACCAGCTGTTGAGTCTTTTACTGTTACAGGTACGTCTTTTTCTTCACTTGATCCGTCTGGGTAAGTTACTTTGATTTTTCCTGTGTAGTCACCAGGTGTATTTGTGTCGATTGCTCCTTCTGGAGTTACATCTTCTACTTTTGTGTTTTCTGGAAGTTTGTCTAGGTTTGTTACGTTGTCTGTTAAATCAACTTTGCCACCTTTTTCTACTTCTTCCTTCTTAACTTCTGGTTCGTATTTGTCTTTGTCTTTTTGACCAGCTGTTGAGTCTTTTACTGTTACAGGTACGTCTTTTTCTTCACTTGATCCGTCTGGGTAAGTTACTTTGATTTTTCCTGTGTAGTCACCAGGTGTATTTGTGTCGATTGCTCCTTCTGGAGTTACATCTTCTACTTTTGTGTTTTCTGGAAGTTTGTCTAGGTTTGTTACGTTGTCTGTTAAATCAACTTTGCCACCTTTTTCTACTTCTTCCTTCTTAACTTCTGGTTCGTATTTGTTCGTATTTGTCTTTGTCTTTTTGACCAGCTGTTGAGTCTTTTACTGTTACAGGTACGTCTTTTTCTTCACTTGATCCGTCTGGGTAAGTTACTTTGATTTTTCCTGTGTAGTCACCAGGTGTATTTGTGTCGATTGCTCCTTCTGGAGTTACATCTTCTACTTTTGTGTTTTCTGGAAGTTTGTCTAGGTTTGTTACGTTGTCTGTTAAATCAACTTTGCCACCTTTTTCTACTTCTTCCTTCTTAACTTCTGGTTCGTATTTGTCTTTGTCTTTTTGACCAGCTGTTGAGTCTTTTACTGTTACAGGTACGTCTTTTTCTTCACTTGATCCGTCTGGGTAAGTTACTTTGATTTTTCCTGTGTAGTCACCAGGTGTATTTGTGTCGATTGCTCCTTCTGGAGTTACATCTTCTACTTTTGTGTTTTCTGGAAGTTTGTCTAGGTTTGTTACGTTGTCTGTTAAATCAACTTTGCCACCTTTTTCTACTTCTTCCTTCTGGTTCGTATTTGTCTTTAACTTCTGGTTCGTATTTGTCTTTGTCTTTTTGACCAGCTGTTGAGTCTTTTACTGTTACAGGTACGTCTTTTTCTTCACTTGATCCGTCTGGGTAAGTTACTTTGATTTTTCCTGTGTAGTCACCAGGTGTATTTGTGTCGATTGCTCCTTCTGGAGTTACATCTTCTACTTTTGTGTTTTCTGGAAGTTTGTCTAGGTTTGTTACGTTGTCTGTTAAATCAACTTTGCCACCTTTTTCTACTTCTTCCTTCTTAACTTCTGGTTCGTATTTGTCTTTGTCTTTTTGACCAGCTGTTGAGTCTTTTACTGTTACAGGTACGTCTTTTTCTTCACTTGATCCGTCTGGGTAAGTTACTTTGATTTTTCCTGTGTAGTCACCAGGTGTATTTGTGTCGATTGCTCCTTCTGGAGTTACATCTTCTACTTTTGTGTTTTCTGGAAGTTTGTCTAGGTTTGTTACGTTGTCTGTTAAATCAACTTTGCTTACTTCTTCCTTCTTAACTTCTGGTTCGTATTTGTCTTTGTCTTTTTGACCAGCTGTTGAGTCTTTTACTGTTACAGGTACGTCTTTTTCTTCACTTGATCCGTCTGGGTAAGTTACTTTGATTTTTCCTGTGTAGTCACCAGGTGTATTTGTGTCGATTGCTCCTTCTGGAGTTACATCTTCTACTTTTGTGTTTTCTGGAAGTTTGTCTAGGTTTGTTACGTTGTCTGTTAAATCAACTTTGCCACCTTTTTCTACTTCTTCCTTCTTAACTTCTGGTTCGTATTTGTCTTTGTCTTTTTGACCAGCTGTTGAGTCTTTTACTGTTACAGGTACGTCTTTTTCTTCACTTGATCCGTCTGGGTAAGTTACTTTGATTTTTCCTGTGTAGTCACCAGGTGTATTTGTGTCGATTGCTCCTTCTGGAGTTACATCTTCTACTTTTTTGTTTTCTGGAAGTTTGTCTAGGTTTGTTACGTTGTCTGTTAAATCAACTTTGCCACCTTTTTCTACTTCTTCCTTCTTAACTTCTGGTTCGTATTTGTCTTTGTCTTTTTGACCAGCTGTTGAGTCTTTTACTGTTACAGGTACGTCTTTTTCTTCACTTGATCCGTCTGGGTAAGTTACTTTGATTTTTCCTGTGTAGTCACCAGGTGTATTTGTGTCGATTGCTCCTTCTGGAGTTACATCTTCTACTTTTGTGTTTTTTGGAAGTTTGTCTAGGTTTGTTACGTTGTCTGTTAAATCAACTTTGCCACCTTTTTCTACTTCTTCCTTCTTAACTTCTGGTTCGTATTTGTCTTTGTCTTTTTGACCAGCTGTTGAGTCTTTTACTGTTACAGGTACGTCTTTTTCTTCACTTGATCCGTCTGGGTAAGTTACTTTGATTTTTCCTGTGTAGTCACCAGGTGTATTTGTGTCGATTGCTCCTTCTGGAGTTACATCTTCTACTTTTGTGTTTTCTGGAAGTTTGTCTAGGTTTGTTACGTTGTCTGTTAAATCAACTTTGCCACCTTTTTCTACTTCTTCCTTCTTAACTTCTGGTTCGTATTTGTCTTTGTCTTTTTGACCAGCTGTTGAGTCTTTTACTGTTACAGGTACGTCTTTTTCTTCACTTGATCCGTCTGGGTAAGTTACTTTGATTTTTCCTGTGTAGTCACCAGGTGTTGTCTATTTGTTACGTCGATTGCTCCTTCTGGAGTTACATCTTCTTTTTTTGTGTTTTTTCTGGAAGTTTGTTTTTCTGGTTTGTTATTTGTTGTCCTTCTGGTTAAATCAACTTTTTGTGTTTTCTGGAAGTTTGTCTAGGTTTGTTACGTTGTCTGTTAAATCAACTTTGCCACCTTTTTCTTTCTTCCTTCTTAACTTCTGGTTCGTATTTGTCTTTGTCTTTTTGACCAGCTGTTGAGTCTTTTACTGTTACAGGTACGTCTTTTTCTTCACTTGATCCGTCTGGGTAAGTTACTTTGATTTTTCCTGTGTAGTCACCAGGTGTATTTGTGTCGATTGCTCCTTCTGGAGTTACATCTTCTACTTTTGTGTTTTCTGGAAGTTTGTCTAGGTTTGTTACGTTGTCTGTTAAATCAACTTTGCCACCTTTTTCTACTTCTTCCTTCTTAACTTCTGGTTCGTATTTGTCTTTGTCTTTTTGACCAGCTGTTGAGTCTTTTACTGTTACAGGTACGTCTTTTTCTTCACTTGATCCGTCTGGGTAAGTTACTTTGATTTTTCCTGTGTAGTCACCAGGTGTATTTGTGTCGATTGCTCCTTCTGGAGTTACATCTTCTACTTTTGTGTTTTCTGGAAGTTTGTCTAGGTTTGTTACGTTGTCTGTTAAATCAACTTTGCCACCTTTTTCTACTTCTTCCTTCTTAACTTCTGGTTCGTATTTGTCTTTGTCTTTTTGACCAGCTGTTGAGTCTTTTACTGTTACAGGTACGTCTTTTTCTTCACTTGATCCGTCTGGGTAAGTTACTTTGATTTTTCCTGTGTAGTCACCAGGTGTATTTGTGTCGATTGCTCCTTCTGGAGTTACATCTTCTACTTTTGTGTTTTCTGGAAGTTTGTCTAGGTTTGTTACGTTGTCTTTAAATCAACTTTGCCACCTTTTTCTACTTCTTCCTTCTTAACTTCTGGTTCGTATTTGTCTTTGTCTTTTTGACCAGCTGTTGAGTCTTTTACTTTACAGGTACGTCTTTTTCTTCACTTGATCCGTCTGGGTCTTTTTGATTTTTACTTTGATTTTTCCTGTGTAGTCACCAGGTGTATTTGTGTCGATTGCTCCTTCTGGAGTTACATCTTCTACTTTTGTGTTTTCTGGAAGTTTGTCTAGGTTTGTTACGTTGTCTGTTAAATCAACTTTGCCACCTTTTTCTACTTCTTCCTTCTTAACTTCTGGTTCGTATTTGTCTTTGTCTTTTTGACCAGCTGTTGAGTCTTTTACTGTTACAGGTACGTCTTTTTCTTCACTTGATCCGTCTGGGTAAGTTACTTTGATTTTTCCTGTGTAGTCACCAGGTGTATTTGTGTCTTTCCTTCTGGAGTTACATCTTCTACTTTTGTGTTTTCTGGAAGTTTGTCTTTGTTACGTTGTCTGTTAAATCAACTTTGCTTTCGTATTTGTCTTTGTCTTTTTGACCAGCTGTTGAGTCTTTTACTGTTACAGGTACGTCTTTTTCTTCACTTGATCCGTCTGGGTAAGTTACTTTGATTTTTCCTGTGTAGTCACCAGGTGTATTTGTGTCGATTGCTCCTTCTGGAGTTACATCTTCTACTTTTGTGTTTTCTGGAAGTTTGTCTAGGTTTGTTACGTTGTCTGTTAAATCAACTTTGCCACCTTTTTCTACTTCTTCCTTCTTAACTTCTGGTTCGTATTTGTCTTTGTCTTTTTGACCAGCTGTTGAGTCTTTTACTGTTACAGGTTCTTTTTCTTCACTTGATCCGTCTGGGTAAGTTACTTTGATTTTTCCTGTGTAGTCACCAGGTGTATTTGTGTCGATTGCTCCTTCTGGAGTTACATCTTCTACTTTTGTGTTTTCTGGAAGTTTGTCTAGGTTTGTTACGTTGTCTGTTAAATCAACTTTGCCACCTTTTTCTACTTCTTCCTTCTTAACTTCTGGTTCGTATTTGTCTTTGTCTTTTTGACCAGCTGTTGAGTCTTTTACTGTTACAGGTACGTCTTTTTCTTCACTTGATCCGTCTGGGTAAGTTACTTTGATTTTTCCTGTGTAGTCACCAGGTGTATTTGTGTCGATTGCTCCTTCTGGAGTTACATCTTCTACTTTTGTGTTTTCTGGAAGTTTGTCTAGGTTTGTTACTTTTTTCTACTTTTGTGTTTTCTGGAAGTTTGTCTAGGTTTGTTACGTTGTCTGTTAAATCAACTTTGCCACCTTTTTCTACTTCTTCCTTCTTAACTTCTGGTTCGTATTTGTCTTTGTCTTTTTGACCAGCTGTTGAGTCTTTTACTGTTACAGGTACGTCTTTTTCTTCACTTGATCCGTCTGGGTAAGTTACTTTGATTTTTCCTGTGTAGTCACCAGGTGTATTTGTGTCGATTGCTCCTTCTGGAGTTACATCTTCTACTTTTGTGTTTTTCTGGAAGTTTGTCTAGGTTTGTTACGTTGTCTGTTAAATCAACTTTGCCACCTTTTTCTACTTCTTCCTTCTTAACTTCTGTCTGTTCAACTTTGTATTTGTCTTTGTCTTTTTGACCAGCTGTTGAGTCTTTTACTGTTACAGGTACGTCTTTTTCTTCACTTGATCCGTCTGGGTAAGTTACTTTGATTTTTCCTGTGTAGTCACCAGGTGTATTTGTGTCGATTGCTCCTTCTGGAGTTACATCTTCTACTTTTGTGTTTTCTGGAAGTTTGTCTAGGTTTGTTACGTTGTCTGTTAAATCAACTTTGCCACCTTTTTCTACTTTTTCCTTCTTAACTTCTGGTTCGTATTTGTCTTTGTCTTTTTGACCAGCTTTGAGTCTTTTACTGTTACAGGTACGTCTTTTTCTTGTCCTGCTTTTTGTTGTCCAGATTTTATTACGTCTGAAATTTCTAGATTGTTATTAAGTGCTTCTGTGTTTGCAAATACATTGTAAGGTACCACACTTGCTAGCATTACACCTGATAGGGCATAGGCTGCAAGTCTATTGGTATTGAATTTCTTTTTATTATCCATTATTTCTCCTTTCAATAATTAGACTTTCTTTTTCTTACTTTCTTCCTAATTTAATATTATTTCTATATAATATTACTTCTATTTATACTATTTCTATTAATCTCGTGATCCATCCTCCTTTATATGAAATGTTTATTCATTTGCATAAAAGTATGCAAGGTTCATAGAATAGAGATAATACTTTTTCGAATCACTATTCATGATTAACAATCATATCAAAACATTATATATTTTTCTAGTGTATTCTTTATAAATCGGCATAAAATCTAATATTTTGGCAGTTTTAATCTTCATTTAAAGTAAAATAGTCCTTTTAAAATACAATTATTTTATACATTAACTTTGTCAATCTATTAACCGTTCTCAATAACAGTCTATTTTTTTATTAAAATTACAGTAATAAGAACAATTTAATGTTTTTTATATGTGCACACCTGTTTATGCTTATTTCCGTTTTCTTCATTTTATCTTTTGTGCTATTTATGTCTAACTTAGTAATATCCTTATTTTTATTTTTTGTATATTTCAAATTAATAGATATACTTTAATGACATCTTTTTTTTATTATTTTGTAAAAAACCATTTTTTATTATAGTTTAATCTTTCATTATCATTAATAAAAAGTTTGTCGGTATCTCTTGTTTACTTTTTGTAAAATTTTTAAATTTTAAAAATTTTTTTAAGTTTTAGGGTTTTAAGAAAAAAATTTTAAAAAATAATAAAATACTTACAATTTATTAGTAAATCTGACACGCATACTAAATAAGAAAACTTTAATTTATAGGAAATTAGAAACTTATAAATATTGGAATTTTTACAAATAGTTATGGTACAAGATTAATTCACAACTTAATGTATAATCGGAACTTATTAAAAATTTATTAAGTCACAAGTCTTTACTACTTGACAAATTAATATAGCTTTTTAAAATACCACAAGCTAATAGTAAGTCACAAGTTATTAAATAACTACGACTTAATTAATTTTTACAAGTTATATAAAAATCCTAGACCGGCAAGAAAGTATAAGTCTGTAACAAATAATTCTTCCCCACTTACCAACAAAAAATCCCACAAGATTTCTCCTGTGGGATTGTGTTCATTTTATATTAACTTGTTTCTTCTTACGTCTTACTTAAGAAGTTCACCCTTGTAGTTTATTATGCCGCCGTCTAGGTTTATGGCTTCATAGCCTATTTGGTTTAGATATTTTGCCACGTTGTAGGATCTCACTCCTGACCTACAGAGGATATAGATTTCTCTGTCTTTTGGGATATTGTTAAGTCTATTTGGAATCTCATTCATAGGAATGTGGATGGCTCCATTTATGGTGCCTGTTTCTTCTAGCTCGTAGTCTTCTCTCACGTCTATAATTATGGGGTCCACAACCCTATCTATCTCGTTAACATTTATTTCTTTCATGTCTACCTCTTAAATTTTATAAAAAAAGAACCCTCACAGGGTCCTTTTTAGAAATTATTTTACTGCTATTGCTTCGATTTCTAGTAGGCCACCCTTTGGTAGCTTTGCTACTTCTACGCAAGATCTTGCTGGTTTGTGGTTTGTAAAGTATTCTGAATATACTTCGTTTACTGCTGCAAAGTCATTTATATCATCTAGGAAGATGTTAACTTTTACAACTTTGTCTAGGTTTGAGCCTACTTCTTCTAGGATTGCCTTGATGTTGTCAAGACTTCTTGCTGTTGCTTTTTTGATGTCGTCAGTGATTAGTTCTCCTGTTTCTGGAACTAGTGGAAGTTGTCCTGATGTGAATATAAATCCGTTAACTTCTGTTGCTTGTGAATAAGGTCCCACTGCTGCTGGTGCTTTGTCTGTGTGTAGTGTTTTTACCATAATTTTTATTCCTCCTCTTTTGTTTCTTGGTTTTCTTCCCACAATCTTTCTAGATTGTAGTATTCTCTTTCGTCCTTGTGGAATACGTGTACTATTATATCGCCAAAGTCTAAGATTATCCACCTTGATGAGTTTTTGCCTTCTTGGTTTTGTGGTCCTTCTCCCTTTTCAGATAGTTTCTCGTCGATTTCTCTTGCTAGGGCATCAACTTGTGTTGATGAGTTACCACTTACTATTACGAAGTAGTCTGCGATTGATGTCATGCCCTTAATGTCTAGGACTTTGATGTCGATTCCCTTTTTGTCTTCACAAGATTTTACTATGATATCTAATTTTTCTTGAGTTGTCATTGTACCTCCTATTTAAAATTATTTTCCAATAACATTACTTGTATTTTGTTGTCATTTGGTATGAAGTAGGACACTCCTCCCATGTATTTTGGAGCTCCCGGTAGGGTGTTGGTCACTATGTCTTCACTTGTCACGTGACGCATTTTTGCTGCGATTTTTATAAGTTTCTTTACAGGGATGTTGTTTTCTGTGTAGGAAACATAGGATGAAAGTAATAGTGGTGCCTTGACTAGGGTTTTTGGTTCTTTCATCTTGGATAGGATGGCTGACATAAATTGTTGTTGTGCCTTTACTCTTCCAAGGTCTGCGTCCTTGTAGCCCTTCCTAAATCTCAAAAATCCTATGGCATCGTAGCCCATTAGATTTTGTCTACCTGCCTTGATGTCTATTGTTAGTGGTGGGTCTGCTGTTGGGTCCTGGTACTTCATATCTATTGGGACATCAACTTCTACTCCGCCAATTTTATTTACCACGTCTTCTACAAACCTGTAGTCCACTGTGACGTAATATTTTATATCTGTCCCAAGAAGTTTGTTCACTGTGTCAAGGGTAAGCTCACTTCCACCAAACTTGAAGGAGTGGTTGATTTTTGTCTTTTTGTAACCCTTTATCTTTGTGTAGGTGTCTCTTGGGATTGAAATTATATTTACTTTTCCAGTCTTGCCGTCTAGGTTGACTACCATTATTGTGTCAGACCTTGCATTGTCTGCTTTCTTTGAATCAAGGGAGTCCACTCCCAGCATCAAGAATTGTAGGTCTTCGCCACCTTGGTCTATCTTGTCAGCATCTTCGCCTTCAAAGAAGTAGAAGTAGCCTGCCACTCCTGCAAGGGCAAGTATTAGTATTAATATTATTGTTGTAAAAAAGGCTTTAAAAAAAGTTTTCAAGGATTCAACTCCTTATAATAATTTCTAGCTGTCACTGTTGTTGGCACTATGTAAGTGTCGTGGTCAACTAAAAATTTTAATGTATTATTTAGGGCGAAATACATGGCTTCGTCAAGGTCTTTCTTTGCAAGTTGCCTTGCCTTTTCAACCCCATCGAAGTTTCTCATGGGCTCGATGTAGTCTGCCAAGAAAATTATTTTTTCTAGGTCTGACATATTTGCCCTGCCTGTTGTGTGGTAAGTGATGGCATTTAGGATGTCCTCATCTTCTATGCCATAAAGTTCTCTTGCAAAAAGAGCTCCAAGATAGGAATGGATAATTTGTGGTGCCTTGATCATCTCCTTTGTTAGGAGAAGTTTATTTTCCTTTGCTGCCTTCATTAGTTTTTCATGATCTCTTATCTTAGCACAGTCGTGTAAAAATCCTGCTACTTCTGCACTTTCTAGGTCAACATTATAAATTTTTGCAAGTTCAATGGCAGTGTCTCTCACCCTTAAAGTGTGGAGAAATCTTTTTTCTCCTATCCTATCACGTATTTCTTTTTCATATTTTTTTAAATCATAGGTCAACTTTGTAAAACCCACTTTCTTCTATATAATCTAGAACTTTTTTTGGAATTAAATATCTTAGAGACTTGCCTTCACGGATCCTATCTCTCAAGTCAGTGGAAGAAATTTCATAGAGAGGGGTCTTAATAAGATTTATTTTTGTCCCAAAGTTCTCTCTTAAAAAGTCTATCTCCTTATTTACTTCTTCTTTATCAAGATAGCCTGGCCTTAGGGCAACTACAAATTCTATCTCCTGGGATAGGTCCCCTATCTTCATCCAAGTTTTAAGTTGGAAGAGGGAGTCCAAGCCTATGAGGAAATATAATTTTTCTTCCTTGTAGATTTTTTTCAGTTCCCTAATGGTGTCCACTGTGTAGGACTTCTTGACCCTAGTAGTCTCTATGTCTGATATTTCAAAATCTGGGTTTGGAGAAATGGCAAGTCTAACCATCTCGTACCTGTCTTCTGCTGAAAGCTCAAGTTCCTTGTGGGGTGGGTTGCCTGTTGGTATAAAGATTACCTTGTCCAGGCCCATTTCCTCCTTGATATACTCGCATATCATGAGGTGACCATAGTGGATGGGGTTAAAGCTGCCTCCAAAAATTCCGTACTTTTTCATTATAATTCTATTTTTTTATTTTCTTTAGATTCCCTATAAATTGTAAGCTTCTTGCCAATTTTTTGGACAAATTCTGCTCCTGTTGCATCAAGGATGTCGTCTACAATTTCATCAACTTCCACTGGTGCATTTTGTAGGACATTGATTTTTACAATTTCGTGGTCTTCTAATAGTTTATCTATTTGACTTAAAAAGCCTTGGTTTATTCCGTCTTTTCCCAGTTGGATAAGTGGGTCCATGTTGTGGGCAAGGCTCTTTAAGTAGGATCTCTCTTTTCCTGTTAACATTATATCACCTGCTTATTCAAAAAATTCAAATTCATATTCGCCAATAAAAACTGAACAGCCATCGCGGGCTCCAAGTTCTTCAAGTTTTTCTACAACCTTATTCTTTCTAAGGTTTTCTTGGAAGTATTTAAGTGAATCGTAATCATCGAAGTTTGTTGAGCGAAGGAGCTTGTCAATGTAAGGTCCCTCAACAAAGTATTCTCCTTGTTCCTTGAAGACCCTGATGCCTTCTTCTCTCTTAACTTCTTCTACATGTTCTATATCGTAGGTTTCATAATCTGTGTAGTCCACTTCTTGAAGTTGCCTATAAGTTTCCTTCATTAGCTTGTCTACATTTTCTGTTGTGGCACAGGAACCTGCAATTATTTCATACTTGTCCCCAAGTTCTTCTCTTAATTTCTCAAGATTTTCTTCTGCACCTGGAACATCAGTCTTGTTGGCAAAAATAATTTGCTTCTTTTCTCCCAGCTTTTCATTGTATCTCACAAGTTCTTCATTGATCTTGTAGAAGTCTTCCACTGGGTCCCTGTATTCTGAGCCAGAAACATCTAGGACGTGGATGAGGATTCCTGTCCTCTCAACGTGTTTTAGGAATTCATCGCCTAGACCAACTCCTTCTGATGCTCCCTCAATAAGTCCAGGTATGTCTGCTATAACAAAGGATTCGCCTTCATCAATTTTTACAACGCCTAGATTTGGAGAAAGGGTTGTAAAGTGATAGTTGGCAATCTTTGGTGTGGCAGATGTAACTATGGAAAGAAGAGTTGACTTACCTACGTTAGGGAAACCAACTAGTCCCACATCGGCAAGGAGTTTAAGTTCCAAGATTATCTCTCTTTCTTCTCCCATGTTACCTGCTTGGGCAAAGGCTGGTGCCTGTCTAGTGGAAGTCTTGAATCTGGCATTACCCATGCCGCCACGTCCACCCTTGCAGACAGTTACAGCCATGCCATTTTCCTTTAAGTCGTAGATAACCCCGTTGGTATTGGCGTCCCTAATTAGGGTTCCCACCGGTACCTTTAGGACTATGTCTTCTCCATCTTTTCCAAATTTTAATTTGCTCATGCCGTTTTGTCCGTTTTCGGCCTTGTATTCTCTCTTGTATCTAAAGTCCATCAAAGTGTGAAGTCCAGAGTCTGTCATTACAATTACATTGCCACCTCTGCCTCCGTCGCCACCAGCTGGTCCTCCTGCTGGTTCGAATTTTTCTCTTCGCCAAGCGACAGCGCCATCTCCACCTTTTCCGGCTTTTAATTTTATTTTAGCTATATCTATAAACATTTTTACCTCGCATTTTCTAAAATTATATCACAGAATTAGCACAGAATTGTAGTGAAAACTTGAACCTTATGTCAAATATGTAAAATCTTTGTGAAAAATAGACTTTACTCTTAAAAAAATAAAAGCAAGGTTTCCCTTGCTTTATCTTTATGCTAATTCAACTTTTTCTTCTTGGTAAACATTAGCGAATTTCTTTCCGCCTTTGCCCTTAGTTGTGAATCTTAAAATTCCATCAGCTGTTGCAAATAAAGTGTCATCTGACCCTCTCATTACATTTTCACCTGGATGGATTTTAGTTCCTCTTTGTCTAACGATAATGTTACCTGCTAGAACAAATTGTCCGTCGCCTCTCTTAACTCCAAGTCTCTTTGAGTTTGAGTCACGACCGTTCTTAGAAGAACCTGCTCCCTTTTTTGAAGAAAAAAGCAATAAATCAAATTTAATCATTTTGCACCTCCACCTTCTTTAGTGTTAAATATCCTGGATAGGCCTCGTCAATGAGTTCTATCCCCTTAATCATAAATTCAAAACAAGTTTGAATATCATTTCTTTTAAAAATATCACTTTTTAAAATTTCTATTTTTAACATTCCGTCGCCCTGTGAGTCCCTAATGTCACTTTCACTTAGACCCAATTTATCAATTAAGGTAAAGTATAGGGTTTGAGTGAGAGTGGATATGCTGGAGCAGACAAGTTTGTCAAATTCTCCCTCTGCGTGACCACAAGACTTAAATCCATAGTAATAATCGCCCTTTTTGTAAAGGTCAATCCTAGTCATTAGTTAATACCTGAAATTTCAACTAAAGTGTATGGTTGACGGTGTCCGTTTTTCTTTCTTTCGTTTTTCTTAGATTTGTATTTATATACGATAACTTTTTTAGCCTTAGCTTGAGCTAATACCTTAGCTTCAACCTTAGCACCCTCAACGTATGGAGTACCAACTTTTGGCTCGTCACCAGATACGAAAACAACCTTGTCAAAAGTTACAACATCGCCTTCATTTGCATCTAGTTTTTCAACTCTAATTTTGTCACCAGCTTCAACAGTGTATTGTTTTCCGCCTGTTTCAATAATTGCGTACATTTGTAGCACCTCCTCATTACAAGACTCGCCATCCTAGGTACCGAAGTTTAAAACCTATTCTGTGCGGTTACATCAATGTATTCTATCACAAGGACCCAGCTTTGTAAAGAAATTTTATAAATATTTATGGCTTTATTAATTTTTATGTCCTCATAATATTTTATGACTTTATGAATCTTTATAAGCCTGTAAAAATCCATGACCTTGCAAGTCTTTAGGACTTCATAAATTTTTATGACTTTATAAAACCTTATGACTCTATAATATCTCACTTAGCCATAAAAGTCTCTGACTTTATAAAAAATTATTGATTTATAAAAATTTCTACAAAAATAGCAGGCCCTTGAGACCTGCTAAGATTTTATATTTTATTTTTTCAAGTACATCTTAATCTGTGATTGTCTTGTTTTTAATTTCTTCTTTAAGTGATGCGATAAATTCATCTACATCAACATCTTGAACTTCTTCTCCATTTCTCTTTCTAACTGAAAGTTTGCCAGAAGTTTCTTCTTTTTCACCAATAACTAGCATGTAGTTGATCTTCTTAACTTGTGCTTCTCTAATCTTGTAACCAACTTTTTCAGCACGTCCGTCAAGGTGAACCCTAAGTCCTGCTGCGTGAAGTTTATCTGCAATAGACTCAGCAAAGTCTTTGAACTTGTCAGATACTGGAATAACTTCAACTTGTACTGGAGATAACCATAGTGGGAATTTACCAGCAAAGTGTTCGATTAGGATACCCATAAATCTTTCAACTGATCCAAGTAAGGCCCTGTGAAGCATAACTGGTCTTTGTCTTTCTCCATTTTCATCAACGTAAGTTAAGTCAAAGTTTTCTGGAAGTTGGAAGTCAAGTTGGATTGTACCACATTGCCAAGTTCTACCAATGGCATCTTCTAGGTGGAAGTCAATCTTAGGGCCGTAGAATGCTCCGTCGCCTTCGTTAATTGTGTATGGAAGATTCTTTTCTTCTAGGGCTTCTTTTAGGCTTTTTTCTGCAAGATTCCAAGCGTCAAGTTCTCCCATGTAGTCATCTGGTCTTGTTGAAAGTTCTATTGAATATTTGAATCCAAATGTTGAGTATAGGTAGTCTGCAAGGTCAATCATCTTAAATACTTCGTCTTTAACTTGTGAGAACAAGCAATAAACGTGAGCATCATCTTGAGTAAATGTTCTTACCCTAAATAGACCGTGTAGGGCTCCAGAAAGTTCGTGTCTGTGAACTATACCATATTCAGCAAGTCTAATAGGAAGGTCCCTGTAAGAGTGGTTGTTTGAATTGTAAACAAGGATTGAGCCAGGACAGTTCATTGGTTTAACTGCGTAGTCGCCGTCATCAATCTTTGTGAAGTACATGTTGTCCTTGTAGTGGTCCCAGTGACCTGATCTGTGCCATAGGGCTTCGTTTAGGATAATTGGTGTTAGGATTTCTCCATAACCATTTTCTTCAAGAACTCCCCTCCACCAGTTTAGTAGGTTGTTTCTTAAAATCATTCCATTTGGGTGGAAGAATGGGAAGCCTGGTCCTTCTTCGTGCATGCTAAAGAGGTCAAGTTCCTTACCAAGTTTTCTGTGGTCTCTCTTTTCAGCTTCTTCACGTCTTGTGATATATTCTTCTAGTTGTGATTGTTTTTCAAAGGCAATACCGTAAAGTCTTTGTAGCATCTTATTGTTAGAGTCCCCTCTCCAATAAGCACCTGCTATTGAAAGAAGTTTAATAGCCTTGATTTTCTTTGTTGAAAGAAGGTGAGGTCCCTTGCAAAGATCAAGAAAGTTGCCAATCTTATACATTGTGATTTTTTCATCTGCTGGAAGGTCATTTATTAGTTCAACCTTGTAGTCTTGTCCCTTTTCTTTGAAATACTTAAGAGCTTCTTCTCTTGAAACTTCAATTCTTTCTACTGGAAGGTCCTTCTTTGCAATTTCCTTCATCTTGTCTTCAATTGCCTTGAAGTCTTCTTCTACAAATCTGTGTTCAAGGTCAAGGTCATAGTAGAAGCCTGTTTCAGTTGAAGGTCCAATGGCAAATTTTGTATCTGGGTAAAGTTCTTGGATTGCATAAGCCATGATGTGGGATGCAGTGTGCCAGAAAATTTGCTTGCCTTCCTTGTCTTCAAATTTTACAACCTTGAAATCAGCGTCTTCATAAACCTTGTCGTCAAGGCCTAGGATTTCACCGTTAACTACTGCTCCAAGAGATTGTCTTAAAAGACCTTCTGAGATATCTCCAGTAATTTGAGATACCTTAACTCCACTTTCATATTCTTTTTGTGATCCGTCTGGGTACTTTATAATCATTTTATCCTCCTAAAAATTAATAATAAAAAAAGCCACCATCCCAAAGGACGATGACCGTGGTTCCACCTTAATTAAACTCTAGGGACTTAACGCGTCCTGACGCCATAGTTTGCTATGGGACTCCAAGTTAGTTTTCAAAAATATAAAATTGGAAATTTTCACCAGCCATTTCCTCTCTAAGAATATTATAGATTTTACTCTTCTTATCAAAGTCTCTTTTAAAATTGTTTCTATAATAACACAAAGGTCTTATATCTTCAAGAATAATTGTAAGAGAAATTATCATTTCTCTCGCCCCTATATATTACCCAGAGGAATTTTTTTATAACAAGATTTTTCTTTTTTTTGATATAATTAAAGAAGAAAAAAAAAATTCTTTGGAGGGACTTATGAAAATAAAAACTAAAAAGAGAATTGTATTAACCTTATTATTTCTTATTCCAATCCTATTTAGACTTTATACAGCCTTAAGTGAATTTTATGGTTTTTATCGTAGCCCAAATAGTAAATTTAGTTTTATATTTTATTTTCTTGACTATTTAGGAAATAGTGTAAGTTCAGCTTTTTATTGGTATCCACTAATTGCCTTATCACTTATTTACCTAGATTTAATGATTAAAGACCATTTTAATAAGTAATAATAATCGGAGGAAATCTAAAAGTAAAATGGATTATGAAACTCAAATTAAAATGTTCAAGCACCTAATTCCTATTGGCGAGAGAAATTCAAAAGACCTTATAAGTTATCTCAAAAATAAATTTGATGTTGTTGAAATTGATTTTTCAGAATTACCTTCCTACAAGAGGGATATGCTTAGTGAAAATGCAAAATATTACGTGGGAAATGATAAGCTAAATGTTGAGATAAAGGACATGTCCTTTCGCTTCTTTAAAATTATAGAAAATGAAAAAAGTATAAAATATGTAGATCCAGATGAAGCTGAAAATGGTAATTTTCTTTTTTTTATACTTGAAGAAAAGACTAAATATATGTGTACAAATAGTGGTAAACTTCTAATAGAGATGACTTATGTTTCTGGAGTCTCTAAGGAATCTTACCTTGAAGAAGATGATTTATTTAAAGATTTGCTTTCTAAGTTAATGTTTGATTATATCGATTACAATAAATTTTTATATAACAAAATTCTTCACAAAAAAATAAATAGATAGTATATGTTTATAAAAAAGGATGACCTTACAAGATGGAATTAACCATTCTATAAGGTCATCTTTTATGCTTGCCACTTTTATAAAACCCTTAAATAAAATAAATAGAACCAAAATCTTCTATGGGGTCATCTGACAAAATTTCAATTTCATAATTATACTTATTAATAATTTTTAAAATTTCTTCATAGGATGAATGATTAGAAAAGTCTCCTGTGAAGAATATTTTTTTGTCCAAGACTCCACTTGCCCCACCAATAAAACCATAGTTGAAGTTTTGAAGTTTAATTTGCCCGTGGTCTATCTTATAAATGGGAATCAAGTCTCTTAAGGTCTCGTAGATTCCACCGTCACTTGTGATGATAAAGTCATTAGTCACAAGGCAGGAGCACTTGGCATAGCCCTGCTTGATATTCACCAGGTCATAGCTAGCCCTCTTGTAATAATCTAGGATGACTTGGTCTGTGTGCTTTAAGTTGTGGATGAAAATCTTCTTAAAGGCAAAGGCATTTAAGAGGATGTCACTTGGGTATTTCCCTGACAAAGATGAATGAGATGGAATAACTTTTTTGTCTCCAAAAATCTCTTTGTAATAGTCATAATTATCCCTATCTACCACTAAATCTCCACTTGGAAGTGGATGGACCAAGATGTCTGGATGGGTATCTAGTCCTTTTAAGACCTTTTTGTTTGCCTTGGTCCTTATTACTTGACCATAATTTTTTAATTTTTCTGCAGACTCTTCTGGAAAGTTTTCTGCCACTAATACATAGGTCATTTCATCATCTCGTAAATTATAATTGATGCTGCAACATTGGCATTAAGGGAGTCAACCTTGGGAGAAATTGGAATATTTAAAAAGCCCCTTGCATGGGACATTATAAAGTCCGAAACCCCCTTGGCTTCGTTGCCTATTACAACTATGTCCTTGTCCTTGAAGTCGTAGTCCCTTGTTGAAGTGGAATTTTCTAATGAAGTTGCAAGAATATTAAAGTCTAAGTTAACCAAGTCTTCTCGAGCCATAAAGTAAATTGGGAGCCTAAAGATGGAGGACATGGAGGACCTAACTGTCTTTGGATTGTAAAGGTCACAGGATTCAGGAGAAATTATAAGACCGTCAAGTCCCAGGGCATCAGCAGAACGAATTATTCCCCCAAGATTGCCTGGCTCCCTTATGTCATCAAGGTATAAAAATTTCCCAGATTTTTCATGAAATTCTCTATGTATCTCACTGTAATAGGCAACTATCCCAGGAGATGTGACTGCGTCGCAAAGATTTTTGAAAATATTGTCGGAAAATACAAAAATCTTATCTTGGTCCAGTTTTTTTATAATATTTTCAAATTTATTTGACCTGTAGGTAGATTCACTAAGGGCAAGATATTTAATTTCAAAGCCCTCAGCCTCTTCTATTACTACAGGCTTCTCCACCATGAATAGCTTGCTTTCTTGCCTGTGTTTTTTCTCCAAAAGTCCCTTTAAAAATTTGTATGTATTGTTATTTTTACTAGTAATTATCATTTTTTCCCTCATTTTTAAAGAAAAAAGCCCCGAGGGGCTCTTAACTTTAATAAATTTTAATAAGCTTTATAAAAATTTGCTCTTATCCTTTAGATATTCCTTGACGTCAATTACTTCTCCATTGTCCATGATGATCTTGAAGGAATAGTCATAGATGTAGGCTGCAGATAGACCAAGTAGTGATGCTGGAAGGGCTAAAAGCATGCCAATAGCAGATGTTGTCAGTGAAAGTGATAGGACAGTTTCGCCCTTATTTTCCACCAATAACCTGCTGGCATTTCCCTTTCTCCAGATTTCCTTTACTGCTTCAAGAATTTCGTCAAGATACTTGATTACATCGTCAACATAGTCCTTGCTAGATTTTCTTTCTCCGTGAGAGTCAGATTCTTTTTCTTTCTCATTTTCATAAACCCTTGAAGGCTCAATATTTGCATCGTACTTGCCTTCTCTGATATAAGATATTGCAACATCAACGTCGCCGTCGCTATCTAAAAGTGCCTTTCTTACAATGTCATAGGACGCGCCAGTTATATTTATTACATAGTCGATTTTTGTCATGTTAATCATAAAATCACCTCTAAGTCTTACTTACCCAAAATATTTTTTTTAAATTCTATTTTTGGCTATCAACTTTTGCTGGGTCATGGTTTTCTGTAGAATTACCTTCCCCTGCTTGTGTTTCACTTTCTGGAACTTGGTAGACTGCATCCTTCTCTTCATCAACTATAGAGAAGAAAGTTCTGCCTGGATAGAATTTAACTTCAGTTTCATCAGGATATTTTAAAATTGTCCTTGCATCTTCATTTGCCTTTTCCCAAGTTATTGGTGCAAGTTTTCCCTTTTGAAGAAGAAGTCCTGTGCCAGTCCCTATGTTTGCCATTTTTAAAGTTCCCTTAGGTCCAGCAACTACTCCCTTTTGGAATAAAACTACTAAATTGTCTGTGTCAAACTCTTGACCTGTTGCCTCGTCAATTACTGGTTGACCTTGGCGGATATATTTATACTTTCCAGTGGCTTCGTCATAGATAAAGTTTGTCTTGTACCTATTGTTGAAGTTTAAAGTTATTTCTTTTACATCAAGTCCTTCTATATTTGCTTCCTTGTCGTAGAAGTTAAGAGCTGCTGTGTTGTCATTTACGTCAACTCCCTTTTCCACTAGGTAGTTTTCAAGTTCTGGAAGTGAGATGTAGCCATTGTGTGGTGCACGCTTGCCAACATTTTTATTTCTGTGGAATACAATTCCTTCAAGGGCAATCCCGTCAAGGTCCACTACATTTCTCTTTTTAACTTCTTCAAGTCCTGCAACTGAACCACCCCAGTGGGCATAGATTGCATTGTACTCCTTGGCAGTTTGGACAAAGTAAGGTCTTGCAGAACGAACTGGACCCACATTTTCTGGGAAATTACTTTGGAAAAGTGCCATGTATCTTGTAAACTCGCCCTCAACCCTGTACTCATAAATTATGTCTGCCTTAGAGATTTGTGCTTGAGGTCTTGCGTCGTCGTGGTTATCAAGCATAACTGCAAAGATTTTTTTCTTTGCTTGGTCCTCATTGTCTCTCTCTTCATGAGTAAGTGGTGTGTAGTAAACTATTTTTTCTGGCTCCTTAACTTCTGGAGCTTGGTTTTTATTTTCCGTCGTCTTGCCACAAGCAACTAGACTTGTAGCTACTAGGCCCACAAGTAAAAGTTTTTTTAATTTTTTCATTGTCTCTCCTCTTTCTCTTAAATTTCTTTTATATATTAAGATAATTGTAGTTTATAAATATAAATATGTAAACAAGAGGATTTTTATATTTTTTTGTACTCTAATAGTTTTTCGTGATAAAATTAAAACAAGTGGTGATTTTATGTTTTATCTTACAATAGTTCCCCTTTATTTTATTTGCTTGGCAGGATATTTTTTAACTGAGTACACAAGAATTATTAAAAATGAAAAAATAAGAAAGAGAGTCAATATTACTTGTCATGTCATAGCTTGGCTCATACTTTTATGTTATTTTGTAATAAGATTATTTGTATAAAATTTCGCAAAAATGGGAGATGGTTTTATGAATATGTATCTTGAAATAATTATCTATTTTACTGCTCTGATTGGATACTTTTTATTTGGATACACAAAAATTATAAAAAATGAAAAACTTAGAAAAAAACTTTCTTTTATATTTAACCTCATAGCTGTGTTAATCCTTCTATATGAATTTGTCTTAAAAAAATTTATATAAAAATTTGCAAAAAATAAGGACTAGGTCTTAGACAACTTAGTCCTTTTACTTTTATTTTTATTTATAAATTTTTAGTTTTCTTCTATAAACCTTTTGATGTCCTTATCTGAACCCACAACTGTTAAGATGTCCTCTTCCTTGATCTTAAAATCAGAGTTTGGATTTACATAATTTTCTCCATTCCTCTTTACCATTAAGATATTGAAGTTGTAGTCCTCCCTTAGTCCAAGCTCAGTAAGTCCCTTTCCATTCATCTTGACAGGTGCCTTGAAGTCATAAAAGCTGTAGCCCTTGGAAATTTCATCTGAGTTTAACAAGTTGTCGTTGGAAAGATTATTTGCAAGTCTGTATCCAATATCTCTTTCTGGAAAGATGATCTTGTCAGCCCCACACTTTAATAAAATTTTTCCAAACTTATCAGATGTTGCCTTGGCAATAACTCTTTCAATTCCTGCTTCCTTTGATGCAAGGACTGCCATAACTGCTGGCTCAAGACTTTCACCAATGGCAACTATTGCCACGTCATAATTATTTAGGGCAAGCTCTCCTACTGCCTTTTCATCTTCAAGATCACAAACAATTGCCTCAGTAACATTGTCGTTAATTAAATCAATTTTTTCATGATCTGAGTCCACAACTACAACATCGTTTTTCAAATCGTATAATCTAGTGGCTACAGTTGAACCAAATCTCCCACAGCCAAATACAATAAATGTCTTCATAATTTACCCCACTATAATTTTTCCATAAGAATATCTTGTGTGCTTCTTATTTTTTCTATTTAAAATACTTATGCCAAGAGTGGCTGCTCCAACTCTACCTATATACATCAAAACTATTAAGATTAGCTTTGAAAGAGGACTTAAGTTTGGAGTGATTCCCCTAGTAACTCCCACTGTGCCAAGGGCCGATACAATTTCATAAAGGATATCAAGGTATAAGAATTTTCCATTTTCAATAATTGTTATCCAAAGTGATGAAAAAATTACCAAGAAAGATCCCAATGTAAATATACAAAGGCTCTTTAAGAGGGCTTCACGAGAAATTGTCTTGTGAAAAATTTCTGTTTCATCATTTCCCCTTAAAACAGATAGGGTTGAGAATAACAAGACCCCAAAAGTTGTTGTCTTAATACCGCCACCAGTGGAAGCTGGCGATGCACCAATAAACATAAGTATTATAGTTACAATAACAGAACCCTCTTGCATCTTGCCAATGTCGATAGTGTTAAATCCTGCAGTTCTAGATGTAGCTGACATGAAGAAGGAGGCCAAAATTTTTCCCTTTAAGCTCAAGCCTTCCATAGAACCACCCTTGTGCTCTAAGATAAAGAAGGCAAGACTTCCCACTAGAATTAGGATGCTTGTAATTGATATAACAACCTTGGAGTGGAGGGTCAAGTTCCTAAACTTCCTCTTCTTGTATATATCAAGATAAACTGTAAAGCCAAGACCACCAAAAATTATTAGAAAGGCTATGACAAGATTAACAGTTATGTTGTCTACATAGTCTACAAGGGAGTTGCCTATAATATCAAAACCTGCGTTACAAAAGGCTGACACTGCATGGAAGAGAGAAAATAAAATTCCCCTTTCCAAACCAAAGTCTGGAATGAATCTTGTTGCAAGTAAGACTGCCCCAATAAGTTCCACACTTAAAGAAAACTTAATAATGTAGATAACAAGTCTAATGATCCCCTTGCTTGTATCAGCATTAGTTTGTTCCTTTATAATTCTTCTCTGAGTGATTCCAATTTTTTTATTTAAGACAAGAGCTATTAGGGACAAGAAGACCATTGTTCCCAAGCCACCTATTTGTATTAAAGTTATGATTACAAGTTTTCCAAAAACTGTCCACTGAGTCGCAGTGTTGGCAACAATGAGTCCTGTTACACAAGAAGCAGACGTCGATGTGAATAGGGCATTTAAAAATCCAATTGATACTCCATCTGCTGATGCAAGAGGAAGGTTTAATAAAATCGCCCCAAAGAGAATCAATCCAAAAAATGAAAGGCAGACCATAAGAGGTGGATTATTTTTTATTTTTCTAATCATAGTTTCCTCGTTAAATATATTTTTTCAAACTCATTATACAAAAAATGCTCCCAAAAGGGAGCAATAATTTATTGTTCTTTTGCAATTTCAACTAGTTTTGCAAAGCCAGCTGGATCATTAATTGCCATTTCAGAAAGCATCTTTCTATTAATAGTGATGTTTGCTTTCTTAAGACCGCTAATGAATTTTGAATAGCTCATGCCATTAATTCTTGCAGCTGCATTAATTCTTGTAATCCAAAGTTTTCTAAAATCTCTTTTTCTTTGTTTTCTACCAATGTAAGCATAGTTAAGAGATTTCATAACAGCTTGGTTAGCAGTTCTAAATAATTTTGATTTAGCACCAAAATATCCCTTGGATTGCTTTAGTATATTCTTATGTCTTTTTTTAGCGTTAACGCCTCTTTTTACTCTAGCCATTTTTACCTCCTATTAAGGGATCATGTGATCAATTCTTCTTTGATCACCTTTAGAAACCGTACTGCTCTTTCTAAGTTTTCTTAGTCTCTTAGCAGTTTTCTTACCTGTTAAATGTCCTTTAAAAGCGTAAAATCTCTTAAGCTTTCCAGAACCTGTTCTCTTAAACCTCTTCGCGGAAGCTCTGTGAGTTTTCATCTTTGCCATAAAAATCCTCCTTAATTATCAGACTTGTCGCTGTCTTTTCTTTCTGAAAGGAACATAACTAAACTTCTTCCTTCCATTTTGGGTTTTTTGTCCACAACTCCATACTCAGAAATTAAATCATAAAACTTGTCGAGAACTTCTCTACCAAGATCAGTATGACCCATCTCTCTACCTCTAAATCTAACTGAAACCTTAACTCTATCACCGTTTTTTAAGAAATCAATAGCTCTATTGGCCTTAGTATTCAAGTCATGGTCTTCAATGTTTGGACTAAATCTTAGTTCCTTAACATTGATAACTTTTTGCTTTTTTCTAGCTTCTTTTTCTTTTTTCTCTTGCTCGTATCTGTATTTACCATAGTCCATTATACGACATACTGGTGGTTTTGCGTTTGGCGCAACGTTCACTAGGTCAAGTTTTTTAGTTGTAGCCAAGTCGATGGCTTGATTTCTGGACACAACACCAAGTTGATTGCCCTCATCATCTACTAATCTGACTTCCTTTTCTCTTATCTCTTCATTGATTTGAAGTTCTTTAATTTCTAAGCACCTCCGTAAATTAAAAAAGCGGGCACCTAAAAAGATGCCCGCAAATTCATCGTAATTTTCAAATAACCTAAATGACTGAGCCATTAGGTGAGAAGCGGACTTCTTCTTTAATAACAAAGACAATGATAACACATAGGTTACCCCTTGTCAAACACTTTTATACCAAAGATTTAATTTTTTGGTACAAAATATCTATGGCCACCTCGTTTTCGCCACCCTCTGGGATAATTAGGTCTGCATACCTTTTTGATGGCTCAACAAATTGGAGATGTGATGGTCTAACTGTTGAAAGGTACTGATCAATAACTGAGTCAAGTGACCTTCCTCTCTCAAGCATGTCTCTCTTTATTCTTCTAATGATTCTCACATCGGCATCAGTATCAACAAAAACTTTTATGTCCATGATGTCGATTAGGTTGACTTCATTAAAGATTAAAATTCCCTCAAGAATAATAATTGGTTTTGCTTCAACAATTTCCTTTTCTTTTTTTCTGTTGTGAAGGGCAAAGTCATAAATTGGTTTCTCAATAGACTTGCCATCCTTTAACATTTCTAAGTGTTCAAACAAGAGGTCATTGTCAAAGGCAAGGGGATGGTCATAGTTAGTCTTAACTCTTTCTTCAAAGACTAAGTTTGATTGGTCCTTGTAATAGGAGTCCTGCTCAATAACAGAGACCTTGTCCCTTCCAATTAAATCAATTAGTTTTTTGGTAACAGTACTCTTGCCGCTACCACTTCCACCGCATATTCCAATAATACAGGCCTTATTCTTCATTTTCTCTCCTCAAAATAAATCCTTTTTTAATAGGTTGGTCGATTTTAATTTTAAAAATTTGCTTTGCCTTATTTGCAACGTCGATTTCTCTATCCTTATCATCTAACATCTTTTCTATCTTGTAGTCAAAATGTTTTACGCCAGGTCCAAAGATTTCAATTTCTTCACCAACAAAGACCCTATTTCTTTGTTCGATTGTCGCAATCTTTGTGTCCTCATCATAGTCTAATACAATTCCCACAAAGTCGTAACCCCTGATGTAGGAGTTGTCCTTATATACTTGTGAATTTTCATTAGCTTGTCCAAAGAAGAAACCTGTTGTGAAATCTCTGTGACTTACCTTTTTAATTTCTTCTAATAGTGATGGGTCGTACTTGTAATTTTCTGGATCTTTATAGTAAGCATCAATTGCCATCCTGTAAGACCTAATTACTGTTGCAAGATAGTATTCACTTTTCACACGTCCTTCAATCTTTAGGCTGGCAATACCAGCTTCAATCATTTCGTCAATGTGTTCAATCATGCAAAGGTCCTTGGAGTTCATTATAAAAGTTCCCTCGTCGTGTTCTTCTATTGGGAAGTATTCTCCAGGTCTCTTCTCTTCAACTAGGTGGTACTTATACCTGCAAGGTTGAGCACAGTCACCCATGTTGGCATCTCTTCCTGTCATGTAATTTGATAGAAGGCATCTTCCTGAGTAGGACATACACATGGCACCGTGGGCAAAAGTTTCAACTTCTATAGAGTCACCAACTTCTTTAATAATATCAGCTACTTCTTTTAGGCTTAGCTCTCTTGCCATTACAACTCTTTCTGCTCCTAGCTTTTGCCAGAATTTTACAGTTTCCACATTGGTTACTGACCCTTGAGTTGAAATATGGATTGGAAAGTCTGGTGCAACTTCCTTAACCTTCATAAACATACCTGGATCAGCAACTATAAGGGCGTCAACTCCAATTTCATATAGTTCTTTGATGTAGTCCTCTACACCTTCCATGTCATGGTTGTGGGGAATTATGTTAAGAGTTACGTGGATTTTCTTTCCCCTCTCGTGTAAATAATCCGTTGCCCACTTAATATCTTCCATGGAGAAGTTTTTGGAAGCTTTTCTAAGTCCAAAACTTTCTCCTCCAAGATACACTGCATCAGCACCATATTCCACTGCAGTTTTTAATTTATTTATATCACCTGCTGGTGCTAAAAGTTCAATCTTCTTCATCTTTTCTCCTTACTAAAAGTATTCCGTCCCCAATTGGTATAACTGATGAGTCAAATCTCTCATCACCGGAAATATCTTTTAAAAACTTCCTAAGTCTTTTTACAATTGTTATCTTTCTTCTCTTAACTAGGGAGTCTTCTGCTATCATTCCCTTGAATAGAACATTGTCGCAGAGGATTATCCCTCCCTCATTTAAATTCTTAAGGGCCTCATCAAAATATTTTTCATATTGTCCCTTGGCTGCATCTATAAATATAAAGTCGTATTTTTCATCCAAGTCTAAAAGAAAATCATAGGCGTCACTGTGATGAACCTTTATCCTATCTTCTAGGCCCACTTCAAGAATATTTCTTCTCGCAATTTCTACCATTTCTTCTTTTAACTCTACGCTGTCAATTTTTTCTATGCACTTATTCCTCTTGGCAAAGGAAATAGAAGAATAGCCTATGGCAGTTCCAAGCTCAAGGATTTTCTTGGGCTTATGCATTGCAAGAAGGAAGTTGATAAACTCTTCACTTTCCCTCTCCACTATTGGAACGTGATTTTCTTCTGCGTAATCCATCATCTCGCGAAGTTTTTCATCTTTTAAATCTTTTAAATCTCTTAAATAATCTTCTATATAATCGTAATTTATATTTGGCATAATTCCTCTAAAAAAGGGAACCTCGTAGATTCCCTAAATATCCTAAACCTCCATAATAATTGGTAAAATCATAGGATTTCTCTTTGTGTTTTTGAAAATATATGATCTCAAGTTATCTCTTATATCAGACTTAAGTCCATTCCAATCCCTTAAGTTGTCACGTGAATCGTCGTTAAGAATTTTTCTAACAACATTCTTTGCATCTTCAATAAGGTCTTCTGACTCTCTTACATATACAAAACCTCTTGAAATAATGTCTGGACCTGAAACAACCTTACCTTCTTTTGTCAAGGAGATAACAACAATTATTAGTCCGTCTTCTGACAAGTGTCTTCTGTCTCTTAGGACGATGTTACCAACGTCACCAACTCCAAGTCCGTCAACAAGGATGTTGCCAGATGGAACATCTCCAACAAGCTTTGCAGACTTTTGTGAAATTTCAAGACAGTTTCCATTTTCCATTATAAAAATATTTTCTTCATCCATGCCCATTTGTTGCGCAATCTTAGCGTGCTTCATAAGGTGTCTTACTTCACCGTGAGCAGGTATAAAGTATTTTGGTTTTACTAGGCTTAAGATAAGTTTTAACTCTTCTTGACATGCGTGACCAGAAACGTGAATTTCTGATAAGGTTTCGTAAATTACCTTGGCTCCTCTTTCAAGAAGTCTATTTATTACCTTGGTAACAGCATTTTCATTTCCTGGTATTGGAGTTGCTGAAAGAATAATTGCATCATTTGGTGTAAGCTGAATTTTTCTATGTTCTCCATAGGCAATTCTTGTAAGAGCTGACATTGGCTCTCCTTGTGAACCTGTTGTAATTAATACAAGCTCACTGTCGTCATACTTATCCATATCCTTGATGTCGATAAAAGTATCCTTTTTAACCCTAAATTGTCCAAGCTTTCTCGCTGTTTCTGTTACATTTACCATGGACCTACCAGATAAAACAACCTTCCTTCCATACTTTTCTGCAGAGTTAATAATTTGTTGAACCCTGTGAACATTGGATGCAAAAGTTGCAATAATAATTCTGTTGTCTGACAAACTTTGGAAAAGCCTATTAAAAGTTTCTCCAACCTTGGACTCACTCATTGTGTAGCCTTCTCTTAGGACATTTGTAGATTCACCAATCATGGCAAGTACGCCCTTTTGACCAATTTCTGCAATTCTAGTTAAGTTAATTGGCTCTCCACTAATTGGAGTAAAGTCAACCTTGAAGTCACCAGAGTGGTAAACATATCCAAGTGGTGTCTTAATTGCAAGGGCACAAGCATCAGGAATAGAGTGGTTTACATTTATCCATTCAACTTCCATTTTTCCAAGTTTAACAACATCACCAGCGCTTACTACATGAAGTTTGTCTCTAGAAAGTCTGTGTTCCTTTAATTTGTTTTCTAATAATCCAATTGTCAGTCCTGTTCCATAAATGTCTAGGTCTAATTTTCTTAGCACATATGGAATAGCTCCAATATGGTCTTCGTGACCATGAGTTAGGACAAGTCCCCTTATCCTGTGTTTGTTGTTTTCTAGATAAGTTACATCTGGTATTACTACATCAATACCAAGCATTTCGTCTTCTGGGAAAGTCATACCACAGTCTATGATGATGATGTCATCTCTATATTCAACTAGTGTAAGATTCTTTCCGATTTCGTGAAGTCCTCCCAGGGGAATTATCTTCACCTTATTTGTGTTTTTCATTAATTTGCCTTCTCCTCAATTTTGTGTTGGCAGTCTTCGCAATAACCCATAAATTTTAGAGTGTGGTCAACAATTTTAAAATTCTTCTCTTTCTCTATTTTAGCTTCTAGTTCATTTAAGTTGTCAATGTCAACTTCTTCTACTTTTCCGCAATTCATGCAAACGAGATGGTGGTGCCTATGTCCTTCACTTGGTACTCTCAGTTCATATCTCAAAATATTATCATCAAAAGCAATTTGATCTAAGACTCCAAGCTTGTGGAATAATTGCACAGTCCTGTAAATAGTTGCAATTCCCATTTCTGGGTCTTTTTTTGCAACTAAGTTATAAACTTCTTCTGTCGTCAAGTGTTTGTCCTTGTTGTCCAGAAAAATTTCATAGACTTTTGCCCTCTGTTTAGTGTATTTATATCCACTCTCTTTTAAGATTTTTTTAACAGGTTCAACGTTTCTTTTCATTTATTCACCGTCTAATTCATCTAATAGTTCTTCATAAGCTTTGCTTGCAACTTCTAACTCGTCATCATCGATGCCAGCAAGAAGCTCGTCACCATTTTCGTCCTCAATTATTTTTAAAATATATACTTCTGGATTTTCCTCGTCAGTATAGAGTGCGACATAATCAATGTCCTCAACAGAAAATTTTGCATCAACAAAAAATTCAACTTCTTTATCATTTTCGTCATATAGTTTTATTTTTTCCATCTTATCACCTATAAATTTATTCTATCCAGATAGGATTGCAGGATATAAGTCGCAGCAATTTTATCTATATATTTTTTCCTATTTTCTCTTCGAACAGAACCTTCTATTAAAACTTGTTCAGCCATTAAAGTGGTCATTCTCTCGTCAACATACTCAATTTCTACTTTAAATTTGTTTTTTAATTTTTCTGCAAACTTGATTACTTTTTCACTTTGTGGCCCAATAGTATTGTTCATGTTCTTTGGAAGACCTACCACTACTTTTTCTACATTGTTCTCTTTTATAATTTCATGAATTTTCTCATAGGCTATCTTATTAGATTCTCTTTTTATTGTCATAAGAGGTTGTGCAGTAAGCATTAGGGCATCACTTATGGCAACCCCAATCCACACATCTCCTACGTCAAGGCCTAAAATTTTATTCATTTAACCACAACCTTTACAGGTACATATATAATATGTAAAAGAGATGGTCAAGCCATCTCAAATTTTTTCTAAATAAACTTTTAACATTTCTTGTAAAAGCTCGTCACGCTCTACTTCTTGTATCATGGATCTTGCATTATCATGGCTTGTGATATATGTGGGATCACCTGATAATATATATCCTATAATTTGGTCAGTTGGGTTGTATCCCTTTTCTTCTAGAGCATTATAAACTGTTCTTAAAATACTCTTAATTCTTTCTTGTTCCAAAATGCTTTTTTCAAAAATTTGTGTATTGTTATTTTGACCCATAATTACCTCCAAATAGATTATACCATAAAAGTATCTATTTTGACATTATTATAAGAGCTCATCTAGCTTATTTAGAGCTTCTTCCACCTTGTTTAAGTCCTTTGCACCAGCAGTTGCCATATCAGGTCTACCGCCTCCTCCACCGCCAGCTACTTTGGCGATTTCTTTGATTAGTTTACCTGCAGCAATCTTTTTCTCTACAAGATCCTTGGAAACTGCACATACAAAGTTTAGTTTATCATCATTTACTGCAGCAAATAAAACAACAACTGATCCAAGCTTATTTCTAACTTCGTCAGCTAGGTCACGAAGAGTATTAACATCTACTCCATCGAACTTTTTGATTACATACTTGATTCCATTCTTTTCTCTAACATCACCTGTTATATCAGAAATTTGATCCTTAGCAAGATCATGTTCAAGTTTTTCAAGATTTTTATTTGCTTCTTTAAGATTTTTAATATTTAATTTTATCTTTTGAATTATTTCATCCTTATTGGATTTTAATTCACTAGCTATTTCTTCTTCTTTTGCACTTAAGTTGTTTAAATATTCATAAACAGCTGGTCCAGTAATGGATTCAATTCTTCTAACCCCATTACTTATACCACTTTCAGATAGGATTTTAAACATGGAAATCTCTGAAGTGTTGGATACGTGAGTACCACCACAAAGTTCACGAGAGTAATCTCCCATAGATAAGACCCTAACTTGGTCTTGGTATTTGCCTTCGAAAAGTCCAATAGCGCCCATTTCCTTGGCTTCTTCAAGTCCTGTTACTTTCGTTTCAACCGGAAGTCCTTCAAAGATTTTTTCATTAACTCTTCTTTCTACTTCGGCAATTTCTTCTTTTGTCATTGCATCGAAGTGAGAGAAGTCAAATCTCATCCTATCAGCCATAACTAAGGAACCTGCTTGGTTTACATGGCTACCTAAAACATCTTTAAGAGCTCTGTGAAGTAAGTGAGTTACAGAGTGGTTTCTTCTTATATTGTTTCTTCTCTTAGAATCAATAATAGCCTTAACTGGTGCTTTTTCTAGCTTTCCTTCTTCAACTTTTACAAGGTGAAGGTGAAGTCCATCCTTAGTTTTCTTTGTATCAGTAACTCTTAACTTGAAGTTGTCTGAAATAATTTCACCAGTGTCTCCAACTTGACCACCACTTTCTCCATAGAAAGTTGTCTTATCAAGAACTACAAGGCCTTCTTGACCTTCTTCAAGGGAATCAACAATTTCATCATCAGCAATTATTCTTGTAATATTTGCATCACATTCATCTTTTTCATAGCCTAGGAACTCATCACTAAGTCCTTCAAAAAGATGCTTGTTGTCTTGGTTAGCCCAGCCAACATTGGAGTCGTTTCTAGCTTCTCTGGCTCTTCTCTTTTGGTCATCCATTTCTTTTTGGAAACCTTCCATGTCAACGTCATAGCCGTCTTCTCTGAGGATTTCTTCTGTTAAGTCAATTGGGAAACCATAAGTGTCATAAAGCTTAAAGGCTTTTTCTCCATCTAATAGCTTTTCATTGTTTTCCTTCATTTCATCTATGTGGGCCTTAAGTCTAACTAGACCACCATCAATAGTTTCCAAGAATTTTTCTTCTTCTCTTCTAATGATTTCTTTTATGGATTCTCTGTTTTCCTTAAGTTCTGTGTATTGTTCGCCCCAAGAGTTAATTACCATGTCAGCTATTTCATATAAGAAGGCTCTTTCGATGCCAAGTTTTCTTCCATGTCTTGCAGCTCTTCTTATAAGTCTTCTAAGTACATAGCCTCTTCCTTCATTAGAAGGGACAATTGTATCAGAAATCATGAAAGTCATAGCCCTAATGTGGTCAGTAATTACCCTAAAGGATATATCTGCATTTTTATCTTGGCCATATTTTTTGCCAGAAACTTTTGCAATTTCTTGGATAATATCTTTTATTGCATCAATTTCAAAAATGTTGTCAGTTCCTTGTAGGACAGTTGCAATTCTTTCAAGTCCCATACCTGTATCAATATTTGGATGAGCTAGAGGTTTGTAGTTACCTTCTTCGTCCTTGTCGAATTGAGTGAATACAAGGTTCCAAACTTCAATAAATCTGTCTCCTTCTCCACCAGGTCTTTCATCTTCAGATCCGTGTTCAAGTCCCCTGTCAACATAAATTTCAGAACATGGACCAGATGGACCAACTTCTAGTTCCCAGAAGTTATCTTCTTTGCCAAGTCTAATTATTTTTTCTTCGTCGATTCCCACTACATCCTTCCAGATGTTATAGGCTTCGTCGTCTTCATAATAAACTGTGACCCAAAGATCTTCTTTTGGAATTTCAAGATTAACTGTTAAAAATTCCCAAGCCCATGGAATTACTTCGTGCTTGAAGTAATCACCAAAGGAGAAGTTCCCTAGCATTTCAAAAAATGTTGCGTGTCTATCTGTTAAACCTACGTTATCTATGTCGCCAGTTCTAATACATTTTTGGCAAGTTGTAACTCTTTTTGCAGGAGGAATTTCTTCGCCAGTGAAAAATTTCTTCATTGGTGCCATTCCAGCTCCTATTAAAAGAAGTGATTTATCATTTTTTGGAATTAGTGAAAAACTTGGTAGTATGAAGTGTCCTTTTGATTCAAAAAATTTTAAAAACTCTGTTCTTATATCGTGTAAACCTAAATATTTCATAAACAACTCCTATTAAAAATCCTCCCATACCCTGGGAGGATGTGCTATAAATATTATAATTATAAAGAATATGAATGTCAATTAGAGCTATACCTATCGTTGTATTTTATTTTGATAAAATCAACGAGTATAAAGATAATTGACGTCAATGGAACGGAGATAACCATTCCCCATACACCAAAGATTCCACCACCAATAATTATTGAAATTAAAATTACGAGTGGGTTGAGTCCTGTTGAGTCTCCAATAAGTTTTGGTGCAAGAATATTATTTTCTACCCATTGAACTATTACAAATAATATTAGAACCCAAAGGGCCTTCATTGGTGAGTCCATAAAGGCAAATAAAACTGCCGGCGCACAACCAAGGAAAGGACCAATAAAAGGAATTATATCTGCAACACAAGTTATAAGACCAATTATTATGGCAAAGTCCACTCTTAATACTAAGAGGTAGATCATTGTGAGTAAGCCCACAAATATTGCCATAAGCATTCTTCCTCTTATAAATTGTTGAAGGGCTATATCAATGTTCCTTGTCAAGTAAGAAATGTCTTCTCTATGTTTATTTGGTATTGCCTTCTTCACTCTCAACATAAATCTTTCCTTGTCCACTGAAAAGTAGAAAGAAAAAATAATTATTAAGACTAACCTAAAGGCTGAAGTTAAAAATCCATAAAGTTTAGAAATCACATTTGAAAGTGAACCCATTAGTGACCCCTGAACTTTTACTATTAAGTCGTTAATAGTGCCCTTAATAGAGTCCAAGATGTTAGAAACTATTTGTGGAGTCTCTACATTTCCATTTACCTTTGGATTTGTTTCTTTGTAAATGTTTATAAAGTTTTCTGGTAGTTCGATGTTAAACTTGGCAAATACATTTGACAAGAAATTGTTAAATTCTCTTATTAATGTATCCACCATACCAGGTAAACTTGTAAGAAGATTTGAAACTTCGTTAATCGTTTTTGGAATTACAGAAACTATTAAAATTCCAAAAATAAGTATGGCTGAGATGTAAACTATTATTACACCAAACTGTCTCTTGACTCCCTTTCTCTCCAAGTAGTTTACTATTGGATTGATTATATAAGCAAAAATTATTGCGATTATAACCGATGAAAGTGTGTAGCCAAGGATTGGGAACTTATTAAAGAGTATGTTTATTAAGTAAAAAATAAGTATCCCCAAAAATATTTTTGTGATAAGGCTTAGGTCTATATTTATTCTCTTCTTGCCTTCTATATACCTGTTCCCAATATTTATTAGATAGTATATTGCTAAAAATATTAAAAGAATAGAGAGGATGACAAGGGCATAAATCATAAATCTAGCAGCGTTACCAGATATTTGCTCTAACATAATATCACCTGTTCTTGAACTTTTTCATCCCTTGATTTATTTTTTCCACTACGTAATCACATTCTTCTTTTGTGTTTTCGTGATTTAGGGAAAGTCTAAGCATAGAAAGTGAATCTTCTTCACTTCTTCCTATTGCCCTTAAAACATGAGATGGGTTAATGCTTCCTGCTGCACAAGCAGATCCAGAAGAAACACATATATCAAACATATCAAGATACTGCACCATGGTTTGAGGCTTAGTATTTTTTAAAGTGATATTTATATTTCCAGGAAGTCTATTTTCTCTAGGACCATTTAAAATTATTCCATCTACATTCAAAAGTTTTTCTATTGTATAATCTCTCAAATCTCTTGTGTAAGATGAATAGTCCTCAATATTATTGTAAGCATCTTCCATTGCTCTTGCAAGTCCAACTATTGATGCAAGATTTTCTGTTGATGCCCTCCTTCCTCTTTCCTGTTCGCCACCATCTAGGAAGTTATCTAGGTCTATTCCTTCTCTAAGGTAAAGGACCCCAACTCCCTTAGGTGCTCCAAGCTTGTGACCTGATAAGGAAAGCATGTCTACTCCAATGTCTTTGATTTTAAATTTTATATTTCCTATAGCTTGGACTGCGTCTGTGTGAAATAAAATATTTTTTTCTCTAGCTATTTTTGAAATTTCAGCAAGTGGTTCTATAGTTCCTATTTCATTGTTGGCAAACATAATTGAAATAAGTCTTGTGGAATCTTTAATTGAATTTTCAATTTCTCTTAAGTCAACAAAACCTTCTTCATCAACTGAAACAAGACTAGTTTCTCCTCCCCAACTTTCAATTTTTTTCAGTGAATTTAAAACTGCTGGGTGTTCAATCCTTGATGAGATAAGGTGATTTTCTTGATTGGGTAAGAGTGAACCCTTTAGGGCCCAGTTATCTGATTCAGACCCTGAGGAAGTAAAGTAAATTTCACTTGCCTTTACTCCCAAGATCTCTGCAATTTTTATTCTTGAATTTTCTATTGCTGCCCTAGATCTTTGACCCAGTGAATAGATAGCCGATGGATTACCATAATTTTCTTTTAAATAAGGAAGCATGGCTTCAAAAGCACTGTCTGTGATCCTAGTAGTTGCAGCATTGTCCATGTAAATCATAGGGGCCTCACATGTCTGCTAGAGTCATGGACTCCATGACACCTTCAATTTGGCCTTGAAGTTTAGATAAGATATCTCTTGTTGCACAATCAGCTTGCTTGCCACAAGCAACATTTTTTCCAAGGTCGCAGCAGGAAAGAGAAATATCTCCCTCAAGGGCATTTATAATTTCTCCAATTGCTATGTTTTGTGGGTCTCTTGCTAAGACATAACCTCCTCCTGCACCCCTAATTGATTTGACAAGATCTGCCTTTCTAAGAAGGGTGAAGAGTTGTTCCAAATATGATTCAGAAAGATTTTCATCTTTTGCTATATCCTTTAAGGCTATGGGACCCTTGCCCATATTTTCCTTTAAGTTGTACATGGCCATTAGGCCGTAACGACCCTTTGTAGATAATTTCATCTAATCACCTCTTATAATGGATTAAAAGATCCCTTATCTTCATTGTTTTCTAACATGTTTTTTAATGTGTACCAGGATAGGACTGCACACTTTACTCTTGCAGGCAAAGTTGAAATAGATTCAAAGGCAATGGCATCGTCAAGATCTTCCAGCTCATCTGAATCGTCAATCTCTCCCTTTACCATACCAATAAATTTGTCTGCTCTTTCAATAGCTTCTTCAACTTTTATGCCCTTTACATTGTCACACATAATTGAAGTTGAAGCTTGAGAGATGGCACAGCCGTGACCTGTGTAGGATATATCTTCTATGGTGTCATCTTTAATCTTAACTTCAAGAGTGATTTCATCTCCACAACTTGGATTGTGACCAAGTTCTTTTTTTGTGTAGTCTTCTAACTCTCTCCTGTTGTGTTTGTTCCTGGAGTGTTCCAAGATTAATTCTGTGTAAATATTATCAAGATTCAATTCCTAAAATCCTCCTTACATCTTCAAGATGTTCAACAAAATAATCAATTTCTTCCACTGTGTTATAGATTGCAAAACTTGCCCTACAAGAGAAGTTTGAACCCAAGTACCTGTGAAGAGGTTGAGCACAGTGATGACCAGATCTTATGGCAATTCCATAAGTGTCAAGGATTGATGCAACATCGTGAGGGTGAGCTTCTTTAAAATTGAAAGAAATTACTGGGGCCCTGTTCTTGTCACTTGTCGTATAGACTTCAAGATAGTCTAGTTCTTTAAGTTTGCTATAACAGTAGTCAGTTAAAAATCTTTCGTAGTCGTCAATTCTTTCCATACCGTATTTATTTATAAAGTCAATGGCTGCTGCAAGGTTTACTGCCCCTTCAACATTGGCAGTTCCTGCTTCAAACCTTTGTGGTGCATCTAAGAAAGTTGTGTGGTCTTCGTAGACATATTCAATCATGTCGCCACCAGTAAGGAAGACGTCCATCTTGTTTAAGAGTTCTTCTTTACCATAAAGTACACCAATTCCCAAGGCAGAGTACATCTTGTGACCAGAGAAGGCCATAAAGTCAACGTCAAGTTCACTTACATTTACCTTCCTGTGAGGAACTAGTTGTGCTCCATCAAGAATGATTTTCGCATCAGAATTTTCTCTTGCATACTTTACAATTTTTTCTATATCAGGATTTGTTCCAACAACATTAGATGCTCCTGTGATTGAAAGAATCTTTGTGTTCTTGGTAACTTTTTCTTCGATTTCAGAAAATGGAATTTGCATATCATCGTCAACATATAAAAATTTTAACTTTGCTCCAGTTTTCTTACAAACTTCTTGCCAAGGCACAAGGTTGGAGTGGTGTTCCATAATTGAAATTACAATTTCATCGCCCTCTTTTAAGTTATTTAGTCCATAAGAGTAAGCGAGAAGGTTTAAGGCTTCAGTTGCATTTCTAAGAAATACTA
Organism: Peptoniphilus sp. Marseille-Q6390; assembly: GCF_965119475.1. Lineage (NCBI taxonomy): Bacteria > Bacillati > Bacillota > Tissierellia > Tissierellales > Peptoniphilaceae > Peptoniphilus > Peptoniphilus sp. Marseille-Q6390. Next base: position 531,354 of record NZ_CBCPLS010000001.1, on the reverse strand, counting down.
CTTCTGATGCCTTCCTTGCTCCAATAAAGTCTGCTATCTTTTGTCTTGCATCTTCGTAAACTTCAGTTGACTTCATTGCAAGATAGTGGGCTCCCCTGTGAGGGTTTCCATTTTCACTTTCGTAAAAGTTTTTTATATTGTCAATAATTTCTCTTGGCTTTTGTGTTGTTGCACCATTGTCAAGATAAACTATTGGCTTTCCATTGGGTTTTAAATTTAAAAAGGGAAACTCTTTTCTAATTTCTTCTATTTCATTTTTAGTAAACATTTAATTTCCTCTCTTTATAATTTCTCTAACTGCTTCCCAAACTTCGTCCTTTAACTTTTCATCTCCTAGGGCATCAATAGCTCCAGAGAACTTGGACTCAACTATTAGGGCTTCCGCTTCTTCATAGCTTATGCCCCTAGACATTAGATAAAAAATTTGATTGCCATCAAGCTTACCAGAACTAGATGCGTGGTTACCAACAACATCATCTTCATGAGCAAGCATTAGGGGAACTGAGATTGAGTGAACTGTATCATCAAGTAGTATTGAGTACTCTTCTTCAGAACCCACTGCACCCTTAGCACCTTCTATAAATTGAAGGTTTGACTTAAAGTTCTTTGATGACCTACCCTTTAGGGCTCCATTAACTAAGATGTCTGACTCAGTCTTCTTGCCCTTGTGAATCATGTCATAGTTCATGTTGATGTACTCATCCTTTTGGCCAAAGTAAATTGAATTTACATGACCTTCCGAGTATTCTCCAATTAATTCACACTTGTAGTTTGTGTAAAGTCTAGCTGATCCAAGTTCATATTGGTGGACGCTGACTTTTGCATGGTCTTCTGTATAAACTCCAATAGATTCAAGAACTAGGGACTTGTCATCATCTCTTGCTATTACAAAAACTTCGACTTCAGAGTTTTCTTTTGCAAGGACTTTTATAACAGTATTCCTAAATTTTTCACTGCTGCCACAAGATGTATAGTCAAGGACAACTTTTAATTTTGAATCTTTTTCTGCAACTATGTGATTAAGGTCAAAGAGTTCAGAATATTCATCGTCAAGTTCAAACAACTTGAAGGCTTCTTCTGTCTTTCCTTCTTCACTTGTGTAGGACTTGTAATAGTTTAGGTATTTCCTATTTAAATCTAAGACGTCATTTGATATGCCGTACTTAATATTTTCAAACTCAGAAATTTCTCCTGGATTATCTTCTCCTACTTCTCTATATGATTTCCCTTTAATTTGGGGAATTTCTATTTCTGCTTCATTTACCCTTAAGAAGTCAAAAGTCTTAAAGGCAATTTCATTTCCTATTAATTTATTCATCTTTCACCTACCCAATTGCTCCAACAAGTTCAAGATTAATTAAGTTATTCATCTCAACTGCGTATTCCATAGGAAGTTCCTTAGCTATTGGCTCAGCAAAACCTCTTACTACCATTTCCTTGGCCTCTTGTTCAGAGATACCCCTGGACATTAGGTAGAAGATAACTGAGTCGCTAATCCTTCCGATTTTTGCTTCGTGTCCAATATCAATATTATTGTTTTCAATTTTAATTGTAGGAATAGTGTCTGATCTTGACTTATTATCAAGCATCAAGGACTCACAAGATGTTGCGTTCTTTGCGCCAACAGCATTTTCTTTTATTTCAACAAGTCCCCTGTAAATTGCAATCCCACCAGATTTTGAAATTGATTTTGTATTTACAGTTGAAGTAGTGTGTGGTGCTGCGTGAACAACTTGTGCTCCAGTGTCAAGATTTTGTCCTTCACCTGCAAAGGAGATACCAGTGAATTCACTAGATGCATTTTCTCCCACAAGGATTGACGCTGGGTAAAGCATGGAAACTTTTGAACCAAAGGATCCTGAAACCCATTCGATCTTTCCATCTTTTTCTACTATTGCCCTCTTTGTATTGAGGTTGTACATATTTCTTGACCAGTTTTCTATTGTTGAATACCTAAGAGTTGCGCCTTCTCCAACAAAAAGTTCAACTGCACCTGCGTGTAGGTTTATAACATTGTACTTTGGAGCAGAGCAACCTTCTATAAAGTGACAGTAGGCTCCCTCTTCTATAATAATTAGTGTGTGTTCAAATTGTCCTGCGCCTGGAGCATTAAGTCTAAAGTAAGATTGTAGAGGTATATCTACGTTTACTCCCTTTGGCACATATACAAAGGATCCACCAGACCATACTGCATAGTGAAGGGCTGCGTACTTGTGAAGATTAGGTGTGATACACTTGCTAAAATATTTTTTTACAATTTCAGGATATTCTTTAAGTCCTGTTTCAAAGTCTGTATAAATTACACCTTGGTCTGAAAGATATTTTTGGATGGAGTGGTAAACAACTTCAGAGTCGTATTGAGCTCCAACACCAGAAAGCATGGATTCTTTTTCTGCTTCAGGAATTCCAAGCTTGTCAAAAGTATCCCTAATTTCATCAGGAACATTTTTCCAGTCGTCAGACATATCTGCATCTGGCCTTATATAAGTTGTGATTTCATCCATGTCAACTTCAGAAAGATCTGGACCCCATTTTGGATTTTCTTTTTCGTTAAAGATCTTAAGAGCCTTAAGTCTACTTTCAAGCATCCATTCTGGTTCGTCCTTTTCAGCAGAAATTTGTCTTACAATTTCTTCTGTAAGTCCCTTCTCAGTCTTTGACCTAAATGTGAATTTATTTTTAATGTCATAGACCCCACGGTCCATGTCTTCTACATAAGTTTTTTCTACCTTCTTAACCAAATTATTTCACCTCTTCTCTTATCCAGTTAAATCCTTCTTTTTCGATTTTATCGATTAGAGAAGCGTCTCCTTCTTTTACAATTTCACCATCTAATACAACGTGAACAAAGTCAGGTTTAATGTTGTCGATTAACTCCTTGTGGTGGGTGATAATTAAAACTGCATTGTCCTTGTTTAAATATTTTTCAATACCACTTGATACAATTCTTGTTGCATCAACGTCAAGACCTGAGTCTGTTTCATCAAGAATAGCAAGCTTAGGCTTTAACATTAACATTTGAAGAATTTCATTTTTCTTCTTTTCTCCACCAGAGAAGCCTACGTTTAAATATCTTTCTGCGTAAGAAGAATCCATTTTTAATTCTTCCATTTCCTTCTTAATTTCTTTTTTAAATTTTAAAATTGAAATTGTCTTGTCTTCCTTTAAAGACTTTGCAGTCCTAATAAAGTTTTCTACAGAAATTCCAGGAACTTCTTCTGGAGTTTGGAAGGACATAAATAGTCCCTTGTTTGCTCTCTTGTCTGTAGTAAGATCTGTTATGTCTTCACCATCTAAGTAGATCTTTCCGCTTGTTACATTGTAAACAGGATTGTCCATGATTACATTGGCAAGAGTAGATTTACCAGAACCATTTGGTCCCATGATTACGTGAACTTCGCCGTAATTAATTTTCAAATTTATATTTTTTAAAATTTGCTTTTCCTCTACGCCTGCGCTTAAATTTTCTATTCTCAATAACTCTGTCATACTTCCTCCATTTATTAAAAATAATTCATACAAAATTACTATGTTTTTTTCTATTAACTATAATAACACAAGTTTTTTAATTAGCAAGTAATTATTGCAAATAAAAAAACTAGGCTTAACCTAGTTTTATGAAAGCATAAATGCCGACTCTATGTGATTGATTTCCTTCTCATTAAAATAAACTTCGATTATGTCAAAGCGAACCATAATATCAAAAAGCCCCTTTGCCATAATGTAAGCTGTTGCTGTTTGAATAATATTTTGCATCTTATAATCTGTGACAGCTTCGTAAGCATCTCCATACTTTCTCGAGTTACGTGACTTCACTTCTACAAAGACAAGTTCATCCTTGTCACGTGCAATAATATCTATTTCTGTCCCAAGGGCGCGATAATTTCTATCTAATATAAGGTAGCCCTTGTCTTCTAAAAATTTTGTGGCAATATCTTCCCCACGATTACCGAAAAATAAATTATGTCCTACCATGATTTTATATTCTTTAAAAAAGTTTTTCTGTGCATGTCACTTGGACCGTAAGCTTTAAGAGCTTCTCTGTGATATTTTGTTGCGTAGCCCTTGTGCTTTTCAAGTCCATATTGGGGGTATTCTTCTGCCCACTTCTTGCATAAATTGTCCCTGTAGACCTTTGCAACAATAGATGCACAGGCAATGGAGTAACAAGACTCGTCACCCTTAACTATTGCCTTTTGAAAAATTCCAGTGTCAATAGTTTCTGCATCAATTAATACACAGTCAGCTTCGATTTTATTATTTTCACTGTCTCTTAAATTTTCAAGAGCGTTGATCATGGAGATGTGGGTTGCCATCCTAATATTTACCTTATCAATTATGTCAGCATTTGCCCTGCCAATACCAACTGCAATTGCAGATTCTAAAATTTTTAAGTAGAGGGCCTCCCTCTTCTTGGGAGATAATTTTTTGGAGTCATTTACTCCCTCAATGTATTCTCCCCTTGGCATAATTACTGCGCAGGAAACTACATCGCCAAAGAGACATCCCCTGCCAACTTCATCTATTCCGCAAATATTTTTGTAGCCCTTTTCATAATATTCTTCTTCAAAATTATAAAAACTCATCTGGAACCTCCAATGTAATCCTGCCAAGGATTCCCTTCCTAAATTCATCTAGGATAATGCCAGAGACTTTTTCATAATCAATGTAGCCTCCACGCATTAGGGCTCCCCTCTTACTTCCAATTTCATCCATGATTTCAATTCCAGTCATGTCACGGATATCTTGAAGCTTGTATCTTTCTTCTAATGAAGGAGGAGCTATTTCCTTTAACTTTTCAATTAATCTCAAGGCAAGAGTCTCCCTGTCCATGATTTCATCTTTTATGGCACCAGTAAAGGCAAGGTTAAGTCCAACCTTATCTTGGAACTTTGGCCAAAGAACTCCTGGCGTGTCAAGAAGGTGGAGCTTGGGATGAATCTTTATCCACTGGTTGACCTTGGTAACTCCTGGCCTGTTTCCAGTCTTGGCTGACCTTGTGCCTGATATTGAATTGATAAAAGTTGACTTGCCTGAGTTAGGAATCCCAACAATCATGGCACGAAGAGGTCCCTTGTTAAGGCCCTTGTCTTCAAATTTTTTTATTTCTTCTGCCATGAGTTCTTCCGACTTATTTACAACAAGACCAACATTGGGCTTCATTGCATTGTAGGAGATGGCAAAGTTGTTCTCATCAGTTAGTCTGTCCATCCAAAGTTCGTTTAACTTAGGATCAGAAAGGTCTGACTTGTTAAAAATAAGAAGCCTCTTTTTGTTTTTTAAGAGGTCATCAAAGAGAGGATTTCTACTTGAGAAGGGGATTCTGGAATCTATAATTTCTATTACAAAGTCAACGAGCTTTAACTTCTTCTCAATATCCTCTATGGTCTTCTTCATGTGACCAGGGTACCAGTTAATATTCATTTAATCACCAAATAAAACCTTATCTAAAATTTTTATTGCGCCATCATGGTTGTTGTCATAGTCAGAAACCACATCAGCAACTTCCTTTAAGACATCAACAGCATTTATCATGGCAAAGCCAAGTCCAACATTTTCTACAAGCATCTTGTCGTTGGAGTCGTCGCCAATGGCTGCAACTTCTTCTAGTTTTATATTTCTATTTTCTGCATACTTCTTTACGCCGAAAAACTTGTCCCCATTCTTTTGAAGGATTTCCAACATCCACTTTGGATGTCTCTTTATCTTCATAAGATGGAAGTTGAACTTATCATCTCCAATTCCATCTTTTATATTCCTTCTAAGTTCAACTAAGTCGTCGTGACTTCCTGCAAAAACAATTGAAAGAGGATGACCTTCAAAGTCATCAAAGTTATCAAGTCCAAGATTTCTTCCCCTAAAGGCATCCACATAAGTCCCTTCAAGAGAATCAAAATTCTTTTTCTTGTATAGGAGGTCAATCCCATCTTCCCTCTCAACGTGAATTGTGGAATAGACCTTGTCATTATTGTCAAAGGACATAATTAAATCTACATCTTCCTTTGACATGGGATTTACAAATTCAAGTTTTCCAGTTTTGTTATTCTTAATAATATTTCCATTGTTGCAAATTAAATCTATCTCAAGATCTTCGCCCACAAACCTGTGAGCAGTGTAGAATTCTCTTCCAGTTGCAACCACGGGAATAATATTATTAGCTTTTAATTTTTCCACAAAGGGCCTAAAGGATTCTGTCATAACCTTATCGCTTGTTAAGAGAGTTTCATCCAGGTCCATTGAAAGCATTTTTATCATAAATCACCTTTTTTCTTCAGCTTAATTATACGTTAAACTTAAAGACAATTACGTCGCCATCTTCAACGACATAGTCCTTTCCTTCACTTCTAATAAGTCCCTTGTCCCTCGCATTTGCCATAGAGCCAGAGTCAACAAGGTCTTGGTAAGAAATTGTGTCTGCCTTAATAAATCCTCTTTCCATATCTGTGTGGATTTTTCCTGCAGCAACTGGTGCCTTGGAACCCTTTTTAACAGTCCAAGCCCTAGTTTCCATTTCTCCAGTTGTGATAAAGGAAATTAGTCCAAGGAGTTTGTAGCTTGACTTAATTAACCTATCAAGACCTGAGGAGTCAAGACCAAGCTCTTCTAAGAATAATTCCTTTTCATCTTCATCAAGGGCAGCTATTTCTGATTCAATTTCAGCAGAGATAACTACAACTTCGTCGCCAGTTTTTTCTGCGTATTCTCTTACTGCCTTTACATACTTATTGTCATCCTTAGTTAGTTCACTTTCTGCAACGTTACAAACATAGATAACAGGTTTTGCACTAAGAAGTGAATAGTTCTTGATAATTTTCTTTTCTTCCTCATCAAGTTCAACTTCTCTTGCAGACCTTCCTTCTTCAAGGGCAGTCTTAATTTTTTCTAAAAGGTCTCTTTCTTTTGCAAGATTTTTTTCAGCTCTTGCTTTTTTTGCAACCTTTCCATACCTATTTTCAACTTGCTCAAGGTCAGAGAAAATTAATTCTAGGTTTATATTTTCAATGTCACGCAAAGGATCAACTGAACCATCAACGTGAATAATGTTTTCGTCGTCAAAACATCTTACAACGTGGACAATGGCATCAACCTCACGGATATTCGATAAAAATTGGTTGCCAAGTCCTTCCCCCTTGCTGGCTCCCTTAACAAGTCCAGCAATGTCATAAAATTCTATATTAGTGTAGACAATTCTTTGTGAGTTATTTAGTTTTGAAAGAACTTCTAGTCTTTCATCAGGCACGTTTACAACCCCAACATTTGGTTCAATTGTTGCAAAGGGATAGTTTGCAGCTTCTGCTCCAGCACTTGTTAGGGCATTAAATAAAGTAGACTTACCAACGTTAGGTAGTCCCACGATTCCAAGTTTCATTTAAAAACCTCCATTCAAAGTAAAATTATATCACAAGCCACTTTTTAAGTCATTTTATTTTAATTAGTCTTAGTCCTCAACTTGTAAAATTTTTATAAAGTCATAAGTTTTTGTAAAGTTGTAAATTTTTATTAATTCACAAATTTCTACTAAGTCATAGTTTTCTATGAAGTCCTAACTTTCTATGAAGTCATAACTTTCTATAAAGTCATAAATTTTTACTAGCTTGTGAATATACAATAAGTTATAAAAAATAAAAATTTGAAATGATTTTGATTCAATCTTTTCTATTATTTAACTAAGATGGGCTTACTAATCTTTTATTTAAATATTTTTTATTGTATAATGAGTTTATCAATTATTAAAGAGGTGAATAGTATGAGTGCCATCGTCATAAATGACCTGACAAAGGGCAAGGGTAAAGATAAAGTTTTACAAAAATTAAATCTTGAAATCCTTGAAGGAGAATTCTTCTCCCTACTTGGAACTGAAAAATCTGGAAAGACTACTCTTGCAAAAATTATAATGGGATTTTTAAAACCTAATAGCGGATCTATTAAGGTTTATGATATGGATTCATTTAAAGAATCAAAAGAAATAAAAGAAAGCGTGTCTCTTGTGCCAGAAGATATGATCTTCGATTCAAAGATCAAGTCCTTCGCACTATTAAAAAAGACACTTAATGCACACAACCTATCCAACACAGAAGACATTGACATCCTCTGTGATTATTTTGAATTTAATTCAAACTTAAGGGTTTGTGACTTGAGAGACAGGGAGAGAAAACTCTTAGCTATTATTAACGCCCTAATTATTAAGCCAAGACTTTTAATCTTAGACAATCCTTCTAAGTTTTTAGATGACAAGGACATTGACAGACTCTTCTCTCATGTGAAGAAATTAAATGAACAAGAAAACCTAACAGTTTTACTCCTATCTGAGTCACTAAGAGAGGCAAAAAAATATTCTGCTCGTATTGCCTACCTATCTGATGGTAAGGTTCAAGACATTGAGTACAACAATGTAAAGGCAGCTGGAGATAAGGTCCTAAAAATTGATTCCTACAGGGGCAATTTAAATTACTTTACTTCCATTGGAGCAAGAATTATCAAAGACGAAGAAGACGAAACTATCCTTTACTTTGACGGTCCTCTTCCAGAACTTTCAAAAATTATCTATGAAGAAGGTTTAGAAAATTATATTCTTGAAGATGCTGAGCTAAGCGACAAGGTTGAAGCTTACTACAAGGGAGAAAATGCAAAACTTCCAAGAAGAAAGCCTGAAGCTCCTATTGAATCTAAGGATATCAAGCTAGAAGAAACTTCAACTATAGAAGCAGATACTATTAATGGAGTAAGTGAGGCTACTGTTAAGCTAGACCAAGCTGATAACAACTTCAATAGTGTTGAAGGCATAAGCGAAGATGAAATGGAAAAAGATACAGTCCACAACACAAAGACAAACCTATTCGTTGATGAAGAGTATTCTGAAAAAGTTCTTGGAGAAAATCCAAAGACTCCTCAAGGAGAAGTTCTTGATCCTCCAAAGGAAGAAAAAACTTCTGTCGACACAATAGTATTTGATACCTCTAATGAAGGCATCTTCAATGCTAGTGAAGAAACAAAGCTAAAGGAGGACAAAGATGATATTTAATATGGAATTTAAATCAAACTTTGCAAAGATGATTTCTTGGGCCATTGTCCTAATAATTTTACTGGGACTTATGCTTGCCTTTTATCCCTTCCTTGCAGAGTCACAAATGAATTCGCTCTTTAATTCAGTTTTAGAAAGTTTTAACGAGCCGACAAAAAATATCTTGGGCTTTTATGAAGGCATGGATATAGTAAACATTGGCGACTATCTTGCCCTAGTTTACCACTATCTTGGAATATTAATTTTTGTATTTGCAATGCAACTTGGAGCTAACTCCCTTGCAAAGGAACAATCTTCAGGTAACATTGAATATATTTATTCAAACCCAATTTCTAAATCAGAAATTGTAACTGGAAAGTTCACAGCAAATATTTTAATTTATATTTTATTTTTAATTATTATGGCACTTGCAAGTTTTGGACTTGTTCTTGGAGTTTCTTCTCTTGGAAGCGACACTCCACAAGTTACAAGCTTTGAAATTATTGAAGGACTTGTAAAAGTTTTCGTTGGACTACTTGGCTCTGGTCTTGTCTTTATGTCCATTGGATTCTTCTTCTCTTCAATGTCTAAGTCAGCCCTACATCAAGATGCAGTATCTGCACTTTTTGTATTCCTTCTTGTACTACTTACAATTGTAGGAAAAGTTATTGGCGACGTCTTTGGAATGGTGGTTACTTACTTCCCTAACGAAGCCTTTAGACCTTATAGTTTTGTCAGCGCAAACCTAAACCTATTTGGCCTAATAGCAAATGCAGTGATATTTATCTTGATGATAGTATTAACTTACTCTATCTATTCAAATAAAGAACTTAAATATTAATTTTAAAAACTATCTTGGATGACCAGGATAGTTTTTTTTGCGCTCAAAATTATTTTTCATAAATTTTAATTTTAAAAATTTGTCAGAATTATTATCTCTATCACGAATATATAAGTGAAGGAGGAAATATGGATAATAAAGACTTGATAGAAAGGCTAAAAAAGAGAGATGAAGATGCCCTTTATATATTTATTGAAGAATATGGAAAAATATTAAAAGGTGTTATTTCAAAAACACTTTGGAAATATCCAAACCTCTGGGAAGAAGCTATGAATGATGCTCTCCTAAGTATATGGCAAAATATAGAATACTTTGACCCAAGTAGATCCACTTTTAAAAATTGGTGTGCCCTTGTTGCTAAATATAGAGCCATAGATATTCTTAGAAAAGAAATTAAATTTGAAAGCCTTAGACTAGATGAAGATTCAAAAATCGTCGATTCAGATTTATCTTCAAATTTAGAAATAGAAGAAGTCCTTTCACTTTTAAATGATGAAGATAAAAAACTTTTTGAAAATATTTTTATCCATGGTCTTTCCTATAAAGAGGCAGCATCAAAACAAAATATTTCCACAGCAAATGCCTACAAAAAAGTTAGCAGAGGAAGAAATTTTTTAAAAAAATGGAGGGAAAGTTTTTATGAAAAATAATATTTATGATGAATTAAACGACATGAAAATAGAATATGAAGAAGTTCCTCTTAATGATTTCGAAAGAGAAAAACTAAAAAGAACTGTGAAATCATTAAAAATAAAAAATAAGAAAAATAAGTTTAATAAAAGAATTGTAGCAATAGCAGCGTCTCTTATATTGATTTTAGGAATAACAAACCACACATCTGGTGGTTATGTATTGGCAAAGACAAAAGAAGTAGCAAGTAATTTTAAAATTACTTTATCTGATGCCATGGGATTGTCAAGGGAAGTTGATGAGTACAGCGTAAATTTAAACGAAGCTTTTGAAATAAATGGCAAAAAATATATTCTAGATAAATTTATTATTGAAGATAACAATTTATACACAGTTATTTTAAGCCTAAATGACTCAGAAAAAATACCCTCTGGAGAAGTTAACTTAACTGAACTTAAGGTTAATGGCAAGAAAAATATAATTCTTAGTTCTACTGGCTCTGCCTATACTTTACCTGAAGATGAAAAAGTAAATGTCTATACTCTTAAATATGCTTTGGAAGACTCCTTACCAAAAGAAGGCAAAGTTAATTTAGAATTTTCCTTTGATGAATTTTTAGGAGACAAGAAAAAAATTAATCTTTCAACAAATATAGATATGTCTCAAATGAAAATGAATAAAAATCTTATAGCAAAGGACTTTACTATTCCAGATACTAATAACATTGTCATTGAAAGCTTTACTACAAGTCCAGCTTCACAAAAAATTGTACTAAGCTATCCTGACAGCGAAGATGGATATATTTATTCAATAAAAGCCAGAGATTCTAAAAATAGGTTCGTATATTTTGAAACTCACGAAGCAGAGAAAAATAAATCCAACCTATACTTTTCACCAGTCATTAGCAAAGTTACTTCCGATGAACTTTTAAATGAAATAAAAACACTAAAATGCCAATTATACAGAGTGACAGTTCACAGCTATGACAACAGAGAAATGCCTATTGAAGAACAAGCAATTGGCAAGGAATTTACTCTTAAATTAAGATAGAATAAAATTTTATATTCAAAAAGAATCCTACCCTTCAGTGGGTAGGATTTTTTCATGTTATTATTTTATGAAATTTATGCAATTTTTTCTACTTGCTTTACTCCTGTCATACTTTCTACTTCTACATTGTTTTCTTCTTCAATCTTTTCGTTGTAGATCCTATTTAGTTCTTCTTCTGTAACTTGGCTTGGAAGGATATCTAAGACAACCTTGCCTTTATTTAGCATTATAATTCTGTCTGAGTAGTCAATAGCATTTTTTAAGTTGTGAGTGATCATTAGTGTTGTGATTTTTTCCTTCTTGATAAGGTCATTGGTCTTATCCATTATTATCTTTGAAGTCTTTGGATCAAGGGCTGCTGTGTGTTCATCTAATAAAAGAATTTTTGGCTTCTTTACAGTTGCCATTAAAAGAGATAGTGATTGTCTTTGTCCACCTGATAAAAACTTTACTTGAGTCTTTAATTTGTTTTCAAGTCCCAGGTCAATAGACTTTAGCTTTTCTATAATTTGGTCGATGTTGTTCTTATCGATTAACCTCTTGAAGGTGAACTTGTGACCCTTCTTAAAGGCCATAGACATATTTTCTAAAATATTAAGACTTTGGCAAACTCCCTTTGATGGATCTTGGTTTACCTTTCCAATGTCTATTGCCCTCTTGTCTTCAGATAATTTTGCAATGTCCACATCTCCCAGCATTATTTCTCCTGAGTCAGGATTAAGTGAACCTGAAATCATATTAAAAAGTGTAGACTTGCCACAACCATTAGGTCCTAAAATTGCAACGCACTTATTTTCTTCTATATCAAGGGAGAAATTATCAAAAATTTGATTTTCTTCTTCCATACCCTTGTAAAAAGTTTTTGATAAATTTTTAATTCTTAGCATTTTCTTCCCTCTTTCCTTTTAAAACAGATAGTCCCTTTGAAGAAACATTATTGTAAACTATGAAGAATACTACGATAATTGCAGTTATTCCCTTTAAATCACTTGGAGCAAGTCCTAGGTAAAGGGCGATTCCATAGATGATCCTGTAAATTATTGCACCGATGATGGCTCTTGTTGTCCTATTTAAAAAGTTTGCATTCTTTAAGAAGGCATCGCCAATTATAACTGATGCAAGTGCTGATACTATTATGGCTTGTCCCATTGTTATGTCTGCATAACCATTGGACTGTGCCATTAAAGCTCCAGCAAGTGCTGCAAGTGCATTGGATATTACAAGGCCAATTGCAATGTACTTGTCTGGATTTTTCCCAAGGGACTTAACAAGAGTTTCATTGTCTCCTGTTGCCAAAAGAAGGTAGCCCTTCTCAGTTTTTAAAAACCAATCAAGAATTAATTTTATAACAAGTGTTATTATTGCAAGAATTAACATCTTAGGAAGGCTTTCAAAAAGTTGAAATATAGTTTTATAATCGAAAAAAGTAACATTTGGCGTACCAGTAATTCTTAGGTTCACTGAATATAAAAATGTCATTGTTAGGATCCCAGCTAAGATAGCTTGGATCTTAAACTTCCTAAATAAAATATATGTGATGTAGCCTCCAAGTCCCCCTGCTGCAAGTGAAACCACCATAGCAAGCACAGGATTCATGCCAAGTGTCAACATCTTAGCAAAGGCGAAGGCCCCCAGTGGGAAAGTCCCTTCCACTGACATGTCAGGGAAATCTAAAATTTTAAAGGTTATTACAACTCCTATTGTCAATATGGAAAATATAAGTCCCATGACAATGGATTCCATTATTACTGAATTCAACTTTTTCCTCCTAATTTGTTTTAATTATTTTTCATCTATTCAACTACTTTTGCATTATCCATTAAGTTCTTATCATATTCTAGGCCAAGAGCTTCAGCAGTTTTCTTGTTAACAACTTTTCTTGTGTCAGATGAGAATAAAACTGGAACATCTTTTACAGCCTTGCCACCAAGGATATCACTTGCCATGCCTGCTGCCTTCTTGCCAAGGTCAACATAGTCAACTCCTGCACTTACAAGAATTCCATTTTCAACTGGTCCTTCTTCTGATGCAAAGGAAGGGATCTTAGCAGCCTTTAGTGACTCTGCAATTATTGTTGATGCAGATGAAACTGTGTTGTCTGTGATTGACATGAAGATGTCTATCTTTGGTTCAATTGTCTTTATAGCTGTTGATACGTCGTTAATATTGTTTACTCCAACTTCCACAACGTTAAGTCCAAAACCATCTGCAGCCTTCTTTAGTTCTTCGATTTGGAATTTTGAATTGGCTTCATTTGTTGAGAACATAACTCCAATGTTTTTAATATTTGGGAAGATCTTGATCATTTCTTCTAGTTGAGCTTGTATTGAGAAGTAATCAGAAACTCCTGTTATATTTTCTTCAGGTTCTTCCAAGTTTTTAACTAGGTCTGCAGATGCTGGATCTGTAACTGCATTAAAGATAATTGGAACTTCCTTTTCACCGTTCTTTGCTCCTTGAGCAGCTGGTGTAGCAATTGCGTAAATTAAATCAACTTTCTTGTCTTGGAAGGACTTAATAATTGATGGGACAACCGTTAAGTCTCCATTGGCATTCTTTGTAATAATTTCTACATCAGGGTTTGTCTTTTTAAGTTCATCTTCAAAACCCTTTCTAGCTCTTTCAAGTGCAATATGGTCGGCAATTTGAATTACGCCAACTTTTTTTCCACCACTTGTTTCTGTAGAGCTTTCTACTTTTGAATTTCTACTATTTTCAGTCTTTCCACAAGCCGCAAGGACAAGGGACATCATAAGCAAAACAAACAACTTTCTAAATTTCATAAAAAACCTCCATAAAATAAAAAAAGTCTTTCATCCACATTGGGACGAAAGACTGACTTCGCGGTACCACCCGATTTTATAATCTAAAAGATTACCTCACTTTAAGGTCTAACAACCTCTAGCCTCAGATAACGGTGGCTTCCGTACTTGCCTACTAACTTCAACAAATAAGCTTTAGAGTGTATGTTAAATTTCCGTGTATTGCCTCTCACCAGCCGGCAACTCTCTTAAAATCACTAAAAATTCTTTTTTCTCTTTCAACGCTTCAATTAAATTACATTTAGTATATTCTGCTAGCAGAACAAAGTCAAGTCTTTTTTTTATAATTTCGTCCAAAGTTTTTATATAATTTTTATTTTGCTTATCTCAGTGAGATTTTTAGTTTAAAATTTCTGCATCCTTAAGATTTTCATTACTTAAATCAAGTCCAAGAGCTTCAGCAGTTTTGCCGTTGATCTTTTTCTTTGAAGTCTTGTTGTTTTCTGCGTGAATATTTTTTATGTCTTCTCCCTTTAGGATCTTTATTGCCATTTCTCCTGCTTGCCTTCCATGTTCATAGTAGTCAACACCTTCACTCATTAGAAGTCCCTTAGACACTTGACCTTCTTCAGCAGAAAGGGATGGGATCTTGTCCTTCAATAAATTTTCTGCAAGGACTGGTCCAGCAGAGGCAACTGTGTTGTCAGTTAGTGCATAGTAGGCGTCAATCTTTTCTGTAAGAGTTGAAAGAGCTTGACCAATGTCGTTGATGTTATTGATTCCAACACTTTCAAGTTTAAGTCCAAGTTCATCACAAGCTTTTTCTAAATTTTCAACTTGTATCTTTGAGTTAACTTCGTTAGTTGAGAAAATTGTTCCAATGGTTTTTACATTTGGATAAATCTTTAAGAAGGATTCTAGTTGGTCCTTTGCAGAAACTGCGTCGTTAACTCCTGTGATGTTTGTAATTTTATCTGCCGATTCAATTAGTCCTGCTTCCACTGGGTCTGTAACTGCTGAATAAATAATATTTTTATTTGAAAGGGCAGTCTTTGCTCCTTGGGCAGCTGGTGTTGAGATTGCGTAAACTAATTTATATTCATCTCCTTGGAATTTCTTTGGTGCAGTTGTAGCTAGTGCTTGATCACCTTGTAGATTTTCAACATCAACTTCTACATCAAGTCCTTCTTCCTTTAGTCTATCTTGGAAACCCTTTAGGGCATTGTCAAGGGACACGTGCTCAATATATTGGATAGCTCCAATTTTTATTTTTTCTCCACTTTCTTTTTCTGCTTTCTTATCACCTGCACATCCAACAAGAGAAAGTGCAAGGGCACCTAGAGCAATAACTTTTACCATTTTCTTTAAATTTTTCATTTTGTCCTCCAAAAATTTTATTTAAAATAATAAAAAAATCCTTCACCCATATAGGGCGAAGGATTCGCGGTACCACCTAAATTCGAAATAAAAATATTTCCTCTTTAAAGATCTAACAATCTCTAGTCTATGGTAACGGAGACTTCCGTGAGGGTCTACTATAATTCAATCCTCATGCTTTAGAGTGAATATATGACATCAACTCATCTGTGGGCTCTCACCATCCCCACTCTCTTTAAGACTCATTAAATATCTTTTTCTCTTTCATGGCATTTATTATTTTATTAAATGAGATTATAGACTCTTAAAATTTTTTTGTCAAGACGAATTTTAATTTTCTTTTTTGTTTTTTATTTTTTCTATGACAAGGTAAGTTAATACATATAAGGCAAAAGCTATTAAGGCAATTTTTAATTTTTGTCCCTCATAAGATCCAAACCTATAAATAAAAAAACTTCTCACAGAAAATAAATAAAAATATAGAACCAAAGCAGATCTAATATAAGCCTTCATCTCATTCATTCCTTCTTGATATTACATAAACTACAAAGCAGGTAATTAAGAAGACCCCAATTACAAAAATATACTTGTAAATTAAGTCTGAAATAATAATCTCAGAAGTAAAGTACCTGTAAACATCAAAGGCTCCCATAATAACTAGTAAGATAAATAAATTTCTAAGTTGATGATTTCCCATTTTAATCTCCCTTTTTAATTTTTGAAAAAATAAAATCCCAGACAAGATAAGCCAAAAGTAATAAGGCGTGCATTTTTAAGACACGAACATCTAAGCTACTTGTTTTGTAATAAATAAACCCATTAGCTATAAGCATAAAGCTTATTAAAATAAATAAATTTCTAATTCTGTCTTTTAACATTTAAACCAGCCTTAGATAAATTTTAGATTTCAAATTTTGGAGCCATTTCTCTTTTATGGGCAGAGTTTTTGTGCATCCTGTCGATCTTTTCTTTTATCTCAGGCTCTGGAGTTTTTTCTCCCCTGATGTAGGCATCAAGAACTTCATAAGTAAAGCCCATTTCATCTTCGTCAGTTTGTCCTGCCCAAAGTCCTGCTGATGGTTTTTTATTTATTACAAAGTCAGGAAGTCCAAGTTCCCTTGCAACTTTAAAGATATCTGTCTTTAAAATATTTGCTATTGGCATGATGTCTGCTCCAGAGTCGCCATACTTTGTTGAGTAGCCAAGATACCATTCGCTGGCATTTGATGGGCCAAGCACAAGGTAGCCAAGGTCTTGAGCGTAGTAATAAAGTGTTGTCATCCTAAGTCTTGGCTTGATGTTTGACCTCGCCATCCTATTGTCTGATGTGAAGGAGGCCTTCATTAGTTCTTCAAAAGAAGATGTTAAATCAATTGTCTTTGTCTCTAGGTCAAGAGCTTCAGCAACTTTTAGAGCATCTTCCCTGTCCTTGTCAATGCTGTCGCAAGGCATAATTAGACCAAGAGAATTGTCTGGAAAAACTCTTTTTGCAAGAGCGGCAACTACTGCTGAGTCAATTCCACCTGATAGACCAAAGATAAATCCCTTGGCTCCAACTTCTTTTGCGTAATCTTCTACCCACTTAACTAAATCTTCTGTTACTTTTTTATAATCCATAATGTCTCCTATATTTAATAAATAATTTTTCCATCAATAGTTGGAAGTTCAATTACTTCCAAGTCTTCTGTCTCAAAGTTTGCAGAGGTCATGTCTCTAAGCTTGTCGAGTATTGACTTGTCATCTCCGATGTCAATTGTGACTTCAACCTTGTCCGTGTAATTTTCTTCTATGATTTTATAATTTTCATTGGCTAGCAAATTTACTATTGCACCATGGAAGGTGTAGTCGTAAATGACCTTTGTCCTTGTAAAATTTTTTCTTATGCACCTCTTTGCCTCATCAAGAGCCTTAACAACTCCCTCTGTGTAGGCACGAACAAGACCACCTGCTCCCAGCTTGGTCCCGCCAAAGTAGCGAGTGACAATGACAAGGACATTTCTCATGTCTTCTTTTTTTAAGACTTCAAGCATGGGGATTCCTGCTGTGCCAGAGGGCTCACCATCGTCAGAATACCTCTGAGTCAGTCCATCTTCGCCAATTATATATGCGTGGCAGTTGTGGGTTGCAGACCTGTGTTCTTCTTTGACCCTGCCTAAGATCTCAAGGGCCTCTTCTTCACTTTTTACAAAAAAGGCATGACCAATAAAAATTGATTTTTTTATTTCAATTTCAGCCTTTGCATCTTTTAAAATTGTCTTATACATTTACAACATAATCCTTTACTTTTTCGTATTCTCTTTCTTCAAGCTTGAGGTCCAAATAAATTCCATCCTCTTCATAGATAGGCTTGGCATCAAATTTTTCCACTAGCTTGTAGAGAAGGTCTGTGTCGTTGTAGGCAAATTTTAATTTCACATCAAAATACTTTTCATCGAGATTGTCCTCAATAATTTTTAAAAGTGAGTCCATATTTTCATCTTTAAGAGCAGAAATATAAACCTTCTTGTCTGGCATAACCCTTAAAGGCAAGTTGATGTCATAGAGGTCAACCCTGTCCACCTTGTTAAAGACTGTGATTATATTTTTGTCTAAAACTTCAATGTCTTTTAGGATAGCCATGGTTGTATTGTATTGGATCTCCAAGTCCTCACTTGATGCGTCAATGACGTGGAGGATTAGGTCCGAATACTTAATTTCTTCAAGAGTAGACTTAAAGGCCTCAACGATTTTTGTTGGAAGCTTGGAAACAAATCCAACTGTGTCAGAAATTATAAACTCACGACCAGAAAGGAGCCTAGCCTTTCTCGAAGATGGGTCAAGAGTTTCAAAAAGCATATTCTTTACAGAAACCTCTCCCGACTCTTCGTCCTTTAATCTATTTAAAATTGTAGATTTGCCTGCGTTGGTGTAACCCACCAGTGACACAATAGGGATGTTGGAGTCAATCCTTCGCTCCCTTGTTGTGTCCCTAGTCTTCTTGGCCTTCTCAAGCTTCTCCTTAATCTTGTCGATTTCTCTCTTGAGCCTTCTCCTATCAGTTTCAATTATTTGCTCACCTGGTCCCCTAGTACCAATTCCACCACCAGTCCTTGACCAGCCATCAATTCCCAAAAGTCTTGGGAGTTGGTACTCAAGTCTTGCCAATTCAACTTGGAGTTTTGCCTCATAAGTTGTGGCACGCAGACCAAATATATCTAAGATCAGGTTGGTCCTGTCGATTACCTTCTTCTTAATTCTCTTTTCCAAGTTTCTAACCTGGATGCCAGAGAGCTCATCATTAAAGACAACTGCATCAACTTCTAGGAGCTCAACCATTTCTTTGATCTCGTCAACCTTACCAGACCCAATTAAATACTTTGGATTGAACTTATAAATATTTTGCGTAACCTCTCCCACAACTTCAGCACCGTCTGCGTAGACAAGTTCCGCCAACTCCTTCATAGAAGTTTCAAGACTGTGGGGGTAGGCACCAATATTTGTTCCAACAGTTATAACTTTCTCTAATTTTTTATTTGAATTTAAATTCTCTAAATAAACATTATCCATAATTTATATTATACTACATCGCAGCAAGTTAAAAAAACCGTCTAATAGTATTTAGCTTGTTAAAATGTTATAATTGTACAAAGGAGAAAGTATGGAAAACTTAAGAGAATTAAAAAATAATTTTAAAAATTTAAATAAAAAGCAAAAAATAAAAATTGGCCTCTTGGTCTTGCTTTTAATTTTTGTTTTACTTATTTCATTTTTTTCTGCCCTCATAGTTTCAATTATTTCAAAAACTCCTGCCACTGACTTAAATAATTTGAGCTCCTCCTTTAACCAGAGCTCCTATATTTATTCCAAGGAGGGAAATTTAATTGAAAAAATTGAATCTCTTGAGTACAGAAGTCTTATTGACATAAAGGACATACCTGAGGACATAAAAAATTCCTTTGTTGCCATTGAGGACCACAGGTTCTACAAACACAAGGGACTGGACCCAATTGGGATTGCATCTTCTATTGCTGCAAATATAAAATCACGCTCACTTATGCGTGGCGGATCAACAATAACTCAGCAGCTAGTTCGTTCAGTCTACCTCACAAACCAAAAAACTCTTGGCAGAAAAATTCAGGAGGCCTACTTGTCACTTCGTGTTGAAGATGCCTTAAGTAAGGATGAAATCCTGGAAGCCTACTTAAATAGAATTAATCTTGGCCAAGGTGCCTATGGTATTGAAGCTGCAGCCCAAACTTATTTCTCAAAGTCTGCTGTGGACTTAAACATTGCAGAAGCTGCCCTTCTTGCGTCAATTCCAAAGTCACCAACAAATTATTCGCCCTTTAAGTCTGTCCCTCCAGAATACTTGGAAGACAACTTCAGGGTAATTGGGACTCGTGAGATTGATGGCAAGGACCTCTACATGGTTTTAAACGACGATGCCTTTAAGAGGCAAAAAACTGTCCTCATGAGGATGCACGAGCTTGGCTACATTAATGACGCTGACTATGAAAAGGCAAAAAACTTTGACATAGTTTCTGACTTAAATCCAAAAAATTTTAAAAACCACACCATGTCTACCTACTCAACAGACTACATAAAAAAAGAAGCTTCAAGATATCTTGCTGACTTCTATGATATTAGTCAAGAGGAAGGAGAGCACAAACTCTTTACAGGTGGCTACAAGGTTTATTCAACAATTGACGAGGACATCCAAAAGGACTTAGAAGACAAGTACGAAGGCTTCCAAAAGCTCCTCTTAAATTATTCATCAGCTGGTGGATCTAGGATGCTGAATTTGAACTTTGATGATTGGAAAAATATTATTTTTGGCGACGAGGTCTTGTACTTTGCCAGAGAAAATATTCTCGATGACAAGTTCAACCTTATTATCCCAAAATCTCTTTACAGCATTTCATCTCACGGTGACTTAAAGATAAAGAGCCTCTACTTCAAAGAAGTAGGACAAAAAATTGACATCATAGATGCCTATGAGCTTGGCGAGGATAAAATTCTCAGGACCTATGAACTTGGAGGTCTTAGACTTGAAGATGGTGCCGGCGAATTAAAAAATAATTATTTAATTATTGACGGCGACTACCTAAAAGATTTTCCAGATTTTTATAAAATTGAAAATGAAAATTTAATTATTTCTAACAAGTATTTTGATTACAAGGAGGACCCTGTGGTCCAACCCCAATCTGCCATGATTGCAGTTAATAACGAAACTGGCTTTGTGGAAGGAATCATTGGTGGACTTGATGTGAGGACAAAGAACGCAAAAATTTTAAATCGTGCCACAGATTCCTATAGGCAACCTGGCTCTGCCCTCACACCTTTCACAGTTTATCTTCCAGCCCTTGAGTCTGGTAAGACCTTGGGAACTGTCTACGATGACGTGCCAATAACTGTTGATGGAAACTTTTGGCCAGCAAATTATTATAAGTCTTTCAAGGGTCTTATGACTCTTCGCAAGTCCTTGGAAGCATCTTCCAATGTCATTCCTGCCACAATCTTGCAAGAGCTTGGCAAGGACAAGGCCATGGATGTTTTAAAGAAATTTAATGTCATTGATGAAGAAGGCAAGGACTACTTCATCTCCCATAAGGACAACAAAAATAAAAATGATGAGAACCTTGACTCCCTTGCCCTTGGCAATATGCAAGTGGGACTTCGCTTATCTGACCTATCAAAGATGTATCAAACTATTGCCAATGATGGGGTCTACAAGGAAGAAACTGGAATTTTAAAAATTGAAGACCCTAGTGGCAACATAATTATTGACAACTCCCATAAAAATAAGAGGCTCTTTGATGAAAAGTCATCCTACCTCTTGAGAGATGTCTTTATTGGCAATGAAAAATCAGGAAATGCAAGAGGAGCGAAGATCAACTCCTCTGAGACTGGAGCCTATCTGGGACAAAATAAAACTAATTCAGATTATTTTGTAAATGCCTTTACAAAGTCTCACACAGTTTCCTTCTGGTTGGGAGCAGACTCTCCAAAGATTTCTCTTGCAGCTAAGAGTCAAGATGCCATAAGTATTTTTAATAAGATGGCAAAGGACCTTGGAGAAAAAGAAAAGTTTGATGAAGATCCTTCCTACATTGTCACAAGAAATATTTCATCAAAGAGTGGAAAGCTTGCAACAAAGATGAGCGACTACGCCGGGGCTTCTTACTCAGAAAAATTTATTTCTGGAAGTGAGCCAAAGGACCACGACGACTTGTTTAAAAAATATTTGATATGTAAGGACTCAGGCAAGCTTGCCAACCAATTCTGTCCAAGTGAATCTGTCCTCTACACAGTTCTCTTCGAGAGAAAGGAAGGCTACGACCCCAGGGACCACTACGGGATTTATCCTGAGGACTACATGACAATACCTAAGTCCTATTGCAATATCCACACAAGAGAATGGTATAATGAACATGGTGATGAGTCTGACTCCAATAGTGACAAGTCTTCATCAAAAAAGAAAGATAAGCATTCAAAGAAATCTACAGATAAAACAAAAACTTCTAGCAAAAAGAGAAAGTAAAAACATTAGGAGGAAGTATGAAAAAATTATCTAGTTTAATAAAATTAATAGCCTTTATAAGGCTTATAAAACCAAAAAGAAGAAAGAAGGGACTAAGACTTAGCAAGTTACTCCCTCTCCTCAACCCAAAGAGGGCTGGCAAGGTTGCCTACCACGCTGGCAGAATAAGAATGAGAAACGAAGTAAAGAGATTGTTTTATTAAGAAGTTAAAAGTAATTTTTAATTCTAACAAAGAAAAATTTATAAATTAAAAATTTTTACAAATAAAAAGATAGCCTGTCTAAATTGACAAGCTATCTTTTTTTGTCTAACTTTATTTTTCTATCCACTCTTTATTTTTTTCTTTTAAAACTTTAAGTACCCTGTCATTTAAAACAGAAATTGTCACATCAAGGTCGTGGTCTTCAAGGTAGTCCCTTATTGTATCAATAGCAACTTCAGCTGCTTCTTCAAGTGGATAACCATAGATACCTGATGATAGAAGTGGAAAGACAAGAGTCTTAAAGTTATTTTTCACTGCCAAGTCAAGGGCAGACTTGTAAGCATCTCTTAGGATTTCTCTCTCTCCTTGTTTGCCATCAAAGTAAATTGGTCCCACGGCGTGAATAATATTTTTCGCCTTTAGCTTATATCCCTTAGTGACAACAGCTTGGCCAGGTTCTATTGGGGCAAGTTTCTTACATTCTTCTTCCAATTCTTTGTCATCTGCTCCAGCAAAGATTTGTCCGCAAACTCCTCCGCCAGGTCTAAGCTCTTTATTTGCCGCATTAACTATTGCGTCAACGTCATAATCTAAAATATTTTTCTTTTCAATTTGAAAGCTCATTGTACACCCCTTTCTTTATCTTACCTAAACTATATACCACATCAAAGGATTTTTAAAGTACTAAAGAGAAATTTTCAAATTTTTTAAAGCAAAATAAAAAAGGCCAGCATAGCCAGCCTAAATTTTTAATTCTTTGTATGTTTTATATATTTATTTATTGTCATTCTTCTCATTACAAATACAATTGATGCCAAGATAACAAGTCCTATTGGAAGAGTTAGGTTTGGCTTGTCAAGTATGCCTGATATTAAAAAGGCAAAGAAAGAAGCTGCACCGACACTAATTGCATAAGGCAATTGACTTGAAACGTGGGCTATGTGGTCGCAGCCTGCTCCTGCTGATGACAAAATTGTTGTATCAGAAATTGGTGAGCAGTGGTCTCCAAAAACTGATCCAGAGAAAATTGCTGCTAGTATAATTGTCAAGAAGTGCATGTGGTCTGTGTGCATTAGGATTGGCACCATAATTGGTATTAAGATACCAAAAGTTCCCCAAGCAGTTCCTGTTGAGAAGGACAAGAAGGCACCAACTACAAAGATTATTGCAGGTAGCATCCACATTGGCATAGTCGAATTAGAAATAAGTGATGCAATGTAGGATCCTGTATTTAGGTACTCATCACTTGTTATTCCACCAATTGTCCATGCAAGTGAAAGAATTACAATAGCAGAAACCATTGTCTTCATACCTTCCACTATCCCCTTCATAAAGTCATCAAACTTTAAAAGTTTTCTTGGTATATAAAGGGCAAAGGAAACTACAATTGCAAAGAATGCTCCTATTACAAGAGACAAGTTTACATTTGCATCTCCAAAGGCTGCTGCAGCTCCAACTCCATCAGAGAAGAAACCACCAGTCTTAAGCATCATCATTACAGTTACAAGAATTAAAACTACAATTGGGACAACAAGGTCATAGACCCTACCATTTTTTGAATATTCGTAACCAACTTCTTCTTTTTCAATTATCCTAGATGTGTCATTTAATTCATACTTTTCCATAACTCCCATTTCTATATCAGTTGTTGAGAAGTATAGGATTAAAAAAAGTGTTAGTAGAGGGTAAACATTCATTGGGATTGTTGACAAAAAGACGTTCATTGGGTTTGCAACTCCAGTATCTCCAATAACTGCAACAACAGAAGCTGCCCAAGATGAAACTGGGGCCAAGATACAAACTGGTGCTGCACAGGAGTCTATAATGTGAGCAAGCTTTGCCCTTGATACCTTGTTCTCGTCAGTAATTGGCTTCATTACTGCCCCCACTGTCAAACAGTTGAAGTAGTCGTCAATAAAAATTATAATTCCCAAGAAGGCTGTGGCAAGTTTTGCCATCTTCTTACTCTTGATCTTCTTGCTTGCCCACTTACCATAGGCAAAAGACCCTCCCGCCATGTTCATTACCATGACTAAAGATCCAAGCATTGCCAAGAATACTAGCATAAGGGCGTTGTCTCCAAGCTTGGTACCCATAAGTGTAAAAACTGTTTCCAAGGCGGCAATAATATTTCCACCTGTAAAGATAAGTCCTCCAGCTATAATCCCAATTAAAAGTGAAGTTATTACTTCCTTAGTTATAAGTGCCAAGGCAATGGCAACTATTGGAGGAATTATCGATAAAAATCCAAATTCCATTTTTTCTCCTTTATTATTTATTTTCTTCTTCTCTCTTATTTTCCCTGTAAACATCCATTACTTCAGAGAAAATATCAGAGCTTGATACTGGTGTATAAGTGATGGCATTGGCTCCAGCTTCTATTGTCTCGAGTATATGCTCATCAGTATGCCCACCTGTTGCTATAATTGGAAACTCATCTCCAAGTAGCTTCCTTGTATATCTTACTAGTTCTGCAGTTTTTTTGCCACCTGCAATATTTAAAACTCTTGCACCAGCTGCAACTTTACCTTCAATATCGTCGTACTTTGATATGACAGTAGCAATAACTGCTATGTCAAGTGCCTGGGATATTAGTCTGATGTTTTCATTAGACATTGGAGCATTGACAACAACTCCAGTGGCTCCTAGTAGCTCGGCTTGGAGTCCAATGTTTACAGTCCTAAGACCTGAAGTTGTACCCCCACCTATTCCAACAAAAACTGGCACCGACGCAACTTCCATTATAGC
The DNA here is from genome assembly GCF_965119475.1 of Peptoniphilus sp. Marseille-Q6390. NCBI lineage: Bacteria > Bacillati > Bacillota > Tissierellia > Tissierellales > Peptoniphilaceae > Peptoniphilus > Peptoniphilus sp. Marseille-Q6390. Next base: position 506,222 of record NZ_CBCPLS010000001.1, on the reverse strand, counting down.
AGATACAATTTTTAACTGAGGGGTAAAGGGATAAACAGACATAATTGCCTGAGCATTGTTATTTACAATTATTGGTATGTCGTTAGTGAATATCAGAGATTTTATTCTCTTACCCATAAAGTTAATACCACTTGCCCTATATGTTACTTCAGGTACTGATACCTGTCTTCTTCTTAGTTCTGTTTCAATAGAGGGAACGAACTTCTTTATCTTTTCTTCCTTATTAATTTTTTTCATCTTACCTCCATTTGTAAAATATTGATTAATATTCATTTAATAAAATTTTTACCTACTTGTCAATCATATTCTTGCCAATAAAAATTATAAACTGTGTTATACTTTCCTTAAGATATGATGAAAGAGGTGGAAAAATGCCTGTCAATTTAAAAAAATTTGGCTTTCAATTTGAAGATTGTGAGAAGAAGGTTTCCTATTCTATAAAGCATGAGGACAAGCCCCTAAAGTTAAGTGAAGAAATGACCAAGAACTTGGAGTACCTCCTTTGGTATGTTCCAAATATTAATTCTGCCCAGTCCCAAGAAAATGAACTCACATCATCTCTTAACTTCGAGAACTTTGTCTTTGGCATAATAAAAAATTATATGAGCTTGGAAAATAAGGACGTGGCCTTCCTCGACTATATTGACCCAGACATTGTAAAGTTTTACGACAAAAAGATTTGCCCCCACTCCCAAAAAATTATTTTGACAAAGTCAGAGGGAGAGTCAAAGACCGACTGTCTCCTAAGACACATTAGGAACTCCCTTGCCCATGGCAACTTTAACATTGTTGAGGACATGCTCGTAGGGTTCGATTACAAGTTTGGTCCTGGAGGACAAGAAATTTGCACAGGGATCTTTAAAATCTTTCCCAAGAACCTCTTGAGAGGCTTGTCAAGTCTTGATGAAGAAGTTACAGCAGAAGGTCTTGCACAAATTGCCCTTCAAAGGACAGGCTATGAGCTAGAAAGATTTAATAACGAGGACAGGGATACTTCCTTTGACTTTTATGTAAAGAAGGGAAGCAAGAGGTACGCCCTAGAAATTAAAAAGTACAGGGACACAGAGGTCTTGTCAGAAAAAGAAGTCCAAAAGCTCTTGGATAAGTTCTCTGGTTTGTATGAAAAAATAATTCCAGTCCTCTTTGTAAACACCTCCTTCTTGAAAAAAGAAACCAAGGAGAAGCTTAAGAAGGAAAGAGTGATAATCTTGGATATAAAAAATATTCTCAAGATGTTAGAAGGTCGTGACATCTTAGGCGAGATTGAGTCATATTAAAAAATTTTTAATTTTTTATAAGCTACTTAAGTTTTACATTTAAGTTATTAGCCAACTTAACATTTTCATTTTTTACTTATGACTTAAACTAAGATTTTCTCTTATAACTTATGAGATGATTTTTAATTCTAATCTTTTAGTTATGAGTTGATTTTAAATTTTTCCTCTTAACCTATTGTTTCATAAATTATTGCAATCAAAAAGGATGCCCTCTCAAATAGGCATCCTTATTTTAATGTCACATAAATTGTTGTAAGTATCCCAATAAAGTTTGCTATATAAAATTTCCTCTCACGGGTCTTGTGACGGAAAAATTCCATTCCTGCAAGGCCACCAAGACCTGCCACAAGAGAAAAGGTCAAGAGGGTCTTTTCACTTATTCTCCACATCTTGTGCCTAGCCTTAAACTTATCCAAGCCGTAGAGAATAAAATTCATTAAGTTTAAGATTATCACTATATAAATATTTTCCATTAAATCATCCTCAACTTATAAACTACAAAATATAATATCACAAGTTGAATATGAAGTTAAAAAATTTTTAATAAAGCCTTACTCCATCATTTCAAAGTGAGCTGCACCAGCCTCAAATTTTTCATTTTCTAAACTTTCAATTAAGTTGTCAAAGTCCTCTTTGCTCTTCTTATAATCATCAACTTCTTTCCCATACTTGAATTTCAAAGGTTCATTGGCATATTCCTTATCAATGAAAGAAAAGTATAGGTCTTCTCCTATATACCAAACTTCTTCTGCATCCGTTAAGATAAGTATAATCACTCCATTTATAAATCCTGTCTTGAAGGACTCATCTTTGCTTATGTCAGGCTCGTCACTTAGTTTAATTTCCAAGCTTTTGTTTTTTACTTTATAATCTTCAAGCTTATAAGGTCTCCAGTCAATGCTTCCAATTAATTTCTCTAGACCCCTTTCATTAGTTAGGTCTGTCTTCATAGGATAAAGAGATTTATTCTCGCATCCAGTAAGGAAAAGCATTAAAACTCCTAAGGCAAATAAAAATTTAAAATATTTTTTCATAGAAATAACTCCTTTAAACTTTATTACTTTATCTAATTATACTCTTCATCCACTTAAACTACAAACTAATAACTATCAATCTTTAAGCATAAAAAATCTGCCAAGTTTCCCTGGCAGATAATAAATTTTATTTTTAAAATACTGAAACGTAAGCGTCTTTTTTATCTAAGATAAGCATGTAACCTGGAGCGTGTGTAATCATAATTTCAGGTTTAGAAGCCATAGCTACTGCTTGAGGTGTTACTCCACAAGCCCAAAATACTGGCACTTCTCCTTCTTTGATTTCACTTCTTTCACCAAAGTCTGGCTTGTCAACATCTTTGATTCCAATTACAGATGGGTCACCAATATGAACTGGTGCTCCGTGAGTTGCTGGGAATCTTGCAGTAACAGTTGTTGCCCTAACAATATCCTTGTAAGGAACTGGTCTCATAGATACAACTGTGTTTCCATGGAAGATACCAGCAGGTTCTGTTGCAAGATTTGTGATATACATTGGAACGTTGTGTTCATCTTCGATGTGTCTTACAGGTACATCAGCTTCTAACATGGCTTTTTCAAAGGAGAAGGAACATCCAATAACGAAAGTAACAAAGTCATCTTGCCACACGTCTTTAAGGTCCTTAACTTCTTCAACAAATTCGCCATTTTTATATATCCTATACCTTGGCACGTCTGTCCTTATGTCTGCACCCTCAGCCATTATCTTTGTAAGAGGGCTTCCTTCGTCTAAAACTTCAAGGATTGGACAAGGCTTTGGATTTCTTTGAGCGAAGAGTAGAAAATCGTAGGCATATTTTTTTGGAAGGATTGCAAGGTTAGCTTGCAAATATCCTTCACTCATGCCAGAAGTTGGAAGATCAACTTCTCCCTTTCTAATAAGTTCTCTTACTTCTCTTGGGTGTAATTTACCTAGTTCACTTAATTTCATATTACAGACTCCTTCTTAATTGTTTCAAATTTATTCCTGTAGTCAAGAGTTGCCTTTTGTGCTTCTTCAATAGTAACTTTTTGGAATAAAATCTTATCTAAGAAGGACATTTGAGCAAGCTTGTGAAGGTCTGGTGTTATTACGTTACCAATCTTTGTGTAACCACCAGTAGTTTGTCTATCTGCAACTAGGATAATTGGTTGACCATTTGCTGGTACTTGGATTGAACCAAAAGTTGTTCCGTCAGAAATAATATCTGCAGTTTCCTTGTGCTCAATCGAAGTTCCCTTTAGTCTAATTCCCATCCTGTCAAAGTCCTTAGTCACTTGGTAACCACCTGACCTAAATAGGTCGTGAATTCCCTTTTCAGTGAAGTAGTCGTCTTGAGGTCCAAGAACAACTCTTAGTAGGTTGCAGTGGTTAAATTTAGGAAGATACTTTTCAGGTATTCTTCTCATTGTCTTATCTTTAGAGCCTACAATATTTAATGTGTCCTTAGGTTTTAATGCTCTTCCGTCAATTCCACCCATTTTTGTCTTGATGTGAGTTGACTTAGAACCATTAACCACTGGCACATTTATAGAGCCACCAAAGGCAAGGTAGCCTCTAACACCTTCATTAACTTTACCAAATTGCAAAGTGTCTCCAGTCTTAACCTTAATGGTTTCAAACATTGGTGCAGGCTGACCATTAATTTTTGGATTCATATCAGAACCTGTTATTGCAAGTGTAAGGTCTTCATTAAACTTAAGAGTTGGTCCAAAATAAGTCATTTCAAGAACAGCTTCATCAAGTTTATTTCCAACTAAGATATTGGCAAGTCTGTAGTTGTAATCATCCATGACGCCTGATGTAGGTATACCTAGTTCTTGGTAGCCATATCTACCAGAATCTTGAATTGTTGTGAGAATCCCACCGTTAATTACATCGATACTACTCATGAAGATCACCCCTCTTTACCTTCTTAATTGAAACCTTGTAGGTATCTTTTTCCACTTCATCTTTAATTCTGTCATATTCTTTTTGATCAATAGAGACATACCTAATGTAATCACCAGCTTGGATGAATACAGGTGGTTCCTTAGTATCATCAAAAAGCTTAAGTGGAGTTCTTCCTATTAGTTGCCATCCTCCAGGAGATTCAAGTGGGTACATACCAGTTTGATTAGCTGCAATACCAACTGAACCTGGTTCTATTTTTAATCTTGGGCTCTTTAATCTTGGAGTTGCAATTCTTTCATCAAGTCCACCAAGATAAGTGAAGCCTGGCATGAAGCCCATCATATAAACTAAATAATCTGTTCCAGAGTGAATCTTTATAACTTCTTCTTTAGATAGTTTTGCGTTTTCAGCTACAAAGTCAATGTCTGGACCATATTCGCCACCATAAAGTGTTGGGATTTCAATAAGTCTAACTTCGTCACTTTGTTCCCCTGAGTTAGCCTTGCTAAGTCCCTTTAAGGTATCAACAATTTCGCCATAGGAAATCTTTACTGGGTCATAATTAATTAATATAGACCTGTAAGTTGGCAAAATGTCCAAAATACCATCAATATTCTTCTTTTTTAAACTTTCTACAACTGCGGCAATTCTGGCGTTTATTTCTTTTTCAATAGTGTCACCAAATTCCATTACTATGGCAGAGTCACCAGCAGTTAGAAATTTTATTTTATCATACATTTTTTGCTCCTATACTTATGCCAAAATATCTTTAATTAACCAAATAATTTTCCAATATTTGCGATTACAGTTTGTGCTCCCATGAAAGCAGTTACTGCCACTACTATCCAACCTAAAATGAAAAGTACATTAGAGTGAACATAGTCGCCAACGATTTTCTTGTTCTTAGATGCAAGTAGGATTACTGCAAGTGTGATTGGAAGGATAAATCCGTTAAGTGTACCAACAACTACTAATAGAGTTTGTGGTTGTCCAATAAAGATAAACATAATTGTAGAGACTACGATAAAGGCAATTGTAACCATATTTTCGTGATCAGCTACGAATTTGAATAAAGTCTTTAGGAAAGATACTGAAGTATATGCTGCACCTACTACAGAAGTGAAGGCTGCTGCTGCAAATACAAAACCAAAAATCTTATAACCAACAACGCCTGAAGCTGCTAAGAAAGATGATGCTGCAATGTTGTCAGGATCAATTTGTGCATTGGCCATCTTAGTTACACCTAGTATAGCAAGGAATAATAAAATTCTAACTATTAAAGCAACTCCAATACCTAGAGATGCTGATTTAGTTACTTGGTCAAGATTTTCTTCTCCAGTGATACCAGCATCAATAAGTCTGTGTCCACCTGAGAATATAATATAACCACCAACAGTACCACCAATAAGTGTAAGTGTTGGAGAAACAATGCTGTTAAATCCACCAGCTGGGCTAACAGATGCTTTTAAAGCTTCACCAACAGGTGGTTGTGTCTTAATTGCTACGAAAGCAATTAGGATAATCATAAGTGCACCAAGCACTTGAGTTACTCTGTCCATGATAGAAGATGCTGACTTTGATGAGAAAAGTATAATACCAATAACTCCACCAATAGCTGCACCAATTTTTACATCTACACCAAAGATAACGTTAAGTCCAAGTCCTGCTCCACCAACGTTACCAATGTTAAATGCCAAGCCGCCAAGAGCTACTAAGAAGGCAATTACATATCCAAGACCAGGAAGTACATTGTTGGCAATGTCTTGTCCCCTCATCTTAGAAACTGCAATAACTCTCCATACGTTAAGTTGTGCAATATAAGAAAATATAATTGAAATTAAAATTACCGCTGCAAAGTCTGCGCCAATTTTTGTAGTAAATGTAGCAGTTTGTGTCATAAATCCAGGTCCTATGGCAGAGGTTGCCATTAGGAAGGCTGCTCCTAAAAGGACAGACAAATTATTTTTATTGTTACTCATTTCTTCCTCCTAAATTATAAGAAACTAATTAAAGGTTTAATCTCAATACCTTCAGCCTTTAGTCCTTCACGAATATTTTTTACGAATTCAAGAGCTTCTGGATTGTCGCCGTGAACACAAATTGAATCTGCTACTATATCGATTTCCTTACCATTAGCAGTTACTACCTTGTTCTCTTTAATCATCTTAACAACTCTTGGTATTGCTTCTTTTGGATCCTTAACAAAAGCTCCTGGTAAAGATCTATTAACTAGAGTTCCATCTTCGTTGTATCCTCTATCAGCGAAAACTTCTTGTGCAACCCTAAGTTCTCTTCTCTTACCTTCCTTAGCTATGTATGAGCCACTAAGAACCATAAGAATTAAATCTTTGTCAAATTCTTCAACTGCATCTAAAACTGCATTTGCAAGTTTTTCATCGTTACAAGCTGTGTTGTAAAATGCACCATGAAGTTTCATGTGTTGAAGTTTTTTGCCGTGAGCCTTTGCGAAAGCTGAAAGAGCTCCAACTTGATAAAGCATATAAGCTCTTGCTTCTTCTGGAGTCACTGCTAATTTCCTTCTACCAAATCCCATTAGGTCTGGATAACCTGGGTGAGCGCCAATTTCTACGCCGTTATCAGCCGCTGCTTTACATGTTGCATCCATAATAAGTGGGTCGCCAGCGTGGTAACCACAAGCACAGTTAATACTAGTAACATATTTTACAATCTCTTGATCCATACCCATTTTATAGGCACCAAATGATTCTCCAATGTCACTATTTAAATCTACAAAATATTGCATCTGTTTCCTCCTTTTGTCTTATAAATCATTGCAATAACGTATTTAAATTATAATCCAATTTAAAGGAATATGCAAACATTGTCTTAGGCAAAATCGCAATATATTTAAATCTATTAATAAATAAAAAAAGAGGCCAAAGCCTCTTCTTATATAAGTTTGTCGAGCTTTTCGATGATGTGCTTTTTGTACTGGATAAACTTTTTATCCTCGAAAAAGTTTTCATGAAAATCTTCTGTAATTTGTATTTCTTCTATAATAGTTCCTGGATTTTTTCCCATGATATAAATTCTATCTGATAGCTTAACTGCCTCTTCTATGTCGTGGGTAATAAAAATTGTGGAAATTCCAATCTCACTAATTATTTTTTTGTACCACTTGTGGATTGATGCTTTAGTTATTGCATCAAGGGCAGAAAAGGGTTCATCAAGTAGGGCAACTTCATTGGAAAAGACATAGGTCCTAAGAAGGGCAGCACGTTGTGCCATTCCACCAGAAAGTTGTGATGGAAATTTTTCTTGGCAGCCTTCAAGTCCAAAGTCACCAAAAAGTCCTCGCACTTCTTCCCTTGCTTCTTTTTTCTTCTTGCCACGAAGAACAAGGGGCAGGGACACATTGTCGATGATTGTCATGTAGGGTAGGAGCATGTCCTTTTGAAGCATGTAGGAAATATTGCCTGCCTGACCTGTGACATCTTCCCCCTTAAGATAAACCTTACCTTCATCTGGTGCTAAGAGGCCTGCAATAATATTAAAGAGCGTTGTCTTACCACTACCAGAAACTCCCACGAGAGAAACTAGTTCTCCCTTATTTAATTTTATGTTTATGTCCTTTAAGACCAGTCTGTCATTAAAGGACTTATAAACATTATCTACTCTTAAAATTTCTAATTTTTTGCTCATTTTAATTTTTCTGGATTTACAAAATCATCAGTGAATCCAAAGTCCTTTGGAATTTCCTTGTTGATTAATTTATTTTCCCATAACCATTGGTAGAAATTGTTCCATCTATCTGGATCAATTTGTCCAAAGTATTTTGCGTCGTCTTGGTACTTGTCAGCAAGATATTCCATTCCCTTTTCCACAAAGTCCTTGTCAAGTTCTGGATTTATCTTAACTAAGATATCTGCTGCTTCCTTTGGATTTTTTGCTGCGTATTCATAACCCTTGATGAAGGCACGCATAAATCTCTTTGCTACATCTTCCTTGTTCTTTAAGAAGTCGTTGTTTGCAATAAGGATTGGTGTGTAGTAATCAAAAACTGGACTGATGTCTCTAAAAGCGAAGTAGTTAATTGGCACATTTTCCTTTGCTGCAAGAACTCCATCAACTTGGAAGAAAACCCAAACAGAATCTATCTTACCACTAATTGCTTGAACTGCGTTTACAACATTTTCTGGAAGAAGTTCAACCTTAGAGAAGTCTCCTCCGTCATCTGTTATTACTTGTTTTAAGATTGCTTGTTCAATTGGAAGTCCCCAAGTTGCGTAGTTATGTCCTTCCATGTCCTTAGGTCTTTCAATTCCCTTATCCTTTAGGGAAATAATTCCTGAAGTGTTGTGATTAATAATAGCTGCCACAGCTGTTACTGGAAGTGGTTCGTCGCTGGCAAAAGCTGGTGCAATTGTATCTTGATAAGATACTCCAAAGTCAGCCTTACCTGATGCAACTAAAGCTTCAGCACCATTAGCTGGTGGTTGGTTTACTTCTACTTCAATGCCTTCTTCTTCAAAGAAGCCCTTGTCCATAGCAACATAAAGACCTGCGTGGTTTACGTTAGGTTCCCAGTCTAATAGGAAGCTTACTTTTTCCTTAGGAAGATTCTTAGCTTCTTCTGATTTTGTATCATCTTTCTTTCCACATCCTGTTAGAAAAAGTCCAACAAGAATTAAGATCAATAATTTTCTTAAATTTTTCATTTTGCCTCCGTCCACGGCATAACCTTTCTTTGGATGAAGCTAACTAACTTCATCAAGATAAGTGAAATTGCCGAAATTAAAAATATAACTGCAAACATCTTGTCAAAGGAGTAATTTTTTTGAACTCTTATCATATATACTCCCAGTCCCTTGTAGCCACCTAGCCATTCGGCAATAACTGCACCTACAACTGAATAGGAAACAGCAATCTTAAAGGCAGCAAAAAAGTTTGTAAGACTTTCTGGAAATTTAATGTACTTATAAATTTCATACTTGCCTGCTCCCATGGCCTTTAGAAGTTTTGTCTTGTCTGGGTCAACTTGCTTAAAGGCTTCCAGAAGTGAAACTGCAATTGGAAAGAAGGTTCCAATTACAATTAGGGCGATCTTTGGCATAACACCATAACCCATCCAAAGGACAAGTAGGGGTGCAATGGCAACTGTAGGAACAGTCTGACTAATTACTAATATTGGATAAAAGGCAGAATAAAGTGTGTCTGATAAATCCATTAGTAGTGCCACAAGAAAGCCTAAAGTCACACCAACAGATAGACCTAAAAAGGCTTCTGTCAAGGTTGTCCCCATGTGGGATGAAATTGTTGGAAAGTCATTTACAAAGGCCTTGACAACATCAAGTGGCTTGGGCAGCATAAAGGCCGATACCCCGCCATAGGTTGTTGCAAAGTGCCAAAGGACTAAAATAATTACTATCAAAGAAGCTGCTGAGATATTATCCTTGATACTTGCCTGTTTTTTCTTCAATTGTTAAAATTCCTTTCTCAGAATAGAAGGTCTTGGAGTAACAAGCAACTTGTTCTGAAATTTCTCCCGCTAACTTCACACAGTTCTTTAAGATCTCAAAGGCCTTGTCAAAGTCGTCTAACTCTATAACTGTTTCAAAGGGAGTGACTACATAGTCAACTTTTTCGCTTTGAATATATTCTATGACCCTATCCACTACTTGGACTACTGACTCTGTAGTTCCTTCTGCAGTAGTAGGTAGGATTTGTATTGCTACTGATATTTTCATCTTAACCTCCTTATAAAAATTCCAATAAAAAAAGCCTCTACAAATAGAGGCAGCTTTCCCTAGACAGCATTACCTGTCCAGGTCCAAAGGGTTTAAGGATAAACCTAATCTCAGCATGCGCTCCCCTGATAAGTTAATTATAAGCATAAGTTTTCCTTATTACAAGGAATAAAGGCAAATAAAAAACTAGGTCCTTGGACCTAGCTCTTATTCAATAACAAATAATTTTTCTTCAATTGGTTTTTTATCCTTTGCCTCTGGCTCTTCTTCAATTTTTCCAAAAGGCATTTGTGCCACAAGCTCCCAATGTTCTGGAAGGTCGTAGACTTCCTTAACCCATTCATCAATTACTGGGTTGTAGTGTTGGATGCTGGCACCAATTTCTTCATCCCTTAGGGCTTGCCAAAGATTTAATTGAAGCATAGCAGCTGAATGATGTCCCCAGGTTTCAAAATAATCTCTGTAGGATGCCATATTTATTTCTTGATCCCAAATTTCATTCATATCTATAAAGAAGAGAGCTGTCCCCTTAGCGTGATAAAAACCATGGAACTTTTCTTTATTTATAGACTTGTCAAAAGTTTCATTTACCCTTGTCCAAAAGTCCTTGGATTTGTCATCAAAGAGTAGGACGATCCTTGTTGGCTCTGAATTCATGTGTGACGGAGTTATGTTCATTACATCTTCAACAAGATATTTTATTTCTTCATTTGTAAGGTCAACATCTTCTGACAAGTTGTAGTAGGATCTTCTCTTCTTAATTATTTCTATAAAATCTTTCATAATTCACCTCGCAAGTTTTCTTTACATCTTAGTAAAGTCTTACCCCGAAAAAATTATTCTAACCTACCACCCTTGGTGTAGAGGTTGTAATAGTAGGACTTTGCTTCCATTAGTTCCTTGTGAGTCCCTCTTTCAACAATTCCGTCCTTTGTCATCACGATGATTAAGTCTGCGTTTTGAACTGTTGTTAGCCTGTGAGCAATTGTAAGTGTAGTCCTTCCCTTGGATAATTTTTCTATAGAGTCTTGAACAACAACTTCTGACTTGTTGTCTAAGGCTGAAGTGGCTTCGTCTAAGATTAAAATTGGTGGATTCTTTAAGAAAACTCTAGCTATAGAAATTCTTTGCTTTTGTCCACCAGAAAGTTTCACTCCACGTTCTCCCACATAGGTGTCAAATCCATCTGGGAGATTTTTTATAAAGTCGTAGGCTCCTGCAAGCTTGGCAGCTTTTATTACATCGGCATCACTTGCTCCCTCCTTGCCATAGGCAATGTTGTCTCTAACTGAGCCAGAGAATAAATACACGTCTTGTTGAACTATTCCAATGTTCTCCCTAAGAGATTTTATCTTAACATCTCTTACGTCAAGTCCGTCGACTTTTACTGAGCCCTTGTCTACGTCGTAAAATCTTGGAATCAAATTACAAATAGTAGTCTTGCCTGCCCCACTTGGTCCAACTATGGCAAGCTTTTGTCCAGGAGAAATGTGAACTGAGAAATCTTCTAAGACTTTTTCTTCTCCTTGACCATAAGAAAAGTCTACGTGATCAAAAGTAATTTCTCCCCTTAGACTTTTTATTTCAATGGAATCTTCCTTGTCCTTGATGTCAGACTCAATGGACATAATTTCTGAGAATCTTTCAATCCCTGTCATTCCCTTTTGGAATTGCTCTGTAAATTCAATAATTCTTCTAACAGTTGCAAGAAGTGATTGAACATACATTACATAAAGAATTAAGTCTTCGGGACCAATTTCTCCCTTCATGAGGAAGTAACCCCCAGATACAATTAAGATGAGGTACATGAGGCCGTCAAAAATTCTGTTAATTGTGTTGAAGCCAGCCATGGACTTGTAGTATCTCTTCTTTATGCCCAAGAACTTGTTGTTCTCATGAGTGAACTTTTCCTTTTCAAGGTCTTCCTTGGCAAAGGACTTGACCACTCTTATGCCAAGTAGGGAGTCCTCAATGGCAGAGTTCAGATGACCAACGTGGACTCTTTGATCCTTTTGTGCCTTACGCATCTTGTTCCTAAAGTGACCAGAGAAGTAAATCATAAGTGGAATCATGAGATAAATTAAAAGAGTCATTTTTACGTTGAAGTGTAAAAGAATTATTAAGGAAATAATTATCTTTATGACTCCAATAAAATATTCTTCTGGGCAGTGGTGGGCGAACTCGGTTATGTCGAAAAGGTCGTTGGTGATCCTTGACATAATGACTCCAACCTTGGTCTCATTGTAAAAGGTGTCAGAGAGAGTTTGAAGATGGGAGTAGAGGTCCCTTCTCATGTCAGTCTCGATCTTGGCACCCATGATGTGACCAATGGATGTCATGAAGTATTGGGCAACAACTTCCACTGTCTTAACTCCTAAATATATAAGGGCAAGCTTCATGATGAAGTCGAAGCTAATAGATGCAAGGTCCTTCATCCCCCTGTTGGTAAGAGCCCTTAAGATAAGTGGAAGAATCATTTCGCTGGCAGTTGTTAGGCCTGCACAAAATAAATCTAGAAAAAGTGTGAACCTGTACTTATAAAAGTAGGGCGCAACTTTTTTTATTAAGTTTTTATTTTTCATTTTTCCTCCTTTATATAAAAATTTATTTTTTGAAAGCTATCTTATATATGATAACACAAAAATAAAATCCTTTAAAAGTCTAGAAAACAACCTTACTTGACATAAAAATTCAAACAAATTATAATTTGATAAGACTTACAAAGGAGATTTTAAATTTGGAAAATAAAAGTAGCGCAGGCTCACGAATTGCAAAGTCCACTCTAGCCATCACCGGCTTCCTTCTAGTGGGTAAGGTCTTTGGATTCTTTAGAGAGTCACTTACAGCTTATGTCTTTGGTGCCAGCAAAGAAATGGACGCCTTTTCTCTTGCTCAAGCAGCCACAGCAATGATAGCAAGCTTTGTCACTCAAGCAATAGCAACAACTTATATACCTTCTGCCCAAAGAGCAGAGAACGACCATGGACCAAGTAGGAAAAATTATTTTACTAACAACCTCTTAATGGTTACTTCCCTTGTGTCCCTTGTCTTAATTGTTCTTGGAATTTTATTCCCAAACCAAATTGCACTTTTATCTGCATCACAAGCTAATCCAGAGACCTATGCAATTGTTGTTAAGTTAATACAAGTTGGGATGCCCGTAGTTTTATTTTCATCTTGGGTTGGTGTAATGGAAGGCTACCTCCAACACGGTGGCAAGTTCGCAGCAACAGGTGCCATTGCAATACCCCTTAACTTAACTTATATTGTTTACCTTGCCCTCTTCTCCCACCACGTTGGGATTATAGGTCTTACAATTGCATCAGTATTAGGTATCTTGGCACAGTTCATCTTCCTGCTACCTAACGCAATGAAAATTGGTTACAGACCAAGTCTTGTGGCAGACTTCCAAGACAAGTATGTTAGGGAGGCAATTGTCCTTGCCATACCGGTTTTCGTTTCTGTATCAGTAAATGACATTAACACAATTGTTAATAGAAACCTTGCATCAGGTATGGGTCAAGGTGCAGCATCAATTTTATATTATTCAAACAAGATGAATACCATGATAATTGGTATTTTTATCACAGCTATCACTGCCATAGTCTTCCCTATCCTAACAAGGACTTTGGGATCTGGTGACATGAAGCGTGGTAAAAAAGTTATGAATGCATCAGTTAAGACTGTTTTATTTATAACTGTCCCTGCAACAGTTGGCCTTATTATCTTGGCAAGACCTATAATAGAAATTGCCTTTGTCCGTGGTTCCTTTACTGCGGCAAACGGTGTGGCAGCAACATCAACTCTAAGATGTTACTCCCTTTCACTTATTTCAATTTCTGTTATCAACGTCTTAAATAGGATTTACTATTCCATTGGCGACACAAAGACTCCCTTCTATGTTGGTGTAACTAACGTAATTATTAACGTTGGTCTCAACCTCTTAGTGGCAAGACACTTTGGTACTAATGGACTGGCAGCATCAGTTTCAATTGCAACAACAATTGCAGTTTTTATTTCCTTTATACTTTTAAAGAAAAAAATTGGAAATCTTGGAACAAGATCCTATATCAAGGCCCTTATAAAAACTGTAATGGCATCACTTGTCATGGGAGCAATAACTTTGGCCTACTTCCCTTACGAAAAACTAATCATGGCATTAACATCTGGCGGAGTCCAAACTCTTTCAAGATTGGTCTTCTTAATGCTAGTAGTCTTTATTGCCGCTTTAGTTTACGTCTTCTGCCTTTACAAGTTGGGAGTTCGTGAAGTTAGGGATGTGGTTGGCATAGTGAGAGAAAAAATTGAAAATAGACATCCTAAATCAATAGAAAATTAAAAATTATATTTTATAACTAAGACTCGAGTCATCGGGTCTTTTTTATTTTTGTAATTTTTTTAAAATTTTATACAATTAAAGTAGTCATTTGATAATTAAGTGGTATAATGTTAATAAATTGGAGGTGTTAATATGAAGGGCATACACTATATAATTGCCGTCATTGTAATCGTTTGCTTGATTTTCTGGAGAAAGTCCATTGTCACTAAGAGAGGCAAGGGTCAAAAATCTATTGACTCATCAAGTAAAGCTAAGAATAATTCTAAAAAAGAGGACCTACATAAGATAAGTGAGGCAAAGTCTTCTGAAAAAACTTCTGCTAGCAAGCTAACTGAAGTTAAGGACAAAGAAGCCTACGATGGATCAAGGAAAAAGGACCGCGGCAAGAAAAGACGCCAAAAGAAAAATACAAACTCAGCTATTGATGAAATAAAGAAAAAGACTGAAGAAGTAAAAGAAAAAACTGAAGCCGAGGCTAAGAAGCTTGAGAGAAAAGCAGAAGCTAAGGCTGAAGAAGTGAAGGCTGAAACTAAAGCTAAGGTCGAAGAAGTAAAAAAAGAAGCTAAAGAGATAAAAGAAAAATCTGAAGTCAAAGCTGAAAAAGTTACAGAAGAAGTTAAGGAAAAGGCTCAAGATGTAAAGAAGGAAGCTGAAGTTAAGACCGAAGAGGTTAAAGAAGAAGTCTCTAAAGAAAGCAAAAAAGTCCAAGCTAAGGCTGAAGAAGTTAAAGTTGAAACTCAAGCTAAGGCTGAAGAAGTAAAAAAAGAAGCTAAAGAGATAAAAGAAAAAGCTGAAGTCAAGGCTGAAAAAGTTACAGAAGAAGTCAAGGAAAAGGCTCAAGATGTAAAGAAGGAAGCTGAACTTAAGGCTGAAGAGGTTAAAGAAGAAGTTAAAGAAAAGGCTCAAGCTGTCAAAGAGGAAATTAAAGAAGATAAAGCAGAAATCGAAAATAAAATTGCAAGCACTGGCAATTACCCTGACCTTATCACTTCCCTAAAAAATAATCCTTGGACATCAGACGACTTAAACACAAGGGTTAAATTTGAAGACATAAGAAGGCAAATAACTTTACACGAAGAGGAAATCACTGACCTTCCCCTTGATAAAATCAAAACTTCCCTAAGCCCAGAATCTCTTGTAAACTTCCTAAACATGACATCAGCAAAACCAACTATCCTAAATAGAAAAGAGGACACATCTTACGAGTTCACAACAAGAGATCCTAAAGAAATCGACTTAATCAAGAAGAGATATGGACTCCTCGATAGAGAAATCGACAAGATAACATCAGTCCTAATCTTTGATAAGGAAGGACAAAAATTAAAAGAAGTTAAAGATGTCTTGGCTGAAGGAAAAAATAGAATTTACATGGAAACAAAATTTTAGTAGAATATAAAAGTCATACTTGTATGGCTTTTATTTTTTTTGCAAAATTTTTACAGTATATATTTAATCAAGAATATAAAAAAATTTTTTAAATAAAAATTTAAAGAAAACTTTGAACTTTTTTTACTTTTTTAGTTTAAAATAAGTCCAGGAGATAAAAATGGAAAACATAAAAAAATTAGAAGAAATTATCAAGTTCTTAAGTGAGAACACGAGATTTCTAGAAACAAAAAACTTCATACAACATGGAGACACCACTGTCTACGAACACGTTATTTCTGTTGCTAAAAAGTCTATTGAAGTAGCAGAAAAGTATAACTTAGATGTGGACATGGACTCTATGATTAGGGGCGCCCTCCTCCACGACTACTTCCTCTACGACTGGCACGACGGCAAAAGAGAAAGATGTATTCATGGCTTCACCCACCCCATGAAGGCCTACCGAAATGCCAAGTCCGAGCTAAAGCTTAACAGGATTGAAAGGGATATAATCATCAAGCACATGTTTCCCTTGACTCCCCTTCCACCAATGTACTTGGAGTCTTGGATTGTCACTTACTCTGATAAGTACGTGTCCCTTGCTGAAACCCTAAGAGGCATACCTGTAAAAGTTGGGTTGGTGAGACCATGAGATATCAAGAATTTTGTTTAATATTTTTTATCTACTCCTTCCTTGGCTGGTTCTGGGAGACCTTCCCTTGTTCTGCCATTGAGCTAGATAAAATTCACAACAGGGGCTTCCTCTTGGGACCCATTTGCCCCATCTATGGTTTGGGAGCCAGCCTTTCCTTTGGAGTCTTGAAGAACTTCGAGTCAAGCCTTGAGATTTTTATTTACTCAGCCTTCTTGTCCTGCCTCATTGAGTACATCATTGGCTACCTCTTGGAAAAATTTTTCCACAAGCGTTGGTGGGACTACTCCAACTACCCCTTCCAAATTAAGAGGAGGGTTTGCCTCTATGGCCTCTTGATCTTTGGCCTTGCAAATATTTTAATAGTCAAGAAGCTCACACCAATTTTGCTCTTCTCCTTGTCCCTATCAAGCGACAGGATTCTTGATTTACTAGTGATCTTTTTCGGCATCCTATTTGCAATTGATTTAATCTTGACCCTAAATCATTTGACTCATGGGTTTAAGACCCTCAACAAAGTTTATGAAGTCATAGATGATAACTTAAGTGATTACTTCAATGGTCTTAACGAGTCTGAAAGACTTGCCAACTTAAAAGTCCTTGAAGAGTCAAAGAAGTTTAAGTCCAAGCTCTTAAATATTAACTCCAACCTCAAGGAGAGGGAAGAAAGTATAAAAAAAATAATAAGACAAAAATAAAGACCCCTTTGATTAAATATCAAAAGAGGTCTTTTTTCTTTGTCTAAAAATTTCTATTGCTTAAGATTTTGTGTACTCAAATAATTTTATATCTTCATAGTTTTTTATAAAGTCATTATTATTTATGACTTAAAACTTTTTACAAAGTCTTTATTTTTCATAACTTAAATACTTTTCACGAAGTCACCAAGTCCTACTACTTTTTATTTTATTCCAAAGTTACAAAAATTTTATCTCCTAACACTTCCATCAGTTCCATCAATTGTTATGATGTCGCCAGTTTTTATAAACTTAGTAATGTCCCTTACCCCAACAATGGCAGTCTTATTAAGAGAAATTGCAGAGACAGCTCCATTGGATGTGAAGCCTGCTTCTTCTGTTACAAAACCAGAGGACCTTTCCATGTAAGGGATCATTCTGCCATCAGTCCCATTGCAGATGATTATGTCCTTAGACTCGAAGTTTGCTTCAAGTTCTTCAAAAGTATTTACAACTACTGCCCTTGCCTTTTTCTTTTTCTTGCCAATTGCAGTTCCCCTGCCGAGGATTTCTGAAACATTTTCAATCTTCAAGAGATTAGTTGAGCCAGCAATTCCTGTAGGAACTCCTGCAGTTAAAACAACTAAGTCTCCAGATTTTAAAAATCCCTTCTTAACAGCAACTTCCATGGAAGCGTCAATTAAATTGTCAGTGTCCTTAAAGTTAAGGACCTTCACAGGTCTAACTCCCCAAACCAAGCTAAGTTGGTTTTTAATTTTTTCAAAGGGCGTTGAGGCAATAATTGGAGTCTCTGGTCTGAACTTTGCAATGGCCTTTGAAGTATTGCCTGATGTTGTTGCAGTGATGATGGCATTGGCGTGGAGGTCTCTCGCGATTACGCAGGCAGACCTTCCTATGGAGTTGGTCATGGAATTTTCCACGTCCTTGATCCTGTTTTCCAAGATTTCGTCGTGGTCAATTGTGGACTCAGTGTACTCAATAATTTTTCTCATAGTTTCCACTGCCTCTACAGGATACTTGCCACTAGCAGTTTCCCCTGAAAGCATAACTGCACTTGTTCCATCAAGGACTGCATTTGCAACGTCATTAGTCTCGGCACGTGTTGGCCTTGGGTTTCTTATCATGGAGTCAAGCATTTGCGTTGCAGTGATTACAGTCTTACCTGCAACGTTACATTTTTTTATAATTTCCTTTTGAACTATAGGGACAGCTTCTGTTTCTATTTCAACTCCAAGGTCTCCCCTGGCAACCATAATTCCATCAGAAACTTCTATGATTTCATCAATTAACTCCACAGCCTTTTGGGACTCAATCTTTGAAATAATCTTTGTCGTATAGTCCCTCTCTTCTTCAAGGACCTTTCTTATGGCAAGGACATCATCTCTTGACCTAATAAAGGAAGCTGCGATAAAGTCTATGTCTTCTTTTACTCCAAACTTTATATCCTCAATGTCTCTTTCAGTTAAGGCAGGAAGTTTTATTTCAACTCCTGGCACGTTAACTCCCTTGTGGGAAGAAATAACACCAGAGTTTTCAACTTCTGTAATAATTTTTTCTCCCTTAATTTCCTTTACAAGAAGTTCCACAAGTCCGTCATCGATTAAAATCTTGTCGCCAGCCTTCACGTCTTTGTAAAGTTCCTTGTAGGAGATGCTGACAATGGACTTGTCGCCTCTAAGGTCCTCAGTGGTTAAAGTGAATTCATCTCCAATTTCTAAAGTGACTTCTCCTTCAACTTCTCCCAGCCTAATTTCTGGTCCCTTGGTGTCAAGCATGATCCCAATAGGAAGGTCCATTTCCTTTCTAAGTTTTTTAATTCTGTCAATTTTTATCTTGTGCTCTTCATGGCTGCCATGAGAGAAGTTAAGTCTTGCAACGTTAACTCCTTCTGTGAAGAGAATTTTTAAAATTTCTTCACTTTCACTTGCTGGTCCAATAGTGGCAACAATTTTTGTCTTTTTCATTTTCCACCTCTATATAGAAACAGTCTTTAGGATATCTAAAAGATCTTCCCTAAAAACTTTCTTAGCTTCAAACATTTCTTCAAAGGTCATGGCCTTTGCCCTTCCTTCTTTAAAGCCAAGGACTCTTGAGTTTCCTTCTTTAGCTTCCTTGACTGCCAGGTAACCAAATTGTGATGCCAGGATCCTGTCAAAGATAGAAGGAGCTCCTCCCCTTTGGATGTAACCAAGGACAGTAACCCTTGTGTCAATCCCAGTTAATTCTTGGAAGTCTTTGGCAAAGTCAAAGGCAGACCCACAACCCTCAGCCATAATAATTATGTGGTGTCTCTTGCCACGGTTCTTGCCCATGATTGCCTTCTCAGCAATTTCATTTATATTGGTTTCAATCTCTGGAACTATAATTGATTCAGCACCAGAAGAAACTCCTGCATAAAGGGCAATGTCGCCACACTCACGACCCATGACTTCAACAACATTAGCACGGCCGTGGGCCTCTGTTGTGTCCCTAATATGACTTATGGCTTCTGTAACAGTTTCTACTGCTGTCATAAAACCTATTGTGAAGTCTGTGTAGGCAAGATCGTTGTCAATGGAACATGGAATTCCAATTACATTTATTCCCTTCTCCCTTAATTTATTTGCTCCCTTGAGGCTTCCGTCGCCACCAAGGACAATTAGGGCATCAATTTCAAAAATTTTTAGGGAATTTATTGCCTTCTCAAGTCCCTCTTCTGTCATAAACCTATCAGAACGTGAAGTGGAAAGAATTGTTCCACCCCTTTGGATAATGTCTGCAACAGAAGACTGGACTAATTTTTCAAACTTTGCATCAATGAGACCCTCGTAGCCTCCACTGATGCCATAGACCTCTATCCCTTCAAAGATGCAGGTCCTTGTAACAGCTCTTATTGTGGCATTCATGCCTGGAGCATCGCCACCACTTGTTAAAATTGCAACTCTCATATCCACCTACTTTAAAATAATCTTGTCTCTTGACTTGGTATAAGCTATCAATTTATTTTGAATTTCGTCAAAGGACTTGTCGTCAATCCAAAGACTTGAGTCAGTCCCAAAGGCCCTTCTCGTTTCTTCTTCAAAGAAGACCACTGGAGTAGACCCCTCATAATCTTTTAAAATTTTTCTTATTTCATTTACACTTTCATTCTTCATTGAGTCAACAGAAATGTATAATTTATTTTTTGTTGGCATCTTAAGTCTTGAAATTGAATCCACCAAAATCTTTGGCTCTTCAATTTCCGATTCTTGGAAGTGACCTTCAACTACAACAACATTCTCATCTTCAATTAGGTCCTTGTAGCGTGAGTAGACATTTGGAAAAATCACAAGTTCAATGGTTCCAAATAAGTCTTCTAGGGCTGCAAAGGCCATCATCTTGTTGGTCTTTGTTATCATAGTCTTCTTGGATTTTAAAATTCCTCCAACCTTGACCTTGGACCTTCTCAATAGATTTTCCCTGTACTTCTCAAAGATTTGGTTTGTGTTTATAGATGAATTTTTCTCGATTAATTCCCTGTATGGATCTAGTGGGTGACCAGAAATGTACATGCCAATAACTTCCTTCTCCATGTCAAGCTTGTCCTTTTGTGGAAAGTCGCGAAGTCTTGGCAAGTCCTCTTGGAGGTCAGCCTCTTCAAAAAGTGAAAATTGACCCATGACATTATTTTTTGCAGTATTTGATGAAGAGGATAAAATCCCTTCATAAATTGCAAGGTATTGAGCCCTGTTCCCCCTGAAGTCGTCCATGGCTCCACACCTTATTAGGGATTCCACAGCCCTCTTATTAAGGGCAGACTTGTCAAGGGCATTAATCCTATCAACAAAATCCTTGAGAGACTTGTAGGGTCCCTTGTCCCTTGCTCTCACAATTACATCTATTAAGTTGTCGCCAACATTTTTAACGGCCTTGAGTCCAAACCTAATTTTATTGTCCTCAACAGTGAAGTTTTTGAAGGAGTAATTAATATTTGGTGGCAAAATTTCTATCCCCAACCTCTTTATCTCTTCAATATAAAGGCTGACTTGCTTGATGTCGTTTGTATAAGTAGAAATTTGCGCCGCCATAAATTCTCTTGGATAATAATATTTTAGCCAAGCAGTCCTATAAGCAACTACTGAATAGGCAACGGAGTGAGACTTATTAAAGGCGTAGTCGGCAAAGTCTATAATTAAGTCGTAAATTTCGTTGGCAGATTTCTCGTCAACTCCATTGGCAATGGCACCACAAACTCCCTCTTCCTTGTTGCCATAGATGAAGTTCTTCCTCTCTTCTTCCATGACCTTCATCTTTTTCTTGGAGATGGCACGCCTAACAATGTCTGCCCTGCCAAGAGAGTAGCCACCAATTTGTTGAACAATTTGCATTACCTGTTCTTGGTAGACTATACAACCATAAGTTGATTTCAAAATTGGCTCAAGCTTTGGATGGATGTAGGAAATTGTAGACTTGTCGTGCTTAGACCCAACAAATTTTGGAATTTGCTTCATTGGTCCCGGCCTAAAGAGGGCATTGGCAGCAACCAAGTCAGAAAATTCATCTGGTTTCAGTTCCTTTAAGAAGGCCCTCATGCCGCTGGATTCAAATTGAAAGACTCCAAGGGTTTCCGATTTTGCAAACATCTTTAAAACTTCTGGATCATTGTAGTTAAAGTTGTCAAAATTTATAGTCTTGCCCTGGTTTTCTTTTATTAAATTAATTGCATCCCTAATAACTGTAAGAGTCCTTAGGCCCAAGAAGTCCATCTTCAAAAGTCCCAACTCTTCAAGCTCAATCATGTTAAATTGCGTTGCAATAATCTTGTCGTTCCTAGTTAGGGGAACATATTCTGTCAGTTCGTCCTTGGAGATTACAACACCAGCTGCGTGAGTTGAAGTGTGTCTTGGTAGACCTTCAAGTTTTAATGCCATGTCAATTAAAAGTCTTGAGTCCTCTTCTCCATCGTAGATCCCCTTAAAGGTTTCAGAAACTTCTAGGGCCTTTTCTATGGTCATGTTAAGAGCCTGAGGAACTTGCTTGGCAATGTAGTCCACCTTGGCATAGGACATGTCAAGGGCACGGCCCACGTCCCTTATGGCATTACGAGCAGCCATGGTTCCAAAGGTAACTATTTGGGCAACGTGAGAGTCCCCGTACTTCCTGTTTACATAATCAATAACCTCTTCACGTCTTTCATAGCAAAAGTCTATATCAATATCGGGCATGGAGACCCTCTCTGGATTTAAAAACCTTTCAAAAAGTAGGTCGAACTCTAGGGGATCAACGTCAGTTATTCCCAAGCAATAGGAAACCATGGAGCCTGCAGCAGAACCCCTTCCAGGTCCAACTTGGATTTCGTGTTTTCTCGCATATCTTATGAAGTCCCAAACTATTAAGAAGTAGTCAACATAGCCCATGTTCTTTATAGTGTTGAACTCAAACTCAAACCTTTCCTTTATTTCATCGGTTACATTTTCATAACGTTTAAGCATCCCCTCAAGGGCAAGTTTCTTTAAATATTCCTCGTGGCTATATCCATCAGGCACTATAAACTCAGGCAAGTGAAGGTCGTGGAATTTTATTTCAACATTGCACCTATCTGCAATCTTAACAGTATTCTCTAAGGCCTCAGAATTTTCTGGGAAGAGGGCTGCCATTTCATCAGGAGACTTTAGGTAAAATTCATCTGATGGAAACTTCATCCTGTCTGTGTCATTTACAGTCTTTCCCGTTTGAATACAAAGTAGGACGTCGTGACTCTTTGAGTCCTCCTTCATTAAATAGTGGACGTCATTAGATGCAGTTAGAGGAAGGCCCAACTCTTCTGAGAGAAGGACAAGCTCACGATTAACCCTGGCTTGCTCAGGCATGCCGTGGTCCTGAAGTTCTAGGAAGAAGTTTCCCTCTCCAAAGATGTCTCTATACTCAAGGGCAGCTTTTTTTGCAGCTTCCTTGTCCCTATTTAAAAGAGCTTTTTGAACCTCGCCACCTAGGCAGGCTGAAGTTGCAATGACGCCCTTGGAATATTTTTTTAAGACTTCCTTATCAACACGAGGCTTGTAATAATATCCATCAACGTAACCAGTGGAGACTATCTTCATAATGTTTTTGAAACCCTCATTGTTTTCTGCCAAGAGAATCAAGTGGTATCTCTTGTTGGTCCTGTCCTTTACAGTCATATCCTTTTCTGATATGTAGACCTCGCAACCTAAGATTGGTTTTACTCCAGCATCCTTGCAGGCCTTGTAGAAGGCAATGGCTCCATACATATTGCCGTGGTCAGTTAGGGCAACGGCATTCATGCCAAGGTCTTTAACTCTTTTAGGCAAGAGACTTATCCTCGTAGACCCATCTAAGAGAGAGTATTCACTATGGAGATGTAGGTGAACAAAATTATTCATAGGATCATCCTTAATCTATAAATCACAAATTTTTATTTTTAATTTATAAAAAATTTTAAAAAATTGAAAATCAATTTTCAAAAAATTTTTATCACTCACTAATAAGTTTTAAAAAATTTTTCACTAGCTTATAAATTTTAAAAATAAAAAATTTTCATTACTAATCTTTAATATATTTTATCAAAGGCCAAAGACAAATAAAAGGACATGAAAAAAGAGTTTTGACAAAGCAAAACTCCAAGCAAAATATTTTATTTAATTTAAAGATTTATAAACTCTTTTTCAACTAAGTTAGCTAATCTTTCCACAGCTTCTTCTTCATCTACGCCCTCAGCTTCAATGATAATCTCTTCGCCTGTGAAGGCACCAAGAGACATAATCCCAATAATGGACTTGCCATTTACCTTGTCACTATGAGCTTCAAGATTTATTTCAGAAGCAAACTTGTTAGCCTCTCTTACAAATAGTGCAGCTGCCCTAGCGTGGAGCCCGTCACTATTATTAAGTACAACTTTTTTACTTATCATTTTATACACCCCTCAACTTGTTCGCAATTCTCCTAAGTTTTTTAAATCTATAATTAACAGTGGACTTTGAAAGCTTTGGCTCAAGAGAGTTCGCAATGTCGTTTAAACTCATAGACCTGTTCTCAAGTCTTATCTTGGCTATGGCTTTCAAATCCTCATCTAAATTTTCTATCCCAATTTCCCTCTCGATAAGCTTTATATCTTCTACCTGGTCGTAAGATGACTTAACCGTTTTATTTAAGTTAGCCGTCTCACAATTTACAATCCTATTTACATTGTTTCTCATTTCCTTTATAACTCTTACGTTTTCGTAATTCAAAACAGAGTTATAGGCACCTATGAGAGATAGGAAGTCGGAAATTTGTTCTGAGTCCTTAATGTAAATTATGTATTTTTCCTTCCTCATAATTACCTTTGACTTGAGTCCAAATTCATTAATTGTATCTCTTAAAAAGTATGCGTTGGATTCGTTTTCAGAAACAAATTCCAAATGATATCCTTTTTTTGGATCTGTAATGGATCCTGAACCCATAAAGGCACCACGGATGTAGGCCTTTTTCTCATTACTTGTTTTTATGAGATCAGTGGGAGCATAATTTATCATAAATACGCTTGCACCCTTAATATATTTTAACTCATCAAGAAGTAACCTGCAAGACTCATCTTGCGATATATAGATAATAAATACATTTTTTTTAAGTTGAGTGGACCTAACATTTTTAACTTCAACGTCAAAACCAAAGGACCTTCTTAAAAATGTAAAAATTCTCCTTGCCACAGGAGCATTTTCTGTAATGTATTCCATAGAAATTTTATTATTTTTGAAGTTTAAGATCCCACACATGGGAGTTATGCCTGCAAGTTCAGATAAAATTATTTTGTAGTCTTCAACTTTTATCTTAGCCACTTCATCCTTAATCTCTGATGAAAAACTCATTACATCACCCCTTTATCCATATTTCTCTTATTATATCAGAATTTTATTTTAATTGTTTCTAAATTTACGTTTCCAAAGCATTATTAAATTAAAGTAAAGCTTGGGTTAAAATAAAAAATAAAAGGCCTGTGACCTAAGAGAGAACTTTAATCCTCTTCTCTTTACTCACAGGCTTTAATTTAAATCTTATTTTGTTTCTTTCTTGTTTTCAGCCTTTGCATTTTCTTTTCCTGCATTAGCTTTTGCATTTTTCTTTCCTGCTTCAGCCTTTGCATTAGTTTCCTTAGCTTGGCCTTCTTTTTCTACCTTGCCAAAGTTTTTGTATTCTTCTGGAAGTTGAACTTCTTTAGAAGTGTTAACATAGATTTTTATTTTAGCATCTTTTTTAACTTTGTCAATGTATTCTTTGAATTTTTCTTGTTGTAGTTGTGCCTTGATTTGGTCCTTAACTGCATCAAATTCTAAAGGCTTTTTATCTTCAAGTTTGATGATGTGGTAACCAAATTGTGTAGTGATAGGTTCAGAAATGTCTCCAACCTTCATCTTAGCAATTTCCTTGTCAAAGGCTTCAACCATTTGTCCACTTGTGAATTCACCAAGTGATCCACCGTTTTGTGCACTTCCTGTGTCCTTAGAGTTTTCCTTTGCAAGCTTAGCAAAATCTTCTCCCTTTAGGATTTTCTTTCTTAGGACGTTAGCTTCCTTTAAGTCATCAACTAGGATGTGAGAAGCCTTAGCCTTGTAGTAAGAATCCTTGTTGTCTTCGTATTGTTTTTTAACTTCTTCTTCAGTTGGTTCAAGTTCTTTTAATTTTTCTTGAGTGTATTTGCCAACTAACATTTGATTTTTCATGTTTTCAGCAACATATTCCTTTGGAAGTCCATTTTCTTTTAGGAACTTGTTGAAAGCTTCTTCGCCACCAAGTTGTGCCTTAATTTCGTCAAGCTTTTTATTTACTTCTTCATCAGAAACTGTGATTTTTGATTTTTCTGCATCTTGTTTAAGAGCTTCAGTTGTTGTTAAGTCAGTGATTGCTTGTTCTCTTAAAAGTTCGTCAGTAGACTTTTTACCGTCTTCCTTATTCTTAAGAACATCTTCACCATACATTGAAGTAAGTTGATTTACCCTTGCTGCATAAGACTTATAAAAATCTGCCATTGGGATTTCAACTCCACCAACCTTAGCTGCTGCATCTTTATTTACACCGCTACAAGCTACAAGTGAACCTGCTAGTGCAATTGTCACTGCTATCTTACCAAATTTTTTTAAAAACATAATTCTCTCCTTATTCTATTTAATTATTATCATTTATTGTTTCTATTATACACTACTTTTTAGAAGTTTTTGTGTCCTTTTTGTGTAAATACAAAATTGTAACTAGTTTTTTAAGCTCGTCGAGAGGATACTTGAGCTTAGTCAATACAATTTCATTGACATTGCCCATAGAGTAAGAAACATTATCAAACTCGTTGTTTATTTCCATTATGGCAGGAAGCTCAACCTCACCTTCTACTCTTACCCTATATTCTCCTCTTCTCTCAACAATAGATGAAACTTTTGCCTTTTGGGCCTTGTTCTTTAAGAGGGCAATGTCCATTAGGTTTGAAACTTCATCAGGGAAGTCTGAGAACCTGTCGATTAATTCATCAACAAGGTCTGAGTACTCTTCTTCAGTTGATAAAACAGAAATCTTTTTATAAATCTCAAGCCTTGTCCTGTCATCAGCAATATATTCCTTTGGTATAAATGAATCCAGCTTGAGATCAATTGTAGTTTCAATTTCTTCTTCAACATCAAGACCCTTTAACTTCATGACAGCATCCTTTAGATACTTCATGTAGAGGTCGTAACCAATTTTTTCTATGTGACCTGACTGTCTTGACCCTAGTATGGATCCAGACCCTCTTATCTCGAGGTCTCTTTCTGCAATCTTGTGACCTGACCCAAACTCAGTGAACTCTTTTATAGCTTGGAGTCTCTTTTGTGCCACTTCAGAGATTGATGTGGACCTGTCGTAGGTGAAGTAGGCGTAGGCAATTCTCGATGACCTGCCTATCCTTCCACGAAGTTGATAAAGTTGTGAAAGTCCCAACCTATTGGAGTCTGTTATTATCATTGTGTTTGCATTGGGAACGTCCATACCCGTTTCTATTATAGTTGAGCAAACTAATACGTCAACATTACCCTCTATGAAGTCAATCATTGTATCTTCAAGGGCCTTCTCAGTCATCTGACCATTTGCCATAGAGAAGGTCGCCTCTGGCACAAGCTTCCTAAGTTCCAAAAGTTTATTTTCCATATTTGAAACCTTGTTGTAGAGGAAGTAAACTTGTCCTCCCCTTTCAATTTCCTTTAGGATGGCCTCACGAACCATGAGGTTGTTATACTCTAGGACGTAAGTTTCCACTGGAAATCTCTCTTCAGGTGGCTCTTCAATAACAGACATGTCCCTTATTCCAATCATAGACATCTGAAGAGTCCTTGGAATTGGTGTGGCTGTTAGAGTTAAGGTGTCTACATTTTCCTTTAGCATCCTCAACTTTTCCTTGTGACGAACTCCAAATCTTTGCTCTTCGTCAATAATTAAAAGTCCCAAGTCCTTGAACTTCACGTCCTTGGAAAGGAGCCTGTGAGTTCCCACTATTATATCAATGTTGCCATCCTTCAGACCTTCAAGGTCCATCTTCTGATCCTTCTTGGACCTAAACCTTGATAGAAGTCCAACTCCCACAGGGAAGTTTTTAAACCTCTCCTTAATTGTGTTGTAGTGTTGCTGAGCTAATATAGTTGTTGGCACAAGAATTGCAACTTGCTTTCCGTCAAGTATTGCTTTAAAGGCTGCACGAAGGGCAACCTCTGTCTTTCCATAACCAACGTCGGCGCAGAGAAGTCTATCCATTGGAGATGCCTTCTCCATGTCTTCTTTTATCTCTTCAGCAGACTTCAACTGGCCAGGAGTTTCTTCATAGATGAAGGCATCCTCAAACTCCCTTTGATATTGGGAGTCCTCACTAAAGGCAAAGCCTTTGGTATTCTCACGAGTTGCGTAGAGTTTTATTAAGTCCTCAGCCATGTCGTCAATGGACTGTCTTGCACGAGCCTTTTTCTTTTTCCAGTCAAGAGAGTTTAACTTGTTGACCTTTGGCGGCCTCTTGCCCTCTTGTACGTACTTGTAAATGGAATCAAGAGCTTCTATTGGAAGGAAGAGTTTGTCCTCTCCACCGTACTCAATAAGAATGTAGTCCTTTTGTATGCCTGAGACTTCAAGTCTTCTTGTCCCAACATATTTACCAACACCATGGGCCTCGTGAACTACGTAGTCACCAATTTGTAAATCTTCAAAGTTTAGTGCCTTCTTCTTAGCTGGTTTTTTCTTTTTATTCTTTGAGAAGGACCCATAAATTTCTGAATAATTAATAAAAACTGTCTTTGAATCTGAAAATTCTATTCCTTCATTTAAGGCACCAGTAGTGACAACAAGCTTGGAAGTGATTTTTTCATTCTTTGTATTTTTTGCCAAGTGTGGTGAGTAGCCCAAGTCCACAAGGTGATCAAAAAGACGCTTGGCTCTTTTTTCTGTTGCCCCAAGGAGGATGACTTGGAAATTATTTTTTCCATAATAGTCTAGGTCTTCCTTGAAAAGTTTTATCTTTGACATGTAGTTTGTCACGCTCTTGACCTTGATGTTCACAATGTCCTTTGGCTTAAACATCTTTGGTGGCTTCAATAGGGCGTTAAAAGTTATTAAAGTTTTTTCATTTAACTTGTCGACTATGTCCTTATAGTTGTAAAAAGTTTTTTCGTGAGACTTTGTGACTTCACCATTCTCTATTAAGATTGCAAACTTTTCTCCATTTGCAAGATCAAGTTCTTCTTCTCTTTCAAGAATCCTGGAAGGCTCTTCAATTAAAAATATAAAATCATCCAAGTAATCTAAGAAGGATCCCACTTCTTCTTGGTCTACATAAGGAAGGATTAGGTCCTTGTTGATAATAGTCTCTTGGTTTTCTAACCTGTCAACGTATCTCAAAAACTTTTCATTGAGTCTATCTTTTTCTTTCCCCTGGAGCTTGGTCTTGGAAAGGTCTTTTTTAATTCTCTCAGCAACTTGATCTCTTTCGTCTGCTTTTATAATCAAGTCTTCTATGGGATAGATTGTAATTTTTTCTAGCTTATCAATGGACCTTTGGCTTTCAATTTCAAAGGACCTAATGGAATCAACTTCGTCATCAAAAAGTTCTATCCTGTAGTTGGCATCTTGGGTCCCAATGTCAATGATGGAACCCCTAAGAGAAAATTGACCTAGACCCTCAACACTTGGAAATCTTTCGTAACCCATTTCCACAAGTTTCTTGGGTAGGACGTCAAGATTCAAAACTTGCCCAACTTCTATAGGAATCTTATAAGATGCAAAAATTTCTGGCCTTGATATCTTTGCAGTCAAGGCGTTTAAGGTTGTGACAACCATCTTTGCCCTGCCACTTGAAATCTCTGCCATGGCTTCTAGCCTCTTCTTTGTATTCTCCTTGGACTTTGAATCCCTGTCGTAGAAAAAGACGTCCTTTTCTGGATAATAGACGCAGGTCTCATCTGATATGGACTCAATGTCCTCGTAGGCCTTTCTTGCCCTTACCCTATCTTGTGAGATAAGGCAGACTTTCCTCCCATCAGCTGCAAAAGTGGGCGCAAAAAGAGAGAGCACTGCCTCCTCTGAACCAAAGACTGCAGTGTTCTTTGAAATTTTTATTGAATTATCTAATTCCTTAAAAGCTTCTAGGTTCTTTACACTATTGATTAAAAAATTCAATTTTCACCTCAATAAATGTTGTTGTTATAAGAATTCATGGACTTGTCGATACCTGAGTCCACTGCATCAATTACTGCATCGGCACAGGCATCAATGGCATCGGCAATATGCTTCCTATCCTTTGATGGAAAATTGGACAGAACAAAGCTTGCCAAATCTTCATTAGGGTGTTTCTTCCCAACACCAATTTTAAACCTGGCAAAATTTTTGCTTCCTGTTAAATTTACAATTGACTTAAGTCCATTGTGAGTACCAGCTGATCCATTTTTCTTTATCTTTAACTGAGCAAATTCAATGTCGATGTCGTCTACAATAACCATTAGGTCTTCTGGTTTTAATTTATAAAAATTTAAAATTTCTACAATTGATTCTCCGGAATTGTTCATAAAAGTATGGGGCTTTAGGAGAATGACCTTCTCGTTGCCGATTCTCCCTTCACCTACAAGCCCCTTAAATTTAATCTTATTAACTTTTATATTAAGCTTATCCGCAAGGACATCAATTGTTGAGAAGCCCACATTATGCCTAGTATCTTCATACTTCTTGCCGGGGTTTCCCAGTCCTGCAATTATATACACTTAATCACCTTATTCAAACATTTCACTAACTGATTGTGATGTGTTGATTCTCTTAATTGCTGATGCAAAAATTGGAGAAACAGACACAATATCAATCTTATCTATTTTCTTTTCTTCTGGAAGTTCAATAGTATCTGTGATTACAAATTTTTCAAGAGATGAATTCTTTAGTCTTTCAATAGCTGGACCTGATAAGACTCCGTGAGTTGCAGCTCCATAAACTTTCTTTGCACCTCTTGCCTTTAAAGCATCTGCTGCCTTAGTAATAGTTCCAGCAGTGTCTGCAATGTCATCAACAAGAATAACTGACTTGCCTTCAACATCACCAATAATATTCATAACTTCAGATACATTTGCCTTTGGTCTTCTCTTTTCAATTATTGCAATAGGAAGATTTAATTCGTTGGCAAATTTTCTTGTTCTAGTAACTCCTCCAAGGTCTGGAGAAACAACTACAAAGTCGTCTTCACTTACAATGTCCTTGAAGTATCTTGCAAGATAAGGAACTGCTGTTAGGTGGTCAACTGGGATATCAAAATATCCTTGGATTTGACCAGCGTGAAGGTCCATTGCAACAACCCTGTCAGCTCCTGCTTCAGTAATTAGATTTGCAACAAGTTTTGAAGTAATAGGTTCCCTTGCCTTAGTCTTTCTGTCTTGTCTTGCATATCCGTAGTAAGGGATAACTGCGTTAATTCTACCAGCTGATGCTCTCTTTAGACCATCTATTAAAATTAAAAGTTCCATTAGGTTGTCATTAACTGGTGAAGAAGTTGATTGGATAACAAAAACATCCTTACCTCTTACAGAAACTCCAATATCAATTGAAATTTCTCCATCAGAAAATGTGGACACAGTACAAGCGCCCTTTTCAATTCCCAAGTTTTCACAAATTTTATCTACAAGACTAAGGTTAGAATTTCCTGTAAATACTACAATATCTCCATTAACTGTGTTCATTATCCACGTCCTCCTATTTCATAAATCCTTTTCTCTCAACCCAACCATCTATATTTTTTTGAGGTGCTCTCTCAAGAGAAAGTTGACCCTTCAAAACTTTTTTAGTAATAGTAGATCCAGCTGCAACATAGCCATTGTCTTCTACTTCAATTGGTGCTACTAAGTTTGCATTAGAACCAATAAAGGCATTGTCCCCAACCTTGGCCCTAAACTTGTCTCTTCCATCGTAGTTAACAAAGACCACTCCGCAGCCTATGTTAACTCCACTGCCCACATCGGCATCGCCTATGTAAGCAAGGTGACTCATCTTTGACCCATCTCCAACATTAGAATTCTTAACTTCAACGAAGTTTCCAATTTTACAATTTTCTCCAACATGAGAGTTTGGTCTTAGATGGGCGTAAGGTCCCACTGTAGTTCCCCTTCCTATAGAAGAGTCTTCTATTTCAGATGACCTAATAAGAACATCTTCCCCAATTGTTGAATTCTTTATTGTAGAAGAGTAAATTTCTGCCCCTTCTTTTATTACAGACTTCCTGTCAATGCGAGTGCCTGGGTAAATCATGACATCTCTTTCGATAGTAGCTCCGTATTCTATATAAGTGGACTTAGGGTCAATTATCCCAACACCATTTATCATGTATTCCTTGTTAATCTTTTTTTGTAAGATTTCTGCTGCAATAGATAACTCGTATCTTGAATTAACCCCAAGGATTTCTCTTGTGTCCCTGAGCTTAAAGGAGTCAACCCTCTTGCCTTCCTTAACTAGGATTTCAAGGGTGTCAGTTATATAAAGCTCATTTGCTGCATTGTCAGTATTGATTTTTTGAAGAGCTGACTTTAGAGAAGAACCCTTGAAGGCAAAAATCCCTGAATTAATTTCACGAATTAGCTTTTGCTTTTCACTTGCGTCCTTTTCCTCTACTATTGCAACAACATTTGCATTTTCATCTCTGACAATCCTGCCGTAGTTAGTAGGATCCTTCATATCAGCAGATAAAACTGTTATATCATTATTTCTCTCTTCGTGGTATCTCAAAAAACATGAAATAGTTGAATTAGAAATAATTGGAGTATCTCCATTTAGGATAATAACTGTGTCATCATCTTCTATTTTATCAAGAGCATTCATAACGGCATAACCTGTACCATAAGGTACATTGTCGCCAATAGGTTGCTCAATAAATTCCACATCTTGTTCATCTTCAAAGGCCTTGCACACTTTTTCCTTGTTGTGTCCCACAACTACAAGATTCTTTTCAACTTGTGAATGCTTGCAAGAATTTAGGACATAAAAAAGCATAGGTCTTCCAAGAATTTCATGAAGTACCTTTGGTTTTTTGGACTTCATTCTCGTTCCCTCTCCTGCTGCCAGGATAACTGAAACTTTCATAAAACACCTCTTTTTATTTACTTCTTACATTATAACTAAGATTGACTCTTATATTCAAGAAAATTTCACAATTAATTTATATTTCAGCCCCTTGCATATAATTTTTTTGGTTTTTGTAAAAATAAAATAAATTTTATAGAAAATTTCCCTTGTTTACTTTTTAAATTTTTACTAAGTCATAAATTATTGTGAGCTTATAAATTTTTATGAAGTCATAAATTTTTATGAAGTCATAAACTTTTGTGAAGTCATAGTTTCTTATAAAGTCGTAACTTTTTACTAAGTTATATATTTTTACTAAGTTATATATTTTTATTAAGTCATAACTTTTCATAAAGTCCTAAGATTTCATCAAGTCAAAATTTTTATAAAATAAATTTTCAATTTCCTACATATTAAGGCATTTTTTTGCCAATTAGATTTAAAAGTTCTTTTAAATGGTACTTGACAAATAAATTTTTAAAGGTTATAGTCGAAACATATTGAGAGGCGATAAAAATGAAAAACTTAAATAACTTTAAAAATTTCACAAGCCAAGCATTCTGTTGTTGTTCTATAAAAAACTTTATAGGACTTATTTGAATGTGAATCAATATTTTAAAATTTATTAGATATTAAGAAAGATTTTAAGAGTATATGATTTCATATACTCTTTTTTTATGTATTTACGGAGGAGAAAAAAATGACAAAATTATTAGAAACAGTTGGAGAATCAAAATTAGTACAATTAGAAAAGATTGGTGGAGGAAAGATTTTTGTAAAAGTAGAAAAATCTAACCCAGCAGGATCTATCAAAGACAGGGCAGCCCTCTACATGATAAAGGGAGCCATTGAAGACGGATCCCTAAAAGAAGGCATGGAAATTGTCGAACCAACAAGTGGCAACACAGGAATAGGCATCGCCATGATTGGTCGTGCCCTTGGCTACAAGGTAAATATCGTTATGCCAGCTTCCATGTCAATTGAAAGAAGAAACTTGATTGCAGCCTTTGGTGCAAATTTAATTTTAACAGGAGATGGCGGCATGCAGGCAGCAGTTGACAAGGCCAAGGAACTTGTTGCTACTGGCAACTACTTCATGCCGAACCAATTTGAAAACAAGTACAACGCTGTGGCTCATGAAGAAACGACAGGTCCAGAAATTTATAGAGACTTAAAGGACATCACAGGCTTTGTTGCAGGAATAGGAACTGGAGGAACTGTGACAGGAATTGGCAGATTTTTAAAATCTAAGGATGAAAACATAAAAGTTTGGGGACTTGAACCAGATGAATCACCACTTCTTACAAGAGGCCAAGCAGGTGCACACAAGATTCAAGGGATTGGAGCAAACTTTGTGCCAGGAGTTTTAGACACAAAAATCTTAGACAAGACAATAACTGTTAAATCAGATGAAGCTATAGAAATGGCAAGAAAACTTTCTCGTGAAGAAGGACTACTTGTTGGCATATCAGCTGGTGCCAATGTGGTAGGTGCACTAAAAATGCAAGAGGAGCTTGGTGGAAATATAGTCACAGTTGCACCTGATACAGCTGAAAGATATATGTCCACTGAACTTTTTGAAAATGATTAAGTATCTGAAAAAAATTAAGGAATACGGGGAATTTATTTTATTAAAGGACCCGGCTTGTAAAAGTTTATTTGAAGCAATTTTTATGTATCCCATTGTTTCCTGCATGGTGAGACATAGGATTGCCCACTACTTTTACCAAAAAGACCACACTACACTTGCAAGATGGATTTCACAAAGGGCAAGAAAGAAAACTGGGATTGAAATCCATCCAGGTGCCAAAATTGGCAAGAACCTCTTTATTGACCACGGCATGGCTGTGGTCATAGGAGAGACTGCCGAGATTGGGGACAACTGTCACATGTACCACAACATAACCCTTGGTGGAACAGGCAATGAAAAGGAAAAGAAGAGACATCCCACAGTTGGAAGCAATGTCATAATTGGGACGGGAGCTACCGTCCTTGGCCCAGTTGTAATTGGAGATGGAGCAAAAATTGGAGCAGGAGCCCTAGTCCTCACAGACATCCCTGCCAACTCAACAGCAGTTGGGGCTCCAGCCAAGGTCGTAAAATTTCACGACCCAAGTGAAAACAAATTCCACTAGTTTGTTTTAAAAGAATTTCATAGGCAAAACTTTATTCCAAATCAAAAAAGAGAACTCGCAATAAAATGAGTTCTCTTTTTCTTTACATATCTTATAAATTTTTTCAACAAAAAAACTGCCCCAATGGGACAGTTTCTTTAAAATTTAACTTAGTTAAATTATTTTACTTCTACAGTTGCTCCAACTTCTTCAAGTTTAGCCTTGATTTCGTCAGCTTCTTCTTTTGAAGCGCCTTCTTTAACTGCCTTTGGAGTTCCATCAACTAATGCTTTTGCATCTTTAAGTCCAAGTCCAGTAATGTCTTTAACAACTTTGATTACTTTAACTTTTTCTTGTCCTGCTTCAGTAAGGATTACATCGAAATCAGTTTTTTCTTCAGCTGCTGCTGCTGGAGCTGCGCCACCTGCTACTGGAGCTGCTGCAACTGCTGCTGGAGCTGCTGCTGATACGCCGAATTCTTCTTCTAGAGCCTTAACAACTTCTGATAGTTCTAATACTGTAAGTTCTTTAACTTCTTCAATTAATTTTTCTACTTTTTCTGACATTTTATTCCTCCGTAATTTTAAATGATAATTTTTTCTTAATTTTTTAGCAGATTAAGCTGCTTCGTTTTCTTTCTTGTCTGCGATTTGTGCAATAACTCTTGCAAAACCTGATAGTGTACCATTTAGTACATTTGCGAATCCTTGGATTGGAGCATTTAAGCCGCCAAGTACTTGTGCAACAAGAACTTCCTTGGATGGTAATTTAGCAAGTGCGTCGATTTCTGGAAGTGATAATACCTTTCCATCAACATATCCTGCTTTAATTTCTAGTGCTTCATGATCTTCTGCAAACTCTGATGAAATTTTTGCTGCTGATGCTGGGTCTTCCATACCAAATGCAATAGCGCTTGGTCCCTTTAGGAAGTCTTCTAAACCTTCAACACCTAACTCTTCGAAAGCGCGTCTCATCATTGTGTTTTTGTATACCTTGTAATCAACATTTGCTTCTCTGTACTTTGTTCTAAGTTCAGTTACTTCTTCAACTGTTAATCCTCTGTAATTTACAAGAACGATAGATTGAGCGCCTTGAATTTTCTCTTTAATTTCATCTACTAGGGCTTGTTTTGATTGTAGTTTTTCTTCTTTCAATTTGTCACCCCCAAAATAAAAAAATCTCACGCCGCCGTGAGATGTGAAAATCAAATAAATCCGAATTTCAAACCTCGGTAGGATTTATGGCAGTGCCACCTACTGTCTGCGGCTTAGTAACATAAGTATTATATATAGTCTTTACTTCTTTGTCAATGATTATTTGCATTTATTTTAAATTTCTTTGTTTTTCTATATTTAGTTGTAGTTTTCTAGATAATTATACATAAAATTAAAGAATTCATAAAGTTTCCTTCTTTTTTATGGTTTGAAAATTATATTAAACTACTTTTACTTATTCTTCTTCGGATCAAAATCCTTTTCATTTTTTTCTTAAATCCTTAATAGAAAATTGCTAGGTCATAAGATCTCACTAATCTATAAAATAAAATAAGCTCATAAGCTTTTATTAGGTCATAAGTTATTATTAAGTCATAAGCTTTCACAATTTTATAAATATCTACAAGCTAATAAATTTCTATTAACTCCTAGGTCTTCACAAGTTTATAAATATCTACAAGCCAATAAGTTTTAATAAGTTAGTAAACTCATGACCTAATATAAAATAAAAATTTGCATAAAAAAAAGTAGCCTAAGCTACTCTTTTTCATATATAAACTTGGAAATCCTCCAATAAAATTTTAAATCGAAAGATTTGTTTTCTCCACTGATGGACTAAGATTAACCTCAAATTGACCTACTAATACAGATGATACTGTTGTAGTAATCAGAGAGTAAATTAATCTAGCAAGAGGAATATAAGTTAAGGACATTACTAAGACTATTATGTCCATTAGTAAGTAGGCATAAGAAATATTTATCTTAGTCTTATTGGACACTACAAGTGCCAAGGCGTCGTCTCCACCTGTAGCTCCTCCTTGAGATACTACAAGTCCACAACCAAGTCCAATGCCAATGCCTCCAAATACAGCTGCCAATAATGGATAGCTATAAAGATCAGGAAGGATTGGTCCCATAAGGGAAAATATTTTGTAGAAAAGGGCAAATAATAAAGAAGCTAATAAAGTCTTTCTTAAAAATGCCTTTCCAAAGATATTTATTCCAATAATAATACAAATAACATCCATTATTGGACTTAGGATTGAAGGGTTTATACCAAAGGTCTTATAAGATAATAAGGCCAGTCCTAGGATTCCACCTTCTGTAATTTGAGATGGGATATGAATGTTTACAACTGTAAAAGCTTCAATCATAGACCCTAAGATAATATTAATTAGTCCTGCTCTTGATAATTTAAACCAAGTCAGCTTTTGATTTAGCATTTTAACACCTCCTTAATATTTCGCAATACTAGAAGGGTATCCAACCAACAAAAAAAGACTGCTGTCGGTCGTAAGGATAACCTTCGTACTTTTGCAATCTTGTGGTGTTGATGCTTTTTATTTGCTGATTTTTTCTTGTAAAAACTCTGAGCATAATAGTTACTTTTAGCTTTTTGTCTCCCACATCAGGCAGATAGAAAACTCTCTTGTCGTAAACTTTAGCATCAGATAAAAACTACCTGATAATTTCGGTAACCACCGTAAAATACTTAATCAACGTTAAATATTATAGTTTTTTATTTTATAAATTGCAAGTTTTTTCTTATAAAAATTAAGATTTCATAAATTTTTCACCAAATGCTTTTAAAAGTTTCTAACAAAAAGGACCTAATCCTTTAAACTTAAGTCCATTAAAAAACCCCTCTTACTTATAAAAAGTTGAGGGGTTTTATTTATCTTAGGTGTTTTTATTTTTCAATTAATTTTGAACCATTAACTCTGATTCCAGGTCCCATTGTTGATGAAACTGTTACTGATTTTAAATAACGACCCTTTGCTGATGCTGGTTTTGCTTTAATAATAGCATCTGCAATTGTCTTGAAGTTTTCAGCAAGTTTATCAGCTCCGAAAGAAACTTTTCCAATTGGAACGTTGATGATAGCAGCCTTGTCAACTCTATATTCAACCTTACCAGCCTTAACTTCTTTAACAGCTTGTTCTACATCAAATGTAACTGTACCTGATTTAGGGTTTGGCATAAGTCCCTTTGGTCCAAGAACTCTACCGATTTTACCAACTACGCCCAT
Source organism: Peptoniphilus sp. Marseille-Q6390 (assembly GCF_965119475.1). Taxonomy (NCBI): domain Bacteria; kingdom Bacillati; phylum Bacillota; class Tissierellia; order Tissierellales; family Peptoniphilaceae; genus Peptoniphilus; species Peptoniphilus sp. Marseille-Q6390. The sequence continues at coordinate 468,376 of NZ_CBCPLS010000001.1, read as the reverse complement.
CATGTCTGGAGTTGCAATCATTACGTCGAAACCAAACCAGTTTTCGTTTTGGATTTTTTCAACTAATTCTTCTCCACCAGCGAAGTCAGCACCTGCTGCTTCAGCTTCCTTAATTTTTTCTCCCTTAGCAAGAACAAGTACCTTAACTTCTTTACCTGTTCCGTTAGGAAGTACTACAGTACCTCTAACTTGTTGGTCAGCGTGTCTTGGATCAACACCAAGTCTTACTGCAAGTTCTACTGTTTCATCAAAGTTTGCCTTAGCAGTTTTTGTAACTAAGTCAAGAGCTTCATTAACATCATATAAATTCGATCTATCTACAAGCTTAGCGCTTTCTTGATATTTTTTACCTCTTTTTGGCATATTTACCTCCTTCGTGGTACCTACGGCTTAGCCTCCCACTTATCTTTCTACTTCTATACCCATACTTCTAGCTGTACCAGCGATCAATTCAACAGCTGCTTCTAAGCTTGCTGCGTTAAGATCTGGCATCTTAGTTTTAGCTATTTCTTCAACTTGTGCCTTTGTTAGCTTTCCAACTTTTTTCTTGTTAGGTTCACCACTAGCCTTTGGCAAATTAAGAGCTTTCTTAATAAGCACTGCTGCTGGTGGAGTCTTTGTGATAAAAGTGAAAGAACGATCTTGATAAACTGTAAGAACAACAGGGATAATCATACCTGCTTGATCTTGAGTCTTTGCGTTAAATTCCTTTGTGAACTGCATGATGTTTACACCATGAGGTCCTAGTGCTGTACCAACTGGTGGAGCTGGTGTAGCTTTTCCTGCAGGAATTTGTAATTTTACTAATGCTATGACTTTTTTTGCCATTTTATTTCCTCCTTGTGGTAATGCGGGTTTACCCTCCCACACATCTCTTACTCTTTAATAATTTGATTGAAATCTAATTCAACTATTGTATCCCTTCCAAACATGGAGATACAAACTTTAACTTTTCCCTTGTCGTAATTGAAGTCGTCAATTTTACCCACCAAGTCTTTGAAGGGTCCATTTATAACCTTGACTAACTCCCCTATCTCGTAATTATCGAATAACTCTTTGTTATCAGTAACTCCAAGTAGTAGCACTTCTTCATCAGTTAATGGTACAGGCTTAGATGCAGGTCCAACGAAACCTGTTACTCCTCTTGTATTTCTTACAAGATACCAAGTTTCATCATTCATAATCATGTTTACAAGTACATAAGATGGAAACATCTTTCTTTCCTTTGCCTTGGACACGCCATCCTTTGTTTCTACAAAGTCTTCCATAGGGATCCTAATGTCAAAGATGACATCTTCCATGCCACGATTGTGAACCATGGCTTCCATGTTTGCCTTTACCTTTTTTTCATAACCTGAATAAGTGTGTATTACATACCATTTTGAAGCTTCGTTGTTGTTAAGCTCTTGTGTATCCAACTATAACACTCCAATCAATAAATAAAACCAAATAAAAACATTATGATCTTATCATATGCTAGTAATAGTAGTGATGACAAAATAACTGCCACGATTACTATAATAGAATATTTGATTACAGTATCCTTAGTAGGCCATACAACTTTTTTGAATTCAGATTTCACACCTCTAAAATATCTACCTAGACCACCTTTTTTTTCTTCAGTCTTAGGTGTTGTTTTAGTAGCCATAAATCCTCCTTACTTAGTTTCCTTATGTGTTGTATGTTCTTTACAGAATTTACAATACTTCTTTAGTTCCAATCTTTCAGTAGTATTTTTCTTGTTCTTATATGTCACATAATTTCTGTTTTTACATTGTGTGCATTCAAGTACTACTCTATCTGCCATAAAAACACCTCCAGTGCTAAAAAAAAGAGCCGCCTTTGGCTCCTTCTAATTTACTCAACAATATTATCACATAAGATAGGCTTTGTAAAGATATTTATTATAAATTTTCTCTATTTTTTAGGCTTTAGACCTCATTAAAGTTTTTTAACAAAAATATGACTTTTTATACTCAAAAGAATAAATTTTTAGATATATTTTTGTAGAAAAATAAAGAATCTAAAAAGTAGCCCTATGTTAAGTGGGAATATCTTCATAAGTTCAGGTAAACATCTAATCTCTTGCAATATTTTTTTTAGAATTTTCTTTTCCCTTTGACTAAAAGTAGCTACATAGTTTTTATTTAGCAAAAATTGTCCAAAAATTAAAATAATTCCCAAGAGTAGACTTATAAATCCTGTCATCTTATTTATTTGAGCTAATTCAATATTCTTTGCTATAAAAAGATTTTGAAAAAATACCACGATTCTCATGGATACTGTTGAATTTAAAAAATAGTGGATTATTACGGTACAAGTGATATTTTCTGTTATTGCGTAAATAATACCTACTGCAATACCAAATAAAAAACCTGATTTATATTTTCCGTAATGAAATAGCCCAAAAACTATTGCCATAACTAGTATTCCATAATCTTTTGATACATTCATTAACTTTCTTTGGACTAAATATCTAAAGATGTATTCTTCAAATAAGACAAATAATATCATAGTAATGCTTACATATAAATCAATAAAACTAGTCGAATCATTGCTCATTTCTTGTAAAGCATCTAAATTTGTTGTTAAAATAATAATTCCCTGATAAATAAAAACATATTTTAAAAATAAAATTAGCTCTTCTACTTTTATTTCTTTTATTCCCTTGATTAAATCTTTAAAAAAATCCCTAACATGAATACCAAAGAAACAACTAAATCCAATAAAGATTGAAATAGGATTTAAAAGAGACCTAAATACAAAAAAAGAGTCTGAAATTCCTTTAAATTTAACTGATGCCAAAAAAATATAAACAATAAAAGAAACAATTGTAGCATATCCAATTTTTTCTAAAATTTTTTTCCTCTCTAGATTCATTGTATAATCTCCTTTTTTTCTTTTTATGATTTTAAATACCCTTCTCTTTCGTAAAGTTTTTTAAAATTGCTTCCATTTCTTCTAGCTTTTCAAAATCAAAAATTTGCCAGTGGTGAGGTAATAAAAGCTTATAAGGTTCTAGTGAAAATCTCTTGTCTATTAAGAGTATCTTTCCCCTATCATCTTCTGTCCTTATGACCCTTCCCGCAGATTGAATGACTTTTATCATTCCTGGATAGATATAGGCGTACTCATAGCCCCTGGAGTACTTTTTTTGAAAGTGGGATTTTAAAATATTTCTCTCATAAGAAAGTCCAGGAAGTCCAACACTTACTATGGCAACTCCCCTTAGCCTTTCGCCAATTAAGTCTATGCCTTCAGAGAAAACTCCACCCATAACTGCAAAGGCCTTCGTTGATGATGAGAAGGTAAAATTGTTTAAAAATTCTTCCCTCTCTCCCTCTGTCATTTCTCTCTCCTGCTTAATGACTTCTCCATCAATTTCTACATATCTATCGTAGACTGCCTCCATGTAAGAGTAGGATGGAAAAAAGAAAATATAATTTCCATCATCTTGCGAAAATTCTCTAAGGTTTTCAATTATTTCGTCAATTGATTTTTCCCTATCCTTATAAACTGTAGAAATTTTATTGTTGCGAAGGACCAAAAGATTATTTGAATCAAAGGGGGACTCAATCTTATAGTAGGAAGTTTCTTCATCTGCCCCCAAAAGTTTTCCATAATATCTTATGGGGTTTAGGGTTGCAGAGAAAAATACAGAAGACCTTGGAGCCCTTAAAATATTTTGAAAAATTGGCGCAATGTCAAGGGACTTTATCCTTATCTTGTCCTCGTCTTTTATAGAAACAAAATCCTTGTTGTAGTATTCCAAAATTTTGATGTAGTTAAAGAGTGAAAAATAAATATCAAGAGCTTGGTCATAATTTTCTTGGTCCTTGTCCTTAGTCAAGAAGTCGTTCATGGAGAAAACTGTCTTTTCCACTTCCCCATTAAAGCCTATAAAGGACTCATAAGAATAAAAGGTCTTGCGTGAGTCCAGCTTTTGAAATTCTTCAAGGGCGTTAGTAAGATGCTTCCTTGCAGCCTTCCTCTTCTTTGGGAGCATTTCTCTTAATCTTTCAAGGTCAGGAATAGAAACTTCTGCCGAATACATTTCTCTACCCCTCTCAAGGAGGTTGTGGCTCTCGTCAACTAGAAGAGTAAACCTCAGCATGGAATTTTCAAAAAATCTCTTTAGATAAACTGTTGGATCGAATATGTAATTGTAGTCGCAGACAATAAAGTCCGAAAAGTCTAAGAGGTCAAGCTGGTATTCAAAGGGACAAACCATGTGGAGCCTTGCAAATTTTTCAATGTTTTCTCTTGTGAAGTTGTCGCAGGCATCAAAAATGTCAATTATGGCATCATTGACCCTGTCAAAGTGACCCTTAGCATAGGGACAGTCTTTGGGATTGCAGGATACCTTATCGTTTATGCAAATCTTGTCCTTGGCTGTTACAATTGTAAGCTTCAACCTCAGATTTTTATTTAAAAGCCTCTCAAGGGCATCCTTGGCTGCATTTTTTCCCGTGGACCTTGCAACAAGATAAAAGGCCTTGTCAATCTTGTCCTCTCCCATGGCCTTAATCGTTGGAAAAATTGTAGAAATTGACTTGCCAATCCCCGTTGGCGCTTCCACAAATAATTTGTTTTGGTCATCAATAGTATTGTAGACGGCAACAGATAAGTCCCTCTGCCCCTTCCTAAAGGACTTAAAAGGAAATTTTAATTTTTTTATGGACTGGTCCCTTGTCTCCTTCCACTCAACAATTCTCTTTGAAAACTCAAGATATTCCACAAGAGTCCCCATGAAAAAGTCACGAAGTTCTCCAAAGGAAAAAGTCTTTTTTATATTTAAAATTTCTTCTGACTCCAGTTGATAATAGGTGAGCATGACATTAATCTCGTCAAGTTCATGGTCCTTGGCATAGATGTAGGCATAGCACTTGGCTTGTGCCCAGTGCATTAGGTTTTCTTCCTTCTCAAGGTCCTCAAGCTCCCTTGTAGTCGATTTAATTTCATCAACTGTAACTTGATCTGTGACTTCAATCCCGTCAGCACGTCCCTCAACTGTAAAATTTATTCCCTCAATTTCTTCTGTATTCCTCAAAAAAACTTCTGTCAAAAAGTCCTTGGAGTATTCCCTTTGGACCTTTTGATGGGCCCTAATCCCTTCCACAGCCCTCTTGTTGGAAAAGAATCTCCTATCTATGTCGCCAGACCTTTTGACGAATTCTATTAAATTTCTTACGGAGATTCTTACTTCCTTCACAATAAATCCTTTCTACTTATAAATTAAACTTATTCCAAATCGAAAAAATTAAGTTGCCTTAGGGCTTCAAATAAAATAATATTTGCAGAGTTTGACAAGTTTAGGCTCCTGCCAAAATCCTTTAGCATGGGAATCCTTATGGCATTGTCATAATTTGCAAAAATTAAATCTTCTGGCAGACCACGAGTTTCTGGTCCAAAAACTATAAAGTCCCCATCCTTGTATTCAACATCTGTGTATTTTTTCTTTGCCTTAGTTGAGGCAAGGTAAAAATTGCTGTCAGGATATTTTTCCACAAGTTCATCATAGGAATCGTAATAATTTATATCCACGAGATGCCAGTAGTCAAGACCTGCCCTCTTTAAGTGAGAGTCATCCACGGAAAAACCAAGAGGCCTTATGAGGTGGAGCCTTGTCTTTGTAAGTCCACAAGTTCTTGCAATGGCACCTGTGTTAAAGGGAATTTCTGGTTCGTAAAATACTATGTTTAACATTTTTTGTCTCCTTCTAAAATTTCTATGGCGCACTTTATCCCATCAAGGGCAGAAGAAATTATTCCTCCTGAATAACCTGCTCCCTCGCCAATGGGATAGAGATTTTGAAATCTTTCTGTCCTGTAGTCACTTCTCTTGATCCTAATTGGGGCTGAAGTCCTAGTTTCCACACCAGTTAGGATTGCATCGTCGCTGACAAAACCCTTGACCCTCTTGTCCATGACCTTAAGGGCATTTTTTATTGCACGGTTAATAGATTCTGGATAAATTTGATTTAAGTCGGCAAAGACATATCCCGGTATAAATGTTGGACTAACCTCTCCAAGTTTTTCAGTTACCCTTCCATCTATAAAGTCCCTAAGTCTTTGGACTGGAGCCTTGCCCTCTCCAAGATCAAAAGCCTTTTTCTCAATTTTATTTTGAAAGTCCATGCCTGCAAGATTGCCTTGACCGTAAATTTTCTCATCAATAGATGCAACTACAGCAGAGTTGGAATTGTCCCCATCCCTATCGTGGTAGGACATGCCATTGACGCATAATTGTCCCTCTATTGAAGATGAGTTCACAACATAACCACCTGGGCACATGCAAAAAGTGTAGACTGAATGGTCAAAATCCTTGTCAGTTACATTTAATTGGTAGGTCGCTGCTGGTAGCTTGTCAGATGTCATCCCAAATTGAGCAAGTTCAATGTCCCTTCTCAAGTGCTCAATCCTAAAGCCAACTGCAAAGGGCTTGGACTCAAGAAGGTCGTACTTGTCTAGGGTCCTAAAGGTGTCACGAGCAGAATTGCCAAGGGCCAAGATGTAGGCATCAGCTTGGTACATGTCCTTGTCAGTAATAATTTTGCTAATCTTGCCTCCTTCAAGTTCAAAGTCCAAAAACTTTTCACTGAAGTGGTAGACCCCACCTAAGCTTTCAATTTCCTTCCTCATATTTTTTATTACATCGCGCAAGATGTCTGTCCCAATGTGGGGCTTTTGCTCGTAGAGTATGTCCTCTGGTGCTCCATGGTCCACAAAGATGTCGAAGATGTGACCCATCCTCTTATCCTTGGAGCGAGAAGTCAACTTACCATCAGAGAAAGTCCCAGCGCCACCTTCACCAAATTGAACGTTAGATTCCTCATTTAATACTCCAGTCTTGTGAAGTTGGTCAATGTCCTCGACTCTTTCATCAACTGCCCTTCCCCTCTCGATTAGGGTCACCTTGACTCCCTTCTTGGCAAGTAGGTAGGCTGCAAAAAGTCCTGCCGGTCCAGTTCCAACAATTACAGCTGACTCAATCTTGTTTTTGTTTTCAACTTCAAGCTTCTCTTCTTGAAAGTCTGCAATATTATTTTTAAGTCTCTTCTTAATCTTCGCATCAATGTCGTCAAGGTCTAAGTCAATTACAACTTGATAGACAAAGTTCAAGCCCTTTCTCGCATCGAAAGACTTCTTGTGAATCTTAAAGTCAAAATCCTTCTTATTTATTTCTTTTTCAATTTTCTCCCTCAAAAACTTTTTGTCCTTGTAATAGGGGATTTTTATATTTCTTAAAATTATCATTTTTTCACCAAGGACATTATAACACGAAAAAAGTCTCTTTTATCAATTCTCCAAAATGCTATAATAAAAGAGGAGGTGCTTATGCAAAAAGATTTATCCTACATAAAAGTTATAATTATCGCCGTCCTTATCGCTCTCTTTGCGAGAACTTTTCTCTTTAATGTGGTGAGAGTACAACAGACTTCCATGTATCCCACAGTGAAGCCCAATGATATAATTCTATCGTCTTCACTTTACAGGTTTAAAAAAGATTATAAGCGAGGAGATATAATTGTCTTTAAGTCTCCTTCTGATAAGAAGATGCTAATCAAAAGAATTATAGGACTTCCTGGAGAAAAAGTAGAAATCTACGACGGATCAATTTACATAGATGGAAAGATTTTAGAAGAAATTTATTTTGAGGACAAGCCCTACACCCTTTCTCCCACAAGGGAATTTGATGTCAAGGAAGATGAACTCTTTGTCCTCGGCGACAACAGAAGCCCTAGAGGGTCTGTTGACTCAAGAGAGTTTGGACCAATTAAGATAGAGACCCTAAAATCTCATCCCTTCTACAGGATTTTTCCCTTGAATTCAAAAAAATTTATAAATAACTAATATAAAAATGTATGAAAAAAGAGACCTCACTGGGTCTCTTCTTTTGATTTTGGAAGTCTTACTTCGAAGACGCTTCCCCTTATCTCATTATTTTCATTTAAGTTGTCCCTAATTAGAACTTGACCGCCTAACTTTTCCACAATATTCTTCACTAGGTTAAGTCCTATTCCATAGCCACCAGTTTTTTTATTTCTCGATTCGTCTACTCTGTAAAATAAATCAAAAACTTTTTCTTTCTCTTCTTCATCTATTCCAAGGCCTGTATCTCTCACGTAGATAAAATAATTTTCCTCATCTTCAGCGAAGTCAAATTCCACAAGTCCTCCGTCTTTATTGTAGGCGATGGCATTCTTGCCAAGATTGTAGAGGACCCTCTCTAGCAAGATGTCGCTGGTGTAAATTTCCCTGCTTCCCATCTTGGAAATAAGATTTACGTTTTTCTCTTCAGCCAGGTCTTCTAAGTCAAAGACAATTTCTTCAACAAGGTCCTTGATGTCAAACTTTCTTGAGATTGCATTCTCCCTCCGATTTAAAAATAAGAGGGACTCAATAATTTTTGAAATTCTATCAATATTTTCGTCAAAATTATCCAAGAGCTCTTTAAGTTCACGGTCCTCGACCTTATTTTTCATGAAATAAATTTCAAGGGATGATTTCATAACGGCCACTGGCGTGTTTAACTCATGTGCAATGGAAGATGATAGAGCCTTCTCCCTTGCGTAGGACCCATAGATCTTGTCCAGGGACTTTTGAAAGGCCAAGGAGAGTTCCTCGATTTCTTGCGACTGACCCTCCATGTAAATTTTTTCTTCACTATTCACCTTGTCAATGTCAATCTCTTGAACTTTTTCCTTTAACTCCTTTAAGGGCTTAAGGCTTCTGGAAACTAAAAAATAATAAACCAAGGACCCAAGGGCAATTGTTGACCCAATAACTATTAGAGAAAAGTTTTTTATCTCCTTAGTTGACTTCAACTTTGAGTCCTCAAGGACTATAAAGTAATCTTTATTCCCCTTATTGGTCTCTTCCATTACAATTTTTTCGCCAATGTCCTGGATTCTCTTCTCTTGATACTTGCCAATAATGTAATTTGAAGTGGCTGTCATTACAATAAAAATCAAAATTATGGAAAGAATAAGCTTAAAGACAATGGTATTTTTTACATTTTTAATTCTCTTCATCTATAATGTAGCCCTTTCCAATTTCATTTCTTATAATATTTTTGCCGAGCTTGTCCTTTAACTTCTTCCTAAGGGCAGACATGTGGACTCTCACAACGTTGGAGAATAGGTCTACCTCGTCATTCCAGACGTGGTCCATTAACTCTTCAGCAGTGACATACCTTCCCAGGTTGAAAAATAAATATTCCAAGATTCCCGCTTCCTTGGCAGTTAACTTCAAGGCTTCTTTATCGATTGCAAAGGTCCTCTTGGCTGTATCAAACTCAACTCCATGGGCTCTGATGATGGTATCACTTATGGAAGTCTTGCGTCTTAAGAGGGACCTGATCCTTGCCTTTAGCTCCTCAAAGTGAAAGGGTTTAAGTATATAGTCGTTGGCTCCAAGGTCAAGGCCCCTCACCCTGTCGTCAACATCTGAAAGGGCAGTGAGCATTATGACGTTGACTTCCCTATCCCTCTCTCTTATCTCTTCCAAGATTTCAAAACCATTTTTCCCTGGCAAGTTTACATCTAAAATTATTAAGTCATAGGAATTTGTAAAGGCCATAAAGGACCCTTCATCTCCGTCAAGGGCTGTGTCAACTGCATAGCCAGAATGAACTAGGCCCTTCTTTATGGACTTTAATAATTTTTCTTCATCTTCAACAATTAAAATTTTCATTTTTCCCTAACCCATTTCTCGTGATAAACTCTGTAGCTCTCATCTTCGATTTCTGACTTGTCAATTAGTTTAAAGCCATCAAAGTCTGATATAAAGGTGTCAGCTCCCTCGACTACTGTGTCAACTCTTGTTACAATTAATTCATCAATCCTATCCCAAAGAAGTTTTACTATTTCTGCTCCTCCAATAACAAAGACTTCCTTATCTGGATAGGCCTCAATAATCTTGTCTAACTTTTCTACTGAGTCAATGTAGAACAGGTCCTCCTTGTCCTCTCTCTTGGACCTAGTAAAAACCACAGAAATCCTATTGGGAAGCTGTCTTCCAATATCGTCAAGAGTCTTGCGTCCCATTACAATAATATTATTTGTAGTGTAGTTCTTAAACATATCAAGATCATTGTCCACAAACATAATTTGCTTGCCATCTTTTGCAATTGCATTTTTATTATCAACTAAAATTAGTAGCTTCATCTCATCCTCCTAATAACTCCTTAAAACTATAATATCTTAGTAGCCTGTCTATTCCTAGGACTTTTTACTTTCATGCCTATTTAAAATTGAAAATAAATTTTTCCCTTGTAATTTATTTCATTGTCTGCTATACTAATGTTGTTATGGCGACATAGCCAAGTGGTAAGGCACGGGTCTGCAACACCCTTATCACCGGTTCAAATCCGGTTGTCGCCTCCATAATAAAAAGTCTACTGAAATTTTTCAGTAGATTTTTTTTTGCTCATTTTTATTTTTTTAAATTTGCGGACTATTAGGTCCGAATAAATCATTAAATCTAATCAACTTAACAAATGAAATTTTTAAAATCAACCAAGGGACTCTATGGCTTCGAGAATATTTCCATCTGGGTCGTAAAAGTAAAAGGCCTTGCTCTTGCCAAAGCCGTAGTCACTAGAGTCAAAGGCTTGAACTGGTGACATAACTTCCACACCCTCTTCAATTAACTTATTATAAAAAGCCTCAATGTCCTCAACACCAAAGCAGAGTTCTGAAATTGAAGTTTTAAAAAGTGATGGTTTCCCAACTTCCACTTCTCCTCTTTCAAACTCAATAAGTTCAACATCAGGGCAGTCTTCACAAGACTTGGGACTTAGGTAGGCAACCTTTGCTTTTATATTTTTCCCATGGAAGAGCCTATCTGTTGACTCCCCTTCCATGTACATAAATCCCTTGTAGTCAAGTCCAAGTATATCTCTATAAAATTCCACCGACCTGTCTAGGTCCCTAACAGTTAGTCCAATGTGGGCAATATTTTTTATCATCTTATTAACTCCTTAATAAATTCTCCTATGTCTTCTTGACCTAATGATAGCAAGGAGAAAGATCCTAGTCAATTTTATTCAAGCCCATAGGATTTCCAAAATAAAAATTCTTCACCCTAAGTTAAATTTTAAACACAAAAAAACCGCAAGATAACTTGCGGCTTTTTTAGCATTTATTTACTTGTAGGGATTAATACCATCCTCTAAGTTTCATAGCTTTGTCAATTGATTGGATAGCGTACATGTAAACTCCTTCTCTAGGAACTACATCATATTCATCGCAAACTGCGAATACGCCTTTAATAGCTTTCATCATGTCAGCTTCTTGTTTAGCTTCTACTTCAGCTTCTGTCCAGTACATTCCGTATTGGTTTTGAACCCATTCGTAGTAAGAAACTAGAACTCCACCAGAGTTAGTTAAGATATCTGGAGTAAGTTTGATTCCTCTTTCAGCAAGAACCTTGTCTCCTTCTGGAGTTGTAGGGCCGTTAGCTGCTTCACAAACTAATTTAACATTAAGTTTAGCTGCAACGTCACCAGTAATTACGTTTTCTAGAGCTGCTGGAATTAAGATATCCCATTCGCCTGTCCAGAAATCGTCAGCTGAAATTTGTTTTGCATCTGGGTAACCAATTAGTGTGTGGTGTTCTTCTTTGTAAGCAAGAAGTTTTTTGAAGTCTAGTCCATTTTCATTGTATAGAGCGTAGTTTCCTTCTTTTTTGTCCCATTCAGCTAGAGCGTAAACTTTTCCGCCTTGTCTTTCAATGTTTTTAACTGTGAAAGATCCAACGTTACCGAAACCTTGAACTGCAATCTTAGCGTGTTTGAAGTCAATTCCTTCACGTTTAGCAGCTTCTCTAGTTACTACTGCAACACCAAATCCTGTTGCTTCGTTTCTTCCTTCAGATCCACCAAGTCCAACTGGTTTACCTGTGAAAGTTCCAATATCTTGTCTGTCTCCGTTTACTTTGATGTATTCATCAAGGAACCAAGACATAATTTGTCCGTTAGTGTTAACATCTGGTGCTGGAATATCAATTCTTTCACCAAGATATTTATAAAGTCCTCTTACCCAACCTCTTGCAAGTTGTTCTAATTCTCTGTCAGAAAGTTCTGATGGGTCAACACAAATTCCACCTTTTCCTCCACCGTATGGAAGACCAAGTGCACCACCTTTGAAAGTCATCCAAAGAGAAAGAGCCTTAACTTCGTCTAGGCATACATTTGGATGGAATCTAACGCCACCCTTTGCAGGACCAACTGCTGTTGAGTGAGCTGATCTCCAGCCTTTGAAAGTTTTAACTGAACCATCATCCATCTTAACTGGGATAGAGATTTCAATTACTCTTTCAGGTTCTTTTAGAATTTCATAAACTGCTGGGTCGCAACCTAGCTTGTCACATGCAGCCTTAACTTTTTGTTGAGCTGCTACTAACGGATTTAAAGTATCTGTCATTTTTAACACTCTCCTTTATGTATAATCATGATAACCATTTCTTACAGTCTTAATTATAGCAAATAGAAATATTAAGTTCAAGCAGACCAACTAAGTTTAACTAATTGTTTGATATTATAATTTTAGTTTAATCATTTTATTTTTTTTTGCCCTTATTAATTCAATTCGTAAACAATCGGAATATTTTTTATTATTTATAATCTATAAATTTTTACAAGTTCCTGACACTTATTTCTTACACAAAATTTAGTAATTATAAGACTGTAATCATTTTCACTAATCTACTAAGATATAGAGTTTCACGCCTTCTCATTAGTTTTTTCCAATTTTTTATTGGCAGGCTTTTTTACTATTAATAAATTTATTGCTTAAATTTTTTTCCTTTATAGTGTATTATAAAAACTGAGGTGATAGTGTGAATTTACATAAAACTAGTTTTAAGGACTGGATTTTTTCAAAAACTTTTGCTAGGAAATTGCTTTCTGTAATTTTTTGCAGCATAATAACTGCCTTTTCCATTACATATATTATTAAACCCAACTTACTTATATCAGGAGGCCTAACTGGTCTATCAATTTTGACTTCTAACGTAACGGGACTTAGCCTTCCCCTACTTGTCTTTTTGATGAACCTTCCAACTTCAGTTTTAAGTCTTATATTCTTAGATAGGGACTTTACATTTTTTTCAACCCTTGTAATTTTTCTCCTATCTATATTCATTTCATTTTTCGAGAAACTTGCACCAGGTTTTTATGTGACTCAAGAACCTATCCTCGCTTGTATCTTTGGAGGACTCTTAAATGGAATTGGAGCAGGCTTTGCCTTTAGGAATGGAACATCAACTGGCGGTCTTGATATTGTCGCTGCAATCTTAAAAAAGAATTTTAATATAACTATTGGTCACGTCCTAATGGGCCTCAACTTCATCATTGTATCTTGCCTCGGCTACCTCTACTCCATTGACAAGGTCCTCTTCACTCTAATACTTATGTTTATCAACTACACTGTTATCGACAGGATCCAATTGGGAGTTGGCAAGCAAAAGCAAGTCCTTATCATCTCAGACTACAACGAAGAGATTGCAAAAGAAATCTATGCAGAGATCACAAGGGGAGCAACTTACATCAAGGGAGTGACTTCCTACAAGAAGAAGGAAGTCTATATCCTCTACGTCATTTGCTCATCAAGACAACTTGTAAAGGTTAGACAAATTATCAAGAGGACAGATAAGGATGCTTTTGTTACAGTTTCTGACACTTCAGAAATTCTTGGCAATGGCTTCAAGGAACTTTCAATTTAATTAATTTTAAGCAAAAATAAAACCACGACTTTATGGTGATCCCCTTAAGTCGTGGTTATTTTTTATAAATTTTTACTAGCTTATTAAATTTTATTTTTTAATTTTTATTAACCTATAGTTTTCTACAAAGTCATAAATCTTTATAAAGTCACAAACTTTTAGGACTTCATAAATTTTTATAAACTCATACTTACTTACAAACTCATACAAGTCTACAAATCTATGCCATTTGACCAGCTGCCAAGTAAATCCAAATCAAGACCCAGTCGTAAATCATGTGGACTAGGTAAGTCACAGTCAAGTTTTTTGAAAGGACATAGGACATGGAAAGTCCCGTTCTTATTATGGAAATCACAAGGACTGCCTGGAGGATGTTGAAGTTGTAAGTTGTCAGATGCATGGCACCAAATATCACAGATGATACAAGGATTGCCGCAAGGGTCTTTAACTTTTCATTTCTTGTCCTCAACTTGTTAATCACAAACAAGAAGGGAATAATAAAAATTATTTCCTCAGCTATGAACTGAATCATAGTTGAGACAATAAACCTCTTTATATTTTCATCAGTCAAGACATCAAAAATTGGATTTGCCGAGCCTTGAATTCCCATTTGCGCCATGGCAATTGATGCAAAGACAACTGCCACAAAGGAAAATCCAAGTCCAAGAAGAATGTAGAGAAGATCCTTCATCTTTAAGGGCAAGAAAATTTTAAAAATGAATTGCCTGTCCACTAGCCAAAGGGACATAAGGCACAAGGCACTTATTAAGAGGGCAATTAAGACTTCATTTTGACTTCCCAAGATTCCAAAAATCAAGCTCACCAAGAAGAAGGAACCTATACAAAGAAAGAGTGACAGGACCCACTTCCACGTCTTGGCTTCTATGATTGGATATTCTCTTTTATATTTATTCAAATTCAATCAGTCCCCTATCAGTTAAAAGATATTCAAGGGGCTTGTCGTAGTCTTCGTGAACAAGACTTTCAACAAATTGGTCATAGTAACCAATCCCCATCCTTATTGTGTCCACCTTGGCAAAGAACTTGTCGTAGTAACCACCACCGTAGCCCAGCCTATAGCCTGCCTTGTCAAAGGCAAGTCCAGGTGTGATAGTCAAGTCAACATCAGTCACTTCTTCTCCAGACTTAGGTTCAAGAATCCCCATCTTGTTTGGTTCAAGGTCATCAATCCCCTTGACTTCAACAGCTATCATTTGGCTACCCTTGACAAGGGGCACCAAAAGTTTTTTTCCATCTGCCAAGATGTCCTCTATTATTCCCTTGGTGTCAACTTCTGACCTATAAGAAATAAAAACAAAGACAGACTTGGCCTTTTTATAAAGATCAAGTTCCCTTAAATTTTTTCTTATTAACTTGTCCTTGAGGTCCTTGTCCTCAACCTCTGCCCTAACTTTCGTATATTTTTTTCTAAGTTCTTTTTTATCCATTAAAACTCTCCTTGTTCTCGCAAATTTCTAGGTAATTACAATTTTTGCAATCACTTGTGGATTCATAATCGCCAGACCTAATATTAGAAGTCAGTCTGACTATCTCATCTTCAAATTTATTTAAGAGGTCTCTTAAATCTTCATCTGTCATGTAGTACCTTCCCTTGTCGTCCTTTGGCAGGAAGTCAGAGTTCTTTATCACAGTGGCGATTTCTCCCCTCTTAATAGACCCATAGTTGGCCATTGCTATCTTCTTACCCAGTTTTTTTCTCGCTATAGCATAAAGGGGCATTTGGAAAGACTTTAGTTCATCAATTTCCTTTTTCTTTTTGACACCTGACCTCTTATAGTCCATGAGGATTTCCTTGTCCCCAAGAGCATCAATCCTGTCAATCCTTCCCCTGATTTTTAAAGAATTTATTTCTGTTTCAAAGCCTTCCTCAAAGTAGGCTGGCTTGTAACCATATTTGGCTTGGCCCTCTAGGTCCTTCTTTATATAGTCGCCAAGAATCCTTTGTGAATTTAGGACTGAAACCCTATCCAAGAAGGAAAGATCATCAAAGTCACCAAGATTTTCAACTTCCAAAATTATTTTTAATAGCTTGTCCTCATGGAAGCCCTCTTCTTGCTTGAAGTAGGTCTCCAAAACCTTGTGGTATTTTTCTCCAGCTTCAATAAAAAATCTGTCCTCGTAGTCCTTTTCAAGCTTGCCAATCCTGTAGACTCTCTCAAAGAGGAAGTGTCTTGGGCAGTCCTTTAGGATGTCAAAATCCGTAACTGAATAGGGCCTCTCAGATATCTTCTTGTTAATCTCTCCAAGCTGACCTGCATCTATGAGGTAGTTGTTTTCTTTGACTTCTCTCGTCCTATAGAGTTTCCCCGTCTCGTAAATTTTTTTAACTTCTTCTACTTCTAGGTCCAGGTCAAGGATCAAGGAGTTCAAAAGCTTTGAAAATCCCTTATCCTTGTCGCCGCAGAGAATCAAAATATTTTCTGCAACAAGTAAGTCATAGATTAAATAAGAGTAGTCTCTCTTGAAGTTATCCTTTACAAGTCCAAGCTTTTCCATGACTTCCTGACTTTCTTGCTTGTAGATGAAGTTGGACCTCTTGTCCTCTTGATAAGACTCGTCAAAGCCAATTAAAATTAAGTTTTTGAAGTCCCTATAATAGTTGGAAGCCTGGTTTGAAATTTCAAGACCTTCAAGATTTTGGGCCTCATCAAGCCTAATCTTTTCAATATATTTTTTGAGAATCAAGACAAAGTCAGAAAGGTCTATGGACTTATAAAATTCCCTCAAGGCCTCCATCTTAACAAAGACTTGGTCAAGCTCTTCCAAAAATCTTTGGTCACGAATCAAGGGACTTTCAGGGTCCCTCTCAAGGGCATTTTCTATTCTTCCCCTAGGACTTTCTAAGTAATTTTTGAAAAATTCAAGATAATATGAGAGCTCTTCCCTTAGAGAAATTTTTTCATCCTTTAAAAGGTCCACTCCCTTTATAAAGTCATCAAGCTCGCCTTCATTGAGCCTTAGGTCCCTTTGCTTAGAGAAGTCAATATCCCCTAGGTTTTTAAAATTATAGGACATAAGACTTGACTCAAGATTGATGACATCTACAGACAAAGGAAAGTAAGAGAGCCTAAGTCGCTTCAAAGTATTCGCCTTGGACTTGTCGAGTAAATAATCTAAGAGAGCCACAAATTCTCTCTCAAGTAAAGACCTCTCCTTCCTTGGGATATTAAATTCAAGTCCTTGGAGCCTTCCCCTTCCCCTGATTTTTTCTGAAAGACTAGGCGATCCACTTAAAATTGTCAGGTCACTTACTTCTTCCTCTTTCAACAAAAGCTTCACCTTAGAGAAAAATAAATTATAAAAATTGTCCTTTGAGGACAAAACTTTTATTTTGTCCCTATCTATTTCTCTCTTGTAGTCAGTGGATTCTTTCTCATCAAGGACAAAGCCATAGCTTTCTAATTTTTTAATAAGCCCATCCAGAAGGTCTGACTCCATAAAGTTAAAGGGCAGGTCAATAAAAATATTTTTCCCTTCTTTCTCAGATAAGTCAGATAAAATTTTTATAATCTCTTCTTCAGTCTTACCAAATTCCAAAAAGCCAGAAATAATTATAGAGTCGAACTTGCTTGCCCTTATGGACTCTTCCTTGACCCTTCCATATATGTCGTAGCCCTTATCACCAAAGTAATTCACATAAGATTCAAAGACCTTGGCAAGGTCTACAAAAAGCTCTCCAGGAATTTTCTCAACATCTCTTGGGCCTAAATAATTTTCTGCAAGCTCATCAAAAAAATCTAAGACAAGGTCAACAGTCTCTGGGAAAATTTTAAAATCCCCAAGGTCATCCTTCATAAGCTTTGACAAGACCAAATATTTTAAAATCCCATCTGGCCTCTTTGCCCTATTCCTTCTTCCAAGCCCGTCAAAGGTCTCGAACTCAGTCTTGTTTATGTCCATGCCCTTTTTCAGCATGTCCCTTATGTGAAAATTTATGGCAGATTGAGAGGGCAAGACCACTAAAGTTCTCTCGCCCTTTAAATTTTCAAAATCTAAGTCCTCTCTTGGAGACCTAAAAATTATTTTTTTCATTTAACAAATCCCCTAAATTTATCTTAAATATATCTTCAGCTAGGTCCTTCATCTTACCATCAGGCAGGTGGACAAAGGACTTGCCCTTTAAGTTCTTAAAGGCATTTGCCTCAAAAACTATGGCGTAGTTGTGCAAGAACTGAGAGTCCAGTCCCCTCTCTCTAAAGACCTTGTTGACCCTGTCATCCCCATACTTCCTGTCTCCAACAATGGCAAGGCCCTCTTCCTTTAAGGATGCCCTAATTTGATGAGTCCTTCCAGTGATCAAGTTGACAGATAAAAGTGAATAGTCCTTGTTGGACTTAAGGACCTTAAACTCTGTTATGGCCCTCTTGCCCTCCTCTCTCGAAGACTTCTTCATAACATTGTTGCCAGTCTTCTTGAGGTTGATATCAGCGTCAAAATCTTTCGTAACCCTGCCAGCCACAAGAGTGAGGTAGAGTTTTTTGATCTCCCTCTTCTTTATGGCATCGTTTAAGTCCTGCAAAGCTTTTAAATTCTTCGCCCCAATTAAAATTCCAGAAGTATTCCTGTCAAGTCTATTTACAAAGGCAGGCCTAAAGGACTTCTCAAGCCTTGGATTGTAATCACCCTGAGCAATGAGATAGTCCACCATCCTGTCAAGAGCATTGTCTTGATAGCCCTTTGAGTCGTTGTGGGTAAGCATGTTGATGGGCTTCTTCACAAGGATGATGTCCTCATCCTCGTACAAGATATCTGGCAGCTTAGAATTTTTTGACTTCTTAATGTCCTTCTTAAACTTCTCAATAGTCTCCTCTGCCAAAAATAATTTGATCTCGTCGCCTTCCCTCAAGATGTCCTCAGGCTTGGCCTTCTTCCCATTGACCACAATGTTCTTCTTTCTCAAATTTTTATATATAAAGGAAAGAGGTGCCTTCTCAAAATAGATTTTTAAAAACCTATCCAGCCTTCTTCCCTCGTCGTTCTTGTTAACAATAATTTCTCTCATAAAATCTCCAAACTTTTCATTTTACGCCTTTGCTGATATAATTATATCAAAACATGATGAAAAGAGGTTTATTTTGAATAATTTTAACAAAGGCAAACTCTTTTTTATTAAATTCTGCCAAGTTTTAATATCAATACTCTTCTTCTTATTCCTAATTTTTGTAATCAAGTGGAGGATGGATTCCCTTTACTTAAATTCCATTACCACAAAGGACATAAAAATTGGAATAGTCGACGAAGTGAAAAAAACTTATGGCGAGTTTCTTATAGCAACAGGCCTAAGAGAAGAAAAATTTGTTAAGCCCGTTGTCCTAATAGACGATGATAAAAAAGATGAAAAAGACGAAAATGTAAATTCCTTTACAGTTCCAGAAGGAACAAACCTAGATAGTCTTGGAGAACTTTTGATTTCCAAGGGACTAATTGCAGACATGCCAACTTACAAGGCCCTTGCAGAAGACATGCAAATAGAAGGCAAGATTGTCCCAGGCGCCTATGAGTTTGACAAGGGTATGAAGGTAAAAGAAATCCTTGCAGAAATTGCAGGCATAGAACTTAAGGACTACAAGGTAAATATTGCCGAAGGCGAAGGACCAGCCCAAGTAGGCAAAAAACTCCTAGACCTTGGAGCAATAGAATCAGACCAAGCCTTTATAGGAGAATGCAATAGGTTAGGAGTAACAGCCTTCGCACCAGGAGACCACGAATTCACAATGCCAATGAAGGTAGAAAATATAATAAAAACATTGACACAAAATTAATCTGTAGGAAACTACAGATTTTTTTGTGCAAAATAAGGGTAAAAGCTCTGCTTTTTGGATTGCTTTATAAAGAAATTTTCTTTAATTAATTTTATTAAAAACTGGTGCTTTTAAAATCCTTGATAAGGTTTTATTTTTTAAAATTTTTTGTAAAGCGGAGCTTTACGAATCAATATTGGAGGGGCTTAGGGGCATCGTGAGGCCCCTTGCCCCTCCAAACCACCCCCTTCACCCCACGTACGTTGAGTCCAAAAAAATCGGTCATGCTAAATTTTCAAAACTCATTCGCTTCGCGAATTCAAACAGTTGAAAATTTTTAACGCATAACCAATTTTTTTGCTCATTAGATGCACTCGATCAGCTCACGGTTTAAGCCTTAAATCATTTTATTTCATAGGTCGCAAAAAATAGTCCAAACACATTGAATTTTTTAACGACTGTCTTGCTTTACGGGGTTTCTCAACCTTTAGTCTATGGTTTTACCTCTACAGAGTTTCAAATTTATGCTGACTTACTTAAACAAACCTAACAACAATTAAAAACTTGCACACCAAAAAAAGCTTAATCAGTTTCGATTAAGCTTTATCTTTTTACAACTTTCTATTTAGTTATGAGCTTACGGGAGTGCCCCAGCTTGTTGAAGTCTTATAAGGTTATAACTTTTGCCAATAAATCGCAAGCTAATAAAGCAGTAAGCAAAAAGTTCGGAGACGTCAAAAAAATTTCACTGTTTGAGCGAAGCGAGTTTGAAATTTTTAGTCGGAGAGCTTTTTGCGTATTAATGGGTCGGGTCCCTGCCAGGTCGTTGGGGGTGTTCAGGGGAGGTTTGGAGGGGACAAGGGCGAATCGAAACGCCCTAAGTCCCCTCCAATAGCAATTATAAAAGCGTCAGCTTTTAAAAAACCTTTATTGAATTAACTTTTTACAAATTTATAAAAATTTGCCCCCATCTTCCCCATAGCTATATGGATAAATTTGTGATATATTTGAAAAAAAGAAACGGAGGACACACTATGCATAAAAATAGAATTGATAGACTTATAAAAAAAATGGAAGAAGCAAAACTTCACCACATGATAATCTCAGACCCCTACGCAATTTTTTATCTCCTTGACAGAATGATAGAACCAGGCGAAAGAGCCCTTGCCCTTTACATCCACAAGGACGGAGACATAAAGCTCCTCATCAACGAGCTTTTTCCACAAGAAGAAGAGGCAGGCGTAGACTTTATTTGGTACAACGACATAGAAGACGGCATTGAAAAACTTTCCAAGTTTATAAAAGACGATGAAGTCATAGGAATCGACAAATTTTGGTCAGCTAAGTTCCTTCTAAGACTTCAAGAAATCTTCCCAAATAAGAAATATGTAAATGGATCCACAATAGTTGACGGCGTTAGACGAATTAAAGACGAAGAAGAAAAACAACTAATGCGTGAATCCTCTGCCATCAATGACAAGGTAATGGAAGACCTCATCCCTTGGGTTGTTAAGGGCCTAAGCGAAAAAGAACTTTCCCAAAAGCTAAAGGAAATCTACAAGGCTCACGGAGTTGAAGAAGTATCCTTCGAACCAATCACAGCCTATGGCAAGTCAGCAGCAGACCCCCACCACTCCACAGACAACACAAAGGGCAAGCTAGGAGACTGCGTAGTCCTTGATATTGGAGGAATGTACAAAAATTACGCATCAGACATGACACGTACAGTATTCATTGGCGAAGTAAGTGATAGAGCTAGAGAAATCTACGAAATAGTAAAAGAAGCCAACCTAAGAGGAATCGCTGCAGCAAAGCCAGGCAACAAGATGTCAGACGTAGACAAGGCAGCAAGATCCTATATAGAAGAAAAAGGCTACGGCAAATACTTCACCCACAGAACAGGCCACTCCATAGGACTAGAAACCCACGAAGAAGGCGACGTATCATCAGTAAACGACAGCATAATAGAAGTAGGACAAATCTTCTCCGTAGAACCAGGAATCTATTTGTTAGACGAAGGAATAGGAGTTAGGATAGAAGATTTAGTATTAATAACAGAAGATGGGTGTGAGGTTTTAAATAAGGTATCAAAAGAATTGAGAGTAGTGCCGGTAGAATAAAATTTTTTTAAAAGCTAAAGCTTTTAGATTTCTGTATAAAGATTTAATATTTAAGAAGTTCTTGTAAAGCAGAGCTTTACTATTCCCTTTCCGGAGGGGGGTTAGGACCTTTCGATTGGTCCTGCCCCCTCCGGACCACCCCCATCACCTTCAACGACCTGGCAGGGGCCTTTGCCAACAACCCCGAGCGGCAGACATCCTAAAAATTCAAAACTTGCTCGCTTCAATTTGTTCCAAACAAAAAACTAATTATAAATAGAGTCAGAAGCACCTGGCTCTATTTTTTATTGCGAGCTTCGCGTGAACCTAATCAAGTCAAAGTTCGCTTCGCTCCTTTTCCTTGTAAGGTTCATCGGCTGAGCAAATAAATTTGCTCAAGCACATTGAATTTTTTTAACGGCTGTCTTGCCTTACGGGGTTTCTCAACCATTAGTCTACGGTTTTACCTCTACAACTTTTCAAACTTATGTAGGATCACTTAACCCAACCTAACAAATGGAATTAACTTTTGCATTAAAATAGATTAATTAGTAAAATATTGATTTCTTTGTCGTATTGAAAAATATGCCTAGTATACATATAATTACCTTAAGGAGCTGGTTTTATGTCTAAGGCTAAATTATCTTTTAACAAGAATCAAGAAAATTGTGTTGATAATAAAACAGACGAAGATAGGATGTTTGAAGATGCAATAAATTTTGTTGATAATCATATTGACGCTTTTAAAAGACTTGCAGAAATAAGTGATAATATTATGGATAAGTATGATGAAGCTTTTAGGGAATTGGGAAAGTAATTTTAGTCTAAAGTTCACAAAAAATTGTTAAACCTATAAAAATTAAATCAAAAAGAAGCTTAATCAATAAAGGATTAAGCTTTTCTTTATATACATTCATATTTAATTGTTACGTTAGCAATTGTGCCCCAGCTTGTTGAAGTCTTATAATGTTACAACTTTTGCCAATAAACCGCAAGCTAATAAAGCAGTAAGCAAAAAGTTCGGAGACGTTAAAAAAATTTCACTGTTTGAGCGAAGCGAGTTTGAAATTTTTAGTCGGAGAGCTTTTTGCGTATTAATGGGTCGGGCCCCTGCCAGGTCGTTGAAGGTGTTGGGGGTGGCCCGGAGGGGGAAGGACCAATCGAAAGGTCCTAACCCCATCCGGAAAGGGAATAGTAAAGCTCTGCTTTACAAAAATCTTTCAAAGACAAAGTCTTTATAAAGCAATCTAAAAGCGTCAGCTTTTAATAAAACTTTTTTAAAGAAAACTTCTTTATGTAATTTTTAAAAAATTTCCCTTTGCCCCCTTTAAAAAAGGGCAAAAAAATAAAGAACCCATAAAGATTCTTTCCAGAGTTTTAACAATAAAACTCTCCCCTACTTCCCCATATTCTCCAAAGCCTTAGAAAGCTCCACAATAACTTCCTTTAGCTCCTCCATCTTCTTCTCCAACCTCACCAAGAGATAACAAGAGATGGCAATGGGAAAACCAATATTTGAAATGTTAGCTAATAAATCTTCCATCGTACTCAACCTTACTAGACCTTACTCAAGCTTACCCAAGAGCAGTTTCTTTTCTAGTAACAATCGCAGCCCCGTTGAAAGTCTTGACAAAGCCAACCTTCCCTTGCACAAGTTTATTACTAGTGATGTTATTAGACACAGCCTTCACATCTTCTATCCCAACATTTTCCATAGGGTTAGATATTGTAAGAGTCCAAGGCTTGCCACCTTCATCAACAAAACTCATTCTTAAAGTTCTCGTTTCCTTCATAAAAAATTCTCCTTTCATAAAATACATAACAAGTGAAATCCAAAAATTTCACGCCAACAAGCTACCAAGCAAAAGATTATAAATCTTAAACTTCACTAGCTAAAACTTCTTCAGTGATTAAAGAAGAATTAGAGAAGTTTCCTTCAACAAGATGGTTAAGACCAGAAGAAAGACTATATAAGTTTTCTTTAGAAGCCTGAGGATTAATACCCTTGATGGAAACAGTTCTTCTCTTCATCACGCCAGAAGACTCGTCAGTAAAAACTGACTTAAGCATAAGTTTAGTTTCTTTAACTTTAACTGCCATTATTTTCACCTCCTACTATATACATAGAAAAAATTCCCAAAAGTTGCTATGCTAAAATAAAAAATTTTTAAAAAAATTGAAAATTATAGAGAAGCCCTAAAGGCCCACCACTTTTTCCAATTATTCTCAGACATAGAGCGAGGACAAATCTTGCGCGAAGCATCATAATGTCTTACCACCCTCTCAAGAGGAATGTTATAAAGACCCATGAGATACCTAATAATCTTTCTTGCATTCTCAAGAGCGGCCTCATAATTGCCATCCCTATTGACGCAGATCTCAACTCCAATAGAATTAGAATTAGTGATCCCATACCTGCCGTGACCATCGCCACAGTGCCAAGAAGCATTAGCAGTCTCAACAGTCTCCACTATTCTCTTATCATCCACAAAATAATGAGCCGAAGCCTGCCTGTTGCCACCATTAAAATACCTAAAGTGAGCAAGAGCATCAGCACCAGGATTAGGATTTCCAGTGTCGTGGACCACAATAAATCTCGGAGCTACATTCCCCTGCCTCTTCATAAAGTTATAGCGAATAAGATTCTTTTCAATCAACATAAAAACACCTCCTTCATAAATTATTATTAAGAATAAATTTACGCAAGTTGGCAACGGCATTGACCTTGAGATTAATCACAGTCCTCTTAGAGATACCAAGAAAATCAGCAATCTCACTGAGACCCAAATGCTCATAATAAAAGAGCCTAACCACCATCCCCTGCCTTGGAGTTAGACTATCAAGTGCCTCCTTCAAGATACCCAGCCTCTCAGCCTCCAAAAAGTCCGACTCAATATCCACCCCAGCATCAAGAGAATCAAAAATAGACAGACCCTCCTCATCAGAGACCTCATCGTGAAGGTCGCCCTCCACATTAGTGAGGTACTTGTAGGTATTAAGATAAAAATACATAAGCGAAGACTTAACATACTTAAGAAAGGACCTCTTCCCATCAAAATCTTCAAGGCATTCCAAGACCATATAACGGCCATCAGAATAAAGATCCTCAAACTCAGAATATACTGGGCAATATCTCTTAATCGAAGACCTAATAAGAGGGTCAAGCATAGATAAGATCTTTGCCCTTGCCCTCTCCTCACCAACAAGAGCAGACCTCAGGACCTTGTCAAAATCTTCATAAGAATTTTTCTTCAAAGACTCAGAGCACTTAGACCCAGAGTCCCTGGACCCAGTCCAAAGATCCCCCTCAAGATTATAAACTTCCTTCATGTCCCCCCTAGGACTTATGATTTTGCTCATATTACTTCCTCCAATCTTATTATCATCTTCCCTCCTATCAAAAATCTCCATTAAGCTTACCTCCTTTTGTAAATTATTCTTAAGGATATTATAGAACTTCCGTTTTAAATTGTCAATCATTTGTTTAAACTTATTTTCTTTATAAGAAAGTAAGGGAAAGAAGTTTTTCAAAATTGTTGGAAAAGCCTAAAGGTTTTTAGAATTAAAGTTGTTGTATAAAGATTTCATCTTTAAAGAGTTTGTGTAAAGCTAGGCTTTACTATTCCCTTTCCGGAGGGGGTTAGCAAGCTAACAAAATTATTCAAAAAGCTGACGCTTTTACATTTCTTATAAGGAGGGGGTACAAGGGGCGGGCGAGGCCCCTTTCCCCCTCCTTAAACCTCCCCCTTATCCCCATCGCTCTAGCAGGGGCTCGACCCATTAATACGCAAAAAGCTCTCCGACTAAAAATTTCAAACTCGCTTCGCTCGAACAGTGAAATTTTTTTAACGTCTCCGAACTTTTTGCTTACTGCTTTAATAGCTTGCGATTTATTGGCAAAGGCGATAACCTCATCACACTTCAACAAGCTGGGGCACTCGATCAACTCACTGCTAATAACGAAGTTATAGTTCTTTATGAGTTGATGAAACATTATTACTTTGTAGCTTATTATGAAGTTGGAGTTTCTTTATAAAGTCATAGAAAGTGATAACTTACCAAATAAATAGAAAGTTATAAAAAGAAAAAGCTTAATCGAATATGATTAAGCTTCTTTTGATTAAAAAGTTTATTAAGATTGTTAGGTTTTGGTATGTAACTCAAGATAAGTTTGAAAATATGTAGAGGTAAAACCACTAACTAGGGTTGAAAAACCCCGTAAGGCAAGACAGCCGTTAAAAAAATTCAATGTGCTTGAGCAAATTTATTTGCTCAACCGATGAACCTTACAAGGAAAAGGAGCGAAGCGAACTTTGACTTGATTAGGTTCACGCGAAGCTCGCAATAAAAAAATAGAGACAGGTGCTTCTGACTCTATTAATAAATTATCTTTAATTTATAAAAGTTTGTAGCGAGCAAGTTGTGAATTTTTAGGATGTCTGCCGCTCGGGGTTGTTGGCAAAGGCCCCTGCCAGGTCGTTGGGGGTGTTCAGGGGAGGTTTGGAGGGGATAAGGGCGAATCGAAACGCCCTAAATCCCCTCCAAGAGAACATAGTAAAGCTCTGCTTTACAAAACCCAATTAAAGATGAAATCTTACTCAAGCAATCCAAGAGCAATTGAAAAAGCCTCAGCTTTTAATATCCCTTTTTAAAAAAACTTCTTTCCATCTTTCTTTAAAGAAAAAAATAAAGCAGACCTCAATCTGCTTCTCCTTTTATAAAAGTCCAAGTACCTTTAAAGATCGCCCTAAACTTTTCTTCCATATTATTTTTTAAGTACTCATAATTACTAACAGAAACAGAACAAGAATAATTTTCTTCTTCAGTATCAGTGGACTTTATTTTAATCGAATACTTTCCTATCTCTCTACTATCCTCATACCTTGTCGCAAACACATAATCATTGTAAATTTTTATTGCATTTAAAGCTTCTATATCATTTACACTGTTAATATTAAAAATAATTTTATTGTAGAGTTCCCTAACCTTTTCAATGTCTTTAGAAGGAACATATCCATAACTAGTAAGGGCAAGATATTCTGAAAAGTTATTCTTCAAATCTCTAAGCCACTCTATCCTCTCCCTAGTCACTATCTCCTTGTAAGTTTGCTTCCTGTTGAATCTAAAGCCAGCAAAGACACCAAAAACAGAAATAAAAGCAGCAAGGATAATACCAACTCCTCCTGCTAACTCAGTAGACTTTGTCTTATCAAAAATTATAAATACAATAGAATAAAAGAGAACTAATGACAAAAAATAAGAAGCAAAACAAGAATAGCATAACTCATAACTGTAAAAAATTTACAAATTTTCTCACAAATTGAATTTTCTTTTTCTATCTTACCTGTTAAATCTTTTGAATTTAGCTTTTCATTATCAGTTGACATACTACCACCTCTTGCCCTAATTCTACCAGAAAAAACTTTTATGTACAAAAAGAAAAACCCGAGAGTTTCCTCTCAGGTTTTATCTTTAATTTTAATTAAATAAGATTAATTATTTAATTTTTTCAACACCTGCGTAAGTTGTTGTGTCGCTATCAAGTAGGTCGTTAAAAGCTTTAACTCTGTTATTTACATATCCTTGATTTAAATCAGCTTTTGTATAAACAGTTTTTGCAAGCTTTAATTCTTCTTCTAGCTTGTTAACTTTTTCTTCAGCAGCTTTAAGTTCTTTAACTGCTTCTTGATATTTAACTAGATTTTCTCTAGCTGTTTCAGCTGCTGCTTTGTTTGCAATTTCAGCTTTAGTATATTTTTCTTTTGCTAATGTTTTTCCACCAAGTGTGTGCATTGTAGCTTGTTTTTCAGCTTCAGCTTTTTTAGCTGCTGCTAATTTTTCTTGAAGATCTTTAACATAAGCATCAAATTCTTTTTGATCTAAATCATTGTTTCTGATATCAGTTGCAATGTATAGACCATTGTTGTTTCTTTCGAATACCTTGAAAGAAATTTTCTTGTCAGTTCCCTTGAATGCTTTTAGAGCTTCTACATCTTCGTTAGCAACGATATATGTTGCATAGCCATTTCTGTCTGCTTCGTCGAATAGGTTGTAATCAACTTTAGCTACCATGTGCCATACACCGTTAACATTCTTAACGTCAACAACATATCCAACTCTTTGAGCCTTGTCAGCTGTTGGAAGAATTCCTACGATAGAATCTCTAAGTTTAGCATCGCCAAGAAGTGAGATAACTTTAGCTTCGTTGCTCTTAGCATTCTTAACAGCAAATTGAATAGCTGTTCCTTCTTCTAACTTACCATATCTCTTATCAGAGAAGATTTTTGCATCTCTAATATCTAAGAATGATTTTTCTCCTCTAATGTCTTCAATCTCGATGAATTTCTTATCAGAGTCTACTTTTGTAATCTTAACGATTGGGAATTCAGATGAAGAGTGATCAATTAGTGTCTTGTAGAATGATCCTTCTCTTACTGTATCTAATTCGATAACGTCAAGTTTGTCACCATATTCTAGTGGGAATCTTGATGTATCATATACGTTGTTTCTTTCAACTAGAGTACCATCAGTTTTTTCAAGAGTTGTCTTGAATGTAGAACCAGATGATTCGATTACTCTGAATTTTTCTCCTTCAGCTGCTTTGTTTACAAAGTTAAATACTACAACTTTTGCAGTGTGTCTTTTAGCTTCGTTGAAATTGATAGCTTTGTAGTTAGCTTTCATTCCATCAGTATCGAAACCAGCATATACGCCTGCTAGTTTGTATCCATCATAGTTGTGGAAACCGATAAGAGCAAGTGCTGCATTAATATCAGCAACTTTCTTCATTTGGTTGTTAGCTGGGTTAGCTACATAGAATTCAGTCTTGTCATTAATCTTAAGATCAATAACTTTACCTTTTACATCAACGTTGTGGAATCTGATGTATTCTGCATCAATATTGTTGTCGTTGAATTTAACTGTTGCGTAAGTTTGTCCTGCTTTAATTTCTTTTTGAGCAGCTGCTGCATTGTTAACTCTTGGGTTTACAGTTTCAATAGTATAATCTGCAACGCCTTTCCAAACATTGTTAGCAACAACCTTACCTTCTGTAGCATATTCTGGTTTTGCAAGTTCTGCTGGGTTACCAAGTTCGATAATGTGAGTTACTTCGTTCTTTTCGTTAACAAGAACTCTTACAAGTGATCCTAGGTAGTAATCAGTTGCTTTAAGATCAAGCTTGTCTAGTGGAACGATTTGTTGTCTAACAGCATCTTTACCAGTTACAAATACAGTATTTCCAGTAACCTTGTATTCCATTTTAGAATCTTGGTTAAGAGTTAAAACGTCTTTTGTAAGGTTAGAGATAATACCTCTAGTTTCGTTAGCTGGAACTCTCTTGAATTCTTTCATTGTGTAAAGAGCATTGTAAATCATAGTGAATGCATCTGCTCTGTTAGCTGCTTTGTTAGAATCAACAACGTTAACGTCGTCAAGAATTCCTAATTGAGCTGCCCATGTCATCCATGAAGTTGCCCATTTAGCGTTTTTAACCATGTCTGCTGTAAGGTCTTTTTTAGCAAGAACTACAAGCATTTTAGCTAATTCAGCGTAAGTTACGTCGTTTTCTGGCTTGAATGATCCATCAGGGTATCCTGCTAGCATTGCAATTCCGTTAGCATCAGATGGAACAGTAGTTCCTACTGAGATAACTCCGTTTGCCCAGTGTTTAGCATCTACGTCAGAGTAGATTTTCATTGAGCCTTGAAGTTGTTTTGCTAATTCTTCGTTACCGTTAGCAAGTACAAGAAGTCTTGTAATTTCGGATCTCTTGATGTTTTTATCAAGTCCGTAAGTTCCGTCTTCGTAGCCTTCAACAAGCTTTTTGTCGATTACGTATTGGATTTTGTTATCTTTTCCAACTACTTTTTCAACTTTTTCTCCAGCTTCTGCTTTTTTAGTTTCAGTCTTTTTAACTTCTTCTTTTTTAGCAGTAGCTCCTTTAGCTGTTTCGGCGAAGACACTTGTGAATGTTCCTAGTACCATAACTAGTGCTAGTACTAGAGAAATAATTTTCTTGTTCATTTGTCTTTCGACCTCCTTAAAAATTTTGTAGATTCTACAAAAGTCTCAAACTTTTGTCGCCGAGACTGAACTATCTCGGCTAAGAGGTCGACAAATAAATATCGCCTTTTGGTTTTATTTAGTTGTCATGTTCCTCTTGTGTCTCTATTATACACTAGAATTTTGCTTTGTAAAATTACAATTACATTACATAAAGGAAATATGCGAAATTCTTTTGCAACATTCCCTCTTGTGATGGCTTGTATTTTATTTGGCTCTTTCTCGTGTTAATAGGGCAGTCTTTTTTGACCGTATGTAGAATTATAACAAAAGGATTACAGGATTGCAATTTTTTATTTTTTTTTTCTAATCAGATAAAGAAAGAAAATGGAAAGAAAAGGTTGGTTAAAGAAGTTTTTAAAAGCTATCGTTTTTATAATTGCTCTTGGAGGGGCAAGGGGCCTCACGATGCCCCTAAGCCCCTCCAATATTGATTCGTAAAGCTTGGCTTTACAAAAAAATTTTTAAAGATAAAATCTTTATAAAAAACAAAAAAGCTACCTTTATTGTTTAAATTCCCAATGCCCATCCTTAGCACTGCCTACATACTTTATTATTTTTTTATCTGTTAGAACTTTTAAATCTCTTTTTATAGTTCTATCAGTTACATTAAATTGTTTAGATAAATCATTGGCAGTTATTTTAGGGTTATTTTTTATTATTTCAAGAATTTTTTCACGCCTATCACTTGGTTTTAATTTTTGACCGACACTTTGAGTGACATTTTGGGTGACATTTTGGGTGACACTTTGAGGGGCATAATTTAAGTTTTTTAGAATTGTAGTAAAAGAAGATTCTGTTGACTTAAACTCTGGTTTTAATTCTTTTTTATAATTTTCTTCTGATTCATAAGCTTCTATAATTTTTCTAAGTCCAGATCCACGTCTTTCCATTAAATCCATTCTAGCAAATACATCTGCTATTATCGGATTTCTTCTTGTGGAAGATACATTCAACGGATTGAGATCTTGCACAAAAGTCCCATCATACATACCGCCAGGAGAATATATTTCTAGCCTGTCATCATAGATATCTACATGGACTTCACTGCCAATTACTGAATAATCTCTGTGAATAAGTGCATTTACTAAGGCTTCCTGCACTGCTCTTTCAGGATATTCTGGATATTCTATTCTATAGACTGGACCTTTCTTCCACATCTTTTTTGAATTTCTTTTTACAAAGTCTAGACTTGCTTTTAAAAGATAAATTATATTTCCTTCAAATTCAACATCATCAAGAGCTTCTATTCTACCACTGGCTTTAGTTAATCCATTCCATCTAGTACAAAATACCCTTGACTGATAAATTTGATAGTTATCTGCAAAGAGTGCTCCTGCAATTGTTAAATTGTTCTCATCATTTACAAGTCCAAAAGATTTTAAATCTTTTTCTTCAAAATCTTTTCCCGTTCTTTCTTTGTACTCGATTCTAAGTTCCTTAAAACTTACATTTTCTAGTTTTTTCTTTGATTGAAGTGAATCGTAACTTATATGTTCTCCTTTTAGCGATAGATTAAATAAGTCTATTCGACTTGCAGGGACACTTTGATTTCCTACTCTTTTATAAGCAGTTCTGCTTCCTCCATCAACTACAAAATATGGTGTGTTTTTCCCAACAAATATATTTAAAATCAATATGACTTTTCCATCAATTTCCTCTATTTCCATATCAAATTCTGGATTCGGATCCATTTTAGTTTTTACGATTTCAGAAATATTTTCGGAAGTATCTTTATAGTCTTTAAGTCCAAGAATTGTATTATCTTCTTTAACTCCAAATATTAGCTTCCCACCTCTACCATTAGCAAAGGCTGACACAGATTTTAACCAAGACTTTGGCTTATTTATTTCTAATTTTTCTTTTTTGTCGTATAGATTTGTTTCTCCAAGATAGTCTTTTAAGTTCAAAGTATCTCTCCTTTGCTTTTTCTTTTATTATATTCTATTTGCCGAGATTTTGGCAATAATATCATAAATACTAAGAAAAGCCCAATCAATAAAGGATTAAGCTTATATTTTATAACTTTATCTTCAATTGTAACGTTGGCAATTATGCCCCAGCTCTTTGAAATGTTATAAGGTCGTAAAGTTTGCTAATATCCTGCAAGCTAATAAGGCTGTAAGCAAAAAGTTCGAAGACGTTAAAAAAATTTCACTGTTCATGAGGACGGAGCGAGTGAGTTGACATGACCTAACCCAATTTGCAAAAGCAAATTGATGGTAGGTCAGTTCGCAAATTGGAGCTTGCGACAATTTGTATTCTACTATTTAATAGTCGGAGAGCTTTTTGCGTATTAATGGCTCGGGCCCCTGCCAGGTCGTTGGGGGTGGTAAGTGGAGGTTTGGAGGGGATGCCACGCAGGCACAGGCAAGGGCGATCGAATAAGCCCCTGCGTGCCCAAATGGGTATAAGTCCCCTCCAAAAGAACATAGTAAAGCTCGGCTTTACAAAACTATTTAAAGATGAAATCTTTTCAGTAGATTCATAAAGACAAAGTCTTTGAATCCACTTCCCTTACTTCAAATAATCTCCTATAGTTCCTAACTCCAACTCCCTCACCATGTCTAGGAAGAGTCCTAGGTCTCCCTCTCTTCCGTAATTATCTAGGGCTTGGTAGTAGGCTGGCCTATTTTTTGCTTCTATTACTATTGGAAGGTATCCCCTCTTCATTAGTATAAAGTTTAGAAGAAGTCTGGCACTTCTTCCGTTTCCGTCTTGGAAGGGGTGGATTCTTATAAATTCTGCGTGGACCCAGGCTGCTAGTTCCACTGGATGGGTATTTTCTTTTTTGATCTTGTAATCTTCTATAAAGTTTTTCATCTCTTGTCTTACTGCTTCCCAGGATGGTGGAGAGAATGATGCTCCTGTTATTCTCACGTTCCCGTTTCTATAGATGCCTCCTGAGAATATGTTATCCATTAGGATTTGGTGAAGGTCTTTTATTAGTTCTTCGTCTAGATCTTCTTCAAGATGACTTTTTATATAGTCAAAGGCTTTTTTGTGGTTAACTACTTCGTAGATTTCTCTCAGGTCCTTGCCTCCTATTGATGTCTTGTCTACTAATAGGGTCTTGACCTCGTAGATGGAAAGGGTGTTGCCTTCAATTTTTGTGGACTCGTGAGAAAATCTCAAGTCTAGGTCTTCTTCTATCTTCTCAAGGATTGATGGAGAGATGTTTTTTATATCTATTTTTAATTTATCAAGAGCTTGATCAATTTCCTTAAATCTTTCCAAGTTTTTCTCCTTTCTTTGCTTTTTTCTTTATTATATTCTATTTGTTGGGAACTTGGCAATCTTACTCAAGATGTGTTTGAAATTTTTAAAAAAATAAAGCCTAATCAATATCGATTAAGCTTTGTCTTTTTATAAGTTTATATTTAATTGTGATCTTGTAATTTTCTATTACTTAATAAAGAATTACAACTTCATACTAATCTACGAGGTTATAAGCTTCTATGACTTCATAAAGAACTACAACTTTGTACTTAATAGTGAGCTAATCAAGTGATCCAGCTTGCTGAAGTCTTATAAAGCTATAAACTTTTCCAATACGCTGATGATTAATAAATCAGTAAGCAAAAAGTTCGGAGACGTTAAAAAAATTTCACTGTTCAATAGAACGGAGCGAGTGAGTTGACATGACCTAACCCAATTTGCGAAAGCAAATTGATGGTAGGTCAGTTCGCAAATTGGAGCTTGCGACAATTTGTGTTCCTCTATTTTTAGTCGGAGAGCTTTTTGCGTATTATTGGGTCGGGCCCCTGCCAGGTCGTTGAAGGTGTTGGGGGTGGCCCGGAGGGGGAAGGACCAATCGAAAGGTCCTAACCCCCTCCGGATAAAGAATCGTAAAGCTTGGCTTTGCAAAAAAATTTTAAATATGAAATCTTTATAATAAAATTCTTTTCCTTATTTTCTTTAAAGAAAATCTTATTTTTCCATTAATTTTTGAAACTCTTCTTTTAAAGATACCTTTGTCTTGATCCCAAGTTCCCCAAAAACCTCATCTAACTTTTCATAGAGTTCTAAGAAGTTTTCATAGGAGATGTTGTTGCCCATGTGGCCTATTCTAAATACTTTTTCGAAGATGTAGCCTGCTCCCTTGGAGATTAGGATTCCTTTTTTTCTCAAGGCTCCGATGATGTCTTCTGCTATGAAGCCTTCTGGGACCATGACTGCTGTTAGGGTGTTGGATCTTGAGTCTTTGGCGTAGAGTTCGAAGCCTGCTTTTTCAAATATTTCTCTTGTGACTTCTGCGTATTTTTTGTGAAGGGCAAGGGCGTCTTTTTGAAATAAGAGGTCTAGGGCTAGGTCTAGGGCATAGGTCAAGTTTTCGTTCATTGTGTATGGGAAGGCGAAGCCGTCGGAGTAGGCGTAGTAGTTTTCGAAGTTCATATAATATGAAGGAACTGGTTTTTTTCTATCTCTTATTGCCTGCTTGGCTCTCTCTGATATTGTCACTAGGGTGAGGCCTGTTGGGGCTGAGATACATTTTTGGCTTCCTCCTAGGGCTATGTCTACTTTGTAGTCGTCGAAGTCAAATTCTTCTCCTCCCATGCCTGATACTGTGTCTACTATTGTTAGGATTCCGTAGGAGTTTAGGAGCTGGCAAATTGTCTTGACGTCGTTGGTGATGCCTGATGGTGTTTCGCAGTGGACCATGGTTGCTACTTTGAAGTCGTGGTCTTTTTCTAGGAAGTTCTTAAGTTTTTCTATGTCGAAGCCTCTTCTGAAGTCGTCTTCGTATATGTAGGGTTGACCTTCATAGTATTTTACAAAGTCGGCAAAGCCTGCTCCAAAGACTCCGTTGTTAAGGACTAGGACTCTGTCGCCTTTTTCTACTAGGTTTATGATGGCGCCTTCTAGTCCTATCATTCCTTCTCCTAGCATGATAAAGGATGTGGCTTCTGTCTTTAGGAGTTTGGATATTTTCTTTTCTACTTGTCTATGTTTCTTTTCGTATTCTGGATCTATGTCTGGGTTGGTAAGGGACTTGCCCATTACTTCCATTACTCTTGGGTCGATTGATGTTGGGCCTGCGCAAAGTATTTTCATTGTCTACCTCTCTTTGTATTTTTTAAAAAGTTTTCTTTATAAATTATATTATATAGGATAAAAAAAACAAGCTGCCCTGGGACAGCTTGCTCTTTTATCTTATCTTATCTTTAATCTTTTTTAAATCTTTTTTATTTAGTTTTTGAAGAGTGGTGAGACTCTTTTGTAGACTAGCATCATCACTGCTGATGTTGTGAAACCTTTTATTAGGTTAAAAGGTAGGACTGAGTAGATCATCATTGTGAATAGGCCTGTGATTCTTGATGTGATTGCTGAACCCATTCCTATTATTGCTTCCATTGGCATTACCTTACCATATAGTGGGAATACTACGAAGTAGTTGGAGATCATTGCAAGGACAGTCATGGCAAGGACTCCTAGTGTCATGGAGACTATTGCTCCCTTGTATGTCTTGTGTCTTCTATAGAAGTAGGCTGACACGAAGGCAAAGGTTGATGAGATGATGAAGTTGGATAGTTCGCCAACTCCTGCTGTCATTGTGCCCTTAAAGATGATGTGCATTATGTTTTTTATGGCTGCGATTATGATGCCGTAGGCTGGTCCCATTGTGAAGGCCCCCATTAGTACTGGTAGGTCTGAGATGTCTAGCTTCATAAAGGGTGGTGCTACAAAGGTAAGTGGTAGTTGAAAATACATTAGTATAAAACCAATTACTGATAGCATTCCTATTTTTGTCATGTCTTTTGTTCTTATCATTGAACTTGAATTTACTTTATTCATTTTACCTCCTGTTGGGGCATAAAAAAACCCCGAACCTTCGGGGCGTGAAAGTTTAAATCATTCTCTCATCCAGACTTTACTGTCGGTATTGGAATTGCACCAATTCGGCTTGCGCTCGCGGACTTTACCGCCGGTTGGGATTTGCACCCTTCCCTGAAGATTTAAAATATTTATTTATTTCTTGTTTTTATTATATCACTCGTTAAATTTTTTTCAAGCTTTATGTGGAGTTAATTTGTATTAAATTGATGAAAGCTTTCTTTAAAAACATATTAAAAAATTTTTCATCATAAAATATATTTTTATTTTTACTTCTTTTAAGGAGGGGGTTAAGGGGCATTGCGAGGCCCATTTTCCCCCTCCTTAAACCACCCCCTTTGAACCCCACGCGCTGAAAGTCCAAAAAAATCGGTCATGCTAAAAATAGAAGAACACAAATTGTCGCAAGCTCCAATTTGCGAACTGACCTACCATCAATTTGCTTTCGCAAATTGGGTTAGGTCATGCCAACTCACTCGCTCCGTCCTCTTGAGCAGTGAAATTTTTTTAACGTCTCCGAACTTTTTGCTTACTAACTTATTAGCTTGCAGCATATTGGAAAATTTATAACCTCATAAGACTTCAACAAGCTGGGGCACTCCCTATAATTCATAACTTAATATAGAATTGTAAAAAAATAAAGCTTAATCAATAAAAGATTAAGCTTATTTATCAAGAGTTTTCTTATTTTTATTATTGTCCTTGCCCTTGGGCTTGTGGTTGTTGACCAACTACTACTTGTCCGCCAGCATCATTTACCCTTTGGGTCGCTGAGTTATAAACTATAACTGGCATACCCGTAAAGGTTTGTGGAAATAGGTTTTTCATAACTGGAACTGGTATGTTTATGCAGCCATGAGATCCACCTGACTTATAGATGTTTCCGCCAAAGTTCGATCTCCATGATGCATCGTGAAGACCCACTCCCGACCAGTTGATTGGTGCCCAGTAAGAAACTTTTGAACGGTAGGTTTCTCCTGTTAGGTACCTATCTCTTTCACGAGACCAAATCCTGTCAGTGCCTGTTGGTGTTCCGTTGCCTTTGGTTGGGTTACCTGTTACAACATTGGTTTCAAGTTGTAAGACTCCGTCCTTGTAGTACCAAAGTTTTTGTCTTGCAAGGTCTACTTCGATGTATGTCTTGCCAACGTCGTCAACTTTTCTTGATACCGCATCTTGCCTATAGGCTGGCTTTATTGTAACTGGTTCTTCTTTCGCAAGGGCTTCTTTTATTTTTTCTCTTGTAGCCTTCCTATCTGTTAGCCAACCATAGATGCCTCCGTCAACTTTCATGAGGCCAAGTCCTGTTGAGTTAAAGATTCTGCTTGTCCTATAAGTGTCGTACTTGGCAGCAAGTCTTTCTACAAAGTGTTTTAGTTTCTCTTCGTCAAGGGCAAGGGTCCCGTCATCAGCCTTGGAGTAGATGGCAATTATGCCTTGACCTGTCACTTCTTCCTTTCTGTCGTCGAAATCAAAAATTATTTTTTTCTTGTAGACGTCTTTATAAGAAGCAAGTTGATTTTTTATATATTCTGAATCCTTAGTGATCTTTGGTTCTTGGTAGAGATTTTCCCCTGCAAGGTCAAGTTCTCCCTTCAAGTCTCCAAAGTGACCTAGGATGGAATTTTTAAATTCATCCATCTTTATAAAGTTGCCGTGGATTTCATCTTGGATTTTAAATTCCCCATCTTCAAAGATGACTTTTGCATCTTGTGAGTGGTCCTTTTGCCCCATTACTGGTTTAAGCTTTTTTATTTTTTCATCTAAGGCTTCTGCATCAAACTTTAGGTCACGGTCAACCTTGTAGTGCTTTGGCACAAGAGATGCCACTGGCCAGTAGAAGGCTGTCTGGTCTATAGATTCACTTCCTATAGAGTCAACATATCCAAAGTCCTTGGCAGCGATCTTGTCATTTAAGTTCTTGTCCTTGGCGATGATTTCAAGTTCAAAATTTCTTGAAAGGTCCTCGTAGGTCTTTTTGAGTTCAGATTTTTTTACAAGCCCAAAGTCTCTTCCATTGATGTAGGTCCTTGGCATGTACCTATTAGTGAAGAAGAAAAGTCCTCCTATGTATATAGAAATTATTAAAATTAGTATTAGTCCAAAAATTATTTTAAAAGTTTTTTTCATAAGTCCTCCCTCACATATTATACTCGATAAAATTTCTTTTTTTGTATGAATTTGTAAATGTAAAATAATTGTAAATATTATTAATTATTTTTTAATTTTCAGAAATATTATTTGTAGGTGTAATTTTTAAGAGATATATAAAACAAACATAAAAATAACCTAGAGGTTTTATCCTCTAGGCTTAATATTTCTTAATCGGTAATAATTATTCAGTATCAGAATCTTTTAAATAACTTAGAATATTTATTGTTGGTAAAATCAAAGGTTGAACATTAGCATTTGCTGTAATATTGGTTATCGTTGACCTCAAATATGGATACAATATAGCAAGGGCATTAGGAAGAAATACCTCTGAATTAATATCATCATTATCTGATTCAAAAAAACCCAGAATTTCAACACTTATTTCAAAGGGATAGTTATTTTCCGTAGAATTTTCAAAAATTTTTGCGCCTAAGCCAACTTGCATTATATTATCTTTTTTTTCAAATTCATGTCCCAATTTAAAATCTATAGATATCGGTTCTCCATTATCATTAAAGTCCCTATTTAATTTAAATTCAGCATCAACAACTTGATAATCTAAAAAAGAAATAACACCTACATAATCTTTTTCGTTTAAATTCTTCATTAAGCCACCCTTAACCAATTAACATTAAATTTTTTCATTTCATTGTTTGAAATAAAATTATTTTTTG
Organism: Peptoniphilus sp. Marseille-Q6390; assembly: GCF_965119475.1. Lineage (NCBI taxonomy): Bacteria > Bacillati > Bacillota > Tissierellia > Tissierellales > Peptoniphilaceae > Peptoniphilus > Peptoniphilus sp. Marseille-Q6390. The sequence continues at coordinate 430,061 of NZ_CBCPLS010000001.1, read as the reverse complement.
TTGAATACTTTTTTACTTTCTCTTCTGAGTATTTTTCAAACTCAATCTCAAATTTAGAATGCTCACAATTATTCTCATATTTATCATCAAAAAATATTTTAGCATCTTTTATAAAATCCTTTTTTTCTTCTTCGCTCATATTATCTATTTGATTTTCGAGTTTCTTCAATAATAATAATGATTGCTCTTTATTCATTTAGATCAACCTCTTTTCCTAATACTTCAACTATTGCGTCGTTTTTAATTACATTATAAATCCTTTTATTTTTATCTGTTAGCCTAGGCAAATAACTTCTCATATTTTTAAATATCCTATTAGTTTGTTTTGCATAATATACATCTGCAATAATAACTTCATAATTACCCATGATTTCCGGAGATTTTCTTGATAAAAAATCAATTTTTTTCCCGAAACCGCCCTTTTGTATAATAGGATCTATTTCTGATATTTTATTAATTATATTGTTAAACTGTTTTCCCACATCCGGATCAGTGAGATTAAGCGCATTATCTAAGCAAACTCCTACTCTTAAAATTGAATACTTTTTTTCTTTATCTTTTCTCTCTTTGTCTCTCTTCCAATATTTTGCATTTCCTAGATTATCCCAAAAATAAATCCCAGTCCCTAACCAATCCTTATTACCAAAGGATCTAAGTAAATCAATTTCATTAATATTTAACATAACAACATTTATAGTAGTATCTTCGTTACAATGAAACAAAGAAATAATATTATCCATTAAAATCACTTTTCTTCTACTATTTTATGCTTAAATTTATGCATAATTAATATTATAATATCATATTCGCAATAAATTCGCCATCTAAATATGTTTTATAACTTTATTTAGTTTCCTTATACCAATGTCTTCTCATTAAGAAAACTAATTTTTATCATTCAGTAAATCTTTTAATAGAGAATCTATGATTCCCGTAAAAATTTAAAAAAGGACGTAAAAAAACACACAAGTTAACTTGTGTGTTTAATGTTGGTGCGGGAAAGAGGACTTGAACCCCCACTCCATTGGAACTAGATCCTAAGTCTAGCGCGTCTGCCAATTCCGCCATTCCCGCATGAAGTTTTAACAACAAAACTTATTATACGCACTTTTTAATATCTTGTCAACACTTTTTAAAAAGTTTTTTAAATATTTTTTGAGGAATTTTTCTCCCTCTTACAAGTGCTTCTTTATTATAACAGTTGAATTTAAAAAAAGCTACAGAAATTTACAATTTTTTATTTTTATTTTTTTCTGTAAATGCTTAGTTAATTTACTTTTTTATTTCCTTTTAGATTTTACTGTACTATAATATGGTATTAATAAGAAGATTTTTGACTTCTTATTAAATTTGTCCCAGGAGGACATAAGGAGGAATAAAGATGAAATTAGGTATTATTGGAGCTGGAGCTGTTGGCGAAATCGTGGCATACACTTCTGCCATGAGAGGTATTGCAAGTGACATTATTATTAATGATGTTATAAAAGAAAAAGCAATCTCCCAAGCCATTGACTTAAATGATGGAAGACTTTTCTATCCAAAGGATGTTAAGTTTAGAGCTGGCGAGTATGAAGACATGGGCGACCGTGATGTCGTTGTAATTTGCTCTGGCAAGATCCCTGAAGAAGATAGACTTAATGAGCTTGAGTTAAACAAGAAGGAAGTTGCAAGCTACGTAAGAAAGATTGTTGACGCTGGCTTCAAAGGAATTTTTGTCGTTGTAACAAACCCTGTAGACATTATTACTTATGAAGTTTATAAAGTTTCTGGCTTTGATGACTCAAGGGTTATTGGTTCAGGAACATTTTTGGACTCTGCAAGGCTACAAGTTGTAATTGCAAATAAGCTTGGTATTTCTCCAAAGTCTGTCAACGCTACTGTCCTTGGTGAACATGGTGAAAGTCAATTCGTTCCTTGGTCTCAAGTTATGATTGGATCTATGACTCTTGATAAGTATGAGGAAACTCACCCAGAACTATTTAAGGACTTTGACAAGGACCAAATCGAAGATGACACTCGTCGTCGTGGCTGGGATATCTTCAAGGGCAAGTGCTCAACTCAATATGGTATTGGCAACACTGTTAACAATATCATCCAAGCAATTGCCAATGACGAAAAAATTGTCCTAAAGGCTTCTTGTTTAATGGAAGGACACTACGGACTTAATGACTTATACATCTCAACTCCAATTAGGGTTGGCAAAGATGGTATAGAAGAAAAGTTTGAGCTTGACTTAACAGAAGAAGAATTGGGTAGACTTAAAAAGACAGCTGGCGTAATCAAGGATCATATTGCAAAGTTAGACCTATAAGATTATAAAATTAGAAAGAGTTGATTTTTTGAAAATCAAAGAAAAGTTTAGACAGTTTATGGTGGGCAGGTATGGTCAAGATCAATTGGGCAGGTTCATCACTTCCCTAGCTCTTGTCCTCTTGATAATTAATCTCTTCGTAAAGAAGGCAAGCCTACCAACTGTTGCCCTTGTGCTTATAATTTATTCCTATTACAGGATCTTCTCTCGCGACATCAACGCAAGGTACAGAGAAAATCAAAAATTCTTGGATAGCGTTGAACCACTGAGGAGGAAGGTCTTCACTTCCAAGACTAGGTACGACAATAGGAAGACTTACAAGTACATCAAGTGCCCTTCATGCAAGTTAAAGATGAAGGTCCCAAGAGGCAAGGGCAAAATAAGAGTTACATGCAAGTCATGTGGCAATAAGTTCATAATTAATTCTTAAAAGTTCCCTTAGGGGGACTTTTTTCTTGTATTAAAAAATCCCCTCGATAAAAAGGGGATTTCATTTTACATCTTTGATTTGTATTCTTTAAAATCTTCTATAGATTTTTCGATTAGGCTAGGATCTTCTATTAAATCATAGACTGTTGTAGCAATTATCTTTGCACCGTACTCAACACAGTCGTGTGCTTCTTTTTTCTTACCTAAGTCTAAAAATTCTTGAGAGTGAGAAGCTGTTCCTTCTGGAACAAAGGCTATCCTTGCACATGATCCTGGCATTAAATAGGTTACATTTCCAAAATCTGTTGAACCTGTCTTTTCTCTGGCTCCTTTTATTCTTGGAGCTCCTAGTTCCTCAGCATTTTTCATTATTAAATCATTTAAGATATAGGCAGGTATTTTTGATTCAAGTCTTCTGTCTTCTCTTATTTCATAAGTCGTTCCTGTCATTAGGGCTGCACCCTTTACAATATTGTCAAATCTTTCCACAACTTCATCTAAATACTTTGAGTTGTAGGACCTAAGTGAGAAGTGACCTTCTGCTTCACTTGGAACAACATTTGCTGGTCCTGGAAGAGTTTGAACTGTGTAGTGCATCCTCGTATCTTCTTTCACGTGTTCTCTTAAAAATTCTACGCCTTGGAAGGTTAAAAGAAGAGCATCAAAAGCTGATCTACCTGCTTCTGGTTTAAGGGCTGCGTGAGATGACTTGCCAAAAAATTTTACAAATCTTGATGACAGTGCCATAGACTTAACATCAACTTGAGTTGCTGGTCCGCCATGCATCATAAGGGCTATGTCAATATCTTTTAAGTAACCCTCTTTAAGCATAATCATTTTTCCCCCACCGCCTTCTTCAGCAGGTGTTCCATAAACAATTAGGTTAAAGGGGAGGTCTTTCACTGCATTTTTTACTGCTATGGCAGCTCCTATTATTGATGGGCCTTGCATTTGATGGCCGCAACCATGACCCATAGGAAGTGCATCATACTCGCACAAGAGTCCTATGTTGTACTTGGCATTTCCATTAGAATACTTCGCTCGAAAGGCAGTGTCTAAACTCCCTAAACCTCTTTCAACTTTAAAGCCATTTTCTTCAAGATAATCTTCTAAAACTTTACTTGCAAAGTGTTCTTCAAAGCAAAGTTCTGGATGATCAAAGATCTCGTCTGACATTTCAAATAATTTATTTTTTATTTTATCAATTTCCTTTATAATTAGGTCTTTCATTTTTCTCCTTTACTATTTTTTAAAAGTTAATAACTTGTGCCCCAATCATCATAATTGAACCAACTATGATCCAAATTCCAAATAGTTTCCCCATGAACATCATCCATTTGTCATAAGGTATGTCTGTTGCTCCCAAGATTCCCATTAGGGCTGTTGAAGTTGGTAGGATATAGTTGCAAAATCCATCTCCAAAGTTAAAAGCTAAAACTGCAGTCTGTCTTGTAAGTCCAATAGTATCAGCTAGAGGAGCAAATATTGGCATAATTGCAGCTGCTTGTCCACTTCCAGAAGTTATAAACATATTAACTATTAAGTTTATGATAAACATCATTGGTCCCTTTAAAAATTGAGGGAAGAAGTTAAGCCATCCTGACATAGCGTGGATACTTGTGTCCATTATGTTACCAGCATCTAATACTCCTGAAACAGTTCTTGCAAGTCCAATTATTAGGGCTGCCCCTACCATTTTTTTAGCACCTTCAACAAAATATTTTGCAATTTGTGATGGTGTAAATCCAGCAGCAAAACCTGCTACTATTGATAACCAAATAAATACAACTGCTGTTTCTTCCAATTTCCATTTTAATTTTACTCCACCATAAACAATAAGTCCAAGTGCAGCAAATAGCGAAATTATAACTGCCCATTTTCTTGCATCCATTGGAGCGTTAAACTCATCGTGAGAGTCTACATCCTTAACTCTAAGCTTATCAAGTTCATGCATAGGACTTAGTTCAGGATTCTTTTTAATATTTAGGGCATACTTAACTAAGTACAAGTTTGTAACAATATAGAAAACTATAAAGCAAACAACTCTGTAGGAAAGACCTGAGTATGGTGCTAATCCTGCAATTTCTTGAGCAACTATTGTTGTATTAACGTTTAAAGTTCCTGTTGAAAATCCTACAGCTCCACCAAGTAATATGATTGAAGCTCCTACTATAGAGTCGAATCCCATTGCCAAAGCAATCATAACCATAATTGGAGCGAATCCTATGAAGGTATTTACACCTTGAGTTGTACAAATAAGTCCAAAGATAAGAGTTAGTATTGGAATAAAAAGATATTCCTTACTCTCTGTCTTTTTAGAAACAGCTCCTATTAGCGATTGTAAAGCTCCACTCATTGTGATTACATGGAAGGAAGCTCCTGAGAATAAAATTACAAATATTAAAGTTACTGCATCCTTAAAGCCTTCTAAACTAATGTTAAATATTTTTAAAGGATTTACTGGACTCTTTTCAATATAATGAAAACTTTCTGGATCAATTACCTTTACACCTTGTGCGTTTTCAATCCTTTCATAAGCTCCAGCTGGTATAATCCAAGTTAGAGCAACTGCACATAAAATAATAATCATAAGAATTACTAAAGTATGTGGAACCTTTTTCTTTTTTACTTTTTCCATAAAACACCTCTTTTTTAAATTACACAATCTTCTAACGTTTTTGATAGAAAAGTTTTTGAGTAAACATTTTCATATCTATATTTAAATCTTAGCATTCTTGACTTTACTACGGCAAATACTTAAATTACTATACCCCATATATGATTTATGATATAATATCTTTGGTGATATAAGTGTTAGACCATAAAAGTCTTTTAATTTTAACAACAATAAGAGAGTGTGGAAGTATAAGCCGGGCTTCACAAAAACTTTTTACTGCTCAACCAAATCTAAGTAGGACTTTAAAGAGGATCGAAGACAATATTGGCTTTGTAATTTTTGATAGGTCAAAGTCTCCCCTAGCTTTAACTCAAGAAGGCAAAATACTTTTTGATTACATAGATAAGTTCCAAGACTTAGAAATGGAAATGCTAAAAGAAATAAACGAATCCAAAAGTTCAAATAATTCATACATTAGGATAGGTTCTTTGACTTTTATGTCTCAATACATAATTCCAAACATTGTACCTAGGTTAATAGAAGTTTATCCAAACTTGGAGTTGAGTCTTACTAAGTATGATTCCACTTCTTTCGAAGATGCCTTATTAAGAGATGAGATTGATTTATTTATAACTAACAGAAATATAAATAACAAGAACTTACAATCTGTTCACGTTTTAAACGACAAAATTTATTTAATGGTTCCCAAGTCTATTTATAAAGATGATAATAATTCTTTAGAGGACTACTCAAAGGAAACCTTCTTCTTGTTAAATCGTGAAAAAAATCTAAGAAAGTCCGTAGAGGACATCTTTAAAGCCAAGAACTTCTACCCTGAGAATATTAAAATTACATCCACTATAATGAATTCTGTAAGCTTGGTTAGGGCCAATAAGGGTGTAACTTTTATTTATGAGTCAGCTCTTAAGATGATTAATTCAACTTCTTATTGTGAATTTATAGAAATTGATGGAGACTTTTCAGCAATCACTGTCGTATATAAAAATCCAAAGATAGAAGAGTTTGCTTGCAAGCTTTCTTCAATCATAAAAGAGTATGTCTCAAAAAAAGTTATCTTTTAATTGCGAAATAAAAATTCATAATTAATTCTTAAAAGTTCTCTTAGGGGGACTTTTTTCTTTTCTCTTATTCTTAAGCTTTTTGTAAGTTTTTAATTTTTTATTAGTGTTATAATTAACTAAAGGAGTGATTGCATGAAGAAGAAGTTTTTATTTATCCTATCTTTTCTTTTACTCTTCACCAGTGTCTACGCTAGTGAAAGGAAAAAGATGACTCTTGTCATCAATAACATCGTCTTCAAGAAGGATTTCGTTGTTAAGAATGACAGGATTCACATTCCTCTTAGGCTTGTTTCTGAAAACCTAGGAGCTGATGTTATTTGGAAGGGCGACACAAGGCAGGTGGAGATTATTAACAAGGGAAAAAAGATTGTTTTCTACATTGACTCTAAGGAGTACAGGATTGATGACATGGTCTTTACAATTGACTCGCCAACTTTTATCTTAAATGACACTGCTTATGTACCTGCTAGGGCACTTGCCAATGCAATGAATGCCAAGCTTGAGTGGAATGAAAAAGAATTTTACTGCAGCATCAATAATGGCTATGAGAGAGATGCCACTCGAGACCCTGACCCTCTTAAGGATGTCAAGGACCTTGCTCTTATTAATAAGATACGAAAGGTCACTGACCTGGGCGACTACTTAAGGGATGGTGTCATGAGGGTGGAAGAAGTTCAAGACGGCAAGGTCTATGAATTATTTTTAAAGGATTATGAAAAGAAAAATTTATCCATGAGATTTATCTTTGATAAGAATAATAATTTAAAGTTTTATAAGTTTGACTACTTCCCTAACGAAAAGTATCCCTTCTTGGAAAAGCACTTGAGTGAAGGTGAGTCAAGAAAAGTTGCTCGTGACTTCATGACCCTTGTTGGAAACAAGAAGAGGTTTTTAAAAGATAAGGAACTTAGCAAGGACCAAAGGGATTACCTCCCTGATGCTGGCACTTATGTCTTCTACACTAAGTCTGGCGAAGTCACTGTAGATGCAAGTGGTGGTTTCGTTTACGCTTATAGCAAGAATTAATGTTACAGAATTATTAAAATTTTTAAAATGATTCTCTATTTTACTCACTTTAATTGATTTATCAATTAATTTATGTATAATAAGGTTAACTTATATTTTAGGAGGAAAATTATAATGAACAAGAAATTAACATCACTATCTCTAGCTGGAGTAATGCTACTATCTACTGCTAGCCCAGTTTTCGCTGCAGCTGAAAATGCTATGAAAGAAGCTAAAGAACCATCTAAGGTTGAACAATTAGCTAAAGACGCTAAGGAAGCTGGAAAAGAAGTAGCTAAAGATGCTAAAGAAAAAATGACTGAAGCTAAAGAAAAAGCTGAAGAAAAAATGACTGAAGCTAAAAAAGATGCTAAAGTAGTTAAAGAAGAAGTTAAGAAAGACGTTAAAGAAGTTAAAGAAGAAGTTAAAAAAGAAGTAAAAGAAGTTAAAACTGTTGACGTTAAGGCTACTACTCAAAAGGTTAAACTTGACGGAAAAGACGTTGTTATCTATGGATACAACATTGATGGTTACAACTACTTCAAACTTAGAGACCTAGCTGCAGTTCTTAAAGACTCTAAGGCTAAATTTGGTGTTGAATACAAGGATGCTCTTGTAACTTTAACTAAGGGTGCTGACTACAAGGTTGCTGAAACTGACCAAAAAGAAGTAAAGGCTATGTCTAAGGGTATGCTTACTAACGACAAGGTAATGGTTGGCGACAAGGCTCTTACAGCTACTGCTTACAAGGTTGATGACAGCAATTACTACAAGTTAAGAGATCTTGGCGAAGCTCTTGGATTTGGCGTTGATTTTGACAAGGCTACTAACACTGTTCTATTAATGTCTGAAAAAGAAGCTGCTAAAGAAGAAAAAGTTGCTCCTAAATTAGAAGAACTTAAAGAAGCTGTTAAAAAAGAACTTGTTAACGAAAAAGAAGTTCGTGAATCTGAAGCTTACAAGAAAGCTGACGACAAAGTAAAATCTAACTTTGAAAATGCTGTTGCAGCTGCAAAATCTCTACTAGCTGATGAAAAAGCTACTGCTGAACAATTCACAAATGAACTTAAGGCACTTGTTGAAGCTAAAGAACAACTTGGTTTCAAGGCTGACGTTAAAGTAGAAGAAAAGAAAGAAGCTAAAGAAGCTAAAAAAGAAATGGAAAAAGACGTTAAAGAAGCTAAAAAAGAAATGAAGAAAGACGTCAAAGAAGCTAAAGAAGAAGTTAAAGAAACTGCTAAAGAAGCAAAATAATTTAACTTAAATTAAAAGACCATGGAAACAAAAATCCATGGTCTTATTTTTTTACAATTCTTTATTTTATTAAATGCTGTAATCGTAGTTTAAAATCTTTGATCTTGCTTCACTTACGAAGTAAAGAGAGCCTGTGATTAATATCAAGTCTCCTTCTTGGTAAGACTTTTTGTAATAGGCTAGGGCTTCATCAATTGTCATGACTTGACCCTTAAGTCCGTACTCACTTGCCTCGCTGCTAAGTTCATCTGGGCTTGTTCCCCTCTTGTAGTCAAGATTTACAAAGACAACTTCATCTGTGTAGGACGCAATTTCTTCTAGCATCTTCTTGTGTTCCTTGTCTGCAAGGATTGACATAATGAGGTGGAGTTTTTTGAATTTAAAATTGTCTAGGGACTCAACTAGTCTCTTGATTCCATCAAAGTTGTGGGCTCCGTCAAGTATTATAAGTGGGTCTCTTGAGACAATCTCCATCCTTCCCTTCCAAGTTGATCTTTTTATTCTCGCCTTGATGTCATCAAGAGAAATTTTTAAAATTCCCCTCTTGTTTAAGAGGTAGAGGGCGTAAATTGCTCCAAAAGCATTTTCAACTTGGTAGTCGCCAATTTGTGTGAGATGAAATTCTTCTTCAACATCATCTAATTTCACTTTGAAATCAATTCCCCTTAGGTCTGAATTTAAAATCTCGCTTGCAAGGTCCTTGGTGTAGAAAAGTTCTGCAGATTTTTCTTTTGCTTCTTTCTCTATAACTCCAAGAATTTTTGGATCCATATTAGTCGTTACCACAAGTCCACCTTCTTGGATGATGCCAGCCTTGGCATCTGCAATTTCTTCTATGGTGTCGCCAAGATATTCCATGTGGTCCATGGATATTGATGTGATAAGAGAAATTAATTTTTCACGATTTGTGAAGATGTTTGTAGAGTCTGCACGTCCACCCATGCCAACTTCAAGAATGGCAAGGTCCACCCCTTCCCTTTCAAAGTAGATGATTGCCATAATTGTCAAAAACTCAAAGAGGTTTAGGTCCCCATATTCTTCTACAATATCTTTTTCCCTTTCAATTATAAATTCACCAATTTCAGCAAAGTCGGCTTGAGAAATTTCTGCATCGCCAATTTTTATCCTGTCGCAGTAAGTTATGAGGTGGGGAGAAACAAAGGACCCCACCTTGTAGTCTTCTTTTAAGACATCTTTTATAAAGTTAACTGTTGATCCCTTGCCGTTGGTCCCAGCAACGTGAATGACTTTTAAGTTCTTGTGGGGGGACCCAAGCTTTTCTAAAAACTTTTTGATCCTCACATTGCCCTTGGACTTGAACTTGCCAATCCTGGATTCAATATTTTTTACAACTTCTTGGTATGTCATAGGTTCTTTTCTACCTTTGCAATTTGCACTTCAATTGTCTTTAGGATTTCTTCGTACTTAGTAACTTTTTCTTTTTCTTCTTCAATAAGTTTTTCTGGCGCCTTAGAAACAAAGCCTTCATTGGCAAGTTTGCCCTTGGCTCTCTTTAGTTCTCCTTCAGCTTCCTTCTTATCCTTTTGAAGTCTCTTTAGTTCCTTTTCAAAGTCCACAAGTTCCTTTAGTGGAAGTTGGATTTCTGCCTTGTCGAGAACTATAGAAATATTTTCTGAATTCTTTTTGCTTTCGTCATCTGTAATTTCTACAGAGTTTGAGTAGCCAAGATTTAGAAGAAGTCCCTTCATTTCTTCAAAGATTTCCTTAACTTCATTGTCCTTAGTGTAAACAAGAGTGTTGGACTTCTTTGAGTTTTCTATATTCATTTCGCTTCTTGCATTTCTGATTTCACGAATAGCATTTTCAATGTATTCTGTTGCCCTTTCTTCTTTTTCAAACACAAGGTCTTCCCTGTATTCTGGCCAAGCAGCAACAATAAGTGCTTCCTTCCTATTAGGTAGGGCTTGCCAAATTTCTTCTGTGATGTAAGGCATAAATGGATGAAGAAGTTTTAAAATATTTTCTAATACATAAAGTAAAACTTTTACTGTGTTTGTTTTTTCTTCCACATCATCTGAATATAAAACTGGTTTTACAATTTCAATGTACCAATCGCAGAAGTCGGACCAGATGAAGTCGTAAATGTCATCTGCTGCAAGGCCAATGTCGTACTTGTCAATTTTTTCTGTAATTGATTTTATAACCTTTTGTAGCTTTGATATTATCCACTTGTCTTGGTAGTGAAGTTTATTTACATCAAAGTTGGAATCTTCGATTTCATCAGACATATTCATCATTAAAAATCTTGTTGCATTCCAAAGTTTGTTGGCAAAGTTTCTATTTGCTTCAACCCTCTTAATGTAAAATCTCATGTCGTTGCCTGGAGTGTTACCTGTTACAAGGGTAAATCTAAGAGCATCGGCACCGTAGTCTCTTATGATGTCAAGTGGGTCAATACCATTGCCAAGAGACTTAGACATCTTTCTTCCTTGGTCGTCTCTTACAAGTCCATTTAGGAATACATCTTTAAATGGAAGCTTGCCAGTTTGTTCTAGGGCAGAGAATACCATTCTAATTACCCAGAAGAAGATAATGTCGTAGCCTGTTACAAGTACATTTGTTGGATAGAAGTAGTCGTACTCTGGAGTTTTTTCTGGCCAACCAAGAGTTGAGAAAGGCCAAAGGGCTGATGAGAACCAAGTGTCAAGTGTGTCTTGGTCTTGTGTGTAAGTCTTGCCTTCATGCCCTTCTGTGTTTGATGGATCTTCTCTTGAAATTACAATTTCATCGTCAGAGTCTGAATACCAAACTGGAAGTCTGTGACCCCACCACAATTGTCTTGAAATGTTCCAGTCACGAATATTTTCTAGCCAGTTTTCGTAAATCTTTCCAAATCTTTCTGGAATGATATTTAAGTTGCCCTTCCTGTATTCTTCAAGAGCTGGCTTAGCAAGTGGTGCCATCTTAACGAACCATTGCTTAGAGATTAGGGGTTCAATAACTGTGTGACATCTTTCGCAATGACCAACAGCATTGTGGTGGTGTTTCTTGCCAATGTAGAAGCCAAGCTTTTCAAAGTCTTCTATGATTTTCTTTCTAGCTTCGTATCTTTCCAAGCCTGCATAGGCACCAGCATTTTCATTTAAGTAGCCCTTGCCGTCCATAATTATATTTTGACCAAGGTCGTGACGAGCTCCAACTTCAAAGTCGTTAGGGTCGTGGGATGGAGTAATCTTTACTGCACCAGAACCAAAGTCCATTTCAACATAATCATCAGCAATAATTGGAATTTTTTTGTTGCCCATTACTGGAATCATTACATACTCACCAACAAGGTCAGTGTATCTTTCGTCTTCAGGGTTTACTGCAATGGCAAGGTCTCCTGGGATAGTCTCAGGTCTTGTTGTTGCAATTTCAATTCCACCTTCCCTATCTGCAAAGGGATACTTGAAGTACCAAATATTGCCATCACTTTCTTCGTGTTCAACTTCTGCATCAGAGATTGAAGTCTCACAAGATGGGCACCAGTTAATAATCCTGTTGCCACGATAGATAAGTCCTTTTTCATAAAGTTCTATAAAAACTTCTTCAACTGCGTGGGAAAGATTATCATCAAGGGTGAAGCTTTGTCTTGACCAGTCGCAAGAAATTCCCAGCTTCTTAAGTTGGTTTACAATGTTGCCACCGTATTCGTGAGTCCATTCCCAAGCGTGTTCTAAGAATTTTTCTCTTCCAATGTCTTCCTTGTTTATGCCTTGGTTTCTAAGTTTTTCAACAACCTTTGCTTCAGTGGAAATTGATGCGTGGTCAGTTCCTGGTAGCCAAAGTGCTGAGTAGCCCTGCATCCTCTTTGTCCTAATGAGAACGTCTTGGATAGTGTTGTTAAGAGCGTGACCCATGTGAAGGTTGCCTGTTACATTTGGAGGTGGCATTACAATTGAGTAAGGTTTTTTGTTTTCATCAACCTCTGCCCTAAAGTAATTATTTTCCATCCAATAGTCATAGATTTTCTCTTCAAAATCCTTTGGATCATAAGTTTTGTTTAACTCTTTCATTTTTCCTCCTCATAATTTATAATTTTTGAATTTTTGCATTTTTATAAAATTAAAAAATAAAAAAGCGTCCTCCATCCCTAAGGACGAAAGACGCGGTACCACCTTAATTTTTATTTTTCAATAAACTCTCTAAAATCTTTAACGAGATAAGTCGTCTCTGGCTACTAGCTTCACCAAAGAAGCAAAAAAGCTACAATTGTAAAGTTTATAAAGACATCTCAGCAAATAGTCTCTCTCTAAATATAAATTTTTACAATCCTCTTTTTTATTGCTAATTTATTTTTCTATTGTCAAGTTTTGTATAGGAGTGAGGTAACTTGTACAATCATTGTCTTCTACAACTTCTACTTGCTTCAAAAATATGATTACCTTTTTGTACTTATCAAACCCACCAATTTCTTCTCTTACATTTTGATGATCTTCTGGCTCTGAAGAATTTATTCTTACCTTTAATTCTTTGATTTCTTTTCCATTTTCATCTTCAAATCCTAAGATGTAAGTAGATTTCATTAAACTTTTAACATTGGAATAGGTGTTAATATCTAAGACCAACTTGTCACCACTAAATCCCCTTGAGTTTATGACTGCTCCAATTATTGTCGCATCTTCTATCTTGCCAGCCTTTTCTGGTTCTTTGGATTCACTTCCAAAGCCAAAAGCTCTTGCTGCATTGTCATAATCCTTCTCAAGGTCCTTTTTAACTGATGAAGATTCAAAAATAAAATCCTTGACTCTTAAAAAATCAGAAGCTTGTAAGGTAGGTTCAGAATCTGGATCAACCTTTGGATATAAGACCTTAAAATCGTCATTCCCACCAATTGTTCCTATAGCAGTTGCTTGGTCTGCTTCTTGATTATTATTTTTTTCTACACCCTTATCTTTGTCTCTTTTTTTATTTTTTGTGGTAAAAATAGCTGTCGGTCCATCTGCCTTACCTATAATTTCTACTCCAGGGTTTTGCCTCTTAAACTCTGCTTCAAACATTTTTTTTCGAATCTGTGGATAGGCAAAATAGCCTCCAAGAAGAATTAGGGCAAGGACAATAATAATTTTCTTTGCCATAAGCCACCTCCAACTTAATATAAAAGATACCACAAAAAATATTTGAAATCAATAAAATCTTGATTATCTAGGGATAAAACCAACCTTCTTATAAACCTTTCTTAGGGTTTTGTTGGCAAGATAGGATGCTTTTTCTGCTCCTTCCTTGTAAACTGATTCAAGATAAGCTTTGTCCTCCCTAATCTCTTTAAATCTTTCACGAAGTGGTCTTAGTCCTTCAACTACAACTTCGCCAAGATCTTCTTTGAATTCGCCGTAGCCAAGGTTTTCGTACTTCTTAACAATTTCTTCTGGGCTCATGCCAGAGAAGGAAGCGTGAATGTTGATCAAGTTCTTTAGGCCTGCTTGTTCGTCAGAATATCTAAACTCGCCAGAAGAATCTGTCACAGCTCTTTTGATTTTCTTTCTTGTGTCGTCTTCTGAGTCAAGAAGAAGGATGTAACCGTCCTTATTTGGGTCAGACTTAGACATCTTTGAAGATGGGTCTTTCAAAGACATAATTCTTGCCCCAACTTTTGGAGTTAAAATTTCTGGAATTGTAAAAGTTTCAGAATATCTTGAGTTAAATCTTTGTGCCAAGTCTCTTGTAATTTCTATGTGTTGCTTTTGGTCTTCGCCAACAGGTACAAAGGAAGATTGGTAAAGCAAAATGTCTGCTGCCATTAGGACTGGATAGTTAAGTAGGCCTGCTTGCACGTCAGTATACTTCTTTGCCTTGTCCTTAAATTGTGTCATCCTTTGAAGTTGTCCAAGACCTGTCATTGTGTTTAGGACCCAACCAAGTTCAGCGTGGGCTGGTACATGAGATTGGATGTAAATTATTGACTTCTTTGGGTCAAGACCTGCTGCAAGGTAAAGTGCAAGGACATCAAGTGTGTTCTTCCTAAGGTCCTTTGGCTCTTGTGCCACAGTGATGGCATGCATGTCAACTATACAGTAGAGGCAGTTGTATTCATCTTGAAGGCCAATAAAGTTCTTTAAGGCCCCAATATAATTTCCAATAGTGAGGGAACCTGAAGGTTGGATCCCAGAGTAAACTATTTTTTTATCTTCCATTTTTATCTCTCTTTCTTTTTTCCAAATAAAATATAATAAAAATACTAATTATTTCAATGAAGGTCACGAGGATACTTCCCTCTGGCCCATAAGTCTTGTCGTACAAGTTATAATTTAAAATTTTAAAATTAAGTAGGCTGTCAAAGCCACTAAAGCCACTAACATTTAGGCCATAGATCATTGCCATGGAAAAGTTCCAGCCTGCGTGGACTCCAGAGGTCAACATAATGTTGTCTGAGTAGAATAATAATTTTGCAAAAAATAATCCCACCAAGATTGTGTTGAGGGTGGATAAAATTGTCACTCCCTCATTGCCTAGGTGCAATAAACCAAAGAAAATTGATGGTAGTAAGATTGCAATCTTCCTTCCATATTTATCAACTAGGACTCTTGTTAGGATTCCTCTTACCAAGAATTCTTCTGATGTGGATTGGATAAAGAAGGCAATGAAGTAGGCAAGAAAAATTAAGTTTAAATTGCCTAGGTTAATCTTCTCGTATCCAAGGACTCCCCTTCCCATGTCTAGCAAGACATAAATAGAAATTTGCAAGAATCCTAGGAAGAGTCCAAGTCCAATATTCTTTGCAAGTCCTTCTCTCTTGAAGAAGATGTAGTCAATTTTCTTTTTCAAAATAAATTTCACAAAGAAGATGGCTGCCAAGAGCTGGCCCGTAGTCCCCGTTAACATCACTAGGTTTGCATTTTTATAGCCGCTATTAAAATAAGTCTGCCCATAAAAAATTAGGGACAGGGCAAGCATGATACCACCAGTGAAGATGGCAATAGTGATTAGTAAAATAGCTAGCCTTAGTATGACTTTAAAAAAATTATTTGTTTTTTTCTTTTCCATGGTCTTATCTGCTCTTAATGTCTTCCCATCTCTCATTAACCACTTGTCTAACTTTTCCCTCATCTAGCTTTACTATTTCCCTATTCTTCATGATAAAGTCGCCGTCACAAATGACTGCTTCAACATCAGATGAGTTGGCTGAGTAAACTAGGGCTGAGATCAAATTATTTCTCGGTGTGAAAGAATTTGAATCTAAATCAAAAATTGTTAGATCTGCAAGGTAGCCTTCCTTAATCAAGCCAAGATTTTCAAAGCCAAGGGCCCTTGCTCCATTTACAGTTGCCATTTTTAAAATTTCAATAGCCGGCACAGCCTTTTCATTCATGGTAACGGCCTTGTTGACTATGCCGCCTATGTGCATCTCCTCAACAAAGTCTTGGTTGTTGTTTGAAGAGTCGCCGTCAGTTCCTAATGCCACAATTATATTGTTTTTCAAAAGTTTATCAACTGGTGTGAATCCACTGGCAAGCTTTAGGTTTGATGATGGGTTGTAAACTGGGAAGAATTTTTTATCCTTCACAAGTTCAATTTCTTCATCAGTAATGTGAACGCAGTGGGCTGCAATTATTTGGCTATCAAGTAGTCCCAAGGAGTTTACGTACTCAATTGGCGTCATCCCATATTCTTTTTTTGAATTTTCTACTTCTGTTATAGTTTCTGACAAGTGAATGTGAATTAAACTGTCGTATCTTTCCAAGGACCTCTTAGAGATTTCCTTTAAAAAGTCAGTGGAACAAGTATAAATTGCATGAGGTGCAGGGACAACTCTAATTCTTCCCCCAGCTTTGTTTTGATAATTTTTGTAAAGGTCGTCAAACTCTTTAAGTTTGGCTTCCCCTTCCCCATCAACATCTGTCATGCCACGAGTTAAGACTCCACGAATGCCAGCTTCAATGGCAGCGTCCCCAACCTTATCCATCTCGTAGTACATATCACAAAAAGTTGTCACACCCGACTTTATGTTTTCAATAATAGAAAGCTTAGAGGACCAATATATGTCCTCAGGATTTAACTTTGCTTCAATTGGCCAAATTTCATTTTCCAGCCAGTCCATCAGTGCCAAGTCGTCGGCATAGTTCCTAAAATAAGACATGCCAAGGTGGGTGTGGGCATTTACAAAACCTGGTGTAAGAAGTTTGTCCTTGCCATCAAAAACTTGGTCAGCTTTAACATCTAAATCTCTTCCAATTTTTTTTATTTTATTTTCTTCTATAAGAATATCTGCATTATCAATAATTTTTTCCTGGTCTATATCTAAATAAGAAATGTTTTTTATAAGTAAGCTCATAGTCCCTCCAATACTATTAACATTATAACAAAGTTTAAAAAAATTTTTTCAATTTATTGAAATTTCCGATTCCCACAAATTTAAACTTTGGTATAATGACCTTATGATTGGAAATTATTTAGAGTTCAATGTATTTTTTGACATCATCGGGACAATTGCCTTTGCAATTTCCGGTGCCATACTTGGTTGCAAGAAGAAGATGGACATACTTGGCGTTACCGTCTTGGGTCTTGTCACAGCTCTTGGGGGAGGCTTCGTTCGTGACTTGGTCCTTGGTATCAATCCACCAAAGATGTTTCAGAATTCAACTAACGCAATCATATCCACTGTCTTTTCAATTTTAGTTTTTATGTTTTTCTATTTCAGAAAAAAATTTCAATCAAGACAGGTCATAAATTTTATGAATGAGTTCATGATAATTAGCGACACAATTGGTCTTGCTTCCTTTACTATTACTGGAATGGCAACTGCCCTTTCCCTAGGACTTGATAAGAGGTTTTTGCTTATATTTGTTGGTTCTATAACGGGAGTTGGCGGTGGAATGATTCGTGACGTCTTGGCAGGCACTATCCCCTTTATCTTTAAGGAACAAATTTATGCCGGCGCATGTATCTTGGGCTCTATAGTTTTTCTCCTCACGAGAAATTTTTTAGGCGACCAGGTTTCCATGATAATTTGTTTTTTTACAGTTTTAATATTTAGACTCTTGGCAGTGAAAAGAAATTGGAACCTGCCAAGGATTAGTGACTAGGAGGAATAAAATGGCAGTAGCAGAATTAACACTTATACCTATAGGAACAAAGACAACATCTGTGAGCAAGTACATTGCAGGTGCCCTTGACTCCATTGGCGAAGTTGATGGACTAACTTATGAACTTAATGCCATGGGAACAACAATTGCCCATAAGGATTTAAAAGTTTTATATGATGTAATAAGAAGGATGCAAGAATCAGTTTTTGAATCTGGAGCAGACAGGGTTTACTCTGTTGTAAAAATTGATGACAGACGCGACAAGGATTACACATTCAAGGATAAAATTACATCTGTCAACGAAAAGAGAAAAAATAAATAAATTTTTAAACCTCATCGACTTTGATGAGGTTTTTTGATATTTTGTAAGTGATTAGGTTTTATGACTTTGTAAGTTTTTGTGACTTTATAGTTCTTTGTGAGTTAATATTTTTTTATGACTTAGCGAACTCTTACAACTTTATAAATTTTTGCAAGTTTATAATTTTGTATGAGTTGATAAACTTTTAATAAGGAGGAAATATGTACGAGGGATTTTTGACAGATGTTAAGGGTATAAGACTTGGCCACGCAGAAGATGGCCTGGCCCTAACAGGGACAAGTGCCATCCTTTGCACAGAAGGCTTTACGGCAGGAGTTGACGTTCGTGGTGCAGGACCTGGCACTCGTGAGACTGATCTTCTAAGAGCAGAAAACTTGGTCCAAAAGGTCCACGGAGTTTTCTTAACTGGTGGGTCTGCCTATGGACTTGACGCAGGTGGCGGACTTATGAAGTTCTTGGAAGAAGAAGGTGCAGGCTTCGATGTGGGAGTTGGTATAGTTCCCATAGTTCCCGGTGCAGTTCTCTTTGATCTTGCAGTAGGCGATTCAAAAGTTCGACCTGATTTTAATATGGGATATGAAGCTGCAAGAAAGGCAAGAGAAGATGACAAGACTCAAGGCAACTTTGGTGCAGGCTGTGGTGCCAGCGTTGGAAAAATCTTGGGCAATGACTTTGCCATGAAGTCAGGTCTTGGTCAATCATCAATAAGAGTTGGCGACCTTGTAGTCTCTTCTATAGTTGCATTAAATGCCTTGGGAGATATTTTTGACTACGAAGCTGGAAAAAGAATTGCGGGAGTTTATGACAGGGAAAATAAAATCTTTTTAGACACTTGTGCCCTTTACGAAAAGCAGCTTAAAGATTATAATCAATTTAGCCCTGCCAACACTACAATTTCTGTCGTGGCAACTAACGCAAGACTCACTAAGGCAAACTGTAATAAGATCTCACAAATGGCTCATGATGGATATGCAAGATCAATTAATCCAGTGCATACCATGAACGATGGAGATACAATTTTTACACTAGCAAGTGGCCAAGTTGAAGCAGACATAAATTTGGTTGGAATTCTTGCTGCAAAGACCATCTCAAGGTCTATTGCTAATGCAATTTATTCAGCCGAGGATTCTGGAGGGCTGGTAAGTTATAGGACCATCAAATAATTTGATGCAAATAAGAAGGGTATCCTCGCGAACCCTATCGGAGGTAAAAATGAATCGAAACACTGAACGTAACAGAAGGCTAGTGATAGCTGCCATGCTTGGTGCCATCACAGTTGTTCTTAGTCTCACTCCTCTTGGACTTATTCCACTTGGAGTAATCAATGCAACTACTATGCACATACCAGTAATTATTGGTGCCATAGCAGAGGGTCCTGTGGTGGGAGCCATGGTTGGACTTATTTTTGGAGTGTCATCACTCTTAAATGCAATCCTAAGGGGTGCAAGTCCCGTTGCCTTTGTTTTTTACAATCCACTAATTTCTGTCTTGCCAAGAGTTTTAATTGGGATAACTTCCTACTACTCTTACGCAGCAATGAAGAAGTTAGAAGATAAAAACTTGAGAAACTTAACTAAGGGACTTTGGGGACTAATTTCAATTTTCCTAGCTTACTTACTTTATAAGAATATAACAAGTGGTGGGTCAACACTAAATATTACTTTTGTAGTAATACTACTTGCCCTTTGCCTTGGATTTTTTATTTATTCTTTCAAGTCAAGCGAGAAGGACTTCCCTATTGCCATTGGTGCCTTTGTGGGATCAATGACAAACACAATCCTAGTCCTTGGTGGAATTTATGTAATCTATGCCAAGAGATATGTTGAGGCTCTTAACATTCCACTAGAAAATGCAAAATCTGCAATCCTTGGTGTGTCAGTTACATCAGGAATACCTGAAGCTATCCTATCTGTTATTATTACTACAGCAGTTATAAAAGCTTTGAAATCAAGAAGGGGTTAATATGTTACTTGCAATTGATATAGATAATAGGACCACAGACTTTGGAGTCTTCGACCAAGAGAAGTTAGTTGATAAGTTTTCAATTACAACTGACAGGAATAGGTCTGTGGTGGAAATTAAACTGATGATTAAACTCATCTTAATGGATAAGAATATAGAACTTTCTGACATCCATGAAATTATAATTTCTAATGTTGTACCAGAGCTTTCATCTTCCTATGAGATGATTGGAAGAGAACTCATTGGCAAGAAACCAATTTTTATTTCTGCTGGAGTTAAGACTGGTTTAAATATAAAGTGCGAAAGCCCAAGAGAAGTTGGGTCAGACAGAATTATAAAGGCAGTTGCTGCCACTAGAAAGTACACAGGCAACATAATAATAGTTTCTGCATCGTCAATTACAACAGTTGACTATATCAATGCAAAAAAAGAATTCCTGGGAGGACTAATCCTGCCAGGAATCAACTTGCTTCAAGATTCACTTGTGAGAGGTAGCGCCAAGCTCCCTCATGTAGAATTAAAAAAGCCTGATGACATAGTTGGAAAAAATACTGAAAAGGCAATTCAGGCTGGACTCTTCTTCGCATACAAGAAGGCAGTCCTTGGTATAATTGATGAAATAGTGGAAGGCTATTCACTTAATAAAGAAGACACAAATATTTTAATCACCGGACCCTATGCCCATCTCTTAGACCTATCTAAGTACGACTTAATAAGAGATGACGACCTGGGCATCTACGGACTTAAAATTATTTACGACTTAAACAAAAAGAAGGCTTCATGATTTTGAAGCCTTCTTTTATTACCTATATTTTTCTAAATCTTTTATGTCTACTTGATGGAAGCTTACCTCGAAGTCAGATAGATCAACTATCTTTTCCATGGTAGAACGAAACAAATTAATGTCCCCAGTTATATAAAAGTCAATTGTCCTATTGGGAATCTCTTGGTTGTCCTTTTCAATTTTTAAAATATTCATGGCATCTAGGACAGTCTTGTAGGCTGGGTCAACCATCAAGACCTTCTTACCTTGTTTTTTCAAAATTCTCTTAAAGGAATCTTCAACAAGAGGATAGTGGGTGCAGCCGAGAATCATTGTGTCGAAGTCGTAATCTTCGAAATAGTCTAAGTATTTTTTTACAATTCCGTCCATGTATTCTTCTTCAAACTCTCCCCTCTCAATGGCAAGAGTGAGGTCAGGACAGTAAACAGATCTTAATTCAATAGATGGGTCCATAGACTTTAAGACCTTGTCATAAACTCCACTTTCAACACAGGACTTTGTTGCGACAAGAGCAACCCTCTTGGTCTTAGTTCTCTCAAGGGCATTTTCACTACCTGGTTCAACAACACCAATTATTGGATACTTATATCTTTCATTGGATTCCTTGAGGCCATGACTTGTTGCAGTGTTGCAAGCAATAATTGAAAGGTCAACATCAAGATCCTTGAAGAAACCCATGACTTCCATTGTATAATTTTTTATTTCTTCGTTAGTTCTGGCACCGTAGGGCATCCTAAGAGTGTCGCCAAAGAATACGAAGTTTTTATTTTTTATTTTATTTAAAGCAACTTTTAAAACAGAAAGTCCTCCGACTCCACTATCATAAAAGCCGATCACATTATTTCCCATTAAATCACCAACTCTTTTATATAATACTATAAATTGTGAAAAACAAAAAGAAGAATATAAATTCATTGTTAATAATTGTATTTATAAAAATTCCTTCTTTAAGTCATAGATATTGTATGTAAAATCAAAATATAATTGTATAAAAAAACCTGCCAACATCGTCAGCAGGATTGAATGGTGCACCTTTACGGACTCGAACCGTAGGCCCACTGATTAAGAGTCAGTTGCTCTACCAACTGAGCTAAAGGTGCATGAATATTAACTTGTCTGTACCATCAGTACAACAAAAATAATTATAATTAAAAAAAACACTCCTGTCAAGTGTTTTTTTTAATTATTTTCTAAACATTCTATAGTCAGCTTGCTCTTCAAACATCTCGTAAATTACTTCAATTGTTCTCTCGCTAGCCTTCCTAGCTTCCTTAGGTTTTTTCTCTTCGATTAATTTATAAATTTTTTGTAAGTTATCGTAGTGTCTCTTATAATTTTTCTTGTCTCTGAAAATAAAATTACCAAACCTGTAAAGTCTCTTATTGACCATAGTCATTACCTCAATAAGAATTTCATTGTTAAGTGACCTTACAAGAGCCATGTTCCACTCGATAATAAGATTTTGAGCAAGTTCTTCTTCACCATTTTCAATGGCGATCCTAAGATCTTCGTTGACTTCTTCGAAGTATTTGGTCTTATCTGCCAATCCCTTCTCCGCTAAAAGTTCAACACAAAGAGGTTCTAAAGATTTTCTAACTATATAAAGATTCTTGGCTTCCTTGACAGAAATTTTTGAAACAATATAAGATTTCCTTGGAAAGCTAGTAACAAGACCATCCTTCTCCAACTTCTTCAAAGCTTCTCTTACTGGTGTCCTAGAAACGTCGAGTTTAGAAGCGATTTCCATTTCAATAAGCTTATCCCCTGGAAGTAATTTGTTCTTCAATATTTTTTCTTTTAAATCTCTATAGACCATATTGCTAAGAGACTTTTTATTAGCTTTTACATCCAAAAAACTCACCTCCTACATCCTAAAAATGTTTTCCTTCAGTCTAGGAAATTTTCTTTTTTCATTATACCATAAAGTTAGTAGTTTGCTATACGTTTATTTTCAATATTTCATGCTTTTCCAAATGTTTATCCCTTGCCATTTCGGGTAGAATAATTGTAGGCAAAATTAAAATACACTTTAATCGGAGGAATATAATGAATAAGAAAATTTTAATGACAACACTTGGACTAGGACTTGCACTAACACTTACTGCTTGTGGTCCAAAGAATGAAAAAGCAGATAATCCTAATGCAAAAAATACTGCAGCAGTTGAAGCGAACGCAAATAAAAATGCAAGCAAAAACAAAGCTGATGCTCAAACAAAGGAAGAAACAGCTATTAATAAGGGTGCAGTTGCAAACTTAGATAGAGGGATAGCTTTTGACGGCTTTAAGAAACTTCACGCTGACGCAAAGGTTGAATCTTTCCAACTTGAAGTTGAAAACGGAAAAGCTTACTACAAGGTTAGCGGCTACGACGCTGAAAAAGAATACGAAGTTACAGTGGACGCAGTGACTGGTGACATTGTTAAGGATGAGTTCGAAGCAGAAAACACTTCAGCTAAGACAGCTGACGTTCAATTAGAAATGATTGAAGCAGTTGACAAGTATATGGACGAAGCTTTAAAAGATGCTGGCCAAGGCTTTGAAGCTGGAGAATACGAAGTTGAATTCGAAGACGGCAAGTATGTAGTTACAGTTGAAGTTGTTAACGGAACTAAAGATATCTCTTACACTTACGACTATGAAACAGGTAAGCTTATAGAAAAAGATATGTAAGATAAAATTTAAATTTTAAAGAGGGCTAAGCCCTCTTTTTTTTTAGAATTTTTTACTTTCTTAGGAAGTATATTTGCTAAGGCTCTTTAATTTTATTTTAAGTCTTTAATAAGTTTAAACTTTTCAAACTTTATTTCAGATTTCTTTTGACTTAAAACTTTTATTCTTCAATAGAACATAAAAAACTCTGGTATCTCTACCAGAGTTTTTAACTAATTATGACTTATTCCTTCATAAATAATTGATCCATTTTCACATAGACATCCGCCACAACCATCAACTCTCTTAGTAGATGCACTATAATATACATCATCTTTAAACATTACACTATTCAGCATAGAGCTCATCATATTTTTAACTGAAACAGGCTTTATTTCATGACCTTTTTTTATAAGCTCGTTCATTGTGTCTTTTGAAATTCCATACTCAAGTTCTAACCCTTGTTCCTCACTTAAACAAGTTATAAATGGGAAACTTACGAGTTGCTCTGGGTTCATGTCGTATTCAATGGCATTAACAATTCCCTGAACTATCCCTGTTATTATTCTAGGCCCACCAGCAGCACCTATAATTAAAAATGGTTTTTCATCTTTAAAAATAATTACTGGTGACATACTAGATATTGGAGTCTTGAACGGTTCAACAGCATTAGCCTCACCATATTCTAAACCTTGGCTTGTTTTTTCTCCAACACTTGCAGAAAAATCACTCATATTGTTATTTAAAGTAAATCCGTAATCTTTAACAATAATTCCACTTCCATACCAATCTCTTATTGTTTGAGTTTGTGAAACACAGTTTCCATATTTATCAATTATAGAGAAATGAGATGTATTCCCATTATAATCTTCTGTATAATTATCCGTTAAATTTTTTGCAAAATCTTGTGAATGTTCCTTTATTGATTTAGCTAGTTTATTTGCATATTCAGGATCTATCAATTTTTCAACATCTGTCTTGAAGAAATCTGGATCTGCCATAAGAGTAGATCTATCAGAAAATCCAAGCTTCATAGCTTCTGCTATATGGTGGATGCTTTCACTTGAATTATGACCCATAGATTTTAAATCAAAGTTGTCTAAAATGTTTAACATTTCAACTACAGTACTACCACTTGAAGGTAACCCAAACGATTTAACTTCGTATCCTTTATAATTAGTAGCTACAACATCTCTTATCTTTACATCATAATTTGATAAATCTTCCTTTACAAAACAGCCTTCTCTTGTATTTATTGCCTCAACAATTTTATCTGCAATGTCTCCCTTGTAAAATTCTTCAAATCCTTTTTCAGAAAGAATTTTTAAAAGTTTTGCAATTCCTTTATTATATTGAACTTCTCCAAATTCATATCCCTTATCTTCATCTTTAAGAAATAAATCTCTAAAATCTTTAGATAATTCTATTTTTCTCTTAACCGATTCATCTTTAATTGTTATTGATTCAGTGAAGCTAGTTTTAAAACCATATTCTGCATATTCATAAGCTGGTTTTATTAGTTCTTTAATATCTAAGCTAGCAAAGTTTTTATATACGTATGCAAGAGATTTTATTAACCCTGGAACAGTAACCGATTTTCCACTATTATCTTTCCATTCGTTCCAAACTTCTCCATCTTTAATAAATAAATCTTTTGTTGCTCTTTCTGGAGCTATCCCTCTAGCATCTACGGCAAATAATTCATCTTGTTTTTTTGAATAAATTAAACTAAACGCTCCACCACCAATTCCTGAATGATGAGGCTCTACTACAGATAAAACTAAACTAACAGCTATCAAAGCATCAAAAGCATTTCCACCTTTTTTTAATATTTCAAGTCCTGTCTTCGTAGCATAATAACTGTTTGAACTTACTGCTCCACTATCGCCCATTGCATAAGGCCTCTCCCAATAAGTAGGCCATAAATAACTTTTTTTATTCATTTATATGTTCAATCTCCTCTTTATATGTCAATTTAGAAACAATGAAACCAACTAAATATGTTGTTAAGAAAACTGGATAAATAGCCTCGACCTTATCAGTAAGACCAAGAAGCATCCATGAAATTCCTACAATAATTCCTAATAACATACTCCAAAATGCACCTTGTTTTGTTGCCTTATGCCAAGTTAAACCAACTATAATGGAGAAACTCACAGGCGCCGCTGCGACATGCTGTAAAGTTAAAAATAGATTTGTTAATGATTCACTTGGTATTAAAAAAGCTGGTATTAAAGTTAGATAAGCGAATATAAAAGTTACTATCTTAGATGTTTTTAAAATTTTATCATCACTAGCATTTGGATTTATGTCTGTTTTATAAATATTCGTTATAATTGTTCCCGTAGCAAGCATCATTGTTGCCATAGTTGCTGAAATAATTAATGTTGTAAATGCAAATATAATACCTGCAAATAACGGTGAACTAAATAAATCAATAGAATATGCAAAAGCAGTGGATCCATCGCCTAAGCTAGCCCCAGAAGCTTTCGCCATCATTCCACATAGTGCTGTAAAGAAACATATTGGAGCTGCTATTAAGTATCCTATTACAGATCCCCTTTTGAGCAGCCTCAGGATTCTTAGCTGCTAATAATGGTTGTAATACAGATTGCATAACAGCTGTTGATATACAGCCTCCAAAAATCCATGCTATAATTCTTTGTATAGGCATATTTGTCATACTGCTGTATTCAGATGGTAACTCGGTTAATAAACCTCCATATCCTTCAAATCTTTTTAAGTTTGTAAATACAAATATTATTAATAATATGTAAATTCCAATACAAACTATTCTTCCAACAGTATCTGCTCCCCTCATACCTGAGAAACTAGTGTATAATACAGCTAGTGTTAATCCAATAATCATTGCAATCGTTAGATTTACATTTGGTATTACTATTGAAATGATACTTGATACTGTTTTTAATTGAATTGGAATATAGAAAAATCCATATATTATCCATGCAATTGAATATAATTTAGCGGTCTTTTTGTCAAATCTAGTTTGTAGATAAGAAGGAACTGATTCTCCTGGCATCTTAGTTCGTATAGTCTTTGCAAAAAACGCGAGTGCTATAAAATAAAATGAACCAGCAATAGAATACCAAGCTCCTGATATCCCTAAGTTATAACCATTTTGAGCTGCACCAACAATAGCCATTCCACCAATTTGCCATGCAGCAAAAATACATCCTATAGAAATAGCTCCCATAGACTTGTCTCCACCTGTCCATTGATTTGCTGATTTTATGGATTTCCCAGAATAAATACCTAAACCAACAACAATAGAAAATGTTATTATCCACGTTAAAATAATCATATTAACCTCCTATAATAAGAAATATATTACGTAATATATTTCTTATTATAGGTTCCTCTTACATATTTGTCAACACTTTATCACAAAAAAATCTCTACCTTTGTATTTGGCAGAGAATTTTTACTTAATAGTTTCATTTATAAATTTTTTCATTAAATAATATACTTTTTTCCCATATTTCCTTTAAAGTCCTATTGTATGATTTCAGTAGGTGAGTCTCCATATTTTTGCTTGCATTCTTCGGATCTCTATTAAATATTGCTTCAGCTATTAAACGATGTTCTTCAAAAACTATTTTTCCATCAATTAGATTGTTATATACATTTTTATTTTCAAATCTTAAATAGTTATCTAAAATTAAACAAGTTTGTTTATAGAAAATCTTATTTTTTGTCGCCTTAGCTATAGATTTATGAAAAGCATGGTCTATTACATACAAATAGTTACTATCTTTTGAAACAAGAAAATTTTCAAGGTCATCAAGACAACTTTTTATCTCATTCTTGCTAATTTCGTCTAATACAGATGCAGCAAAATAGGCATTATTTACTTCTAATAATAATCTTGTTTCAATAATATCTTTTGCTCTTCCATGGTTAACTGGTACTATTTGTACTCCTTTACCTCTTAGTATTTTTACAAATCCTTCGTTTTGTAACTGGAGTAAGGCCTCCCTAACAGGTGTTTTACTAATTTCTATTTCATCACAAATATCATCTTGCGAGTATATACCTTCTACTCTAAATTTATTAAACATAATCGAATTTTTAATTAATATATAGGCTTTTTCTTTAAATGTCATTTCATCAAACTTTTCTGAATCTACAAAATACTTGTTAATAGTACCACCCCTTCTCAATAATTATTATATGTAGCTTATAATTAAAGTGACCTAAATATTTAGGTCACTTTAATTACATCTTATTCAAATTTTCCGTGACAGTTTTTATATTTTTTTCCACTTCCGCATGGACATGGATCATTTCTTCCAACCTTTTTTTCTTTTCTAACGAAAGGCTTTTGTTTTCCGTCATCAGGATTTACAGTTTCAACTTCCTTTGCCACCCTAACTCTTTGAACTCTTTCAGGGTTAACTACGTGGTAAAGCATCTTAACTGTGTCTTCTTTTATTGATTCGTTCATTGCTTCGAACATATCAAAGCCTTCTTCTGCGTAGGCTCTTACTGGATCAGTTTGACCAACTGCACGAAGTCCAATTCCCTTTCTTAGTTGATCCATCGCGTCGATGTGGTCCATCCACTTTTGGTCAACATTTTGAAGAAGGGCAACTCTTTCAATTTCTCTGAATTTTTCTTCGCCGAATTCTTCTTCTTTTTCAAGGTATTTTGCATCAGCAAGTTCTTTGAAATAAGCCTTTAGTGAATCTACTGTTGGATTTTCAAGCTTCTTTAAGAAGTCTTCTTCGAAGTCAAAAGTAGTCACACCAAAGTTTCTTATTGATTCAAAGTCAAGATAGTTCTTGTTGTTGTCGTCTAGCTTATTGTAGAAGTCAATTGTCTTGTCGATTACATCATTTCTCATTGCTATGATGTCATCTCTTAGGTTTTCACCTTCAAGAACTCTTCTTCTTTCTGCATAGATTACTTCTCTTTGCTTATTCATAACGTCGTCATATTTTAGGACGTTCTTACGAATACTAAAGTTGTTACCTTCTACTTTCCTTTGAGCTGACTCGATTAGCCTTGTAAGAATTTTGTGTTCAATTGGTTCATCTTCTGCTGGATCAAGTTTAAGCATTGTATCCTTGAATCTGTCTCCAGCGAATAGTCTGATTAGGTCATCATCAGCTGAGATGTAGAATCTTGAAGAACCTGGGTCTCCTTGACGACCTGAACGACCACGTAATTGGTTGTCGATACGTCTTGACTCGTGTCTTTCTGTACCAATGATTCTAAGTCCGCCAACTTTTTTAACTTCTTCAGCTTCCTTGTCAGTTTCAACCTTGAACTTTTTAACAAGAGCTTGATAGTCTTCTCTTGCCTTTATGATTTCTGGATCATCAGTCTTGAAGTATGAATCCGCGTATTCAAGCATTTCTTCTTCCATGCCTTGTTTCTTAAGTTCTTTCTTTGCAAGATATTCTGGGTTACCACCAAGTACAATGTCGGTACCACGACCAGCCATGTTAGTGGCAATAGTAACTTGACCAAAACGACCTGCTTGGGCAACTATTTCAGACTCTTGTTCGTGATTTTTGGCGTTTAAGACGTTGTGCTTAATGCCTGCACGTTTTAAATATTTAGAAAGTGCTTCAGACTTGTCAATTGATACAGTACCAACTAGGACTGGTTGTCCCTTTTCATGTGCCTCGGCAATTTCTCTTGTAACTGCCTTGAACTTTGCATCTTCATTTATATAGATGTGGTCATTGTCGTCTTCCCTTTGTACAGGTTTATTTGTTGGGATTTCAACAACGTCAATATTATAAATATCTCTAAATTCGCCTTCTTCTGTCATGGCAGTACCTGTCATACCAGAAAGCTTGTCATACATCCTGAAGTAGTTTTGGAAGGTAATTGTTGCAAGAGTTTTTGATTCAGCTCTTACTTCTAGTCCTTCTTTTGCTTCAATAGCTTGGTGTAGACCTTCAGAATATCTTCTACCGTACATTAGACGGCCTGTAAATTCATCAACAATAATAACTTCGCCATCTTTTACAACATAGTCAATGTCTCTGTGCATTGTACCTGCTGCCTTAAGAGCTTGATTAATGTGGTGAGATAACTCCATGTTAGCTGCATCAGATAAGTTTTCAATGCCAAAATATTTTTCAGCCTTAGTAATACCCTTATCAGTAAGAGTTGCAGTCTTATCTTTTTCATCTATTACATAGTCAACAGTTTCTTCTTCGAATTCCCTGTTAAATCTTTCAAGATCAATTTCATCTTGAGACTTAATTCTGTGGCTAAGAGTGTTAACAAAATCTCTTGCTCTAACATATAAGTCAATAGATTCATCGCCTTGACCAGAAATAATAAGAGGTGTTCTCGCTTCATCAATTAAGATAGAGTCAACTTCGTCGACTATACAGAAGTGAAGTCCTCTTTGAACCATTTCTTCCTTATATATAACCATGTTATCTCTTAGGTAGTCGAAACCAAATTCGTTGTTAGTACCATAAGTGATATCAGAATTGTAAGCAGCTTGTCTTTCCTCTTGATCCATGTCGTGGATAATACATCCAACACTAAGACCTAGGAATTCATAAACCTTACCCATCCAGTCCCTATCACGGCTAGCCAAGTAGTCGTTGACAGTAACAACATGAGTACCCTTACCTTCAAGTGCATTTAAGTAAGCTGGTAGTGTAGCAACAAGTGTCTTACCTTCACCAGTTTTCATTTCTGCGATTCTACCTTGGTGAAGAATAATACCACCAATAACTTGAACCCTAAAATGCTTCATGCCTAGGACTCTCCAAGCAGCTTCTCTTACAACAGCAAAAGCTTCTGGAAGTAAGTCATCAGTTGTTTCACCATTCTTAATTCTATTTTTAAATTCTTCAGTTTTTTCTTTAAGCTCATTATCAGAAAGCTTTTCCATCTCGCCTTCGAGACTCATAACTTTATTAACTAGGGGCTCGATCTTTTTCAGTTCCCTATCGCTGTAGGTACCAAAAATCTTTTCCATTAAACCCATTTTACCACTCCTTTTACCTGACGTATTATTTTATCATTAAATGGCATATTTTACAATAAAAATCCCGTTCAATATATCTCTATAAATTATATTGTTACTATTATTTAATGTCAATATAAATAGGCTAATTACTTAATTTAAATCAAATCCCTTCAGCTGAAACTATACAAAATTAAAAATTTATTATAAAATGGACTAAATGAAGAGGAGGTTAATATGATACTAGTAGTTGACTTTGGCGGCCAATACAACCAGTTAATAGCAAGACGTATAAGAGATCTTAACATTTACTGCGAAGTTGTACCCTACAACAAGGCCTTAAAAGAATTAGAAAATAGAAACAATGTAGAAGGAATAATATTTACAGGTGGACCTAACTCAGTCTATGAAGAAGGGGCACCACAAATAGAAAAAGAAATCTTCGACAAAGGCATACCAGTACTTGGACTTTGCTATGGAATGCAAATCATGGCACACACACTTGGTGGCGAAGTAATAAAAGCACCAAATGAAAGAGAATTTGGAAAAACAGAAATCGAAACAAAAGAATCACTTATCTTTAAAAACCTATCAAAAGAAGAAACAGTTTGGATGAGTCACGTAGATAGAGTGAGCCAAGTGCCAGAAGGCTTTGAAGTAATAGCAAAAAGTAAAAACTGTCCAATAGCAGGCATGGCAAATGTAGACAAAAAACTTTATGCCCTACAATTCCACCCAGAAGTAAACCACTCAGTTCACGGCAAAGAAATGTTAGAAAACTTTGCAGTAAAAATCTGTGGAGCAAAAAAAGATTGGACAATGGAAAACTATGCAAAAAAATCCATCCAAGAAATAAAAGAAAAAGTTGGCGATGGAAAAGTCCTCCTTGCCCTATCAGGTGGAGTTGACTCATCAGTAACAGCAGCCCTACTATCAAAAGCAGTTGGTGAAAAACTAACATGTATCTTCGTAGACCACGGCCTAATGAGAAAGAACGAAGGTGACGAAGTAGAAGAAGCTTTTAAAGACTCAGGCATGCACTTCATAAGAGTAGATGCAGAAGAAAGATTTTTAAATAAACTAGCAGGCGTAACAGACCCAGAAAGAAAAAGAAAAATCATCGGCGAAGAATTCATAAGAGTCTTTGAAGAAGAAGGACAAAAAATAAAAGCAGTAGACTTCCTAGCACAAGGAACAATTTACCCAGACGTAATTGAATCAGGACTAGGCGACTCAGCAGTAATAAAATCCCACCACAACGTTGGCGGGCTACCTGACTTCGTAGACTTCAAAGAAATCATCGAACCACTACGCATGCTATTTAAAGACGAAGTACGTGACCTTGGAAGAGAGCTAGGACTTGCAGACTACCTAGTAGACAGACAACCCTTCCCAGGACCAGGACTTGCCATAAGAGTAATGGGTGAAATCACAAAAGAAAAACTCGACATACTTCGTGACGCAGACAAAATCTTTAGAGACGAATTAGAAAAAGCAAAACTTGAAGACATCAACCAATACTTCGCAGTCCTAACAAACAACAGAACAGTAGGAGTAATGGGCGACTTTAGAACATACGACTACACACTAGCCCTTCGTGCAGTATCAACAACAGACTTCATGACAGCCGACTTCACAAGAATCCCTTGGGAAATCTTGGACAAGGTGTCAAATAGAATAGTAAACGAAGTAGACCATATAAATAGAATAGTTTACGACATAACATCAAAACCCCCAGCAACTATTGAATGGGAATAATCGCAAAATTTTCTAAAATAGCTTGATTACAAGCTATATAGAGAATAAAAAATGGCTACTGGTACTCAAATAGTACTGGAAGTAAAAAATAATAAATTGAATAATAGTTCCAAGTGGTTTACATTTGGATAAAAAATTAGATCATAACTTAAGTGTTATGGTCTTTTTTATTTGATATGTTGTACAATTAAAAGCGACATCTAGTATAAAATAAATTTAAAAAATCAACTAAAAATATACTCAACATATGAAGAAAAAGAAATTTATATTATAGACCTAGAACAATTTAGAGATTTACAATGGTCACTTTCAAATGCAACAAATAATATAAACCAGACCGTAAAAGCAACTAATACAACGGGAGTCATTTATAAGAAAGATATAGATTATATGAGAGAAAAAATAGAGAAAATATCCAAGGAGTTGTGGGATGTGCATTCACTATTATTAAGGAGGGAATGAAAAAATGTAGAAATTATGATAATATTTAAACTTCTAGTTCAATAATTAAAGTTTTATAATATTACGATATGCTCTATTTCTATAGGAGTGTATAGATATTTAAATGCAAAAAATGTATCAACCCTTACCCTTATGTCAGGATTTAGGTTGATACACAAAATTATTTACAGCCCCCAGTTAAATATAGACAATCAAGATTAACTAGTAATTATCATTTAATCTTAAATTAGTGCGTTCGATTTTAAATTGTACAAATAAGTGTTGACAATCCAAGGTGTAAAAGTTCGAGGCAAGTTGACCCGATGTGTAGAGGGGCAATAAATTGAAAGTTATTTATTATCAATCTCAAAATTTTTTTTTAGCATTTCCAGACTTTGATAAACGATTTCATATTGTTCATCTGTCCATTCTGATGTCAACTTCTGATTAAATTCTTTTAATGCTCTACTTAAAGGTTCATATTTTAATCGTCCTCTTTCTGTAAGATGTATTTTTTTGTTTCTTTTATCTTTAGGGTCTGTTTCTCGTGTGATATATCCTTTTTGCTCTAATGATTTAACCATTCGAGCCGTACCAGCCTTATCTACTTTCACAAGCTTTGTTAATTGATCCTGAGTCAATCCATCCTGTTTTGTAAGTGCCATGTAATAAGGCTCTTCTCCGACACTTATGTCAAATGGAACAACTACATTTTTTAATTCTTGCTGAATACATCTCGATAAATAAGTTATAAGTTTTCCGATACTTTTCTCCACTTTATGCCTCTTTTCTTCTTAAAACTTTGTCCAATATCACATTCCAAAAAATACTCGAAAAATATCCTAATACAACATTAATAGGAAATGAGGAAAAATATATTTTCCAGAAATTCTCATCATATCCCTTCATTCTTAACAATCCGCTTACAGACATAATTGTAGTAAAATATATCGCTGGAATTATTGATGAAAGAACTAAAAAAACAATATATGATTTTCCAGTATATAGTTTCTCTGTTACTTTTGCACCTATAAGTCCAGCCGGAAAAATCAAAGATGCTATACTTGCAACTATAGATTGCAATAACATCATTAAAAGTATAGACGGAAAAACAATTTTTCCAGTATTCATCTGAGACATAATGCAACTCATTGTGCTCCCCATCAATATAGGGAAAATATAACGTTTATATTTCATTACTCTTACATCACTTTTCATAATAAGTGAAGTATACCACAAATTAGTTGATGCGTCAACTAATTTGTTTTTAAGTTTATATCTCTTAAAATAATATTTTAGTGGTGAATTTCGTAGTAAATACTGTTTCTATAAATTTTTCCTTTCAAAGGGTAGCTGGCGGCAGCCAGTGCAGGGGAAGCGTAGCGTCCTCTTTTTGATTTGGAACAGACCATGACTGCGGAAAATCACAGCCCTCTGGCGAGGAGCCTTCGGTCTTTTTTTATTTTACCTACATATTTTTATTCTTGTAAATCTCTTGTATTTTATTATTAATAGATATATATTTGACCTATCTAGGAGGTATTATGAAAAATTTTTGGTCTTATGACATAGATGATGCGCTCAAAAAATTAAATTCTAGCCGTGATGGTTTAACTAGTCAAGAGGCTGCCAAGAGGATTGAAACTTATGGTAAGAATGTTTTTGATGAGAAGAAGGCTTCTTCTAACTTCATAATCTTTTTATCTCAATTCAAAAGTCCTATTACTTTGATTCTTATTTTTGCTGCTATCTTGTCAATTTTTTTAAAGGATTATTCTGATGGCATCATTATTTTGATTATAATTTTAATTTCTTCTCTCTTGAGTTATCTTCATGAGAGCAAGGCAAAGGACGCTGTGAAGAAACTCCTTTCTTCTGTTAGTGTTACGTCGTCAGTTTTAAGAGACGGAAGTTTTAAAGAGTTAGACAATGCTGATCTAACTCTTGGTGACATAATTAAGGTTAAAACTGGCGACATGATCCCTGCTGATTGTTTGCTTATTGAGGGCAACTCTCTTACCACTGATGAGTCAAGCTTGACTGGGGAGACCTTCCCTGTTGAAAAGTCATGCGGAAAATTAGATGCAAGCACAGGTCTTTCTGCTAGAAAAAATTCTCTTTGGATGGGGACTCATCTTATTAGTGGGTCTGGCAAGGCTCTAATTGTCAACTTGGCAAAGGACACTGAGTTTGGAAAAATTACAAATTCTCTTAGTCAAAGAGATTCGGATACTGACTTCGAGAAGGGTATTAAAAATTTTGGGAATTTAATCTTACACGTTACGACCCTCTTAATTGGTTTAATTTTCTTGTTTAATATTGTTTTAAATAAGTCTTTTTTGGAATCCTTTATGTTTGCCCTTGCCCTATCTGTTGGTCTAACTCCACAAATGTTGCCAGCTATTATTAGCGTCAACTTGTCACAGGGTGCCAAGAGGATGTCCCAGCAAGGCGTTATTGTTAAAAAATTAAACTCCATTGAAAACTTTGGTTCCATGACAGTTATGTGTTCTGACAAAACTGGAACTATCACTCAGGGAAAAGTTAAGCTCCACTCTAGCCTTAACTTTGCTGGAGAAAATTCTGAAGAATTAAAAAAATTTGCAGGTCTTAATTCATATTTTCAAGAGGGCTATGCAAATCCAATTGATGAGGCTATCTTAAGTGACAAGTCAGAGGATTTTTCTGCCTACAAAAAACTTTTTGAAATCCCCTATTCTTTTGAAAATAAACTCTTGAGTGTCATTGTGAAAACCAATGATGATTTTTCAAATAAAAATTTAATGGTCACTAAGGGAGCCTTTGAAAGCATCTTAAAGATTTGTAAAACTTACGAAGGAAGTGATGGTTCTATTAGATCAATTGATGATGTCATACCTAGTTTAAAAAATTCTTTCAATAAGTATTCAAGTCAAGGCTATAGAGTCCTAGGTCTTTCCTACAAATTTTTAGATGATTCTTGCGACCTTGAAAAAGAAGCTGCTCAAGATATGATCTTCAAGGGTTTCTTGCTCTTCATTGACCCTTTAAAGGAAGATATAAGGGACGTTGTTAGCCATATGAATAAGCTTGGCGTTGCCTTAAAGATGATAACTGGAGACAACCAAGAGATTGCAAAAAATATCGGCAGCCAAATTGGACTTAATCCCGAAAAAATTTTGCTTGGAGAAGATTTAAGCTCTTATTCCATAAGTCAACTTAACAAAAAAGTTTTGGATATTGATATATTTGCTGAAATAAGTCCTAATCAAAAGGAAAAAATTATCAGGGCTTATAAGGAAGCTGGAGAAATTGTTGGCTACATGGGAGATGGCATCAATGATGCTCCTGCCATAAAGGTAGCTGACGTTGGTATATCTGTTGACACTGCT
The DNA here is from genome assembly GCF_965119475.1 of Peptoniphilus sp. Marseille-Q6390. Lineage (NCBI taxonomy): Bacteria > Bacillati > Bacillota > Tissierellia > Tissierellales > Peptoniphilaceae > Peptoniphilus > Peptoniphilus sp. Marseille-Q6390. Next base: position 394,092 of record NZ_CBCPLS010000001.1, on the reverse strand, counting down.
GCCGACACAGCAAAGGATGCAGCTTCAATTGTTCTTTTGCAAAACAGTCTCACTGTTCTCTTGTCTGGCATCAAGGAAGGAAGAAGGACCTTCATCAACACCTTGAAGTATATCTTTGTTGCTACAAGTGCCAACTTTGGAAATATGTTTTCTATGGCAGGCGCAAGTCTCTTCTTAAAGTTTTTGCCCCTCTTGCCTAAGCAAATTCTTCTTACAAACTTGTTAACTGACTTTCCTTCTTTACAAATTGCATCGGACTCTGTTGATGAGGATTGGTTGAAGAATCCTGTTAAGTGGGACATGAAATTTATTAAGAGGTTCATGGTTGTTTTTGGAATTATATCTTCCCTATTTGACTATGTGACCTTCTTTGTTTTAATTTATATTTTCAAGGCAAAGGAAAGTTACTTCCAAACAGGCTGGATGTTAGAGTCTGTTATCTCAGCTATGGTAGTTATGTTAATCGTAAGGACTGCAAGGCCAATTTTCAAAAGTAAGCCTTCCAAAAAATTAATTCTCGCTATAGTCTGTGTCGGCATCCTCTTAGTTGGAATAATTTACAGCCCAATTAACTCCTATCTTGGTTTAGTTGACCTTCCTATCAAAGCCCTACTTGCCATGTTTTTAATCTCCTTCGTCTATGCTTTGGTGGCAGAAGCGTTGAAAAAAGAATTTTATAAACGCAACTCCTTTTCAAGAAAATAAATTTAAAGAAAACAATCTTAATAGCTTAGAAAAATTCAGGTCGAGTTAACTCGGCCTTTTTTATTTTTCAAATTTTAAATTTTTGTTCTCTCTCGCTTGTTTTAAATTTATTATGATATCCCTCTTCTTCCTTTCTTATAAGTCCCTTTCAATTGACAACTGGGCTAAATAATTGTATAATCGAAAAAATTACTTTTAACATTTTTACTTATATTTATAAGCTTGTTTTGTAAGTTTATTTTTTCAATTCAAAATTTTTTTATTAAGTAGTTTTGATTAAATAATTTTTATGAACTCAAAAGTTTTTATTGTGTTAAAGGTTTTTCTTAATTTTACAAAAAGGAGAAAGAGATGAAAGTCGCAAAATTTGGTGGCAGTTCACTTGCCGATGCTCGTCAACTGAAAAAAGTTAAGGATATTGTACTGGAAGATGAGGCTAGAAAGTACATAGTAGTTTCTGCGCCTGGAAAAGGAGTTAACAACAATCACAAGGTCACTGACCTTCTAGCAATGTGTCACGAATTAAGTGCCCACGAATTAAATTTTAATGAAGTTTACAAGATCATCGAGAATGTTTATAAGAATATTGTTGATGATCTTGTTTTGGATATAGACATTGATAAGATTCTTGCTGAGGTCAAGGATGAAATTACCAATGGGGCAAGCTACGACTTCGTCATAAGCCGTGGCGAGTTTATAAGTGCCCAAGTCCTTGCAGCCTATCTTGGATTTGACTTTGTAGACGCAAGAGACTTGATTGCCTTTACTAATGGAGTCTTGGACCTTCCGAAGTCAGAGGAAAAGATTAGAAATCTTCTAACTCAACATGAAAAGGCTGTTGTCCCTGGCTTCTATGGAGAAAAGGAAGACGGCAAGGTCAAAACTTTTTCTCGTGGTGGATCTGATGTGACAGGTTCTGTCATTGCCTCTGCCCTTGATGCAGAGATGTATGAAAATTTCACTGACGTATCTGGCTTCTTAGTTGCAGACCCAAAAATCGTCAAGAACCCATCCCCTATTGGAACTATCACCTACAAGGAGTTGAGGGAGCTTTCCTACATGGGAGCCAAGGTCCTTCATGAAGAGGCAATCTTCCCACTTAGGGACAAGAACATTCCAATCAATATTAAAAATACTAACGCCCCTCATGAAGAAGGGACTTTGATTCTTTCTCAATGTGACATAAAAAATAAAAATATTTTAACTGGTATCTCGGGCAAAAAAGATTTCACTGTTATAAATCTTGAGAAGGTAAATATGAATAGCGAAAAGGACTTTTTCAGGAAGCTCACTACAGTTTTCGAGTCCAACGATATTTCCATTGAGCACATGCCTTCAAGTATTGATTCAGTTTCTGTCCTTGTGGCAGATTCTTACATCACACCAAAGCTAAACAAGGTTCTTGAAGAGCTAAAGATTTATTTAAACGTAGACAATATTTCTTGGGAAAGGGACATCTCCCTAATTGCAGTTGTTGGACGTGGCATGATTAATGAAAAGGGTGTGTCTTCTAGGACTTTCACTGCCCTTGCCAGAGAAGGAATTAATATTAAGATGATTAGCCAGGGTTCCAGCGAAATCAATATTATTATTGGTGTGGAAACTCAGGATTTTGAAAAAGCAATTCGCGCAATTTATAGAGAATTTTATAAGGAGGACTAAAGATGAAGGTTAATGTAGCAGTTGTAGGTGCAACTGGACTTGTTGGAAGCATGATGTTAAAGGTTTTAAGTGAAGAAAATTTCCCAATAGACAATTTATACTTGTTTAGCTCCAAGAAATCAGCTGGCAAAAAAATTGAATATTGTGGCAAGGAATACACTGTTGAGGAATTAAAGGAAGATTCCTTTGAAGGAAGAGACATTAAGATTGCCCTCTTCTCTGCTGGTGGATCTGTTAGTGAAAAGTTTGCTCCTACTGCAGCTAAGGCTGGAGTAACTGTTGTTGACAACTCTTCTGCCTTTAGGATGGACCCAGAGGTTCCCCTAGTTGTTCCAGAAATCAATCCTGAAGATATTAAAATGAACAAGGGAATCATTGCAAACCCAAATTGTTCAACTATCCAATCTGTACTTCCTCTTAAACCAATTCACGACAAGTACAAAATCAAGAGGGTAATTTATTCTACTTACCAATCAGTTTCTGGATCTGGCATAAAGGGAATTTCTGACTTGGAAGAAGGAACACAACTTGCTTACAAGTATCCAATTAAGAACAACTGCATTCCACAAATTGATGTCTTCTTAGACAATGGCTACTCCAAGGAAGAAATGAAGATGATTAACGAAACTAAAAAAATTCTTCACGACGACTCTATCCTTGTTACTGCCACAACAGTTCGTGTTCCAGTTAAGTTCTCTCACTCAATTTCCATTAACGTTGAAGTGGAAAAGCCTTTTGAAGTGGAAGATGTGAAAAAAATTATCGGCGACTACCCTGGCATGGTCCTTCAAGATGATCTTGCCAATGAAGTTTACCCAATGCCCCTAATGGCAGCCGACAAGAATGAAGTTTTTGTTGGCAGAATTAGACGTGACTTCACTGTAGAAAATGGTCTAAACCTATGGTCTTGTGCCGACAACATCAGGAAGGGAGCTGCAACTAACGCAGTGCAAATTGCGGAAAAAGTCTTGGAGGTTTAAGTTGAAAATTGCAATAATGGGCTTTGGCACTGTGGGAACAGGTGTCGAAGAAATTCTATACAAGAAGAGAGATGCCCTCTTAAAAAATAATTTTGATATAAAAATTGAAAAAGTTTTAATTAGAAATAAAAATAAAAAAAGGTCTCCACTGGATGGCGACCTTGCTTTCACAGATGATTTTGATGAAATTTTAAATTCTGATGTGGACACAGTTATTGATGTGACATCAAGTCTTGAAGAAACTTACGAAAGAATTGTAAAGCTAATGAAGGCTGGCAAAAATATTGTCACTGCCAACAAGGCTGTAGTTTCAAAATATTTTGAAGAATTAAATGAGCTTGCTAGAGAAAAAAATATTTTCTTCTCCTATGAGGCTGCAGTTGCTGGTGCAATTCCAGTAATTCACCCCATCATGGAAGAGACCTTCTTCAGCGACATGAACAGGATCCAAGGGATTTTAAACGGAACTTCCAACTACATCCTTTCAAAGATGGAAGTGGAAGGGTCCTCTTACGGCGAGGTCCTAAGAGAAGCTCAAGAACTTGGCTATGCCGAGGCAGATCCTACTGCTGATGTTGGTGGCTTTGATGCCATGAGAAAGATAAGAATTTTATCTTCTCTCATCTACAATGCAAAAATAAATGAAGAAGAAATTTTTACTTTTGGAATTCAAAATGTAAATAAATCTGATTTTGATTTTGCAAAAGAAAGAGGCTATTCCATTAGACTTCTTGCCAAGTCAGAACTCGCTGAGGGCAAGATAAATATTTCTGTAATACCTACATTTATAAAAGATAATTTCTTTGCAAAGACTTTTGGTGGAACCAATGGGGTTAAGGTCTGGGGAGAAAATTTCTCTGCCTACGAGCTAAAGGGACCTGGTGCAGGCAAGCTTGAAACTGCCGATGCAGTTATGCGTGACCTCTTGAGAGTTCTTGCAAGAAGAGAAATCAAGACTTTTTATGACGCGGGTAATTCTTATGACGTCGAAAATAATCTGAAAAATAAATTTTATGTTAGGACTTGTGACGTTTCAGAAAAATTAAAAGACCTGATAGAAAAAGAAAAAGTCCTAGACGACCAACACTTAATAGTAACAAAGGAAGTTTCCCTTGATGACTTGAGAGATGCCCTTAGAGACCTTTCAAAAGTTTTCTTGGCAGAAATTGAGGAGGACCTATGAAATTTTTATCAACAAGAAATTCAAATTTAAAAATTTCTGGCAGAGAAGCCATTGTTAAGGGAATCTCTGAAGATGGCGGACTCTTTGTCCCAGAATTCTTCCCTAGCTTCGACATAATGGAAAATTTGGACCTATCTTACACTGACTTGGCCCACAAAATTCTTTCATTATATCTTACAGACTTCAACAAGGAAGACTTGTTAAAAATTATAGAAAAATCCTACGGGTCCTTTGAAGATGAAATTGCAAAAGTATCCTACCAAAAGGATTTTTACCTAGAACTTTACCATGGCAGGACTTCTGCCTTTAAGGACTTTGCCCTTTGCCTTCTTCCAAACCTCTTGGCCTATGCCAAAAAATCTCTGGGCATCAAGGACAAGACATTAATCTTAACTGCAACATCAGGCGACACTGGTAAGGCTGCCCTAGAAGGTTTTTACAACACAGAGGACATTGACATCTTGGTTTTATATCCAACGGAAGGCGTGAGCTCCATCCAAAAGGCTCAAATGGATACAACAGGATCTTTAAATTCAAAGGTTATTTCCATTGATGGAAACTTTGACGATGCCCAATCTGCTGTGAAAAAAATATTTAACGATAGCAAGATAAAGGAAGAGCTAAAAAAAGAAAATATTTATCTTTCTTCTGCCAACTCCATTAACATTGGCAGGCTCCTTCCCCAAATTGTCTATTATTTTTATTCCTACGCAGACCTTGTTAAAAATAAAAAAATAGATGCTGGCGAAAAAATTTCCTTCTGCGTTCCAACTGGTAACTTTGGAGACATCTTGGCTGGCTACTATGCCAAAGAAATGGGCCTGCCAGTTGACAAACTTGTAATTGCATCAAATGACAACAATGTTTTGACAGACTTCTTCACTACTGGGACTTACGATGCCAACAGGGACCTTGTAAAGACAATTTCTCCTTCCATGGACATCTTAGTTTCATCAAATCTTGAAAGACTAATCTTCCACAAGTCCTCTGATGATATTGTAAAAGAAAAGATGGATGACCTAAGAGACAAGGGTCTCTTTGACTTCGATGGAGATTTCAAGGAATTCTTGTGTGGCTATGCCAATGAAGAGGAGACAAGGAAAACTATTAAGAAGGTCTTTGAGGAAGAAAATTATTTAATTGACCCTCACACAGGGGTTGCAAAAAATATTGTAGACAAGCTTGGACTTGACAAGACTGTGATTTTATCAACTGCAAGTCCCTACAAGTTTTCTTCAACAGTCCTTGAGGCCCTTGGAGAAAATCTTTCAGATGATGAGTTCGAAAACATTAATATTCTTCACGAAAAAACTGGAGTGAAGATTCCATCTGAAATTAAAAAATTGAAAGATAAAAAAATTATTCACAAGACAAAAATTCTAAAAAATGAAATTGAAGAAGAAGTTTTAAAATTTGCAAAACGTGGCAAGAGAATTTCTGTCCCAGCAACTTCTGCCAACCTAGGACCTGGCTTTGACGTACTTGGACTTGCCCTTGACCTTGCCAACACTTGTGAATTTAAATTGACTGATAATAAAGAAGAATTTGAAAATAATTTAAAAACAAATTTAATCTACAAGGCCTACAAGTATGCCTTCGACTTCTACGATGAAGAAGTCCTCTCTGTGGACTTTGATGTAGACGCCAACATTCCCCTTTCACGTGGTCTTGGATCATCAGCTGCCTGCATTGTCATGGGTATAATGGCAGCCTTCGACATCATGAAAAGAGACTTTGACAAGAAGGAAATTTTAAAAATTGCAACAAAGATGGAGGGCCATCCAGACAATGTGGCTCCAGCAATTTTTGGAAACGCTGTGGCTTCAATCTTAAAAGATGACCAAGTTTATGTAGAAAAATTTGAAATTTCAAATAATTTTAAATTCTTGGCAATCATTCCTGACTTCAAACTTCCTACAAAGGAAGCAAGAGATGCCTTGCCAGAGACTTACTCAAAGGAAGATGCTGTCTTTAACCTATCAAGGCTTTCCATGGTAATCTTGTCCCTAATCTCAGGTGACCAAGAAAACTTAAAAGTTGCCCTTGATGACAAGATTCACGAGCCCTACAGGTTAAAACTAATTCCAGAAATTCATGAGATTGAAAAAATTATTGATGATAGCGAAGCCCTTGGTCACTACCTGAGTGGTGCCGGCTCAACAATAATGCTAGTCTTTAAGGCTAAGGACAAGACTTCAGAAGAGGAAATAAAAAATAACTTAGACAAACTTTCAAATTCTTATGAAGTTGTGGCACTTGACCTTGATAAAAAGGGAGCCTTCATAATTTAAAATTTTGACTTAATTTAATTCATGTTTATATAACAAACCCCTAAATCTCAAAAATTTAGGGGTTTCTAAATAAATATATTTTTTTGTTTTTCTATTTTATCTAATGCTAAATGAATCTTTAATTACACATCTTCTTATTCTACAAAAACTCTTTGCACTTGTTATACCTTCACCAGTAGGGCCGGCAATTGTAAAAGTAGTAGAGCCCTCTCCACCAACACCAATCCCAGAATATGAAGGTGCGTTCTTTACAAAAATTGTACATTCTAAAAGTTTTGCCATTTTTGATAATTTGTCAACATTTTTTGAGTGCATTATTGCAGTATGTCTATTTCCATGTTCTGCCTTATGTGCACACTCTATTGCCTCATCAACATTAGGAACAGGAACTATAGGTAATATTGGCATCATCATTTCTTCAGTTACTAAGTGATCCTCTTTGTTTGCTTTAAAAATAATAAGCCTTATATCATCTGAAACTTCAATTCCAATTTTACTTAAAATATATTTTGCATCTTTTCCTACGAATTCAGTCTTTGGTTTTCCATTTTCTTGACTAACAGTGTTATCAAGATTTCTTATATCATTTTCAGATGTCAATAAATATGCACCATTATTTTTCATATAATATATTAAATTATCAATTTGAGATTCAACTACAAAAACTTCCTTTTCTGCAATACAAGGTACATTGTTATCAAAACTTGCTCCGTTAACGATGTCTTTTGCAGCTTTTTCAATATCTGCAGTTTCATCAACAACAACAGGTGGATTACCAGCTCCTGCTCCTATTGCTTTTTTACCAGATGAAAGAACTGTCTTAACAATTCCAGGACCACCTGTTGCTACAAGAAGTCTAACCTTAGGATGGTTCATCATAATATTAGTAGCCTCAATAGATGGTTCTCTGACCATGGTTATTAAATTAGCAGGCGCTCCACCTGCTACTAGAGCTTGATTAAGCATTTGAATAAGAGTTATTGAAGTTTCTTTTGCACGAGGATGTGGTGAAAACACAACAGAATTACCACCAACTATCATTGAAATTGAATTTGATATTATAGTCTCTGTTGGATTAGTAGTTGGTGTAATAGATCCTATAACTCCAAAAGGACAATATTCTTCAATCATAAGACCATTTGACCCTGTTAACGCATTTGTCCTCAAATCTTCTTTCCCTGGAGTTTTTATTGCAGCTACTCTATTTTTTATTAACTTGTCACTGACTCTTCCAATTTTAGTTTCTTCAACAGCCATATTTGTAAGAAGTTGTAAATTCTCTTCTTTTAATACTGTTTCTCTTATAATATCTGCAAATCTATCTCTTTCGTCAATGGAAAGATCATAAAGTTGTTTTTGGGCCTTATCTGCTGCTTCGATTGCTTCATCCATATTGTCAAAAACTCCATAATTTGTTTGACAACTTTCAAATGAATTATTTATACTTCCTTCTTTTCTTAATTCTTCAATTACTTGTTTTATGACTTCATCAATCATGTTGTTTTCCATATTTTCCTCCAATACAACTTTTTGAAATACCTAAGGGTGTTACCAATAAAGCTTCTTCGCTTCTATAAGTTTTTATCCCAGTTATTTTCTCAAATAAATCTTCTATTCCGTCAAAATTTGAAGCCCCTCCAACTAAATATAAGGCCTGTACGTCTTTATTAACTAACACATTTTTTACTATAATCGCCATTTTTTCTAAAACTGGCTTTACTATAGTTAATATTTCTCTGCTATTAGATTTTATTTTTAATTCTTCTGCCTCATCTATGTCTATATTATAGTATCCAGCTATCGTTAAGTTCATGTGATGACCACCTGTTGGTTCATCCCATGTTCCTATAACATTCCCATCTCTCATCAAACTTATCCCAGTTGTTCCTCCGCCTAAATCAACAATTGCACCATTTTTTATTCTCAATGTTTTCGCAGCTGCTGTTGGCTCATCAATTATGTTTGTAACTATAAAACCAGCTGACTCAACAACGTTAGATATAGCTTTTACACTCCTAGGATCAATTCCCGGTGGTATAGCACAAGCTGCATATATAAGCTCTACATTTAGTAATTTTTCTAGCTCTTCTTTTAAATCCTTGACAATTTTTATTGCTTCTAAGTAGTCAACAACAATTCCATCCCTTACAACCTTGGCATGTCTAATTAGACCTGCGATGGGGTTGTCACTCATATCTGTAACAACGAGTACAATATTTGCAGTTCCAAGATCCACTCCAACTTTTAATTCACTATCTTTAAAGTCAACAAATTTGTTTTCTTTTATTAAGTTTGAAAGTTTTAATAAGTCCTTATTCTTTATCAATTTCTCACCTAGTAAATTTTTTCAAAACAACATAGTCATTGTTTTTTATACCTACAGCATTTGCTTCATCAGTGTCTAAGTGCATTTCCAATTTGTACTTATCACTTACCCTAATGAGTACATTGCCCATTACTGCTTTTCTCTCACCAAAAAATTGCACATCAACAAAATCACCATCTTTTACATCCATAAACTTTGCATCTTCAGGAGTCATATGAATATGTCTAAGAGCTATTATAGTTCCTTCTGGCATATTTATTCGTCCACATGGTCCAATAACTTGAATACCAGGGGTTCCTTGTAGTTTTCCGGATTCTTTTATAGGTGCCTTCACTCCAAGTTTGAAAGAATCTGTAAGAGATATTTCCACTTGTGATTTTTTTCTTATGGGTCCTAAAATTCTTACATTGTTAAATTCACCTTTCGGACCTCGTATTGTTACGCATTCTTCGGCTGCAAACTGACCTGGCTGTTTTAATGTTGATTTAACAGTAAGCTCATAATCCTTTCCAAACAAGCTTTCTAAATCTTCTTTAGATAGATGTATGTGCCTATTTGATACACCTACAACAATCTTGTGATTATCTATATCATTTAATCTTTGTAAAACTTCTTTTGAAATTTTTGCTATAAGTTCATTATTATTCAACATATTACTTCCTTTTTTAGAAAATTAAATTTATTATAAACATACTAACTGCAATTACTATTGCAGGTGGGTCAATATATGTATCGCAGTGAGAATTAAAAATTCTGCCTGCAATTACCCATAGTATTGCATTGATGAATCCTGTGATAGCGGCTAAAAATATATTTTGCGTCAAAATAAATACAGTTGCTGCAGGATATGTTACATGATGCGTAATTGGAATAGAATAACCCATTTGTAGGAAAATAAGTGATAGGGCTGAAATTCCAAAAGCAAAAACAGGATAAATTGCCATAGCATCTTTACTAACTCCAGCTTCAATAAGCTTTTGACCAATTATGGCGATGCCTAGTGATAACAGGAATCCATTTACTGAATTTTGTATGATTTCAAATTTAGGAAATATCTCTCTTTTTTCTCCATCGTTTAATGTACCTATAATTGTTGTCTTCCCAAGGATAATTCTATTTAAAAATAAAACTATACATACACAAAAAGCAGGATAATCTGTTACAAATACAGATTGTTTTGTTATCAATGTAAAGGCGACTATACCTACCAAACCATAAATTCCACCGACCAATATTGTAGTTATATCATTAATACCAAAAAGAGATGCTAAAACATTTTGTGCATTATCTAGCTTTTTAGCTTTATTTGCTGCATATGCTGCTGCGGCAGCTCCTGCTGCAAAGGATACATGTGGACCAAAGAATGGACCAAATGCCACATTACCAACAATATAGTCTGTAACTCCTGAAAGGGTTAAAATAGATCCTATTAAAGCAAACACTCCTGTCAAGATAAAAGCTGGTATCGAACCAAAAGCTGCTCCGAAAGCTCCTCCTGCAAAACCTGCAATTATTGTTAAAATATCCATAGTACACCTACCTAATTAAGTTTTTTAGTTCATCTTTTTTGTCTGTTTTCTCCCAAGTAAATTCATCTTCATCTCTTCCAAAATGACCATAAGACGCTGTTTTTTTATAAACAGGCCTTTGTAACTTCAAGTTCTTTATTATGCCATCGATACTCAAATCAAAAATCTTCTCAGTTACCTTATAAATTTTTTCTAGATCATATTTTTCTGTTCCAAATGTATCTATATATACACTTTCTGGATTTTCTTTGCCAATAACATAGGCCAATTGTATTTCACACTTATCACATAATCCAGCTGCTACTAAATTCTTCGCAACGTATCTTGCCATATAAGATGCTGATCTATCAGCTTTAGATGGATCTTTTCCAGAATATGCTCCACCACCGTGTCTTCCAATTCCTCCATATGTATCAACAATTATTTTTCGTCCTGTTAATCCTACATCAGCCTTTGGTCCACCAATTGTAAATTTCCCAGTTGCATTTATATGAATTAAAGTATCGCCTTTTATCAAAGACTTATCTATAACCTTCATTATTACTTCCTTGATAAGCTCATATCTTAGAAGTGCAATATCTTTGCTTGCCTTATGATGTGCAGCAAGAACTATTGACTTAACATAACTAGGTCTTCCGTCTTCATATACCAAGCTAACTTGAGATTTTCCATCGGGGTACAAACCTTGAACTATTCCCTTTTTTCTAACTTCAGAAAGTCTTTTTGTGAGAGCATGAGAAAGTTCAACTGCTAAAGGTAGATAGGATTTACTTTCGTTTGTTGCATAACCAAAAACAAGTCCTTGATCTCCTGCACAAATTTTTTCTTGATTTACCCCCATTGCTATATCCTTTGACTGCTCATCTATATTTGTAAGAATAATAGCTTTATCTACATCAAAACCTGATTCATTAGTTGAATATCCAATTTCTTTGATTGCATCTAAAGCAACTTTCTCTACATCTATCTTTACTTTTGAAGTTACCTCTCCAGCTATAACAAGAAGATTGTTTGAAATCATATTTTCAATAGCAACTCTTGAATTGCTATCTTTTTTTAAATATTCATCTAAAATTGAATCTGATATTATGTCACAAACCTTATCAGGATGACCTTCTGTAACTGATTCTGATGTAATAATAAATTTATTCATTATATCACCTAGCTTTTCTAAACTGCTCAACTGTCATTTTCTCGTATTTTTTAAATACTTTGCTAAAATAACCATATTCGTTATATCCTAAATTAAATGCTATATCCAAAACACTGCTATTCTCTAACAATATGTATTCTTTTGCTAAATTTATTTTCTTTAAATGAATATAATTTACAACGGTTAGATTATATTCATTTTTAAAGAGCCTACTTAAATAACCTTGGGATATATTACATTCTTTCACAACATCATTAAGAGAAATATTTTTGTTTAAATTATTTTCAATATATTTAAAGACGTCTTTTAATATTGGATAATTAGCAACACTTTTTTCTTAAAATAATAATTGATAATTCTAAACATCCATATATTACAAAGTCTTTTATCTTTTACTGTTAAGTCACTAATTGGGAAATCCTTATATAGTAGATCTTTATCTTCTGCAAAGCTGTTAAAATTAATTATTTTATTTCCTAAGTTTTTTAATTTGTCTTTTATCTCATCCTTGACTTTTAAATCACTACTATTAAAATCAAATTCATTTATTATCTCAATTAAATACTCATTAACTTCAATAAAGTCATTCATATTAACTGTTTGTTCCATATTAAACAGAAAATCTTTTTCATAACTCTTTTGATTTATAGCGTCATATTTTTCTAGCTTCTCATTAACTTTTTCATATGTTAAAGGCTTTAATATTATTTGGTTTAAATTTATATTTTCATTTCCTTCAAAAACTAAATCATGAGGAAATGCTACCAACAATACTTTTGTTTTATTATTTGATTTTTCGATTTTATTTATAAAATCTACCCTTGTAATGTTAGGCATTATAAAATCAGAAAAAACTAAATTAATATTATTGCTTCTAACATAATCTGTTGCTTTGTTATAAGAATTTGTTTCTCCAAATATACTGAATTTCTCATTCTTTTCTATTATTTTTTTTAATGTATCTCTCATTAAGGTTTGATTACTTACTAATAGAACACTATACATATAATCACCCTAATTTTTCATAGGATATTTCATAGAAATAACTACCTTTTCATTGTCTTCAAAAATATTTATTTCTTGTTTTCCATTTGATATTTTTTTGAAATCATCTTCCAAATTCTTTATATATTCAAACATGTTTTTTACTTCTCCGCTTATGTTATGTATATCTTTTAACCTTTCAAATGCTTCTTTTGAAATTCCAACTCCATTATCATTAATTAAAATAATTATATTGTCTTCCTCTCTTTTTACATTTATTTCAATGTGGTACTCTTCCTCTTTGAAATTAAGTCCTAGATAACACATAACTAGAGTATAAGGAATTAATATTTTAAAAGGCATACTGCATTCCTTAACATCATCATCGATATTAATTTCATATTTGAATCTATCTTTATATTGAATTTTTTTCATTTTGAAATAATTAATCAAAGTTTTATAAACATAATTTATAGAATCAGAATCAATTTCAATTGAGTTAATGAAATAGTTCCTCAAATACTCGCTATATTGGCTGGTATTTTTTGCTTCTTCTATTAAGGCAAGATTTGAAAGTGACTCCATCAAATCGTTTAAAAAAAGTTTGTTTAAATTATTATTAATTTTTAAGATTTTGTTCTTAAGCTCTAAGTTTTTCCCTTCAAGCTTTTCTATCTTTTCTTCTAAGTCCTTTATTCTCTTTTTATTTTTACTTTCATGATAACTTGAAATCAATTCTTTCTTTATTATCTCTGAAATTATTAGCTCAACCAATCTCACAATTGACTCAAATTCTGTAAATGTATACTTTTTTGAATTTAAATCTATATTATTTAGATGTAAACTTTCCAAATCTATTTCATCAAGTAAAAGTTGTTCTTGCATCCTTAGGACTTTTTCAGGAGCATCCTCACATATTACTTGACCGCCTATAAAGGCACCTAAATATTTATCATTGATAACAATTGGGATTGCAACCTCTAATAAATTAAAAGGACAAAAATAAATTGATGTTTTTTTAGACACAGCTGATCTTATAGCACCAGATGCATCAGATAATTCACATATTTTTTTGCACATTACATTTTCTCTAATATATCTGCATCTTTTAGAGAAATTTGTCATCTCTGTTAGAGGCTCTCCCTTATAATCAATTGTGACAAAAGCAAGACCTGTTACGTCAGAAATAACTCTTTGAATTTCTTCTAAATATTCTTTTCCAAAAATCGAATATATGTCAATTCTACTTCTTCCGTCTGTGTATTTTTCATTGATTTTTATATTAGGTATATGTTTATATTTTTTATTAATGTTCATAAATCCCTCCAAGACGATTTAATCTCATAATAATCTTATAAAAGCTAATATATCTTTTCAATAATTTCTTTTATCTCATCAATGCTTATACTATTTACAGAAGTTTTCATACAATTGTCTTTTAAAGCATTCTCAGCAATTTGATTCTTCGATTCTAATAGTTTTTCTTTTGACACATTACATTCGCTTAAGCTTTTTGGCATATCCATAATTGCTTGTAAGACTTCAATAAATTTATTTAAATTATTTACTGCTTCTGTATCATCTTTAGCTGTAGTAACTCCAATCTTTCTTGCATAATTAGCATACCTTTTTTTCATTGATTCAACTTTCGAATTAAATCCTATAACACTTGTTAAAAGAATACCATTGCAAAGACCATGAGGTATTTGCAATTTAGCTCCTATTTGATGTGCTATTGCATGATTTATTCCAAGCCCTGCCATTTCAAATGCCATACCTGCCATCATAGATGCTAAATGCATCTCTTCTTTGGACTCAATATCGTTCATATTTCTATAACTTCTATAGAGATATTTAACAACCAATTCTCCAGCTTTTTCTGCTAAAGCATCGGAATATGAGCTTCTGTTTTTACCAACATAGGCCTCAATAGCATGAGTTAAAACATCTATGCCTGTATTTGCAATTATTTTCTTAGGAAGTTCTTTAACAAGACAGGTGTCTAAGATAGCCAAGTTCGGTAACATATCATAAGATTGTAGCAAGTGTTTTACTTGCGTATCATTGTCCTTTATTACTGATACACTTGTAACTTCAGATCCAGTTCCACTTGTTGTTGGTATTGCTATAAAATAAACATCTTTATTTGTAACTTCCTTAGCAAAATATATTACACCTTTTGCAGAATCAATGGAGGAACCTCCGCCAAATCCTATTATTATATCTATATTTTCTTTTATATATAGAGACAAAGCTTGACCTATTATTTCAAGACTTGGATCAGGCAAAACTTTGTCATATATAACAACTTTATTTGATGCGTTTATGTTACTTAAAACTTTATTCATAAGAACACTTTTTGCAATAAAAGAATCTGTTATTATTAAAATTCTCTTTTCTTCTATCTCTTTTAATTTACTGAGAGCTTTTCCTTGAAATACTATTTCTGTTTTATTTATTAAATCTTTCATACTTCATCACCTAATAGAAAAGGCATCAACCAAAGCACATCTTCTCTTTCTAGCAAAATTTCTTGCACTTGTTGAACCTTCACCTGTTTTATTTGCTATAGTAAAACTTACGGGATTGTTATCTGAAAACCCTATACCTTCTAAGGAACATCCATTTTTTACGAATATTGATGTTTGCATTTGCTTAGCGGCAATATTAAGCCTTTCTATAATATTAGAATAAATCCCTGCTGTATGATGCAGCCCTTGTTCAAGATTTAATGATGTTTCTAATGCGTCGTCAAAATTCTTTGCTTTGACTATTGCAACAACCGGCATCAATAACTCTTCTGTTGCAAAAGGATGAATTTTTGGAACATCCACAGCTATTAATTTGTAATCGCCATTAGATTCTATTCCAGCAAATTTTAATATTTCTTTTACATCTTTTCCGCCAAAAAATTTATTTGGCTTCAAGTCTTCTGTTAAAAGAACCTTAGAAAGTTTCAACATATCTTCAACTGTATCTACGTAAAAAACTCCCTCTTTTTCAAGAGCTATTTTGAATTTATCGTAAACTGATTCCACAATTACTATATTCTTTTCTGTAACACATAAAATGTTATTGTCAAAACTAGCCCCCTTTACAATGCAACTAGCTGCTTTATCTAAGTCTGCTGTTTCATCTACAATAAAGGTAGGATTAGCTGCCCCTGCTGATATTACTTTTTTGTCACATTTATTTGCAGCCCTCGCTATATCGCTTCCCCCAGTTACAACCAATAAATTTACATCAGGATGATGCATTATTTCTGATATATTTTTTATACTAACTTCAGATAGAGTAGTAACCAAATTATCAATACCTGATATTCTAAGTATTGTAGTCGCTATTATGTCAGTAAGGTATTTTGTTACTTCTATTGCCCTTGGGTGGGGACATAGAATAACGGCATTGCCAGAAGCCAATAAACCTATTACATTATTTATTACCGTAGCTACAGGATTTGTGCTTGGCATAATAGCGCAAGCAATTCCAAAAGCAGAATATTCGTAAAGAGTCATAACTTTATCTTTAGTTAAAACTTCTGAAACTAAATCTTCAGTTCCTGGTGTCCTCTCAATACTCAACTTTATTTTCTCAATTTTGGATACAACATTACCCATGCAAGTTTCTTCATAACTTGTTTGTGCAAGTTCATCTACATGATTTAAAAGTTCTTTTCTAAGTTCTTGTATTATTTCCTCTCTATCTGAGATCCCAAGCTTTCTATATAATTGAAAAGATGATTTTACAGCATCTATTGCATCGCATACTGTATCAAATACTGCTCTTTTATTCATAAATCTACCTCACACAATTAAATCATCAATAATTCCTATTATTGCCAAATCTATCACCGATGATTTCCTATCATCTTCTACACGAACTGATGAACCAGAACCTACTAGTACAAGCTCACCAATACCAGCTCCTACATAATCAGCCGCAACTGATTCGTTTCTAACTTTTTCGCCCTTGGCATTAATAGGCTGTATTATCATAAGCTTATATCCTACTAGGGTGTCATTTTTTCTTGTTGCAACAACATTACCAACTACTTTTGCGATAAACATAATATCACTACTCACTTGTCTTAAGGTTCTTTGAATCTTTTTTAGCTTTCTTGCTTTGAGTTTTTTTGATTTCCTTGCTTTCAACTTTTACAGTTTCAGCTATTTTAACTTCTTTTTCACTCAAATTGTTTTTAGTTTCAGATTCCTTTTCAACCTTTTCTTCTTTTTTTTCATTTTCTACTTTATTTTTATCTTCAACTTCTTTTATTTTTTCTTTACTTAAAGTTTTTACCTCATCTTTTGCGTTAACTTCAAGCTTATCCTCTTTGTCTAAATGAAAAAAACCGTCAAGACTATTAGCTGGCCTTGGTATAACTTTTGATGAAACAAATTTGTTAAATGAAACTGCCAAACTTTTTCCAGAATCGATGGCAGCTTTTACTGCTCCTACATCTCCAGATACTTTCACAGTAACAAAGCCCATCCCTTTAGTAATTTCGACATCTTCCATTTTTATATTTGAAGCTTTAAGCATTGTATCCGCTACTATAATAGCGTTTGTTAGACCTACTACTTCTATAAGTCCCAGTGCCCTATTCATAATTTCTCACTTCCTCTATATCAACTATATTTATTCCATAACTTAAAATTTCCTCATAATAACTTAATAGTTTCTTTATATATTTTTCAGGTTCTTTCCCTGTTACAGTTTTTACTGTTTCCTTCCATAAATATATATTTTTGCCATTTTCAAAAAGTTTCATTACAAGTGCAGATTCAAGCTCATCTTCATTTAACATTGTTATATTAACAATATTTTTCATTTTTATATCAAGGAAGAAAGTATCGTTTTTTGAAATTAAATCAAGTTTATTTTCATCAAAATCTATAACTTCTTTCCAACAACATGAATTCTTTATTGTAAGCTTATGACTTTCGTCCAATTCTCGGCTTATAATTGCATTTGCATTTAAATTTAGTTTTTTCAAACTATCAAGGGCAATATAATATTTGTTATTCCATGGCTTTGAGAATATAAAATTAATGTTTCTATTTTCAGAAATTTGTTTCGCTATAAGCTTTATAATTTCTTCAAGCTCTTTTTTACTAATATTCATTTAATCACCCTACTTATATAAGTAATAGAAAAGTTAAAATACCAAAAGATATTTTAACTTTTCTCAATTCTATTATGCTTAAATATTATTTATCAAAGTGAGGGATAATTTTTTCAGTATCTGAATGTGGTCTTGGGATTACGTGAACTGATACTACTTCGCCAATAGCTCTTGCTGATGCAGCACCTGCATCTGTAGCAGCTTTAACTGCTCCTACATCTCCTCTTACCATTACAGTTACTAAACCAGAACCAATTTTTTCATATCCTACTAGATTTACATTTGCAGCCTTTACCATAGCATCTGCTGCTTCAATTGCACCTACTAAACCTTTTGTTTCAACCATTCCTAAAGCGTCTGAATTCATAATTTACCTCCTGATTATTTTCTATTAAATATATGGACTTGTTGTTGATTTAGGATCTTCTCCTAAAGCCCCTAGCAATTTTTTACCAACTTCTATAGCTGCCTTTACAGCTTGACGAACTGCTCCTGAATCTCCTGTGAAAGTTAATATAACTTCGTTAGAAAAACTTGTTCCTTGTCCTGGAGAAGCATATCCTACTACTTCAATGTTTGCGGCTTTAACAGCAACATCAGCAAGAACTGTACCAATTCCAGCTGGAGCTCCAATTACCATACCAAAGCTCTTTCCATTAGGTGTTCCAAAAGCCTTTTCTAAACAATAACTAGCCCTAGCAGTGTATTGGAATTCCAAGTGGCCTGCGTCATTAGAATATACATCTCCAAAATATTTTGGAAGTACATCCAACGCTATTTCTACAGCACGTCTTGCATCAGACACATCATCTGCTCCTATATATATTAAGCATCCGTGTCCTGCTCCACCCTTTGTATCTCTTGGAAGTTCAACAGTAATTACTTCTGTGTTAGTTGCTTTTACTGCATCATCGACAGCCATAATTTGTGGACCTGCCCCAGTTCTTGAACCAATAATACCTATTGATTTGTATTTTCCAAGATTTAGCTTGTCTACTAACATTGGATCAACACTAGCTATTACTAATCCGATTGTATCTCCTATTGCTGTTCCAACAAATTCAGTAACGTCTACTTTTTTGCATCCATTTGAAGGACAGCATTCAGTATCTTTTTGGTCTATTCCCAATTCATTAGATACTTGTCCCATTATTTTTTCTAATAAATCTTTATCCATCGTTTCCTCCTTAGCCTCCTACTTTACAAATTAATCCACTAGATTCCACTATTTCTTTTAATTTGTTTATATGATCTTCATCTAGTTTTTTTACATTAGATAGTTCATAATCTCTACCTAATAAATTATATTTTCCTTCACCAAAGTTATGATAAGGCAATATGTGTAACTCTTTTACATTTGGCAATGTTTTTACAAAAGCAACTATATCCCCGAATTCTTTTTCATCTGCATTAACACCAGGGATAGTTGGTACCCTTATTATTGTATTGGCAATTTCCTGTAAAATTCTTGCATTCTTTTTTATAAGCTCATTACTTACACCAGTTACTTTTTTGTGCAGTTCATCATTGTTTGCTTTTATATCAAGTAAAACTAAATCTATATGTGGAACAACATCTCTTATTACTTCTTCAGAAGCATACCCTTCTGTTTCTATTGCAGTATGCCATCCTCTTGATCGGCAAGCTTTAAAAATTTCTTTAGCAAATTCAGGTTGCATTAAAGTCTCTCCTCCAGAAAGTGTTATTCCTCCATTGGATCTGTAGTAAAAAGAATCATCTTTTTTTAGTTCAGTAATAACTTCTTCTACATTCATTACTTTACCCTTAACCTCCAATGCACTAGAAGGACATACATTCGCGCATTCTTCACACATCACACATTTGTCTCTATCGATAAAATTCGGGTTTTTAGGGTCTAATGCCTTTTGTTTACAGGCCTTGATGCACATGCCGCAATGTATGCAAAGAATCTCTCTAAACATTAGCTCTTTTCCTTTTCTTTGCGATTCAGGATTTGAGCACCAAATACATCTCAAAGGGCATCCTTTTAAGAATACTATGGTTCTAATCCCAGGACCATCGTTTATTGAATATCTTTGAATATCAAATACGACACCCTCTTCATTATAATTTATAGAATCCATAGTCACCTCCAACTTACATAGTATGTTCTGTTCTATTTATAATATCGTCTTGTACCTCTTTGGCTAATGTTACAAAGTGAGCTGAATATCCTGCTACACGAACTAACAAATCTTTGTGATCTTGAGGATTCTTTTGTGCTTCAATTAAGGTATTTCTATCTACTACATTGAATTGAACATGGGCTCCTTTATGGTCGAAATAACTTCTAACAATAGACACAAAGTTCTTTAATCCTTTTTCTCCTGAAACAGCTTGTGGTGAAAACTTTTGGTTATAAAGAGTACCGTTAGATGCTTGACCGTGTGGAAGCTTAGCTACAGAATTAGCAGCAGCAGTAGGGCCATTTGTATCCTTACCTTGTCTTGGTGAAACACCATCAGCAAGTGGTGCATGTGCAAGTCTACCATCAGGAAGTGCTCCTACATCTTTACCAAATAATACATTGGCAGATACTGGATAAATTCCTGCTTGGAATGCTCCTCCTCTTGGATTTGTATATTTATCAACTTCATCACAATAAATTTTTGCAGCTCTGATTGCAAATTCGTCACAAAGTTCATTATCATTACCAAAGCTATCAGTGTTATCAAGTATTTTTTGAATTGTTCTGAACTTTCCTGTTGTTTCTTGTGAACCACATCCACAATCACTAGATACTACATATTCTTCATTTAATTTGTTTTCAAGATCGTCAACATTAATTGATCCTGTTGAAGCTAAGATTTTCTTAACAGCTTCATAAATTTCACTTTCATTCATTTCTCCAACCTTAGCAGAAACAGTTTGAGTATTGCATCCACATCCAGGCATTAATGAGTCTGTGAATCCAAAGTTCTTTTCTAATGCTTCTCTTAAATCAGTAAGAGAAATTTTCTTTTCTTCAAATACATTTTTGTAAATAGCGTATAATGAGTCTCCAGAATCTGCTACACCGAATGCTTGAGGTCCTGTAAAGTTATAAATAGCTCCACCTGATTGAGCAGATTTACCTCTCTTAATACAATCGTCAACCATAGCTGACATAAATGGAAGATTTCCTCTTTCCATATGTGCATAATCAACGCAGTTATCAGCTTCAGCTAAGTATTTTACAAAGTATTCCATTTGTTTTTGATATGCAACAAATATGTCATCAATAGACTTCATATCAGTAAGTTCGCCAGTCTTAGGTCCAAGTTGTTTTCCATTACATCTACCATTGTTTAATGTTATTTCAAGAACTTTTGCTATGTTAAAGAAAGCGGCATCGTGCCATCCTTCAGTTCTATGACCTGCTTGAGGTTCAACACAACCTATAATTGAGTAGTCTCTTGCATCTTCTAGCTTAACTCCTCTTGATACTAAGTTAAGTACAATGACTTCATCGTTATAGAAAGCAGGAACGCCGTATCCTAGTCTTGAAACTTCACAAGCTCTTAATAAGAATTCATAAGGAGAATTTTGATGAACTCTTACTGAGAATGATGGTGCTGGTAAAGCAACATGAGCAACAGCTTCCATACACATATAAGATACGTCATTTGTAGCATCAAAACCTTCAGAATCTTGTCCACCTACACATAGGTTTTGGAATACTGCATAACCAGCAAAGGCTTGAGCTGAAATTTCGTCACGAGTTTTATTTATATCGTTTAACTTAACCCAAATACAATCTACTAGTTCTTGGGCAAATTCTTTTGTAATGGTTGTATCTGCCTTATAAGATGGATACATATATTGGTCAAATCTTCCTGGTGAGATTGAGTGACCGTTTGATTCAATTTGAACCATTATTTGAACAAACCAAAAAGCTTGGCAAGCTTCCCAGAAATCTCTTGCTCCATATTCAGGAACTCTCTTACAGTTTTCTGCAATTCTTAAAAGTTCTTGTTTTCTTTGAGGATTAGTTTCAACATTTGCTAATTCTTCAGCCTTCTTAGCATATCTGTGCGCAAAATTTATAGCAGCGTTATAAGAAATTATAACTGCCTTATAAAATTGCATCTTTTTAATTGATTCAGGTTCTGATTCGTCAATTTCATTCATTGCTTTGACTGTTTCTTCAAGAACTCCTCTGAAACCTTTTTTAATTATTTTTTCATAATCTACATTAACGTGTCCTACACCGCCATAGAAATAATTACCTACAGTAAATATTCCATTTGCAATGCAATCCTTTGCTTCTGTACTCATTAAAGAATCTGCAAATTCAGATGTAGTTTTTCCCTTCCAATATTTAAATACTTCATGTAGTTCTTTTTTTGTTTCTTCTGGAATCACAAAAGGATCTGCAAGTCTTGTTGCCATTGTGTCGAACTCAGCTTCTACCCATTCGTAAGAAAATTCAGGGCATAGTCCTGTTGATCTTGGTGCCTTTGTAATGGAACCAACAATTAATTCATCATCTCTAATTGTTACTGGAAGCTCATTAAAAAGTTTTTCAACTGCTTTTGCTCTTCTTAATATGTTTGTAAGACCTTCTGTTTCTTTGTAAGACTCTGTAATTAATCTTGCTCTGTCAGACTCAACTTGTGGCACTGCATCGATAATAACTTGTCTTAGTCTTTTCACTCTCTCTGTAGGTTGTGAAAACCCTTTTTCTAACATAAAATACCTCCTAAATTTTATTTTGCTTATGTAAACCATCAAGCTTATGGAAATTATATACTTTACCAGAATTAGATTTAAAATATTATGCAAACCTTTGTAAGGTAAAATTAAAACTTTTAATATGTATCCTTTTGATATTCGTTGACTAACGTTTTACCAATTTTTTATGAAAAAGTGACAATATAAACTTTTCGTTGTACAATCAAAACATTTTCCCAGACATATGTTGAATTTAATTTTTTCTTAAAATAAAATTATCCTTATATAAGATAAGGAAGTGATTTTATGGATTCTTCTTATTTACTTGTTGAATTCCGAAGTATAGCCCTTGGTTATAAAGAAGTAAATTCAATAATTTTAAATTATCCTGTTGAACTTTTTTTAGTAAAAAATATTTGTCCTGGGAGTATTCTTTTTATATTTAAAGGAAATGACCACGATATCCTAGGAATAAAAAATTATTTAAAAGAAAAAAACATATCTGCTCTACCCATTCTAAATATACATGAAGGTGTTATAGGCAGGATTAATTCTCCTGACAAATCAATAAAAATATCTTCTTTAATGATTTGTGAGTTTAAAAACAGTATTTCTGCCATTAAGGCTTCTGACTTATGTTTAAAAGCATCTGGTGTTTCTATAATTAAAATTCATTTCCAAGTCGGACTTTTTGGAAAAGGTATTCTTATCTTAAGCGGTTTGTTGTCAAGTCTTGAGAATTCAAAAGAGACTATTTTAAATAATTTTTCAGATAAAGAAATTGTCGCTTTAGAAATCATCGAAAATCCTGTAGAGGAGTTAATAAAATGTATTTAGATAAAATAGAAAATATTCAAAAAAAATACCACTCTCTTTTAAGAGACGGAAAAGAAGTTGAAATGCTCCCTCTAATTGAAGAAGCTATTGAAATTGCTTTTTCCAATAAAGATTTTGCAAAGCTAGTTGAATTACTTAATGATTATGGTGGCGCACTTAGAAATACAGGAGATTATTCTAAGAGTATTCAAAGCCTACTAACTGCAAAAACCCTCATTGAAACTCATTTCAACAAAAACTCTGAAGCCTATGCAAATACTCTTATGAATTTAGCAAATGCTTATAGAATGAATTCTGATAGAGAAGAGGCCTTGAATTTATTTAATAAAGCTGATAAAATTTTCAAAAATTTAAACCTTTATAATTATTCATACGCATCAAACGCAAACAACTTGGCTCTTCTTTTCTTAGAAGATGGAAACCCTCAAAGGGCCTATGATCTTTTAAAATCGGCTGAAAAGATTTTGTCTGAAATTCCACACCATAGCATACAACTTGCAACTACATATAATAATTTATTTGAAGTTTGCACTCTTATGAAAAAAGATAGCGAAGCCGAAGATTATATTTTTAAAGCAAAAGAATTCCTTGAAAGTAAGATTTCTCCATCTAATCCACTTTATGCTAGTGTACTCAATAATCTTGCAAAATATTATTTTAATATAGGAGAAATTGAAAAAAGTACATCACTTTATAATATTTCAAAAAAAATCATTGAAAATACTTACGGAAGAGAAAGCGAGGCTTATAAGAATATAGTTAGCAACTTAAATTTCATTAAAGAAAATTTAAAACCAGAGTCAAAACATTATATTACTGAAAATAATTTGAAAAAAGGTATAGAAATATCGGAGGACTTTTATTTCAACCATGTAAAACCCTTCATATTAAAAAATTATCCAGATTTTGTTAGATATTCTGCCTTTGGTCTAGTTGGTGAAGGTTCTGAATGTTACGGTTTTGATGATGAAATTTCTAAAGATCACGATTTTATAAAGAGATGTTATTGGTTTTTACCTAGAGATATAATTTCTCAACTCCCTATCACTGAAATAAACTTAGGTGATGGGCTTGTAAAGATTATTGCAGTGGAAGATTTTTACAAGTATTATACTCTTTATGAAAAAGGTCCTTTAACTTTGAAAGAATTTAGAAAAGTCCCTCAAGATCTTTTATCAGTAGCTACTAATGGAAAGATATTCGAAGATAATTACGGCAAGTTTTCTTATATTAGGCAAAGACTTCTAGCATATTATCCAAAAGATTTAGTTTTAAAGAAACTAGCTTACCTTTGTAATAAAATTGCCCAATCAGGTCAGTATAACTATCAAAGATGCTTAAAAAGAAATAATTTAATGGGAGCTCAGATTGCACTTAGCGAATTTCTGCAATATTATTGTGAATTTATTCACCTAATAAATAAAAAGTATATGCCTTTCTATAAGTGGCAATATAGATCTCTAAAATCATTACATTTACTTGGCGAATATACTTGTTCAAAAATGGATGCTCTATTGTCTTATAGTGACGTTAGCGAATCACTTCAAAAAATTGACATTATTGAAGAAATGTGTGAGAAGTTAGTGGGATACCTAAATAAAGCTAACTTTTCGAATTTAAATGCAAATTTTTTAAAATATCATTCTTCTGAAATAGTTAAAAAAATAAATAATGAAGAATTAAAAAATGAAGATACATGGATAAAGTAGGTTAAATATGAAATTCGATTCAACATCAAAAAAAAGAGATGAAACTCTAAAAAAAATTGTAATAAGTGAATGGAAGTTTTTTACTAATGTAAATAATTTAGGTAAAAGAGCTTTCTGTCAAGATGATTCTTTTACCTTTATATACTCTCGTCTTTGTTACTGGAATATCTATAATGATATAATACTAACTTCTTATTTAAATGACTTAATCAGTGCTAAAAAGGACAATAGAAATCTGATTACAGAAAAATATGCTTATATGATGCAATATACTGATCCTAAATATTTTAGCAAAATAAAAAATAATCTCCCTTATATCTCAAAGGACAAAGATATCCTCGTCAATTCAATAATGGCTATTTATCTCGCTTGGGAAGAAGATATTAGAAAAAACAACCCAGAAATCTTGGATAATAAGAGAGATTTATATAATTCAACAAACAGTACAGCTAATACTAGCATAGAATACTATTTCAAAGGTGAACTCTATAGTTATTCAGAAACAACTTTAAAACTTATATCCAAATATTATATAAGTGCATATCAAAAAGGAATAAATTTAGTTGAAAAAAACTTAAAATTTCTTAAAGATAAATAGTCTTATAACTTTTACAATAATATTCCTTACTTTTAAAGCTACTTTAATACTAAGTGAATTAACGAATCTTTACTCCAAAAATCACTTACAAAAATACTCCTATAAATTCACAGTCATAGTAAGTTTTTAAAAATTTTCCCTTTAATGATTATAAATAATATTAAAAACAAGGTCGGATTGTCGACCTTGTTCTTTATTTATATGACAATTTCTGGTAGAATATTTTTAAATTACTTTTTAAAACATGAAAGGAGCTCACATGAAAAATTTTAAGGTCAGAGACCTTGTCATCACTTCACTATTTATTGCACTTGTATATGTATTCACTTGGATTGTAAAAATCCAACTTCCCTTCTCTCCCAACGGCGGCTTGATTCACTTGGGCAATGTACCCTTCTTCTTGGCAGCCATATTTTTTGACAAGAGAGTTGGCATGACAGCAGGAGCTCTAGGCATGGGACTCTTCGACCTCACAAGTGGATGGATTCTTTGGTCTCCAATGACTGTGATCTCAGCACTTATTATGGGCTACATACTTAACAAGATGAACTACAAGAAGTACACTCTTAAAAGTTTAATCTTGTCCTTCATTCTTGTTGCCCTTGTAAAAGTTGTTGTTTATTACATAGGAGAAATTTTTATCTTGTCTTCCTTTGTTGCACCCCTTGCATCAATACCAGGCAACCTAATTCAAATTGGCGTTTCATCCGTCATAGTCCTTGTGATATTAAAACCCATGGAAAAAGTTTTTAATAGCATAAAATAAAAAAGATAGCTAGATTAAATTTTCTAGCTATCTTTATTTTTTTATAAAGTTTCTCTCAATCATTATATTCAATTTTAAAATAATCTAAATAAGTTTTGAACCTGTCCTGAGCTGAAAGGCAAGTTTCTACCAAGTAGCCTCTTTCCTTTTTGTATTCTGCAAGACCTCTGTAATAGAAAAATTTTAAGTCTTCACTAATGATAAAGGGAACGAGGTCATGCTTTAGACACTCCTTAAAGATAATCAACCTTCCAAGTCTTCCATTGCCATCTTGGAAGGGATGAATTTTTTCAAACTTATAATGAAAGTCAATTATATCTTCCAAAGTCTTGTCTGTCCTCTCATTGTAGGAATCTAAAAGTTTCTTCATATCACGAGACACATCTTCTGGCGAAGTCGTTTCATATCCACCAACTTCGTTGGGATAGGCCTTATAATCTCCAACCTTAAACCAGTCTAACTTCGAGTCACTTGTGCCAGCCTTTAAAAATTTGTGAATATCTTTTATATAGTCTTCTGTTAAATCTTCATCGTAGGAGTCGATGACCTTATCAATTGCTTGGAAGTGATTTACAGTTTCTATAACATCATCAACATTTACTGCCTCATTGACTCCAAGAGTGTTAGTTTCAAATATCATCCTAGTTTGGTCTTCAGTCAGTTTACTTCCCTCGATGTGATTAGAGTTATAAGTGAATTCAACTTGAAGTTTGTGATATATTCCACCACTTATTTTATTGTTTTTTTCGTATTTTAAAACATCTAATAAATTTCTATTCATAATACAATTATATCCTTTTTGCCAGCAGCCAACAAGAAAGTAATAAGTAGTCTCCTAACTCTTAGATAAGGCTAAAACAAAATAGAAAATTTTTAAAAATTATCTTGGATTATTATTTCCCTATTTTTATTTATGTCCTCTGCCTTCTTTAGCATTCTCTCAAGGTCTTTTTCATCGAAATTGTAAACAGAGTTGCAGAAATAGCAATTTACTTCTGCCTTCTTGTCTTCTTCTAAAATTTCTCTAATTTCTTTTGGACCAACTGACACTATTGCATCTTCAACTTTTTCACGAGAGCAGTTGCACTTGTACTCAATGTCTCTCTTTTCAAGGACCTTGTAGTTCATGCCTTCCATTAAAATTTCAATTAACTTTTCTGCGTCGTGGTACTCATCAATCACTGAAGTTACATTCTTTAACTTCTTCAAGTTTTCTTCCAGCTTTGCAATTTCTTCTTCCCTGCAGTCTGGCATTAGTTGAACTATGAAGCCACCTGCTGCCTTTATTGAATAGTCAACATCAACTAGGACTCCAAGTCCAACTGCTGATGGAACTTGATCTGATTGCAAGAAGTAAACTGCAAGGTCTTCTGCAATTTCTCCACTTGTTAGGTTAACTGTTCCTGTGTAAGGCTTCTTCATCCCAACATCCATTGTCACAGTAAGGGTTCCTTGGCCCACTGCTCCTGCCACGTCAATCTTGCCGTCGGACTCTCTTGTTGGAAGGTCGGCCCCAGGTCTTGCAACGTAACCCTTTACAAAGCCATCATTTTTACAAGTTGTAATAATTGGACCTGCTGGTCCGTTTCCGTTAATGGAAAGAGTTATTGAGTCCTTTTCATTTTTTTGCCATGAACCAATAATTGCTGTTGCAGTTAAAACCCTGCCAAGGGCTGCTGAAGTTGTCTTTGAAAGATTGTGAATTTTTCTTGCCTCTTCAACCACGTCAGTTGTTATGGCAGCAGAAATTTTTATAGTTTCTGTTTCATCTATTGCTCTTAAAATATATCCCAAATTTACCTCCTTGCGATTATTGTGTATCTCGAAGTTTTATCACTTGCTTCTTTAAAGTCGTAGTCGTCATAAACTTCTATGTCACAAAATCCAATTTCTTCTAAAATATTTTTCACATAAGAAAGGTCGTAGGCCCTCTCTATGTGTTCTTCATAAAATCTCTTATAATTGTTGTCTTCAGTGTTTCTGAAAAAATTAACTCCATAAGTGTTGAGTTTTGACTCCCCATCAAAAATATTTTCCCAGATGTAAAAGACATCTTCAACTTCGTCAACAGTTACGGGGTCTATGTTTTTGAACTTGTACTCAGTGTTTAAGTCAAAGATAAAGATCCCACCTTCTCTTAGGTGGTCATAGGCTGACCTCAAAGCTGCCTCAAAGTCTTCCCTCTCTATTAAATAATTTAAGCTATCACCAACTGAGACTATGGCGTCATAAGTCCCTGGGGCAGAAAATCCTGCCATATTTTGCTTAAAAAGTCTTAAATTTCTACTCCTAATCTTATTTTCACAGACTGCCAACATGTCCTCTGACAGGTCAAAGGCATGGACCTTGTAGTCCTTGACAAGTTTCTCTGTAAGACCTCCTGTCCCACAAGCCATTTCTAAAATTAAGTCAGCTTCTAGAGATTTTTTCCCTAGAAGCTCTCCTATAAATTTATAAATTTTTTCGTAGTCAAGGTCGTACATGAGCTTGTCGTAAAAATAAGCAAAATCTCCGTACATCATGATCTGGCTTCAAGCTCCTTTAAAATTTCTTCTAAGACCCTAGTGGAGTTTTCGTGGATTACTACATCTGCACGCCTATCCATTGGTGTTGGGTCATTGTTAATTATAATCAAGTGGTCCACGTAGTTTGGCAAGAAGTTCACTGGTGAAACAGTAAGGGATGAGCCAACAACTATTAGGGTGTCAGTGGAATCAAGTTCCCTTGCTCCCCTTTCGAAGTCGTCTGGCATCATGTCGCCAAACATTACAACGTTAGGCCTTATTACTCCGCCACAAGCGTCGCACTTTGGTGGAATTTCTCCAGCTTCAACCTTTTTTCTCATTAGGGCAAAGGGATATTCCTTCCCACACTTCATGCAGTGGGTTCCACGAGTTTCGCCGTGAACTTCATATATATTTTTGGAGCCAGCCTTGGCATGAAGGTTGTCAATGTTTTGTGTGATTATTCCAGCTAAAAATCCTTCCTCTTCCATCTTGGCAAGGGCCTTGTGGCCTCCATTAGGTTCTTGGTCATTTAGGTCTTCTAAGATCTTGTAACCTTCCTTATAAAAAATTTCTGGATGGTTTAAAAGTCTGTCTTTGGAAAGGGCAAGGGCTGGGTCCATCTTGGAATAGTAACCAGATGATGACCTGAAGTCAGGGATGCCTGAATCTGTAGAAATACCTGCACCAGTTAGGGCAAAAACCTTCTTTGATTTTAAAATTAAATCTGCTGCTTCTCTAATCTTATCCATATCCTATCTCCTTAAAAAACAATATAGTGATAGATGAAATACAAAATCACAAGGGCAATAAGGGGCACAAAGTTGAACAAGTCAATAGCCTCTACGTCCCTATACCTAATCTTAACTTGACCTTCAGCCTGATTTTCCTTCTTTAGATTTTTCAAAATAAGCCTGCTAAAGACTATTGAGAAAATAGAAAGGACAACTAAAATTATAATTATTGAAAGCTCAAGAGATCCAATCTCACGAGAAAATTTTGTCTGCCTCAAAAAGTTAAATACTCTTTCATTTACATACCTGGCAGATAAAACTGCAAGGACGTTATTGACAAAGTGACCCAAGATTGCAGGCAGAATTGAGCCTGTAACTTCAATTAAACTTGCAAATAAAAGCCCCAACAAGAAGGGAGCTATAAAATTTTGGATGTCAAAGTGGAAGAGGGCAAAGACAAGAGCCGACACCACTATGGCAAACCTCTCTCCATAAACATTGTAGGCATTGGTAAGAGTTCCCCTGAAGAAAACTTCTTCACAAATTGCCGGCACAAGGCACATGAAGATTAAATAATTAAAAATCGGAACATTTTGTAGCATTAACTCCATGGGAAAATTTTTGTATTCAATAAAGTTTGAAAGAAGGGACAAAAATACTCCGTTAAGAAGTAAAATCACAGGATAAATTAATACCACAAGGATTATTGTGAGTCCCAAGCTCTTCATTGGGACCTTCTTGATCTTTAGGACCTCCTTAATTCTTCCTGTGGAAGAAATAAGTAGGGCTGGAATTAAAACAATTACTACCTCTGTTATTAAAGTCCCCCAAAAACTAAAACGTTCTTGAATATTAAAGCCAATTGTCAAAAATATAATTGCAAGAACGAGGGTCAAGGAGTTGACACTCATTACATTTAAATTTTTCTTCTTAAAGTTTCTCATTTTTTTCTTTATAAGTGTAGATGTAAGGGACATTCCTGTAGTGGTCGCCATAGTTTAGGCCGTAACCAACTATAAAGAGGTCCTCAATTTCAAAGCCAACATAGTCGGCACTTACATCTGCCTCTCTCCTTGAAGGTTTATCTAACAAGACGCAAGTCTTTATGGACTTAGGTTTATAAGTCATTAACTTTTCCTTCACAGCATAAAGGGTATTACCTGTGTCCAATATGTCATCGACTATTAGGACATTTCTTCCCTCAATATTCGTGCGAAGGTCTGTCAAGAACCTAACTTCTCCACTGGAGCTTTCGCTGTGGCCGTAACTTGACGTTGTTAAAAAATCTATTTCAACTAATCTATCTATCTCTCTAACTAAGTCTGCTGCAAAGATAAAACTTCCCCTTAAAAGAGAAATAACTACGAAATCATCTTCGAAGTCTTTTTCAATCATCTTGCCCAGGCTTACAACTTTTTCATGTATCTCTTCACGAGAAAATAAAATTTCTTTTTCCATAATTCCTCCAAGTACATTATATCAAAAACTTGTAAAAATTCATCTTTAATTGCCATTATAAGCCTGGCTTTGGTATAATACCCTAGAAGGTGATCTTATGAAAAAAAGTTCTTTTGAACTTGCATTGAATAAATTATTAATCCTCTACATAATAGACAACTTCAACCACAGACTAAAGGAGAATGACCTGTCTTATTTTGTATTGGATATTGAGCTCTTTAATTATTTTTACTTCAAACAATATTTAAAGGAGCTAGAGTCAACGGGCCTTGTCCTCTTTGACAATGACAAAAAATATTATCTATCAGAGGACGGAGTCAAGACCCTAAATATTTTCTACGAGCAAATACCTGAAGAAAATATAAAATTTTTGGACGAGAAGATGGAAGCCTACCACCACGAATTACTTTTAAAAAATTCTGTCTCAGCAGAAGTCATGGAAAGAGATGGGAGCCACTACGCTCAACTAAAAATTAGAGACGACGAGATCGAAGTATTAAATTTAAAAATTGAAACTTCAGATGCCACTATGGCGAAGAAAATTTCTGCTAACTTCAAAAAAAATCCAGAAGAAATTTATTCAGAAATTTTAAAAATTTTGACAGAAGAAGAAAATAAATAAGCAAAAGAAAAAGGACCACCAGGGTCCTTTTAGTTTGTAGGCAAACCTAGAGATGTTTTCTGGGTTTGTTTTTTTAATGTTTTTATAAAATTTTACCTCGGGATTCTTTCAAACTTTACTTGTTTAATTTCAAATCCACTGGTGTCCATACTAAAGGAGTTTTTGCTATCCTTATTCAAGTGTGCCTTTATAATATTTCCTTGATACAAGAAAGTATTACTTGCACAAAGAATATCATCGTAAGACCACATGCTTTCATTGACATCATTGAAGTTTATTAGATCCTTAGCATTTCTTTCAATATAGTCCTTATCAACAAGTCTATTAAAGGCCTTGTTACAAATTGCTACAACCTCTTCTCTTGTTATAAACTTATCGCCTTCATACTTAAGCTTTCCTTCTTCATAAATCTTTAGCCAACCTTCCTCACAAGCTGCTTCGACATCACCCATTGCCCAGTGACCAGCCTTTAGATTCATATGGTTCCCACTTGCATTTGAAAGTTCTTGGAATCTCTTTAAGCATGAAATCCATTCGTTTCTTGTAATCTTCTTTTGTGGATTGAAGTTTCCATCATCATAACCAGTAAACACTCTAGCTTCAGTTACTATTTTAATAGCCCTAGTGTACCATCCTTCTCCAATGTCCTTATAAGAAATTTTGAAATCATCATGGTACTTGTAGCCGTCCTCAATAAGGGCGTTAGCAAGAATTTGCGCAGCCTCTGCACGAGTAAGTCCATCCTTAGGTCTAAAACTTCCATTAAAACCCTTTATATAGATTACTTCTTTAGAGTAAGAATTATCACTTGATGGTATAGGCTTTCTTGCAAATTTTTCTTGGAAGAAGGCCTCACTATTTACTTCAGGATACCAGTGCCTTGAATTATCAGGATATCCAAAATCTTCTTCACTTGGCCTAAATTGGCTACCAGGATTTGAGTCTTCAGGATCCTGTGGATTATCATCTCCCGGATTAAGTGGAAATTCTGGTCCTGAGTCATCAGGATCCTCAGGCTTTTGTCTAGGTCCAGGTTCTGGTTTGTCATCATCTGATCCACTTGGCTTGCTTGGATTTTCAGGATTTTCTGGTTCATTTGGCTTATCAGATGGATCTTGATTTTCTGGTTTATTTGGTTTATCTGGTTTATCAGGCTTTTCTGTTGTTCCTGGCACATCTGGTGTATCAGGTTTATCAGGCTTTTCTGTTGTTCCTGGATCATCTGGTTTCTCTGGTATATTTGGTTTTTGGTCATCAAACTGAGCAGTTATAGTTGTGTCTTGTGTAAACTGATGACGAGCCTTAAAATCAAAAACTTCATCGTTTTGACTTCCACTTAACCACTTGGATAATTTAGGCTCATTCTCCCCATTATTTATATCAAATTCTGGAATACTAACCCAAGCCTTTGGATTTACATAATAAATTTTACTATCTTTATTATTTGCCTTTCTTGTTGGATTAACTGTAACTTTTACATAGTTGATGTTTAGGTCAGTTTTTTCAGCCTCAGTTAAAAATAAAGGTTTATCTCCTGATGTATTCGCCTCATAAATATTTTTGTAAAGCTTTATTGGTATTTCAATTACTTTTTTATCTTCACTAGTACCAAATTGTACCAAAGCCCTAATCTTTACTGTGCGAACAAGTTCATCCTTATCAGACATATTTTTTTCGCTGCAAAGGTCAAAAAGTTTTTCATCAGTTAATGCTCTTCCATTTTCATCTACAAACTCTAGACTTGCAATAGTTCCACTATCTTTCCCTGACCAAGTAACAAGACTCATAATATCAGAAATTTTAGGTGCAAAACTATTAGTCCACTTATCATTTGGATCCATAAAGGATTCTGTTGTCGCAAAACACCTTGCCTCAATTTCAGACCAATCAAATTTTGCAGTAAAGGTATGGTCTTCTTCAATAGGTGTGTTCTTGTTTAATAAGGAAGTGTCCCATCCTGTAAATTCTCTTCCAAGGTCTGGTCTTATATGGTGCTTATCAGATATATTTTCGCCTGCTTTTAATAGGTCAGGCACTGATAATAAACCAAATTTGAGACCCTTTATAACATAATAATTAATTTCTTTAACCTCATTGCCTTTAAGATCCCTACCAAAGGAGCCACCATCAGAAGCCTTAAATGTTACTTTTACATAACCATCTGGTACAGGCTCCTTAGGATTTTGACATTCAATTACACGAGCATCTTGGTAGTAGAAGTTGATTTCATCAGATCCACTTCCATTAATACCTAAGAATTTATTTGTTTCTTCATCAATATCATAGAAAAGTTGCTTTTGTGGTTTTTCATCCTTTGCCAAAACCCAACCTGGTATAGGTCTATAATTTCTTGCATCAAAGTCACGACATTCACTGGTAACTTTCTCTTGTCCAATTATGCTGTTTTCTCTAATGAGTCTTTCTTTTTCTGCGGGATCTGTAGCTTTTTCTATTGCTTCTTTAGCCCTTACATCCACATAATTTACCTTATATTTACGTGTTTTATATCTTCTGTAGAAAAATTTAAAAATATTATTTTCAAAATTTGGATTCTTGCTTGATACACCCGTTTTTTGATCCACAACATTTTCAGCTTCTACACGGATTGTTTGGAAATAGGTGTTGTTGAGTTTTACCCTATCGTTATAATCCTTGTATTCCTTGTAAACATCAGAATCCTTATGAGCCATAAGTTCTTCATCAGTCGCTAAAATCCATTCTTCGTTTTGTTGGTCCCCAATTGTCGCTGCTAAATAGTTGACACGCTTATCTACAACATCTTCCTTTAAAGGATTTTTTGAAATAGACTTATCGAGATTAAAGTTTTCATCTAGGAAATAATGCTTAACTTTGACATCAACGGTGTCCGTCGGCACCCAAATGGCTTTTAAATAAATAGGGCTGACCACATCATTGCCAAAGGCATAAAGCTCTGGACCGCCTGAAGCCTTGCGGTATGCTTGACTGTAGTCTGTGTCCAACTCATCAGTGTAGTTGCCATCCTTATCCTTCTTATAACGGATAAGTTCCCATCCACGGAATTCGTATCCCTTTCGATTTGGTTTTTCCGGCAAGTTTAATATTTGGTGTTGGACTACTGTAAAGACTTGTTTGTCGCCATCTTTTTCTCCAGCTAGGGGATAAGTTACTTCTTTTTCTTGTCCAATATCCCCCTCTTTAATTGATTTTTTCTCAACAGTTAGATTATCAGTATTGATATTTGATAAAGTACCGCCATTTGCATCAAAGGTAACCTTCCACTTGTAATCAGGTTCGCCCCACTGAGCATATAAGACTAAATTTCTCGCCGGCATGGTTTCATTGTTTTTCCATACAAGCTTTTGTCCTTTAGTATCCATTGCCCAGCCCTTAAATTCCCATGAATCTGGTATTCCCTTAGGCTTTTTCGGCTTGTGGTCTTTATCAAGATTTAATTTCTTTAAAGGGTAATCGTAGAAAACCTGAATTTTGTCCTTATCTGTATAAGATGAAGCTTCCTTTTCTTTTGATGGGTCATTGTTGAGTTTTATCTCATACTTATTTCTTGAGTATTCAAAGACCAAATAACCATTTTGCTCAAAATTTGCAACGCTGCTATCATATTCGTTTTCATCTTCCTCTAGGTCTTCAATAGGCTTCTTTAAATCTTCTTTTTCTTCTTCATTTAGTGAGTTAATTTTAGGGAAGGCATACATAAAATACATCTTGCCCTTTTGTCTTTTCTTGCCTTTATATCTATAATAAAGCTCAGGAAATGGCGTTATATCATTTCTTTCTTCATTCATTTCCTCTTGCAGGTCATAATCATCTAATTTTTTATCAAGTTTTTTACTTTTACACTTTCTCGTAAAACCTTGCAGGTCCGGCTGTGTAAAGTCATAGTCTGAATTATCTACATCAGATTTTACCATATAAAGATCATAGTCATAGTTTTGTTCGTCTTCTTCAAAACCATCCAGCAAAAAGTCTTCGTGAATTGGCATAACATTAGAACTTTTACCTTGATCAATGCCAAAGGCTATATCAAAGGGTCCCGCCTTTTTGGCAGCCACCCCTTCGCCCATAGGAATTTCTTTTGCTAAACCTTTTGTACTCAATTCCGGATAATCCACAAATTGATTGGCAGTGAGCCTATAAGGAGGGGTATCACGATAGTTACGGTTATATCTAACATCTTGCAAGATAGACCATCCTACAGAATTGTAGCCCTCTTCAAAACCAGTGACCTCCAAGATGTCATTGGGCCATAGACCCAAAAGACTTTGGTTAAAGCGAGCCTCAAAGTGATAAGGTGCTCCCGGTTTGCCCAGCACTTCTCCATTCCTTGTTAGTGTCGGATAGAAACTCCTGTTGAATAAGCCTTTAGTAAACCAAAGCTTGTAGACCTGCCTATCGTAGTAGATGTTATATACAGTCTCTCCTGTAGCTGACACTGTCTTTATAAGGCTTGGGTTTTTGCTATCGGCATTTTGCTTATTAGTAAGGTCTTGGTTGTAGACATAAAACTTATTAAGGTAGGGGATTTCCATTTTATCAGTGCCATTGGGATTGTTGACCTTTACTTTCTCCCCGGCGTAAATCCTTTTTAGTCTACCAGCATCTAAATCTGTAAACTCTACGCCTTTTACAGGTTCTTTTTCAAGTTCTGGTCGCATACCTACTTTCTGATCCTTATATACATGGGTTCCTACAAAGTCATACTTATCCAAAAGTTTAGCATCCTTTGGATGATCCGCCTTTTCTGCCCAAAACAAGACTGTATAGTCTGCTTCTTTTTTAGTTTCCCATTGGGCCGTAAAGGTTACTTTTTTCGCCGGCATTTGTAAATTAAGGTCAAGATTTAAGCTTGGCTTACCTAATGTGTCCTTCATGATTTCATCTTTTTTGAAAACAGTATCTTTACCATTTATATTTCCCTTTAAATCTACAGAAGGCTTCCAGCCTTTGAGTATCATACCAGCCTTAGTTGGCATATCCCCTTCTGCAATCTTTGGAATTTTTTGTTCATAATATAGGGTCCTTGCAGGTATTGGCGTACCATCAGCACAATCAAATACCACATCATTGTAGGCACGATTGTAGCGGTACTCTAGTTCAAAGTCTTTGGTGTCTTCTGGAACTTGGGTCATAATAAATTTTGCCTCTGGCTCAAATCCCTCTCTTTCTGTTTCATCTAAAGGTTTGACTTCCATTGTAGAGCCAGTGCTACCTGTTTGTTCCCTTGTAAAAGCATTTTCTGAACCATCTTTGTTAGCATATTTATTAAGATCTCTTAAGGTTTGGAATACATGCTTAACTTTAACTTGTGCTTTTTTAGCCTTATATTTAAAGTCTTGTTCCCCTTGGTGAATATTTACACCATCTTCTCTTTTTATATCTCCTTCTTCTGCTTTCCTTTTTATTTCATCATAATTTATTGAAAAGCTATCTTTAGGTTTTATATAACCAGTAAGGTCAGGTAGTTTAATTATTTTTTTTACCCTTGCTTTATCTTCTTCGCTTATAGCTGCACCAACACTTGCTACGTAAGGCTGATAATTTTTCTTGTATTTCTCGCCCTTTTGTACCTTATAATTTGTGCGGTATGTATAAATGTCAGCTTGGTCTTTGTCTTTTAAAAATTCTGCTGCCTTTTCATTATCATTAAGTTTATAAGGTGAAACGGCTAAAGTATTAATAGGATCTTTTTCCTTTGACAATAAGATTAAATCTGTACTGCCTGCAAAAGCTTGTAAGGGAATTGTTAAACCCATGCATATTGCTAAAAAAAGTGTTGTAATTCTTTTTAAATGTTTTTTCAAATTTACTCATCTCCTAAATATACAATAATAATATATAAACCCCCTCAACATGCGGCTAGAGGATTTTTTTAGGAAAAAATTATACAATATTTTTTTTGAATTGAAAATAAAAAAATTTACATTCCATAAAAAAATGTATATTTTTTTTTACTTTATTTTCAATTTTCTTTTACAAGTCGTTTGCTTTCAAATGTTTTTCTTTTTCTTAGACGGTTTTAACCCTTAAAATTTCCCCCAAATAATTCATAAAAATTTACTATATGCAAAAAAATAAAGCCGCTAGGGCTTTATTTTTAAACTTAAATTAAATTTTTAAATTCTATACTCTCTCATATTTCTTCCCGCAATGGCAACTGTTGATGCATTGTGAAGGAAGGCTGAGCGAGTGTTTGTCACATAACCCAAAACGCCAAGGATAATTAGGGCTCCGTTAAAGGAAATAATTTCCCTGTAATTTCTGTGAATTCTTCCTTCGAGAGCTCTTGCAATTTTTATTACGTCGATGAGTTCCTTTAGGGAGTCAGACTTAATGGATATGTCTGCAATTTCCTTTGCTATGTCTGCACCTTCATGCATAGAGATGCCAACATCTGCTGATGAAAGAGCAATGGAATCGTTGATGCCGTCTCCAATCATAACTACAGTTCTGCCTGCTTCCTTTTCCCTATCTACATAATTTTTCTTGTCTTCTGGTAAGACTTGAGACTCGTAATAATCAAGCTCAAGTTCTTTTGCTACAGCTCTTGCAGAATTTTCTGCGTCGCCAGTTAGCATTGCAATTCTTGTGAAGCCAAGTTCTCTTAGGGCATCAATAGTGAATTTTGCATCTTCACGAACTGGGTCCTTGATGCAAATTACTGCAATTAGTTTTTCATCAAAAGCAAGATATAAAAGTGAATAGTCTTCTTTTAACTCTTCAATCTTATCTTCTTGATCTTTGTCTATTTGAATCTTTTCATCTTCAAGTATGAAGTGGGCAGATCCTATTAAGGCAGGTTTTCCTTCAATAGTTGATTTTATTCCATGAGCCACAATGTACTCTGGCTTTGAGTGCATTTCTTCGTGCTTAAGGTCCTTGTCCTTAGCAGCCTTTACAACTGCATTGGCAATTGAGTGTGGGAAGTGTTCTTCAAGACAAGCTGCAATCCTTAGACATTCATCTTCATCGTGGTCATAAAAGGCAATTACCTTCTCAACCTTTGGTTCTGACTTTGTAAGAGTTCCTGTCTTGTCAAAAACTATGGAGTCAGCGTGGGCTAACTTTTCAAGATACCTTCCACCCTTTACAAGAATTTCTCTTTCTGATGCCGATGAGATTGCCTTCATTGTTGCAATTGGCATTGTAAGTTTTAGGGCACAAGAGAAGTCCACCATTAAGAAGGACTTGGCCTTGATAAAGTTCCTTGTCAAAAGATAAGTTAGTCCTGCTCCAAGGAAGGAATATTTTACAATTGAATCTGCAAGAGATTCTGCCCTCTTTTCTGCAAGAGACTTATTCTTTTCACTTTCTCCAATTAATTCTATTATATGGTTGA
Source organism: Peptoniphilus sp. Marseille-Q6390 (assembly GCF_965119475.1). Taxonomy (NCBI): domain Bacteria; kingdom Bacillati; phylum Bacillota; class Tissierellia; order Tissierellales; family Peptoniphilaceae; genus Peptoniphilus; species Peptoniphilus sp. Marseille-Q6390. Next base: position 354,916 of record NZ_CBCPLS010000001.1, on the reverse strand, counting down.
TTCTTGAGTCGTCATATTTTTTGGCAGTCTTTACTAAGAGAGCTCCTTCTTCTAAGGCAGTGCCTGCAAAGACAGTCTTGCCTTCAGTCTTTTTAACAGGAAGGGACTCACCAGTTAGGGAGGCCTCGTTGACCATGCCGTAACCCCTAATTATTTCTCCATCAACAGGAATAGTTGAACCCATGTTGACTTCAACAAGTTCGCCAATTTCTACTTCTTCAAGTTTCTTTAAATACTTCTTATCTCCCTCAACTACAAAGACCTTGTCAACATTTAATTTTAAGGACTGAGCTAGGTCATCCTTAGACTTTTTTAGTGTGTACTCTTCTAGTTCTTCGCCAAGTCCTAGCAAGAACATAATGCTACCTGCGTCGCCAAACTCTCCATCAAGTATAGATACACCAATTGCTGTTGCATCAAGTAGGCTCACGTCAAGCTTCCTATTCTTAAGGCTCCTTAAACCAGCCTTGATGTAAGGGATGGATTTTATAATTACCCCAATTGGTCTCAAAGGCATTGGCATAATTTTTGTAAAGAAAATCCTCCTGTACATGGCGTCACGCAAGATGTGAAATACTTCCCTATTATTTTGTGGTACAAAGTCTGGATCATCGATTTCAAAGTCATCTAAGTCACTTAAGTCAAAGTCCAAGATAAATCTTGCAATCTTAGGAAGAAATTTCTCTTCATAAGTTACAGTTATTGAATTGGCAAGGGGAGAAATTTTGCAGAACTTAACTCCCTCAAGCTCTTCAATTTTATATTTTAATTTATTTACATTGGAATCTGGAAGGCTCCCTTCGTAAGTGAAACGAGCTCTCCCCAGAGTCCTGCTAGCAATAGAAGCAATCATCTTAGTCTTCTACTTCTTCTTCAACAACTTCTTCTTCAACAACTTCTGCATCAGCAACTTTTTCTATGTCTACTTGAGCCTTTCTTTCAGCTTCCTTCTTTTCGTCTTCAGCTTTTTTAATTTTTGCTTCAGCAAGAATATCTTCGCTAGTAACTTTTACATTTTCAAGATTCTTGTCAATGCCTTCTTTGATTTTTAAACCACCAGCAACAGTATTAACTGCTAATTTTTTTGCAGTGTCTGATGCAAGAATTTTTCCACCAAGGGCACCTACTACTAAACCTAATCCTAAATTAATTAATCTCTTATTCATTATAAAAACCTCCTAAATTTTTTCTTTGCCTTCATTATACCCAATAATCTATAAATTACAATCATTTTTTTAAAAAATTTCCTAATTAAGCAAAATTTTAAAATAATTTTTCAATAATACAATGATATTTAAAATCAATTATTTACTAATTTATGGCTACTTGAAATAAATCTTAATATTGTTAATGATTCCTGCTTTAATTTTGATTACATTTATCATCAATAGCTAATATAACATAAATTGATTTTTGATTTCAATTTTGAAAATCTAATAGTATCCCAAACCTTGTATACCTTTAAGCCCTATTAAATTGATTTAAGGAGTTTTTATTTTATAGAAAGTTTACATACCAAAAAAACCTATAAGGGTTGATTTTTAAGTTCAACCCCTATAGGTCATTTAAGTTTACTTTCTTTTATTAAAAGCTTTTGAAAATTTTATTAACTTTGCTTGTTTAAAAGTAATTCAAAGGTCGTTCCCTGACCTAGTTGTGAAGAAATTTTTATTTCTCCCCCAATGTTTTGTAAGATGTGTTTTACTATTGAGAGGCCAAGACCTGTTCCACCAACTCTGCGTGACCTAGACTTGTCCACCCTGTAAAATCTTTCAAAGATCCTTGCAAGGTCTTCTTGTGGGATTCCAATTCCTGTGTCGGCAATTATAATCTTGTAGGCTCTTTCTTCTTCAGAAATTTTTACATCTAGCCTTCCCCCCTCCTTGTTGTACTTAAGTCCATTGTTAATTAAGTTGGAGAAGAGTTCCCAGATCATGGTCCTGTTTTCAAAGACAGTGCCTTGTCCTTCAAGCTTAACTTCAAGATTTTTTTCTTCAATTAAATTTTCATATCCCTTTAGAATTTCAGAAATAATTTCTCTTAAATCAACTCCTTCCTTGTCATAGTCTCCTGCATTTTCAAGCCCAGAAATTTTCATAATGTCCTCAACAAGACTTAGGAGTCTCTTTGAATCATCGTAAATTAATTTGTAAAATCCTTCCTTGTCCTTGTCTTCTACTAAGTTATTGACAAGAAGTTCTGAAAAACCACTTATTGATGTCAAAGGAGTCTTTAGCTCGTGGCTGACATTTGATGAAAATTCTTCACGAAGTCTTAGGGCCCTAATCTCTTCTGTCTCATCAATGAAGAGGATCAAAAGTCCCCTCACCCTCTTATCTTCATAGACTGGATTGACATAGCACTTGTAGTCTCTGTCGCCAATTCTTCTTATGGCTTCGATGCTCTTACCCACAAGGGCCTCGTCAGTCATTTTTAAAATTTCTTCATCTCTTATTAGGTTGATTATATTTTCTCCGAGGATTTCTCTCTTGGACTTAAAAATTTTTCTTGCAGAGTCGTTCACTGCCAATAGGTTTTTATTTTCGTCAACAATAACAAGGGACTCCCTCATATTTTTTAGGATTGTATTAATTGTGTCCCTCTCTCTTGCAATCTCTCTGTAGTTTTCATCTATAGTAATCTTTTGTTTTTTTATCCTATTGATGAAGGGACTTAGCTCTGGAAAAATATTTGTGTCGAGGCTAAGTAGGTCTTCTTCAAGACTGTTAAGTGGATCAAAGGTCTTTTTAGTTAAGGTCTTTGAAACGAGAGCTGCCACTATAAAAATCACTATAGACATTAAGATGTCAAGAGGAAGGACCTTTGTGAAGGCACCGATTAAGTTGTCCATCTCTCTGGAGATTCTAATCATATTTCCATCATCAAGCCTTAGGCTGACATAGTAGAGGTCCTTGGAAAGTGTGTTGGAATATCTTTCCACTTGGGCATAGCCAAGTCGTTTTGCTTCAATGACTTCTGGTCTATCCTTGTGAGATGGTAAGAGCTTTACATCCTTCTTTGAATCGTAAAGAACTTGTCCGTCATCTCTTATCAAAGTTATCCTGAAATCCAATTTTTTATTTGCAAGTCCTTCCAAGTAAGTTATATCATCTTCATGCTTGTTGAGACTTTCCCCCATGGTCATGATGATGCTTCTCAGGTCTTCGTTAGACCTCTTGGCATAGCCAGAATAAAAAATAAACATGGATGCCACAGTTGATAAAAATAAGGTCAAGAGGGCAATGCCAAGGAGGTATCTGAAAAATCTTTTCTTCATCTTATTCCTCCTTGGTCATCATGTAACCAATACCCCTAATAGTTTTTATTGAGCCTCTCTTGTCGCCAAGCTTGTCCCTTATTAATTTTATGTGCATATCCACAGTCCTAGTTTCTCCCTCATAATCATAACCCCAAATTTCTGTTAAGAGTTTCTCACGAGATATAACTATGTCCTTATTTAAAATTAAGTATTTTAAAACTTCATATTCTTTTAAACTAAAGTCAACTTGGACTCCATCAATGGTAACGGACCTGTTCTTGTCCTTAATGACAATTCCATTGTAGTCAAGAACTCCTGTGTCCACAACTTTTTTGCCAGCACGTCTTTCCACTGCCCCAACTCTTGATAAAAGTTCCATGACAGAGAAGGGCTTCTTGATGTAGTCGTCTGCTCCTTCGTCAAGGGCAGAGATCACATCGTATTCTGAGGTCTTGGCAGTTATCATTATGACCCAAGTATCCCTTGTGTCTTCTCTCTCCCTAAGTCTTTTTAAAATTTCAATACCATCCATATCAGGAAGCATTATGTCAAGGAGGACGAGGTCAGGCTTTCTTTCTTCAAGAGACTTGAAAAAGTCCTTGCCCCTTTCAAAGGCCCTGACCTCATAGCCCTTAGTCTTTAGGGAGTATTCAATTAATTTTAAAATTGATGTATCATCTTCAACGAGATAAATTAGCATAAAATCATCCTTATAAATTTTGATTTCTTATTAAGTTCTTGAACCTTCGAGAGTAAAAATCACCCAGTCAGCAATGTTAACTCCATGATCAGAAATTCTTTCCAAGTACTTGGCAATCATTATAAAATCAATGGCAACTGCTGGGTCAAAATCTGCCTTAATTATATCAATTAATTGGTCTCTTATCATTACAAAATACTTGTCGACTACATCATCTTCGTCGTCAATTTTTTTAGCAAGATCAAGATCTAAATTTACGAATGAATCAATAGACCTATTTAATAAGTTTACTGTGGCCTCAGCCATCTCTTTAATAAGCCCTAGACTTGACCTGTCACAGTCATCAGGAAGACCCATGCAAATTTCTGCAATGTCTCTTGCGTTGTCACCAATTCTTTCTAAGTCTGTTATCATCTTTAAGGCAGAAGAGACCCTCCTAAGGTCACTTGCTGCCGGTTGTTGCTCTACAAAAATTTTAAGGCATTGGTTTTGGATAGTCTTTTCGTATTGGTCTGTCCTCTCTTCGTCATGGATGACATCTTCTGCAATATTTTTATTCTTTTCATCTAAAAGTGAAATTGCTTTTTTAATTGCAGATTCATTTATACTTGCCATCTCCAAGAGCAAGTTGTTTAAGTGCCTTAATTCTTCATCAAATCTTTTTCTCATTAGCCGAACCTTCCTGTTACATATAATTCTGTTTTTTCTTCCCTTGGGTTTGTAAAGATGTCCACAGTCTTTCCCTTCTCAACAATTACTCCATTTAAGAAGAAGGCAGTTTGATCAGATATTCTTGATGCCTGTTGCATGTTGTGAGTTACCATTACAATGGTGTACTTATCCTTTAGGTCTTGGGCAAGGTCCTCAATCTTTCCTGTAGAAATTGGGTCAAGGGCAGATGTTGGTTCGTCCATTAGAATTACTTCTGGATTAACTGCAAGAGCTCTTGCTATACAAAGCCTTTGTTGTTGGCCACCTGATATAGAAAGGGCAGACTTCTTTAAATCATTTTTTACTTCATCCCAAATGGCAGCTTGTTTAAGTGATGACTCAACAATTTCATCAAGCTCAGCCTTGTTTTTTATCCCATGGGTCTTTGGTCCATAGGCAATGTTTTCGTAGATGCTCATTGGAAAGGGGTTGGGTTGTTGGAAGACCATGCCCACTCTTTTTCTAAGTTTATTTACATCATAATCCTTGGCGTAGATGTCCTCGCCATCAAGTTTTATTTCTCCATTAATCTTGCAGCCAAGGACTAGGTCGTTCATCCTATTTAAGCATTTTAATAGGGTAGACTTGCCGCAACCTGATGGTCCAATAAAGGAAAGAATTTCCCTTTCTTTTATGTCTAAATTTATATTGTGAAGGGCTTGAAAGTCTCCGTAGTAAAGATTCAAGTCCTTAACGCTCATTTTTGTATTCATTATTCAACCTCACTAAGTTTGTTTGCAAGTTTTGTGGAAGACCAGTTAATTATTAAAACTAAAATCAATAGGACCATGCCAGTCGCATAAGCTTCTCCAACGTGCTTACCTTCTGATGACAATACATACATGTGAAGGGCAAGGGTCCTTGATGATGATTTAAGAGAAGTTGGAAGTGATGTCGCTGTTCCCAGTGTGTACATAAGGGCAGCAGTTTCTCCAACTACACGGCCTACAGATAAAATTATCCCTGATAAAATTCCTGGGATTGCTATTGGTAGCACAACCTTAAAGATTGTCCTAAGTTTACCTGCACCAAGGGCAAGTGAACCTTGCCTCACTGATGGGTGAACTGACTTTAAAGCTTCCTCTGTTGCCCTAATAATAATTGGCAGAATCATAATAGAAACTGTTAGGACACCAGAAATCACTGAGAATCCCATTTTTAATTTTAGTCCAAAGAACAACATCCCAAAAAGTCCATAGACAATGGAAGGTATGCCTGCAAGAGTTTCTGTTGCAAGCCTAATTGCCCTTACTAATTTGTTTTCTACCCTAGTGTACTCAACTAGGAAGATGGCAGTAAAGATTCCTATAGGTGATGCCAATAAAATTGAAAGGACAACTGTTAAAAGTGTTGTTACAATGGCAGGACCCATAGAAAGATTTTCTGTTGAATAGTTAAGAGATAGCATGCTTGGTTTAAAGGACATGGCTCCCTTTACTACAACAAATAAAACTATAAAGACTAGGACTCCAAGAGTCATTGCAGAAAATAGTCTTGTAGTTATTTTATAAAAGGACATCTTCCCAACAAAGTGAAGTCCAAGAATTGAAATTATAAATAGGGCCAAGAGACCTAGGACAATTATTTTAGTCATTTTTTTCTCTCCTATTCTTAACTATGAAGAAGCTTGTATTTATAATCAGTATAAATATAAATAGGACTCCTGCTGTTGCTATTAGAGCTTGTCTGTGGTCGCCAGCAGCATAAGCCATTTCCAAAACAATATTTGTAGTCATAGTTCTAATTCCCTTGAGAGGGTTAAGTGTAAGTCTTGTTTGGTTACCAGCAACTAGGATTACTGCCATAGTTTCACCAATAGCACGTCCAATTCCAAGTATTATCCCTGCAAAGATTCCTGATCTTGCAGCAGGTATCATAACTCTTGTTATAGTTTCATCGTGACTTGCGCCAAGAGAAAGTGAACCTGAGTAATAAGACTTTGGCACAGTCCTAAGTGAAGCTTCTGCCATAGAAATTATTGTTGGTAGAATCATTATTAAAAGTAGAATTGCCGCACTTAAAATATTCATTCCATTTCCACCAAAAATACTTTTGTTAATAGGAACAATAATTGTTAGAGCAAAGAAACCATAAACAATTGATGGGATCCCTGTCATTAAATTAAGTCCTGGTTTTAAAATCTTGTAAAATTTTTTGGGACAATCAAAGGCCAAGTAGGCTGCCACCATAATGGCAACTGGCACTGCCCCCAAACATGATAGGGCTGTAATAATTATTGAGCCAAGTATCATGGATAAGATTCCATAAGTTGGCGGTTGATTCATAGGTGCCCAAGAGTCATTTAAGATAAAATCCTTCACTCCCACCTTAGTCAAAAATCCTATTGAATCTTTGAAGATAAATAGGCAAATTAAGAGTAAGAAGAAAATCGAAAGAACAGAACAAAGTAGGAAGAAGTACTTAGATACTTCTTCCCACGAAAATGTCCTGGTCCTCTTGTCATCTCGAGGGGCCTTTATATTAATATTTTCCATTTTATTTCCTTTGCATTTTATTTTGCAAGTTCTGACCAATCTGTTAATTCTCCAGTAAAGATTTGTTTTAAGTTATCCATAGTTACATCTTCTGCAGGGTTTTCTTTGTTTACTATAACTGCGATACCATCTCTTGCAATAACTGTGAAGTCAAGAGCCTTCTTTTCTTCGTCCTTAAGCTCTCTTGATGCCATACCAATTTGTGCAGTTCCTTCCATTGCAGCAGTCATACCTGCTGATGAACCATTAGATTGGATATCAATTTCAACCTTAGGGTTCTTTGCCTTATAGGCTTCAACAAGTTTTTCCATAAGAGGAGTAACAGAAGTTGAGCCTGCAATAGTTAACTTTGCATCGTTATCAATTGGCGCATAAGTTTCGCCCTTTGCATCGCCAACATATCCTTCATCTTCACAAATCTTTTGTCCTTCATCAGACATGATAAACTTAACAAGGTCCATAGCTTTTTCATCTAGGTCTTTTTTGTAAGCAAGGTTAAAAGGTCTTGCAAGCTTATAAGTGTTTGCCTTAATGTTTTCTGGAGTAGCTTCAACTCCTTCAAGCTTTAGGGCCTTGACATCATCATTTAAAGATCCAAGAGAAATATAACCAATGGAAGCGGCGTCATTTTGTACTGCAGTAAGAACTGCATCAGTAGAAGATTGAACAGCAGCTTCTGCATAAGTATTGTCAGTTTCCTTGTCTCCATCCTTAATAAGAACACCAGTTAATTCAGTGAAGGCTGACCTTGTTCCAGAGCCTTGTTCCCTTGATATAACATTAATTTTTCCAAGAGCCTTTCCTTCATCTTTTCCACCAGCATTTGCAGTGGCTTCTTCCTTTTTGTTTCCTCCACAAGCGACAAGACTTGCAGCAAGACCAAGAACCATAGCAACTTTTCCAAAACTTTTTAACTTCATTAATTTTCATCCTTTCAAAATTTAATTTATTTTTTATTTCATGGTCATTATAATTTTGCTTTGTAAATTGCCAAGAAGTCTTTTGTAAACTTTGTGTAAATTATTTTACTTTTTAACCTTTATCCCTTGTAATGTAAATTTTTACAATAAAAAAAGAGTTAGTTTCCTAACTCCTTAGTCCTCTATTAAAAATCCCATTTCCCCCAAGACCACTTCTATCTCTTCCATGACTTCTTCGTTTTCTGCTACTACTGTGTGGTAGTGGACTCCACCAGTTAAGACGTCAAGGGGTTTGGACTTTTCTTCATCCATCTTTTCTAAAAAAATTTTTATGTCCCTTCTTGATGAACAATTTAAATCTTTTTTTATCTCACCATAAACCTTGTGGTGGACAATGACGTCCTTAACAAGTCCTCCCAGGTCAACAATGGCTTCTAGTTCTTTTTTTATGTCCTTGTCACTGTGCTTGACCTTAAAAACTTTTTGGGTCCTGGCTTCGTTTAAGTAGTAGCCCCTATTGGTTGAGACAATATCCTTACCGCTGGCCCTAAGTATTGCCATGTCTTGGACTATAACCTGTCTTGTTACATCAAACTTTTTTGCAAGATTTTCTCCCGACATTGGCTTTTGACTTTCGTATAAAAATTTTAACAAGTCTTCTCTTCTTGATTTTGGATCTAACATATCTCCCTCAATAGATTTTCAAATTTTTCATGGATAGGTCAAGGACTCCTGCACTATAAGTTATTGCACCTGAAGAAATATAATCAATGTCTAGGTCCCTATAAGAATTTATATTTTCAAGGCTAATGTTACCCGAGCACTCAATGATGGCTCTCTTATTAATTATCTTGCAGGCTTCTTTTATCTCTTCTATATCCATGTTGTCTAACATTATTATATCAGCTTTTGCCTCTAAGGCTTCCCTAACTTGGTCAAAATTTTCTACTTCAACTTCAATTTTCTTTACAAAGGGATTTAGGCTTCTCACTTTTTCCACTGCCTCTCTTATTCCACCAGCTGCATCTATGTGATTGTCCTTAAGCATAATCCCATCAGATAAATTGTACCTATGGTTGTAACCTCCACCAAGTGTCACTGCATACTTTTCAAAGACCCTCATGTTAGGTGTTGTCTTTCTTGTGTCAAGAATTTTTACATGGTCGCTGTCAAGGGCATCAACCATTTTCTTGGTGTAAGTTGCAATCCCGCTCATCCTTTGCAAAAAGTTTAGAGCTGTCCTTTCCCCCTCAAGGATTGCCTTGGCTCTTCCACTTATTTTTCCAATTAAGTCCTTATTATTAACCTCATCGCCATCAGAAAAATAAAATTCAAAAGCCACTTCTTGGTCTAAGATTTCAAAGACCCTCTTAAAGACATCAAGTCCTGCAAGGATTCCCTTGTCCTTGGCTATTAAAGTTACCTCAGCCCTTTCATCCTTTAAGATGGCATCAGTGGTAATGTCACCACTTGTCATGTCTTCTTGCAGAGCTGCAAGTATATACTTGTCAATTAAGATTGGCTTTAGCTCTCTCATCTTCTCTTATCCTTTCAAAAATAATTTTTTTCTTATCTTCTCCATCAAGGTCTTTTGTGTCAATTAGAAAATTTATTTCTTTTTCTTCAAGTTTATTTTCATTTAAGTAGTCTGCCAAAATTCTTCCAAAGACCAGGCACTCTAAAAGTGAATTGCAAGCAAGTCTATTGGAACCATGAATTCCAACATTACCAGCCTCTCCAACAACAAAGAGTCCCTCTAGGTTAGTCCTTCCTTGGATATCACACTCAATTCCTCCCATGGTGTAGTGTTGGCAGGGAACTATTGGAATATTTTCGTATCTTGGGTCTATCCCCCTGGCTCTTAACTCATCAAAAATCATTGGAAATCTCTTGGGAATTCTTTCTTCTCCAAGGGGCTTCATAGACAAATATTCAAAGTCCACTCCCTCTTTTTCCATTTCATTTTTTATGGCACCTGCTACTATGTCTCTTGGCTTCATTTCATCTGTGAATCTCTGGTCCTCGTGATTAAGTAGGACTGCACCTTCTCCCCTAGCAGATTCAGATATTAATAGTTGCCTTTCCACTCCCTCTTCATAAAGGGAAGTTGGATGAAATTGAATGTAAGATATGTCCTTTATCTTGACACAATTTTTTATTGCCATGGCAAGTCCGTCGCCTGATATATGAGGAAAGTTTGTAGACTTGTCAAAGAGTCCACCTAGTCCACCAGTTGCAAGGACAACATTTGTAGAAATAAAAATTTCATCACGAGACCTTGCTCCGTAACACTTGCCATCTTTTACAATAAGGTCAAGTATGGGAGTGTCTTCAAATATTTCTATGTTTGTTCTTTCTCTTAGCCTTTTATAGAGGACATCCAAGATTCCCTTGCCAATCTCGTCGTCAATGTGAAGTCCCCTTGATGCAGAGTGACCACCCTCTCTTGCATAATCAAGCTGACCATCTTTCTTTGTGAACTCAACTCCAAGATCCATTAAAAACTTAATTGCCTCTTGGGACTTGTCCACCATGGTCTCAACTGATTTTAAATTATTTTTGTAGTGACCAGCCTTCATGGTGTCTTCGATAAAAACTTTTCTGTCGTCATCATCTCTTAATACATTTATCCCTCCTTGGGCAAGATAAGAATTTGAATCTTCTAACTTTTTCTTAGTTACAAGACCAATTTTATAATCTTCACTTAGTTCTAGGGCAGTGCTGACTCCAGCAAGACCTGACCCAACAATTAAAACATCAAATTTTTTCATCCTATGCACCTAACTCCAACATTTTTTCTAGTGGCTTCAAAGCTCTTTCCCTAATTTCTCTTGGTACTTCCACTTGATTTTTATTTTCTTCTAAGACTTCAATAATTTTATCTACACTTAATTTTTTCATGTCATCGCAAATTGGTCCCTTGGCAAGCTTCCTAAACTTGACCTCTGGATATTTTTTCTTTAACTCAGTAAAAATTCCTTCTTCAGTTACAACTAGCACATCATCATACTTGCCTGCTTCATTAATAATTGCCTTTGTAGACCCTATGAAGTCAGCAAGGTCTAAGACTTCTTTCCTACATTCTGGATGAGCCAAAATTTTTACCCTGCCCTTGTAGGCCTTCACATCTTCAAGGTCTATCTCGTCGTGAACAGGACAGTAGCCGTCGTTTAAAATGACATTTTTATCTGGCAAGGACTTTTTAATATACGCCCCAAGATTTTTATCTGGCACAAAAAATATATTCTTTTCTTCTAATTTATTTACAATCTTTGCAGCGTTGGAAGATGTCACACAAATATCCGAGTAGGCCTTGATCTCTGCAGTAGAATTTATGTAAGTCACAACTGCTAGGTCATCGTAGGCTTCTCTCATCTCCTTAATTTTTTCAATGCTCACCATGTGGGCCATGGGACAGTCTGCTTCAAGGTCAGGCATCAAAACATTCTTGCTTGGATTTAAAATCTTAACACTTTCTCCCATGAAGTAGACTCCTGCCATGACTATGGTTCCTTCTTTTAGTTCAGTAGCCTTTTGAGCCAAGAAAAAAGAATCACCTATGTAGTCAGCCACAGCTTGGATCTCTTCATCAACATAAAAGTGTGCAAGTATAACTGCATCCCTCTCTTCCTTTAATTTTTGTAATATTTCAATTTTTTCTTCTAAAGTTAAATTTTCTAAATTTTTCAATCTCACCAATCTCCTAATAAATTTTGCTTAAAATTATATTACAAAGAAGTAGACAGGACAAGTCAAGTGTATATACACTAGCTCAGCTTAACTTGAAAATTTATATTTTTTGAATAAGTTTTATTTCTATAATTATTTATCTTAAATGACTAAGTTTTTATTAGTCATTAATTTTTTACTAGGAAAATAAAAATTAAAAGTCACTGGACTTCCACCCTTTGTTATTTAAAAACTTACTTGGGTATCATAGTAGTATAGGATATTGTTTTAAAGCGATAAAGGAAAGTGATTTTATGAAAAATGATGCTTTAAGAAGAAGAGAACATGAAGCCGTTAGATCAGGCGTTGGTTATTATGACTTTACTCACCAAGTACTAGATGTAAAGGGCAAGGACGCTGCCGACTTCTTGGACAAAGTTTTTGTAAATGACATAAAAAATATGAAAGATACCCACGCACTATATACAACAATGTTAAATGAAGAAGGCAAAATCATCGACGACGTAATAGTCTTTAGACTAGAAGCGGATAAATTTTTGATCTCTACCCTCTACATTGACAAGATGATCCAGTGGTTTGACAAATTTAAAAATGGCTTTGAAGTTGAATACAAAAACATCACAGACAAGCTAACAATGTTTGCTATACAAGGACCAAAGTCCAGGGAACTTGTAAATAAAATAGTAGACAAGGACATTTCAGATTTAAAATTCTTCACAATTGAAGACAACTCTCTTGGTGATTTGGACCTAATGGTAGCGAGAGCAGGCTTCACAGGTGAACTTGGCTACGAACTTTACGTGGAGTCAGACAAGAAAGACATCTTAGAAGAAAAAATTAAAGAAGCTGGCAAAGAATTTGATTTAGTGAACATCACAAGTGATGTAATCATTGGCAGTCTACCAGGCGAAAAGGGCTACGTTCTTATGAGTGACCTTGAGGGCGCAAACCCACTTGAAGTAGGTTACGGCTGGACAGTAGCTTGGGACAGCGACTTTATTGGCAAGGAAGCCCTCCTAAAGGCAAAAGAAAATGTTACTCGCGACCTCTTTGGCTTTGAATTATTAGAAGATGGTCAAGTTGAAGCAGGTGACGAAGTCCTACTCGATGGCAAAAAAATTGGCAGAGTAACAAAATTCACTTACGGCTACACAGTAGAAAAATTCATTGGCTACTGCATGATAGAAAAAGATAAAGCAGTAGAAGGCAAAAAAGTAGAAATAAAAACAAAGGCAGGCAGCCTCGAAGCAAAACTCTGCGACAGGGTATTTTATGATAAAGACAACGAGAGAGTAAGAGGATAAAATAAAAAAATTCAAAAGTTATAAGAAATCATGGAATTAGTGAATTTAGAAAAACTAATTTATAGAGTCTTTGGGCGGCAAGATAAAAGGCTATGAGTTTTAATACTCACAGCCTTTTTTATTTTTGGTTAATATAAAAAATGTTATTCTAAACTTCTTATCCTATCTACAAGACTGTTTTGACTGTGCTTTTCATAGAACCTACCTGTAAATATTATCCCAATGATTATATTTACAAAGTTGACAAGTATAAGTGGCATGATTACAAATTTATAGGAAGTCCACTGAGTCTGTTCCATAAAATCCATCAAGATAAATTTATCTACAAGAAGCATAATGATGAAAGAAAATACTAAGCCACATAAAGAATAAATCAAATTCTTTTTCACCAAATATTTTTTAATATTTTTCTTTGTCATTCCAATTGCTTCAAGGATTGATAAGTTAACCATATTTCTCAAAATTTCAGTAGCAATAACATTTATAAAATTCAGTACAGAAATTAAAAACAATACTATAGATAAACTATAACCCACAAATTCTATAAGATTTTTGAAATCTTTAAAAGACTTTATTTGAAGATCTCTTGAGTCATAGGAAAAGTCTGGCTCATTTTCAAAAGATTTTAATAACTTATCAAAATTTTCCTTTTCACTATCTTCTGCATCAAATCCATAGGACATTATACTTTTATCTCCTGTGAGCTCTTTATACTCATTCGGCTTCATATAAATGTATTCCAGGCCTAAAGTAGGACTAGATTCGTCGTTTATATCTTCCTTAATTACAGGAAAATATCTAAGACCATTTGAAAAATTATATTCAATCTTTCCCATCACTTGGACTTCTTTTACCTTGTTTTTAAGATTAATCTTTATTTTATCACCAGCTTTAAATGAAGATTTTTTATTACCAAATTCTCCAATGATAATATAATTTCCTGTTTGCCATTTTTCTTTATCAAACACTCCATCTATAAATTTTTGTTTGTTTATTAGATAGTCATCTATACCAAATAAAATTGGTGCAGCTTTTTTGTCTTCTATTTTAATATCTGGATAATCGTACTCATAACCATAGGAATATAAAGCTCCTCCAGCTTTAAATCCCTTTTGATTCTCTATTTCATCAATGAAATTATCCTTGATACCGTCCTCACTTCCTGAGTACATATACCTAAAATATTTTGGGCTTGCTATATTATAGTCCGTTGCAATTACATCAGAAATTCCCTTTTCTAAATCAATATTGCCAGTATAAGTTAAGACACTATTTAAAATAACAGCAGAAAGGCTAATGGAAAGAACTATGGAGATAAATCTAAACTTATTTGAGAACACCTGTCTTCTTGCAAGCTTGCCTAAAGATATATCCTCGCTTTTATATTTACTTTTTATCTCGATTTCATTGTATCTGCTGGCATCTATTGGAGAAACTTTTGCTGCATACCTTGCAGGTCTCATCACTGATATAAATACTGTAAGCAACGTAAAGGCTGTCGAAAATAAGATAATTATGATTATTACCGCTAGAGATAATTTTACATCCGTTAACATATCATTATTTGCAAATATTTTATTTAAAATGATTTTTCCGATAGAAATTCCTACTATATCTCCAACTATTATTGCTGGAAGGGAGACTGCTAAAGACTCTAGATGAACGAGTTTTTTGATTTGCGGTTTTGTCATTCCAATTGTTTTTAAAAGTCCCAGAAGTTTAATATCTTCATTTACGGATATCTTAAAAATATTATTTATTATTAAGTATCCCGCTACAATTACTAAAATCAAAAAAGCTAAGAAGGGTAGAAATATTTTAAAATCAAAACTAGAATCACCAGATAAAAGATATGCAAAGTTAACACCAATTCTTATTTCTTTGTCGGATAGATTTCCAGGGTCATCTACCACTTTATAACCATTTCTCTCTGCAATTTTTATAAGTTTATCCCTTATCATAAAGGAATTCTTTAGCATTACTTCCAAATCTTTATTATTTTCTGGAAGGGATAATTTATCTACATAAGCTTTTGATAAATAGATTTGTCCTACACCAACATTGGAATCAATAGGATTTTGAAAAGTCCCCGATATAATAAATTTATCACTTCTTTTTTTGATAATTTCTCCTGTGTAAGGTTTTTCTATTGTGAAAGGGACTTCTATCTCTTCTCCGATTTCACCCTTATAACCTAATTTTTTAGCAGTAGCTATATCTATAAATACTTGGTTATCTTTTTCTGGAAACTCCCCCTTAACTTTTTCTATTAGAGACCATTCAAATCCTTTCTTATTCATATAAGATAGTTCTGCCATAACTTTTTCATCATCAAGAATCCCAACTTTCTCTCTAACTGAAAAATCCTTTATATCCTTATCATGGGTTAATATTTCTACATCTTCATCACAAATATCTTTAAAAGAACCATGGCTGATTGTTCCAACAGTTTTCATCGTTTGGGTTTCCATGCTTTTTCTAAACCTAAGGCTACGGAAAACAGACTTGTAAATAGTATAGAAGTCAAAGCAATTGCTAATAAGAGAATATTTCTCCTACTTTTATTCGCATTTAAAATACTTTTTGCAAGACGCCTTATATAAGCTTTATTTTTGACTTTCATTATTTTCCACCAACCTTCCATCTTCTATCCTTAGAGTTTTTACTGCAGCTTGAGCTACGGCATCATCGTGAGTAATCATAAGAATAGTATTTCCAAGCTCTTTATTAATCTTTTTTAGTAAGTAAACAACTTGGGAAGATGATTTTGAATCCAAATTTCCTGTAGGTTCGTCAGCTAGAATTAAAGATGGTTTGGTAACCAAGGCTCTTGCTATGGCAACCCTTTGTTGCTGTCCGCCAGATAATTCATTAGGCATTTTATATTTTTGATCACTTATTTCAAGAATGTCTATTACGGAATCAACATATTTCTTATCTACTTTATCCCCATCAAGACCAAAGGGAATAATTATATTCTCATATACATTTAGCATGGGCAAGAGATTATATGCTTGAAAGACAAAACCAATATTTCTTCTTCTAAAAATTGTTCTCTCATCATCTTTCAATGCATAAACGTCGGTATCATCAATTAAAACTTTTCCGCTTGTAGGATAATCAAGTCCTCCTAATAAATGTAATAGGGTTGATTTCCCAGATCCAGATGCTCCTATTATAGAAATAAATTCTCCTTTTTCCACATCGAAAGATACTCCATCAAGAGCTCTTACTTCCACGTCATTTGATTTATAATATCTTTTTAAATTTTCTACTTTTAACATATCTATCACCTCTTTACATTTAATATAACATTCATATCTTACAAAGTACTTACAAGACTTCTTACAGTTTTGTAAGAAAAAAGACTTCTCACAAAGGGAAGTCTACTGAAAATTTTATTCTATTTTCGTCCAAAGACGCTCTTATATTTCCGCCATGCTTTTCTATAATTTCTCTGGCTATAAAAAGACCTAAACCCAAACCATCCTTTGAAACGGAATTTGCACCTCTATAAAATCTTTCAAATATCTTTGGCAAAGTTTCTTCTGATATGTCTTCGCACTCATTTTCTATGTCTAGATTATAGTTTAGGTAAGATTTATAAACTGAAATATTAATTGTAGAACCATTTGGCGAGTATTTTATAGCATTATCTACTAGATTGTGAATGGCTTCTTTAAGCCATCTTTCGTCCAAATTGAAAATTAAGTCTTCGTCTTTTAAATTTATGCTTATGTTTTTTTCATCTAATGTAACTTTAAATTCTTTCAAAACATCTTCTACTATGTCTTTTAAATTTGATTGATGTTTTTGTAAGGAAATAATATCTGATTCAAGTCTAGAAGATTTTACTAGGTTTTGAATTAAAAATTCTAGTTTATTAAGCTCATACTTTATAATTTCAATATACTCATCTTTCGGATCATCTTCTAAAAGACTAATGTATAAAGAAAGGTTGGTAATGGGTGTCTTGGTTTGATGTGATATATCTGCAATTAAATCTTTTGTTTTATTTTTTTCTGTATTTATTTTCGCTTCTTTTACTTGGCTGGCATACAAAAACTTAATGAGCTTTGATTTTATTTTAGATAATTCCTTTTCATCAAATTCTGTAATTTCTAAATTTCCATCCAAAGCCTTATCAATATAGTCTGAGAGTTCACGCATTTCACTTCTCAAGACAATATATTTATATAAAATAATTCCAATTATAAGAGCTAAAAGACATATTAAAAATTCCATTTATAACCAACTCCAAAGACTGTTTCTATTGGGTCATAGGGTTTTAATTTATTTCTTATCCTAGAAATGTTGACGCTCAGTGTATTTTGATCAATAAATTCATCATCTATTCCCCAAACAAAATCAAATAATAATTCCTTAGTAATAACTTGAGACTTGTTTGTTATTAGGTAGTACAAAATTTTTGTCTCTGTCCTTGTAAGATCTATGTTTTTATTATCTACATAAAAAATATTTTCATTGAAATTAAAGTCTAGACCATCTTTCTTGTAAATATTTAAATCACTAGAAACTATTTTTTCAAAAGCTCTCTTTATTTTTGCTTCTAATATTCCCAAAGAAAAAGGTTTTGTTAGATAGTCGTCTGCCCCTAAATTTATGGCTGAAATTATATATGATTCTAAATCAATTGCTGATAAAACTATAATAGGAATTGACGAAGTTTGTCTCGTATATTTTATTATTTCAAGTCCATCTCCATCTGGTAAGTTCATATCAAGTAAAATCAAATCCGCATCATCAATAAAATTTTTAGCTTCAATAATTGTGCTTACGGAAAAAACTTCATAGTCTTTATTTAAGGCTATGGAAAGCCCCTTATTTAAATTTTTATCATCTTCAATTATTAATATCTTTTTCAATGAAATGCTCTCCCTTGTATAAAGCTTTAGATACATTACAATATTCTTATTTATGTTAAAAATCTTCTTAACTTTATTTTTCCAAAGCTTCCTTATAGATTAAAATTTTATGTTTAAATGAGTCTATTCCACCTTCCATGTGATTTATTATTTCTTTTTTTATAGCTACTTCACCAGGATAGCCTTGATTTTTCACCCATCCATGTACTCCATCAGAATCCATTACTAACACACAATCTGACATTGCATTAGTTACAATTGTTGCACTATGAGTTGCAATTATAACTTGTCTATCATTTTTAGTTTTCCTTAGCTGCTGAACAAGATTTTTATAAATATATCTACTATCCAAATTATCCTCTGGTTGGTCAATAACAATCGGTCTGAAATCATCGTTATATTTCCCATATCCTAATATAAAGTCTAACATTGCTACGACTTTTTGACCTAATGATAAGTTTTTTATATCTTTATAAATCTCTTGAAGATTTTTATTGTCTTCCCTACTATTAATATTAAATAGGATAGTGTATTCTTCAAGTTTTCTAAAGTAGTTTTTAAAATATCCAATCCATGTATCTATATTTTTATCGTCAGTTGCATATATTAATAAATCCGATGTTAATGTCTTAGCAATATCAGCATTAATAATTGTTTTATTGGAATCTATTACTTTAAAACTACTTTCTTCTGTAAATTCTAAAAACTCTTTAGGATTTATCCAAGAAGAATCTTTATTTATTGATGATTTCAAAAAATTAATCAATCCTTTTTTATCTATTATATAAAATATAAACCCCTAAATTTTCTCTCTTAATATTATATCTATTAATAATACTTGAAAATTTACTTTTATAAATTTCTTCTATGGGGTACTCAAGCACTAAATCCTTTTGAATATAATCGATTTTTAATGTTCCTTTTTGAGTTTCATTAAAAGGATCTAGTACCTTTTTTACATCTTCTCTTCTATTTTTTAAAATACTTTCTATATCTCTTTAGAAATTTAGATAAACCTGATTTAGCTTTAATTTTTATTTTATTTTCAAATGGTTCTAACTCTTTATTTTTAAACATCAAATCATAAATAAACCTGTTAATTTCATCTCCACTTGCATATCTAACAAGATCATTAACAGAATACCTATTATCATAAAGTTCTGATAGGACTTTTGTTTTATTACGTACTTTTTCGATATTGCTAATATCCATCTCTTTAACATTACTACAAGTTATCTTATATACGTTCAAATACTTTTTAAGCATATATTTTTTAATTCTGTCTCTATTAAAATAATATCTTCTTCCATATTGATAAGGTCGTTCCTCTTCAAATCGGCTTAAAATATTATCATTATCTTCTTTATAAGGACTTGTAAACTCAACAATATACTCATCTCTATCACATTGAAATAATAAATATACATTCCCATGCTTACAAATAAAATCTAAAAGATTCTCATCATGAACACTTTGTGTCATTACAAAATCAATTGTTTCAAGAACAGTACTCTTGCCAGTTCCTCTTCCCCCTATCAAGCAATTTAAAGAATCTGAAAATTTTACAGTAAAATCTCCATCTTTCTTTTTATTAGATAGAAAACCAGATTCTTCAAACATTACATATAAGCCTTCTATATAAACTTTATTTTTATTCATGTTCTCATAACTTACAGAAATATCAAAATCAATTAAAGCTTCTTTTAACATTTGAAAGTTAATATCACTTCCTTTAATCCAAAAAAATTATTTGCTAATGTATCAATTGAATGTGAGTCATTGTCAATTAAAAAATTTACATCCTCTCTATAATTTTTCATGAAATTTTTTGCACCTTTGATTTGATTCTTGTTTTTTAAACCAACAATTCTAGTGTTTTCACTGGAAAATAATTTCTTTTTATACGCCCCGCTTAAAAACTTATCTTTATTTATATTTGATGAGTATATATGAGCTATATAAGTTATCGCTCCTAAACTCGAAAAAAAATCCATAACTTCTAAACTAGTAACATACACACCGTCTTTTTCAGAAATCAATTTTTCATCTAGCCACTTAATTACTTCCTCTTCATTATTCTTATCGTCATCTAATATTGCTACTACATGAAGCTTGTCAGCACATGATATTTCTATTCCTCGAAATAATATTGTTTCAACATTATATTTAGCTTTTAACTTTTTTAGATGATGTATACATATTTTTAATTTGTCTATTCCCTCAAATGTATTATGATCTGTAACAACAGCTATCTCATATTGATTTATTAGTAATTCATTAGCTAACAATAAAAAAGCATATATTTCTTTTTTACTTTCAAAAATGTCAAAATCTCCACCAAACTTTACATCTCTTTTCCCATTTATGAGAGGAATAATACTTCTTTCATAAATTATATCTTCTAATTCTTTTTCACTTATTTTTTTATATCCATTCGTGCCTAAATTCTCCATTAATTTATAATCATGAGAAGCTGGTGTGTGAATATGAAATATCGACTTCCTAGGAAATCCAAAATTATCTCTAGTGTTTTTTATATGCTTATATGCTTTTATAACCTCACTATAAGTTCTTGTATCTTCAGCCATACTCCTCCTTAACAATCCCTAAGGCTTAACAATAATTCTTATATAGAATAATCTCTCTGATCTTCCGCCACCATTTTAAAATCAATAGATCTTCCAAGTACCGTTGATGAAAATAACAAATATAATTAAGAATCTTATTTACCATTTACCTCAACTCTATTTTTTATATTCAATAATATCACCAATATCACATTGAAAAAACTCACAAATCTTTCCTAATGTTTCCAAACTTACATTTTCATCTCTTCCCATTTTTGCTATTGTCTTGGGTGTTGTTGCTATTGCACATTGTAAGTCTGTTTTTTTCATATTTTTATCTATTAATAACTTCCATAATTTATTATATGAAAATCCCATATCATTCTCCAATTCTATATTTTACCTTTCTAAAGGTATAGATTAACTACCTAGTTATAACATATAACACAGATTCCTTTCAATTATATGATTTACCACGTTAAATTGAGCGAAAAAATAAAGGCAGTCCGAAGACTACCGATATTTACCTCTCTGCACCTTTGCTATGGTCTTTCTTGTTAGATTTAGTTCTATCATCTGTTTAAAGCTTTTTATTTGTCCTAATATGGACTTTTTATCTTTATCTTGACTCCTTTTACTTGTTCTTTTGCTTTTAAGAGCTTAGAAGACAGAATACGGACACTCTTATGTTCCTTTCCGTTGTTATCAATTCTTGTTTTTACTTGACCAAATATTTTAACAAAATCTCCTTTATCAAAGTATACCTAGTTTCATAAGCTAATTTATTTTCCAAAATAGTAATTATTTTAATAAATATCTCTTTTGCTAAGAATCATGGTATTCAATATTATCATAATAATCAAATAAATAATCGATAATAATGTCACTCTTAAATAAATAGAATTACTGCTATCAATTGATAATAATACTATGTTTCCTGATATAAGATAATTCATAATTGAAAATGATAAATTTCCAGATATTTGATGGAATATTGTATCAATTATTTGTAATATTCCAGCTGACTCAAGGAGACCAATAATAAGTGTAACGGCAGAATTTCTTATCAAATACGCTAAAAACATTATTATAATACTATAGGTTATATATAATAAGTATTCTGTGAGTATATATTTTATGAATATTCCTATTTCTGTGAATTTCAAATATCCTTCCATAAAGTAAAATGATAATGACATAATAATAAAACTAGTAATAAATATAGCTAATGTGTATACACATATTATTGCTACTTTTCCTAAAGTTAGCTCTATTTTTTTTGGAAAAACTTGATTAATATTTTTTAGAAAACTAGATTTAATTTCATCTCCTATATACATCACAATAAAAACTGTTTGAAACATCAATAAAATTTTACTTTGAATATTTCTCATAAATAATTCAGTTATAGGTATATAGCCTAAATCTAACCAATCTGGAATCACACTTCCAACATAAATCCCCCAATTTATCTGTGTGAAATTTATTTTCAAGTTTTCTAGTGCTGCTTTATCATTAATATAGTAATGATAATCAACTTTTGTCATATATACAGATCCAATTATCATAAGGCTACTAAGAATTAAAATTATCCATGGATATTTGTTTCTTCGTAGTCTATATAACTCTAATTTTATTGCT
This sequence comes from Peptoniphilus sp. Marseille-Q6390, assembly GCF_965119475.1. Classification (NCBI taxonomy): domain Bacteria; kingdom Bacillati; phylum Bacillota; class Tissierellia; order Tissierellales; family Peptoniphilaceae; genus Peptoniphilus; species Peptoniphilus sp. Marseille-Q6390. The sequence goes on along the minus strand of NZ_CBCPLS010000001.1, from coordinate 332,743 downwards.
CTACTCATCTTAATATCTCCATATAATAATCTTCAAAGCTCATTTCTTTTACAGAAATTGAACTTATTTCTATACCACATTTTACTAACAAAGAGTTTATTAGACTTATTTTTTCAAAGTAATCGTTTAATATAACTTTTTTACTATTTATAATCTCATTTTTATATCCATGTTTATTTAAAATTTTTGATACTTCATTCGTTTTGCTGGTTATTATCTCTATTCTTGATCTACATTTTTTATGCAAATCTTCTATTGTAAACTCAGCTAGTAACTTTCCTTTTGAAATTACTCCAAAATCTGTTGCGATTTTAGATAACTCTTCTAATATATGGCTTGATATAATTATGGTAATGCCGTATTTTTTATTAATTTCTTTTAACATATTTCTAATATCGACTATTCCTTGAGGATCAAGTCCATTAATTGGCTCGTCTAAAATAATAATTTCAGGAGATCCTATAAGAGCCATTGCAATACCAAGTCTTTGTTTCATTCCTAAGGAAAAACTCTTAACTTGTTTATTATAGCAATTTTCCAACCCAACTATTTTAAGTATTTCTTTTATATACATTTCATTTTCTACATCATAAGATAAGCATTTTAATTTCAAATTGTCATAAGCTGTTAGTTGCATATATAATGCTGGTGTTTCTATTAAATTGCCTACTTTACTAAAATAACTAGAATTTTTTTTAACATTTTTACCAAATAGCTCTATATTCCCACTACTCTTATTAGATAATCCAGATATCATTCTCATAATAGTTGATTTTCCGGCTCCATTATCTCCTATTAAGCCATAAATAGATTGTTTTTTTACTTTTAAATTAACATTATCTATTGCTGTAAAATTCCCGTAATTTTTTACTAAATTTTTAGTTTCTAATATATATTCGCTCATTTGATTATTCCTTTCTATAATTTTATGAGGAATTTTAAATAATGATATTATATATCCTACTTTTAACATAATTATAAGATCTTTTATAAGATGTTTCAGCTAACTTTTGTGAATATTATTTATATCTTTGCTATATAATTTTTAGTCATTGAAAATACTCCATCGCTTATTCTTTGAATTCCTTGTTCATAAAAAATATTACTATAATACTATTTTAAATTTTCCCTTTTATTTTAGAAATTGCTCTTTACTTCAATCTCATGTCAAGCATGTCTTTATCTTAGTTAGCCTGATATTTTTGTTCTTCTTTTGATGTATAAACCGAAATAGAAAAATCTGTCACAAGATATGAAAAAATGTAAAAATTATAAATAAATATCATGAGATTTATAAATACCATAAGAAAAATCCTGAAGATAAACAATTTGCCAAAGAATATTATAGTGAACTTTCTGTCTATAAAATAGCCGCTAAAGAAATTTTAGAAAACTATAAAAAACTACCCAATACAAAAGAAACACTATCAAACCTCGATAAATTGCAAGAAAAAAAAACACCCTTATGCAAGAGTATTCTTTGAATAAAAAACAATTTCCTTATCTTGTTCAGTATGAGAAAAATTATAAAAAATATTATGGGATAGATTCAGCACTATAAAAAAATAATTATTAAGTTTTAATTTCCTAAAACTTCTTTATTTAAACGCTCTTGAGTAATTTCCTCAACCCCTATAATTTTATTTTTTTCATCTCTACGGACAATCAAAAGTATTCCATCACCATAATCATTATTTGAATAAACAAAACCAACATATCTACCATTCTTTTTTGCAACTTCTATAGGATCAAAAAAACCTTTTACTAGATTGCCATTATATGTTAATTTATCATTTGAATATTTAAGATTTGGAATATTAACCTCAGAAAAATATTGTTCAACATTTGCTGGATTATTATTTTCATGTGCTTTTTTATTAATAAATATAAAAATAACACCAAAAATCAATACACATACAATTATAATAGAAAACACATTTTTTTTAGTCATCTTTAATTATCTCCTTTAAATATTATTAACTTTCTACTTCTTCTTCAATTTTATATATTTTCAATTCCTATTTCAGCTAACTTTTGTGAATAAAAACCTGCTAACAAAATTCTAATGCTTGTCTCTAAAATGAATCAACATATCCCAATTCACGCACTTTATCGATCATTTCTTGGTAATTTCTAACACCTAACTTTTGATATATTCGTGATAAGGATACTGCCAGGCTTCTTACATTCGTATTTAGTTCTTTAGCTAACTCTTTCCTTGATAGTCCGTTTGAATATAGTTTAACTATATGAATTTCACTCTTTGTTAATGGCTCTAACATATGATTATCTTCTGGAAAGATCGCTTTGCCTTTAAATGCGATAGATTTTATATCTTCTATTAGTTTAGATGTATCTTCTTCTTTGGAAATAAATCCTTTACATCCAATTCTTTTTGCTCTTTTAATATAAAAGTCTAATTTATACGCTGTTAATATTACTAGTTTAAGATCTTCATACTTATTAATCAATTCTTCAGCCACATCTAAACCATTTATCGTTCCTTCTATTCCTGTTAAATTAATATCTATTAGTAACAAGTCATAGTTAAGGAAAGATTCATTTATACTTAGGTCTCTAACATTATTTACTATATCTACAGAAATAGAGTCGTCCGTCTCTAAGCTCATTTTTAAAGAAGTTGCAACCATTTTATGATCTTCTATTAATAAGATTTTCATTTACTACACTCCTTTCTACTGGAACTTCTATTATAAATTTTACAAATGATTCATCTAATTCATTTTGATTATTAGAAAAATCAAAATCAAATTTTCCGCCGTATTCTCTTAAGTTTAATCTTAAAATATTTAATCCTATATTTCCCTCTACTATTTTTTTCTTCCTCTTCTAAATAGTCTCCATAATTTTTTAGGTAAGATGAATCTTATCTTCTGAATTTATAAGAACAATGTCTGTACTATATCCTTTTGAATGTTTTAATGCATTTATTAATAATTCATTGATACATTTGTAAATCAATTCAGCATACGGACTGGGCAAATCTATATTTCTATCACATTCAAATTCTATAAGCATTTCATTATCTAAATACATATTTTCTATATCAACTATAAGTCTGCTATATGCGTCATATAGAGAGCTATAATCATTTAGCATTGGATTGAATGAATTTATTTCATGTCGAATCAAATCGTTTAACTTATCTAGATTTTCTATAATGTATTTTTTGCCAGATCCTGAAAGATTATCCTCTATCCACCTTCTTATAGCTATTATAATTTGTAGAATGTCATCATGTAAAAAGGTCTGTATCCTTAGAGTATTCAATTTTTCAATTTCTAAATTTCTATGTTTTTCAACATAATAGTTATTCAACATCTCCTCAAAAGTTATATAATTGGATTTTTTATGTCTTTCGAACAAGCTAAATTCTACCAAAAACATGAAAAAGCTTAAAGAAAATAATATAACTCCTAAAAAAGAAAATGTTGTTAAATACAACATAGTAAATAAAATAATAAATTCAGGAAATATTTTTCTCAAAGAATTGGAAAAATATATTAAACCATTTTTTATTTTTGACTTACTTATTCTATATAGCAATGCCGATTCAATAAAGATGCATGTAAATAATTGATACTCGCTGATAGACACTAGATCTATGTTTTCATACTTTTTTATATATGATAAAACTTGTAATATATAAAATTTGTAATACTATAACTAAACTACTTTCATATTTTCGAATCTGTCTATCCAATATAAATAAAATGCTTGGAGTCAACATTAGAATAATAACCACCCAATTAAATAGTAAAGATGATAAAGATACATTCAATTTCATCAAAATTATTGACATAAACAATCCTAATGTAGTAATTGACAGAATATATTTAATTTTATTTGATGGCCTTGTTAGATTAAAAGTTGCAAAAATTATTAAACTATAGATTAATAATTCGATATATTTTCCTATTAACAATTCTCTTAATATTAAGTCTTCTAAAAAAGTGAAAATAATAAATAACTCAACTATTAAGCTATGAATCACTATATAATCTTTTTCAGAATTTAATACACATACAACATAAGCTATAAAATTCATAATACTCAGTAAAAATACTATTATAATCCCCATATCTAATGTCTGTTGATATTTTATAAATGGTGCTATTGGCATAAACAAAATAAGTTGCAATAATATATGTGTAATTAAAATAAAATTTTGTTTTCTCATCCTAAGCTCCTTTTGAAATTTAAAATCCGATACTATTTATTATATGGAATATGATTTTCTTAATTAGATAAAGACTATCCACTAAAATTATACATTAAATTCTATTGCTAATTACAAATTTTAATGTATTGTAATTTTTTTGTGTTTGTATTTTAACTACAGTATTCAATAATATTGTAGACATATTAAGATTTAATTTCAGCTAACTTTTGTGTATTAATAATTATAAGTATGATATAACGTAATCATACAATCTATTAAAATATAGCAAAAAAAATAAAGGCAGTCCGAAGACTGCCGCAGACTGATGACAAAGCAGGCAAAAAAGCCTGCTTTTTTTTTATGAAATCATCTGAATTTATAGAAAAAAGGAGTAAAAATAAACTAAGAAAGTAGGTGTAACGTGCTATTAAAAAACAATAAAAGAAAAACAGATCAAGTACAGATCATATTAGTAGAACAACTTGTACCAAAAAATCACATATTTAGAAAAATAGACAAATACGTAGACTTTGACTTCATCTATGAATTAGTGGAAGATAAATACTCACTAGATAATGGAAGACCAAGTATCGATCCAGTAGTATTAATAAAAATACTGTTCATATAATACCTATCAACATAAAAAGTATGAGACAAACAATAAAAGAAATAGAAGTAAACATAGCATATAGATGGTTTTTAGGACTAGACTTTTACGATAAAGTTCCACATTTCACAACCTTTAGTCAAAACTACAGGAGAAGCTTTAAGGACACAAATATATTTGAAGAAATATTTCAAAACATCTTAAGCCAAGCAGTGAACAAAGGATTTGTAGTTGAGAAAATACAATTCGTAGACTCCACACATGTAAAAGCCCATGCCAATAGACATAAAAACAAAAAAGAAGAAATCAAGTAAGCAACAAAAACATACCAAGAAGAGTTAGACAAAGAAATAGAACAAGAATGCTTATACGAAACAGAGGGGTACAGATACACCAAAAAAATGAAAAGAAGAATACAAAAGAAGAAAAGAAACAGTAGAAAGGCAATTTGGAAGTGCAAAAGAATTCCATGGATTTAGATACACAAATATGATTGGACTAGCAAAGATGGAAATGAAAGCTGCACTTACAATTGCATGCATAAATATGAAAATATTAGCAATATTACTATATAAATTGGATCCTAACAAAGATTTAATGTTGAATAAATTAAAGGTTTTTTTATAAATACATTAAAAATACAACAAACCCAGGAAATATTCCTGGGTTTGTCTACAATCTGGCAAGTGCTATTTTACACTTGCTTTTTTAGTTTCTCAGATTTTATCTCTCTAATCGTAAATCTTAAATTTTACTCGTTTGACTTTAATGCATCTATGGCCTTTATCTTCTTTATCCTGTAGTGGAAGATTATCATTATTAGTGTATTTACAAGGGCTGTTATTATTCCTGCCAAGATGAAGGGTCTTGGGCTCAAGTCTTCTGGCAGCATGGCCATAAAGGGAACTACTATTTGAAGGACTGAGTAGTGGAGGATTTTCCCCACGAAGAGTCCTATGAGTATTCCAATTATTGCCAAGATATAGGTTTCCTTGTAAATGTATGAGGTTGTCTCTCTTGGATAAAAGCCAAGGACTTTTATTGTTGAGACTTCTCTTATCCTCTCTTCGATATTTATGTTTGTGAGGTTGTAGAGGACTACAACTTCCAAAATTGTTGTCACTATTAGAATTATTATCTCAACCTTAGTTATTGAAAACAAAAATTGATTTAAGATGTCCTTCATGTCGTCAACATTTCCAATGTTAAAGACGGACTTCTTTTCTATTGTGGATTTTATAAAAGCATCTTTGTCAAAGTCTTTAGGAACTTTTATGAGGTCGGTGTTGGCCTTGAAATTTGATCCTGTTACTTTTTCAAAGTAGTCTCTATCCATGTAGACATTATGACCTATATAAAATTCGCTGATGCCAGCGACTTCTACTTCGAATTCATTTCCATAGACGTCTCTCATCTCTAGTGGGTCGCCAACTTTTAACTTTTTAAGTTTGGACAACTTTTCTGTTATTATGACTCCCCTCTTTGGAAGTTCTAATTCTTCCTTTGTGTCCTTGTCAAAAAGTGACACATAATTTTTGAAGTCTTCCTTGTCACTTGGGACTATTACATTCACCGATTGGTCGATTTCATCGTAGTCTACAGTGAAAAATTCTTCGTAGACTTCTGTGTAATCTAAATTTTTTTCTGCCAAGGACTTCTTATATTCTTCAAAGGAATCTTGGTCAAGGTCCCTGTCATAAAGGACAGATATGTCGTACTTCAAAATGTTTTTAAATTGTAGGGTCTCTACGTCCTTTACCGATTCAGCAATTCCAAATCCAAGGACTAAGAGGGCTGCACAACCCATAACCCCAACAAGAGTCATAAACATCCTCTTCTTTGACAAGAATAGGTTTCTTGCAGTTACCTTTGATAGGAAGCTCATCCTGTTCCATATAAAGGGAATTTTTTCCAAGAGAATTCTGTTGCCCTTGGCTGGTGCCTTTGCCCTCAAGAGGCTGGCTGTTTTTTCTTCCAAGTTTTTATTAACTGTTATCATGGCAGCCACGCTGGTAAATAAAAATCCAATAGCAATGGCGAAGATCATTCTTAGAGGAAAGATGCTTATCAGCAATTTATTTTCAAAAATCGTTTTTGTCGAGTAGGCGTTCCCAATTATATAGGTCAAGAGATAGGACCCAGTAATTGCTCCCAAGGTACCACCAATTAAGGATGCTAGGGACCCATAGAGGAAGAACTTCTTGCCGATTTCTCTATTGGTGTAGCCCAAAGCCTTGTAGGCCCCAATGACAAGCCTGTTTTCATCCACCATCCTAGTCATTGTTGTGAAGCAAACTAAAAGGGCAATGGCAAAGAAAAATATTGGGAAGATAAGTGAAAGGCCGTCAACTCTCTTTGCGTAATCAAGATAGGTGTTGATGCCTGTTTCTAGGTGCCTTGGTGTGATTGTGTAACGAGGTTGCTTGACTAGGCTGAGGTACCTTCTCCCATCAGCAATCTTTTCTCTTGCATCAGCAATTTTTTCTTCAGCTTCTTGGGACTTATCTTTGTATTCATTTTCGCCCTTATTCAAATCTTTTTCTGCCTTGTAGAGTTTTGACTTGGCATCATTTAACTTGCTCTTGCCAGTTTTTAATTCCTTATCAAGTCTTTCTTGGCCCCTATCTAGTTCATTTCTCCCTAATAAGTATTTTTCCTTGGCCCTTGAAAGTTTTTCCCTGCCTTCCACGTAGTCATCATACTTTCCTTCGTATTCTTTTTTGCCAGACTCGTAGTCAGCAGTCCCCTTATTTAATTTTTCTTCAGATTCATTGATTTTATTTTTTGCTTTTGCTAATTCTTCTCTGGCTTCTTGAAGTTTTCTCTTGTTCTTCTCGATTTCATCCTTGCTCTTGGCATAGTCAGCTTCTCCCTTTTCTGCCTCGGCAATTCCTTCTTCAAGTTGCCTCTTTCCATCTTCAATTTGCTTCTTGCTGGCATCAAGAGTGGCCCTGCCTGCTGCAAGTTTCTTTTCATTTTCTTGGATAGCAGCAATCCCAACCTTGCCTTCTTTTAATTTTGCTTTTAAGTCAGACAAGTTGCCAGTGATTCCACCTGGGACTTCCTTCTTAATTTCTTCCAAAGCCTTGTCAACTTCTTCTTTTGATGTCTTTAGGAAGTCTAATTTTCTATTTAAGTCAGACTTATTTTTTTCAAGTTCTGATTTTTTCCCTTCAAGTCCAGCAATTTGTCCCTCTATATTTTTTCTCTCTTCGTCAGTAAGGTTAGGATTATTTAAAGAATTTTTCAAAGCGGAAAGCTGACCATCAATTTGTGAAAGACCCCTATCCACTTGGCTTATTTGGGAAGAAGTTTTTGCAATTTCATCTTCTATAGTCGGAAGTTTTTTAAGAAGATCTCCTCCAGTTTCCAAGGCCTTGTCTAGGGCGTAGATTTTTTCTACAGCATCTTCATAGGAAGAAGCCCCCATCTGGGAAACCAATTTGTTTTTGCCAGCCTCAAGTTGAGTCATACCAGCTTGGTAGTCTCTTTCTCCCTCTTCATACTTTTTCATGCCCTCAGCAAGTTTTTTTCTTGATTCTTCAATCTTGTCCCAGCCATCATCAAGTTTTTTTCTGCCATCGGCTAGCTGGTCTTCTCCTTGCCTTAGGGCTTTTTCTGAAGCTTCAACTTCTCCAAGTCCCTTTTGGTACTTTTCCTTACCCTCTGTCAGCTTCTTTCTTCCAGAATTTAATTCAGACTTGGCATGGTCAAGTTTCTTCTTACCATCAGATAATTTTTCGTATCCATCGATTAACTTTCTCTCGCCATCATCTATTTCCACAGATGCCTTGTAAAGTTTATTTCTGTTTTTGGAAATTTCTGACTCTGCCTTGTCCTTCTCACTATTGTACTTATCCAGGCCCTTCTTGTAGTCGGACTTACCCTTGTTAAGGTCTTCTCGACCCTTAACTAGCTTGTCCCTTGCATCAGACAATTTTGTTTCGGCATCACTAATCTTGTCCTCTGCATCAGTGATCTTACCAGAAATTTCTCCCTGAATGGAGGCAAGTCTTTCCTTTGGCCTAGACTTCAAGTCAATTTTAAGGGCCCTCTTCTTCTTATCCATGTAGTCAACATATTCCTTGTCTGAAGTCTTTAAGCCTTCAGTCCCCAAGAATTTTATCTTGGCAAGAGTTGGGTCGCCAGAAAAGTTTCCATCGTCAATGTAGGCAAAGTAAGAAATTTGTCCGTAGCCTCTTTCAGAGTGGGCTGCGTTATTTTCTTGAAGAAAGTCCAGAGAATTTGCAAAACCAACCACCTTGAAGGAAAGCCTCTTTAGGTCGTTGTCCTCATCATCGTCATTGTCTTCCTTAAATCTTATTGTGTCCCCAATTTTGCTACCAGCCTTTTTTATCCTGGCGTCCAAAATAATTTCATCGGGACCCCTAAGCTCTCTTCCCTCAATTATTTCAGGCTTAGAAATTTCGTAGGGCATGTTTAAAACTTTTATAACAGTTGGGTCTCCTGCAAGAAAGACATCCTTGTCATAGCCATACTCCAGCTCCTTGATGTCCTCTTGGTCCTCAATAATTTGTCGGTCCTTAGCTTCAAGTCCAATGGGAACGGAAATCTTTATGTCCTCTTGATTTAATTTTTCAATTTTATCATCAATTGTATTTCTCATAATCTTGCCTGTGGAAATAAGTCCAATCAAGACAAAGACGCCAAGAAAGACAATTATCATTATTGAGATAAATCTTGGAAGAGAATTTTTTATCTCTCTAAGATTATCCTTGTCGCGAGCTTTCACCCTCCACCTACCATTCTATATCCATAATATCCCTCGGATTGTCGTTTACAAAAACATCCTTGACCTTGGCGTCAGAAATTTCAATTAGCCTGTCTGCAGAATTTTTAATTGCAGAATTGTGGGTTATGAGGACCACAGTAGTGTCTGTTGTCCTCGTAAGGTCCTGCAAAAGTTTTAAAATTTGCTTGCCTGTCTTGTAGTCAAGAGCTCCTGTTGGCTCATCACACAATAAAAGTTTTGGATTTTTTGCAATAGCACGAGCTATTGAAACCCTTTGTTGCTCTCCACCAGATAATTGTGATGGAAAGTTATCCATCCTATCGCCTAAACCCACAGACCTTAAAACTTCAACTGGGTCCTTGGCGTGTTTTACAATTTGACTGGCAAGCTCAACATTTTCAAGAGCTGTTAAGTTGGGAATCAAATTATAAAATTGAAAGACGAAGCCCATGTCATAACGTCTATAAGTAGTCAGTTCTCTTTCACTATATTTTGCAATATTTTTTCCATCAACTAAGAGGTCACCAGAAGAGGTCGTGTCGAGACCTCCTAAGATATTTAGAAAAGTTGACTTGCCGGCACCTGATGCACCAAGAATAATTGCAAATTCATTTTTTTCTATTTCAAAATTTAATTTATCATTTGCCATGACAGACCTTTCCCCAATTGTGTAAACTTTTGAGAGGTCCTTAACTTCGATAAAAGCCATAATATCACCTGGGCTTATTATATCATTAAAAGCTAATAAGATAATTAAAAATAAAAAAACGCCCACAAAGTGAGCGTTAATTAATAATTTGTTTTCAATTTTTAATTTTCAAAGTTAATGAAGTTCCTCGCAAGTAATTTTTATCAAATCGCAAGTTATGAAGAATTAATACATTGTTGCTTGGCGAAGTCTCTTGTCTACTTCTCTCTTCTTCATTGTCTCTCTCTTGTCCCAAAGCTTCTTACCCTTTGCCTTGGCTATTAGGACTTTGACTCTTCCCCTCTTTAGATAAACCTTTAGGGGAATAATTGTGTAGCCCTCTTGAGTTTTAACTTTTTCAAGACGAAGGATTTCTGCCTTGTGCATGAGGAGTTTTCTCTTCCTCATGGGGTCAACATTATAAATGTTTCCCTGCTCATAGGGCGAAATGTGCATGCCTGATACAAAAATTTCTCCCTTGTTGATGTCGCAGTAGGCATCCTTGATGTTGACATGACCTGCCCTTATGGACTTGACCTCAGTTCCAACAAGTTCAATCCCTGCTTCATAAGTGTCCTCGATAAAATAAAGATGGCTGGCTTTTTTATTGTTTGCTATTGCATCGTTTTTTTCCTTACTCATCTTCATCACCTACCATATTAAAATCAATGTTGCCCATGTTGAGGTCAACATTTACAACTTTTATAGTAACATCGTCGCCAATGTGAAATTCTTTTTTAGTCCTGTAGTCAATTGCCCTGTAGTTGTCTTGGTCAAATTCGTAGTAGCCATCCATGGTCCTGTAGCCCACAAGTCCTTCGATTAGGTTGTCTAGTTCAACAAACATTCCAAAGTTTGTGATAGATGAAATCCTACCCTTGTAGACTTCTCCAATTCTCTCAGACATGTATTCAGCCATCTTGATGTCTTCAACTTGCCTTTCAGCATCTTGGGCAACTTTTTCTGTCTTAGAAACTTGCTCTGCTATATCTGGCAAGATTGCCTTTAAGTTTGTAAGATCTCCCTTAGATAATTTGCCTTGGATATTCTTTTTTATAATTCTGTGGATTGCGAGGTCCGCGTACCTTCTTATTGGCGAAGTGAAATGGGAGTAGTGGTCAAAGGCCAAGCCAAAGTGGATGTCGTTTACTTCAGAATATCTTGCCTTTGCCATGGACCTTAGGGTCATAGTTGAGATAAACATCTCTTCCTTAGTCCCCTTTGCCTTCTCAAGGACCTTCTGCACATCTCTTGGCTCAACTTTTTCATCAAAGTTAATCATGTAGCCAAGTGGTCTCAAGTAAGAGTTGAGCTCTGAAATTTTTTCATCCTTTGGTCTCTCGTGAATCCTGTATAAAAATGGAATTTTCTTAAAATAATATTCCTTTGCCACGCAGACATTTGCCATTAACATGAAGTCTTCTATGAGCTTGTTGGCAGATCTCCTGTCCCTCTTGTGGATATTTTGTGGCCAACCTCTCTCGTCAACTTCAATGATAACTTCTGGTATGTCAAAGTCTATGGCGCCACCCTTTTCCCTCTTGTCTTCTAAAATTTTTGCAAGTTCATACATCTTGTCTAGGGTTTTCTCAAGTCCCTTTAGGGATTCATGTGTAATATTTTTTTCTAAGTAGTCAGAGACATTTTCATAAACTAGCCTTCTCTTAGAATTAATTACAGACTCAAGAATTTCATATTTTACTACTTCGCCCTTCTTGTCAATTTCTGCAAGAACAGATAAAGTTAACCTGTCCACACCCTCATTAAGGGAACAAATTCCATTGGAAAGTTCAAAGGGCAACATTGGTATAACCTTGTTTAAAAGGTAAACTGAGTTCCCCCTCTTGAAGGCCTCTTCATCTATGGCAGAGTACTCTTCAACATAGTGGGCAACATCTGCAATGTGAACTCCTAAGAGGTAGTTGCCATTCTTTGCAACTTCAAGAGAAACTGCGTCGTCAAAATCCTTGGAGTCTGCTCCATCAATTGTAAAAGTCATAAGATCTCTTAAGTCTCTCCTACCCTTTAGGTCTTCTTCCCTAACTTCTTGTGGAAGAGACTTGGCTTCAGATAGGGCAGCCTTGGAAAACTCCATGGGAAGGTCTAGGCCTGCAGCTACAGAAAGAATATCAACGTCAGGGTCTTCTGGGTAACCCAAGACTTCTACTATTCTTCCTTCAGGTTTTTTGTTTGCCTCTGGCCATTTTTCTATTTTTACAACAACCTTTTGACCATTTTTTGCTCCCTTGAATTTTTTCTTAGGAACGTAAATATCCATAGCCATCTTGCTCTCATCTGATACAACGAATCCAAAGTCCTTTTTGTTTTGAAAGACTCCAACGAATTTGCTGTTAACCCTTCTCACAATGGATAGGACCTTGCCCTCTGGCTTGTCGCCAAAGGAGTCCCTGTATCTCCTGACGATAACTTCGTCGCCATTTAAAGCATCCATAAGGTTGTTTCTTGATATATAAATATCTTCGTCAAGATTTTCGCTTATTAAAAATCCAAAACCCTTGGCATTTGTTTGAAGTTTTCCAAAAAAGAATTTATCATTGTCCACGAGTCTGTACTTTTTCCTGTGGTCCATGAAAATTAGGCCCTCTTTTTCGAGTTCCTCAAGGATCCTATTAAATTCTTTTTTCTCCTTGCTCTTAATTTTAAATAATCTAGCAAGTTCATCTTTTGTCCTTGGCTTCGAATTCTTAATGAGTTCTAAAATCTTTTCTTTAATCATTAAATCTTTGCTCCATAACTTGTCATATTAAATAAATTTGAATCAATTGAATAGTTATTTGCAGCTCTCTCACTGTGTCTTTCCTTGCCAAGTTCAATTAGTCTTGTGATTAAATCTTTAATCATAAGTCCATCAACCTCGTAAAGGTAGAATGCAATGGAACCTGGAAGGGTGTTGATTTCATTTACATAGGCCTTGTCGCCATCAACTAGGAAGTCAATCCTTGCCACACCTGCACCATCAATTGCTGAGAAGGCTTTTTTTGCAAGTTCTTTAATTTCTTTTTCAAGTTCTGGCTTAAGTTCTGCTGGAAGTTTTTTGTTTTGGTGCTTTTGAGATGACTTAGCTCCCTTAGATCCAGAAACATACTTGTCTTCATACTTTAAAAGGTCCTTAAATCCAAGAGGTTCTTCTGCTGCAGAAACCCTTAGGTCATTTTCGTAACCAAGGACTGCCACGTTAATTTCTCTTGGATTTACAACAGCTTCTTCTACAATAATTTTTCTGTCGTAGTGGGCTGCAACTTCAAGAGCCTTTGAAAGATCAAGGGCATTTTCTACTCTTGAAATCCCTATTGATGAGCCAAGGTTGGCTGGCTTAACAAAAAGTGGGAAGTTTAAGTCCTTGCACTTTTCTATAAGACCCTTTAGGTTCTTAAGTTCTTCCCTGTAGAAGTACTTGTACTTTGTCATTGGGATGCCTTCTGATTCAAAGACCTTTCTCATGATTACCTTGTCCATGCCAACAGCAGCAGACATAACTCCGCAGCCAGTGTAAGGCATGCCCATAAGTTCAAAAAGTCCTTGGGTACATCCATCTTCTCCAAAGGTTCCGTGAAGGGCAAAGAAGATTGCGTCAATTTTTTGGTAAACTTCTATTGAATCATATTCTGCCTTAAAAAGTTTTTTTGGATTGTGCTTTACATAATATAAGTTTTTGTTGCCATATTCTGGCTTGAAGAAAACTTCTACTCCATCGTGGAAGTCTTGATCCTTGTAGGCCTTGAAGTTCTTTAAGCTTTCTCCTGACAAAAACTTGCCATCTTTTGTAATATAAATTGGAATTGGATTGTACTTAGACTTATCCATGTTTTCAATAATTTGCATTCCTGTAATAACAGAAACTTCGTGTTCAACGGATCTTCCTCCGAAGATTACACCTATATTTTCCATTTTTTCACTCCTCATTGTAATTGTCAGGAAGGTCATTTTCAAAGAGAACGACATCTCCCGCCATTGAAATCTTTGCGAGAACCTTAGTTGCCTCGTCTAGTGAAGAAACCCTATAAATTTTTTCTTCATCAAAGTTTTTATCCTTAAGGCCTTCATAAATTGGAAGAGTTCTCTTTTTGCCAACTAAAATTGCAAAGTCGAGGACATCTGCCATAACTTGACCTATTTTTCTGTTTTCTTCTTCTTCCATATCTCCAAGCTCAACCATGCCTGGAGTTATAATTATCTTCCTGTGGTCTTTAAACTCTCTTAAAACATCCAGAGCAGCCCTAAAGCCCACTGGGTTTGAGTTAAAGGCATCGTCAATAACTATGGTATTGTTTGATGATGGAATAAGTGAAAGTCTGTGTTCCACTGGCTCAACCTTGGAAATCCCCCTTTGGATTTCTTCTAGGCTAAGTCCCAAGACATGAGCAGCAGTCGCCGCTGCAAGAAGGTTTGAAATGTTGTGAACTCCAAGAAGTCTTGTTGAGCACTTGATTTCTCCTACTCCCTTGATGTTGAGGACAAATTCTGACCCAGTCTCATTGACTTTTATTTCGTCTGCGTAGACATCTAGCTTGTCAAAGTCCTTTGTTCCATACCTGTAAGTCTTTTTCTTAGTCTTGTCTGCAAGGGGTTTAACATAGTCATTGTCGTAGTTAAAAATTGCAATACCATCTTCTGGTAGGTCTTCAATTAACTCGTACTTTGTTTTTTGTATATTTTCAATTGTCTTAAAAAGATGCATGTGAGTTGGTCCTATAGCAGTTATTATCCCAATATCTGGTTGAACAAGCTCTGCAACTTCGTGGATTTCTCCAGGAACTTTTGCTCCCAACTCTGCTATGAAAACTTCCCTGTCCCTTTCTAGTTCGTTGTTGATGATCTTTGAAAGCCCCATAGGAGTGTTAAAGGATGAAGGTGTGTTTTTAACCCTTAGACCTTCAGATAGGATTGTGTCCGAAATAAACTTAACTGAAGTCTTTCCAAAGGATCCTGTAATTCCAAGGACCTTTAAGCCTTCTTCTTCCTTGTATTTTTTTATTTTTGCCTGAGCTGACTTGTAAAATCCCATGTTTATCTTGTCTTCAGTAGGCTTTGCCCACTTGTTTGTCAAGATAAGTAGCCTGTATTGGTAAAAGTAAATTAAAAATGACAGGATTAGTGTAGCTAAAATTGAAATGACATAGGATCCTGACCCATCAAAAAGTCCCAATGAAAAAACAACTACAAGGACATAGGCAATAAAATTTACAAGCTTGTGCTTCTTTAAAAGCCTCTTTGCCCTATCGGTCCAAACTATGGGAGTCTTTTGATTTTTCTCTAGCTTATAGACTAACTTGTTCATCTTTTCCTTGTTGTTCTTTAAAAAAGTCTTGTATTCATCATTGTCATAGCCCTCTAATTGGAGCATGTGGATGGGAAAGTTGCTCCTAATTAGGGAATAATAAAGGGCCAGGCATATGATTACAAAATCTATTAAGTAAATTGGCAGTCTCTGTAAAAAATATTCCATGAAAATCTCCTAATCTAAAAACGAATTAATAACTGCATTAAACTGACCAAACTTGTCAAGGTAGGAATAGTGTCCCGCTCCTTCTAGGACAACTAGGCCAGAATTTTTTATCTCTTCTTCAAATATCTTACCCATATAAAGAGGAGTTGCCTCATCCTTGTCTCCCCAAATCAGGAGGGATTCTGCATCAATATTCTTGAATTCCTCTCTTGTGGACTCATTTACCACCTTTACAAAGCACTTGCGCATAATTCCATCTGCTGCTTGGTAGTCATCAGACCCATGTTTTTTATAAAACTTTGCCATGGCCTCTTCATTATTGCCATGAGTTAGCATATAGAATTTTTTTGCTGCCTTAAAGGAATATACCTTGGCATAATAGGAAAGCTTTCTCTTGGGAAGGACTCCCGATGCGTCAATTATTATAAGCTTTTCAACCCTGTCCTTATTTCTTGACCCCAAAATCGTAAGAGTCTTGCCACCAAAGGAGTGACCCACAAAAGTCGCCTTCTTAATATTAAAGTGGTCCAAAAACTTTAAGAGAAATTCATAATAGTCATAGGTCCCCATGACTTCCTTTGGGTTTTCGCTGTCGCCAAAGCCTGGTGCATCATAGGCATAAACTGTGTAACCCTCTGGGATAGCATTAAAAATCGGCATAATTGACTCAATATATGCACCCCAACCGTGGAGAATGACAAGGACTTTCTCACCACCCTCCCTCTTAATATATGCAGTTTTTATACCGTCTATTTCAACAAATTCTTTATTTATTTTCATCTTCATCTTCTTCTATAAAAATAATTGAGCCCTGGTCTTCTTCATCTCTTACAAAAATCGAAGAGGACTCATAAACATCTTGGCTAGAATTTTCTTCTGTAAAATTTATACCAGATGTCTTTTCACTTAAGTCAAGGCCCATCTTTAGTGAAGAAATTCTTGACTCTAACCTCTCTATTTCTTGCAAGGTCTCACTCACATCGAGATTAGATCCCTCACCCTTAAGGGCATGGTATTGGTGCTTGCCAAGCTTTTCAAAGGCCTCACTTAGCTTTCTCTCTTCATTTAAAAGTTCGTATCTCAACCTTGCTGCCTTTTTAATTTCTTGCGACTCACTCACAAGTTTCTTCTTTAGATAATTTAGATTACCAACTAGGTCATCTAAATTGCCATCAAGACTGTCAAAAAATCCCACAATATCACCTCGAATCTATGTTATTATACCAAAAATCTCATATCTTTTAAATACTGCCCTTGTTTTCTTTATTTTTAATTGGGTAAAAAAGATTTGGAGGGATATTATGGAAAAATTAACACTTTATGTAGGAACAGTTTGCCCTTTCTGTAAAAAGGTAGAAGCCTTCATGGAAGATGCAGGCATTGACTCTGTAGAAATAAAAAACATTGACCAAGATAAAGAAGCTCGTGAATATTTAATTGAAAAAGGCGGCAAAAAGCAAGTGCCTTGCCTCTTCATTGGAGACAAGCCTCTTTATGAATCACTTGACATTATTAAATACCTAAAAGAAAATGTAGCTTAAATTTTTATAAGAAAAAAGACAGGGATTACTCAATGAGTTTAATCTCTGTCTTTTTTGTTTCTTCTTCTGTTTTTCTTTCTCTTTTTTCGCGATAGCAATATATTTTTAGACTTGGAAATAGTGTAAGAGTTCAAAATTAAATTAACAACATTGCATAGGATTATTATCTTTATGGCGAAGACCCTTGGCATGTGATAGCTTGTTAAAAAAATCAAACTAATGATGCTAAAGATGTCAACGAAATATTCCACATACATAGTCTTTGAAAAAAATGTGTTCTCTGAAAATTTAAAATTCACAGATAATACATTTATAAAAAATAAAATCATGACAAAGGAATAAGTAGCTATGGAAATATTTATGCTGGCAGTCAAAATGTAGACTTGTAGCATAAAGTACATGGAAAACTTCACCATGAGTAGGCCTATCTCATAGACCTCTAGCTTTAACTTTTTGGACTCGTAGAGGTTGTCTATGTCCCATTCGTCCATAAGGGCTCTTAAGATCTTAGTAGTCTTAATCTTTTCGCAAATCCATGATGGCAAAAGGCTCAAGATGAAAATGCTAACTACAAGGCTCTTTAAGATGTCAAACAAACTTGTCCCTTGGAAGCGTCTAAAGTAGTTAAAGGTAAATATTACAAGGCCAAGAAGGGCAGATATTGAAAGTATCTTTAAAAAGGCCTTAAAGATTTCATAATTCTTTCCACTTAAGAGGAAGTTACCTGGGTCACTATAGGCTCCTGCAAACTCGTAGGGGTTCCCCATCCTATTTAATTCTTTTTTTATGTCTTCTTCTGTGTAAATCTCTGGAAGTCTATCTCTCAGTATATCTAAAAAATCCTCTTTGGCAGCCTCTTGCTTGTCATAGGGGATGTATCTTTGCAAATAATAAATATATCTATCGACGAGTTCATGTTCAATTAATTTCATAAAATCATCCTCATATACATTATAAGTTAAATATTGGTTCTTTTAAACGACTAATCACAAATTTAAAAATTATTTTTACTTTATTTTTACAGCCTATAAATTTTTGATTTCTTTGTAGTTTTTGAATTTCTTTATAGTTTTTGAATTTTTTTTTAAGTTTTAAAAAGCTTACAAGTTTAAATTTTTTATAAATTATTTCTTACTTCATAACTTTTAAAGACTTAGTCTCTCAAACAAAAAAACCAATAAAAAAAAGTCCTGTTACCAGGACTCTCTTAATCAAGTACATAAACTTTTACATTTCTTCTTCCAAAATTTCTAGCTTGGGAACTTGTGCTGTAGAATAAGTCGATTCTATTTCCCTTAATTGCTCCACCAGTATCTTCTGCTGTAGCATAGCCATAAGATGCAAATCCATCCATACTTTCAATGTAAAGCTTTGAACCTAGCGGGATAACCCTAGGGTCAACTGCAACTGCGCCAACTCTTGCTCTTGTTCCCATAGCAGTCTTTGAACCTGCGGTTGGGTCATAAGCAGTAGCTTGCATAACAATTACTCTCTTAGCTGACTTTCCATTAGGAGCAGCAGATCCTTGTTTAGTTCCAACTTCTACAACTTCCTTTACAGGCTCCTTTGTAATTTCACTTTTTAGGACTTCAGTAGATTCTAAATTTCCATTTACATAAGTGTTCTTTAGGTTCTCTAGCTTTTCTCCAACTTGTCCCTTAGTTATTACTTTCTTTTCATCCTTAAACATTTCATTGTTTTCACGAGTTTCTGTTTCAAAAGGAATTTCAACCTTGTTAACTAAGTTTTCTTCAACAACTCTATCAATTTTAATTTCCATTCCTTGCTTAGCAATTTCATCAAGAGGAAGGGAAACTCTGTCAAGCTTGTTTAGTTTTATGTCAAGATTTTCAAGTACATCAGCAACTGTGTATCCATTTGCTTCTGCAATTAATGTCTTGTTTCCATCTTTGATGTGGTAGGACTTTGGTGAAGTTATAAGGATCTTAGTGTCCTTAGTAATTTCTTCATCAAGACCTGGACTTACAAGGTCCTTGTTCTTAAGAACAATGCCTTCTTTTTCCAAGAAGTCTCCTACTGTTTTTTCATATGTAAAAACTGTCTTAGTCTTTCCATTGATATTTAGTTCAACATCTTTACCTAGAGCCGTGCTAAAACCCATTGTCAGGATTGACACAAGAGCTAAGGCAATCAATATAAATTTCGCATTTCTAAAAATGTTCTTTTTATTCAAAAATATTACCTCCATAAATTCAGTTACAAATTTGTAGCTTTTGTTACTACTTTGTAACCTCTTCTAATCTTTTAAGAGTATATTAAAAAAAATAAGATTTGTCAATTTTTTTGTAACTTTTTTGTAAATTTCTCGATAAAGGGCTTAGTTAAGCCATCTTAGAATTTATATAAATTAAATCTATTTTAAAATAAAAATAAATTCTCTCTCAAAGCCTGAAAATTAGGGATTCTTTATGGAATATTACGTTTGTGTTACAAAATCTTATGAAGTTTTCCTTATTTTGCTAATTTTTTGATAAAAATAACATTTAGTAAGTGAATTTTAAATTATTTCTAATAAGGGACTTGCCCTCCTTAAAAAAAAAAAAAGCTTAAAAAATTAAAAACAAAATAATTTTCTAAGCTTTATCTTTTTAATTTTTAAAATTAAGACATTAGTTTTTCTACAAAACGCCTAGCCAGCTTGGCAGTAAAGCCCCAAATAATATGTCCATCATATTCATAAAAGAGGACTTCTTCTCTTCCCCTTCTAAACTTATAATTGATACCATTGGGAATCAAGTGGTAGGGAAAGTCTTCGTTCCTCTCAACCCTTAAGTCGATCTTATAGGACTTGGGTTTGGTCTCTAAAAAATAGGAAAGTGGAACTGTGAATACCTTCTCAACCTCATCTAATGATGGAGAGATTTTGTCAAAGTCTCTTTTGATTTCTCCAATGAAGCTGTAAATAATTGCTGCATATGGATTTACTACAAAGTCTCCCTCAGAAAAAATTTCAATCTCATCTTCTGAAATTAAAAGCTCTTCTGAAGTCTCCCTAAGAGCTGCGTCCCTTGGACTTTCTCCCTCTTCAATTCTACCTCCTGGGAAGGAAATTTCTCCAGGTTGATTTCTAAGAGTAAAAGCCCTCTCCTCAAAGATTAGATGAATTTCCCCATCTCTTTTTATAAGAGGAATCATGACGGAAAACCTATTTTTCACGTCAACGGGCATAGGTTTTATTTCTTGGACCTTGGCTTTAATTTTTTCTAAATTTAAGTCTTGGTCAGTTGACATTTTCTATCTCCCTCATTAATTCTTCTACTGTGTAAATCCTAAACCTATCAATCTGTCTTTTGTTACCTTCTCTTTCAAGAAGCATGTATAGAAGCTCATCATACCTAAAGTTTTCTGGCATTTCCAATTCTTCTGCAAGCTTTGGAGCATAGTCTTCAAAGATTATCCTTGCAATCTTACTTTCACTTTCCTTAACCTTGTCCCTTAGGAGTCTGTAAATATATTTTAGGCTCTCCTCTTCATCAAGAGGCATAATATAGTAGTCCTCTCCCCTAAGACCCTTAATAGCCCTAAAGGCATCGAAGTAGCCAAGTTTTATTAAGTCGTCAGCCTTTTCCTTGTCAAAGCCAAGAGATGATCCAAGATTTTTATTTGGCTTGATAATATAACTTGCCCTTTCAATATTTTTAAGTGGTTGCCTTGAAAGTCTCACTAAGACAATATCTGTGTCTTCATCAATCATCTCCATAGGAGCAGGCGATGCAAAGCCTCCGTCAATAAAATACTTGCCGTGAAGACGTTGCAATTTAAAAAAGGGAAGATAACAAGAGGCAATAATATAATCCTTTAAAAGGCCCTCTTCAATATCATCCTTAAATAATCTTTCAACTTTGAGGTCAGATACATTCACTGTACACATTCCAAAATCCACATCAGAGGACCTGAGTTTATCTTCATCAATGAACTGGTCCACTAACCTGTAAAGAGGATAGGGAGACCTTGTAAGTTCTGGAATCTTTATATCGTGTTCCCTAAGTTTATCTACAATTTTCGAAAATAAATTTTCATCTTTTTCTATTTCTTGTAACTCAGTTTCAAAGGCAGAAAAGTCCAAAGACTTCCAGGCCTTAAAACATTCATAGGCATCTCCTTGAGCAAACATTGCCCCATTAAAGGCGCCTATAGAAGTTCCAACAATTTTTGAAAAATCAAATCCCATTTCCATGAGGGCGAAGTAGGCACCTACTTGGTAGGCACCCTTAGCTCCTCCGCCTTCAAGAACTAATGCCCATTTTTTCATTCTGCACTTCCTAATTCAGATGTACAATGTGGACATCTTGTAGCATTGATATCAATCTTAGACTTACAGAAAGGACATTCCTTTTCTGTTGGCACTGGAGCTTCTTCTTCCTTCTTGAATTTATCAGTAACTTTTGCAATTTGTTTGATCATAACGAAAATAACAAAAGCGATAATCAAGAAATCAAAAACTGATTGTAAAAATATTCCATACTTAACTTCAGCAGTACCCACTGTGACAGCAAGATTTTCGAAGCTAACGCCACCAAGCAAGATACCAATGAGTGGCATTAGGATGTTTTCAACAAGGCTTGAAACGATCTTGCCAAAGGCTCCACCTATGATAACACCTACAGCCATGTCCATAACATTACCTTTCGCAATAAATTCTCTAAATTCATCAGCAAACTTTTTCATTTTTCCTCCTTTATATCAAAGTAATAATTTAAATATAATTCCTTACTAATATTAATTACCCATATAGATAATAAAAAAACTGTAAACAAAAAATCCCAAGCCAATACCGTGACTTGAGATTTTCTTCTATAGTATATTCAATTAAATAAATTTTTGTATTTTATTACTTCATCTTTAAAGTTCTCACTATTAAAACTAAGCCTGAATTTCTTTTGTCTCTTCTTTACCCTTGTTTAAAAATATGTCCACCAGGGCACCTCCAAGTATAAATATCATTCCAATAATTACATTTTTGGGAGGGACTTCTCCATTAAAGAGTAGAACCCAAATTGGATTAAGGATTGGCTCAGAAAGTCCAATTATAACTGCTCTCTCTAACTTGACTCTTCTTAGGCCCCAAGAGTAGAGGGCATAAGAAAGTCCTGAGATTAAAATTCCTGCCAAGACTATTAAAACTATGTCAGAAATTTTTCTTGGTGGACTTCCAAAGTTAAAGGGTAAGGCTAGGGCATAGAGCCCGCAGCAAATTAAATTAATAATTGAAACAATACCCAGAGGATTGCCTTCTCTTACCTTTTGTAAGAATTGCGAATAAAATACAAAGGACAGTCCTATGGCAAGTCCTGTGAAGATGGCAAAGTAGTTTTTCTCTTTAAATATTCCCAAAATATTTACTATAACTCCAATAAAAATAAAAGCAAAGACTAGCAGGTTCTTCTTTTCTATTTTTTTGTCCTTAATAAAGTTATAGACAATAAGATACATTGGTGCTGTGTATTGTAGAGATATTGCCATGGCTGAAGTGGATATTTGTGTTGTAATTGTCAGTGTTAACAAAAATAGTGCCATAGCAATTGCCGCTAAGATTACATATTTTCTTGGTCTAATGGGCTTGGACCTAATAAAGCCAGCTAGGAAGATTCCTCCAACAGCACTCCTTATTAGTGTTATCCAAATTGCACTTGCATCCACTGTCTTAACAATAAAGCCTGACAAACTCCAAAGGACTACTGCAGCAAAAATTGCAAAATAACCTTTCTTTTCGTAGCTCATATTTTTCCTCTACTAAAGAGATCCCACCTCCTAAATTATTAATAATTAGGTGTTTTATCCGTTCAAATAAAAACAACTTGATAATTATCAGACTTTTCTAATTAATTGATTCTAGTTCCTTAGTTTTAAAAATATTGATAATAAATATATTATTAATTATTAATTACTAATATAAAATATAATAATGAGACGAGCCTATAAGCAGCCTCGTCCCTTTCAATTTTATTTTTTTCTTCAACATACTTGTATTTTAATAAGATTATCAAAATATCTTCTTACTTAATCTATTTCTCTTAGAAACACTTTAAAAGTTTCATAGAAATTTATCACAGATGGAATGTTTGCTGATTCAGAAGGACTGTGAAGACCTGTATGATTTGGTCCAACACTAATAATATCAAGACTAGGATTCTTGTTTATTAGATATCCCGCTTCTAAACCGGCAGGTGAGACTTTTATTTCTAATTTTTTATTCAGTTCTTTTTCAAAAATTTCCTTATATATATTTCTTAATTTGCTATTAGGATTAAATCTCCATCCTGGATATTCTGCATAAATCTCTACATTTCCATCATATATACCTGCAATCGTAGAAATTTTGTTATAAGTGTATTCAACTTGAGATCTTTCCATAGCCCTTATCTCATTAATAAATTTAACACAATCATCTTCAATTTTTATTTCACCTAAATTATTAGATGAAATAACTACATGGTTTTTAGGATCTACTTCAAAAATTCCATTAGGATATAATTTTATAATATTTATTATTTTATTAAAATCTTCAGATTTTATTGCTTCTTGTTCAGAATTTGACTCTTCAGATTTAACGCAAATAGTATCTGAAAAAGAATTATATTCATAATGAAGCTCTTTTTCAAAGTCACCAAGGATATTGTCTATTTCATTTTTATCCAAATCTGTACTAATAATGGCGTAACATTCTCTAGGAATAGCAAGTCTAAAAGTACCACCATTGATATCCAAAATTTCTATACTATGTTCAAGTTTTTCTAATAGTCGAGATAAAGTTATAATGGCATTACCTCTACCTTTTTCTATATCTTCTCCAGAATGTCCTCCTAAAAATCCACTAACTTTTATTTTAAAAATATTTTTAAATTTTCTGTTTTGCCTATTGATTTTTAACGAGAAGGTTACTCCAGCTCCACCATTACTACCTGCTATGATTTCATCATCTTTACTATTGTCAATGTTAATAGCTCTATTCCCTATTATCCAATCCTTTGATAGATTATTTACACCGCTAAAATCATCCTCCTCTACAGTCGTAAATATTGCTGTAATTGGAGGGTGTGACATTTCCTTATCTTCTAGGATTGACATTATTACTGCTACGCCAATTCCATTATCAGCACCAAGAGTCGTCTTCCCACCTGTATTAAGTTCATCTCCGTCAATTTGAACAGGAATAGGATCATTATCAAAGTCAAAATCAAAGCCATCTTTTTTTTGACAAACCATATCCAAATGAGCTTGCAAAATTAATGCTTCTTTATTTTCTCCACCATTTTGACCATCTTTTAAAATTAGTAGATTAAATTTATCGTCTTGTTTAACATTAAGATTAAGTTTTTCTGCCCAATTTTTTAAATAATTTGACACTTTTTTTTCTTTAAATGATGGTCTAGGAATTTCTGTAAGTTTTAAAAAATTATTAAAAACTTGAATCTCTCTAAGATCATTAATTGATTTATATTTTTTCATTATTACCTCCTAGAATGGTCCAAGGCCAATATTAACAGCAACAATACATGCTACAATTCCTATTAGGTACCATAATAAAACTAATTTCCAGAACCATTTAATCCACTTTCCATAAGATATGTTCATCATTCCAAGTGCAACCATTATTGTAGCTTCTGCTGGTGAAAGCAAGTTTGTTATTCCATCACCCATGTGAAAAGCTAGTGCAACAGTTTGTCTTGTTATACCAAGAACGTCTGCCATTGGTACTAAAATAGGCATAACTAGTACTGCTTTTCCTGAACCAGATGGCACAAATAAATTTATTATTGATATTACGATAAATGATAATGGAGCAGATACTATTGAAGGAATATTTGCTAAAAATCCAGTCAAAGCATGTACGATAACATCAAGTATATGACCATCCATCATTACTATTGTCAAACCTCTTGCTAATCCAACACATAAACAAGGATATAGTAAATCTGAAGCTCCTTTTACAAAAGCATTCACTACTTCGTTTATTGGTTTACCTGAAATAATTGTTATAACTATAGTTAATAGAATAAAAACTGCTGCCATTTCTCCTAAGTAAAAATGATATACAATTACGCCATATACAATTCCTATAACAGCTAATACAAAAGCTAATAATACCAATTTATGTCTTATAGTAAATTCAATATTTGTTGAGATCTCTTCTCTATATTTGCTTGTCTTATCTTCTTCATATGATAATGATAACTTAGGATTTTTGTGAATTTTATCTGCATATCTATATATGTATGCAATTGTTACAATAAGTGTTATTGCCCACAAAACTAGTCTAAATCCAATTCCTGAATATGGTGGTAATTCTGCTATTTGTTGTGAAATGCCTAATGTGAAAGGGTTCATAACTCCACCTACATAACCAACAGCAACGCCACATATACCTATTACAACACCTGTTATAGAGTCAAATCCTAAGGCTAAACATAAGGTTATTTGCATTGGTAAAAAAGCCAGACATTCTTCAAAGTTTCCTAAGAAAGCTCCTCCCAAAGCCCATAAAGTTACGAAAAATACTACAACGAGTTTTTCTTTGCCCTTTAACTTAGATGCTGTTTTTGAAAGCAATGCTTCCAAAGCGCCTGTTAAATTTAATACTCCAAAAGCTCCACCTATAATTAATAGGAATGAAGTTATTTCAGAAGAATCAACAAGTCCTTGATGGACAGAAGATAACACTTTCCAAAGACCAACTGGTGTATTTTCAATATAGTGGAATGAACTTGGATCAACCATTTCTCTACCAGTTTCAGGATCTAATATCCTTGTATATTCGCCAGCTGGAACTAAATAAGTTAAGATTGATACAACTACCATTAAAATACATATTAATAGTAGTGCATCGGGTGATTTAAATTTTTTTAATTTTTCTTTTAATTTACTCATTTTAATACCTCCTAAATAAAATATAACACCCTTCGAAACACAATTATAATAATAGTGAATATAATATAATCAATATACCACAAGCTTACTATTCTCTTAATATTTTTTATCTTTTATTAAATCCATTATATTTTTGACTAACTATATTGATTATATTTTACTAAAACAACTTTCAGGACAATATCTAACAAAACCAATTTAATTATTCCTTTTTTTAATTAATACTTTATAAGTTTTTATACTCATCATATTAATAATAAGATAATTATCCTATTTACCTTCAATTAACTTATTCTCTTATATTTAACTTAATTCCCCCTACTAATCACCAAATCTTAGAGTTGTCATTTTATAATAAATAAAAATCTCCATCTAAAATTGAAAATTAATTCTGATATTAAAATTCATATAATATACTTCGATATATTTAAATTTTAACAACTTATTATAGACTTATTTTTTATAAATTGCTTTTTTATAAAAAATTCAATTCATACATAATTACTTTATAATAGAAAGTTTTAATATAACCTTTTCCCATAAATCAGATACATTTTATAGATCTTTTTTATGTAAATATTTTTTACTATTTCTATTTTGCATTATCTAGGACATAATCAAAAATTTCTAAAAATGCTTTTTCATGGGCTTCCAAATCTAACTTGTCTAACTGAATCATGGCCTCGTATACATAAGATTCGTGTACGCTGATTATTATTTTTAGGGTTATGTCAGATTTTTCTTCATCTATTATCCCTTCACTAACTAGCTGGTCTACTATTTGCTTATCTCTAGAATACATATTCCCCTGAGTCAAGAGACCTCTTAGGAGCTCATCGTGACCTTCAAGATCATCAGGAAATATATCATAGTATTCTTTTATAACCTCTAATAACATAGGACTGTATTTTCCAAAAAACATATTATGGAAAATTATTGGCGACCTAAAGGCATAGTAGTTAAAAGTTTCATAAACTGTCCTATACTTTTCTAAAGTTGTCATTTCCTTTTTAATATTCTTTGCCAAGGCCGAAGTGTATTCTCTCAAGTATCTAATTGATGCAAATAAAATTAGATGTTCTAGATCTTCAAAGTAGTAGTAAATAGTTGCCGAGTTGTAGCCTGCCCTCTTAGCTATTTTTCTTATTGAAATCTTGTCTATATCATCTTCCTTCATGAGGTCTTCTGTGGCCTCAATAAAACATGTCATTACTTTTTTCTTTTTTTCGTTAACCCCCATAAACCTTATCAACTCCAACCATAAAAAATTTTAATCGCGATTAATCTTTTTTCAATCATGATTATATTATTGAATTTTCACTTTGTCAATGCTTTATTAAAATAAATTTTTAAATGTATAACTTTGTAAATTTATAATCAATTTATTTTATTATTTAACTATTTAGTAAAAAATCATAATAGTTTTTTTGAATAAAACTAACTAATATTTATCTTAGTTGATAAGATTATATTAGTCCTTATTTTAAAGCATCTCTTTATCGATTTACTTACAAATAATTTACAGAAAATTTAAAACAAAAAAGACCTGGGAATTATTCCCAGATCTCTCATAATCTTCTAAATTTTAAATTTGTTTTAAGGTTACCTTATTCTTTTCCAAAAGTTCCATGGCGTAGTCGTCCACCCTGTAAGCTTCGTGGTAGATTATTTCTCTTATGCCTGCTTGGATCAGGGCCTTTGTGCAGTTAAGGCAAGGAAAGTGGGTCACGTAAGCCTTGGCTCCTCTGACTGATATTCCTTCCTTGGCGCAGTACAAGAGGGCATTCATCTCTGCGTGGATTGTGGCTATGCAGTGGCCGTCACGCATTGTGTGTCCCACTTCGTCGCAGTGGGGGTTGCCTGTTACTGATCCATTGTAGCCTGTTGAAATTATCCTGTTGTCAGAGTTCACAAGGACGCATCCCACGAAGGCCCTGTCGCAAGTGGACCTTGTTGCAACCATTTCTGTTATCTCCATAAAATATTCATCCCAAGATTTTCTCATTTTGCCTCCTTTGCAAGTTTATCAACTAACTCATTGTACTTGACCCCAGTGTGGGCCTCAACTTTTATAAATTTCACTTCCAACTTGTCCTTTATGGAATCATAAAAGTTCTTGTAGTAAATCGTCCCTTCCTTATTTGTCTTCCAAAAACCAAGAGCCCATGACCTTATGCCTTCGTAGTCGTAGTGAAGGTAGATTTTTTTCTTGCCAAGCTTTGCTGCTTCTTCCATGGCACGCATAGCTCCCTTGATTTCTCCCGACACATTTCTCATGTCTGAGTCCTTGAAAAATCTCTTTGAGTAAGTGTACTCTTCTTCACCATTAAACATGTAGACTCCATAGGAGTGGGACTTGTCGCTGTTCCTGTAGGATCCGTCGACGTAAACTACAAGCTCATCCTTTTCCGCTGACTCCTTCTTGTCTTCTTCTATTTCATTTATAAAGGCCTCAGCATCTTCACGAGTGGAAAACTTTTTGAAACTTGCTCCCTTAAAGCCCATGGTTTCTCGCTTGCACTCATCCCAAGTGTGATAGATGCCAGGATTTCTTCCTATTCTAACTGCGTAATACTTCATGTTCACCTCAAAATTTTGTCATTTGTCAACTATGTCTACTTATTATATAATTAGAAGTAATTAGAAGTCTAGACTTTTGGAGGTAAAAATGAACAAAGAACAATTTGAAAGAATGAAAAATGGCAAGGGCTTCATTGCTGCTCTTGACCAATCTGGTGGATCAACACCTAAGGCCCTATTAAATTATGGTGTGACTGAAGATGCTTATTCAAACGAAGAAGAAATGTTTGAACAAGTTCACGAAATGAGAAAGAGAATTATAAAGGATAAGGCCTTTACATCTGATAGAATTTTAGCTGCAATCCTATTTAAGGTTACTATGAATTCTAAAATCGATGGCAAGTTCACTGGCGACTATCTTTGGGAAGAAAAGGGCATAGTTCCAATCCTTAAGGTTGACGAAGGACTTGATGTAGAAAAAGACGGCGCACAACTTATGAAACCTTTCAAGCACATTGACGAGCTTCTTGCAAATGCAAAGGAAAGAAATATCTTTGGAACTAAGATGCGTTCTGTTGTAAAGGAACTCAACGAAGAATCCATTAAGAAAGTTGTTGAACAACAATTTAACTACGCAAAGAAAATTTCTGCAGCAGGATTTGTTCCTATTATCGAGCCAGAAGTTGACATACACGCTAAGGACAAGGCTGAAATCGAAGAAGTCCTTAAAAAATATCTTGTGGAAGAACTAAAAAAATTAGACAAGGATACTTATGTAATGTTTAAGTTAACTCTTCCAGAAAAGGAAAATCTTTACGAAGACCTTTACGACTTTGATCAAACTGTTAGAATTGTTGCCCTATCTGGTGGCTACTCAAGAGATGACGCCAACGAAAAGCTTAGAAAAAACAGGGGCGTAATTGCTTCCTACTCAAGAGCCCTTACTGAAGGACTTAATGTAAATCAAACTGCAGAAGAATTTACAAAAATGCTTGATGACTCTATCGAAAAGAACTACTCAGCTTCAGTTGAAAAATAAAGTGTAAGATTTTTAAGATCTCCAATTTTGGAGGTCTTTTTTTTATTTTGTTTCTTGATTTGCAAATGTTTTTTCTTATTTTGTAACCCTAGCTAAAGCTTGTATTGATGCAGTTTATTGTTGACAATTATTTTTTCATAATGTAAACTATTGCATAGATAATAAACATTATCTGGAGTGCTGTCCGCTAGTTAAATTTTTAATGACCGGGGTTCTCTATGGGATACTGTCCGCTAGTTAATTTAATATTAATGACCGGGGTTCCTCTATAACTTTTTTATTATTATATGGAGGTTTTTTATGAAGAAGTATCAATTAGACGTACCTACACCACATTCCTACACTTATGTAACAAAAAATATTCCAAATGTTACAGTTGAACAAAGGGAAAGAGCTCTTAAGGCTACTCACTACAATGAATTTGCCTTCCCTGCAGGAATGTTAACTATTGACATGCTTTCAGACTCAGGAACTACAGCCATGACAGATGTTCAATGGTCTGCAATGTTCTTAGGAGATGAATCTTATGGTAGAAACAAGGGCTACTATGTCCTTCTTGATGCCTTTAGGGATGTATTCGAAAGAGGCGACGATCAAAAAAGAATCATCGACCTTGTAAGAACTGACTGCGAAGATGTTGAAAAAATGATGGACGAAGTTTACCTTTGCGAATATGAAGGCGGCCTATTTAATGGTGGTTCTGCCCAAATGGAAAGACCAAATACCTTTATCATTCAACAAGGTCGTGCAGCTGAATCCGTTTTATTCGAACTTGTCAAAAAAATATTAAACGCAAGAGAACCAGGAAAGATTTATACTATTCCTTCAAACGGTCACTTTGACACTACTGAAGGTAATATTAAACAAATGGGTTCAATCCCAAGAAACCTATACAATAAAAAATTACTTTGGGAAGTTCCTGAAAATGGTCATTATGAAAAGAATCCATTTAAGGGCAACATGGACACTGAAAAACTAGAAGAACTTATCACTAAGTTAGGACCTGAAAATGTGCCACTAATTTACACTACTATCACTAACAACACAGTTTGTGGTCAACCAGTTTCTATGGCAAACTTGAGAGAATGTTCAAGAATTGCTCATAAGTATGATATACCTTATATGTTTGATGCTGCTAGATGGGCAGAAAATGCTTACTTCATCAAGGTTAATGAAGAAGGTTACGCTTACAAGTCAATTCCAGAAATCGCAAAAGAAATGTTCTCTTACTGCGATGGTTTTACTGCATCACTTAAAAAAGACGGACACGCAAATATGGGTGGCGTACTTGCCTTTAGAGATAAGGGCCTATTCTGGAAGAAGTTCTCTGACTTTAACGAAGACGGCACTGTTAAAACTGACGTAGGTATCCTCCTAAAAGTTAAACAAATTTCTTCTTACGGCAACGACTCCTATGGTGGAATGAGTGGTAGAGATATTATGGCTCTTGCTGCAGGTCTTTATGAAGCAGCTAAGTTTGATTATCTTGATGCTCGTGTTAAGCAATGTGAATACCTTGCTCAAGGTTTCTACAAGGCTGGCGTTAAAGGAGTTGTACTTCCTGCAGGTGGACACGGTGTTTATATCAACATGGACGAATTCTTCGACAACAAGAGGGGACCAGAAACTTTTGCAGGTCAAGGCTTCTCTGTGGAATTAATAAGAAGATATGGAATTAGAACTGCAGAACTTGGTAACTACTCAATGGAATATGATCTAAAGACTCCAGAACAACAAGCTGAAGTAGCAAACGTAGTTCGTTTCGCAATAAATCGAAGTCAACTTTCTAAGGAACACATGGATTATGTTATAGCAGCAGTTAAGGCTCTTTATGAAGATCGTGCTACTATTCCTAATATTAGAATAGTAAAGGGAAAGAACCTTCCAATGCGTCACTTCCACGCTTTCCTTGAAACTTATGAACCTTCTGAAGATGAAAAATAAATTTCTCTAAACTTTTTTATAAATACAAAAAATTAAATAAGCCCCTCTTAATTGAGGGGCAAATTACCCTTTAAGGAGAAAAATTATGGATAACAACTTAAAAACTCGTGATGGTTTTAAAAGCAAATGGGGCTTTATACTAGCTTGTATTGGCTCTGCAGTTGGTATGGGTAATATTTGGAGATTCCCTATAATGGTTTCAACTTATGGTGGGATGACTTTTCTCATTCCTTATTTTATCTTTGTAACCTTAATAGGATCTACAGGAGTAATTTCCGAAATGGCACTAGGCAGGTCAGCCGAAGCTGGACCAGTTGGCGCCTTTGGAAAATGTACAGAATTAAGAACTGGCAATAAAAAGCCTGGCGAATTAATTGGTCTTATCCCAGTTCTCGGATCTTTGGCACTAGCTATAGGCTACACTTGTGTAATGGCTTGGATTTTTAAATATACCTTCCTTTCTCTATCAGGTCACCTTTATGAAATGGGACAAGATATGGATGTAATTGGTGGTACCTTTGGCCTAACAGCGAGAGCCTTTGGTGCAAACACCTGGGTAGTAATAGCAATTCTTGCAAGCTTTGCCATAATGGTAATGGGTGTATCTGGTGGAATTGAAAAGGCAAACAAAATTATGATGCCAGCCCTATTTATTTTATTTGTAGGACTTGCATTCTACATCTGCACTCTTCCAGGTGCTTCAAATGGCTATAAATATATTTTCACAGTAAATCCTGATGGATTAAAGGATCCTAAGGTTTGGATATTTGCCTTTGGGCAAGCCTTCTTCTCCTTATCAGTAGCAGGATCAGGAACTGTAATTTATGGATCTTACCTTCCTAAAAATGAATGTATTCCATCATCAGCAAGGAATGTTGCAGTCTTTGACACAATAGCAGCCCTCTTGGCAGCCTTTGTAATCATCCCTGCAATGGCAGCAGCTGATGCACCACTTGATACAGGTGGCCCTGGCCTTATGTTTATCTTCCTTGTAAATGTATTTAACGGTATGCCTATTGGAAGAATTATTGGAATGATTTTCTACATCTGCGTTCTATTTGCAGGCGTATCTTCAATAATAAACCTTTACGAAACACCAGTTGCCTACCTACAAGAAAAATTCAATGCATCAAGATTTCTTGCAACTACTATCATCCACATCATTGGTTGTGTCGTTGCAATTCTAATCCAAGGAATAGTAAGTGGTTGGATGGATGTAGTATCAATTTACATTTGCCCACTTGGAGCAGCCCTTGCAGGCATAATGTTCCTTTGGGTCGCAGGCAAAGACTATGTCCTTGCAGCAGTAAATGAAGGATCACCTAAGGGAATTGGATCCTGGTACTATCCATTAGCAAAATATGTATATGTAACAGCTGCCATAGTAGCCCTAATAGCAGGCGCAATACTTGGTGGCATTGGTTGATATAATTTAGTAAACAAAAAAGTGTTGGCTTTTGTAATAGCCAGCACTTTTCTTTTGCTTACCTTTTCTCAAAAATTATCCTTTTTGTTTCTAAGGTCTATAAATTCATCTAAGTCCTTTGCCAAGAAAAAAGGATTTATTTTTTTCTCTTTTCCAATTGTTGTAGGAAGAGTGATCTCGTCATCTTCTCTAAGCTTCTTTACTCTTTCATACTCCCTATCCAAGTCCTCATTAGAAATTACAGACTTGGCAAATTCTAAGTTGGCAAGAGAATACTCGTGAGCAGGATAAACCACAGTGTCATCAGCTAAGTTTTTTAACTTGTTGAGACCCTCATAGGATTTTTTGTAGTCCTTAGTGAAGACCCTGCCGCAACCTGCAAGGAAGAGGGCATCTCCACAGAATAAGTTACCATCAATGAGATAAGAAATGTGGTCTTCAGTGTGACCTCCCGTTGAAATAACCTTGAAATTTTCTCCAAGAAGATCAAATTCATCTCCGTCCTTTAAATTCACGTCGTTGTATTCACTAGTTTCCCTAGGTCCATAAACCTTTGGGTCGTATTTAATCTTAAGTTCGTCAAGGCCACCTACGTGGTCCATGTGCTTGTGGGTTAAAAGAATATAATCAAGTTTTCTGCCCTTCAAATAATCTATAACAGGACCTGCATCGCCAGGATCAACAAGGAGAACCTTGCCGCCCTTCTCAATAGTCCAAATGTAATTGTCATTAAAAGCTTTAATATATTTAATATCCATAAAACACCTCATAATATTCATACTCTTATTGGTGGGATTTAAACATGGGAGGGTTTTGTTATGCTTATTAAGTTATAATTTAAATTTTTTGTTAGTTGATAAGAATTTTATTAAGTCCTTATTTTCTATTTTGTGACTTCTTAATGAGTACAAAAAACAGAATGATTAAAATTTGAAAGCATCTTGCTAAGAATATCCTAGGTCAAAAATTGTCTTATTTTCAAATCGAAGAACTTCGGCTAAAATCGCACTGTTTGAGCGAAGCGAGTTTGCGATTTTAGAAGTTCGAGATTTAGAAAATAGCAATTTTTGTAATGAGATATTCGAGCAAGATGGTTTTTTGTATTAACTAGATTGATTGAAGTTATATTTCCTTATCTACTCATAATCTATTATATTTTACCTTTGCCATAGAAAAAAAAACAGTCAACTTAATGACTGCCTTTAATTATGCTTTTTCTGTACTTACTTAATTCGACTCACTTGAAAATGCTCATTATTCATTCGCATTGGCTGAGACTTGATCAAATTTCTGTAAGAAATTTTGATAAGTCTGCCCGCAGATTTTTGCTTGCAAACAATCTGTGTTCCCTTATTTTTCGCTGGATAGGGTTCTTCATAAACTTTGCTTGAAATTAAAAAAGACAGTCAACTTTGTGACTGCCTTTAATTATGCTTTTTCTGTACTTACTTAATCCGACTCGCTTGAAAATTCTCCTTATTCGGTCGCATTGGCTGAGACTTGATCAAATTTCTGTAAGAAATTTTGATAAGTCTGCCCGCAGATTTTTGCTTGTCAAAAATCTGTATTCCTTTATTTTCCGCTGGATAAGATTTTTCATCAGCTCATGCTTCGCTTACGCTTGTGTTCTAAATTAAAGCATAAAAAAGACAGCCTCTTTGTGACTGCCTTTAATTATGCTTTTTCTGTACTTACTTAATCCGACTCGCTTGAAAATGCTCATTATTCGGTCGCATTGGCTGAGACTTGATCAAATTTCTGTAAGAAATTTTGATAAGTCTGCCCGCAGATTTTTGCTTGTCAAAAATCTGTGTTCCTTTATTTTCCGCTGGATAAGATTTTTCATCAGCTTTACTGAAATTAAAAAAGACAGTCAACTTTGTGACTGCCTTTGTTTAAGGTTTTTTCTATATATCCAAGTCCGACTCCTTTGAAAAAACTCCCTACTCGGTCGTTTTTTCTGCAGTCGCTGGATAAGATTTTTCATCAGCTCATGCTTCGCTTACGCTTGCATTCGCTGTGAAAACCAGAAAAACCGAGACTCGTCTCGGTTTTTCTTATCATTACATCATACCCATGCCTGGATTCATTGGAGGCATTGCTGGTGCATCTTCTTTTATGTTTGCTACTGCTGCTTCTGTTGTCAAGATCATTGATGCTACACTTGATGCGTTTTGTAGTGCTGATCTTGTTACTTTTGTTGGGTCTACTATTCCGGCTTTTTTCATATCTACGTATTCTGACTTGTATGCATCGAAGCCGATTCCTGCTTCTTTTGTCTTTACGTGTTCTACGATTACTGAGCCTTCTAGCCCTGCGTTTTCTGCTATTTGTTTTAGTGGTTCTTCTAGGGCTCTTAGGATAATGTTAGCTCCTGTTTTTTCGTCGCCTTCTAGTTGGTCAACTACTTTTGCAACTGCGTCGATTGAGTCGATTAGTACAGTTCCACCACCTGCAACGATTCCTTCTTCTACTGCTGCTCTTGTTGCTGCTAGAGCATCTTCGATTCTTAACTTTCTTTCCTTTAATTCAACTTCTGTTGCTGCTCCAACTTGGATAACTGCAACTCCGCCAGAAAGTTTTGCAAGTCTTTCTTGTAATTTTTCTTTATCAAATTCTGAGTCTGTTTCTTCGATTTGGTTTTTAATGTGGCTAATTCTGTTTTCAAGTTCAGATTTTTCGCCTGCTCCATTTACAATTACTGTAAGTTC
This sequence comes from Peptoniphilus sp. Marseille-Q6390, assembly GCF_965119475.1. NCBI lineage: Bacteria > Bacillati > Bacillota > Tissierellia > Tissierellales > Peptoniphilaceae > Peptoniphilus > Peptoniphilus sp. Marseille-Q6390. The sequence goes on along the minus strand of NZ_CBCPLS010000001.1, from coordinate 296,975 downwards.
TTTTTCAACCCTAACCTTTGAAGCTGATCCAAGCATTTCAATTGTTGCATCCTTTAGATCTTGACCTAGGTCAGATGATACAACTTGTCCACCTGTTAGGATTGCAATGTCTTGAAGCATGTCTTTTCTTCTGTCGCCATAGCCTGGAGCCTTTACTCCAACTACGTTAAGTGTTCCCCTAAGTGAGTTAACAACTAAAGTTGCAAGGGCTTCGCCGTCAATATCATCTGCAATAATAAGAAGTGGTTTTGATTGTTGAAGAACTTGTTCTAATAGTGGAAGGATTTCTTGGATATTTGAAATCTTCTTGTCTGTAATTAGGATGTATGGATCCTCTAATTCTGCAACCATCTTGTCAGAATCTGTCACCATGTATGGAGATAGGTAGCCCCTGTCAAATTGCATACCTTCAACAACGTCTAAGCTTGTTCCCATAGATTTTGATTCTTCAACTGTGATAACTCCGTCGTTTCCAACCTTTTCCATTGCTTCAGAAATAAGTTTTCCAACTTGTTCGTTAGCAGCAGAAATTGAAGCAACTTGTTCAATAGCTTCCTTTGAAGAAACTTCTGTTGAAAAGTGTTTGATTTCTTCAACTGCAGCTTCAACTGCCTTAGCAATACCCTTTTGAAGAACCATTGGGTTTGCACCTGCTGCAAGGTTTCTCATGCCTTCTCTAATTATAGCTTGAGCAAGTAGAGTAGCTGTTGTAGTACCGTCCCCTGCAACGTCATTAGTCTTAGTAGCAACTTCCTTTAAAAGTTGTGCTCCCATATTTTCAAATTTATCTTCACATTCAATTTCTCTTGCAATAGTAACACCATCGTTTGTGATAAGTGGTGTGCCATATTCCTTGTCTAAGATAACATTTCTTCCCTTAGGTCCAAGAGTTACCTTTACTGTATCTGCAAGGGTGTTAATTCCCTTTATTAAGCCTTTTCTAGCATCTTCTGAAAATTTAATTTCCTTTGCCATTTTTATCATCTCTCCTTATTCAATAAGCCTTATTCAATAACTGCCAAGATGTCTTGGAACTTGATTATAGTGTATTTTTCGTGGTCAAGTTCAATGTCATTTCCTGCGTATTTAGAGAAAATAACCTTGTCTCCAACCTTAACAAGTCCCTTCATATCTTCGTCTGTATCTAATTTGTTGCCAGTCGCAATAACTTCTGCGATGTTTGATTCTTCCTTTGCTGAAGAAGGAAGGACAATACCAGAAGCAGTAGTTTCTTCTTTTTCAATCTTTTTAATGACAATCTTGTCATCAAGTGGTCTCAATTTCATATATATAAGCCTCCTAAAATTTATAATTTATTTTTAGCACTCGCTAGTCTCTTCTGCTAATATGTATATGATAACTCAAATAAAAACTTTTTTCAAGTAGTTGGGGGAGAAAATTATTTTAAAAGCTACGCTTTTATAATTGCTCTTGGAGGGGCTTAGGGGCATCGTGAGGCCCCTTGCCCCTCCAAACCACCCCCTTCACCCCACGTACGTTGAGTCCAAAAAAATCGGTCATGCTAAATTTTCAAAACTCATTCGCTTCGCGAATTCAAACAGTTGAAAATTTTTAACGCATAACCAATTTTTTTGCTCATTATATACACTCGATTAGTTTACAGCTCAAACCAAAAGATGATTTTAATAATAATGTCATAAGAGATTGTCACCTCACAACTAATTATTAAGTTATAGTTTGTTAGAATGCTATAAAAAATTATGACTTAACTATTAATTTTTAAGTTACATTTTTTTGAGGAGTTATAAAAAATTATAACTACACGAATAATTATCAAATAAAAAAAGCTTAATAAATACTAGATTAAGCTCTATCTATTTATAACTTTGTCTTAAATTGTTAAGTTAGCAATAATGCCCCAGCTTGTTGAAGTCTTATGAGTTTTTAAATTTTACCAATAAGTCGCAAGCTAGTAAGGCAGTAAGCAAAAAGTTCGGAGACGTTAAAAAAATTTCACTGTTTGAGCGAAGCGAGTTTGAAATTTTTAGTCGGAGAGCTTTTTGCGTATTAATGGGTCGGGCCCCTGCCAGGTCGTTGGGGGTGGTAAGGGGAGGTTTGGAGGGGACAAGGGCGAATCGAAACGCCCTAAGTCCCCTCCAATTGTAAATATAAAAGCATAAGCTTTTAATAAAACTTTTTAACGAAAACTTCTTTATTAAGTATTTTTAAAAAGTCCTTTTTTTTACTTTTTTCTCTTTCCTCTCAAGCTCCAAAAGCTTCTTCTTAACATCTACTCCCCCAGCATAGCCTCTTAAACTCCCATCACTTCCTATTACCCTGTGGCAGGGTATTATCAAGGAAATTGGGTTGTGACCTACTGCTCCTCCAACTGCCTGGTTGGATACTCTTTCATACTTCCCACTTGCAAGTAAGGCTTCTCCAACTTCCTTATAGGTCCTTGTCTTTCCATAGGGAATCTTAAGTAAAATATCCCAGACGTCTTTTCTAAATTCACTTCCACTTACATTTATTGGAGGAATAAAGCTTGGATCTTCTCCTAAGAAATATTTATCTAACCAAGTTTCTGTGAGTCTTAAAATTTTACAGTCCTCTTCTTTAGAAGAAAATAAGACCTCATCATTAATTAAAACTACATCACTATCTCTTAGTTTCTCTGCAAACTCTTTATGACTGTATAGGTAGAGTCCAAGCAAGGCTTCTTCATCAAAAACTATTAATATGTCCCCCAGCAAGGACTTGTAAATTTTTTTATAGAGCATATGGCCTCCAAAAGTTTATAAAAAAAAGGAAACCCCATTGGATTTCCTTATACTAATTCTATAATTGAAATTTCTGCGCCGTCTCCACGTCTTGGACCCATCTTTAAAACTCTAGTGTATCCACCGTTTCTGTCAGCATATTTTTCTGCATACTCAGTAAATAGTTTTGTTACAACATCTTCTGAATAAATATATGCTAAAGCTTGTCTTCTTGCGTGAAGATCGCCTCTTTTTCCAAGTGTAATCATACGATCAGCAATTCTTTGAACTTCTTTTGCTCTTGTGTGAGTAGTTTGAATTCTACCTTCAGCTAAGAGAGAAGTAACAAGGTTTCTTAGCATTGCACGTCTATGACTTGAATTACGGCCAAGTTTTCTATTTTTTGCCATAATATCCTCCTTATTCTTCTTCAGGTTTGAGGCTTAAGCCTAACTCGTCAAGTTTTTCAGTTACTTCTAGTAGAGATTTTCTACCTAGATTTCTAACCTTCATCATTTCACTTTCAGTTTTATTAGTTAGTTCCTCAACACTATTTATGCCTGCTCTCTTTAGGCAATTGAATGATCTTACAGATAAGTCTAATTCTTCAACTGTCATTTCGAGAACTTTTTCCTTTTGATCCTCTTCTTTTTCAACCATCAAATTTATTTCACTGACATGTTCTTTTAGGCCAATGAAGAGTTCAAGATGTTCTGTCAAGATTTTTGCTGCAAGAGATGTTGCTTCGTCAGCCTTCATTGAACCATCTGTTGTAACTTCGAGGATTAATCTATCGAAGTCTGTTCTTTGTCCAACTCTTGTGTTTTCGACCTTCCAGTTTACTTTTTCCACAGGAGTGAAGTTAGAATCCATAGGAATAATTCCTATTTCAGATATTTCTTCCTTTTTAAGTTCAGAAGGTTCATAGCCTCTTCCCTTTTCCACCATCATTTCAAGATAGAAATCAGCATCATCATTTAGGGTTGCTATATGTTGATCTGGATTAATAATACTTACATGTGGAACAAGTTCAATATCAGAGGCTTTTATTTCACCCTTGCCCTTTTTTTCTATTACTAGTTTTACAGGCTCATCTTCAGTCATCTTTAAAACTATAGATTTAATATTTAAAACTATTTCAGGTACATCTTCCAATACTCCTGGAATTGTATCAAATTCATGTTCAACGCCACGTATATTGATAAAAGATACAGCTGCGCCCGGTAGAGAGGAAAGTAACACTCTTCTTAAGGAATTTCCAATAGTGATACCAAATCCAGCTTCTAGAGGTTCAACGACAAACTTGCCATATAAACCTGATTCATCTAATTCTTCAATACTAATCCTAGGTTTTTCAATTTCAATCATGGGTACCCTCCTTCTCGGTAAATAGTTTAGACTCTTCTACGTTTTGGTGGTCTACATCCATTGTGAGGAATTGGAGTAACATCTTTAATCATTGTTACTTCAAGACCTGATGCTTGAAGAGATCTAATAGCAGCTTCTCTTCCTGAGCCTGGACCCTTAACATATACGTCAACGCTTTTTAGTCCGTGTTCTTTAGCTTTTTCAGCTGCTTCTTGTGCTGCCTCTTGTGCTGCAAAAGGAGTAGACTTTCTTGAACCTCTAAATCCAAGTTGTCCAGCACTAGCCCAAGATATAACATTACCGTTAATATCAGTAAGAGTAACCATAGTGTTGTTAAATGTTGAAGCTATATGTGCTTCACCTTTTTCAATATTTTTACGTACACGTCTTCTAGCACGTGTAGCTTTTTGTTTTTTTGCCATTTAAGTCCCCCCTTACTTACCCTTAGAAACAAGTTTCTTAGGACCTTTTCTTGTCCTAGCATTTGTCTTAGTCTTTTGTCCTCTTACAGGAAGACCCATTTTATGTCTTCTTCCACGGTAGCAGTTGATTTCACGAAGTCTCTTGATGTTCATAGCAACATCACGACGTAAATCACCTTCTACGTGGTACTTATCAATTTCTTCTCTAATTTTAGCAAGTTCTGCTTCTGTTAGGTCTTTAACACGAGTGTCAAAGTCTACGCCAGCTGCAGTTAATATTTCTTGAGATCTGGGTTTTCCAATACCATAGATGTAAGTGAGTCCAATTTCAACTCTTTTTTCTCTAGGTAAATCAACACCGGAAATTCTAGCCATAATTACCTCCCTTATCCCTGTCTTTGTTTATGTTTCGGATTTTCACAGATTACCATTACTCTTCCGTTTCTTTTAATAATTTTGCACTTTTCGCACATCTTTTTTACAGATGGTCTTACTTTCATTTAAATGCCTCCTGACTCTGGATTATTTCTTTCTCCAAGTTATTCTACCTCGTGTAAGATCATAAGGTGAAAGCTCAACTGTCACCTTATCACCAGGAAGAATTCTAATATAATTCATTCTCAATTTACCTGAAATATGAGCAAGTATGATATGTCCATTTTCAAGTTCAACCTTGAAATGAGTATTTGGAAGAGCGTCAACAACAACGCCTTCTACTTCAATTACATCTTCTTTAGCCATATTATTAAGGATCCTCCTTTAGCTATAAGGTAATAGTTTCTTTCTAATATAGATGTCACTAAAGTCACTTACCTCAGTATCTATGACATCCTTATATATATAAAGATGTTTTACCTTTTTTTTCTTTGGTCGATCTAGCTTTCTTAGTTTTCCATCAACGAGCAAGAGAAGGTCATCATCAATAATTTCCATTATGATATAAACCTTGCCCTCATCTCTACCCTTTTTGGATCTTACCACTTGTCCCTTCAAAAGACTAAATGTTTTATCCATGAACTATTCGAGACCAATAACTATATCGTCAAATACCTTGTCAATATCCTTTGCACCGTCAATGTCTATTAATAGATTTTGTGCTCTATAGTAGTCAATAAGAGGTGCTGTTTGATCAAAGTAAACAGAAATTCTAGTCTTTACAGTTTCTTCAGTGTCGTCATCTCTTTGAATAAGCTTAGTGCCGTCCTTATCACAAACTCCTTCTTCCTTTGGAGGATTGAATTTAACGTGATAAGTCATACCACAAGTTTTACAAACACGTCTTCCAACAGCTCTTTCAATTAAGATTTCAGGATCAACTGAAATGTTAATTACCTTAGTTAGCTTGTCGTCATTCTTATCTAAGATTGAGTCAAGGCTAACAGCTTGAGCTACAGTTCTTGGGAAACCGTCTAGTAGAAATCCTTCTTTAGCATCGTCCTTGTTAAGTCTATCTTCAACAAGTGCAATAACAAGATCATCAGGAACTAAAAGACCCTTGTCCATATAAGACTTAGCTTTCTTTCCAAGTTCAGTGTTGTTCTTAATATTTTCTCTAAAGATATCTCCAGTTGAAATATGTGGGATATTGTATCTCTTTACAATATATTCAGCTTGTGTACCTTTGCCGGCCCCTGGAGGTCCCAATATAACTAATTTCATAATTACCTCCTACTTATTCTTTAAGAATCCACGATAATTTCTCATGATTAATTGTTGTTCTAACACTCTGTGGATTTCAAGTACAACACCAACAACGATGATAATTGATGTACCACCATAGTTGAATTGTAGGCCTGAAATAAGTGTTAGGATAGTTGGAAGAACTGCAAGTATAGAAAGTGCAATTGCTCCCGGCATAACCAATCTATTTAAAGTTCTACCTAAATAATCACTTGTAGGTTTTCCTGCTCTAATACCACTAATAAAACCACCATTAGCTTGAAGGTTTTTAGAGTATTCAACAGTGTTGAATTGGATTGTAGTATAGAAGAATGTGAAAAATACAATAAGAATAACAGTAAATATTATATAAAGCACAGCTCCTGGTCCTCCAGCTGGAGTTAACCATTTTTGAATCCAATTTCTAGTTGATTCACTTGTAAACATAGCAATAGTTGCTGGAATAGCAAGTAGTGAGTTAGCGAAGATAATTGGCATAACACCAGTCATTAAAACCTTAATAGGAATATGAGTTGATTGTCCACCGTACATCTTTCTACCAACAACTCTCTTTGCATATTGTACAGGAATTCTTCTTTCACCTTCAGTTAGTGTTACTACAAAAACAACAATTGCAATAGCAATTATTATGAATAGCACTAAGAAAATTGGGCTAGACTTTCCTGCCTTAACAAGAGCAACAGATTGAGCTATATCAAGTGGGAATCTTGAAACAATACCTGCAAAAATTAAGATTGAAATACCATTTCCGATTCCGTGTTCAGTTATTTGTTCTCCTATCCAAATTAGTACCGCTGTACCAGCAACTATTGATAGGATAATAGTTGTGTATTCAATAGCACTTGTTGCGTTAACTGCTTTTCTAAATAGACCAAAAGTATAACCAACTGCTTGAATAAGAGCGATAGCAATAGAAAGGTATCTAGTGTATTTTGCAATAGCCTTTCTACCAGTTTCTCCTTCTTTTGCAAGAGATTCCAATGAAGGAATAGCAATTGTCAAAAGTTGAAGAATGATTGATGCTGTAACATAAGGATAAATGTTAGCAGCAAATATAGTAAATCTTCTAAAGTTTCCCCCTGCCATTAAGTCAAGGAAGGAGAAAATTGATCCACCTGATCCAGAAAAAATTTGTGAAATCACTTGTGAATTCATATAAGGAACAGCGATGTGTGATCCAAGTCTATATAATAGAAGCATGAAAAGAGTGAAAAGCATCTTCTTACGAAGAGATTCAATCTTCCACGCATCCCTAAAAGTGGACAGCATTAAATCACCTCGGCCTTTCCTCCGCAAGCCTCAATTTTTTCTATAGCAGATTTTGAGAAATGCTGAGCTTTAACAGTTAATTTAACATTTAATTCACCATCTCCCAAGATTCTAAGTCCGTCTTTAGCCTTACCAGCCTTTATAAATTTATTTTCGATTAAGAATTCAGGAGTGATTTCAGTTCCTTCTTCAAATACATTAAGATCAGCTACGTTTAATACAGCGTATTCTTTCTTAAAGATATTTGTAAATCCTCTCTTAGGAAGACGTCTGAATAGTGGCATTTGTCCACCTTCAAATCCAGGTCTTACTCCGCCGCCACTTCTAGCATTTTGGCCTTTGTGACCCTTGCCGGAAGTCTTACCAGTACCGGAACCAATTCCACGACCTACTCTTTTTCTAGCTTTAACTCCGCCGCCTTCGTTAGGTCTTAAGTCATGTAACTTCATTAGGTACACCTCCTTATTCTACTACTTCGATCATATAATCGACTTGTTTTAACATTCCTCTGATTTGAGGAGTGTCATTTTTTTCGATAACTTGGTTTAACTTTTTAAAACCAAGAGCTTTGATTGTTTTTCTGTGTTTAGGTACTTTACCGATAGGACTTTTAACAAGTTTAATTTTAATTGTACTCATGATTTTCCTCCTATCCTAAAATTTCTTCAACAGATTTATTTCTAAGTCTTGCAACAGATTCTGCAGTCTTAAGAGACTTTAGACCTTCCATAGTTGCATTAACAACGTTTCTTGGGTTGTTTGTACCAATGTTTTTAGTACGAATATCAGTAATACCTGCAAGTTCGCATACAGCACGTACTGCACCACCGGCAATAACTCCTGTACCTTCTCTTGCTGGCTTTAAGAAAACTCTACCTGCACCATAAATTCCAGTTACTTGATGAGGAATAGAAGTGTTTAGTAAGTTAATTCTTACAATATTCTTTCTAGCATCTTGTGTTGCTTTTCTTATTGCTTCAGGAACTTCAAGAGCTTTACCAGTACCTACACCAACGTGTCCGTTTTTGTCACCAACTACTACAAGAGCTGAGAATCTAAAGTTTCTACCACCCTTAACTACTTTGGCAACTCTGTTTATAGATACAACTCTTTCTTCAAGATCAAGTTCTGCCGCATTTATTAATGAACGCTCCATTACTTCCTCCTTCTTAGAATTTTAGACCAGCTTCTCTAGCTGCATCAGCAAGTGCTTTGATTTTACCGTGGAAAATATATCCACTTCTATCAAAGACAACTTCTTCAATTCCTTTTTCTAATGCCTTTTTAGCAATAGATTCTCCAACAGATTTAGCTGCTTCAATATTTCCAGTGTTTTCTAAGTTCAATCCCTTGTCAAGTGTAGATGCACTTAATAAAGTATTGCCAGCTTCATCATCAATTAATTGAGCATAAATATGTTTAGATGATCTGTAAACTGAAAGTCTAGGCTTCATTGAAGTTCCGGAGATGTGATTTCTAATTCTTTTGTGTCTTTTAATTCTGTTTTCGTTTCTATTAATTTTATTTAACACTTAAATTCTCCTTTCTTACTTACCAGTCTTACCAACTTTACGTCTTACATGTTCATCAGTATATCTAATACCCTTACCCTTATATGGTTCAGGTTCTCTGAAGCGTCTAATGTAAGCAGCATAAGCGCCAACTTGTTGTTTATCGTTACCTTTAACAATAATTGAGTTAGGAGATGGAACTTCTACTTCAATACCTTCTGGATCTTCTATATCAAGAGGGTGAGAGAATCCTAAGTTTAGAGAAAGAACTTTTCCCTTCTTAGCAGCTCTATATCCTGTTCCAATTATTTCTAGAGATTTTGTATAACCTTCTGTAACGCCAATTATCATATTGTAAATTAGAGTTCTAGTTAAACCGTGAAGTGCCTTAATTCTTTTAATATCATTTGGTCTTTCTACAGTGAGAACTCCGTCATTTAATTCTATTCTTAAATCTTTATCGAAAGATTGTGTTAGTTCACCCTTTGGTCCCTTAACAGTAACTGTTTGGCCGTCAACTTTAACTTCAACGCCCTTTGGGATTTCAATAGGTTTTTTGCCAATTCTTGACATTTTTCACCTCCAAATTACCAAACGTAGCAGATTACCTCTCCGCCAACTTTTTCTTGTCTTGCCATTTTATCTGAAATTATTCCCTTAGATGTAGAGATAATTGCAATTCCTAGTCCTCCAAGAACTTTAGGAACATCGTCGCACTTAACATAAACTCTAAGTCCCGGTTTTGATATTCTCTTTAATCCAGAGATAACTCTTTCACCGTCTTGAGAATATTTAAGATCTATTTTAATCATTCCTTGTTTGTCGTCTTCAACAACGTCATATCCTTTAATATAACCTTCATCAAGAAGAATCTTAGCGATTTCTTTTTTGATGTTTGAGCAAGGAACATCAACAGATTTGTGTCTTGCATTATTTGCATTTCTAATTCTTGATAGCATATCTGCAATTGGGTCTGTCATCATATCAGTTTGCCTCCTTTCATCTAAGGCTTATTACCAGCTAGCTTTTCTTACGCCAGGGATTTGTCCTTTATACGCAAGTTCTCTAAAGCAAATTCTACATATTCCATATTTTTGTAAAACTGAATGTGGTCTTCCACAAATTTTACATCTTGTATACTCACGAGAAGAATACTTTTGTTTCCTCTTTTGTTTAGCAATCATTGATTTTTTAGCCACTTTGTACCTCCTTAAGCCTTAGCAAAAGGCATTCCCATTTTGTCTAGGAATTCTTTAGCTTCTTCATCAGTTTTAGCTGTAGTTACTATATTGATGTCCATACCTCTAATAGTGTCTACTTTATCGTATTCGATTTCTGGGAAGATAAGTTGTTCTTTAAGACCTAGTGCATAGTTACCTCTGCCGTCAAATGCAGTTGGCTTAACACCTCTAAAGTCTCTTACTCTTGGAAGAGCAACGTTCATAAGCTTATCTAAGAAATCGTACATTCTTTCGCCTCTTAGAGTTACCTTAACACCAACATTTTGACCTTCACGAAGTTTAAAGTTAGCTATAGATTTTCTTGCCTTAGTAACAAGCGCCTTTTGACCTGAAATAATAGTTAGGTCTTCAACAGCTGCTTCTAGAGCCTTGTGGTTATCTTTAGCTTCGCCAAGACCAATGTTAATAGTGATCTTTTCAAGTTTCGGTACTTCCATAACGCTTTTATAATTGAAGCGTTCCATTAGGTGGCCCACAACTTCTGTCTTATATTTTTCTTGTAATCTTGAAGTCATTATTCTACCCCCTACTTAATTGTCTTTCCGCTAGATTTTGCAAATCTAACTTTTTTTCCGTCTTCAAATTTATAACCAACTCTAGTAGCCTTGCCTGATGCACTGTCAAAGTACATTACGTTAGATACGTGAATTGGCGCTTCCATTTTTTCAATTCCACCTGGTGCTTGAGGTCCCTTTGGTTTCATGTGTTTAGTTACAACATTAACCTTTTCTACAACAACTAAGTCTTTCTTAGGAATTGTTCTTAGGACTTTACCAGTCTTGCCTTTATCTTTTCCGGCTATAACTTTTACGATGTCATCTTTTTTAATTCTCATATTACACCTCCAAATTATAGTACTTCCGGAGCTAGAGATATAATCTTCATAAAGTTTCCAGCTCTAAGTTCTCTAGTTACAGGTCCAAAAATACGAGTCCCAACAGGGCTTCTATCATCTTTTATTACAACAGCTGCGTTATCGTCAAATTTGATGTAAGATCCGTCTTTTCTGCTGATTCCCTTGTTTGTTCTAACAATAACTGCCTTTACAACAGAACCTTTTTTGACAACGCCACCGGGTGTTGCATGTTTAACAGAACATACTACAATATCACCAATGTTAGCTGTTCTTCTATTAGTACCACCAAGGACTTTAACAACAGATAGTTCTCTTGCACCTGAATTGTCAGCAACACGCAATCTTGTTTCTTGTTGAATCATGTTATTCTCCTTTCAAGCTAAAATTATTGAGCCTTTTCAATAATTTCTACAAGTCTCCATCTTTTATCTTTACTTAGTGGTCTAGTTTCCATAACTCTTACGCGATCACCAATACCACATTCATTATTTTCATCATGAGCCTTGAAATTAGTAGACTTCTTAAATCTCTTCTTATAGATTGGATGAGTCTTTAAAGTCTCAGTTTGAACTACAATAGTCTTATCCATCTTATCGCTTACAACAATTCCTGTTATAGTTTTTCTTGAATTTCTTTCCATGAGATTAAGCCTCCTTTCCAACTTCAAGTTCACGTTCTCTAATGATCGTTTTTACTCTTGCTATATCTCTTTTAACACTTTTAATACTTGATGGATTGTCAAGTTGGCCAGTTGCCAATCTGAATCTCAAATTAAAAAGTTCATTTTTAAGTTCATTAACTTTGTTATTTAAATCTTCGCTAGACATCTTGCGGATTTCATTAGCCTTCATTTGAGTCACCATCCTTATCTTTCATAACGAATTTCGTTTTAATAGGGAGTTTCATGGATGCAAGTCTCATAGCTTCTCTTGCAACTTCTTCTGAAACACCACCCATTTCAAATAAAACTCTACCTGGTTTAACAACTGCTACCCAGTATTCTGGCGCACCTTTACCGGAACCCATACGAGTTTCAGCAGGCTTTTCTGTAACAGGTTTGTCTGGGAAAATCTTAATCCAGATATTTCCACCTCTACGAATATATCTTGTCATAGCACGACGTGCCGCTTCTATTTGATTTGAAGTTATCCAACAAGGTTCTAAAGCTTTTATACCATATTCGCCGTATGCAAGCTCATTACCACGCATAGCCTTGCCCTTCATTCTGCCTCTGTGAACTTTACGATATTTTACTCTCTTAGGCATCAACATGACTATTCCCCCCTTCTTTAAGACTCTTTATTTTTATTGTCTCTTCTATTATTTCTATTGAAATTATTGTTTCTGTTATCGCGTCTCTTGCGATTTCTGTTATCTCTATTATCTCTAGGTTTTCTTCCTCTTTCATCTTCGATTTCAGGAAGAACTTCACCCTTGTATAACCAAACTTTAACGCCTAGTTTTCCGTAAGTTGTATCAGCTTCAGCAAAACCGTAGTCAATGTCAGCTCTTAAAGTTTGTAGAGGAATAGTTCCTTCAGAATATCCTTCAGTTCTTGCCATGTCAGCACCGCCAAGACGACCTGCAACAGAAGTTTTAATACCAAGTGCTCCTTGACGCATAGTTCTTTGGATTGCTTGTTTCATAGCACGTCTAAATGCAACTCTTCTTTCAAGAGCTTCAGCAATACCTTCAGCAACGATTTGTGCATCTAGGTCTGGGTTTTTAATTTCTTCTACATTTATTACAACAGATTTATCTGTAAGTTTTTCAATTTCAGTTCTTAGTTCTTCGACACCAGCACCGCCACGGCCAATTACCATGCCTGGTTTTGCTGTATGAATAGAAACTTTAACTCTATTAGCAGCTCTTTCGATTTCGATTTTAGAGATACCTGCAGCATAAAGTTTTTTCTTAACGTAATTTCTAATATTGTTGTCTTCAACTAAAAGATCGGCAAAATTTTTCTTATCTGCGTACCATTTTGAATCCCAATCTTTGATTACTCCAACACGAAGTCCATGTGGGTTTACTTTTTGACCCATTCTCTACCTCCTTACTCTCTTTCTGCTACTACAACGCCAATGTGACTTGATCTCTTTAAAATTGGATAAGCCATACCTTTAGCCTTAGGACGGAATCTCTTCATTGTTGGACCTTCGTTTGCGTAAGCCTTTTTAACATAAAGATCTCCTCTGTCTAGGTTAAGGTTGTTTTCAGCGTTAGCTACAGCTGAATGTAGTACCTTATATAGTTCATGAGCTCCTCTTTTATTAGTAAACTTTAAAATAGAGAGGGCTTCATCAACGCTTTTTCCGCGTATTTCTGCGCAAATATAGTTCACCTTAAGAGGTGATATTCTAACATATTTAGCAATTGCTTGTGCTTGCATTATAACCCTCCTTACTTAAGTGTTGTACTCTTTTCGCTCTTGCCGCCGTGGCCTCTATATGTTCTTGTTGGAACAAATTCACCTAATTTATGTCCTACCATGTCTTCAGTAATATATACTGGCACATGTTTTCTGCCGTCGTGAACAGCAATTGTGTGAGAAACAAATTCAGGGAAAATAGTTGAGCGACGAGACCAAGTTTTTATTACTTTGTGTTCGTTCTTATCATTAAGCTCGTCAACCTTCTTTAGAAGGTGTTCATCAGCAAATGGTCCTTTTTTTATTGATCTACTCATTAATACCCTCCGATTACTTAGTTCTTCTTCTTACAATATACATGTCAGATTTTTTAGATTTCTTTCTAGTCTTAAGTCCTAGAGCTTTCTTGCCCCAAGGAGTCATTGGTGAAGGTCTACCAATTGGAGTTCTACCTTCCCCACCACCATGAGGGTGATCAACAGGGTTCATTGCAGATCCTCTTACGTGAGGTCTCTTTCCAAGATATCTGCTCTTACCTGCCTTACCTAAAGTGATAAGTTCGTGAGAAATATTTCCAACTTGTCCAATAGTTGCCTTACATCTTAGATCGATTAATCTAAATTCACCTGAAGGAAGTCTAAGTTGAGCGAACTTTCCTTCTTTTGCCATAAGTTGTGCAGATGATCCAGCAGATCTTGCAATTTGTCCACCCTTACCTGGAGTCATTTCGATGTTGTGTACTGTTGTACCAACTGGAATGTCAGCAAGTCTTAGTGTATTACCAACTTTAATATCTGCATCTGATCCAGATTCAACTACGTCTCCTACCTTTAAACCATTTGGTTGGATGATGTATCTTTTTTCACCATCAGCATAGTTTAGAAGAGCAATGTAAGCTGTTCTGTATGGATCGTATTCAATAGCTGCTACTCTTGCAGGAATATTGTCTTTATCTCTCTTTAAATCTATAATTCTGTATTTTCTTTTAACTCCGCCGCCTCTATGTCTACTAGTAATTCTACCGTGAGCATTTCTACCGGCAGTCTTGTTGATAGTTGTTACAAGAGATCTTTCAGGTGTTGTCTTAGTAATCTCTTCAAATGTAGCAACTGTCATTTTTCTACGGGAAGGAGTTGTAGGTTTAAATCCTCTAATCGCCATTATTAATACCTCCTACTATCAGATAGAATCAAAAAATTCTATCGGCTCTGAGTCATCAGTAAGCTTAACTATAGCCTTTTTCCATGAAGGACGTCTTCCTTGATGAACTCCTTGTCTTTTAAGTTTACCACGCATATTCATTGTATATACTTTTTCAACCTTAACGCCGAAGATTTCTTCAACAGCTTCTCTGATTTCAGGTTTTGTAGCAGTTTTAACAACTTCAAAAGTGTATTTGTTTTCTGCCATCATGTCCATACTTTGTTCAGTGACTAAAGGTCTTTTTATAACGTCAAATTTATTCATCAGTTAAAAACCTCCTCAACAACATCAAGTGCAGACTTTGTGATAACAAGGTTATCGTACTTTAATAAGTCGTATACGTTAATGTCTGTAGCTCTTGATGTCTTAACACCAGCGATGTTTCTTGCTGCTCTTTGAACATCTTTTTCGTCGTCATTAACAACTACAAGTGCTTTCTTTCCAGCACCGATATTCTTTAAGATGTTAGCAAAAACTTTTGTCTTAGCTTCTTCCATTTGGATAGAATCTACAAGAATCATTTCGCCATCTTGTAACTTGCTTGTAAGAACTGACTTAAGAGCAACTCTTCTAGCCTTCTTAGGAGTTGTGTAAGAGTAATCTCTTGGTTTCTTAGCGAAAACAACTCCACCGCCTCTCCATTGAGGTGATCTAATAGAACCTTGTCTTGCACGACCAGTTCCCTTTTGTCTCCAAGGTTTTCTTCCGCCTCCACGAACTTCAGCACGTGTCTTAGCAGAGTGAGTACCTTGTCTTTTGTTAGCTAAAATATTTTTAACAACTAAATAAACAGCATGAGTGCTAACAGGAGCAGCAAATAGCCCTTCACTTAGTTCGACTTCTTCAACAGGATTTCCCTTAATGTCAATCATTTGAATTTTAGGCATTTCTTAACCTCCCTATCTTATTTAGTCATTTTAACAGTGCTTTTAATTCTAACAGTTCCCTTCTTAGGTCCTGGAATAGCACCCTTAACTAAAATTAAATTTTTATCTGTATCTATTCTTACGATTTCTAAGTTTTGTACAGTAACTCTTTCGTTACCCATTTTTCCAGCCATTCTGTGGTTTTTCCAAACTTTTCCTGGATAAGAAGCAGCTCCCATACCACCTGGCATTCTGTGGAATTTAGAACCGTGAGTTTCTCTACCACGACCGAAGTTGTGGCGTTTGATAATACCAGCAGTTCCTTTACCCTTTGAAGTTCCAACAACATCAACGTGTTCTCCAACTTCAAATAAATCTACTTTTATTTCATCGCCTAGGTTGTAAGATTCTACATCATCAGTTCTGAATTCTGAAAGATGTTTTCTGTATCCTACACCAGCTTTGTCTAAATGTCCCTTCTCAGGTTTGTTTAATCTTCTTTCTTTAACCTCTTGTGTTGCAACTTGGATAGCGTTATATCCATCACTTTCAATTGTTTTCTTTTGCACAACAACATTTGGTTCTACTTCAATAACTGAGACAGGAGTGACAATACCCTCTTCATCAAAAATTTGGGTCATGCCAATTTTTTTACCTACTAAATATTTCATGTTGCACCTCCTAATATTTACAGCGGACTTCTATTTAGAAGTCATATAAAGCAAAGTTTTAAAGTTTAATTTCAATATCTACACCAGCTGGTAGATTTAACTTCATAAGTGAATCTACAGTTTTTTGTGTAGGGTTTAATATATCAATTAGACGCTTGTGAGTTCTTTGCTCAAATTGTTCTCTTGAATCCTTGTACTTGTGTACAGCTCTTATAATTGTGATGATTTCCTTTTCAGTTGGAAGAGGAATTGGTCCAGATACTTCTGCACCGCTCTTCTTAGCAGCATCAACAATTCTTAGTGCTGAATTGTCAAGTAGTTCGTGATCATAAGCTTTAAGTTTAATTCTGATTTTTTGTTTGCCTTTGTTAGACATATTTACCTCCTATTCGCTAAAGCCTTACTTGCGAATGGGGTTATCGATACACGCACCCTGGTGTGTAAACAGGGCACATTTGAAAAAAAATAACCCACGCCCAAGTCCAGCTTGGACTTCTCTGTCATAATTACCTTGAAACTCCTTTTTTTCAACAAAATCTCAAGCAACTTATGACTTCATCGCAACATTCTTTTTAAACGCTCAAATATTATATAATAAAAAATCCCACTTGTAAAGGATATTTACAGGTTTTTTTGAATTTCTTCAGATTTTTTATTAAGAATATTTTTGCTATAAATTTTTGTGTCTAAATTTATAGACACTCCCTTTAATATAGTCTAAAAGTCTTATATTTGCAAGGCTTTATCTATATTTATAAAAATATTTTTAATTTTCTTCCTATTTATAAAAAAATTATTTTTTTACTTATTTTTTTCTAAGACTTACTAACTTTTAAAAATTTTTTCCTATTTTATTCGATTTTATTTTTTTATTTTTTTAACCTAAATTAGTAAAATATTTTTTTCTGAGTAGATATAAAAAATTCCCACAAGTTTTTAAATTTTTTCAAACCGCAAAAATTTTTTTATTAGACAAGCTTATGCAGGATCCCATATTATAGAAAGAATTAAAAAAAGTATGGCAGGCCACCATACTTTTCATACACTTTTTATTACTAATTTTTTATAATCTTTACTATTTTAATAAGATCACTTTGACTTAGTCATTAAATAATTATAAGCACCTAGGGCAGCTGTTGCACCAGATCCTTCTGCTATGACAATTTGCTTAAAGGCTGAGTTAGTGCAGTCCCCTGCTCCGTAAACTCCCTCAAGGCTTGTAGCCCCAAACTCATCTACAATAATTTCTCCACGAGGATTTTTTTCCACCATGTCTGCCCACTCAGTAATTGGCACAAGTCCAACTTGGATAAAGCAACCTTCAGTCTTTTCTTCTATGACTTCGCCACTTATCCTGTCCTTGTAAGAAATTTTTTCCAAAACTTTTTCTCCAGTCAAGGCTTGGGTCTCTGCATTAGTAACTATTCTTACATTTTTAAATTCCCTTAGCTTATCTTGAAGAACCTTGTCTGCCTTTAGTTCTGGCAAGAATTCTAAGACTAGGACTTCCTTGGCAAGGCTGGCAAGATCAATTGCAGCTTCTATACCAGAGTTACCTCCACCGATTACTGTTACCTTCTTACCCTTAAAGAGTGGTCCGTCACAGTGAGTGCAGTAGGCAACGCCCTTGTTCCTAAATTCTATCTCTCCAGGAATTCCAATTAACCTCCACTTGGCACCAGTGGCAATTATTACAGTTTTGGCAAAGAGCTCTCCCTTATTAGTAATAACTTTTAAAGGATTGCCTTCTTCAATACCACTTACAGATGCGCCTTCAATAATATCAACCTTGTACTTATCCAGATGAGCCTTCACATCATCCATGTACTTTGGCCCCTCTGTGTACTCAATCCCAGTGATGTTTTCTATTGAAAGAGTTTCCTTAACTTGACCGCCAAATTCTTTAGCTACAAGTCCAACCTTTATTCCCTTTCTCGCTCCATAGATTGCAGCTGTTGCCCCACCAGGACCGCCGCCAATAACAAGACTGTCAAAGACAGGTTTTTCTTCTAACTTTAAGTCCACTTCCTCATGACTAATCTTGTTTAAGATTTCATCTAAAGAAGACTTGCCATTGTTAAAGACTTCAGAGTTTAGATAAGTTGTTGGAACTGCCAAGACCCCAAGGTCCTCAACATAGTCTGTGAATACAGACCCATCAACCATTGTGTGCCTAATCTTTGGATTTAAGACTGCCATAATATTTAGAGCCTGTACAACTTCAGGGCAATTGTGACAGGATAGGCTCACCATAGTTTCAAATTCCATTTCCTCATCAAGGGCTTCTATCCTCTCCCTAGTCTTGTCATCAATCTTTGGAGGACGACCTCCAACTTGTAAGAGAGCAAGGATAAAGGACTCGAACTCATGACCTAGAGGAAGGCCAGCAAAAGTAACTCCACTTACAGACCCAGATGAAAGGCTAAAGCTTGGCTTAAACTTTAAGTCAGCTTCTTCAACTTTTATCTTATCTGTAAGGCTTATTACTTCATCTACAAAGTCCCTTAACTTTTTAGAATTTTCTGAATCATCAAGGCTAAGAGAAATTACAAGCTCTCTCTCGAGAAGTTGTAAATATCCCTTAACCTGATCTTTTAAATTTTGGTCTAACATTAAATCTTACCAACTAGGTCTAGGCCTGGAGTTAAAGTTTCTCCTGATTGTTTCCATTTTGCTGGACAAACTTGACCAGGATTGTTTCTTACAAATTGACCTGCACGAATCTTGTCGTAAACTTGACTTGCGTCACGGCCAATTCCATCAGCATTGATTTCTAGAGTTTGGATAACTCCATCTGGGTCAATGATAAAAGTTGCCCTTTGTGCAAGACCAGCTTCTTCATCTAGTACGTCAAAATCTCTTGCAATAGACTTGTGAGGGTCAGCTAACATTGTGAACTCAAGCTTGCTAATAGCTTCAGAGTGATCGTGCCAAGCCTTGTGAACGAAGTGAGTGTCAGTTGACATTGAGTAAACTTCTGCTCCAAGTTCCTTTAGCTTTCCATATTGCTCTTGCATATCTTCAAGCTCAGTTGGACATACGAAAGTGAAGTCAGCAGGGTAGAACATTAGAACTGTCCACTTGCCTTCAAAGTCCTTATTAGAAACTTCTACAAACTTTTCCTTACTAGGCGCATAGCCCATAGTTTTAAACTCAGGTATTTTCTTTCCTATTTGTGACATATTGTCCTCCTTATATTTAAATTTTTATTTGATAACAACTTTCAATATTTAATATACCCCGAAAAATTATCCTCTTTTAAGTTTATTAAGATAATTAGTTTAATGAAATCATAAAATTTTATTAGCCTGTAGATTATAATTACCTTGTAAAAATTTATGAGCTTGTAAAACTTAATTTAGTCATAAAATTTATAAAGATGCAAAAGTTAATGAAGTCATAAAAATTTATAAAGAAACAAAAGTTAATCAAGTTATAAAAATTTGTGGGTTAATAAATACTTATAAACTCATAATAAATTATAAGTTTAAAGACTTTGATTAAGTTTAAATAAATTATTATCCCCTGCAAGTTAATAAGCTTATACAAAAATATCAGACCATTAGAAACTACAAAATTCCATAAATATAAGTCTTAAAAATTTTTGATTATTTCTATCAATTATTAAAATTTTTATTAATACTTTCGCCCTTTTGGGGTATGATATAGATATATGGAATAAAATTTTAGGAGGAACTATGAAAATATTATTACTAATGAAAATTGTTCCTGACACTACAAATGCAAAAATCGATCCAGAAACAAAAAACCTAAAGAGAGATGGAATCAAAACAGTTATTAACCCATCAGATCTTTGCGGTTTAAAATTTGCACTTAATGTCACAGAACAAGTGGAAGAAGATGTACAAATTGACGTCCTAACTATGGGACCACCAGATTCAGACAAATATCTACGTGAGTGTATTCAAATGGGAGCAGAAGAAGCCTACTTATTAGAAGGCCTAGAGTTCAAAGGTTCCGATACTTTTGCAACATCTTATGCCCTAGCAGAAGCTATTAAACACATTGGCGACTATGACATCATCTTCACTGGCGACCAAACAATGGACGGAGACACTGGACAAGTTGGTCCTCAAATTGCAGAAAGACTTGGCATGAACCAAGTGACTTACATCTCCGACATCAATTACAAGGATGGCGAATTTGAAGTTAAAAGAAAGACTGCTGATGGAACTGAAACAGTTTCCTTAAAGACACCTTTCGTGGCATCTGCCCTTAAGGGTTCAGTTAACAAACCTTCAAAGTTTGCCCTAAAGAGATCTAGTATTGCAAAAGAAAAAGAAATTCACGACCTAACCGCAGAAAAACTTGGCCTTGACCTTGATAAGATTGGACAAAAGGGTTCCCTTACAGTGGTAAAAGACCTTTCTGCTCCAGACAAGAATGAAACAGGCAGGATAATTGACGAAGGTTCTGCTGACAAGAATATAGAAGCAATTGTTAAGATAATCGAAGATTCAAAAGTTTTAGTGTAGGTGATAATATGAAAAAAGGAAATATTTGGGTAATAAATGAAACTTCAGAAGGCTCACTTTCACTTATAACTAAAGAAATGATGTCTATAGCAAGAGAACTTTCTGATGAATTAGATAGAGAACTTGTAGCAGTAGAAATTGGCTACAAGAACGACGACAAGGTAAAATTATCAGGAAACCTTGGAGCAGACAAGGTAATCCAAGTTTCTGATGAACTTCTAGAAAATTATAACACAATGGCCTATGCCAAAGTCCTAGAAGGTCTAATGGATAAATATGATCCAGCAATAGTTATGCTTCCAGCATCACACGATGGACGTGACCTTGCAGGTAGGGTTTCAGCAAATAGAGGTCTTGGACTTGTTGCCGACTGTTCTAACCTTGAACTAACTGAAAACAAGGAAGACATCAAGTGGATCAGACCATCCTTCGATGGAAAATTATTGTGTGACATAAGAATCCTTTCTGAAGCTATGATGGCTACAATTGGTAGAGGCGCCTTCGTCGAAGCTCCTTTCGATGAAGGAAGAGAAGCTGAAGTAATAAAAGAAGATGCCAATATCACAGCTGATGATGTAAAGACAAAATTCATAAGCTTTGAAGAAGAAGAAATCAATCCACTTCTTGATAAGCTAATGAATGCAAAAGTTGTTGTATCTGGTGGTAGAGGACTTGGCGGACCAGAAAACTGGCACCTAGTAGAAGAACTTGCAGAAGCACTTGGCGGTGCAGTTGGAGCAACTAAGGCTGTAACAGACCTTGGTTGGTGTGACAAGGACCTACAAGTTGGTGTAACTGGAGTTCAAGTAAGACCAGACCTTTACATTGCCCTTGGACTTTCTGGAGCAATCCAACACACTAAGGGAATGGAAGATTCCACAACAATAATAGCCATCAACAACGACCCAGACGCTGCCATCTTCAAGACAGCTCACTATGGAATTGTTGACGACCTATTTAACGTAGTTCCTGGACTAATCGAAGCAATAAAAAACAGAAGATAAAACTACAGATAAAATAATTTAACTTAAAAAGCTTGGTGAAATTTTACTCTCACCAAGCTTTTTTAATGACTAATTTTAAGATTACTTAATATTGTGACACCATAATAGCTCCAGATACCAAACCTAACCCTTTAAATATGCATAGCCCTATAATAATGCTCGAAATTATTATTGAAATTGCAATTATTATTGCCGACATATTGTCCATAATCTCACCTCATATAACTCTTGTGATTTACATTAGTATCTTTTATATGTATTTTACCCGTCTATAAATCCATAAAACTTAAATTTATTTTTTTGTCTATATCAAGATATCCGACTCACTCGACAATGCTCCCTATTCGATCACATGGCTGAGACTTAATCAAATTTCTGTAAGAAATTTTGATAAGTCTGCCCGCAGATTTTTGATAAGCAAAAATCTGTGTTCCTCTATTATCGCTGGATAAGATTTTTCATCAGCTCATGCTTCGCTAACGCTCGCATTTGCTGTGAAAACCAGAAAAACAGAGACGAGTCTCTGTTTTTCTTATCATTAAAAAGGACCTATTGAGGGAGACAATAGGTCTTTATATACGTATTCTTTACTTATATTTATATAAATCAAAATAACATCTCTATAACTTTCATTGCAACAGGCATTAGGATTACAGTCACAAGACCTGCCACTGCAATAGAAAGTCCACTCATAGCTCCTTGGATTTCTCCAAGCTTTCTCGCTTCAGAAGTACCAACAGCGTGGGAAGAAGTACCAATGGCAACTCCTTGTGCAGTTGGGTCCTTTATCCTAAAGAGTTTCATAACAAGGGGAGCGATTACTGCGCCAGTAACTCCTCTAATAACTACAAGTACTGCAGTTATAGCTGAGGCTCCACCATACTCTTCAGAAAGAGAAATTGCAATTGCTGTTGTAATTGATTGTGGAGTTGAAGAAACCACAAGATTTTCGTCAATGCCTAGGAAGCTTGAAGCGAAAATAACAAAGAAGACAGCAATAGCAGAACCTAAAATTGTTCCAGATAAGATTGGGATTAAGTTTTTCTTAAGTTCTGGAAGGTTTTCGTACAAATCAACTACCATGGCAACTGTAGCAGGTGCGATAAAGAACATAATAAAGTCCCCGCCTTGCTTGTAATCCTCATAAGGAATACCAGTTACCTTTAAAAATAATATACATAGGGCAATGGATATTAAAAGAGGGTTTGCCAAAGGAGTCTTTAATTTATTACTGATCATCTTACCAATTTCAAAAGTTGCAAAAGTAAGGATGATACCAAAATATTTATTACTAAACATCTTTCCTCCTTTGAAGCAATTCAATAATCTTGCCAGTTAGGCCCATAGTCACTGCAGTACCAATAATAACAAGTACCACAAGTAGGCCTGCCTTGCCTCTGATCTCATCATAGCTATTGATGATACCAACACCAGCTGGTACGAAAAGAATAGCTAGATTATGAAGGATACCATTGGATGTCTTTTTAACATCGTCTGGCTTTATAATTCCCACTGAGAAAGCAATAAAGAGATAGATCATCCCATAAACTGCCTCAGGTATTGGGAAGTTTATCAAGTGTCTTGTCACAACCCCAAGCATTAAACACACACAGAGTATGACAAATTCCTTTAAATAATTCATAGGCCACCACCTATTAAGCGTTAGCTTTTATTTTTTTAACTTCTTCAATTAATAATGGAAGAACTTGCTTACAATCTCCAACAATTCCAATATCAGCTATGTTAAAGATAGGAGCATCTTCGTCCTTGTTAATAGCTACGATAAAGTTTGAGTTTTCAATACCAGAAACGTGTTGAACAGCACCACTTACACCACAACCGATGTATAGAGCTGGAGCAACAATCTTACCTGATTGACCAATTTGTGAAGCTTTTGGAAGTACACCATCATCAATAACAGGTCTTGTTCCTGAAATTGGTGCGCCAAAAACGTCAGCTAGTTCTTTAACAAGTGGGAATATTTCATCAGATGATGCACCTCTACCACAAGTTACAATAATTGGAGCATCTTCAAGGTTAATTAGTCCTTCGTTTGAAGTAACAATATCCTTGATAACAGCCTTAAGGTCCTTAACTTCATCAATGTTTTCTTCTACAAGATTGCCTGCACCATTAAGGTCATCTTTCTTGTCAAAGGATCCTGCTCTTACAACAGCAATTCTTGGAGCCTTTTCAATTTTTGATTCAGTTAAAACAGTTGCACCGTAAGAAGGACTTACATAAATAACATCTTCACCTTCGAATTTGATGTCCATTACGTTAGTAATAGAAACTGTATCAAGACTTGCAGCAGCATATGGAGCTAGGTCCTTGCCATCAAGAGTTCCTGGGATAAATATGTCTTCACAGTCATATTTTTTAGAAACTTCAACAATAATATTTGCAAAGTCTTCCATGTTGTAGGCTTCTCTTTTTACAAGTACAATTTCTTCTGCTCCAGCAGCCTTTATTTTAGCTAATTCTTCATCAGCAAGTTCAAAAGCAATAAGAGCAAGAGACTTGCCGCCCTTTTCCTTAGCAAGTTCACTTGCCTTAGAAAGAGATTCTAGAGAAAGTTTAATAGGAGCAGCATCTTTAATTTCTATATATGTTAATATATTTTTCATCTTTTCCTCCTATTATAAAACCTTTTGTTCTAACATTAGGCTAATAGCCTTAGCTACAGTATCTTCAACTTCTTCTTCTTGGATCTTAACTCCAGCTTCCCTCTTCTTAGGTTCGAAGTCCTTAACTTCTTCAAGGATCGGGCTAGAAGTTGCTTCTACTTCAAAGTCATCAATCTTTTGTCTTCTTGCAGCCATCTTAGATTTTATAGTAGGGTATCTTGGCTCATAGTCTGGTTTAGCAATAGTTACAACAGATGGAAGAATAGTTTCAACTAATCTATAACCACCGTCGATTTCTTGCTTAGTAACAAGCTTGTCGCCATCTTTTTCCATTGCGATAACAGATGTAACAACACCAAGATCAGACTTGTTTGCAAAGTAAACTCCAACTTGTGAAGCTTCTGCATCTGTAGTTTCTTTACCGAAGCAAATTACATCAAAAGCACCAAGTTCTGCTTCTAATTTTTCCTTTGCTCCCATAAGAATTTCTGTTATAGCTTTAGCATCAAGCTTTCTATAATCATCATTCTTAACTAAGTAAGCCTTGTCAGCACCAACTGCTAGACAGTTTTTAAGAGAGTTCTTAACCTCTTCATTTCCTATAGAAACTACAACTACTTGACTTTCTTCATTAGCTTCCTTAAGTCTTACAGCCATTTCAAGGGAGTAAGTGTCAAAAGCATTAACAACAGGCGTGATATCAGAGATAGCAGCTCTGTCCCCTTGGACAGAAACTGCTACTGAATCATCAGGCACTTCTTTTATAAATACTAGAATGTTCATTATTTAATCCTTAACCTCTCAATAAATTATTAGCAACAACTATTCTTAAAACTTCGTTAGTACCTTCAAAGATTTGGAAGATCTTAGCATCTCTTAGAAGCTTTTCAACAGGATATTCTCTTGAGTATCCATATCCACCAAATAATTGGATAGCATCTTCAGCAACTTTCATAGCTATATCAGAAGCAAAGCACTTAGCAATTGCAGATTCTCTATTGTAAGTTAGTCCCATGTCCATTCTAGTAAGAGCGTTAGCAACCATTTGTCTTGCAACTTCTGTTTGAATGTCCATGTCAGCTAATTTAAATTGGATAGCTTGGTTCTTGTTAATTTGTTTACCAAATTGGATTCTTTCAGTTGTATATCTTTTAGCTTCGTTGATTCCTCTTTGAGCAATACCAACAGCAATACAACCCATCCAAGCTCTAGCTTGGTCAAGAGTCTTCATTGCTATAGAGAAGCCTTGTCCTTCTTGGCCAATAAGGTTCTTAGCAGGAATTCTACAATCTTCAAGAACAACGTCAGTTGTGTTTGAAGTTCTAATTCCCATCTTGTCTTCTTCCTTACCAGCACTTAGGCCTGGAGTTCCAGCAGGTACTAGGAACATTGAAAGTCCTCTAACACCTTGAGACTTGTCTGTAGCTGCAGTAATACAGTAGTAAGAAGCAACTGCACCATTAGTGATGAAGCATTTTCTTCCGTTTAATACGTATTCGTCGCCGTCCTTAACAGCAGTAGTAGTTCCTGCACTAGCATCAGAACCAGCACCTGGTTCAGTTAGACAGAAAGCACCAAGTCCGCCTTCAAGTGTTACGTCAGCAATATATTCTTTTTGTTCTTGGTTTCCAGCAATAAGAACTGGTTTCATACCAAGACCTGAAGCAGAGATAGTAGTTGCGAAACCAGCATCAGCCTTAGCCATTTCTTCGAATAATGCAGCAACATCAACCCTAGAAAGACCAGGTCCACCTAATTCTTCAGGAACTTCAAGGGCAAAGTAACCTTGTTCCTTTGCCTTTTCATAAAGTTCTTCTGGGAATTCGCCAGTTCTATCTGCTTCTTTACAAACTTCTACAACTTCTTTTTCACAAAAATTTCTAATATCTAAAAGTAAGTCCTGTGCTTCTTCTGAAATTAAATATGACATTAATTAAAATCTCCTTCTATTAAACAACTTTATCTGGGTTAAGAATTAAGTTTGGATCGAATACTTTCTTGATTCCTCTCATTAGCTCAGTGTTAACTTCGCCTTCAAATTCGTGTAGGAATGTCTTTTTACCAAATCCGATTCCGTGTTCACCAGAAATTTGTCCACCAAATTCATAAGCCTTCTTGTAGATGTCATTCATGAATACATCAACTTGCTTAATGAATTCTTCTTTTTCCATATCGTTTGAGCAAGTGTAAATGTGTAGGTTACCATCACCAGCGTGACCGAAAGACTTAACTTCAAATGGGAAGTCCTTAGCTCTTTCGTTAACATAGTGTACATACTTAGCAATCATGTTAATTGGAACTACAACGTCACATTCGTCAAGAAGCTTAGTTTGAGATTCAATAGCTTCTAGGAATGAAGATCTAGCAGCCCAAGCTTCCTTCATCTTGTTTGGAGTGTCAGCAACTAGGATGTCAATTGCTCCAGCTTCCATAAGAACTTCAGCAGCTTGTTCAACAATATCATTAAGTGCATCTTCATCTTCATCATCAAAAGTGATAAGAAGGTAAGCACCAATATCAATTCCTTCTAATTCCTTAGGGAAAGTTGACTTTCCAATGTAGATTTCTGACATATTAACAATTTCTTTTTCCATGAACTCAATAGCTTGAGGATTTAAGTTAGCCTTAAATAATTGTGGAACAGTAGAAATACAAGTGTCAAGATCTTCGTAAGGAACGATTAAAGACATAGTTTCCTTTGGAGCTGGGATAATCTTAAGAGTAAGCTCAGTGATAATACCAAGAGTACCTTCAGAACCAATCATAAGGTCCTTTAGAGAGTAACCAGTTGAAGTCTTAGAAACAGTTGCACCAAAAGTAGTGATTTCACCAGTTGGAGTAACAACTTCCATAGAACGTACATAGTTTCTAGTAGTACCGTACTTAACAGCTCTCATACCACCAGCGTTAGTTGCTACGTTTCCTCCTAAAGTAGCGAACTTTTCACCTGGATCAGGTGGGTACATGTAGCCTTTAGATAGGCAATCTTCAGCAAGGTCGTTTAATAGAACGCCAGGTTGAACTTTAACAACCATATTTTCTTCATCATAATCAAGAATCTTGTTCATTGATTGCATGTTAATCATAACTCCACCGTGTCTAGAAACACCAGCACCAGTAAGACCAGTACCTGCACCTCTTGGCACTACAGGAATCTTGTTGTCGTTACAAATTTTTACAACCTTAGCAATTTCTTCAGCGTTAGTTGCATCAACAACTAATTCAGGTTGTCCTTCACCGTAAATAGGCATTTCATCGTGGAAGAAGTCGATGTTAATCTCTTCGCCAACATAAACTTTGCCTGAGACAGCATTTTTAATTTCTTCTATCACATTGTCTGTAACAGTGTTATAATTTACCATTTTTCCCTCCAATAATTCATTAAAAATATTATTGTCTTTATTATATAATGGACCAGATAAAAAAAATTGTTTTCCCTCTTGAAAAATCTTGAATTATTCCTCAATTATTTGTCTTTTATTCAAGTTACTAATATAATTATCTTGTATTTATAAGAGATTGAGGAGATATTATGTGGCAATACAGGCAAGCTTTTAAAACTTTAATAGACCTAACAAATACAAAACTATCCACCATCGCCTTTAGCTTGGGTTATGACATATCCTACATAAGCAAGTGGAATAGCGGGAGAAAGTTACCCTCATCTAAGAACATCTACACCATAAATAGAAAACTCTCCTCCCTATTTGCCAAGGTCATCATTGAAGAAGACAAGGTGGACGACTTCTTCACTGCCTTCAAGATGAACAACAAGGACGTCTTGAAAAGTGATTCAAGAAAGGGTCTAGAAGTCTTGATCTATAAACTCTTAAACGAAGCCTACATGGACTCCAACCAAGACCTCCCCATGGAGACAGTCTCAAATACAAATTTCATCTTCAAGAACTCTTCCATAGACAAGGACCTAAGAGAGGCCTTGGAGAAAATAATTGGGAAAAAGAAAAAAGTTGACATCTGGGCAACTTTTGACATCAATAGTCACTTCGCCCAAGTCCTCATGCAAATAGGTAAAAATTTAAATAAGGACGTGGAATTTAACCTCCACCTCCTTTGCAAGAAAAAGAACCTAGACAAGTTGGACATTCTAAAGAAAATAACCGACAACTCAGGCATCAACATTGAGCTCTACGAGGACCCAGGCATTGGCTACGACATTATCTTAATAAGAGAAACTGCCTACCTTATCCTTAGGCAAGAAGAAGACTTCTCCCTCCTAACCCATGGAGAAGAACTTGACACCCTCTTTGAAATCTCCTCCTATATCATGGGACTTTTCAAGGGACTCAACAAGGTAATAGCTCTTTCCCAGTCAGAAGAATTGGCAAAATCCAACTACAGGAAGTACTTCTACTCAGATAGCGACTTCCTCTTCCTATCTAACTACGGCTTTGAATTTCTTCTACCTAACCCCATAATCGACAGGATAATAAACGAAATCGACAAGGACAAGGACTTCAAGAAGAAGGAAGTCCAGGGCATCAAACTCCTTTGGGAAGAACTCTTTGCAGATGCAGAGATCAACTTCTTGGCAACAAGGACTGGCCTCTTAAAATACTTTGAGACAGGAGAAATCTTCTACTGCTCCCTAAGAGCCAAGCTTTCCACTGAGGAGATCCAAGCCCACTTGAACAACATCATTTCAGTTATGAAGAAAAACAAAAACATAAACTTTTATATTATAAAAGACAACAGGCCTCTCCAAGCTATGGGCCTCGACAAGTTCAACTTCTTCATCAACGAAAACAACATGTTCTTCAAGAAGATCAATGGCGATGGCGACCTCACTTCCACATCTATAGTGACCGACGTCAAGATCCACAACAAGATTCACCGCAGCT
The DNA here is from genome assembly GCF_965119475.1 of Peptoniphilus sp. Marseille-Q6390. Lineage (NCBI taxonomy): Bacteria > Bacillati > Bacillota > Tissierellia > Tissierellales > Peptoniphilaceae > Peptoniphilus > Peptoniphilus sp. Marseille-Q6390. Next base: position 267,811 of record NZ_CBCPLS010000001.1, on the reverse strand, counting down.
TGGAAGAAATCATGAGCTCAGACTTCAGTCAGAAGTACCAAGTTGACGACCTAGAGAAGCTCTTCCATAAATACGTTCACGTATTCAAAAAAATGTCCCACAAGGACTAGGCCAGTGGGAAGAATTTATCAATTATTTATTTAGAATAAGCAGGCAGGAATTAATTAAAAAGTAATTATTAAAAATTTTAAAAACACTCTATAAAATTTACCAAAATTAACTAACCAAAATCGAAAACATACTAAGAAAAGCTATGAAAACTCATAGCTTTTTTTCTTGGCTTAGACTTGATCAAAATTCTGCAAGAAAATTTTGATAAGTCTGCCCGCAGATTTTTGCTTGTCAAAAATCTGTGTTCCTTTGCCTAGACTTGATCAAATTTCTGTAAGAAATTTTTATAAGACCTTCAAGAGACTTGCCAAAAATTCTTATTCAAGAAAACAAAAGCATCCTTTTTTTATAAAAAACTACCTTTTTCAATAATATCCTATTTTAAATCTTATCTTTCCGAAATAATCATATCTTTTTTCAAGCTTATTTTTCCCCTAAGAAATAAAATAAGAGACTCGATTTCTCGAGCCTCATAGTTTTTTATTTTGACCTTTTACTTAATCCCAAATACTACTTGAGCAATTTGTGCCCTTGTTAATTTTTCTTTTGGCATGAAGTTTCCATCATCCATTCCCTTGATTAGACCTAGTCTAACCATTTCTTTTACAGATTCCTTAGACCAATTTGAAATATTCTTTTCATCTTTGAAGCTAATATTAATATTTTCTTCTTCATTATTCATCTTATGAACCTTGTTAAATCTTGATAAAAAGGCACACATTTCTTCTCTTGATAGTTCTTTATCCGGCATAAATCTACCGTCGCCAAATCCACTTGCTATTTTATTTTTATAAGCCCAATCAATATATGGTGAATAATACTTGTTTGCATTAATATCATTAAAGACCTTGTCCTTATACTTACTTTCATCTATATTTGCAAGTCTACCAAGTATAGTTACAAATTCAGCTCTTGTTAGACTCTTATCTGGCATAAAGTTATTTAAGTCAGCTATATCTTTGAAATAATTTTTATCCACTGCATACATAATAGCCTTCTTTGCCCAGTGATTTTCAATAGAACTTGGATTTGAATTATAAGATGCTAAAATACTTCTACTTTTGTTTTTGTCATTAGATCCTGTAACAACCTTACTTGTGTTTTCATGACTTCTTCTTCTAAGAATACCAGTATTCCAGTTGTTTCCACTTTCAGAAGAACTATCAGATGGTTTATTATCTGACGGTCTAGTTTCATTAGATGGTTTATTATCTGATGGTCTAGTTTCATTAGATGGTTTATTATCTGATGGTCTAGTTTCATTAGATGGTTTATTATCTGATGGTCTAGTTTCATTAGATGGTTTATTATCTGATGGTCTAGTTTCATCAGATGGCTTATTGTCTTCTTGTGATATTTCCTTATCCATATCTTTCCAAGAAGCTGTAATAGTTATATCTGAAGTAACTTCAATTATATCTCCTGGCTTCTTCTTATCCTTATTTCCAGATACTATCCAACCATCAAAAACTTTACCACTTGGTGAAGTGAAGGTGTTTTTAGGTAATTCAACTTTTTCCTTCTCTGTAACCCTTTGATTTGGAATTCTTCCACTTCCTCCATTTGCCTCAAAAGTTACACTATATTGCTTTTGGATAACTTCTTCAAATACCGGTTCAATTTCAATATCTCCTTTAGTTAAGAATATATGTCCCGGTTTTTGAGTTACCCCTCCAACATTCCAACCAATGAATTTTTTACCCTTTTCTCCATGTACATTAAATTCTGGAAGTACAAAATCTTCCCCTTCTTTTACAAGTTGATCTTCTCCATTAATCTTTACTTTTATATCCTTATTTCCTACTTCCTTAATTTCATCTGAATCTAGGTCAATAGAATAAATTTTTACACTTGTATTCTTTGCATAGTCTGAGGCTACTACTTTTATTTCAACTTTTCCATCTTTAGCATAAGCTTCAAGTGACTCATTAGGATTAAATTCCCTTCCATTTACATAAATTTTACTGCTTTCTATACGTCCTGCTTTGTCGCCATCTCTCTTGTCAGAGATATTTAAATGAATATTCCCCTTATTATATTTTAATAAAAGGTCATTTCCACTAATTCCATCGTTAGACAATTTTATGTCTGGTTTAACGCTGTCTAAATAAATTCTATATTGTGATAATATTCCTTTTTGTGGACCATTTAATTTATAGTCCTTAGCAGACCAATCCATTACATCATTGTCTTTTACATCAAATGTAACTTCAAAATCCTTTGAGTTATCAGATTTCAAATCACCATAAATTAAATATTGGTCTACCATTGATTCATTTATTCTAAGATGCCAGTTGAAGCCACCCTTATCTCCAATCCTTCCTCTTAGGGTATGTGGACTCTTCCTAACATAGAGTTCCCCTTTTTCTCCATCACTGTAAGGATTAAATGTATCTTGGTCCATGTCTAATTGAACTCCATCCCTATCGATGTAAAGACACTTGCCCATTTCTTCAACTAAATTTTCTTCTTTAAGCTTTCCACTGTCATCTAACTTGTAAATTTCATATCTAACTACATTAAAGCCATCAAGACCCCTGATATTTGCATCAACAATCTTTACATCTTCATCATTATTTATGAAATCTTTCCTATAGTTAGCGTCTAAGCCTGTCTTACCTGGATTTCTAGAGATAATCCTTACTCCATAACCCTTGCTTATCCTAAGCTCATCTTTTACCAGATAATAAATTTTTCCATTTTCATCCTTTTTCTCTTTAAGCTCGCCACCTAGTTCAGCTTTTCCAAGTTCAATAATACTTTTTTGTGAAGTTAAAAGTTTCGCCTTTTGCTTTTTCTCTACACTATCATTTATTTCCTTTGGCATCCTGAGGAAAATGCTCTCGCTTATCTCATTTCCATCTTTTACATATAATTCAATGTCACCCTTGTAGTCAGTTCCCTTATTGTTGTCAACATCATCCTTATTGCCCCATAGATTGAACTTGAAAGAGTGAGTTTTTTCATCATAAGAACCAGGAACCTTCTTTAGTTCTTCTCTCTTATTAGTCTTTTTCATTCTTGTAGATCTAAAATAAATTTTTGCATCAGGAGATACATTTTTTACATATCCACTTAAGTCAAAGCCTCCCCTTTCGTCAGGTACAATCTTTCCAACATAACCCATAGCCTTTAATGCTGCAAGATCCTTATCCTTAAATTCCATTGGATCGCCATTAGAATATTTACGAGGAATACCATAGTCATCTACTGAATTTATATCACCATAATCATAGTCAGTGCTTTCGAGACCAGTAAATTCATTAACAACCTTCTCTTCCCTAGGTTTTATAATTCTCTTTGTATCCTCTTTAGAAAGTGGCTTTACATAAGAGTTATCGTCAAGACCTACTAGAGGCTTTTCACTAATATTTTCTCTATTATTCTTTTCTAGCTTATTTTCATTCTTATCTGTCTTCTCATCTTTAATATCTACATTTTTAAGTTTAGATGCCTCAATTTCTCCAAGCTTAGTATTTTCATCGCCTTCCAAGTAATAAGCAAGCTTTCCATCCTTAACTTTATCGTCGAACTTAACCCTATAAAGATTAGTGAAGTTTGATGCCCCATCAAGTGCCGCTACCTCCAAAGTCTTTCCAAGAAGATTTTTATTTGCTCCAAGAATCTTATAAACAGAGTTTCCTTCCTCGTCCATCTCAAAGCTTCCATACTTGTCAACTTTTCCAGTATTTACTACCTTTAAATTCTCTTCGATTTCTCCATCTTCATTTACAAAAGCAGCACCAGCAAACCAAACCTTGTTATTTGTTTCTTTAAAATCACCTGAATTCTTTTCTTGATCCCTTTGGAATAAAGTCTTACTGTGATCATTTTGAACATGGTAGGTATCCTTAACCTTTAAGATCATTTCATCAGGATTTTCTGCATTTAAGCTAATAATTTGAGGTGGAGTCCTATCAATTTTTACAGGAATATAAGAAACTTGATAAGGGTACTTTGGAGAAAGCCTGTATTGGAATTTGTAATAGTATTGGCCCTCTGCAATAGGATCAAATTTTCCTTCCACATATTTTGTAGCACCCTTATCATCTTCTGCATGAGGATTATAAATCAATCCGTCCCATCTCAAATCTCCATAGACTTTTAATTTTGAAGACTTAATACCCTTAGCATCACTTCTCTTAGAATTTAAAATTCCCTTTATAAAATGATCCACTGTAATTACCTTAAGATCTTTTTGATTCTTTTCATCCATAGTATTTACAATGGAAATTTTGCAATCAGAAGCTGATCTTAATATCAAAGGACTAGGAGTAAGTCCCCTGTCAATTTCATTTTTAGAAATAATTTTACTATCACCTGTGGAACTCATTGTAAAATCTTGAGAATTGTTAAAAGCAAATAATTCAGGGTCTTGGTCTAGAGTCTTATTTTCATTTTCTCTATTTTGAATTACACCAGCTGGTTTAAATAAATCTATTCCATGCTCGCCACCACGACCCTTGTTTAAAGTGCCAGGAATTTTTGGATTGCCCTCATCATCATAACCTACAATCCCCTTAGATCTAGAACCATCTTCCCATGCCCACTTGTCTACAATAGGCTCCTTATTCCAATCTCCAGCAAAACCCATCACTGGCATTGAAAGTGAAGGTTGTGGATCTTTTACATTCTCCTTCTCTTCCTTAGATTCAAAATTAATAAAAGCCTCAACAAACTTATCCTTGTCTTTTGCTTCTCCAACATTAAGTGTAGCACCTAAGTTAAAAGAACCCCTTGCAGGAATTGTAATTTCGTCTTGTGCAAAACTTATACTTGCTCCCTTGACCTCTTTAGGATGAATCTCTGCAATATTTTGGATACCATCCTTACTACTTTCATCCTTATATTGTTCATCTAATTTTTTCTTATTAACTTCTCCATCAGTAGTTACCTTTGATGAAGAAACCTTAACAGTTATATCCCTGTCAGAAGGATTGTCTATATTTATAGTAAAGTCTTTTTTGTCAGACTTTATTTCTTTGAGAGAAACAGCTCCATAGGAGTTCATTTCTCCAACTGAATCTTCCACCTTGTATGACACAATTAAATTATTCTTCAATGCCCTCTCAACATTAATAAGACCCGATCCCTGTTGTCTTGGAGATGCAAATAGATAATTGCCCTTGCCGTCATCTGTTGTTGGATCAATCATTGGCCTAGAAGTATTCTGAAGCATTATTTTAGTAAGAGAAGTTACATCAATTCCCCTTGCCTTAATAACTGGTTCCTTGACAAGCTCCTTCACCCTTGGCCTAATTAAGACAGTAGAAGCAGAAACAACAGGAGTCGCCATTGATGTTCCCGACATATATTGATAAGTATCAACACCATTTATCTTATTTAAAGTTGAATAAATATTCTTACCTGGAGCAGATACATCTGGCTTTAGCATCAAGTCAATTCTAGGACCCCAAGAAGTAGAACCAGCTGGCACATTAGTATCTTCCCATGCAATCTTATGATCCAAGAATTTTATACTAAGCTCTTTTTCCTCTCCAACCTTAGGTTTTTTAGAATTATACTTCTCCATATCAATTCTATAGTCAGAATCTTTCCCCTTGAAATCTTCTTTTTCATCAGGTATTCTGCTACAAATCATATCCCAGATTAACTTTCCATCCATACCTGATACAGAAAAAACAGGAACTCTTGTATTTTCATCTTCTTCATATCCCATTGCAGGAATATTTTCCCAATCATCTCTGTTGTAATAGGAAACTGTATTAACTACAACTACGCCCCTTGCTCCCTTATCAAATACCTTTTTAAAAGAGTATTTTAAGTCCTTGGTATAGATCCTATCCATTACAACAATCTTATCTTTTAAATCCTTACCAGCAATATCTTCATCCTGGCATTGTCCCAAATATATGAACTTGTACTTATCTTGTTTGAAATTTCCCCTATCGAAGAAGGCGCCAATTTGTGAATACCTAAAATCCTTGCCTCCAATATTTACGCCTTCATATTCGATTTTTGTATTTCTAGAAGAAGCAACAGCAATAGCATCTTCATGGGCAGCAGTTCTTGTTACATTGCCTGTATCAGTCATCTTTAAAGCATTATTCGCATACCTGTCCCAAGATGAACTAGAAGATGAAGTTGCGTAATTACCTGTCGCTACACAAATAGGAATTCCAGCCTTTCTCAAAGACCTAATAGCTTGCCAGTACTTTTCTCCAGCCAAGCCAGTTCCTGTGAATCCAGAAGAAACAGAAATAACATCAACATCATGTTTTATACAGTCTTCAAAGGCGTGAAACATAGTTTCATCACCAGCAAATCCATCGCTTGCATCTGAATACATCTTGTAAGAAAAAAGTTGAGCATTAGGAGCAATACCCCTTATTCCCTTATGGGCCTTAATATCTTCCTCTGTGTCATTAGCCGCCAAAATCCCAGCAATGTGCATGCCATGTGGGTCATGATAATCTGAACCATCATCATACTTCTCTGTTGTTATCTTGCCACCATTTAAGTAATTAAAAGAATGTGGTACCTTATCAGAAAGCCAAAACTCCTTATCAGAACCCTTTAGATCATTCTTTTTTAACTTTAGAGAATTTTTAGCATCATCATCAATACGCATAGCCTTATGACTTGCATCCATACCAGTATCAATGTTGGCAATAATCATCCCTCTACCATCATAGTTCTTGCCAAGATTTGCATTAATGGCATTTAAACTTTTTAGATAATCGCTAGCCTTGTCGATACCAACAAGTTTTCTTGCATTTTCCATAAGAGGAACTAACTTGCCAGCCCTCTCAACATCCTTTACACCCTTTATACTTTTTAACCTGTCAAGCACTTCAGGATAAGCTTCAACAGAAACAGCCTGGAACAAAATATTATATTCATAAAGAACTTTTACATCCTTAATTTCTTTTAAACTCTTTATAACTTGATCCTTATTTGCTTTATCATCAAATTCTACAAAGTAAACTACCTTTTCCCTCTTAACCTTTAGGCAAGCTTCATCATTTTCAAATTCTTCAAGAATTTTACTTTTCTTGAAATTCATTTCCTTTTGACTTCTTACAATTCTTTCAGTCCCGCTTAAAGGCTTATTAATCTTATTGCCTTCAGCAAAAACGCCATTAAAAGAACTCATTACAAAAATTAAAGATAAACCTAACGAGGAGTATCTTTTTAAATTTTTATTCATATTACCTCCAAATATTTTAACAATAATACTTATCATTAGTGACAAGCTTTTATATTTTAACAAATTATCTTTTGAATTTATATACCAAAATACAATAATTTATCAATTGATATCACGATCAGAAAAATTAAAAATATTACTGGCTTTTTTCTTAAGTAAATGGCTTAAATAGGGCAATCTAATTCCTTTTAAATTTATTATTCTTTTTTTGGATTTTATCGTAATTTATATAAAACTAGACTCTATTTAAAAACAAAATAAAAACATAATAAAAAAATTCTCTTCTACCAAGATTTCTTATACAAAGTGAAAACCTTTTGATATACTATATTTAACAAAGATATAAACTTTTCTGGCTAGCTTAGTAAAGCAAAATTATATCTTTAACTTATCATTATAAAATTTAAACTCGAAAGGAGAAAATTATGAGCAAAAAAGATTTAACAAAATTCAAAACGCCACACACTTATGCAATTATTTTTGTTGTAGTTCTTATCTGTTGGGGCCTAACCTTCTTAATCCCAGCCGGTAAATTCTCAACTCACGAAGTTGAATTCGAAAATGCCTCTGGAGAAATTGACAAGAGAACAGTTTTGCAAACTGATACCTTTAGGTATATGCATCCTCTCAACAAAGACTTCTTAGCAGGAAATCTTGACAAATTATATCAAGAGAAACCTCTTATGGAAGAAAATGGCATCGACCAAGAAGCCTTTGGAGAACTTTTAAAGACTCCAGCAGATACTTGGGACCAAGCTGCCCTCGACAAGGTTGGCTTGACAGATGATGTTCTCTACGGACTTTATGGAGACAAATTTTATGATAATTCTGTAAACCTCAACAAGACTGCAAAAATTTGGGGAACAGATGACTTTAATGGCTTTGGTTTCCTCAACTACCTCTTCGAAGGTCTTGTATCAGGAGATAAATATGGATCAGCAGTTGGTATTGTTGCCCTTCTTTTAGTTGTTGGTGGAGCCTTTGGTATCATCATGTCAACTGGTGCCATTGATGCAGGCATCTACGCCGTAATCAACAAGACAAAGGGCCTAGAAAAATTTGCAATTCCAATTTTATTCTATCTCTTCTCCCTTGGTGGAGCTACCTTTGGTATGAGTGAGGAAGTCATCCCCTTCTCCATGGTCATGGTTCCCTTTGTAATTGCCCTTGGCTACGACTCCATTGTTGCAGTTACAGTTACCTTCGTTGCATCACAACTAGGCAACGCAGTTTCATGGATGAGTCCCTTCTCAGTTGCCATAGCTCAAGGTATAGCTGGCATACCAGTTTTATCTGGTGCAGGCTTTAGACTTGCCTGCTGGGTAATCGTAACAGGACTTGGTGCAGCCTACACAATGGTCTATGCAGAGAGAATACGCAAGAACCCAAGTCACTCAGTAGTATATGAAACAGATAACAAATTTAGAGAAAAATTGGCAGAAGACGACTCAGCCCAAGAATTTAAACTTGGCCACAAGATCATCCTACTTGAAATGCTAGCAGTCTTAGTTTGGATTGTTTGGGGAGTTATGAAGCAAGGTTACTACATCCCAGAAATCGCTTCCCAATTCTTTGTAATGGGTCTAGTGGCAGGCCTTACAGCTGTAATATTTAAACTTAATAACATGACAATTAACGACATGGCTTCCTGCTTCCAATCAGGTGCAGCAGACCTAGCAGGCACAGCAGTTGTTGTAGGTATGGCAAAAGGTATTCTAATTGTACTTGGCGGCAGTGATGCAAATTCCTTCTCTGCCTTAAACACAATCCTTTACTCCATGGGCAATGCCTTCGCCGGCGTTCCAAAGGCTCTAGCAGCAATTGGTATGTACCTCTTCCAATCACTCTTCAACCTAGTAGTTACATCCAACTCAGGACAAGCTGCCTTGACAATGCCTATCATGGCACCTCTTGCTGACCTCGTTGGTCTTTCAAGACAAATCGCAGTCCTTGCCTACCAAATGGGCGCAGGCTTCATGGATGCCTTCACACCAGTTTCAGCAAGTTTAATTGGTGTCCTTGGTGTTGCTGGTATCGACTGGTCCAAGTGGGCAAAATTCCAAATCAAAATGCAAGCCTTCTTCTTCCTACTTGGGTCAATAATCCTAATTATTGCAGTAATGATTAATTTCCAATAGGAAGTGATAAAGATGATAAAACTTATAAAAAATGTAAAAGTTTATAGCCCCGACTTTTTAGGGACAAAGGACGTCCTAATACTTGGCGACAAAATTGCAGGCATAGAAGATGAGATCAAATTAAACGTGTCCTGCATGGAAGTAGAAGAAATTGACGGAAGTGGAAAAATTTTAACACCTGGCTTCATAGACTCCCACGTCCACATACTTGGTGGCGGCGGAGAAGGTGGCTTCAAGACAAGAACACCTGAGATTACCCTTACAACCTTAACAAAGGCTGGTGTAACAACAGTAGTTGGAACCCTTGGTACAGATGGACTGGCAAGAGATACTTCAGCCCTCCTTGCCAAGGCAAGAGGCCTTGAAGAAGAAGGAATAACATCCTACATCTACACAGGTGCCTATCAAGTTCCAACCCCAACCCTAACAGGCGACGTAATGAAGGACATCATGTCAATAGATAAGATTATTGGCGCAGGAGAAATTGCCCTCTCCGACCACAGGTCTTCACAACCTACCTTCGAAGAGTTTATAAGACTCGCTGCCAACGTAAGAGTTGCCGGCATGCTATCTGGCAAGGCTGGCATAATAAATATCCACATGGGCGACGGCAAGTCCAACCTAGCCTACCTCAACCGAGCAGTAGACGAAACAGAAATACCAATTTCACAATTTTTGCCAACCCACTGCGGCAGAAACCCAGAACTCTTTGAAGAAAGCCTCAAATATTTAAAACGTGGTGGCTACTGTGACTTCACAGGTGCCGACGACCCCGACCTCTGGGAAAAAGAATATGGCGAAGTGAGAATCTCCAAGGCCCTAAAACGCATCATAGATGAAAAAATCTGCCTAGACAACTTTACCTTCACATCAGACGGACAAGGCAGCTTCCCAATGTTCAACGAAAAGAACGAATACGTGGGACTAGGCATTGGCAAATCATCTTGCCTAATAGAAGCCATAAGAGAATGTGTCTTTAAAGAAGAAATTCCATTGGAGATTGCCCTAAGAGGTCTGACAACAAATCCAGCCAAGATATTGTCCCTAAAGACCAAGGGCTCTATCAAAGTTGGCTACGACGCAGACATCAACCTATTAGATGAAAAAAGCCTAGAAATAGAAACAGTCATCGCCCTGGGCAAGGTCATGGTAAGAAACAAAAAACCAGAAGTCCTAGGAACCTTTGAAAATATTTAAAAATAAAACGTGCAGCTAATGTGTTCACCACATTAAGCTTGCACGTTTTTTTATTTCAAGATATCCGACTCACTCGACAATGCTCCCTATTCGGTCGCACCGTCTTCCTTCGCGGGATAAGATTTTTCATCAGCTCATGTATCGCTTACGCTCGCATTGGCTAAGACTTGATCAAATTTCTGCAAGAAATTTTGATAAGTCTGCCCGCAGATTTTTGCTTGTCAAAAATCTGCCTTCCTTTATTCTTACCACAAAATCAGAAAAACAGAGACTCATCTCTGTTTTTCTTATCATTAAAAAGAGCCTGGCATAACCAGACTCTTACAATTCATAAACAAAAATCTAAATCAAACCACAATTATCTTCTCCTAGACCTTCTCTTAGAAGACCTAATATATCCCATCATCCTAATAAAAACTAGGACCATGGCAATCCAACCAATAATTGTAACTATATAAATCACATATTTTAAATAAGAAACTTCTGTCTTTTCTTCCACCACAGGCTTGACATCAGCCTTCTTTTCCTCAACCCTCTCGGCATTAATAAGTAGCCTCTTAGGTCTTGGCGGCCTCTTTGGATGACATGTAAGAAGTGTTACCATGTCCTTGCCTGCCACTGGAAGGATGGACTCCCAATCAGAAGGAGAAATTATATCTGTCCCAGTAACCCTGTACTCAAGAAGACCTGTGCGACCGTCAATGAAGATCTCATCGCCAACCTCTAGCTTGTCAACATTGTAAAACATGAGGTCCCCCCACCAGCCCCTGTGGCCGGCTATGACAGACCTAGTTGACATCCCACCAAGGGGAAGACTTGTCCCCTCAACTTGGGCGACTCCCCAGTCAAGATGGTCAAAAGTTGCATCAAGATAAATCGGCTTCTTCATATCAAGCTTGGGGATAATGAGATAGGCAAAGACCTCGTCCTTGTCAATCCCCTTTATGTCATAATCACCGACATAGTCCTCATTGTCAAAGGGGTCGATAATATTGCTATCACCCTTGATAACCTTCTTGTTGTAATCAATCAAGTCATCAGTAACTTGACTGTCCCTCGCCTTAAAGGAAGCATAATTCTTATTTGCCATTAACTCCCTATAAGACATAGAAGTAAAGGCAAGTAGGGGCATAAAAATCCCCAACAAGATAAATAAATAACCAATTATGACTCTTGTCTTAGCCTTCATAACGTCTCCTCCTGCGTCTTCTTAGGTAAATTAACAAAATAAGAATAAGAAGAAGTAAAACAAAACCAGGCACAATAAAGTCCTTGTAGTTAAACTTAGCCTTCTTTTCAGCCTCTTCCTTGTCCTCTGGCACATAAGGAATCCTGTGACCACGCACCAGCAGCCTGTGAGAATTAATCATGTAAGGCGTACAAGTTAGCAGAGTCATATAATCCTTCCCCTCAACAACTAGGACAGGATCAAAATTCCATGGCTCAATAACGAGAATTTGGTCCACCTGATAGGCAAGAGTTTCCTTAACGTTAGTGTAGTAGAAAACATCTCCCACTTCCATCTTGTCAAGGTCCCTGAAGAGCTTGACTTGTGGAAGACCCCTGTGGGCAGTGATAACAGAGTGGGTAGACTTGCCCCCAATAGGAAGTGAAGTCCCCTCCAAGTGACCACAAGCATGTTGCAAAACATCTTCAGAAGTACCAGCATAAACTGGAATCTGTTGGTTAATCTTTGGAATATCAATGTAACCAATCTTTTCCCTTGCCTCCAGCATACGGGCATAGTTTTCCACACCCTTCTTCTCCCTTTCAGTGTAGGGGTCAGCAAGCTTTGAAGGGTCAAGAGTTTCATTGTAAGCACGAGCCAGGTCAATCCTCTCGTCAATCTCAGCCTGACTCATCTCATCAACAGCTTCCTTGAAGTCCACGATTTGGTTGTTATTCTCCACAGTGTAATACCAGTTGGAGAAAATAGGATAAGTTGCAATCAAAAAGCCAGCAATAAATAGAAGAATAATCTTCCAATTCCTTTTAAACTTCTTCATCATGGCCCTTGCCCCTCTCCTTGTCACTTGCCTTATCACTAGAATTATTAATCAAATTCTCATTCACATTCTCTTGAGCCTTCATCTTTGCCAGCTCAATATTTTTTAACCTGTCGGCTTCCCTCTTGGCAGCCTTCTTCTTCCTTCTCCTATCAAGAATAAACCTCAATAAGATAATTATAGCAAAAATAAGAAGAATGATAAGTCTTTTATCAATATCCAAGTTCTTGCCAACATCTTCCCTTACCTTGTCGTCCTCTTCAGGCACATAAGGAACCCTGTGGCCACGGACAATAAGCCTGTGTGTGTTGATCATAATTGGCGTACAAGTAAGAAGAGTTGCATAGTCCTTGCCTGGCACCACAAGAAGTTGTGAAAAGTCAGAAGGATCAATGACATCAATGTGGTCCACTTGATAAGCCAAGACACCACCAATGTAGTTGATGTAAAACTTGTCCCCCATCTCCACCTTTTGCAAATCTGTAAAGAGCCTTGCAGAAGGTAGACCTGAGTGAGCAGTGATAACAGTGTGAGATGACTCACCCCCAATAGGTAACGAAGTCCCCTCCAAGTGGCCGCAACCCTTTTGCAAAATCTCCTCATTAGTCCCAGCATAAATAGGCAGGTCCACATCAATAGAAGGAATCTCAATAGTACCAATCTTAGTCCTAAGCTCCAGCATCTGAGCATAATTGTCAAAAGCCTTCTTCTTTTCCTCTTCAGTGTAGGGGTCCTTAGGAACTACATTCCCCAGATTGTCATTATAAATCTGAGCCAGCCTTAACCTTCTTTGGATTTCCTCTTCACTCAAGAGGTCTCTTGCTTCCTTATAGTCGGCAACTTGGTTGTTGGCCTCAATCCTATAATACCAATTAGATATCAGGGGATAAGAAAGGATCCCCAGCCCCAAAATAAAAATAAAAATAAATAACTTATTAGATTTTTTCTTTTTCTTACTCATCTATTCACCCATAAAAAAGAGGCTCCCAAGGAGCCCCTCTTAATTCTTGTCCTTGATCATAAACCTACCTAACCCAATCATAATTGCCCCTGCAACAACAAGCACAATAAGGGTAATATCCCCAGTCTTTGGAATAGGTGGCTTAGTAGTATTTTCAATAATTAGGACTTTTTCAAAAGAATTGTCATTAATTTCAAATTTTAAAGAACCTTGCAATAGAGTGTAGCCTTCAGGAGCCTTAGTCTCCCAAATTTCATAAGTCCCATAAGGAAGGTCTCTCACAAAGAACTTGCCATCAGGACCAGACTTCAAAACAAGATCCTTGCCATCCCTTTGCACCCTTTGGTCCTTACCATCCACTCTTTGCGTGATGACAAATTCAGCACCAGCAAGGCCCACATCTCTCTTTTCATTAGTCTTGTAGAAATTATAAGACCCAAGCTTCTTCTTGTTAAGGACACTTAGCTTAGCAGCTTGGCCCTCAAAAATAACAAACTGACTCTTCTCATTAACAATCTCATAACCCTTAGGCGCTTCCACTTCCTTGAAGAAGTAGACACCAGGCTCAAGATCCCTTATGACAATAAAACCATTCTTGTCAGTCTCAAAGACCTCCTCAGTCCCCTTAGGGTCCATAGCAAAGGCCCTTGTCTTCACCACATTCCCATCCTCATCAAGAAGTTGGAACTTAGCACCAACAAGCCCCCTTCCCTCGTCACTGAACTTAAAGAGGCGAACAGAATTAGGTGGAGTTGGTGGCTCATGAGGTGGCTTTTCTGGAGGTGGAAACTCTGGAGGAGGTGGCGGAGTCTTTCTCTCGCCCCACTTCAACTTAATAATATTAGTTTCAGCTGGATTAAAAACAGCAGACTCAATGAACTTCTTCCTGTCCTTGCCCCCAAGCTCCCTTAAATAATAAGTTCCAGGCTCAAGACTCAAGACAGACTTATAATCAGTCTCTTCCTTAGGATTCAAGATCCACTTGTCTCCCTTATTAGCAAGTTGCCTGTCCAGATCTTCCTCACTAAGCTTATCTAAGATTGCCACAAGAGTGGTCTTATCCATCTTAGTGTCAATAAAATTCTCATTAATCTTCCATATACCCAGAGTCCTACCCTCCAAGTCTTCACGAGTCAGGTCCTCTCTGGTGTGAATTTCGATGGTAACAGATGATGCTCCCAAAACATTAAGAGGTAGGAAGACCATAGTTACCATCATGTATAAAATTATTAAATCTTTAATTCTCTTCTTCATCTCTACCCCTCTATCATAATATGTAGAGGAAGGGGTTGCCCCCTCCCATTAGATTTAAATAATTAAACCTTAATTGAGATTGGAATCTCAAAATATCTTACTTAATTAGATTAAGCTTCTTCTCTGTTTCTCTTCATAGCAATAACAGCGCCAGCCATTAGAGAAATACCAACAACAGTGAATAGAACAGTACCCATACCACCAGTTTGTGGGATAGTAATAGGTTTATTGTCTACAAGTTGGTTGTTTTGAGCATCTAATTTTTGTGGAACTGCTGTAGCAGTATCTTTGAAAGAATTATCATTTACAAAAAATTCTATATCTGTCTTCAATAATGCATAGTCCTTTGGTGCTTCAATTTCCTTTAAGAAATATTTTGTTCCTGTTGTACGGTCATTTTCATCATATTCAAGTCCCTTGATTACAAAAGTACCATCTGCACCAGAAGTTAAAATTTTAATTCCTTCTAACTTAGCTAGTTTTGTAACATCAGTTTCAGTTGAAGTTTCCCATACATATCTTCCATTTTTTTCAAAAAGATATTTACCTTCCGCATTCTTTACAACGAACTTAGCATCTTTTAAAGCTTTATCATTTTGGGAAGAGTCAATCTTCTTAAATTTCTTACCACCAGTATAAACTTTTGGTTCATTAGATTCTTTTTCATGTGTGTTCTTAGGATCATGTCCATATTTTAAAGTTACTTTATTTGGGATGTCTGTAGACATAACAGCATCTTCGTTAATTATTGTTGCAAATTCAACTCTAAGCTTGCTTCCTTCAGCACCACTTTGTGCTAATCTCTTAATTCCAGTTTCTGTAAGAGCTACCTTTAAAGTTCCACCTTTTTCTTCTGTAGGTTCTGTTAGTGTATAATCTGTTCCTTTTTCTAAACTAATATTATCTTTATCTTTAACTTTAACAGTAACTGTTTGATTCTTTACATAAGATAAAGTAGCTTGTAGTGTATCTGAAAGTTCAAATACCTTATAGTCTTTAAATCCAGTTGGGATATCAGCTTCGATTGCCCATTTAAATTCTTTTTTCATGTCAAAAGATGCTAAATCTTTATCTTGATCATTCTTAATAACTTTCTTTGTTACCTTAGGTCCATCTTCAGTATTCTTTGGATAAACGTGAATTGATGTTGCAGTACCTGTTGGAGTTTCTGCGTGCTTTGGTAATTCGATTTCTACTGGTATAGCTAATTGTTCAGCTAAAATTTTCTTTTCGTTTTCAGAATCTCCTACATAAGTTGACTTTGATTTAACTTCAAAGATTTTATACTTTTTATTATTAGCTAATGTTAGTTTTAGTACACCATCATCTCCTGTTAATCCAGCAGTCTTGTTGGCTTCTCTAGTATCCCAATCAGTTATTTTGCTTGGATCAAAAGTATCTTTATCCATCGCATATAATGCTGTTTCATCTTCACTAATAGCTACAAAGTAAACTCCTTTAATTTGAGAAGCTCCTTCTCCAAAGAAATCTGTAATGTTTTGAATTCCTTTTGTAGGGTCATACTTTTTCTTAGTATCGTGCTTTTTTAACTGCTCTTTTGTCATTAAAATCTTGTGAACATTAACCTCAATAGTTGCAGGTCCGTTTGTTTCAGCTGGTTTTTGATCACCTGTAGTTCCATCTCCATCAGCAAAAGCTGATAGTGGAGAAAATACTCCCACTAGCATCACTAATGCCATGATTAGTGACATAATTTTTTTCTTGTTCATAATATAACTCCTTATTATAAATTTTTTATAATTACTTACTGCATAGTTCAACAGTAAATTATTACCATAACTTACTTGCCCTCGGGCAATTATTTTTCGTCTTAGTCTAGCCCAGTCCATGTGGACCAAACCCCTAAAACATAAACCCTTTCAGGTCATCCTAATAAGTCTTGAAGCCTTCCTTCCACCTGCCCCTTGGGCCTGTGTCATGTCTACGCTTCTTACTTATTAACTGTCGCCTTCCTCTTGGAAGACTCGCCTTTGGCACTTGCTTCCTTATAGAAGCTTGGCCCTAGGCTCCTTACTCGTCAAGTCTCATTAGTCATTCAATGAGAATCAACTAGGTCTCTGGCATCGCCAGACTAAATGTAAGAATGAGAGAGTGTTGTGAGTGGCTCATCCCCAAGGGCGAGCCAACTCGGCTTCCCTCCACACTCCCTATTCATTTAAAATTGATTTTGACTTGCACAACAAGCACTTTACGGAGGGTGCCTCTTCTTGTCTGTGATCTTAATCATCATAAGACACACCCCTCTTCCTGCTGTAAACATAAGCCGCCGCACTCATAAGCACAAGCCCCGCAAGAGTAAAGATCAAAGTACCCATACCACCAGTGTGCGGATATTCCGCCTTACGGTTTTCCACTTGGATAGGATGCTTTTGGTCATGGTCTGCATAGGCAGGCTTTCCTTCTGCTATAGTTTGTACATCAAGCTTGTCTCTAACATCATCATCTATGGATGAATCAAATACAAGTTCAAATAGTTGGTCTGCTTTGCCACTTGTGTTATTGTCATCAAGCTTACCAGTAAATTCCATTACTATTGAATCTGTTGTTGTGATTGATTCATCTGTCGTATCTGTCGAACCAAGCATATCCTTTAGTCCGTATCTTGAACCTGTGATGTTGCCAGCAGTTGTAAAGGAAATTGCATCAACTTTCTTGTAGTCATCTTTCGTTAATTTATCAAGTGTCTTTTCGCCATCTTTCTTAAGAATAGCCACATTTACTTCTCCACCTACATTTAATTTGTTAGGATCAGTGTTCTTAAACTTAGGTGTTATCTTCCAGTTATTTTCCTTGATACGGATATATGATTGGTAAGATGGAATTGTCATCTTGTCATGGTTAGGGTTAATAATAATCCTTTGTCTGAATGTTTTATTATCCTTGTCTGCTGATAAGATTTCACTTGTTATTTTTCCCTTAGCAGATGTCTTGTGACTTGCCTTCAATGGATCTTTTTCAAGAGTTTGGACCTTACCATTTTCTAGTTTGAATTCTCTAATGTTACCAGGAATCTTAGAATAATTATCTGGTGCTTTAGTTTCCACTAGAGCATAGTAGCCATCTTTTGTGATTGGCAACTTGAACTTCCCATCTTTTCCTGAAGTTGCTGTCATGGTTACTTCTTTTTCCACACCTTCTACAGTCTTCTTAACTTTAAGAGGTGAGTAATCTTTATCAGTATCCTTTTCCTTGTAATGAACTTCAAATTCAGCACCTTCAAGCTTCTTAGACTTATCATTAGCATCAACTTTTTCGAATTCAACTTCCTTATAGTTGATTACATTTATTGGCTCTTTACTTACAGGCTCTGTCACTGTTTCAGTATTGGCATCTCCTGTTATAGCACTTGCTACCGAGCCTAGCATTACTCTCATTGATGCTACTAATGATTGTGGCTTTTCTGCTGGCTTTTCCTTGACAACTTGTCTTGTGATTACACCATCTTCGCCTACAGTAAATTCTTGTATATGTCCTTCTATCTTAGCGTAGCCATCTGGGGCTTTCGTTTCTATTAGGGCATATCTACCTGATTCTAGTTTTTCATACGTAACTAGGCCATCATCGCCAGCTTTTTTTTCGGAGCCTGTAACTTGAATCCATTTATTTTGGTCTTTGTAGTACTTTTCAAGTTTAAACTCAGCTCCTGGTAAAATCTTACCTTCCTGATCAATCTTCTTGAAGATGATTTCATTCTTAGGGTTAATGGCATCTATTTCAAGCTTAGCACTTGCTGTTGTTTTGTTTTCAAACATGCGAATGCCATTTGTTCTTTCTACATAATATCCCACGTTATAACCTATAGTGTTGCCATAATAGTCTTTAACTGGAATTTTATTATATAGTTGTGCATAGGTGTCGAAAGATGAAATGTTATCTCCTTTAACCTTACCTGTAACCTTTAGGATTATGGAGTTGTGGGCTCCTATAGTACCCATTGAAATATTTGCATTTTCATTAGCTTTTAGATCATAAGGACCAAGCTGACCATAATTAGTTAGATTGTCAGAGTTTTCGTTTACACCAAAGGATTCTGGCATATCTCTATTTACATAATAATCAGTGTTGTAATATCGGCCTGTATTATAATCGTAAACATATGCGCCATTTTGATCGAGCCTTATAAAGTCAAATCTCAAGTTGCTTACAGCCTCGTTTGGCTTGTACTTGAATGTTAGCGCTCCTTGATTTGCTAGCCTATCTCTATTGATATAGAAGTATTGGACAAATTCTCCACTTTCATTATCAAAGCTTACTATCTTAGATGTCATATTCGCCTTGTTATACTCGTTTTTCGCCATATCAAGGTCATATTCTACAGCAATATTATTTTTCGTAGCTTGGCCAATATATTTTTTAGTTGCTTCATCATATATTCCCATTCCAACTTCTTCGTTTTGAGTTGAGTTTTGTACCTTATAACGGTTGATATGAGCTGTGATAGTATTTGCAAAATCTGTCTTGTTGTATTGGTCGGCGTAGGATGTGAATACATAGGTTAGTGTTCCTGCTTCTTTATCATACTTGGCCTTGGCTATTGTTCCCACTCCATCGGCGAACAAGTCAAGGTTTTGAGATTTTTCTTTCAATATACCTTCAAGGTCGATGTTGTCTGTTAACTTAATTGTGAAGTAGTCGCCAGCTTTTATTGCTGTGTCATCTTTTATATTGAAAGTATTCTTGAAGGATAGTGCATGACCCTTGTGTGGGTGAATCTTTGAATTGCCTTCAGTTTCTGTTCCATCTTTTCCATCTGGTCTTAGGACTGACATTACTGATGTCATTTCTATACTCTTAGAAATATCTCTATCTCCGACATCACTGTCATTGATGTATGGGTCTAGTCCCACACCACCAACTGTGAATCTCCATTTTTTACCCTTGTTTTGGTAGCCCTTTGGAGCTTTGGTTTCTTCTAATTCGTATTGACCGATTGGAAGTTCATCAAAGACGATTTTTCCATCTTGACCAACTGTCTTAGTATAACTTCCGTCATTCTTATTAGCATCTTCATCGCCTTTTACTTGTCTACTAATTCTAGTTAGCCTAAACTCTGCTCCTGGAAGTAGGTTTTTACTATCATCATACTTAGTAAGGGTTACACTACCTTTACCTGGGACTTCATTTATAATTTTACCCATGTTCTTGGCAGTAGCGCTTGTTACATAGTCGACTAGCTTACCATCTTCTGGGGTGATTGGTTTACCATCTGGGCCTTTCTTATCAGGAGCGTATTGGAAGATACCATTACCTTCGTTGTACTCGAGTGTTACAACACCTCTACCTGGTGTTATGTTACCAGTTTCACCATCTACGATTTTTCCTTGGTAGGCGATTGTGAAGTGAAGTACAGGGTCTTTGATTGGCTTGTATCCTTTTGGAGCTTTGATTTCCATAAGTCTGTAACGACCTGGCTTTAGTCCCCTAAATCCGAAGTATCCGTTGAAGGCAGAAGCTACAGTTGTACCTGGTATGTCTTCGTATTCACCACCTGGTCCACGAACTTGGAGCTTAAAGACTGCACCTTCTAGTCTGTTGTTTGTTACCGTTGAACTGTTGATGTCGTCTTTTGGATTTTTACGACCGTGTTTAGAGAAGGTAATGTTAAAGGTTTCTTCCTCGTTTATAAACTCAAGACCTTCTTTTGGTATTTCTTGATGTCCCTTTGAGTTATAAAGTGGATTCAAGTCAACACTTGTGTCGGCATGAACTGCTGGAGTGCCGAGTTCTGGATCGATAATACCAGTCTTGTACTTAGTACCATTTAATTCAACTTCTTTGCCAACGAAATTAGCATACTTTGCTCCCTCGTCTTTTGTTCCAGCCCACTCGTCTGCTTTTTTCTTAGCCTCTTCTTTTGAGTAACCAGCTGCGACAAGTTTATCTTCATATCTTTGTCTTAGGGCAGCAGCACCACCTTGGTAAGATGCGCCTTTAAATGCTTTGTAAACAAATTTGTTTTGATCTTTATCAAATACTAATTGCTTGAATTGTCTTTCTCCACTGTAGAAGTCTACGTGAAGGTCAATCTTTCCTAAGTCTTCTTGTGGAATATTATACTTATCATCCTTGTCAGATTTGCCTGTTATTATAACATCATCATAGAAGCCTTCCACGTCTACTATATAGACACCTTTTTCAAGGTTTAGTTGGTCTTCGTCAAAGCCCCAGTCGAAAGGTCTCCATCTAGCTGTTTTTATCATAGATAGGTTATCATTTGACAAGTCGTAAGTTCTTAAAATCTTATCAAGTTTAGGGTCATTCATGTTACTGAAATCACTTGGATTTGATAATTTATATGCTGTGAAATAAGCTGTCTTTACACCATCTTTTATAGTTTCTGGGTGTTGTCCTGCAGCATCTCTTTCTTCTCTCTTATACTTCGGTGTGATTTGAAGGTTTAGAGGAGTCGTTCCAGAGTAAGCTCTGGTATCTATATAGATCCTTTGGATATAAGTCTTTGATTCTGTGTCAATATAAGTGAGTCTTGACTTATATTTTATTCCAGCATTGTCAGGTGAAAATCCTGCGTTGGATTTCGTGTTATCATTTATAAAGCTTGAAGGTGTTGATTCTGGTCCTTGATATTCGGCATACATTCTACCGCCATCATCCTTGACCTCAATCTTCCAATCAGCTGTACTTTTCTTGTAACCTGTTGGGGCTTTTGTTTCTCTTAGGACATAGTAACCTTTTTGAAGTTTAACAACATTTCCTGCTCCATTCTTAAAGATTACATCACCCTTTTCATCAGAAGTTGCTGTTAGGGTTCCAAATTCCGTGTCGATATTTGAGTAAGTGTTGTCAGTCATCTTGTTAAGTGTGAATGTCGCACCTGGAAGAATTTCACCACCTGGAGATCTCTTTAGAATCTTAGGAGTAATACCAGCTTTTTTGTTGGTAATCTTAACAAGTTCTTGAGGTTTATCGGTGTCTTTGATTAGTTTGTCATCAGCTCCTGGTGTCCAAGTATCAATTGGGTCGTCAGACTTACCTACACGAACCTCTTCTGCAACTGGGTCTTTTTTTGATAATTCTACTTTATTGTAAGCAGTAATTATTTCATTATCTTTCTTGCCATTTTGTAAAGCTTGAACTACTTCTGTTGGCCAATCTGCTGGAGCTGCTGCTTCTTGTAGACCAGCTTTTTTAATATTATAAGTTGCAGTGTATTTTGTTTTTACTTCTCCATCTGCACCTGGTGTGTCTACAACTCTGTCGCCTGGATTTAGACTTTCATCAACAGTTACTTTAGTTTCGTGTTTTAAGACTTCGGTTCTTTCTTCGAAGGCAGTTCTTTCGCCTTCCGGAATTTTTTCATATACACCACGAACAGTTACGTTTGACTCTGGCATAGTGAATGAACCCTTGCCTGTAGTTGGATCGAAAACAAAGTTTTCAACAGATCCTCCATAAGGGGCTTTTGTAACCGTTGCATTTAAAACTCTGTTACCTTGGTAGGCAATTACTTCAAAGTTAAATGTCTCGCCTGCTTTTGCATTTACACTGAAAGGATTTTCTGGTCCAAGTTTGACATAACCGTAGGACTCTGTCTCCCTGTTTACAGTGTAAGTTTTTACTATAGGTTTAAATGTAGCATTTACGGTTACATTTGCTGCTGGCATATTGAATTTCTTTGTATTTTTATCAATATTAACAGTGGTTGTTCCATAAGTGTAAGTTAGGGTATCTAGCTCTTCATTTGCTCCTGGTCTTACAGTAACTGTGACTTCTTTACCTTCTGCTACACCTTGGCTTGGACTTGCACTTATCTTTGTACTATTAACAGATACTGAATAAGTTGGTTGTGGTTTCTTTGTACCTATAGTTGTTATTTCTGGAATAGGTTCAGTTCTTTGAGTGTCGATTAGCTCTTCACTATCAAACTGGCCATTCACAAATTTTTGCTTATAGGTTTTTATTTCCTTCCCATTTACACCTTGTTGAGTAACTTGACTTGAACCTTCTGGGTATTGGTCAGAGTAGACTGTTTGTTTGCTGAATGGTAATGTTGTTTCTTCTGTCCTATTTTGATAAGTGATTACTGGTTCTTGGCTTGTGTTTTTATTTACTCCTGCTTCGTTTGAATAAGAGTCACATGCCCATGATTTATACTTCGTATCATCGTATAAGCCTGGTTTTTTAGCATATTGATAATCTGCTCCTAGACCTAGAGTCTTAGTCTTATCCTTCGCATAAGGAGTTTCAACTTCTACCAATATTGTCTTACCTTTTGGAAGGTCTGCCTTAATCCTCATAGATGGGCTGTTGTTTCTATTATTATTGGCATTTATTGTAATTTCTTTTCTACCAGTAACATTATCTATTGTTGAATTTGCATCAACCTCATAGAATTTAACTGTAGATATTATCCTATTACCATCTTTTATATAAAGATCATTTAATTGGCCATCATTTGTCTCTGGTTCTCTATGAATTTCAATCTTTCCAGTAAAATTAGAACTTGCCGGCTTAAACAAGAATGTTTGTTTGAACTTGTCTTCTTGCTTGTTTATCTCTGTGACTTTTGTTTCCATATAATCATCACTATGAGCTTTTGTAGTTCTTCCCTCAGACTTACTTGGATCAACAGCTTCCCAACCATTTCCTGTACCGACTGGTTGTCCAACAAGGTTATCTCCAACTTTAAAGTCACTATTTAGTGCTAGAGGTTTTATATCTTGTAACACATTTTTTGTATAGAAGTCATTGTTGCTGTCCTTGTTATAAGCTAGTACTTTTTTTGCCTCTTCTGCAGGACTAATTTCTAATGCTTCTTCAGAAGAAGATGCTGCCCTAAATAATTGAGACTTTGGAAGATTAGTAATTATTAGTTTTGAGTTTGGCTCTATTGTTGTATTAGAATTGTCAGTATTTGCACTTCTATCTCCTGTTGCATTTTGAGCTGGTTCTAATCTTATGTCATTGAAGCTATCATACCATTCTGCAAACCAGTAATTGTTTCTGTAGCCAGGGTTTATAAAGTCAAGCCCTGTTCCAATAGTACCCGAATTTGGTATTTCAGATTCTATAGTTAAGGCTATAGTCTTAGTACCTGCAAGATTCTTTGGTGTTATCTTTATCCTATTTTGGCCATTATTCTTAACATATACATCTGTAGTGTAATCAACTTTTTCTCCTACATTTACAAGTTTTTCAGGAGTTGATGTTCTATCAACTAGATTCATTGAAACTATAGATGTGTTATTTAAAGTTAATCCTCTGGTTTCTTTTTGTGCATGAATTTCGAAATATGGGTTTAATAAATCATCAGGGCTTCCATTTATAATGTAAACTTGTCTGAATTTATTTTCCTTTGTGTTTACTTCAGTAATCTTTGTTGCAATTCTACCTTTACTTCCATTGCTAGTGTAGCTTTGTGTGTGTTTATTAGGATTAGGCTGACTTGTATCTACCTTTTGCCATTGGGCTCCTTGATCTGGAACTTGATCTCCAGGCTTGTTATCTCTTATATAAATCTTTCCATCCTTAGTAACTGTTACTGTCCAGTCTGTATTAGATTTTTCGTAACCTTGTGGGGCTCCTGACTCAGTTAGTTTGTAAATACCAGGTACTAGGTTGTCGAATTTAACTGTTCCGTCTGTGCCAGATTTCTTCCAAACTTCTTTGCCTAGGTCTGTATCTGACTTCTTTGGTCCCTGAAGTTTGAATGTTGCTCCAGTTATTGCATCTGTTTGGTTGCCACCATCGTCTACCTTCTTGAAGGAGAATTCTTGTACTACTCTATCGTTAGTAACGTCAAGTGAACCTTCTGATATATAGGCTCCCTTGATATTTCCTGCTTCACTCTTAGTTACTACAGGATCTCCTTCTACGATTTGGTTTGCCATATCGTAGTAGTCAGATTTCCAGAAAGAACCCTTATTTGTGTATAGGTCCATTCCTGTACCTACTCCACCGTCTTCTGATGTATAAGGTATTTTTACATCTATTACTATAGGATTTGTAATTTGTCTGCCCTTAAAGTCCAAGTAGAGTCTTGGTTGACCAGTAATAACTTGGCTTTTTACACTGACTTTACTTGTATCCTTTGTAATATCTGTCAAATTGTAGTTTTCAAGTCTGATATCTTCTACATTTCCATCAACTGCCTTATCAAGTTCGAAAATCTTGTAAGCTTCAGTTCCTGCATACCAACTCATGTTATTAAACCATGGTTTTTCTCTGTGGATGGATGCGTTATTTAAAGTTACTGTATCAGCTTCTGGGTTTATTACATATCTTTGGATAACATATTTATCTTTGGTATTTTTACCAACAATTCTTGTACCAAGTTTGAATGGTTGTGGCCAGTTGTTGTAGTAACCTGTTTGTCTGTTATCTCCTAGTACCCAACCTGTAAGTGGTCTTTTTGCTACTTCTACCCATTTAGTTCCTTCTACTCCTAGGATGGACTTGTTTACATTTGCATCAGTTCCTGTTGAAGGACCCTCTATATAGTTGTAGACTTTGGCCTTATTGTTATTTATTTCTATTACCCATTTTTTATCAAGTTTCTTGAAACCTGATGGTGCAGCTTCTTCTTCTAATAGATAAGTTCCATTTTCAAGTTTTTTATCAAATGAAACTAGACCGTTTTTATCAGATTCACCTGTTGTAACAACCTGTTTGCCATCGGTTGTGGTAATCTTGAACTTTGCTCCTTGTAGTGGGACATTTTCATTGTCTTTCTTGTAAACCTTAAATTCAGTTGCTACTGGTTTGTTTGTAACTTCTAATTCTATAGTATCTTTTCCAACTAGGGCTTCTCCTGTTGATCCAAGACCTATTTCTATGATTGTTACAACACCATCGATACCGACGTTTACTCTCCAAGTCTTGTCTGATTTTATATGCTCTGCTGGAGCTTTTTCTTCTCTTAGGGTATAGATGCCTGGTTTTAGTTTAGAGAATTGTACTATACCACCTTGACCTGATGATCTGTAGATCACATTTTTGTTTTCATCTTCTAGGCTAAAAGTTGCTCCGTCAAGAGTTTTACTTCTGTCAGATTCATCAAGTTTTTTGATTTTAAAATTACCTGGTTCATATTTTTTGTTAATTAACGCAACTTTTTGGCTGTAGAATTTTGGAATCTCTCCACCTGCTTGGTCACCTGTAGCCTTGTTGTAGTTGGCTCTTGTGATAAATGATGATTTGAAGTCATTGTTTGTCATACAGAAGACTCTCCATAGGTTGTTGAACTTATAAAGGTCATCAATCTTGAAGGTTTGCTCTATGATATAGCCATCCTTGCTCCTATCGTCAATTGCTGGCATCTTGATTTTTAGTGGAGAATTTTTTGTGATTACTCCAAATTCTTGGATTTGACCAGGGTCGTAATTAAGAGTAATTGAACCTTGTCTGTCATTGTTAACAGGAGAATTTGGATTAATAGCTCTTGAATATACCAAGTTGTAGGTTGCAGGATCTTGTTCCGGTCTTACACCGTAGGATTGGGGCATGTTGTAGTTGACTTTTTTCTCAAAGTTTCCTGCTTTTATCGTACCCATTTTGGGTGATGTACGATAAATCTTAACATCTCTTAGGGAGAAGGCTGGTTTGTTTCCATTACCTTCCCAAGTGAAGAAGTTTTTGTTAGCCCCTTGATAATTAGTTGATAGCCAGTTAAATTTAAGCTCTTTTTGGCCTGTTGCTCTGAGGTGAACTGGGTTGTAGTAGGCAATAGCTGCTACATACCAGTCTCCCTTATCATCTTGGTAGACGTCCCTAAAATAGTAGGACTGTGGTACTTGGACATTTTTACCATCGTAGTCGTATTGACCGTAGTCTGCCTGTACATCCGTTTTAATAGTTTGTTGACCTGTGACACCTTTTTGACCTGGTGCTACTGTTATTGTGAATGAATAAGTTCCATCATTTTTGGCAAAATACTTGGATGGGATAATACCCTTAAGTTCTATCTTGGCCTGTGTTTTTCCACCTATTGAATTATCGTTAAATACATAAGTCAATTTGTTAGTTGTATAGTCAAAATATGGGTCTGCTACGTCTACTCCAGCGATGTTTAGCTTAGGGAATTCTCCAAAGTATTGTGTGAAGTCTAAGTTTTTATCAAATTGGATGGAGAATCTTTGACCTGGAGAAGATTGTTCAAGGTCAATAGTAGCATTGTACTTCAAAGATTCAAGTCTGTATGCTTCCCAAACTTGTGGTCTTGTACCAATATCTCCTGAGTCCCCTTCGTTGATAACTAAAGATTGACTTACAACACTTATCTTAGCAGTAGCTTCTTCTTGTGCTTGCTCTTCATCTGTTATCAAGTAGTCTTCACCATTTATTGGGCTACCTGATCCGTTCTTGTATTTTGGTTTGTAGGTTACTTGCTTTGAATCATCTACTGTAACTTCGAAGATTACATCTGATTTTACATATCCTTCTGGGGCAGCAATTTCTTCTATTGTATACTTACCTTCTGGTAGGTTTCCAAAGGATGCAAGTCCTGCATTTTTTTCCTTTCTCGTCGGCAGCTTGTGATGTTACTGTAGAAATTACCTTGTCGTTTGCATCTCTTATTTCAAATGTCGCTCCAACTATTGGATTTTCTTTCTTGTCAATCTTTGTGATTTCTACAGGACGTGTTTCAAATTTTTCGTTGGTTACTGTAATTGTTGTTCCCTTTGATGCTTCTGATGTTGATGTTGGTTGTACCGTTTGGTTTTGTAACTTAGCGTTGCTTCCAGTATCTTGGCTAGTTAACCAGTCATAGGTTAGGGTATTTGTGCCGCCATTTAAAGGTTTTGATTTTGCAACTACCAAGAATCCCCAATCTCTTCCAAATCTTTCCTTAGGGAAGGTGATTTCGTAACCAAGTTTATTGGTATAAGGATCTGTATGGTTTGGGGTTCCCCTGATTACCCAATTATTATTATTAGGTTTATTTACGACGCTGTCTCCTAGCTGATCTATAAGCTTTTGATCAACAGTCTGTTGGGTCATGGCGTTTTTTACAATACCTCTTTGAGTATCCGGATTTACGTCATAGACCTTTACGTCATCTAGGTTTTCTATTACACCACCATTTACCCTTAGACTAATTCTGGTGTTTCTATTTGTAGATCCACCTTGTCTTGCTGAATTAGCTTTTAGGAAGATGTAAGTTGTAACATTGCCCTGGTCATCCTTTGTAGCATATTGCATTGCATTCATGTAGTCAGGATAAGTTGGGTCTGCTACTGTTACTGTTGGGTTGGTTCCAACTGACAATTTGGCGTTGCTACCGTTTATAGATATTCTTCCTTCATCATCTACATCTACAGTTGTTCTTTCTTGATTTAACTTGTAGTCTTTTGGAGCCTTGGTTTCCAAAAGTGTGTAGGTTCCTGGGCTTATATTGGAAAATTGAATCTCGCCATATTTATTTGTGGTTACTTCTGCTTCACCTGATCCTAGGAGTTTAAATGTTGCTCCTTCAAGAGGCTTGTTATCTTCACCTTTTTTGATAAGGGTGAAGTTTCCAAATTTTGGTATTTTTTGTACTGTTGCCCTATTGTGGATGTAGTATCCCTTTTTGTTAAGGTCATACCAGTTGTTATTTTCATAATAGTTAATCGGTTCGCCATTATAAGTGTTTCCTGTTGGAAATTCTTGTTTGATTTTTACATCATTTTTAGAAAATTTACGTTCACCTTGAATATTCCATACTTTTACATTTGGAATTGTGATGTCTCTAGTAGCTGGGGCTGGATTAGCTTCTTCTGATTCTCCAACTTTAGTTATTCCGATTTCATCGCCTGATCCGTTCACTGCCTTTAATGTCATTTCAGGCATTTTTAAACCTTTATCAAGATTCCAATTTTGCTCTACATTTACATCTTGGTATTTGGAAATTTCCACACCACTGAGTTTTTGTGCTTCTTTTGACTTTCCATCTATTGTAGAGTTGTACTCGTATGCAGCGATAGTACCTACTGTTTTTTCTCCATTAGTACCTTCGACATCAACAACCATTTGACCTGATTGTGGATCAATTTTATAAACTACAGTTTGTCCTATAGAGCCAGTTTGATTGCCTTCAAGTTGTCTGTTTTCTAATGGTAAGCTTGTTGTTCCATCCCCTGTAGATACCCCATCCGTTACTGTCCACTTAGCAGAATTTTCTGAAGTAAATTCTCCAAGGATTGTTGTTCTATTGTTCATGCCTGCTCTGATAGGTGTAGTTTCTTTGACCTTATCTATTGGCCAGCCATCCATGACAATTCTCTTTGCACCAACTTTACCTTTTGCAGTAAGGATAACAGAAATATCCATCATGTACTTTTCTTGCATACCTTTAACTGGTGTATAGAGATTATAAGTTATTTCTCTTACAGCTCCTGGAGCGTGGTGTTTGGAGTCGTGAATACCAAATCCGCCTTTTATTGGGTTGTCTGTTAATTGAACATTACTTGAAATATCTCCTAGACCTGATCCTTTCACAGTTGTGAAGTTTGCCTTAAAACCAAGCTCATCTAGGTTTGTATCTGAAGATACTTTAATTGTCCAGTTGTAACCTTGTAGTTCACCATCTTTTAGTACAGGATTTGCTACTGCATCCATGTCTACTTTGTAGTTTTGATCATCAGCTTCGATGATTTGTGTAACATCGTGTCTACCTGGTTCTATAATAGTTCCTACTATTTCACCTTTTTTATTAACCCTTTGTGGTAAAAGATTTTTTGGAGCTTTAACACCAAGACCTGAAACTTTATTAATTACTACAAAAGTTTCATCTTCATTAAGTTTAATGTTATTTGTATTGTAGTCTACTGGTATATCAAGTGGAATATTTATATTTTCTGGAATTGTTCCTTCAATGTTATAGGTAATGATATTATCATCTTTATTGTAAGTTGGTTTTGCAATAACCCTGCCATTGTAGATAATTGGCTTCAATGTATTTGGGTCATTAACTGTAAGTTCATCATCTAAATGAATTTTGAAATATTGGTAATCTTGAATTGGTCCTCCTGCATTAGATGTTTGGAAGATTGTCTTTATATTAAACTTTTTTCCTGCTAGGTTTGTCTTTTCATCTGCAGTTAAAGGTCTTGTTGCAAAAACCTGTGGTCTGAAGTTTTCTTCCCTATCTCTATCAATTAGTTCTTGGAAGGCTTCTTCGTTGTCTGCCATTAGTTTGGCTTGGTCTTCTCTTGACAAGTCGTACTTGTCTTCGAAAGTGTTAAGTAATGCTTGAATTTCTTCTAAGCCGTTCTTCTTATTTTTAAGTGCTTTTTTAAGTTCTTTGTCTGCTCTTTGTAGGTCTGTAAGTCCAAGGCCTTCTTTGATTTTTTCTAGTAGACCTTTTTCTTGTTCTTCTGTGTTTTCTTCTTCGTTTGTATTTTTTAATTTATTTGATTCTTCCGCGTTTAGACTTTTTTCTGATTGTTTCTTTTGGTCTCTTAGACCTTTTTCTTTTAATTTTTCTTCTAGTAGTTGTTCAAGCTCTAGCCTCTTTTGATGAGCATCTCTGTATTCGGCTTCGGCTGCTGCGGCTTCTGCATCGTTTGCTCTTGCTGCTTGTGCTTGTCTTTCTGCTTCGATTCTTAGGGCTTCTTGCTTTTCTTTTTCTATCTTATCAAGTTCTGCCTTTTCTTTTGCAGCTTGTTCTTCTTTAGCCTTAGCTTCTTCTGCAGCTTTTGCTTCTGGCTTAGCTTTTTCTTTAGCAGGAACTAAAATTTCATAATCATTTTTAGTTTGCTTAGCCGGATTCATTGATTCGTGGTCATTCTTTGTTTTCTTAGCTGGTATTAGGTCAGGAGCCTTGCCAGTCTCCTTAGCTTTATTAGAAGTTTTTTTATGTACTTCTTCTTTATTCCTAGTATCGGTCTTTTCTGCTTTTGCGGCTGGTTTGTTAAATAGTTCTCCAGAAATGTTTTCCTCTATTCTAGTTGAATTCTGGCTTTCAGGTTCATCTATTAAGCTTGCCGCTAAAGCTGCTACTGGGCTAAAGACCTCCATAACCATTAAGAATGCCAGTAAGAGGCATGTAAATCTTTTAAAAATATTGTCCATTTTCTTTCTCCTATTCTCCAATCATTTTAAGTCTATACTAGGAAAAATGTAATTCTCTAGTAATAATATATATATTGTAATACAAGGCTTATTACATATCAATAGAATTTCATAAAAAAACTTTTCTTACAAAGGCTTATTTCTGTCATTTGTTGAGCTTTTACACTAATACTCCCCCCTCACTTCCATAGTATAAACACTATGAATAACTTGTAATAAATTTGTAATAACCTCTATTTATAGCCTTTCCCTGTATTTTAAATATATTTAAATATTAATATATGTGTCATCTTGGTATGAATTATTGTATTTATTTTATACAATTTTAACCAGGGGTAAAATTTTAAATTTTTTCGATTTTTTTCCTCTATCTAGTGGATTTTATAATTTCTTAGCCTATATCTATGGGGCTTCTTTTTTTATTTTTATAATTTCTTTCTATTTTCTTGCTTATCTTTTTTCCTAGTAATATACAAAAATTTATTTTATATAAATTCATCCATTTTAATTTTCTATCCATCACTTTGACAGTAATATTTTTAAATTACACGACCTGTAATATTTGTATTATTGTTTTAATTCTTATAAGTTCTATGTCTTTAGATCTTACTTTTTTACCAATCCTTTTCCTCACTCCTTAGTAAATCAAGTATAAATTAAAAAGCTCTTGTAATTTTTCTTCTATTATACAGGTTTTTCTTGTACATTCTTTGGTCAGGACTTTTTGATTTCTTATGGAGTCACAAGCAGGTCTAACTTCATGGGACTTTAGGACTTTATATTTTTCTTCAAGCTTATAGGCATTCACGAATCCAGAGTTTTTTATCAAGTCATAAGTCTTTACAAGGCCATAAGACTTTATAAAGCCGTAAGACTTCATAACTTCATAAAATTTACGACTTAGGTCTTATTTGCAAGTCAGTCAGGACTAAGCCAGGGGCAATTTAGCTCGCAAATTGGGTTAGGTCAAGCAAAAAGCACTGCCTTTCGACAGTGCTTTCCATCTTTTATTAATTTTTTATTTTTCTTCTATTATATAGGTTATTATTCGTCCTTATTTTTCTATAAATTTTTACTCGTACCTCAAGGCTTCGATTGGGTCTAGTTTGGCTGCCTTGTTGGCTGGGTAGTAGCCGAAGAAAACTCCTATTAGCATAGAGAATCCAACTGCAACTGTTATTGATCCCAGGGATGGAAGTGTTTGGAATTCCAAAAGTTTGGACCCAATTAGTCCTATTATAGTTCCCAGGATGATGCCGAAGAATCCTCCAATGATGCAAATGATGACGGACTCGATGATAAATTGCTTTCTTATGTCGCCCCTAGTTGCTCCTAAGGCCTTTCTAATTCCAATTTCTCTGGTCCTCTCTGTTACTGACACAAGGAGGATATTCATTACGCCGATGCCTCCTACTAAAAGGGAGATGGCTGCAATGGCTCCTATGGCAACTTGGATGGACCCCATGGCTGAGTTCATTTGTGATATTTCGCTCTTGGCTGAGTAGTGGGCAACTTCTGCTCGTGAGTTGTCCTTGTAGAACTTAGCGTTTAGGTCATCTACTAGAGCCTTGGAATCTTCTTCTATAGTGTCGGGATTTTTTAAAGTCATGGAGATGTCATAGTAAGATGTCCTTGGTTCTGTCAAAAGTTCTCTGTCCCCCGTTGTCCTTGGAATGTATATTGATGAGCTCCCTCCATTAAGGGATTGGCCCATAACCTTCATCTCTTCGTACTGGTAGACTCCAATTATTGTGGCAACTAGGAGTTTGCCATTGACGTCAATTTTCACTTCTTGACCCAAGGCTTCTGGTGCTGGGACCTTGTAGATTTTTTCAAGGACCTTGTCTGATATAACTGCAACAGACTTGCCCCTTGCCACGTCTTCGTCATTTAAAAACCTGCCGGCAACCATCTTGAGTTTGAAAATATTTTTTTCGCCCTCTGATGTGGAAACTATGGATACTGCTTCCTTGTTTCTTCCTTCTTTGACATAGCCTTGGCCGCTAGCTCCATGGTAGACTAGGTCTTCAATGGTCCTGCCCTTTTTAGCTTCTAAATAGTTTATTATATTTTCTGAGAAGTAGTCAGAGTCGGTGAGTTCTCCCCCGTCGTAGTCGGAATTTTTTGGCTTTACATAAACTTGGACTGCTGTGTTGGCTATGGAGTCAAAGGCCTTGTTGACTGACTTGGTGAGGGCATCTCCTATGGTTGTGATGCCGATTACTGATCCGATGCCAATTATTATCCCCAGCATGGTGAGGAAGGACCTGAGCTTGTTGGACCTCAGTCCTTCAAGGGAGAGTTTTATTGTTTCTAGTATATCCATTAAATCTCCTCCAAAAGTCCGTCAGTCATCTTGTAAATCCTGCCAGCTTCCTTGGCGAGTTCCATGTTGTGGGTGATGATGATTATGGTCCTCTTATCTTCCTTATTGAGTTTGTGGAAGAGGTCCATTACATTCCTACCAGTCTTGGAGTCCAAGGCTCCCGTTGGCTCGTCTGCCAGGATGATGTCGGGGTTATTTGCCATTGACCTGGCTATGGCAACTCTTTGCTTTTGCCCACCTGATAGCTCGTTGGGGAGATGGTCCATCCTGTCCTTCATCTCAACTATTTCAAGTAGTCTTTCTGCCCTTTCAGCTCTTTCCTTTTTGCCTAGACCTGCGTAGGTCATTGGGAGTTCCACATTTTTTAAGGCGTTGGACCTGGGAATCAAGTTGAAATTTTGGAAGACGAAACCAATTTTTTTGGACCTGTAGGCTGATAAGTCGCTGTCCTTTAAGGTGGAGATGTCAACTCCATTGAGTTCGTAGTAGCCTGATGTCTGCCTGTCTAGGAGTCCAATGATGTTCATGAGGGTAGACTTGCCTGAACCTGACTGGCCCACAACGGACACGAAGTCGCCATCATTTACTTCAAAGTTTATACCGTGGAGGATTTCCAGTTCATTTTCTTTACCAATGTTAAAGGACTTTTTTATGTTCTCCATTTTTATAAGCTTGCCTGTCATTTTATGATAACTCCTCCGGCTTCTGCAGTGCTGGCATCTACACTTTTTTCATCTCCATCACTTTCTTTGGAGTTTGGATCTCTCATAAGTTTAACTTGGCTGCCTTCTCCATAGCCTCCTGATGTGGCAAGGACCTTGTCGCCTTCCTTGAGGTCTTTGGACTTGACGGCAGTTTCTGCATCATTTTCAAGTCCCCTTGTCACTTCAACTTTTTCGATTTGGTACTTGTCTTTGCCTAGGTCTTTTAGTGCAAGGACATAGGACTTGTTGTCTCTTTCGAAGATGGCATCACTTGGCACCTTGAAGGTGTTTTCTTCCTGGCTAATGATGTACTTAACCCTAAGGGTCATGCCTGGTGCAAATTTTTCTTCTTGACCTTCATCTATTTCTATTACAGTCTTGTATAATACTTCGCCAGACTTGTTGTCTTCAGATACTGGCATTGGAGCTGGGTCAATGGAGATGACCTTGCCCTTGTAGACCTCTCCCATGATGGAGTCTGACGTGATTTCAACTTCTGTTCCCACCTTGATGGAGTTCTTATCGTATTCCTTGATTTGGGATTCTATCCTAAGCTTGTCAATGGTTTCAATCTTGGCAAGGTAGCCTGTTGGCACTTGACCTTCCTTGGCTGGGACTTCCGTCACAGTTCCATCTGCTGGTGCCTTTATCATAACTTTTTCAAGTTCTTCTGATAGGTTTTCGATTTCTACATTGTCAAGATTGTTGGCTCCTGCCTGACTTGTCTTTAGGTTGTCCCTTAGACCAGAGATTTCGTTGGCAACTTGGATTTTTGTTGATTCAAGATTTTTCTTGGCACTTTCGTAGTTGTTCTTTGCCGTTTCAAGATTTTGTGCCAGAGTTTTTAATTCGTCATCACGAGACTTTCTCGCCTTTAATGCCTTATCGGCATCAGCGTAAAGGTCTTCCTTTGCCTTTTTCACTTCAAGGCTTGTGGATTCAACTTGCTTTGCTTGGCCTTCCACTTCCTTTTCAAGGGCTTCGGCTTCAGCTTGGTATTTTTGTTCATCAGCCTTGGCAGTGGCAAGGTCTTCGGAAATTTTTCCTATTAGGATTTCTGTTTCGGCTTGTTCTCTTGTTAGAGATTTGATTTTATTTTTTAAGTCGTCAATTTCTCTTTGGATCTTTTTAGTATCTGGGTTTTCTCCCACTGTAGTGTTTTCTACAATTTTACTTTCAAGTGTGCCTGCGTTTATGCTCTTTTTTTCTGAATTTGAATTGTTATTTTTAGGCAGGCTTTGGACATTTTGCTTTCCACCGCCAAGAAGTTGACCTTGTTTTTCAGTCATTTCTGCCTGCTTTTCAGAGATTTCAATTCCAATTTCTGTAAGTCTCCTCTTGGCATTGTCTAAGTCAGCTTGGAGATAGTCCTTGGACCTTGACGCTCCTGAGGCAAGGGACTTGTTTTCAGAAATCTTGTCCCTATTCTTGTTTATGTCATCCACCAATTGCTTGTATCTTAGGTCAGTTGCTTCTTCTTGGTAGGCAAGACTTTCCCTTGACCCCTTTTCTGCCACAAGACCTTGGTTGTATCTCTCGTCGATGCTCCTCTTGAAGTCGTTGTAGGACTTCTCTGCAGCAAGGTATTGGTCCATGGCTTGGGTTAGGGAAGTTTCAGCTGCAACAAGAGCAGGACTCTTGCCGGACTTTTGACCAGTCACAGCTTCAGAAAGTCTCTTCTTGGCAGCAGAAATTTGTGCCGAAAGGTTTTTGTCTGTGGCTGCTTTTTGTGCCTTCCTTGACCTCAACTGTTGCTCTATGCTGGATGAGTCAAGCTTGGCAATTATGTCGCCTTTTTTCACCTGATCGCCAACTTTTACATTTATTTGAGTGACTGGCAGGGCCTTTTCAGAAAAGACTTCCACGGAGTTTGATGGAACTACCTTTCCCTTTTCGCTGACGGAGTTTGTGAGGCTGCCCTTCCTCAATGTGACAATTTGGTTTTCAGAAATTGTTTCTGCCTTTCCTCCACCAAGTCCAGCAATTTTGGGCACTAGGGTAAGTGCCAGGATGAGGGCAAGTCCTCCTCCCGCTATTATTTTATTTCTTCTATTTTTAAGTATGGTATTTTTCGCTTTTGTGTAAAATTTTTTCATTTCTACCTCCAAGCTTAATTATATAGTAAGCTTTTCTAGAATTACAATAGTAAAGAACTGCAAAATCTTTCAAAATTATTAAGAATTATCTAAATTTCCTTGAAAGAAGACTTAGCTTAATTATAAAATAAAGGGAGTAAAGCTAGAGTTAAGAAAGTAGATGGAGTAAAGTATGCTAGAAATTTTAATTTTAATTTTATTTATGGTAAATCTTTTTGTGGCAATAATTTTTGACATTTCTATTGTCCTTGCCCTCTTTTTGAATTTAATTCTCTTGTCTCTTTACGCTTACATAAGAAAGTTTAATCCAAGGGAAATTTGGTCTATGGCATACACAGGCATAAAGGACACCAAGACTATCTTAACCGTATTTTCCCTCATTGGAATGATAACAGGAATTTGGAGACTTTCAGGCACAATTGCCTACATAATTTAT
Source organism: Peptoniphilus sp. Marseille-Q6390 (assembly GCF_965119475.1). Classification (NCBI taxonomy): domain Bacteria; kingdom Bacillati; phylum Bacillota; class Tissierellia; order Tissierellales; family Peptoniphilaceae; genus Peptoniphilus; species Peptoniphilus sp. Marseille-Q6390. Next base: position 231,379 of record NZ_CBCPLS010000001.1, on the reverse strand, counting down.
CACGGAACTTCTTTAATCTCTCCTAAATTTTTCTATGTGGGAGTCTTTATCTTTAACTCAGCCATCTCCTTCTTAACTGGGACGAGCTTTGGGACTGCATCTACGGCAGGGATTATCTCCATGTCAATTTCCAACGCCATGAATTTTAACCCAATGGTTTGTGGTGGGGCGATTTTATCTGGCTGTTTCTTTGGAGATAGGTCATCGCCAATGTCCACATCGGCCCTCTTGGTGGCAACTCTTACCAAGACAGACCTCTATGTAAACCTCAGGAATATGTTTAGGACTTGCATCCTTCCTCTTATACTAACTATTGCAACTTATCAAATTTTTAATTTGGGGATCGACGCAAGAGTCGACAAGGAAAGCATCGAGATGATTAGGGAGATTTTTAATTTCAATCTTCTCCTCATCATTCCAACTCTTTCTATTATCATCCTTGCAATTTTAAAAATTGATTTAAAGATCAACATGCTTATTTCCATTGGGATATCTATAGTCTTTGCCATGGTCTTACAAGACAGGTCTTTGGCAGAAGTTTTTCATGCCTTGATTTTTGGTTTTCACTTGGATTCCCCTGCAGGCAAGTTGATTAATGGCGGAGGATTTTTCTCCATGTTTAAGATGCTCTTAATAGTTGGAACTTCTTCTGGTTACTTTGGTTTCTTCAAGGAGACTGACCTCTTAATTGGCGTGAAGAAATTTGTAAATAAGATGTTTGCAAAACTTCCTAAGATGCTGGTCATGTCCCTAATGTCTGCAATGATTTCAGTTTTTTCTTCCAACCAAACTCTTACAATAATGCTAACCTATGAGATGGCAAGGGAAAATTATAAGGACCAATACGACCTAGCCCTTGATATGGAGAATTCGGCAGTCATGACTCCATCCTACATCCCTTGGAACATAGCAGGAAGGACGCCGCTAGAGATGGTGGGCGCACCTGTAATGTCCCTTTACTTCTCCTTCTACCACCACTACATCATCTTAGTCAACACAATCTTCTCTGTAGTAGACTTCTATAAGACTAAGAAGTAGCAGAACTTAAGAACTTTTGAAAATAAATTTTAAAAACTTTATAAAAATCTTTGCACACAAAAAACTCAGGTTTTTTCAACCTGAGTATTTTTGTTTTACAACTTATTTAATTACTCCTACTTTTACTTACTATTACTTTTCCAAAATCTTTTTATTTTAGATTACATCTTCACTTTAAATTTTTATTATTAAAGCGAACTTATGAAGTTTTATTATTTTTTTAAATTTGCTTAACTTAATTTCTAAATAAAAAACTGACCCTTAATCTTGTTTTATAATTAAAGGTCAGCTTGATTCTTTATTTTTTTATATCTTTGTAAAGGTTCTTGGCTTTAATTTATTTTCTATGGCGCCAAGTGCGAAGTCTGCCAAGACTGCCATCAAGGCTGTTGGGATTGCTCCCGCTATTATTATGGGGCTTCCATTGGCTACTGTGATTCCCCTTGTGATTATATCTCCAAGGCCTCCTGCTCCAATGAAGGTGCCCACTGCTGTTACTCCTATGGCGAGAACTAGGGCATTTCTTATGCCACCCATGATTATTGAAATGGCAAGGGGAAGTTCTACCTTCCTCATTATTTGATATTTTGTCATCCCCATTCCCTTAGCTGCATCAACAAGCTCTGGTGTTACTGAGTTTATTCCTCCCACTGTGTTTTTTAATATTGGAAGTATTGCGTATAAAAATACTGCAAAGACAACTGTGTTTGGTCCCGTTCCTATTAAAAACATGAGGATAGCCAACATGGCAAGGGATGGTATGGTCTGCATTACATTGGCGATACTTATTGTTAGTCTTGATAATTTTCTCTTTCTCGCTACTGCAAAGCCCAGTGGTATTGCCACTATTGCGGCAAATAGAACTCCGTAGATGGAAATTAAAAAGTGTCTAATAAATTGTTCAAAGACATAGGATGCGTTCTCCATATAGTAAATTATTACATCAGACATTTTTTCCTCCTTCCACAAGTTCCTTGTATTCTTTTATCTTGTTTTCGTCAACTTTTACGTCTTCAAAATACTTGTGCTTCTTCAAAAAGTTTTCTGCAACTATTTTTGGCATCTCAAGGTCTTCGTCTGCTTGACGGTTTAGCTCTTGCATGTCTTTTGATGAGATTTGTCCCACAAGCTTCATCATTATTGTCTCAAGCTCTGGATATTTTTCCACGATTGCCTTTGACAAAACTGGTGAGCAGTCGTAAGGTGGGAAAAGTCTCTTGTCATCTTCTAAGACAACTAAGTCATAGGATGAAATCTTTCCATCTGTGGAATATCCAAGGACTAGGTCCATCTCTCCACTGGCAAGGGCTGTATAAACTAGACCAATGTCCATGGGATAAATTGTCTTAAAGTCAAAGCCGTAGATTTCTTTGAAGGCCTTGTAACCGTCGCCCTCTCTCTTTATCCAAGCTGTGTCTACTCCAACTTCAAGTTTGTCTTTTATTTTCTCAAGGTCAGAAACTTTTTTTAGTTTATTTTCTTCTGCAAATTTTTTTGTAACCATAAAGGCATAGGTGTTGTCAAATCCAAAGGATGGGTACCAGTATCTCTCCCATCTCTTGTAGTATTCTTGCATTACAACTTTCTCTGCCTCTTTTGGGTCCTTAATTGGGTCCATGCCAAGTTCTCCACTTAGGGCTGTACCTGTGTACATGGCTCCAACTATGTTTACATCTCCCTTTAACATGGCTATGTGGTTTAGGACAGATGAGGACAAATTGGTGATGAGTGAAACATCTATGTCGCTATGGTGTTCTATCATTTGCTTAACAATCTCCCCAAGGATCTGCCTTTCTGTGTTGGATCCCGTTGCCACAACTACGCTAGTCTTGGTGTTGCCGCCAAGACCTGGCAGGCTACATGATGTTAAAAAGATGGGTAGGATAAGAAAGATTAAAAGTATTTTTTTAATTTTTTTCATTATGCCACCTCACTCTTCTTGTTAGGTGATAGTTTTTCTTCTAGAATTCCAAAAAGGAAGTCCACTATTATCGCCATAAGGGTAACTGGGATTGTCCCCCAAACTACCATTGGCATTATGGCATTAGTAAGTCCGTTGAAGATAAAGTCCCCAAGTCCACCTGCTCCTACATAGGCTGCAAGAGTTGTCCAAGCAAGGACGTAAACTCCTGAAAGTCTTATGCCACCCATAATAACTGGCATAGCCATGGGGATTTGGACCTTGAAAAGTATTTGGGACCTTGTCATCCCCATTCCCTTAGCTGCATCTATTAGGTTTTCATTTACTTCTGCAATCCCGAGATAGGTGTTCCTCATAATTGGAAGCAAGGAGTAGATAAAAAGTGCAACTATGGCTGGCTTTTTTCCAACTCCAAAAAGTGGAATCATAAGTGCCAAGAGGGCAAAGGATGGAACTGTTTGAAGGACTGATGCTATTGCCATGACAATTTTTGCTGCCTGCTTGAACCTATTAAGTAAGATCCCAAGAGGAACTGCCACAAGTATTCCAAGGGCGAGAGAAATCGTAGCAATCAAAAGGTGTTCCATGGACTTTGACAATATTTCTCCACTATTTTCTAGTAAAAAATTAATCATTATCATCACCTATTTTCTTAGGTGCCTCACCTGATGCATCCTTCATAAGTTCAGACAAGTTGTCCTCTTCATAGACTTCTTCAGCCTCTTCCTCTTCTTCATTTCCCCAGAGGTTGGTGTAAATTGTATCTACTACTGAAGCCCTGGTAACAAGGCCAACAAGTTTGTTTTCCTCATCTACAACTGGCAGGTTCTTTATGTCTAGGTTGTAAATGTCACGAATGGCATTCATAATTACTGTGTCCTCTCCTATGGCATAGACCTTATCCATTACTTCGTAGAGAGCTTTTATGTGCTTACCATATCTTCCTATGTCAAACATGCCCACAGCTCCAAGTAGGTGACCTTCCTCGTCGGTTACGAAAATAGTATCGACTCTCTTGTTTCTCATAAGGGCAAGGGCATCGTAGGTTGACCTATCACTTGTTAATGAAACTGGATTCTTAAGCATAATTGTTTCCACAGTCCTGTAAGAAGTCTTGGCCTCGTTCATCTTTTCTTGGCCCAGCATTTCTTCTACGTATTTTGACTTTGGATTTTTAAGTATATTTTCTGGCGTATCAAATTGTTCAACGTGACCCTTCTTCATGATAACAATCCTGTCTGCAAGTGAAAGGGCCTCGTCCATGTCGTGAGATACAAAGACTATTGTCTTTCCCATTTCTCTTTGAAGTCTCTTCACGAGTTTTTGAAGGGCATCTCTCGTTATGGGGTCAAGGGCACCAAAGGGTTCGTCCATTAGGATTATGTCTTGGTCTGCTGCCAGAGCCCTTATAACTCCAATTCTCTGTTGTTGACCACCAGATAATTCTGATGGGTATTTGTCTAAGTAGGAAAGAGGTAGGTCCACTTTTTCGATTAGGTTCTCGGCAATGGGCCTTAACTTTTCTTCGTCCCATTTCAAAAGTCTTGGGACTAGAACTATGTTGTCATAAACTGTCATATGTGGCAAGAGTCCAATTTGTTGGATTACATATCCAATTTGTCTCCTGAGATCAACTGGATCCATGTCCTTGATGCTGACTCCGTTAATGAGGATATCCCCTGATGTGATTTCGTTCATCCTGTTTATCATCCTCATGCAGGTAGTCTTGCCCGATCCACTGGCTCCAATAAAACATATAAATTCGCCATCTTTAAATTTTAAATTTATATTTTCCGCTGCAACCTGATTACCGGGATAGATCTTGCTGACTTTTTTAAATTCAATCATTATAATCTCTCCTTAAATCAATTGGTCTTCATTATTTCGAAGACCTTAGCTTCCATTCTTAAATATTTTAATATCTTTAAGCATTTTTTGTTCTTTTCTATTATACCCATAATAGGGAACTTTCAATAATTTGCAAAATGGTCAGATTAATCTTGTGGGTTTTATATAAATTTTTATTATTTGAGACTTTATAATTGTTTGTGACTTTGTAAATCTTTATGGCTTTATATCTTCTTATGACTTAGCCGTAATTTATTAACTTATAATTTTTTATGAAGTCGCAAGCTCTTATTAACTTATAATTTTTTATTAACTTGCAAGTCACCTCAACTTGCATAAAAAAAGACTTCCCACTATTACATGAGGAGTCTTTCTTAAAATTTTAAATTTTTACATTTTAAATTTTCTTCATTCTAAGGTCTAGGTTCTTTTCATTGATCTTGTACTCTGTGTACTCTTTCATAAGAGCGTAGAGAGTTGATGCAAGTGGTATAAAGGCCCACATGCCCACTACTCCAAAAAGAGAGCCACCTATTGTGATTGCCACAAGAGTCCATAAGGATGGAAGTCCAACTTCGTTACCCACAAGTTTTGGATAAACTAGGTTTGATTCAATTTGTTGCAAGATCAAAATCAATACTATAAACATAAGTCCCTTAGTTGGGTCTTCAATTACAATCATGACAAAGGCCATGGCACCACCAAGGAAGGGTCCGATGATTGGCACAAGGTCTGTCACGCCAACTATTACACCAATAGTGGCTGCGTTGGGAATCCTTAAGATAAGACAGCAGACAAAAGTCGCGATACCTATAAAGGATGACACTGTTAGCTGTCCCCTTATGAAACCAAAGAAGTTTTCATGTAAGAGGTGGGCTACGTGCAAGATTTTATTTGCGACCTTCTTGTTAAAACATGAGTAGCAAATTCTTGTTGCTTGATAGCCAAGCCTTTCCTTGTCTGCAAGGATGTAGATTGATGTGATAAGGGCAAGGAAGAAGGAGACCAAGCCACCTAAGATACTGGACGCTGTCGATAGGGCAGAGTTTAGTATATAGGATGACTGTTCGTCAGACTTCACAAAGCTCCTTACCCTATTAAAAATTTCATTCCAAGACAAGTTGTCGTACTCAGCTTGGAGCTTGTCAGAGTAATTACTTAAATAAGGTATCTCTCTTGTCTTATCAATTGCCATTTGCAAGAAACTTGGGAGGGACTTCCTAAGTTCGTTAAAGGAATTGATAAGTTGTGGGACAATTATCGCCGTAATTATAAATATGGCGAGGATTATCACTATAAAGGATATAGCAATGGAAATTGTCCTCTTGTGCTTTTGAAATTTTTCATTTTTTATCTTGTCTAAAACTTTTCTCTCGAAAAAGTTTAGGGGTATTTTCATTATAAAGGCGATGACTCCTCCTAGGATAAAGGGAGCAATAACGCCAAGTAAGACTCCAAGACCTGAAAATATTGTCTTGGAATTTACAAATAAGTATGCCACAAATAAGAGGGCAAGCCCTGTCAAAAATATCTTTTTGTAGACGTCGGTCTTAAAGGATAAGCTTGACGGGATTTTCTTTTCTTCTCTTTCTCTTTTATCTTCCATTTTTTCCTCTTTTCTTGAGACTACAAACCAAAGTAGTCTTCAAAGAACTGTCTCTCTATGTTCTTTGTCCTGTTTAAGTAAATCTCTAGGTAGTCGTAGAAGAGGGACCCCTTGTTTATCTTTTGTTGATCTCTCTTCACCCTTTCAAGAGGGTAAGACCTGTGAGGGGCAGGGAGCTTTGACTCCCTCCTTCTCTTTTTATTTTCTTCATAACCCTTGGGATTTACTTCTATAATAATTTCGAAATTTTTGTCACTAGGTTGGTCCTTCTTCTTGTAGTCAATGTCAAGTTTTTCCTTCTTATTAGGTTTTGACTCAAGAGGTATGAGATACCTAACAGGATTTAGGGCAAGGGATGTCTCCTCGGTTTTTTCTTCAAAGGAAACAACTCCAGAGTCCAATTCTCTCTTTAAATTTTTTAATTTTTGCCTTTCATCCATACTTTCAAAATTTTTGTCTCTCAATTTTAAAATCCTCTCAATACATCAGGTCTAAAAGACTTTTTCTTTAAAGTTTTTTCTATTGCACTTATTAGGCCTTCCTTGTCTTCATTTAAAGTTCCGGCAAGTAGAACGTAGTTGGATGCGTGGTTGGACCTAAATACTGTGCCTTCAGAGTCCACGTGCTCCAAGAATATTTTCATCTCTTCAAGGATTTGACCCGCATCGGGCATCTTAAACTTGCCACTTACATAGTCTTCATAAAGAGGTGTGTTCTTGTAAATTCTCATTGTAAGATAACCCAAGAAGTCTGGCTTGGTTTCTGAAATTAATTTTGCAGTTCCTATTGCATTTCTCTCCATGCCCTCTACTCCACCAAGGCCTGCTATGATTGTGATGGAAGTTGTAAATCCAGCTTCCTTTGCCTTCTTCATGGCAGTCACATATTCTTCATAGGTTACGCCCTTTTGGATTTCCTTTAGGAGTTCTTCGTCCCCCGTTTCGAAACCAATGTAGAGCATCTCAAGCCCTTCATCCCTAAGCTCCTTTAGTTCTTCAAGGGACTTTCTATTTATATCTTGGGCAGTTGCATAGGATGAAACTCTTTTGACATTGGGATAGTATTTTTTTATGGTCCTTAGGATTTCCACAAGGTCCTTTGTCTTTAATACTAGAGCGTCTCCATCTGCCAAGAAGATCCTTTCAAAATAATCTCCATAGGAGCTCATTTCTATTAGGTCCTTCTTTATATCTTCAAGGGGTCTTATCCTAAAATCATCATCCTTGTACATGTAGCAAAAAGTACAGTTGTTGTGGGAACAACCCACTGTAGCTTGAATTATTAGTGACCTAGCCTCACTTGGCGGTCTAAAAACATTTCCATAATACTGCATATAACTTCCCTCTCTTTTTTATTCTCTTTTTATTTTAATTTTTTCCGTGCTTCTTTAATAAGTCGTCCTTTAGCTTCCAAAGTTTTTCTGACAAGTCGACGATGTACTCGTTTGGATTGTCAAGTCTCTTAGTTTCTTCCCAAAGAGTATCAAGTTCTGCATCAGCCCTTGCTCTTATTTCATCAAGGCTTGGCATCTTGTAAACAAGTTCACCCTTATCATAAATTTGAACAAGGACCTTCTTAGCTGTGTAGTCTGTAAGTGTCTTTCTCTTCCAAGTGTAGATTGGGTGGAAGACTTCGTAATTATCCTTAGGGATTTCTTCATCTCTTAGGGCTATGACATCACCCATGGCCTTGCCAGTTTCATTTTCATAAAATCTGTAAAGTTCCTTAAAGCCTGGTGTAGTAATTTTTGCCACGTTTTCAGAAATTTTAATCTTTGGAGTGATCTTTCCCTCTTCATCTTCTGTGGCAACAAGTTTATAAACTCCACCAAAAACTGGAGATGACTTTGATGTAATAAGTCTTTCCCCAACTCCAAAGGAGTCAAGCTTTGCACCTTGATGGAGGATTGTCCTAATTGTGTACTCATCTAGGGAGTTGGATGCCATAATCTTAACATCTTCATAGCCTGCATCATCTAGCATCTTTCTCGCCTTGTTGGAAATGTAAGTTATATCCCCAGAGTCAATTCTTATGCCCTTAGGTCTAAATCCACGAGGCACAACTTCTTCGTCAAATACCTTGATGGCATTAGGGACACCTTCCTTAAGAGTGTCGTAAGTGTCAACAAGAAGTAGACAGTTGTCTGGATAAACTCTTGCAAAGGCCCTAAAGGCTTCTAGCTCTGTGTCAAACATTTGAACCCAAGAGTGAGCCATGGTTCCAAGAGCTGGTACTCCAAACATCTTGTCTGTCAAAGTGTTAGCTGTTCCTGCACAACCACCTATGTAGGCTGCCCTTGCTCCAAGATTTGCTGCAGAATATCCTTGGGCTCTTCTTGATCCAAATTCAACAACTGGTCTGCCCTTAGCTTGCTTAACAATTCTTGATGCCTTAGTTGCAATCATAGATTGGTGATTTATTGTAAGTAGAACCATAGTCTCAAGCATTTGAGCTTGAATAGCTGGGCCTCTTACTATTAAAAGTGGCTCACCAGGGAAGGCAAGAGTTCCTTCTGGCATTGCCCAAACGTCACATTTAAATTCAAAATCTTTTAAATAAGATAAAAACTCTTCGTCAAAAATTCCCTTTTCTCTTAAGAAGTCTATGTCTTCTTCTGAGAAGTGGAGGTTCTCCATGTACTCAATAAGTTGTTCAAGGCCAGCAACAATTGTGTACTCTCCGTTGTCAGGCACTTCTCTGAAGAACATATCAAAGATGACAGTCTTGTCTCTTAGTCCTTCCTTAAAAAAACCATTGGCCATTGTGAGTTCATAGAAATCCACAAGCAAGGTGTAATTTTTCTTTACATTATAATTTACCATTTTATACTTCCTTTTCTTTTATCTAGCCTAGCTAGGTCTCCTTTAGTTAATTACCTAAATTATATCACAAAGGAGATTTTTTTAATAATTTAATGGCTCTCACCCTTATATATGCCCAAAAATATTTTTATAAAAGTCTACTTGTGTTATAATTTTTAAGAAAAAATTCTTGCGAGCTTCTTTTCTATGAAGAGACTCTTAAAGATTTTCAAATTCTTATTAATTAGTAAATAACTATGCTATAATAACAATAGATTGGTAAAGGTGAAATTTTTTGGAAAAAGTTAAAAGCATTGTGGACATAGAGAGGTCCCTAATAAAAACTTACAGGAGAGACATTTATAAAAAATTCGTCAAGGGGATTAACAATTATGAAATGATTAGCCCTGGCGACAAGATTGCAGTTGCAATATCAGGTGGCAAGGACTCGCTAACTCTTGCCAAGCTCTTGCAAGAACTCAAGAAGCACAACAAGGTTCCCTTTGAATTAGAATTCATTGCCATGGACCCAGGCTACCTTCCTGAGAACAGAGAGAGACTTGAGTACAACTGCGAGAAACTTGGAATCCCTGTCAAGGTTCACGACTCTGATGTCTTTTCAGTTGCTGAAAAATTATCAGAAGGTGGCTCAACTTGTTACATGTGTGCCAGGATGCGTCGAGGCAATTTATACAACAGGGCCCAAGAGCTTGGCTGCAATAAGCTTGCCCTTGGTCACCACTTTGATGATGTCATCGAGACTGTTCTTTTAAATATAATCTACGCTGGCGACTTCAAGACAATGATGCCAAAGTTGAAATCCAAAAACTTTGAAGGCTTAGAACTCATTAGGCCCATGTATCTTGTAAGAGAAGAAGCTATTATTAGGTTTATGAAATCCACTGGCCTTTCTGCTCTTGACTGTGCCTGCACTGTTACCCAAAAGCAGTCCGGCAACAAGAGGTTTTTTATCAAGGACCTCATCGAAGAGCTCAAGAAGGAAAACAAAAATGTTGACATAAATATCTTGCGTGCAACAGAAAATGTCAACATGGATCAAATTCTTGGCTACAAGGAAAAGGGCGAAAGACACAACTTTTTAGAATTTTACTAAAAAAATAAAATCCTGTTTTTTATCGGGATTATGGGGTATGTAAGTTAAGGTAATTTAACTTTGTTAAATGTATTGAAGGGAAGGACTTAATTAAGTCTTTACTTTATAAAATATAAGGAGGATTTATGGAAAACTTATTGTCAGTACCTATTAAAGACGATATATATTTTATAGGTACAAATGATAGAAAGACTGAACTATTTGAAGGAATGTGGCCACTACCAAAGGGTGTTGCTTACAACTCTTATGTGTTAAAGGGAGAAAAAAATATACTTTTTGACCTAGTAAGAGTTAACACTATTGACGATTACATTCAAAAGATCAATGAAATTATTGGAGAAAATGAAAAAATTGATTACATAGTAATCAATCACATGGAACCAGACCACACATCTTCAATTAAGACAATCTTGGACATCTATCCAGATGCAAAACTTGTTACAAACAAGAAGGCTGTTGCCATGTTAAAGAACTTCTACGAAGTTACAGACAACATCATCGAAGTTAAAGAAGGAGAAACTGTAGAACTTGGAAATAGAAAGTTAACTTTCTACATGACTCCAATGGTTCACTGGCCAGAATCTATGGTTGCCTACGAAGAAGCAACTAAGACTCTATTCTCACAAGACATCTTCGGTGGCTTTGGTACACTTGATGGTGGAATCTTTGACGACCAAATCGAATATGATTCAAACTACCTAGAAGAAACAACAAGATACTTCATCAACATAGTTGGTAAGTATGCAACACAAGCCCTAAAAGCTCTTAAGAAGCTAGAAGGTCTTGATATTGAACTTATTTGCCCAGACCACGGACCAATCTGGAGAAAAAATCCACAAAAGATTATCGACATCTACACATCACTTGCTAAGCAAGAAACAATCGACGGCTGTGTAGTAATCTTCGGTTCAATGTATGGTAACACAGAAACAATGGCAGAAGCAGTTGCAAGAGGACTTTCTGAAGGCGGACTTAAGAATGTAAAAGTTCGTGACATCACAAAGACTTCTTACTCTTACCTACTTTCTGACATCTGGAGATACAAGGGAGTTATCTTGGGTTCATGTTCTTACGACAACAACCTCTTCCCTCCAATGAACTACCTATTGACAGAAGTTTCTCACCAAAGAATGAAAAACAACTACTGGGGAATCTTCGGTTCCTACTCTTGGTCAGGTGGAGCTCTAAAAACTCTAAAGAAATACATGGAAGATGGCAAGTACGATGTGCTTGACACTCAACTTGAAATCCAAGGTGCAGCAACACATGAAGAGTTACAACAACTTATCGACTTCGGTAAGGAAATGGCTGCAAAGATCCTAGCAAAAGAAGATTAATAAAAATTAAATAAATAAAATAAATCTCCACTTATGTGAAATAGGTGGAGATTTTTTATGTAGATTTTTATTTTTAAATTAGTTGGGATTTTTATTTTTTGGATATTTTAATTTTGTTAACTTATAATTTTTGAATCTCTTATAATTCTTTAAGGCTCTTTCCTCTCAATTATTTGTTAACTTCCTTCTCTCTTCTTAGTTCTTATAAATAAGCAAACTATTAAATTATCAAATTTTTCTGTTAAGAAAAAATAATCTCGCTAATACTTCATAAAGTTTTTAAATTTCCTAGGCCCTCTTAAAAAATTACATAAAAAAAGAATGTCCTTAATCAATTAATTAAAAGACATTCTTTTCAGATATTTAATTCCATCCAATTTAAACTTTTTGGTTCAATCACATCTATCACCTATATTCTTCATTTTACCAAAGCCCTATATAAATTAACATTTTTGAAAGTTCCCTACTCTAGGACTTTCTGCCATTTATATAAAAACTAAGAGTAAATAACAATTACTAACTAAACTATTTACCATCGTACTTTAATTACATCTTCAATTTCAATTTATATAAAAGCCTTTTTATAAGAGGCTAATAAATTTAAATAAAATCAAATACGTTTTACTTTTTTATTGGATGGAATTGTCATTGTTCACAAATAAGAAAAATCTTCAAGCTTTTTATTGCTTTATCACGTTAATCTTATTTGGTACTATTATTATACCACCCAAAAGAAAAATGTAAACACTTTTTGCAAAAATTTTTAAAATTTTTTTATAATTTTTTATAGTATAATTTGACATAGAAGGAGGTTATTATGAACACATTAATCGGATACAAAAAATGCAGCACTTGCAAAAACGTAGAAAAACTTTTGCAAGAAAAAAATATTTCCTACGACTACAGAGAGATCGACAAGGACCTCTTAAGTGTTGATGAACTTAAAAAAATTAAAGACCAAGCAGGAGTTGACATCTTCAAACTCTTTAACACATCAGGAGTTAGGTATAGGGAGCTAAACCTAAAGGACAAGAAGAAGGACATGACAGAAGAAGAAATCTTCGAGCTCCTATCCACTGACGGCATGCTAGTTAAGAGACCAATCCTCTTAAAAGACGGCAAGGCTTACGTAGGCCCACAAGTTAAAAAATATTTAGAAAGTCTGTAAAATTAAATTTAAAAGCAAAAGAAGTGCAAGAAAAATAATCTTGCACTTTTTGTTTTTATAAATTTTAAATTTGCTAATAAAAAACCAGGGTCTATTAAACCCTGGCAAAAATTTTTATTCGCCCTTAAAAAATTCGTCTATAGCTAATGCGTCTTCTGCGCTTATTAGGACTGTGACTTTGTCGCCAAGCAGAATCAAGTCGTCGGCTGTTGGGACAAATTCGCTGCCATCTCTTTCGATGGACATTATTATTAGATGTTTTGGAAAGTTTATTTCTCTTAGGTCCTTGCCCATGTTTTTGAAGTCGTCTGTGATTGTGTATTCAAAGACTGAGTAGTCACCAAGTTCTCTTTCTTTTGGACTTAGTAAATTTTTGTCCTTTAGTTGTCTTTCAAAGAGAGTGTCGTAAATTGGTGCAACTCTTAGAGCTTCTGCCACGTAGTATGAAACCATGACTACAATGGATAGGGCTATCAAGTGCTCAAAGGTTGATGTCATTTCTGATACCAATATTATTGATAGGATTGGACTTCTCACAACTGATGCAAGGATTCCGCTCATGCCCAAGATTATAAAGTTGATGTAGAAGGCATCTACTCCAAAGCTCTTGTCTAGGAAGGCAAAGACTAGGGCTCCACATGATCCTCCTATTACAAGTACTGGCAAAAAGATCCCGCCTTGGACTCCTGACCCGTAGCAAAAGCTTGTGTAAAATAATTTTACTAAGAGGATTGCAAGTATATATTTTACTGCAAATCTATGTCTTGCCATATTTTCTAAGAGGCCGTGTCCTCCACCTGTTCCTTCAAAAAACATAAAGCCAACAAGAATTGTAACTCCCATTAGTAGGGCGTATTTTAAAATTTTTGAATTTATTTTTTTGAATAGGTCTTGAAATTTTGTTATTAAGTAGTTGTAAACTCCTCCCACTAGGCCTGTCAAGATTCCTATTAGGATGGCAACCCAAATGAGTTTCATAGGTAGGGACTCTGTGACAAAGAAGGAGAAGGATGTTTCTTGTCCCATTATGATAAAGGAAATGTAGTTTGCAGTTATTGATGCAATTAGGGCTGGCAAGAGGACAAATTTTGAGTAGGACTTGTGGAGTTCCTCTATTGCAAAGATGCAACCAGCTAAAGGTGCGTTAAAGGCCGCTGCAAGTCCTGCTGCTGCCCCTGCTGTTATCATGTACTTGAGTTCATCTGGTGGCCTCTTTAAAATTTTGCCAAGTGACTTGGCTGCTGCTCCACCCATTTGGATTGATGGACCCTCTCTTCCTAGAGAAAATCCCATTAGGTTTCCCAAGCCTCCTCCAAGGATTTTGGAAACTAGGGTTGGAACTTCTTCCATCCTAAACTTACCCAGGATTTCGCCACGAATTTGTGGTATTCCACTGCCTCCTGATAGGGGCGCCCACTTTAATAATTTATAAATTATAAAGGAAATGATTGCTCCCAAGACTATTAAAACTATTAGAGACCTTATATTAAATTCCTTGTAGAGGAAGGACCTGTAGAGGTCCATCTTCATTATCACAAACCTGTAGAGGACAGAGAATAATCCTGCCAGAGCTCCCACCATCAGGGAGTCTATTAGCATACTAAATATCAACTTGTCCTTGTTACTTATATCATTTTTCATCTTTTTCACCCCACATTAGCTTTTGCCAATCTTCTTTTTTTAATTTCAAAATTTCTATATAATTTTTCTCTCTTTCAATTTTCTCTGGGATTGTATAGAAGTTTAAATTTAATTTTTTTATTTTTGCTCCTTCTATATCTGCAATAAGTTTAAACTTCTTGGATCTTACAAAATTATAAAATCTGGCATTTACTAATACCTTCCCATCGTGGTATATGAGTTTCTTGGAGTCGGGATAGTAGGACATCCTAAAGGACCTCTCGTTTATCTTTCCCCTTAGGGTTCTTAAATTTCCATTTTCCTCTGGCTCGATGTAGATTCTTGTGTCTGGAAGTTTTAACTCCATGTAGTCTTTTATAGCTAGGGCATACTTATTGTCGTCGGACTTTAGTTTCAAGAGGTTTAGGTCTTCATCTGTGTAGATGTAGAAAATTATTTGGTCTCTCTTGTCTAAGTCCCTTGAAATTTTTGCAAATTCCTTCCTCAATAGGTCTGCAAAGTAGGAGTAAGGAAAGTAGTTTTCTTCATAATAAAAATCCTCTATCTTCGCAAAAAGGTCTTTTAAATCTTTAGACCTGACCTTCACCTCGTAGGACCTGCCCGAAAGTTTTTTTACCTTGGTCCTTCTTATTGTCTCTGCCCATTCCTTCTTCACGTACTTTTTAAGTTCTGTGTTTTTCTCAGAAAGTGAAACTGGTGGGAGAAATAATTTTTTGTTGGATATGTCGTAGCCAAGGTCGTACATGACCTTGGAGTCACGTGATAGGTTGACCATGGTGTTCCTGTCAATGTAAAGTGGCAAGTCTGATATGTCGTCTCTGTAGAGATAGACGTCGCTATTTACAATTTTTTCTCCATGGGTTTTTATCTCATGGTCCACTTCTCTTCTCTCGTGGTAATATCTTTCCTTCTTGTTGGGACATTGGTAGCTTATTATATTTAATTTATCATTTTTATTATCTTCAAGGCTCAACCTTATTCCGTAGTCGCCACTGTCTTTGACCTTCCTAAAGATATCAGAGAAGCCAAAGTCTTGGATGTTTTTATCTACATAGGCAAAGATTCTGTCGTCAACGGTGTAGAGAATTTCTGCAACAACTTTTTTTGGATAACGATTAAAGTTGTAGAGGGCAAAAAAAATTCCCAAGCCAAGGAGACTTATTAAGATTAAAGTTTTTTTCTTCATAGTATCACTGCTTCTTATTTATTAATTATAGTTTACAATAAAGCTTGACTTCATTGCAATTAAAAAAGGCACCAATTAGGTGCCAATTTGTCGTGATTTATAAATTTTTATTTACATCTCAAAATCTTTTCGCCAGCTTCCAAATTTAAAGTAGAGTGCCATAATCATAAAGTTTGCAAAATATGAAACTGGATAGATGACAGAGATTACTCTTATTGAATTGAATATTGGCATTGCGAAGTAAACTACCACGAGCCTCAAGATACAAATTGTTAAAAGGGAAATAATCATTGGTCCCATTGCGTGTCCACTTCCTCTTATGAAGCCAGAGATTGTTTCCGAAAGTCCAAAGGACCAAATGCCAAGACTTAAAATCTTTAGGAAGTCGGCACCATAAGCAACAACATCTGGGTCTGGATTGAAGATTGCTATTAGTGGACTTGCTAGGAAGTAGGCGATAAGTGATAGGACAAAGGAAATTCCAAATACTATTATTAAGGATACCTTCATGCCTTCACGAAGTCTGTCAAACTTCTTAGCTCCAAAGTTTTGTCCCGAGAAAGTTGTTGCCGCAAGGGCAATGGCTTGTAGGGCCATAAAGAGGAAACCGTCAATCCTTCCTTCAGCAGCAACACCGGCTATGGCATCGGGCCCAAAGGAGTTTATCTTTGCTTGGAAGATTACGTTGGTTAGAGAAAGAAGCGCTGTTTGAACTCCTGTTGGTATTCCAACTTCAAAAATCCTCTTAGCTTCATGCTTGTGAAGTTTGATTTCACTCTTCCTAAGTTTATAGGATGAGTCAGTCTTTAAAAGTGAATAAGTTACAAGTATTGCTGAGGTAACTTGGGAGGCAAGAGTTGCTAACCCTGCACCTAGAACTGACATTTGTAAGTATCCAACTAAGATTAAGTCCAAGATAATATTTACTAGAGCAGAAACACATAAGAAGTTAAAAGGTCTCTTGGAGTCACCAGTTGCCCTCAAGATTGAGGCTCCCATGTTGTAAATAAGTATGGGAACTGTACCCAAGAAGAAAACTCTCATGTAAGTTGTTGCATCTTGCAAAATTTCTGGAGGCGTGTCCATTATCCTCAAGAAGAAGGGCGTTGTAAAATATCCAAAGGCTGTTATTAAAAGTCCTGAGATAAGTCCAAGGAAGTAGGAACAACCTACAGACCTCTTTAAGGCTTCTCTGTCATTGGACCCGTAATAAAGTGAAATTATTACAGAGGCACCAGTTGTTAGTCCCAAGAAGAGTCCAATTAATAAGTTGGAAACTGGTCCTGTTGCACCAACTGCTGCCATGGGGTTCTTGCCAGCGAATCTTCCCACTATCATAAGGTCCGCTGTGTTGTAAAGCTGTTGCAAAAAGTTTGTGAGAAGTAGAGGGATGGCAAACATAATTATCCCTTGGACAATTGATCCCTCTGTTAAGTTTATATTTCTATTTGGTCTTCTTTTTCTACTCATCCAGATACCTCACAATCCCTATATAAATTTTCTTAAGTTCTCCAACCTTGCTGTTTAGTAGCTGACCATCTTTTATATCAGATATAGCATAAGTAATGTTAGCACCAAGGCAAGCTCCATACTCGTCACCTGTATCTGCATCCATACCTGATGGGATGTCAACTGCAATAATATAGTTGCCGTGGGCATTAATAAGATTAATTAGTTTCTTATAAAAATCATTGAGGGGCCTATTTAGTCCAATGCCAAAGATTGCGTCAAGAGTAACTTCATTGACTTCCATGGATTCAACTAGGTCATCAAAATCATTTTCATCTTCAATATAATTTATTTCAGTAAGTTTTTCTAAGATCTCAAGGTTCTTAGCAAATTCTTTTGTCATCTTGTCTCCAAGAACAAAGACTTCAACGAGCTTGCCATTTAAAATCAAGTGCCTTGCGATGACAAGTCCATCGCCTCCGTTGTTTCCCTTACCGCAAATTATTGTGTAGGAATTATACTGATTAATTTCGCGATAAATTCCCATTCCCGCGTTTTCCATTAAAATAAGAGAATCAATTTTGTATTCATCTATGGTTCTCTTTTCTAGTTCTATCATTTTATTTTTTGAAATTGTCACAGTAATTCCTCCTCTATCCTATTATATGCTATTTACTAAAAATTAAAACCTTATAGGCTTTATTTCTTCTAAGTAAATCAATTTTTTAATTCCTTAATGTATTTGGTGGCCCTTAAAATTTAAATTTTTGATAGCTTGATGACCAAGTTCTTAACTCTTAATTAACAATTTTTAAAAATAATTGTATTTAGCTATTGATATTAAGTATCATTTGGCTTATAATTAACTCAGGTTAAGAAATTAAAAAAAATTAAATAAATAAAATTTACGAATTTACATAGGAGGATATTATGACAAATTATCTTGATCTTGCACAAATGACAAGACCCGAGTTACTTGGTTGCGCTACAGAAATCTTTGAAAAAATTTCATGTTGTGGTAAAACTTCTTCTCTTGATGAGATTAAAAGACAAGTAGAAAACTTGAACACCTTTCTCTATACATACTTTTTAATTACATACAATAAGGACCTTACTTACCTACATACAGAGTTTTCAAACAGACTTGAAGGTTCGCTTACAGAGGCAGATGTTAAAATCATTGGACACGACTTAATCGAAGCTTATTCAAACTCTCTTCTTGATGCCCTAAGTTTTTCTAAGAACGAAATCATCGACAAGGCTTTAAAAATTATCAACGAAGAGTTTAGCAAGGGGCTTGGACTTGAAGACCTTGCAAACAAACTTCATCTTTCAAAAAATTATCTTTGTTCACTTTTTAAAGAAGAAACTGGTTTTACTTTCTGCCAGTACCTAAACACTTTAAAGACAAACAAGGCAAAGAAGCTTCTCTTAGAAGACAAGAAGACTCTTGAATACATTTCTTATGAGTGTGGATTTTCTTCACAACCTCATTTCACAATGACTTTTAAAAAGTACACAGGCAAGACTCCTAAGGAGTACAAGATGAGCCTACTAGCTGGATAATAATTTATTGAAATCCTCCAATTTTTACTATATTATGTAGTAATTGGAGGATTTTATGCTTTTTAATTCTTTTGAATACCTAATCTTTCTCCCTATAGTTGTAATTTTTTACAACTTGCTCAGGGGAAAATTTAAAAATATATTTTTGCTCTTAGCAAGCCTTACATTTTATAGCTTTTGGAATGTGAAGTACACCTTCCTCATGATTCTTTCAATTCTCATCACCTACATGACGGGGATCTTTATTGAAAACAATCGTGACTCCAAGGCTAGGATGAAGCTTGCTGTCTTTTTGTGCTTTTTTATAAATTTAGGCATCCTATTTATCTTCAAGTATTTTAACTTTTTTATGGACTTGGCAAGTAAGATCTCTGGTGGCAACTTTAACATAGCCCTTGACCTTCTCCTTCCCGTTGGGATTTCCTTTTATACCTTCCAGGCTCTTGGTTATACCATTGACGTCTACAGGAAGGACCTTGAAGCTGAAAGGTCACTTATTGATTACGCCCTCTTCGTTTGTTTCTTCCCTCAACTTGTAGCAGGTCCCATTGAGAGAAGTAGGAATCTTCTTCCACAAATAAAAAACCCCAAGAAGTTTTCTTATGAAAATCTTGTGAGAGGCTTGCAGCTATTTTTTTATGGAATGTTTTTGAAGTTAATCCTTGCCGACAGGGCTGCAATTTTTGTCAACGATGCCTTTAGTAATTACCAAACTTATTCTAAAGAATTCTTATTAATTGGTGGCTTCTTGTTTACCCTACAAATTTATTGCGACTTTTATTCCTATTCAATTATGGCAAAGGGGTCTGCAAAAATTCTCGGCATCTACCTAATGGATAACTTTAAGGAACCCCTTCTTTCAAAATCCATCACAGAATTTTGGCGACGCTGGCACATTTCTCTTTCCACTTGGTTTAAGGACTACCTATATATCCCACTTGGTGGCAACAGACATGGCGAGTTGAGAAAGTGCATCAACCTTCTCATTGTCTTTTTAGTTTCTGGACTTTGGCATGGGGCAGAACTTTCCTTTGTCCTCTGGGGACTTATCCACGGAGTCTTTAACATCCTGGAAAGCCTGCTAGGGATAAACAAAAGTAAGAAATCAAATTTTTTATTGGACTTCTTTAGGAGGGTCTTGACCCTAGTAATTGTTGTTTTTGCCTTTATCTACTTTAGGGCAGAGAACATCCACCAAGGCAATGCTTACATCTTGGGAATTCTTAAGAACCCATCAAGTAACAATCTCTTAGAAGAAATTGCAAATTCAAAATTCGGTATCGCAAACCTCTATCCCCTTGGCATTGGAATTTTTATCTTACTTATCTTTGACATCATAAAATACAATAAGATAGACCTTTCAGAAAAGATATTCAAACTCTTCTTGCCAATAAGGTGGATAGTTTACCTTGTCTTCCTCCTTGCCATAATAATTTTTGGCATTTATGGCCCAGAGTTTTCTGAGTCAGCCTTTATTTATTTTCAGTTTTAGGTGGTTTAATGAAAAAATTTTTAAGAATTTTAAAATCCATAATTTTTCTTGGCATCTTAATTTTTGCCTGCCTACAACTTAATAATTTATTTATAAGAAAGTCCCTTTCGAAACCTTGGGACATGGGAAATAAAATTGGTGGATTCTTCAACGAAAGTGAAGACTACAAGGCAATGTTCTTTGGCACAAGTCATGCCTACTGTTCCTTTGAGCCACTTTATATTTACGAAAAAACTGGCATAAAGTCCTATGTCTTGAGTTCTCAAAAGCAGCCCCTAAAGATTACAGCAACTTATGTAAAGGAGGCCCTTAAGAGAAAGAATCCCGAAGTCATCTTCGTCGACATCTACGGAGGGATTTTCAAAATTACAGAAGACTTGGGAGTTGTAAATTCTTATTCCGACTACCTTCCCATGTCAATCAACAAGCTCAAGATGGTAGGAACTAAAGTCCCAAGAGGCTTTAAGGCCACTGCCCTCTTCCCCCTCGTCGCCTACCATTCAAGGTGGGATGATCTAAAGGATGAGGACTACCACTTTGACAAGAAAACTTATAAGGACTACCTCAAGGGCTATGTCCTCTTAAAGGACCAAAGCCAAGACTTTAAAAAAGATATAATCAAGGATAAAGAAGACTTTTTAAAGTCTGTAGCATCCTTTGACGAGAAAGCCTATTTAAAAGAAAACTTAAAGGCCATTGACGAAATAATAGAAACTTGTCAAAAAAATGGAGCCCAAGTCTACTTTGTGAAGACACCAATTTATTCTTACTCTTACTATGCAGACAACATAAAAGTTTTTAAGAAATACCTAGAAGAGCGTGGGGCAAAGTTTATTGACTTTAACGAATTTTATCACGAGATTGGACTCTCTAAAGATAACTTCTACGACCCCCATCACCTTAACGTCTCTGGTGCTGAAAAATTTAATGACTTCTTTATCGACTACATGAAGAAGGAAGGAGTCTTCCAAGAAAATCTTGCCAAGGACAAGTCATGGCTTGAAGACTTGAGAACTTACAATATAAATAAATCTTGATAGACTAAGTCAATTAGACTTAGTCTATTTTTTTATTTATTACACTTTAATGGGATAATATTCATAAGTTGAAGCTTTTTAAAATAAATACGAAAATAAAATTATAAGCTTTCCTCTATAATTTCTTGATTTTTATTAAATATGATAATAGAATATGTTTAAAGGAGGTTTTTATGACAATTAGAGATTTGGAAATATTTATCGAAGTATGTAAGACAAAAAATATGTCCAAGGCTGCCGAAAATTTAAAAATTTCTCAGCCAACCGTTTCTCATGCAATTTCACAAATTGAAAATGAATACAATGTCCAACTATTCGATAGGATTTCAAAAAAATTATACATAACAGACGTTGGCTTAAGATTATTTGATTATGCCAAAAATATTTTGGAACAATTTCAAAATACTGTTATTTACCTACAAGGTTCATCAGCTGGACACAGTATCAACCTTGGAGTTAGTTCATACTTTAGCTCACAATTTCTATTAGAAATTATTAATGAATATGAAAAATTACACGAAGATGTAAAGATTAGAGTTTATGTTGACTTACGTGAAGAATTACTTAAAAAATTAGATGCCGGTATAATTAACATAGCAATTATAGACGGAGAAGCAGACCTTGATAAAATTGTTTCTGTTCCTTTCTACAAGGATGAAATTTATGTTATTTCATCTAATCATTCTGATTTAAAAGACAAGCCTGTCCTAGATCATGACGACCTAAAGGGCAAGAAGTTTGTTTTAGGTTATCTTGGTGAGCAATCAATGAAAAATCTTCATTCTTACTTGAGAGATACTAACATCCCAATTGATATTAAGTATATCTGCAAGAACAAGGACATGGTCCTAAATATTGTTAAGTCTTCTGACGCAATATCTTTTGGTGCCAAGTCTTCCTTTAACGATGACGATATCATCATGCACAGGGTTAAGGATTTAGACATTTCTAGAGACTACAACTTGGTTTACCACAAGGAAACTTACCTAAAGAAAAACCTAAAGGACTTTGTTCAATTTATCAAGAATAAGTTCAAAGAAAAAAATTAAGATGGAATTACAATTCTTAAAATTTTTAGAATCAATCCACTCCCCCATCCTAGACAAGCTTATGGTTTTTATAACAAGTCTTGGCAATGGGGGAATCTTTTGGATTGGCCTTGGTCTTTTTTTCTTATTACAAAATAATAGGACCTCAAAAAAGAAGGCCCTTGGTCTATTCCTTAGTTTAATTATTTTTTCTATTGTGGGACTTTTGATTTTGAAACCCCTCATCGGAAGACCAAGACCCTTTATGATTGAGTCTTTTAATCTTTTGATTAAGCCCCCTATGGGTTATTCCTTCCCGTCAGGTCACACAGGATCATCCTTTGCCTCAGCCTTTGCTCTTTATTATTACAATAAAAAAGAAGGCATACTTGCCCTCATCTTGGCTGCCTTAATAGGATTTTCACGTATGTATTTATCAGTCCACTATCCCACAGATGTCCTAGCAGGCCTTGTCCTGGGAGGTCTATCAAGTCTAGTGGCTACAAAAATAATAAACAAGAAGTATAAAAAAACTACCTCATAAAAATTTTTTAAGAGGTAGTTTCTTTTTTTGCGATTTTAATATTTAATTCTTCGCCAAGACTTCCATAAATTTCTTGATATTCTTCGTAGACATTTTTAAGTCTATTTAAGTTGAAGTCAATGGCTTCCTTGTCCTCAAGCATGTCCAACTGGTTGAGGGGAAATCTTTCAAACAAAATAGAAATTTCTATCTCAAGATCCTCCCTCATCTTCTCAAGATCTTCGTTTGTCATCTCAAGTTCCCTTGGCTTGTCCTTCTTTAAAAATTCTTCAAGCCCTTCCTTGTCAGCATTTTTAAAGTCATTTCTCGCCTGGTCAAAGTCTTCAAGAGAAAAGTCATAGAGCTTGGGGCTGTAATAAAAGATTACCTGCCTAAAGAGGTCTTCAACTTCCCTCAGCTTGTCATCATCTAGGAGTCTAGTCTTGCCTACAAAGTTCTCCTCTTCTCTAAGCTCTTCAAAGTCTCTCTCGAATTCTTCATCTACCTTCTTCTTGGCAAGGTCTGGAGAAAGTTTATCCAAGAGTTTTATGTTTCTTCTAAGCTTTCTAATATTTAAATTTAGGGTATCTACATAATTTTCTAGTTCACCAAAGATTTCCCTGTACTTGTCTTCAGTTTTGGGGATCAAGTTTATAAGTGTGTCCTCCCTTACAAAGATAAGTTCCGACACCAAAAATTTCAAATAGCTTCTTTCCATTTAATCACCTGTCTGGTCTTAAACTTTATTACAAGTCTTCTAATATGTCAACGCTAAAGACATTGTAAGAAAAAACTGGCAACTTCATAAATCCCCTTAAGTCGTTGTAGTCAATGTAGGACTTGTCCTTGTTCCATCCATCGTAAACATGCAAGAACTTTAACTTCATTCCCCTAAACTTGTAAATTGAGTAGCCTGAAACAACCAAGGAGTGGTTCTTATAATAGCCTGACCCCAAGTTCATAAGTATAGGCTTGTAATTATCAATCTCTCCCCTTACGTGGGAGTAAAAGTTGCCGAGATAAATTCCCCTTGCCCTTATGCCAATTTTATTTTTCTTGAAGTAGGAGTTGGCAATGTGGGAGATCAAAAGAGGAAGGGTGCCAATGCTTTTGAAGTAACCATTTTTCTTGGCAATACCAAAGACTTCATCGTAAATTTCAAATTTATTCTTGTCCTTGAAGTAATAATTTATAATCCTAGTGAGGCTTGCTATGGTGCAGTTGTTGTGGCTGTCCTGAAAATCCCTTTGCAAGAAGTCTGGCAGGTCCAAGTCACTGGACTCAATAAATCTTGCCCCAGGATAAGTCCTTTCTACATAAGTATCTAAGTTTGCAATTCTATTTTTTTCCATTTTTTCCTCCCAGCCTATTTATACCCTTGAAAGAAATTTTTATTTGCCTTGGCTTCTCCTTGGTCCAGGCATATTAGCCATGTGACTCCAATAACTTCTTTGCATATCTCCCATCCTGTCTATATCTCTTTTTCGTTTGTCAGGAGCAACTTCATCATAAAAGGAAAGCCAAAGGTCAAAGAAGGCATCAGTAGACTTCATGTCCTCTGACATTTCAAATTCAAAAAACTTGCCCTCTTCTCCATTATAGATCACTGCCTTATTCCTCCTAAAATCTGCAATGACAAAACTTTTGTTGGCAAGCTTACTCTTGAAGTGTCTATAAACAAAATATAGGATGTCATTTTGCGGTTGGAACTTGGCAAAGAGGAGGCCCTTCTTTTCTTCAAAAGGGAGGTTCTTGTAGGAGTTAATTTCTCCTGAGACCCTATCTAATAAATTCTTAAAGTCTTTTACATCCTTATCATCACTTTCAAGATAATAAAAGCCATGGAGGTAGAGCTTCTTCAGAGTTCTGGCTATGGCAAGCTCCTTCTTCTCACTGGGCACAGCGAAGACCTTTAAGATTGAGTCGTAAAAGGAATAGGAGAAGTTTTTTATTATAGACTTCCTAACCCTAAGGGCCTTGTCCTCTTCTGTGGGGCACTTGATCCTTTCTTCTTTGGAATTAACCTGGCTTACTCTTTTTGAAATTGAGTCCACTTCTTCTAAGACCTTGTAGGCATTAAAGATCACTGTGAAGAGTCCCTCAATTGTCCCGTCGTATAAGTAAATCATACTAAGTCCTTCTCTCCTCTCTTTATAAATTAAAATAAGACTTATCTAAAATAAAAGCTTATATCTTTCTACAAGGTCATTCTAACATTGAAACTTCCGTTTGTAAACAAATTTTCTTTTACTAGGTTTTTGATGGTTTTTTATGTTCTTGTAGCCCTTTATGACTTTATAAACTTCTGCAAGTTAATAAGTATTCACGACTTTATAATTTTTTACAAACCCATAAGAGTCCATGACTTCACAAGTTTTTATGACCTAATGACTCCCCATAAGCTAATTAATTCCACAAAAAAATCTGCCCTAAGGCAGATTAATATTTCTTATTTACAATTAAATTATCACATTGAAAGCTTGCCAGCGTTGGATATATAAGATGAAATTCTTTCCATTGCTGCAAGAGTCTTTTCATAAAGAAGTCCTGATTCAGGATTACAAATTTTTTCCCTCATCCTAATCATGTGGTTGTTTCTAAAGGCTGATGCCTCTTTTTGAACAAGCTCGTTAGATTGACGCATGAAGAGAACTCTCTCGTCTTTTTCCATGTCTCCGTCATAGGAGTGGAACATCTTGTCAATAATTGCGTTTATTTCTCTCAATTCGTCAAAGGTTACATCTGTGAACAAAAGACCTTCGTCATTTTTTAACTTGGCAACTTCGGCAATGTTCTTGGAGTGGTCCCCAATTCTTTCCATGTCCCTTGATATTCTAAGGTAGTTTGCGAAGTTAGCAGAAGTCTGCTCGTTCATAGATAGCCCCAAGGAATCAATTATAAAGGCTGAAATTTGTTTGTTGAGGTAGTTGATAACTTTCTCTCTCCTAAAAACTTCTTCGTATTTTTCTTCGTCAAATTCTTTTAAAAGTTCCACTGAGTGTTCGTAGTTCATAGTAACTACATCAAGTAGCCTTCTCACCTCTGCCTTGACGTCAGTAAAGGTTGCTGGTGCATCCTTTACAACATTTAAGTTGATGTACTTTAAAGACATCTCTTCTTGTTCCTTGTCAATACCAGGAATAATCTTAAAGGATAGGTCTGCAAGTTTCTTGGAGAAAGGAATTAATAAAATTGTTGTTACAATGTTAAATAATGTGTGAAGGTTGGCAATTTCTGCTGCCGGCAAGTTCCTTGAGAATCTTATTACTATCTTGTCTATTGGAATGACAAAAGATGCGCATACGAAAATTATTGTACCAATAATGTTAAATAGAACGTGGACTAGGGCAGTCCTTCTTGCATTCTTAGAAGATCCAACTGAAGATAAAACAGAAGTCACACAAGTACCAATGTTAAATCCTAGGATTATATACATGGCAGAGTGAAGGGATATTACACCTTGGTTGGCAACGGCTTGCAAGATACCAAGGGATGCTGATGATGATTGGAGTAAGGCTGTTATACCTGTACCTGCCAAGACTCCCAAGATTGGATTGTCAAACTTCGTCATCAAAGTTGTAAATCCAGGATAGTCCCTTAGTGGTGCCATGGAGTCACTCATAAATTGCATACCCATGAATAAGAATCCAAGACCGATAATTGATTGGCCTATATATTTTTTCTTCTTACTCTTGGAGAAGGTGTTCAATAAGAAACCTACAAAGGCAATTATAGGTGCTAGGGTTGAAATATTTAGGGCTACTAATTGACCAGTGATTGTTGTACCAATATTGGCCCCCATAATAATTCCGACAGACTGATAGATAGTCATGAGGCCTGCGTTTACAAAACCCACAACCATTACTGTAGTCGCAGAAGATGATTGAATTACTGCAGTGACAAGAGCACCAACAAGTATGGATTTAAAAAAGTTCGAAGTCATCTTTTCAATGACAACTCGGAGCTTATCACCTGCGACTAATTCGAGACCCGAGCTCATCATTTCCATTCCATAGAGGAAAAGAGCAAGTCCTCCTAATAGTTCAATAAAATAATTAATTGACATAAGTCCTCCCAAATCTTTTTTCAATTTCATCTTACAATATAATTCCCAATTTTTAAAGACAAAGTAAAGATTTTGTAAAGAAATTGCTAAAAGAAAAAAGACGGCTAAGCCGTCAAAAATTATTTTCTTCTTTAATTGTTTTTATAATTCTCAATTTTTAATTTGCCCTTGAGGCCCTTAGGTAAAAGGGTATTGCCATTAATTGGGCAAGGATTGAAAGGCCAATCATAAGTGGAAGTGAGGCTGAATAGATTAGACCAAGGAGCCAGGACCCCAAGAACCAAAAAATTCCAAAGGAGCATTCAAAGATCCCATAGCCTGTGGCCCTGTTCTTCTTTGGAACCATGGAAGTGACAGCAGCCTTTAAGATTGACTCTTGGGCCCCCATCCCTATGCCCCAAAGGACTAGGCCAAATAAAATTGCAAGTTCACTTTTAAATCCAAAGATAAAGAAGGAGAAGGGGGCAGAAATTATTGTAGATATAACAAGGGCCCTTACTCCTTTTTTGTCATAGATATGACCAAAAATAAGGGCAGCCACAGCATCCACTAACATGGCTCCTGCGTATAAAAGTGGTAGAGTCTCTTCACTTATTAGCCTAAAAGTTTCATAAGATCCTCCAAGGCCTGTAAAGTTTTTGGATATGTGCATTATGACCAAGGCGTAGTCCATAAAGCCAAAGGCAAAGAATGAAATTCCAACAATATAGTAAATAAAGGACTTCTTCATGACAAAGGCTTCTTCTTTCTTTGCTTCAGGTTCAAAGGCCTCTGGGTTTGGAAACTCCCTCTTAGTTATAAATAAAAGGAGGATCGTAATAAAACCTGGGATTGCCAAGAAGGCAAAGGCAGTCCTATAAATTTCAAAAGTTGTGCCATCTGTTTTAAATAGCATGACTAGATATAAAAAGACTGGTCCCAAGAAGGCCCCAATTTGGTCTAGCATCTCTTGGATCCCAAAAGACTTACCGACTCCTTCTTGACTGGCAGCAAAGGACATAATTGTATCCTTTGCAGGTTTTTTTATTGCCTTGCCCATCCTTTGAATGACAAGTAAGAGAGCAGCTGCAATCCAACCCTTTTTGCCAACAAGTGCAAGGGCCGGCACTGCCAAGATGTCTAGTATGTAACCAAAGATTACCATGGGCCAATACTTCTTCGTCCTGTCAGTTATTTTTCCAAAAACATATCTCATGGAGTAACCAATGAGTTCTCCCAGACCAGAGATAAATCCAATAGTTCCTGCCGAGGCACCAAGTAGGGCAAGGTAGGCTCCCCTGATGCTTGATGCTCCCTCGTGAGTCATATCTGAAAAGAGGCTGACAATTCCAAATAAAATTATAAAGGTCATGGCCCTTGAAAATCTTTTTTCTTTCATCTTATTTACTCCCAAAACTTTTCTTCATTATAAATTTATTTCTTCTTAACAAAAACTGTAATGCCGTTGATTATTATGGAAGCAAGAGTACAAACAAATAAGGTCTCTCTTATTGTTGGGATGACATCAAGGGCACCAGCAATATCTCCTTTTTCCAAGAAATTTGCCCCCATATTGTAAAATCCAAAAATAGCAAGGCAGGTAAAGGCCATGCTGAGGAAGCAATCCTTAGAGGAGTCCATGCCCCTTGACCAAGCCAAGACATTTTTTGTTGCAAAAAATATGGCAATAAGTCCAAAAATAATTCCCATCTTATCCTTCTTTCTTTAAAAATTCTTCTCTCGTAAGCAAGTTGACATTTACATCTCGCTTCTCATCCATGAGAGGAAGGTATTCGTCTCTTATTACTTTTTGAGGAATAAAGCCACACTTTTCTTGGACTCTCTTAGATTTTTCATTTCCTGTGTAGTAGCCACACCAAACCTTGGTCATGCCCAAGTCGCAAAAAGCATGTCTCAAGATTTCTCTTGCAGCTTCAGGCATAAGTCCTCTTCCCCAAAATTTTTTGCCCAGCCAATAACCAAGCTCGCACTCATCATCCCTATCTGTGAGCTTTGTATTACCCCTTAACTTCAATTCAATTGCTCCTATTGCATTGTTATCTTCTTTGAGGGCAAGTGCATAGGCTTCTTTTCCATTAAAAACATTTTTTATTGTCCTAAGGCTATCTTCAATAGTCTTGTGGGCAGGCCAACCTGCAACTGGTCCAACCTCAGGGTCCTTGGCATAGTCAAACAAGGACTCCGCATCATCAAGTGTCCATCTTCTAATAATAAGTCTTTCTGTCTCCATATTTTTAAATCCTATTCCAATCCTTTGATTTTAATTCCATAAATCTCTCTTCATTGCCCTCAAAAATTTTGCCCTTGAAGTCAACTTCATACATTACCTTCTTGCCCAAGTGCCTTAGACTTATAATGGCCTTATTGTTTTTCTCATCAACTTCAAAGTCTTCGATTTCATTCCAGGGCATTAATAAGAAGTCCCTCTTTGTTGAATTTGAAATCTCACTTTCATAAAGACCCTTGGGGCTAAAGTAGAGGATAAAGGTCCTTGACGAATCCATAGTGTAGAAGAGCCCACCTATTATCATAAGCTTAGCCAGTCCTGTCTTTAGGTCATTGGCCTTAAAGGCTGCTAGGTAGTTGTCCCTATCTCCAAATATTTTTTCAACTTTTTCACTAAATTCCTTCTTGTCATTAAATAATAATCCCATAAAAACCTCACTTAAATATAAAAACTTCCTTGATGTCCTTGCCCAAGACCTTGCAGATCTTGTAGGCTGTTTCAAGAGTTGGACTAATGGTGTTGTTCTCGTAGGCCATGATTGACCTCCTCTTGAGTCCCACCGCCTTGGCTAGCTTGTGTTGAGAGAGTCCTAGCTCTTTTCTGTACTGGGCAATTTTATTTTCTATTACTACATTTTCTATTTCCATTAAATCACCTGGTGTGTTTGGTTACATTTATAGTACCAAAATTTGTTCGCAACTTCAATAATTTTTCCAAAGACCAATTGTCAAATCAAATGCAAGACCTATGCTAAGAAACCAAAAAGTTTTCTTCTAGGCCCTGCCCCTTATGGTAAAACAAAAATAATTAAAGGTGCCTAGAAAAATCTAAGCACCTTTTTAATCTTCTAGATTTATATACACTTTTTGCCCATGGGGACATATTTTTGGATAGTCCAAATGTTTATTTAAGCTTTCCATTAGCTTATCTCCTGTTGCATGCTCTAAGAGGTCAGCCTGGTCGTGGATTTCATCTTCGTCAAAGTCTAGGACTTTTTCTAAGAACTGCTCCCATAACCTGTGGATGGAAATTAATTTTTTGGCGATTTTTTCCCCATCCCTTGTGAGATAAATTTTTTGATTTTCCACATAGACTAGGCCTTCTTCTGATAATTTTTTTATCATTTCTGTGACAGAAGGCTTGGAGACTTTTAAATAAAAACTAAGATCTTTATTTAGAGAGTAGCCTCTTTCTTCTATATCTTTAAAAATATTTTTTATATAATCTTCCTTGCTTGGGCTCATTTGATATTAAACTCCTCTAAAAGTGATGTATATTTATTATACCCCAAAGAAGTCAGCTCATAAATCATTTTGTCAGAATTTAAATTTATGAGTTTTTTCTTAGTTAAATAGAAAATATTTTTATCAGTTGTTGCCTTGTCCCAATTTAAGTGCTTGGCTATAGAGTCTGCACCAAGTTCTGCTTTCTCTTCTTCTCTTCCTTGGTGAGAACCTATGTGGATTAAAATAGAATAGGCCTTTATAAGCATCCTATTTTGATGTCTTACATAAATTTGTCCAATCATTCCATTCTTGTTAAAGATTAAGACTAGTAAAAACACTAGACCTGCCATAGCGGCAGTTGTTCCTGACATAGAAAGGTTTAAATAAGTCGCCACTAAGAAGCCCAACATACAGTTTATAAAGGCAAATATTGCTGATAAGAAAAGCATCTTTTTTAAGTCTTTACTTATAATATAGGCAGTTGCACTAGGTGTAATAAAGAAGGATATTACAAGTATGGCGCCTACACTGTCAAAGGAAATTACAGCACTTAATGATGCAAGACTCATAAGGGCATAAAATAATAACTTCGATGAAAAACCACTTATACTTGCAAAGTCTGGATCAAAGCTTGTAACTTTTAACTCCTTAAAAAAGACCACTATAAATAAAGTATTTACAATAAACATTCCACTTGATAGGACTAGGGCCTTTGGAAGTTCAAAGCCCAGAATAGTTATTGTATTAAGTGGTGCAAGTATTACTTCACCCATTAGGACAACGTCAGTATCTAGGTGGACATTTCTTGCAAATTTTGTAATTAAAATTACTGCAAGGGCAAAGAAAAGTGGAAAGACTATTCCAACTGCATCGTCGTTTTTTACAAGTCCAGTGTTGGATAAGCTTTCTATTGCGTATACAGTGATAAGCCCAAAGACTGCGGCTCCAAGTATTAGTATAGGCGATTCAATGTCCTTCGTTATAAAATATGCAAGAACTATACCTAAAAGGACAGAGTGACTTATGGCATCTGTTAGCATGGAAAGAGATCTAAGCATTAGGAAAGACCCAATTCCAGCGCAGCTTAAGGCTGTCATAAATAAAATAATAAAAATCATTATATTCATTTGTAGGTCATCCTTCTTCTGTACTTTGCTATAAGACCCCTAGGTCCAAATAGAAGAGATAAAAAGGCAAGACTTGTCATTATTACAATAATAGTCGCCCCTGTACTCATGCCGTCATAAACTGTTGATATATAGGTTCCAAGGACTGCAGAAAATCCTCCAAGAGAACTTGCAATAGCCATTACCCTAAAGAAGTCGTTAGACCACTGTAAGGCTGCAATGGCAGGGACTATTAAGAGTGATGAAATTAAAATTGCTCCAACTATTTTAAGTCCTGTCCCAATTAAACTCATGGCAGAAATCATAATAACTGCATAGATAAATTTTTCGTTTATGCCAATGGTCTTGGCATAGACTTCATCAAAGATAAAGACCTTGATCTCCTTATAAAACAAAGTTATGAGTAGTAAAACTGCAATAGAAATTACAAGAATAATTTTTACGTCAGTCTCCATCATGTAGGCAGCTTGACCAAATATATAGTTAGATAGGCCTGATTGAGATGCACCCCTGTAGTTTGGATTTCCTTGGATATGGGACTTAAGTGCCATACCAAGGCCAAAGAAAGAGGATAGGACAATAGCCAAAATTGTATCAAGACCAATCTTTGAATTCTTATTTATGACTTGAATTAAGATAAAGGCAATGGATCCTGAGAAAATTGCTCCAAATAAAAGGATAACAGGATTTCTCGAAGAAAAAACCATAAAAGCAAGGACAAGACCTGGAAAGGCTGAGTGCCCTATGGCATCTCCTATTAGGGACTGCCCCTTTAAAACTGTAATAGTCCCTAAGGCAGCAGAAGAAATTGCCAGAAGTAGGGTCCCAATAGCTACAACTAAAAAGCTATAGGAAGTTAAAACGTCAATTTTAAACATTTATCTCGCCTCCAAAGGCCCTTTCAATATTTTCCTTGGTAAAGACTTCTGAGACCTTGCCTTGGGCAAGAATCTTTTTATTTAAAATAACCAAATGGTCAAAATATTTATCCACTGTATTTAAATCGTGGTGGACCACAATAGAAGTTTTTTTATTTCTCTGTGATTCCTTTAAAAAACCCATTATTATGCCTTCGGTTTTTTTGTCAACACCAGCAAGAGGTTCATCCATGAAAAATATGCTGGCATCAGATGCAATAGCGCGGGCTATAAAAACTCTTTGCTTTTGCCCTCCTGACAATTGAGAAATTTGCCTATTTTCAAATTCCGAAAGGCCAATTTTTTCTATAGCTGCTCTGGCAATTTCCTTGTCCTTCTTGCTAGGCCTTTTAATCCAGCCACAGTGAATATACCTTCCCATTAAGACAACGTCAAAAACAGTTGTAGGAAAGTCCCAGTTGACTGAAGACGATTGGGGGATATAGGCAATTTCTTTTTGAACTTCTTTTAAAGATTTGCCCATAATTTCAACCTTGCCAGATAAAATATTTTTAAGTCCCAAGATTCCCTTTAGAAGAGTTGATTTACCTGCTCCATTGGGACCAATAATTGCAGTGATGGAATTATTTATAAAATCCACATCATTATCCCAGATTACTGGCTTATCGTCATAGGCTATAGTCAAGTCTTCAACCTTTATAATCACATCATTTTTCAATTTAATCACCTATTTTAAATTATCCACTATTAAATCAATGTTGTGCTTATACATATCAATAAAATTATCTCCAGCTTGTCCTTCTGGTGCTAGGGAGTCGGAGAAAAGTTCGTGGCCTTCTCCACTAATAACTTTTACATCAAAGCCCTTAGCAGCACATAGTTCCTTTAACTTTTCCATTCTTGCAGGGTCAGTAGTTGATTCAGCAAAAATTGCAGGAACTTTTTTCTCAACTATAAAGTTAGCAGTTTTTTCAATATCTTTATTCGCAACTTCAGAGTCAGTTGAAACACCTTGAGGAGCAACAACTTTAATATTATAAGCTCTTGAGAAATAATTAAAAGCGTCATGAGGAGTTATTAGATACCTATTTGCATCTGGAATTTCATCAAGCTTTTTCTTGTTGTATTCATCAAGTTCATCAAGCTTTGCTAAGTAATTTTTTAAATTTTCTTCAATTTCAGCCTTGTGGTCAGGTACTAAGTCAGAAAGAGCCTTGGCAGCATTTTCTGTAGCCATCTTGTAGAGGGAAATATCGAACCAGAAGTGAGGGTCAACAATAATTTCTCCATCTTGGTCCATTTCTCCAAGCTTTTCTTTTGGGAAGTTTTTAGAAAGATTTACACCAGATTTTTCTAGAATATCTACCATCTTTCCTTCAAAGTGAAGACCGTGGAATAAAACCAGGTCAGCTTTTTCAATTTTCTTAGCATCATTAGTCTTTGGAATATAAAGGTGCGGGTCTTCCCCTGCTGGAATGATTAAATCAACATCAACAAAATCTCCAGCAAGAGTCTTTGTCATGTCGTATAAAAAAGAAGTAGTAACAGTAACTTTTTTCTTTCCTGTATCTTGTGTCTGTCTTTGAATATTACTTTTTGAATTAGCATTAGCATCATTAGCCTTTGGCGTACAAGCCGTCAGACAAAGCATAAGTGCCAGTGCTAAAAATATTTTTTTCATAAATTTCTCCTTTAAATTTAAAATTGATAAACTCACATTAATTAGGCGTTCCTAACTAAGATTATAGAAATACCTAGTAAAATTGTCAACTATAATTTATATATGTAGGTAAAATAAAAAAGAGAGCTTATGCTCTCTTGTAATTGATTATTTGAAGGCATGCTGTAAAGTTCCGAAACAATATCCGCTTTCCCCTTTATGATCTAGTCTGCCTGACTCTACTACATCTGCCTCACAGTGACCTAACTCTTGCCTCGTCTATATTTCTTTATTGGGAATTATTTAGTATAACTTCCTCTACTAACTTTTATTTTAGATGAATTCCTCTTGTGTTGCTCTTCTTAGGATAAATTTTCCATTAAAAAATCAGTGATTTCCATCACTGACTCTTTATTTTTTCAAAGGTCCTTCCACCATCTTTTGAAATGTAAGTGGTCTTATTATTATTTATGTCATTGAATTCCAAATGGATGACGCCATCCTTATCCATCCTTCCAGAAGCTTTTGGACTTGTTTCTTCAAGTTCAGATAAAAATTTCATCTTGTCGCCAGAAATTTTTACGAGAAACCAGCGTGACCTTGCCCCTGCCCTATCAACTTCAAGTAGGCCGTAGTCAGAATTTTCTATCTTTATGGCGTCAGAGGCTTCAAAGTTTTTTAAAACTTCTTCCTTATTATCTTTTACTTCCTTTAAATCTTGATTTTTATTTTCTTCCTCTGGTCTCTCACCATCAAGGCCTTCCCTTCCATAAATCAAAATTTTTAAAATATCCCTTGCATCATCGTCCTCAATCTTATTTAAATCAGCAAAGGTATTTTTAATTTCATCTTCACTTAGCTTATCCATGGTGATAATCTTTTTTCTGTAGACTTCATAAACTGGGTCAAACCAGCCAACATTTAAGATGTAAAAATTTTCATCATTATAGGCAACTTGTCGGTTTTCTTTTCCAGCAAAGGCAAATGCCATAAGTATATAAGCCATTGAGATGATACAAAGTCCTATTAAGATTATACCCACAAGGACCTTTAAGTACTTGTTAAACTTGAAATTTAAAATCTTATAAATGGAAAAAATTTGTAGGCCAAAGAAAACTAAAAAGCTAAGACCAAGTAGGACGTTGTTAATAATTGGAATAAATTCAATTTTATTCACGAAAATTAAGACCCCAAGCACTTGACCAAAGGAAAGTAAGTAAAGAAAAATATATAAAAATTTTTTATTTTTTAAGGTCATAGCCTGCCTCCTAATAATCTTTTCTTACATTATAAGTAATTCAAAAAAATTTGCAAAAAAATTAGGAGAACTTGTCTCCTAATAATTTACATATTATCTTTTACACCAACAGCAACCATCCTTGCCTTAGCACGAACTTCGCCATTAGCTTCCATAACCATGTTTACAATTACCTTTCTCTCGCCAATTTCTTCAGCAGTGGCAGTAACTGTAACTTCCTTATCCATTGGAGTTGGCTTTTTGAAGTCCACTTCAAGTCTTGCAGTTATAAATCTTCCAATAACTGTGTTCTCATTAAGTTCAAGGCCAAGGTCTCTGTGCTTAAACCAAGCAGCAGAAGCAGTGCCGTGGCAGTCGAAGATCATGGCAATCATTCCACCAAATAAATTGGCAGGAACTCCCCCAGTGTAAACGGAATCAGGAGTAACCTTAGCGATGCACTCACTTCCATCTTCAGATGGATAAGATCTTAGGTGCATACCCTCGTGGTTTTTAGGTCCACAACCCCAACAGTATTGAAATCTTTCGCCGTAAGTTTCTTGAATGGCAATTTTTTTATTATCTGACATAATATCCCCCTCATAATCTCATTTATAAGAATATTTTATCACACTTATGATTACTTTTCTCTTTTCATAATTTATTTGTTGCGTTTCAAATTTTCCAAAAGAATACTTTCCTTCTTTTATGCTATAATCTAATAAAAAGGAGGATTGTTATGAACAAAAAATTATTTGTCGGCATGTTGGCTCTTAGTCTACTTCCAAGCAGTGTCTTTGCTACATCTAGTCCCAATTTATTTATCGACGGACAAATTCAAAAGGCTGATGTAATAATAAAAGACTCTAGGACTTTTGTTCCTCTTAGATTTATTTCTGAAAATCTTGGCTACAAAGTAGATTATTTTAAAGAAAGCAAGGGAATTAAAATCTCCAATGATTCTCATGAGCTTAACTTAAAAGTTGACTCAAGCGAGTACGAAAAAGATGGCATAGCAAGTCAAATGGATGTTAAAACTTTTATAAATAATGACAGGACTTTTGTCCCTCTTAGATTTATTTCCGAAAACTTTGGCAAGGAAGTTGGCTGGGACAATGATTCTAGGTCTGTTTACATTGGCAAAAAGCCAGCCGTATTTCCTAAAGTTGAAAAGTCTAATTACGAGGTAAAAGAATACCCAGAGTTTGGCTTCAAATTATTCCTTCCCAAAAATTCTGAAGATAAAATTGAATTTAGGCCTAGCCAATTTGAAAAGGGAATAGCTGTTTACTCAAAAGAAGTAAATAAAGCTGGAAAAAAACTTGGATATACAGATTTAGGATACCTTGGAACATATATCTTGAGAAGCGAAATAAATGAAGATGATTATACTTTGACAACTCTTTTTTCTGGTTCAAAGTATTTCATTGGAAAAATTTTAGTTGAGGATTTTATTCAATCATCTGGAAAGCTATATGACGAAATGATGAAATCTTATGATTTAATGGATAGGATTATAGTTGCTCCTTGTGGAAACAAAATACCTGAATTTTCTTCTGTAAAAGCTGATATTATTGACGGCGAATTTGTCTATAGCTTTGGAAACCCAAAACTATCTATAAAAATACCTGAAAAAGATCTTAATAAATTTCAACTTGAATTCTTCGATTCTGGAATTTCTTTTTATGATATAGATAACTATAAACAATATGGTGGCTTCATTAGAAGTATTTCACAAGCTAAAGAGTTACTCGAAGAAAATAGTAAAATAACTAAAAACGGAAACATGATAGTTCAAACTTTTGACGCAAGGGATGTTCAATACGATATGGCGCATAGGAATGTCTACGAAGAAAAGGCAAAAATCATTTTAGATAAAATGAAAATCAAAACTCAATCCGCTGAAAATACAATGAATGGATTTACCAACAACTCATTCAATCAATAATAAATAATAATTTTTAAAAATAAGACAAGATATTAATTAAAATTTTAGTGTCTTGCCTTTTTTATTTTGTAAAAAAATTAATCAAGCCATCAAGTAAAACTTTCAAACGGAAAAATAGGTCGTCAACTCTCTTTGCAATTTCCTTATTATTAATCTCTTCCTCTCTATTCTGTGGCAAAGAAGCATCCCCTATCTTGCCACCCAATTTTCCTTTGTTCATTAAATAATAA
Organism: Peptoniphilus sp. Marseille-Q6390; assembly: GCF_965119475.1. NCBI lineage: Bacteria > Bacillati > Bacillota > Tissierellia > Tissierellales > Peptoniphilaceae > Peptoniphilus > Peptoniphilus sp. Marseille-Q6390. The sequence continues at coordinate 194,025 of NZ_CBCPLS010000001.1, read as the reverse complement.
CTTACTAGAAAACAAAAAAAATTCACAAATCTCTTTCATGTAAGACTTGCGAATTTTTAAAATTTTATTTTTGTTTAAGAATTAAATCTATCAGACTATTAATTTACATATTAGTAAGTCAGCTGTCTGAAAGCAAAATTTGTCCCTTGATGTTATATGCTCAGTCTGATGCAAGAAAGAGAAGATTTGCAGCAATTTCTTCTACTATATAATTTTCTACGTATTTCCTTTTGTTTTTTTAGCCTAACTCGCCCTCTAAAAATCTGCAATAGTATGAGTTATTCCTTGCTAGGATTTCGCAGTGATTAAAGCCCTTCCAAATTTTTACTTTTACATTGGGAAGTTTTTTCTCAAGGATTTTCCTTGAATCCTTTAAATTAAATTCTTCTGACCCGTAACAAAAAATACATTTTTCTTGGTCTGCCTTGGATAGCTTAGGGACTTTTACATAAACAAAAGTCTTGACAAGGTTGGTCACGCTTTTTTTATCCATGCCAATAAGAGTGTCTGCAATAATATTGCTCCACTGCTTGCCATAAAATTTTTCAATTTCATCTAGGGCGAACTTCCTATCCTTAAGAGCCTTCTTTTGCTTATCCATTACAAACTTTCTAGCCAAAATTTCCTTTATTTTGGATCCTTCTGATAGGGAACAAGCTTCAAATATACACTTATTAAATTTTATTTTTTTTGAATTTAATAAGTTCAACAGAACCACTCCGCCCAAGGATGCCCCAAAGGCTAAGTCTATTTCTCTTATGCTCTTTTCTAATAGGTGGTTTTCAATTTTTTTCGCTTCAATCTCAGTCGACTTAAATACTTCCTTTGACTTGCCATGACCTGCGAGTTCTGGAATTATATATCTATAATCACTTGGCAACTTATCAGCTATTAAATTTTTCATGGCCTCTGCAGTGAATCCCAGAGGATGTATAAGTAGTATTGTCTTTTTATTTTCTTTGTTTACTTCTATAAAATCCATTTACCTAACCCTTGCTAAAATTTTTTATGTCTCCTCTTAACTAGATAGACTTGCTTTAAATCATTGCTAATTTCTAAGGGAATTATATGTTAAATAAAAAATATTTTCAATCTAGTACATATGCTTGGAGCCTCTAGCTTGCTAGCAAAATATTAGGCTTATCAAAGTAGCTTAGTTCTTTGACTCTTAATTTATACTTGCCCCTTTTCCTATCTGTAGTTAGATAATTAAAAGCCTCCTAAGCTTGTCTTTAAATAAAAAAAGATCCATGCAAAAATCTTGCATGAACCCTTAAAATTTAAAATAAAATTACATGTTAGTAAGTCCGCCGTCTGAAATCAAAATTTGTCCGTTGATGTTAGATGCTTGGTCTGATGCAAGGAAGAGAAGGTTAGCAGCAATTTCTTCTGCGCTTGCCACCATCTTGTCAAGCTTTGGTCCCCTCATCACAACTTCAATTCCCTTTTCGTCGACATCATTTAAGTTTTCTAATATTTCTGTTGCGATGCCACCAGGTGCTACAGCGTTGCAGCGAATTTTGTCATTGGCATACATGGCAGCAGTGTTTCTCACTAGACCATGGATGGCACTCTTGGACATTGTGTAAGCAACTCCTGCCTTGCCACCTCTTACTCCTGCTATTGATGTTGTTGCAACAATTGAACCTCCATCTTTCATTAGAGGGATAGCAGCCTTAAAGAGTCTAAAAGATCCCTTTACATTAACTTCAAAAATTCTGTCAAAAGTTTCCTCTTGGCAGTGAGTTACAGGTTCAAACTTATCCATTATACCAGCGTTGGCAATGAGGACATCTAGTTTTTCATTTTCATTCTTAACCTTTTCAAAAAGTCTATCCACATCTTCTTGCTTAGACACGTCACCTGGAACAGGAATTATTTCTCCCTTGTAGCCCAAAGACTTTGCTTCTTCAGCTAGAGCTTCCAACTTTTCCTTTCTTCTTGCAAAAGAATAAACTTTTGCCCCTTCACTTGCTGCCATAAGACTTGCAGACCTACCTACACCAGATGATGCTCCTGTAATAACAAGAACTTTACTTTCAAATCTCATAATATCCTCCTTTATTTGCTTTATTATAATACCATTGTAACAAATTATAAGTTGATTTTTTATATTAATTTACTTTTTATTATTTTTCTTTATTGTTAAAATTGGAGAATATCATTCCAAATCTCATAAAAGTTTTTGCCTTCAAATAGCTTTTCCCTAAATGCTTCGTTTATATTTTCAAAAATTTTTTCTTCGCCTAAAAATCCAATTAGTATATCTTTAGAAATACTAATTATAGCGTCTTTGCCACAATAATTGAATTCATATCCAGCCCTAAATTTTTGCCAATTAAGTGGCGTAAATTCAGACTTGCCAGAAAAAATATCATACAAATCTTCTAAAAGATAGCTTGTGAAATATTCATCATCTGAAATTATAAGGTTGATAGACTCTTCCTTCAAAGTTGCCAGCATTGCAAGATTATAAGTCATTCTAATCATGTCAACTTTACTTTGTTCTAAATGAATACTTTGTCTTTTTTCTTTAGCTTTAATAAGAATAGCTTCTGCCCATAAATTTGCCTGTTGCCCAAAAATATTAAAATAAGAAAAGCCTGCATTTACAAGATTATCAGTTGCTTCTTTTATCACAGATTTTGACTTTACATGATGACCTATAATAAAACAATGCTCCCCTGGGAAAGCATCAAAGCTCATATCACGACTATCTCTTACATATATATTTTTCCAAATCCACTTGTTATCATTGTACATACTTTCTCCTAACTTTCATGAAGATAAATTCTTATTTTTAGCCTGAGCCAATCTCCTCGCATCTCTCTTTCTATTAATTTGGCAAATAGTACCTTGCCAGCATCCATTAGTCGTGGAAAAATGAGATTATCTTGTCGAGGTACATAACCAATTTTTTCCTTGTCCAAAGTCTCTATGCGAATGGCTTGGGGGTCATGTTCATTCTCAGGCTCCCTATAAAAAACTAGCTTTTCCTCTTCCTTTAACTTATCTCCAATCTCTTTAATACCTTTAACATGACTTGTTCCAGCAACATAGGTATCGAAGAGATAAATATCACGCTCAAAGGGTTTTGGTAGATCAATGCCTGTTCCAGAATTAAGTAGGTATTCAATTAAATCATTATTATCTTTTTTTGCTATATAATTCATGTTTCATCCCTCATTAAATCCTTGATTGCCTCTTCTTGAGTTAGAACTGCTTCCTCAAAGCTTTTTAAATCCTCCTCTAAAGAACTCAACCTCTCACTTTTTATCTCCTCATCTTCCAGGTAAGTACTCCAAGTATAGGGTGGTGTGGACTTGATGAAATTAATGTCCTCTTGAATTTGCCCTACTAGGCCTTCTAGTCTTTTCACCTCATCAGCTAAGGACCTACCATCTAAGTCCTCGTCTTTTATGTCATCGCCACTGCAAACTATGTCATAAATAATTTGTAAACTTGGGAGGTCACCATTCTTATAGGATTCTGTAGCATTGTAAAACAATTCCTTTTCTACATCAGTTACTGAAGGATTGAGGTCTGGATGTAGCCTTTTGACAATATTTTTATAAAGTTTTTTAAGGACCTTTGTCTCTTCTTCACTTAGGACTTCAGACTTTGCACGGCTTAGTGCTTCATTAATTTCGCCGATCTTTTCATCCAACTTTTTCTTGTAGTCGGCAAACTCTTCATCAAGCTTATCCTCAATTTCCTCAATCTTTATCTTATCTTGACGATTCTTTTTTGCCTGAATCGTGTCTTTTTTTCTCTTCAAACGAAGATAAGTACAATAAGTCTTGTAAATCCTGTACTCAATGCTTCCAAAAATTAGCAAATATTCAGTTTTAATATTTTCACAAACTACAAACACCAGATTGTCCCTTTCAAAAACAAGACTTTCCAAGTCCTTCTTAAGTTCTTTTATCCTCTCTCTCCACTTCTTATCATCTGGAAACTCAATAATCTGTCCCATGTCAATCCTCCCTTCCTCTTTATATTAGGATTCCTATCCTAAAAAAATTTTCATGTAAGATTTGCTAACTAGATTATATAAATTGTTCTATTCTAATTCAAATTAAAAAACAGCGGAGACCTTGCTCCACTATTTTATAAGATTTATTTTAAATTTTTACAAAACTTGCTTCCCATTATGTCTTTCTTCATCTTAAAAAATTAAAGGGAAATATTAAGAATTCTCGTCCTGTATAGTAAGACTCATCTGCTTCCAGCCTGTGGTAGATGGTGTAGGAATAAAGTATTGCCTTATAAGAAAGAGTCCCGCCATCCTTATAGTGATAGCTTATGGGAAAGCACAAGAATAAAATAATCAACAAAAAAAAAGCTTTTTTCTTTTCTTTTTATTATTTTTCTTTCTCATAAATTGCCTGCAAGGTCCTGTGACTTAACAACATCCTTTTTTATGCTAAGTTTGTTTTTTTCTGATGGATAATAATCGCAGCTTTCTGTTAGGAAGCTTCTCCTTTCCCTAAAAAATTATACAATAATTTTAAAAAAAATTGTTGACAAGCATATTTTAACTTAGTATTATTTAAAACATATTCTAAATTATACGAAGAGAAGAGTAGTCAAAAGGACTTTTTACAGAGAGGTTTCAGATGGTGAGAGAAACTAAAAGAAGAGTTGATGAACATGGTCTCTGATGAGATAGTTCGATATTAGAACTATACGGGACTTCCCGTTACAGAAGAAGGGATATGATCTATATTAAGAGTATCCTATTGAGGTCTTTTTAGTAATAAAAAGATAAATTAAGGTGGTATCACGTAAGCATAGCTTTCGTCCTTTTTGGGACGGAAGCTTTTTTTTATTTTAGGGAAGAAATAAATATGAAAGGACGTAAAATTTGATTGAACTTAAGAATGTAACTAAAACTTTTAAAAGTGGAGATTATTTTATTAAAGCTGTCGATGACGTAAGGCTTACAATAAATGATTCAGAAATATTCGGGTTTATAGGGTATTCAGGAGCTGGTAAGTCTACTCTAGTAAGATGTATAAATCTACTAGAAAAACCTGATTCAGGAAATGTCATAATTGATGGGATTGATCTAACAACTCTAAGTGAAAAAGAGCTAAGAGAAGAGAGAAAAAATATTGGTATGATATTTCAGCACTTTAACCTACTTCACTCGATTTCAGTATTTGATAATATAGCTTTTTCTTTAAAAAACACATCATTATCAAAATCTGAAATTGAAACCAGAGTAAAAGAGCTAGCTGAGATTGTAGGAATAGAAAGAGAGATTTATAAATATCCATCAGAACTTTCAGGTGGTCAAAAACAGAGAGTAGCAATAGCTAGAGCACTAGCATCAAAACCAAAAATTCTACTATGTGACGAGGCTACCTCAGCATTAGACCCAAAAACTACTAAATCAATACTAGAGCTTTTAAAAAATTTAAATAAAACTCTAGCAATCACAATAGTTATAATAACTCACGAAATGGACGTTATAAAAACAATATGTGACAGAGTAGCAATAATGGAAGGTGGTAAAGTCGTAGAAAGTGATAATGTTTTAGAAGTGTTTAGAAAACCTAAAGCAGAAATCTCAAAAGATTTTATAGCTACTACCTCTAACCTATCAAAAGTTGATGAGTTGATTTTAGAAAAATCTCAATTAGTCGAGACTACTGAAAACGACAGAATTATTAGAATAGATTTCTCTGGTTCAGACACTAAGGATGCCACAGTTTCATATATATCTAGAAATTTTGATTTAGATGTAAGTATACTTTTTGGTGATATAGACGTTATTACAAACACAATTGTAGGATCTCTTATAGTTTTATTTAAGGGAGAAGAAAAAAATCAGCTTGAAGCTATTAAATATCTTAACAGTAACGGTATATCAACTAAAATAATTAAAGAAAGGGAGGTGAACTAATGGAACAGTTAATGGAACAGTACACACCAAATTTATTTTATTATTTAGATGAATTTGTAGTTAGTATTAAAGAAACACTAATAATGCTATTTGCATCAGGAATATTATCTTTTATATTTGGAATTATATTAGGTACGATCTTAGTAGTAACAAGGGAAGGAAATATCTTAGAAAATAAATTTATTAATAACATATTAGCTACAATAGTAAATGTTTTTAGATCTATCCCATTTGTAATTTTAATAACTTTATTGATACCACTTACAAGAATTATAATGGGAACATTCATTGGAGTAAAAGGTGCAATCTTCCCTCTTGTAATGGGATGTGTCCCATTTTTTACAAGACAAGTAGATTTAGCATTATCATCAGTTGATAAAGGTGTTGTAGAAGCCGCACAATCAATGGGACTTTCACCTTTAGAAATTATTTTTAGAGTATATCTAAGAGAAAGTATCCCAGATATAGCCAGAGCCACAACAATTACCGCTATAAGTCTTTTAGGCCTTACTGCAATGGGGGGAGCTGTTGGCGGAGGTGGTCTAGGAGCTTTTGTAATAAGATATGGTCACAATAGACATTTTACCGATATAACTTACGTTTCAGTAATACTGATTTTAATATTTGTAACAATAATTCAGTTTACCGGAAATAGAGTAATAAAGAAAACTACACATTAATTTAAAGGAGAAAAACAAATGAAAAAATTATATTCAATATTAATTATAGGATTATCGCTTTTATTATTTACAGCATGTGGAAATAATAACCAAAAACAAAATGCAGAAAATAAAGAACGAGCAACAAATAAAGTTGCAGAAACTAAAGAAAATAAAGAAACAAAAGATAAAAAAGTAAAAGTTGGTATTGTTGGCGAAAGTAAAGAATGGGATTATGTTAAAAAAGAAGCTGCTAAAGAAGGTATCGATATAGAACTAGTGCAGTTTGATTCCTATACTCTACCAAACGCTGCTTTAGATCTTGGAGAAATTGATCTAAACTCTTTCCAACACGTAGCTTACCTAAATGGAGAAAAAGAACAACTTGGTTACAAAATAACCCCTATCGGAAACACATTTATTGGACCAATTGCAGTATATTCTAAAAAAATAAAATCTATAGAAGAGCTAAAAGATGGAGATACAATAGTTATTCCTGAAGATGCTACAAACGCTGGTAGAACATTAAACCTTTTAGATAAAATCGGACTTATTAAAGTTCCAGAAGATGCAGGATACACACCTACTCTAAAAGATATAGAAAATCCAAGAAACTTTAAGATTCTAGAGTTTAACTCAGCTAATATTAAATCAGCTCTAGATGAAGTAGAACTAGTAGCATTATACTCAGGACAAGCATCAGATGCAGGACTAAGACCAATTGAAGATTCATTAGCATTTGACTTAAATAGCGCGAAGGATATTAAACCAGATAACCCATACATTAACGTAATAGTAGCTAGAGAAGGTGAAGAAAATAACCCAATTTACAAAAGAATAGTAGAGTTATACCAATCTGATGAAGTAATCAAACTTGAAAAAAAAGAAACACCTGTAATCTTCCCAGCATGGGGCATTGGAGAAAAATACTGAAAAAATTAAAAGGTATTATACTATTAGCCTTAGTTACAATCCTTACTGGATATGGAAACTCTAATGAGGCAGAAGTTAATAAACAAGAAGAAACTACTACAAATGTAGAAGACAAAGAAAATAGCACAGAAACTACTACAACAGATGAAGTTGTAAAAATTGGAGTATTTGGAAGTTCTAAAGTATGGGAACATGTAAAAGTAAAGTGAACCCGTAAACACGGAACAAATTCAATATTATATTAAGGGGAATGTAACCTATAAATTATAGATTACATTCCCCTTAATTTTGTTTTAAGCCTGTCTTTGTTATACCATTCAATTTATTGTTTACTTTTAAAAAATTTTACAAGACAAGCAAGCATGGCTATTACATAAATAATATAAAAAATGTGTAGAACAGCAACTGGCATCCTAATACTTGCCTCTGGATGTTTTAAGGCGTAGCTTAAAAAAATAATCATAAGAAGAAACATAACTATAAAATAAATTAAATATTTTCTCCTGCCTTGTCCATTAAACATTTTTACACCCCCTTGTAAGTGGAATCCACCTAAAACTCCCTCCTAGATAAGGAGGGCCTTTGCTTTTTCCCTTAGTTTAATTTTTATTCTGCCTTAATTTATTTCATATATTTTTTTAATAAGGCTAGTCTTTTTCTCTCATATCCAAAATAATTTCCATCAATCAATTAGTAGGCTTCCCCGAACTATTTATAAGCATCACACATGAAAATAATTTTCGTAGTTATCTATTAAAAGCCTAAGTCTCTTCACTTCTTCTTCAAGAAGTTCTCGTCCCTCATCGGTTATCTTGTAATATTTTCCCTTCTTGTCCACTTCAACTCTTGTGATAAAATCATTTTCTAAAAATTGTGCCAAGAGGGCATAGAGGGTTCCTGGACCTAAGTTTATTCTCCCCCCTGTGATTTCACTTACCCAGGCTGTTATCTCTGCCCCGTTTCTAACTTGGTCCAGAGCCAAGAGGATGTAGTACATGGGCTCTGTTAGGGTTTGGAATTGATCTCTTGCCATGCTTACACCTCCAAGATCCTTGAAATCTCTTCTTGAACTTTGTCATCCTCTAGATTACCACTCACTTCTAAGACTACATCTTTATTTAAAATCAAATATTTTTCTCCATCTAATAAGATATATGTCTTATCATAGGGATAGGCTTCAGAGATATCCTTAACATAATCAGCCCAATAAGGATCCCTCATAAAATATTTTAGAATTCTTTCAAATAAATTTTCTGCCAAGTCCTGTGACTTTACCACAGTCTTTCTTATGCCAAGATTGTTTTTTTCTGATGAATAATAATCGCAGCTTTCTGTTAAGAAACTTTTCCTTTCCTTAGTCTTAACAAAATCTCCCACCACTTCTTTTTCAATCTCATTAGCCCTAGATAATTTGTCGATTAAGGTAAATATGAATACATTGGTAATTAAAGAAATTAAAACTACCATTGAGATTAAAATAAATTTTTTCTCCTTTCTTTTTATGTTCATGGCTTTAATTTTTTTGCGATAGAAATAAATAAAAGAAACCATAATAAGAGTTGGCAGCAAACTTATTAGCATTACAAAAGAATTTGAATCTCCGCTAGGAAGCAAAAATCCTGATATAAATGCAAGTATTATTAAAGTAAGTGGAATAAAAAATAATAAAACAAAGGCCTTAGAAAAAGTAAGTCTTGAAAACTTTATTTCCTTTACATCTTTAGCTTCTCTATTTCTCTTTTTAAAAAATATATAATCTCCCAGAGCCAAGGCATCCAAAAGAAGGAATAAAATAACAGCCGGACCCATAAATATTGTGTCGTTGGAGTAAAATATGTCACTGGACAAAAATTGAGAAGTTGTAAAGAAGGCTATAAAGACAAAAAGTATAAAGGATATGCTGAGAGAAATTATTTCGTCCCTCACGCCCTTCTTTAAGATTTCAATTTCTTCTTTTCCATCATTATAAAGGGAGTCTCGGCTTCCTTCATCAAGCTTGTAGATGTTTATGTTGAAGGTCCTGTCTACAAGATGCCAACCAAAATCTCCTGCCATCTCATCAAAGTCCCTTAGTTCATCCTTGGAGAAGGCAGAAAAAGATCCTTCATTAGGAGCAAGAGAAACTTTATATCTGACATCTTCTGGTTCAGCTTTTTTAAACTTGTGGATAAAGGGAAAAATTATTTTTTCAATTTGCCAGCCCTCTTTTGCCATATCTTCATACCATTTTTCAAAAAGTCCAAAATTTGTATAAGTTAAGTATCTTGCCTTTAACATAATCTTACCTCCTTTAGTATCGACTATCGATAATTGAATTATATATCGAGTCTCGATAGATGTCAATAAATTTAAAATTTTTTAGAGATTTTTCCTTCTCTTTATCAAAATTCTGTAAAAATAGTTTTTGTAAATCATAACCACCGGCTAAGCCGGTGGTTTGTTTTGCCCCTATAAGGGGCTGTTACCGGCAGCATTCCATGCTTTGAACTTTCTTTCTCGTGCACCAATTTTCACAGCTGGTGCTAAAGCACCTTATTTTTTGCTTTTGTTCACTTGCTCACCCGTAAACGGGTCTACAAATTCCTTTATACTTATTTGATCTGCCATGTAATCTTCTTTTAATTGATTTTTTATATATTCTTGTATCTTTTTCGCATTCTTTCCTGCTGTATCTACGTAATATCCTCTACACCAAAAGTGTCTATTCCCATATTTGTATTTTAAATTTGCATGCCTATCAAATATTATTAGACTACTTTTCCCTTTTAAATATCCCATTGTTTGAGATATGCTGTATTTCGGTGGAATTTCCAACAACATATGAATATGGTCTGGACAGCATTCTGCTTCTATTATATTTATTCCTTTTCTGTCACATAAATCCCTTAATATTTTTCCTATATCTTGTTTTAACCTTCCATAAATTACTTGTCTTCTATATTTTGGAGCAAATACTACGTGATACTTACAATTCCAGGATGTATGTGATAAACTATTTTTATCCATTTTAGGATACCTCCCTTTTCTATTTATGCTACTGCCAGTAACATTAATAGTTTATCACGGGAGGTTTTTTGCTTGAAGCTAAAGCTTTATTTTTCTACCACCAGCATAGCTGGTGGTTTATTCATGCTAAAGCGTACAAAAACAAGGCCATTAAGATTTAAAATCTTAAAGGCCTTATCCTTATATGACTTCTTGTTTTAACAAGTCCATGGTTAATTGCCGCTATCCTTAAGCTTCTTATTCCACATAAGCTTTAAGCTTATAAAAGTCTTCTAGCCTAATAATAATTACTTTTATATTTCTACTTCCTTCCAATAAAAATTTTTGAACCAGAAAGGCCTAACCACTTAGCTTCCTTGGGGTCAATAAATATTCCCCTTGTTGTATCTATTAGTTTTATATCTTTGTATCCTTCTTTTTTAAGTTCTTCGATAAATTTTTCTATATCTCCGTAATTTGATTTCTTAATCAAATCATGTATGGCAAAAACGCCACCTTTTTTAAGAACACGCAAAGTTTCCAATAGTAGTTTCTGCTTATTATGTCCCATTATATTGTGATAAACGTAGTTGCTTGTCACCACATCGAAGCTTTCATCTTCAAAGGGAAGTTTCACTGCATTGCCCTCTTCAAATCTCACATTAGAAACACCTTCAGCCTTTGCATTGTCTTCACAAATCTTTTTAGAAAACTCCACTTTGTATGAACCGCTCCAAATATCGCAGCCCACCATGGTCGCTTTTGGATTTCTTTTTGCACAAGCTATGGTAAGTGCACCGCTGCCACATCCTACATCTAGTCCAACTCCACCATCTGGTATCTCAACATATTGAGCCACACCTTCTATAATAGTTTTGGCGAGTTTCCTCTTACCCCTATAGTCAAAGCTTCGATACATAAAGGAAAGCATAATTGAAGAAAATAGAAGTATTAAGACTCCAATTCCTAAAATAATTCCGCAGATAATCCTAAGACTTCCACTGAAAACAAGGTCTGTCCCTGCGAAAATTATAAAGAGAATAAAAGTAATTATAGTCCCTCCGATGAAATTCCTAAGTAAACTTACAGGAACCCAGTTTCTATAGTCAGGCTTTGTTTTCTTGTTATCAATAAAATTTGATTGTTTCATAAACATTCCTCCTTTAAATAATAAATTTTATAAAATTCCCCTTTATCAACTAAAATAATGATTCTAACCCTTTACTTTATAATCTTATAAATTCATATTAGTATGGTTTATAAATAAAGATAAGTAGTAAATAAAATAAATTAAATTGAACCAGCCGCCGCAGATAATCATGTGTAGACCTCTTGGCAATTTCCCAAGAAGTGGAGTTAGAGTAACAAGAACTAGGGGACTAAGTAAGACTTGCCAGCTTGGAAAGATTGTCAAGCCAAAAAGAATCATTATTGCAAGACCTAAGTTGCCAAGGCCCATAAATCCAAAAACTAACTTGGCTTGGAATTTTAAAAATTTTAAAAACTCATCAAAGGCTTCCTTGCCCTCGTGTCTTGACAAGAGACCTAAGTAGGCAAATTGAAGATGATAGGCTCCTCCAAAAATTATTCCAAGAGAATTTATTAAAAATAAAATCCAAGCAAGCTTTAAAAATTTTTCTTGGCTGGCTAAGACCATGTGATAGGATCCAAGCAAATATAAAAATGATCCTAGAGGTCCTAAAATTCCACCCAGATATAATCTCTTTGTGCTTAGCTTTTTCATTATTTCAATTATGCTATTTATCTTGTTCTTGTTATCGTAATCTTTGCGGTCGTAGTAGAGGAACATATCCCCCATAAACATTGTGATAGATCCCAAAAGACCAATTAAGATGCAGGTATGTAAGTTCATAAAAAACTCCTTTGTAACTTTAAATGCTACTTATTTTCGCCTTAATTATACAACTTGAAAAAATCAAAATCTATTAGAAAACTACGAGAATCTACTTAGTTTACGCTTTTAATTTTTATTTTAATGGGCTTAATGATCTTAAAGAAATTTTAAAGTTTTATTTTCATGTAAGAATAAAACTTGAATCTTTTCAATATGAATTTTAAAAATAAAATAGCACCCACATAAGTAGGTGCTGAGGATTACTTCCTATTTGTTGATTATTTTATATCTTCAATCAACTGCTATATATTTTATCTTAACTTCTTTGCTTACTCATCTTAACCGACTTCAAGTGATAGTCTGATTCTAGTTTTTCAAAAAATTTACCAATGCTATAATTCCTATGAAAGGATAAGGTAGATTTAATCATTAATTTGTTATCTATATCATCATCAATAATATCCAATTTCATGACTTCCACTCCTTCTCTTGAAGCAAAATCAAAAAAACTGTCCTCATTAAAATTATAGGTATCAAACAACATTATGTAAGTCTTTGTTGTCCTATCATTTATAAAATCACTGACTCCCCTTAAGGATACCAAGGTCACTAGACAAATTACAGTTGCTATTACTGCTCCTTCATAAAATCCAATTCCCACTGCAAGTCCAATAGCTGCAGATAACCATAAGGTTGCAGCTGTGGTAAGACCTGACACCCTGTTCTTGGTTTGGAGTATAGTGCCTGCACCTAAGAAACCAATCCCACTTACAACTTGAGCTGCAAGACGTGCAGTATCTTGTCCTACATTATTAGATATTTTACCAAATCCATCTATTCCTATAAGCATAATTAAGCAGGCGCCAACACTAACAATTATATGGGTTCTAAAACCAGCCGCTCTCTTTTTAGTTTCCCTTTCTATGCCAATAATAGCTCCCAAAAAGGCCGCTAACAAAATTCTAACTGTCACCAAAAATATATCCATTCTCTCCCCCCTTATATAATGCAAAATCTTTTAAATAGGATTTATAATTTTTATTGAAAATATAATTTTTATCCCTTCTACTTATTAACTTTGCGAAACTTATTAAATATATAATTGCTATGAAGATAAAATATTAAATCCAGTTTATAAGAATAATGCATTCTTCATAGTTTTACTTATCACTAAGTATAACAAGTAAACTTTTCTATTCATAGGTCCATAGAAGAGCAAACTTGTAGTAATTATTTTATGACAGTCACGACAATCCCAATTAAAACAAAAATAATTCCAATAATGAGCTCTATTAACCCCACCCTCTTGGCATAAGACTCTATTTTTCTTCCAGATTTAAAATCCCCTTCAAAGCCATTAATCAAATTGTATTTTTCTTTAAAAAAAATTAAATAACCAAAAATAATAAAAGCTAGTCCTACTAGGATAAGTATTATTTTTAATAAAGTCATAAAACACCTTCATCTTATTCATTAATAATATTCTAATTTATTTTTTAGAAATTAAAGCAATACATTCTGCGTGGCTTGAGTGGTCAGTGTGGATAAATTTCCAAGTTTTTCAAAAGCCTCGTTTGTGGGAATATGTTAATCAATAAACATCTTGTAATTCATTATATCATTTTAGAGTTAAGAAAAAACAGCCCATAAAAGAGCTGTTTAAATCCTCTAATTGAACTAGTTATAATACTACAAGATGAACTGCAAATATAGCTATAAGAAAGAATAATTTACAATTCATTTATATTGTCAGTTATGGACATCTTATTAATTCTTTTAATAGGTTTATATGTTGAAAGGATTACTGAAGTCAATATAAAACCTATCGAAATTATTACCGGCAAAATTGGAAACTGCCAAACAGCATAGGAAAAGTGATTTTCTATCAGTTTTGTGAAGATAATTTTATTCAGTAAAACACCAACTAATATCCCTATAAAACAACCAAAGAAACCATAGGTTGCTGATTCTACTTTAATCATTCTCTTAATTTGAAGCTTATCCATACCAACTGCACGCATCATTCCATATTGTTTTATTTTTGACGATACGCTAATGGATATACTATTGATACTATTTAATAGACTTACAAGACCGATAATTGCTATGAAACCATATACAAAAAACATAAATGCCATGTAGGTTCCTGTTGTCTTTTGATCTCTACGATCATTTATTGTATTCTTGTTCCCCATAATCTTTTGAACTTCATTTATATTTTCATCCGAAAAATTCTCATCAGTCTGTAACATGACTAAGTTATATCCATTTTCATTTGTTATCTGTTTGAATGTTTCATTTGAAGTTATTATTGTAGTTTTACCTCCAGTTTCACCATCGCTAGTAAACGGATCGTATTTCAATAATCCAGCTATTTCAAAATCTTCTCCTTTAATTTTTATTTTATCTCCAATTTTATTATTGCTATCTCTATCCCAAGTAGCTAAAACATAATGGCTATTGCCAAATACCTTCGATAAATCACTTTTTCTCTTTAGGGCTTTATCTTTTTTTAGACTTTTCAAATCAAAATCATCATATGAGATAATATCTATTTTTTCTCTACGGTTAGATTCAGATTCTAAAATTGCATTTACATCAAAAGCGCTTCTTCTACCATATACATTTTTTACTCCATCTACTTCTTTTAATTTATTCAACAAATTTGGATCAATATTATTTGAAATATCCTTACTTGTAATTTCTATATCCGCCCTGGCAGAAGATTGTGGCATTATATAATTTACAAATTGTCCGAAGACTATAAATGTTAGAAACAAGATAATACTTAATGCAAAGGAAGCTGACATTAGAAATAAATTCTTTTTATTTTCTATAGCATGATTTATTCCTAGTGATTTTTCAATATGAAAGAATCTATTATTTACTAATTGTTTATTTCCTATATTAGATTCTGTATTTCCAGAAAGAGCCGCAATTGGAGAAATCTTAGAGGCTTCTTTCGCAGGTTTTTGTGCGGCAATTAAAACACTTGCAAGTCCTACCAGAACACCTGCTAGAATACCAGTTACACTTATTGTAAAAATAGGTATGTTAGAAAATTCTTCCCCAACTATATATCTTAGTCCACCACAAAGAATCCAAGTTGAAACAACACCTATTAACGTACCAATAGGAATAGCTATTTTACACCAATTTAGTGACTCTAACCTTACAAACTTTTTAATCTGACCTTTGCTCATCCCAAGAGAGCGCATCATCCCAAAAAACTTAGTTCTTTGAGCAACACTATTATTAATACTTCCAGAAATCATTAAAGCACCAGCTACAAGTATCAAAATAAATAATAACATAGCTACAGGAATTAAAGTTTGCCCCAAGTTACTTTTTAATACATCGTTGAAACTAAAACCAGTATGCTTTAACTTCAATCTATCAATTTCCATTCGTAAGCCAATTTCAGCCATACTAAAAATTGCTGTTACCAAAAATACTGAAATAGCTATGCACATTATAGTTAAATGATTCTGTTTTTTACGAATTTTAGCTGATATTGGAATTAAACTAAGATAACTTTTCATTTGTAGCACTTCCCTGATCAACTAGTATTCCATCTGAAACTCTTAAAACTCTATCTGCTGCTTGAGCTATCGAACGGCTATGTGTAATCATAATTATAGTTTGTTCATATTTCTTTGAAGATTCTTTTAGTAAACTAATAACCTCTGAACTATTTTTAGAATCTAGGTTTCCCGTTGGTTCATCCGCTAGAATTAGAGAAGGTCTTGTTATAATTGCTCTACCTATAGCAACCCTCTGTTGCTGACCACCAGAAAGTTCACTTGGCAAGTGATTTCTTCTCTCTTGTAGTCCTAATATATTTAATAGTTCTTCAAGATACTTTCTATCTGGTTTCTTGTAATCCAATAAAACTGGAAAGATTATGTTTTGTTCCACAGTTAACTCTGGAATCAAATTAAATCCCTGAAAAACAAAACCTATATTTCTGCGACGAAATACTGTAAGCTCGCTATCTTTCATTGAAAACAAATCTTTATTATTAATAATAACCTTACCTTCAGTAGGAGTATCTAGCGCACCTATTATATTCAGTAGGGTACTTTTCCCAGAACCTGACTCTCCTACTATAGCTATATATTCTCCTTTATCTACAGAAAATTTAATATCTTTTAAAGCATGCACTGCATTGTTGCCTTTTCCATATATTTTAGAAACAGATTTAACTTCTAATAAACTCATAAAACACCTCGATCTTATTCTATTTATTAAAGAATAACACTCCATTCCTACAATTAAATTACTAAAATCCTACAATTTTGTAGGATTTCTAAAAGTTAATATAAAAGTAGTCCCATAACCTAATTCACTAGAAACTTCAATTGTGCCTCCATGTCCTTCGATGATAGACTTTGCTAAGGGTAGTCCTAAGCCTATCCCCTGCGAATCCGTTAAATGTCTACTTCTATAGAAACGCTTGAAAATATGATAAAGATCATCCTCATGTATACCAAAGCCATTATCAGTAATTTTTATCTGTAAAATCGACGAGAATTGCTCCCATTCAATTTTAATTACATCACCGCTTTTAGTATGGTCAAAAGCGTTTTTGACAATATTATTTATTGCTTCCAATAGCCAATCTCTATCACAAATAAGATTTATTTTTTCATCTCCAGAAACTTGTAGATGTTTTTTTTCACTTTTTGCACGGTATGTAAAGTAGAGTTCTACATCTTTAATCATTGCATACACATTTTCATTCAATTTTTCAAGAACAATCACACCTGCATCAAACTTAGCTAACTTCAAAAGGTTTTGTATTAATGTATTCATTCGATTAAGCTCATGGTCTGACGCTTCACATAAATCTTTAATTGGATAATCTTTATCAACCTCATTAAAAATAAGTTCATTATATATGTTTAAAGCTGCTAATGGTGTCTTTAGTTGATGAGATATATCAGATATAGTATCTCTTAGAAATTTCTTCTCTTTCGTTTCATTCTTAGCTCGGGCATTTAATATTGAAGCCATCTGATTTATGGAGTTAAATAACCTGTAAATTGTCCCTTCTTTGTCAGAATCAATCTGAACATTATGATTGCCTTCAAGATACATATTGATTTGTGCTTCTGCATTTTCTATAATTTCTTCTTGGCGTTTTAAATAAAGATAAAATATACCTAGTGTAAACATAGTAAAAATAAGACTTATAAAAATTAAAGGAACAGAAATAGTTTTAAATTGTCTCCAAATAAATATTTGCACCAATAAAGCATATAAAAAACTAACAATAAATATATATTTGAAATATCTTTTATTGTTTTCATCTGAAAATACTGACATCATTGTTTACCTCAACAAGAAACGTTCCACTTATATCCCAGACCTCTAATAGTTTGTATCATTTTGGGATGGCTAGGATTGTCTTCAATTTTCACTCTAAGTCTGCGAATATATACAGTTACGGAATTATTGTCTATATAATTATCATTAATATCCCATAATTTCTCTAAAATTCGATCTTTAGATAGGACAATATCAGGATTTTTCACGAATAAACAAAGCAGTTTATATTCACCACTCGTTAGATCTAAAGTGTGACCATTTTTATAAGCAACACTTTCTGATAAATGAATTTTTATACCATTTGATTCGATATTTTGGTTATTATATTTTTCTGTTCTCCTAAGAAGTGCATTTATTCTTGAAATTAAAATACTCAATTTAAATGGCTTAGTTATATAGTCATCTCCACCAATATCCAAACCCATAATTACACTTGTTTCTTCATCAGAAGCTGTTAGAAAAATAATAGGTACATCGGAATTTTCTCTTACTTTTCTACAAAATTCAAATCCTGAGCCATCAGGAAGAGATACATCTAAAATTAATAATTCATATTCATTTTTCGCCCATAAATCTAAAGCTTCACTTATTGTTCTAGCTATATCAGCATTAAACCCTTGCTTCTTAAAAGAAAATGACAAACCATAAATAAGACTATGATCATCTTCTAATAGTAATAACCTGCTCATATAAAATCTCCTAAAATACTCGATTTATTTCATTTAATACGTCATAAGTACTCAAATACACCTATTTTTATTATAACTCTATTACCAATATAAGTAAAAATAGATCCTTCACGGATCCGCTACTTGTCAATAAGAATCTCAATTCCAGACTTGAATATTACTTTAAGCATTTCATCATAAACCACTATCTTATCCACTAGTTTCCTTACCAATTCTTCATCATAGCTTTCTATTTCTAATTCTTGATTGTCTAAAAACTCTTCTAATTCCTTTACCCTGCTTTGTTCATTTTTTTCTTCCGCCATAGTTAGGAGTATCTTTTCTTTTTCATTCCTTAACTCTTCCACCTTATCTGCAAGGTCTGTGTAGTCTTTCTTGGCATTAGCTACTTTTAAAAGCTCTTCTTGAACCTTCATCATTTCTTTGTCTATTTCCTCTATTCTACTACTTTCATCACCTGTGATGGCTTTTTCTATATTCTCTTTTATTATTTCTTTTAATTCACTACTTTCAGAAATAAGCTGATTGATGGCTTCCACAACTGCTTCTTGTATGTCTTCTTCTTTAATAGTCCTAGCACGGCAGGCATCTGGCCCATGGGTTACTCTTGTACAACATCGCCAAACTGTATATTTTTTCCCTCTGTTATTCCATGCTATTCTCCTGTAAATATCTCCACATTTAGAGCAATAGACAATACTTGAAAGGGCGTATTTACTCGAATAAATTCTTCTTTTCCCTTTGCCACTTACCATATTAGCTCGTCTGTACATTTCTTCTCCAACTCACATGAAGATTTCTTTAGGTATAATGGCTTCGTGACTATTTTCTACATAATAATGAGGCGCAACGCCATCATTTTTTACTTCTTTCTTTTTGATTTATCATTCAAAAGTGTCTAACTTATTGTTGCAATTTATAACTCATAGAAGTAAATTAGCTATCGATCTATCTTGTGAAATTTATCTTTCACTTTTTCTTCCCCCCTCTTATTGACAATGAATTTATTAAGTGCTATAACACCATTGTAATATTGACACAAGGGAGGTTTTAATATTAAAGATTTAATTATAATTGGAGCTGGACCTGCTGGTGTTTCTGCTGCTCTTTATGCACAATCCAGGGGCCTCGACTTGACAATATTTGAAAAAGATAAGATTGGTGGTTTAATTGGAAATGTTTCTAAAGTTAGCCACTACACTTCTGTTATAGTTGATGAAGACGGAGAAAGTTTTAGAAAGAGATTAGAGGATCAAATCAAGGCCTATAAGCTTGATTTAAAATACGAAGAGGTCCTTAACTTGAAAAAAGATGGCGATGTCTTTATCGTCAAGACAAATAAAGACACTTACGAAGCTAAGAAAGTTATTGTAGCTTCTGGCTCTAGTCCAAAGGAATTGGATTTAAAAATTGAAAATTATAAGATTTCTCACTGGGCTAAGGGCTCTGAAGAAATGGTTAAGGGCAAGCTTGTAATAGTCAACGGTGGTTCTGATGGTGCAGCTAAGGAAGCTATTTATCTTTCCAAGTTCGCAAAGGAAGTTCACATCGTGCAAAACCAAGATAAGCTCTTATGTATTCACGAGTTCAAAAAGCAAATCGAAGAATCTAATAATATTGTAGTCCACACTTCTTCCTCTTTGGAAGCTGTAACTTGTAAGGATGGTCTTATTGAATCTGCCAAGCTTTCCAATGGATGCGAGATTACTTCCAAGGATGGACTTGAAATTTTTGCTATGATTGGTCAACATCCAAATACACGTTTTATTGACTTAGATGTACCAAAGAATGAACTTGGCTTTGTTGATTCTGATGTCGTAAGCAAAATTGATAATTTATTTTTTGCAGGTGACTTAAGAGTCAAGGCAGTTAGACAAGTTGCCACTGCTGTAAATGATGGAGCTCTTGCAGGCATTGGAGCAAGTAAGTAGTTTTAACTTTTGTTTAAACTCAACTGCTTGCATCTCACTAACAAGCTTCAAAAATTTTATAAGTAGCAAAAGAAAGCTCACACTTGTGGGCTTTTTTATTTTGCATAAATTGAATATTTTTAGTCTTTGTGTTATATTACTTTTCATGTTAAAAACAATTAGGAGGTAAAATGGATATACTTTTAGAAGGGATTTTAAATCTCGAAGTTAAACACTTAATTATGTTTATCATTGGCGGAGTTTTAATTTATCTTGCCATTGATAAGGAATACGAACCTTCTCTTCTTCTGCCTATTGGTTTTGGTGCAATTATTTCTAATATTCCACTATCATCAGCTGTTGGAGATGGGGGCTTCTTGACAATACTCTATAAGGCAGGGATTGCCACAGAGCTTTTCCCAGTTTTAATCTTTATTGGAGTTGGTGCAATGATCGACTTTAAACCACTTATTGCATCGCCTTTCATGCTCTTCTTTGGAGCAGCGGCTCAATTTGGAATTTTTGCCACAATGCTCTTTGCTATTTCAACTGGCAAGTTCTCACTTCCTGAAGCAGCGTCAATTGGTATAATTGGTGCAGCCGACGGCCCAACTTCAATTTATGTTGCAAAGGTCTTTGCTCCAAATTATCTTGGACCAATATCTGTAGCTGCCTATTCTTATATGTCTCTTGTGCCAATTATTCAGCCACCCGTTATCAAACTCTTAACAACTTCTAAGGAAAGAAAAATAAGAATGAAGTACACTACTGTTCACGTTCCAAGAAAGGTTGAAATATTATTCCCAATTGTAATCACAGTTATTGCTGGAATAATAGCACCTATGTCTGTGTCCCTTATTGGAGCCTTGATGTTTGGTAACTTAATAAGAGTTTGTGGCGTTCTTGAAAGACTTTCTATCTCTGCACAAAACGAACTTTCAAACCTAGTTACAATTTTGCTTGGGATAACAATTGGTGGAACCATGTCTGCCGATGCCTTTTTAAATGTCAACACTCTTATGATTCTTGCCATGGGACTTGTTGCCTTTATCTTTGACACAGCAGGTGGCGTTCTATTTGCAAAGTTCTTAAACTTATTCTTAAAGAACAAAGTCAATCCAATGATTGGCGCAGCAGGTATCTCAGCCTTCCCTATGTCTGGTAGAGTTGTACAAACTATGGCAGCTAAGGAAGACCCAACGAACTTTATTCTTATGCAAGCCATGTCTGCTAACGTTGCAGGACAACTTGGCTCAGTGGTTGCTGGTTCAATGATTTTGGCTCTTGTGCCAATGTTTATGTAGGGGTGATAGGATGGACATGAATGTATTTATGCAAGGTGTAGAAGTAGCAGTTTGGGGACTAGCTGGTGTTTTTGCTGTCCTAATACTCTTCTACCTATCAACTAAACTTATGCTAAAAGTTTTTAAGGAAAAATAAGTTTGATTTTAAAAAAAGTGATGTGCAAGATAGGTAAATCTATTCTACACATCACTTTTTTTGTTAAAATTTATTTTTCAATTCTTTCATCATTTTTATCATTTTTTGATTTTTCTAAATTATCAAGTTTTTCCAACATAGTATTTAACTTTTCATTAAGAATGACAAAAACAATTACAATAAAAATGTACATAGAAATAATTAAATCAGAATTGCCTCCGCTAAAATTCTGTCCTATTATAAGTACTAATATGAAGTTTAAGAACACATATAAACATGTTTTTAATATATATTTCATATATCTACCTCACAAAAATATAAACTTTTTCAATTAATAGAAAAAATATTTTGTAACTAAATAAAATTTTGCATACTTAAAGGCTATCATAGAAATTATTTTTCCTCAACAGTTTTTGTTTGCTTATTTTTTCTCTTCCCCAATAAAGGAATAGGTCCTTCCCCTTTCTTCAAAAACTAAGTTTGGAACAGGGTCCTTGCCCTTCTCAGTTTTCATACCATAGCCAGCAATGGAAGTTTCTTCAAAGTCATCAAATTTCATTATAACTTGGTAACCTCTTTCAACCTTTTTTAATTCATAAGTTCCAGTAAAGTCTATGGCATTATTCCTATCAGTCATGACAAAATTTTTATCGTCAAATTTTATAGCCACGTCGTTACTTAACTTTTCTCCGTCATTTGTATTTATCATACTTTCTAGAGTCCACTTGATGTTACTAATTTTCTTATCTGGAAGATCTTGGTCCTTTCCTGTGCAGGCCGTAAAAATTATTCCTGCCATAAAAATTAAAAATAAAAATTTTAAAATTTTTTTCATGTCTACCTCCTTGTATAATAAACACATAGTAATTAGTGTTCTTTTTTCTTTTTACTATATGATAAGCATAGGCTTGTGGGTTGGTTCGTCCTCTATAGCTTTGACTATTTTATTTAGGTTCCAACCACAGTTCTATGTTTATTTGTTTATGAGTTAGATAAGACTAGACCTTTTATTTCACAGAAGGATAGGATACATAATTTTTGAGAATACCACAGCCAATTTTTATTAAGGATGTGATTTTTATGTTTTTGTTGGTATCGACCTTGCTAAGGATAAGCATGATTGTTTTGTCTTTAATTCTGATGTTGAAGTTTTTAAGGATAACTTCACTTTTTCTAAGGATTTAGATTGGTTTAATCTTCTACTATCTACTATACCATATCCTTCTGAAAATTTAAAAGTGTGATTTGAAGCTACTGGACACTATAGTTTTAACTTAAACAATTTTCTTGTGAGCTGAAATTGGTGACATCAATAAATTTGATACTCCTGGTCAGCTTCAAGCTTTTGCAGGTTAAGATCCTGCTACTCATCAATCTGGTAAGTTTGTTGCTAAAGATGTCTCTTCATATTAACCTCCATTTTCTTTAGTAAGCTATAGTATAGTTAAAGATTTTTAAGTTTACAATTTAGTAAAAAAAACCTGGCCTATATGCTAGGTCAGGTTTCTATACTTTTATATTTTATTTCTAATGTTTTATTTTACTAGGCCTATTGCCATAAAGAAGCCTTGTGGGTGTTTACATGCTGGACATGCTTTTGGAGCTTCTTCGCCTTCAAAGATATATCCGCAGTTTAGGCATTTCCAAATTGTTACTTCATCTTTTTTAAACATTTCTCCTGCTTCTAGAGTGTCTAGAAGGGTTTTGTATCTGTCTCTGTGGTGTTCTTCTACTTCGCCTATTTCTGTAAATGATTTTGCTATATCGTCAAAGCCTTCTTCTTTTGCAACTTTTGCAAATTCTGGATACATAGATTCAGCTTCGCCATTTTCACCATCAATAGCTCCTTTAAGGGCAAGTTTTGTGTCCTTATAAACTACTGGAAAGGCTGTATAGTCAGGGTTTAGTTCAATAGCTTCATTTTCAAATTCGTCTTTTAAGTACTTATAAAGTGCGTTTGCGTGAGCTCTTTCGTTTAAAGCTGTTTCTTCAAAAACTTTTGCTATGTGCTTGTAGCCTTCTTTGTCAGCAATTTTTTGAGATAGAGTGTATCTTTGAACTGCTTGAGATTCTCCTGCAAAGGCTGTTATTAAGTTACTTGCTGTTTTTGTTCCTTTTAATTTTTTCATTTTACTTACCTCTTTCTTTTTTTTGGATATACTTCCAATATATTATATATATAACCCTTTACAAATGGCTTAAACACTGGATTTCGTGATAATAATTATCAATTGGTCGCGACTTTAAATTAATTCTAAATTTATTCCTCATAATTAAAACTTTATTATTTTCTTTCCTAATTAATTTAGGCTTGTTTGTTATGCTTATTTTTATTTAATTGTCTTTTGATTTTTACTCATTTTACTGTTGACTTCATATAGTTAGTCTAATTTATTACTTTAATTCGCAAAATTTTTCTCACTTATATTTAGGCAAATTGGTATTTTATTGCAATCACTTGTTAATAATCGGGATAATTGGATATAATTATAGTGTAAATTAAAACAAAAATAATTTTAGGAGGAATTGAAATGGATATAACATTTGGCGGAAATAAAGTAAATCTTGAAGGAAAAGAAATCAAAGTTGGAGACCTTGCGCCATCATTTAAGGCAGTTAAGAGGGACCTATCTGACTTTAACTCAGATGACCTTAAGGGCAAAATCGTAGTTTATTCAGTTGCACCATCTATTGACACACCAGTTTGTGCTCTTCAAGCAACTACTTTTAACGAAGAAGCTACAAAGTTATCTGACGATGTAAAAATCGTAACTGTAACAGTTGACCTTCCTTTCGCACAAGAAAGATTCTGTTCAGTTAAGGGAATCGAAAACGCAGACATTGTTTCTGACTATAAATACAAGGAATTTGGTAAAAAATTCGGCTTCATGATTGAAGAATTCCAACTACTTGCTCGTGGAGTTGTAATTGTTGATAGAGACGGAAAAGTTGCTTACGTTGAATATGTTCCTGAAGTAACTCACGACGTTAACTTTGACAAGGCTCTTGAAGAAGTTAAAAAATTAAAATGATCAACATTAATTTAATTGTACTTGGCAAGATCAAGGAAAATTATTTTAAGGATGCCATAAATGAGTACAAAAAAATGCTTAAGTCTTACGCAGATTTAAGCATTTTTGAAATTATGGACGAACCCTGTCCCGAAAATTTGTCAGACAAGGACATGGAGAAGGTAAAAAATGTGGAAGGCGAAAAAATCCTCTCCAAGATAAAGGATGGTGCCTATGTAATTGCCCTTGAGATTGGTGGAAAGAGCCTAGACTCAGTGGCCTTTGCGGATAAAATCAATGACCTTATGATCGACGGCCACTCCAACATAACTTTTGTAATTGGTGGAAGTCTTGGACTATCTCAAGAAGTTTTATCTAGGGCTGACTACAAGCTCAGCTTCTCCAAGATGACCTTCCCCCACAAGCTTATGCGAGTGATTTTAATGGAACAAATCTACAGGGCTTTTAGGATAATTAACAACCACCCCTACCACAAGTGAGGTCTTATGAAATTAAATTTATTAAATCAAGTTTTTTCCTTTCATGACTTTAGACTCGTGAATATAGAAAATCTTTCCGACAAGATTCTTTTATTTTTTGACCAAGGTCTTTATTTTGAAAATACACCTGAGGGTCAAGTTGACTATATGATGACAAATCCAAAGCTACTACTTTATAAAAATGAAATAAGCTTTACCAAAGAAGAACTTGGAGAATTTACCGGAAATTTAATTCATTCCTTTGACCCTGACTTTTATAAAGAGGGTGAACTAGAAGAACTTAATGATGACTTTTACAATGGAGTGGAAATAAATCTCTATAAGGATGGAACTTACAAAAGAATTTCCATTAATGAACTTTTAAGGCTTGATTTTGAAATAATAAATGAGTCCTTTGGCTATGCCTACATGAGATTTTCTGGAATAGTCACAGGTTTTGAGGATGCAAACGACTGGCAAGATGCTTCAATAGAAATTTTTTACAACAATGAGGCAGAACTCATCTACGATTCAATAGAAAAATTATAAGGAGAATATTCTGGAAAAAATACTTTTTTATGTAATGGAAGGCGAGAAGATGTGCTTTAACCATGTCATGTTAAATGCAGACTCCCTCCTAGAAGCTGGCAAGGAAGTAAAAATAATTCTTGAAGGCAAGTCTGTTAAGCTTCCAAAAGTTCTAGAAGATGAAAAAAATCCTCTTTATAAGAAACTCTTGGACTCAGGAGTTATTGTGGGCGTATGCAAGGCTTGCTCCAAGGTTCTCGGTGTCTATGAAGATAACGAAAAGCTTGGACTAAAATTTTTAGATGACATGAAGGGCCACGCTGGCATGGAAAAATATGTAAGCCAGGGCTATCAAGTCCTTGTCTTCTAATTAAAAATTATAAAAAATAAACCAGAGCATGTGAAGAAAGTTTCATTATCCTTTAGGATTTTGAAGCTTACTTCCTAGCTCTGGTTTTTTATTTCTATATAAGAGTATCTAAAAACATCATTAGGATAAATCCAAAAACTACCCCATAAGTTGCCTCCCTCTCATAGCCGTTATTGTGGGTTTCTGGTATGATCTCGTCGCTAATTACGAAGAGCATGGCTCCTCCTGCAAGGGCAAGGATGAAGCCGAGAGTTGCAGAGAAGATGGAAACAAGTCCAACTCCAAGGAAGGCTCCAATAGGTTCAACAAGTCCTGTCAAGCTTGCTATGGCAAAGGCCTTCTTGCGAGTGTAGCCTTCACGAACAAGGGCAAGGGCAACAGCAAGTCCCTCTGGCATATTTTGTAGGGAGATGCCAAGGGCAACTGAAAGACCATTTGCCACATTTTCTCCACCAAAACTTACACCAGTTGCAAGTCCTTCTGGAAAGTTGTGGATGGCAATGGCAATTACAAAGAGCCACATCTTGGATAAGTTCTTTACATTTGCTCCCTCGTGTCTATTGTCTATTAAGTGCTCGTGGGGCGCAAACTTGTCGATTAAATCAAGAAGGAGAGCCCCGAAAAAAATTCCAAGTCCCGTTGAGACAACGCCCATGGTTCCATTAGCTATCTCAAGGCTTGGTATAACAAGGGAGAAGCAAGTTGCTGCAAGCATAACTCCTGCTGCAGCTGCAAGGAGAATGTCCAGTCCCTTCTGACTCACATCCTGTGCAAAAAATATAGGGATTGCACCAACCCCTGTCATAAGTCCAGGCACCACACAGCCTAGTATAAGAAAAGTTAAATTCATTTAATCACCTTAATTCGAAATTTTACTTATTAATTATAACACAATAATAAATTTAATTTTTCGCAAAAAATAAAAGCACGAAGGTCGTGCTTTATTATTACTATTTAAATTCTTATAAAGTTGTAGATTTTTATAAAGTCATAGATTCTTATAAACTTGTATCTTTTTATAAAGTCCTGATACCTTACAAGGTCATAGTTTCTTATAAAGTCATAAATCTTTATAAGATTATAAACTGTTAACTGCTCTTCTTATTCCACCAGCTAATTCGTCAAAAAATCTTGAGACCTTGTCAAAGAGATCTCCTAGGTTAAAGTTTCTAATTCCACTGACAATAAAGTGTTTATCAATTCTTTGATTTCCAATAAAGATGGAAATGTTAAAAAGTTTCATTAGGATAAGAATTCCTGCTATTATTCCCAAAATTTTTAAAGCTTTTTTCATTTTATCACCTAGGTCTTTAATTCTCTTTCAATTTCTTCATAGTTTTCCATGTACTTCATGCACTCATTTATAAAATTCTTGTCGTGGTGAAAGAATTTTAAGTGAACTAACTCGTGAAGGACAACTGCCTCAATTTGTTCTAAGGGTCTTGCTGCCAGATAGAGATTTATTTTTATATCTCCCCTCTGTGGATAGCAGGTTCCCCATCTCACCTTCATCTTCCTTATCTCATAGGACTTGGCTGAGAGTCCTGTCAAGGCTTCGTATCTTGGAAAAATTTCATCCAAGACCTTCTGTAGCTCTCTCCTATAAATTTTTTCAAGTTCTTCCTCTGAAGTGAAGTTTACCTTTTGACCGAACAAGTGGTTCTTATAGCGTCCCCTTCTCTCATCTTCCCTCTTTAGTCTCTCAATGGCTTCCTCATTGTTTTTAATAAATTCTTTTATGGCTCTGTCGGTCATAGACCTTGGAGCAGAAACTTTTATTATCCCATCTTCGACCCTAAGTCTAAGGGACCTTATCTTCTTTTTATTTATTTCTATATCCATTATATCCTATAAGAGGGGAGATAAAAGTCTTGAAAAGGATTCACGAAGCTTAGTGAACTTTGACCTCTTGGCATAAATTTCCTTTGTTATCTCTGTGCACTCTTCAAGATCCCTCTTAAAGTCTTCCTTTAATTTTTTATTTAATTCTTCATCGTATAAGAAGGCGTTGACTTCGAAATTTAGTTCAAAGGATCTTATGTCAAAGTTTGCTGTCCCAACACTTGAAAGGTAGTCATCTGATATCATAATCTTTGTGTGAAGGAAGCCAGCTTCATATTGGTAGACGTGAGCTCCCCACTTTAAAAGTTCTCCCAAGAAGGAAAGGGATGCCCAGTGAACAAAGAGGTGGTCACGCTTGGCTGGGAACATTATGTTGACATCAACTCCACTTAGGGCTGCAACCTTTATGGCCTTTAAGAGTCCTTCATCAGGAACAAAGTAAGGAGTTTGGATGTAGAGTTCCTTCCTTGCAGAAGTTATTAATTTTTCGTAGCCATTTCTTATGGAGTCTGCCTTGGTGTCTGGTCCACTTGTGACAATATTTATGTCCACTCCATCTTCTATCTCTGGAAAAATTTCTGTCGTAAATCCCTTGGTGTGGTCTTCTGATGCAAATTTGAAGTCTAAGAAAAATCTCCAAGCAAGTCCATTGACTGCTGGACCTTCTATCCTTAGGTGGGTGTCTCTCCAATAGCCCATGGGACCCTTGGATACATATTCGTCGCCAACGTTGAAGCCGCCCACATAAGCAATTCTCTTGTCGATTACAGCAATCTTCCTGTGGTTTCTGTAGTTGATGTGGGTGTTGATCTTGTCAATAAAACCTGGGAAGAAGATGGCAAACTTAACTCCAGCTTTTTCAAGAGACTTCCTGTCCCTTAACTTCATCTTCCTAACACCCATGCCATCAACTAATAAGTAAACGTCAAGGCCTTCCTTGGCCTTTGACTTTAGTATATCCATAAATTCAGTGGAAAGTCCATCTGATTTAAAAATATAATATTGAACGTAAATTGTATGTTTAGCCTTTCTCAAGTCTTCAAAGAGGGCAGCGAATTTTTCAACTCCATCGTTAAAAATCTTTACCTTGTTGTCGGTGTAGAGCATTTCGTTTTCTGCCTTGTTGAACATCTCAACCATATCAATGTGTTTGGCAGTTCTCTTTTTTGAAAACCTAAATTCCTTGTTCTTTATCTCTCTTAATTGAGCTTTTGATTCCTTGCTTAGGATCTCGTCCTTTTTATGTTTGCCACTAAATATTTTGGATTTTGAAATGTCCTGTCCTATAAAAAGGTAGAGTACAAAACCAAGAAGGGGCAAGAAGTTAATAGCCATTACCCACAATAATGTGGATATTGGCTTCTTGTTGTCAAATAAAATTATAAAGGTGGATACTAGTAAGTTTACAATAAATAGTACTGAATAAACTTGGGCAAAGTTTTTAAGCATCCCAAAATATGCACTAAACATCTTTTACTCCTTTCCTAAAATTATTTATTTTTCTTTGATTTATATCTTGTTTGTGAGTTTAGAATTTTCTTTCTAAGTCTAAATTCATTAGGTGTAATTTCTATTAGCTCGTCATCTTCAATAAACTCTAAAGCTTCTTCAAGACTCATCTTCCTAACTGGAGAAAGTCTAAGGGCTTCATCAGAACCTGATGCTCTGACGTTAGTTTGTTTCTTTGACTTAGTAACAGAAACTTCAATTTCAATTCCCTTTGGTGATTCACCAACAACTTGACCTTCATAAACATCTTCACCTGGCTCAACAAATAGGGTACCACGTTCTTGGGCGTTGTTAAGTCCATAAGCTGAAGCTGTTCCTGTGTCAAAGGAAACAATAGATGCATTTACCCTTCTTGGGATTTCTCCCTTGAAAGGCACATAGGATTCAAAAATAGAATTTAGGATTCCAGAACCCTTAGTGTCAGTCATAAATTCTGTCCTATAACCAATAAGTCCCCTTGATGGAATAATAAATTCAAGCCTTTGGTAGCCCCCATTAGGTTCAACAATGTTAACAAGCTCTCCCTTTCTCCTGCCAAGTTTTTCTATAACAGATCCGGCGTAGACATTGTCAACATCAATAGTAACTCTTTCTGTTGGCTCTAACTTTTTGCCATTTTCATCATATTTATAAAGAACTTGTGGTTTGGAAACTTGGAACTCATAACCTTCACGTCTCATGTTTTCAATTAAAACTGAAAGGTGAAGTTCTCCCCTACCAGAAACCTTAAAGGAATCAGTGGAGTCAGTATCTTCAACTCTTAGTCCTACGTCAGTTTGTAGTTCTCTGTGAAGTCTTGCCTTGATTTGTCTTGAAGTCAAGAACTTTCCAACCCTTCCTGCAAAAGGCGAATCATTTACAGAGAAGTTCATGGAAATTGTTGGCTCAGAAATTTTTACAAATTCAAGAGCTTCTGTGTCTTCTGTTGAAGTAATAGTATCGCCAATGTTGATGTCTTCGATACCTGTTACTGCAACAATGGAACCTGAACGTGATGAATCAACCTCAACCCTGTCTAGACCTTCAAACTCATAGATTTGTGCAATCTTAATATTTTCTTTAAAGTCTGGGTCAAGTTTATTAACTCTCACAAGTTTGTCGTTTTCGTTAATAATACCTTGTTCGATTTTTCCAATACCAATTCTTCCAATGTATTCATTGTAGTCAATTGTGGAAATTAGAAGTTTAAAAGGTTCATCATCTCTTTGTTCTGGACCTGGAATATAATTAATAATAGTTTCAAAAAGTGGGTCCATGTTTTCCATCTTGTCCTCTACATCAAGAGCTGCAATACCTTGCTTAGCTGATGCAAATACAAATGGACATTCAAGTACAGATTCGTCAGCACCCAATTCAATAAATAAGTCTAGAACTTCGTCAACTACTTCAAGTGGTCTTGCTTCAGGTCTATCTACCTTGTTGATGCAGACAATAACTGGAAGGTTAAGTTCAAAGGACTTCTTTAACACAAACTTAGTTTGTGGCATTGGACCTTCAAAGGCATCTACTAGTAGGACAACACCATTTACCATTTTTAAAACACGTTCAACTTCGCCACCGAAGTCAGCGTGTCCTGGAGTGTCAATGATATTAATCTTAACTCCATTGTGGTTAACAGCAGTGTTCTTGGAAAGGATAGTGATACCTCTTTCCTTTTCAATGTCATTTGAATCCATTACCCTGTCCTTAACTTGTTGGTTTTCCCTAAAGATACCTGATTGTCTTAATAGGGCATCAACTAGGGTAGTCTTACCGTGGTCAACGTGGGCAATAATAGCTATATTTCTTATATCTTGTCTTTTCAAAAATTCTCATCTCATTTCTTCATGTTTCTATCCTATTTTAAGCTTAAATAAAAAAAAGTGCAACAAAAAAGACCTATAAACTGTGAAATTATCAGTTTATAGGTCGACATCTAACAAATTTTAATTGTAACGACAATCGTGACGAGTCACGATTGGAGTGGTCTTCACAGTGAAGCCGATCCTATCGATGGCTGAGCTGATGAAGAACCTTATGCAGGGAACAAGTCTGATGCGACTCTAAAATGAGCATCAGACTTGTGACTCGCACTTACTTCTTAAATCTTTCAACTAACTCATCAAATGTAACTTCTTCCTGATCTCCTGTCTTCATATCCTTCAAACTATACTTTCTAGTTTTTATTTCTTCTTCGCCAAGAACTATTACATAGTCCACCTTTGTTTGGTCTGCGTACTTGAATTTCTTCTTTAATTTTGCAAATTCTGTGTAAACAGAAACCCTTACTCCCTTTTCTCTAAGTTCACTTAGGAGTTTAATTCCGTCGTGGATGCAATCATCCATTGGAATAATTAAAAGGTCAACTAAAGATTTTTCTTCACTAGAAATTATTTTTGCTTCATTTAATTGGTAGAAAAGTCTTGAAAGTCCAATGGAAATCCCAACTCCTGGCAATGCCTTGTCTGTGTAATAGCTTGCAAGGTCTTCGTATCTTCCACCTGAGCAAACTGATCCAATCTTTGGATAGTTATCAAGAGTAGTTTCATAAACTGTGCCTGTGTAGTAGTCAAGACCTCTTGCAATCTTTAGGTCAATGTCAAAGCAGTCCTCGTCTATGCCAAAGTCCCTCATGTATCCAACAACTTGTGTAAGTTCATCAAGTCCTTCTTGGAAGATTTCATCTTCTATTTTTAATTCTCTTAGTTGTTCAAGAATTTCATCTACCGTTCCCTTGATTTTTATAAATTCTAGGATTTTTTCTCCAGAATCTCTTCCTATTCCATTTTCTCCTAGTTCTTCAAGGACACTTTCTTCACCAATCTTATCTAGCTTGTCTACTGTCCTAAGTACATTCATGGAGTCTTCGATGCCAAGTGATGAGAAGAAGCCCTTTAAGATCTTTCTATTATTAAGGTGGATTGTGAAATCTGTAAAGCCTAAGTCCTTAAAAGTGTGGAAGATTACAACTGGGAACTCTGCGTCATTGACAAGGGATAGTTCTCCCATGCCAATTGTGTCAATATCACATTGGTAGAACTCTCTAAAACGTCCCTTTTGAGCCTTCTCTCCCCTGTAAACTTTTCCTATTTGATATCTTTTAAATGGGAAGGATAAGTCGTTCATGTGCTCTACAGTGTATCTTGCTAGGGGAACTGTCAAGTCAAACCTAAGACTCATGTCAGTGTCTCCCTTTGAGAACCTGTAAATTTGTTTTTCAGTTTCTCCACCGCCCTTTGCTAGTAGGACTTCAGATTTTTCTATAACTGGAGTATCTATGGGCAAAAAGCCGTGCTTTTCAAAATTTTTTCTTATAATGTCTTTCATCTCGTTAAAGAGAATTTGATCCTTTGGTAGTAGTTCCATAAAACCTGGAAGGGTTGATGGTTTTACAATTGTCATAATATCACTCCTGTTTATAAATTTTGCTTTTTCTTCTTATTAATAATTATAATTTTATCACATTTATAGCGCTTTTTGTACTTTTGTATGCTATTATGAGAAAGTTTTGAAAGCTTTATAAAAATTTTATTTAATTTTTAAATTTTTCGTGTATTAATTTGATAGAGTCTTTGACTTGATAAGCTTTATCCCTTATAATCAAATGGTTAATATATTGATATATTAATAAATTTTTTAGGAGGAAAAAATATGGAAAGAATGGTAATCGAGTTCGGCATGTTCGAAACTCTACTACTTGGCGTATTAGCCATTTACCTGGGAGATTTCATGAGAAAGAAATTTCCAGTTTTAGTTAAGTACTGTCTGCCTTCAGCCGTAGTTGGTGGCACTATTGTATCTATTATTACTATGATTTTATACTACGCAGGCATAATGGAACCTAACTTTGATTTTAAGACAGTTAACACTTTATTTTATTGTCTATTCTTCGCGGCTAGTGGAGCTGCAGCCAGCCTTTCACTTTTAAAACAAGGTGGAAAGCTTGTAGTTATCTTTGCAGCTTTAGCTGCCCTACTTGCAGCTTGTCAAAATGCAGTTGCACTTGGAGTTGGTGGCCTAATGGGAGTTAACCCACTTATCTCAATGATGACTGGCTCAATCCCAATGACAGGTGGCCACGGTAACGCTGCAAGTTTTGCACCAATAGCTGTTGAAGCTGGTCAAACTGCTGCCATGGAAGTTGCCATTGCATCTGCTACTTTTGGACTTATTGCAGGTTCACTTATTGGCGGACCTTACGGTAACTTTATCGTTAAGAAATTTGGATTTGAAGATCCAGAACTAGATAATCAACAAAACACTCTTGTTGATACAGCTAAAACTGTTTTGATGAACAAGAAGACTATGATTTCTTCTGTAAACATGATGGTTCTTGCTTGTGGTATTGGCCAATTAATTTTCTTGGGCCTACAAAAAATTGGTGCTAACATTCCAATTCACGTTTGCTGTATGCTTGGTGGTATTCTTGTGAGAGTCTTCCTTGATAAGACAGGAAGAGTTGAAGATTCACTTCTTGAAGCAATTGACACTGTTGGAGATTTTTCTCTTGCACTTTTCGTTTCAATGTCAATTGTAAGTATGAAGTTATGGCAACTTGCAGACCTAGGACCTCAACTAATCGTTCTTCTTCTTGCACAAGTTGTTCTTGTTCTAGTATTCACTTACTTCTTAACATTTAGACTACTTGGCAAGAACTATGACTCAGCTGTTATGGCAGTAGGTCACCTTGGATTCTCAACAGGTGCTGTTCCAGTTTCAATGACAACTATGAAGACAGTTTGTGACAAGTATAGGTTCTCTAAGCTTGCCTTCTTCGTTGTTCCAGTAATTGGTGGATTTATTTCAAATATTTCAAATGCACTAATTATTACGAAGTTCTTAGACATTGCCATTAAGATGAGCGCAGGCATGTAAGAAAAATTATAAATCTTTTAATTTTAAAATTATTTTAATTTAAAATTTTAAGCAACAAAAAAGGGCTATAGTGAAAACTATAAGCCCTCTTTTTGATTATTCTATTTATTTATAAAATTTATTCTCAGTAAAGTCCTGAAGATTTTTCAGAAGTATCAATGAAGATGTTCTTAACTTGTGAGTAAGCATCAAGCATCATCTTGTGGTTTTCTCTACCAATACCAGATTTTTTGTAGCCACCAAAAGGTGCACCTGCTGGAAGTTGGTTGTAAGTGTTAACCCAAACTCTACCAGTTTCAATTGCCCTTGCAACTCTAATTGCCTTGTTGATGTCTCTTGTCCAAACAGCTCCTGCTAGACCATAGTCTGAGTCATTTGCCATCTTAATAACTTCATCTTCATCTTTGAACTTAATTACAACTGCAACTGGTCCAAAGATTTCTTCTCTTGCAACTTGCATATTGTTGTCAGCATTTGTGATAAGAGTTGGCATTGTGAAGTAACCATTTTCTGTGCCATTCTTTGTAGCCTTTTCGCCACCAACAGCAATTGTTGCTCCTTCTTTTCTTGCAACTTCTACATAACCAAGAACTTTTTCAGTTTGTGATCTGTTTACTTGAGCTCCAACTTGAGTGTCTTCTTCCCAAGGTAGACCAACCTTGATCTTCTTGAATTTTTCAATTGCCTTTTCAACAAATTCATCATAGATATTTTCGTGAACGAAAACTCTTGAACCTGCACAGCATACTTGACCTTGGTTAAATAGGATACCCATAGCAAGACCGTCTATTGCAAGATCCATGTCGCAGTCATCAAAGAAGATGTTAGCAGACTTTCCACCAAGCTCTAGGGTAGCTGGAATTAATTTTTCTGCTGCAGCTCCTGCAATCTTGTAGCCAACTTCAGTTGATCCAGTGAAGGCAAGTTTTGAAAGTCCTTCATGGTGTTGTAGGTATTCACCAGACTTAGATCCAGATCCTGTTACAACGTTAATAACTCCCTTTGGCACTACATCTTTTATCAACTTCATAAGTTCTAATAGGGAAAGTGAAGTTGTTGAAGATGGTTTAATTACAACTACGTCCCCTGCTGCTAAGGCTGGAGATAATTTCCATGCTGCCATTAAAAATGGGAAGTTCCATGGGATAATTTGACCAACAACTCCAAGTGGTTCACGAAGAACTATGGATAATGTGTTTTCGTCAATAGCATTAGCAGTTCCTTCTTCAGCTAGGATTGCTCCTGCAAAGTATCTAAAGTGTTCAGATGCTAGTGGAATATCAACATTTCTTGTTTCCCTAATTGGCTTACCATTGTCAAGAGTTTCAACCATGGCAAGATGGTCAGCATTTTCATCAATAATATCAGCAATCTTGTTTAAGATTTTTGCTCTTTCATATCTATTTGTCTTTTTGAATTGGTGGAAGCCTTCCCAAGCTGCCTTAACAGCCTTGTCTACATCAGCTTCAGATGCTTGGGCAATTGATGCAAGTTTTTCTCCATCAGCTGGACAAAATACATCTAAAGTTTCTCCATTTTCACTTTCAACAAATTCTCCGCCAATAAATAGGCCATACTTTTTATCTAAATTAATGTTTGGTTTAGTCATATTACACTCCTTACTTTACTTTAATGTGTCATATAAAGCTTTCGTATAAGAAATACCCCTCAAAGTTGGTTTAAAAACCTATAAGTATATATTTTTAATTTTTTACTTAGAGAAAGCTCTCCGATTCTTTTCATTAAAAAAAGACTCTTTTCGAGTCCCTTTTTTAAAAAATCCAATTGATTTTCTTTATCAGTTTTACTTTAAGTGTCCCATTCTAAAAATAAAATTTCTCCCTTGTCTTCATCAAGTATTAGGGCAACAAAATTTCCATACATTCCTTCAAAGACATATTCGGAAGTTGCTTTGAAATAAATTTTATTATTCAAATCAAGAGAAGGATCAAATCCTCTCTTTTTAACTTGTAAGTAACAAGTTTCTATTTGGGATTTTCTATTTTCATCTGTAATCTCATAATCCTCTAGTTCTTCTTTTATTTTTCCAAGGTCCTTCTTGTCAAAAGAAAATAAAATTGCAGCTTCGCCGTCTCCATGAAAGCTTGGCTCCTTATATAGTTCTCTTTCCCTTTTCACTGACTTTGGAAGGCTTATGCCAAATTCATTTTCCACTTTCTTCACTGACTGATCTCTTGGATCAGACAAAAAATATAAAAGTGGTATAGCGGCAAGAAAAATTATGAACATTGTAATTAAAATATTTTTAAATTTTTTATCGGTCATCTTCATCACCCTCGTAACGTAAAATATCTCCAACTTGACAGTCTAAGACCCTACAAATTTCTGAAAGGGTAGAAAACCTTATGGCCCTAGCCTTATTTGTCTTTAAGATAGAAAGGTTTGAAAGACTAATGCCAACTTCCTCAGACAATTCTGTCAAAGTCATCTTATTCTTTGCAAGTTCAACGTCTAAATCAACAATTATTTTTCCCATAGTCCACCTCAAATCGTAAGATCATTTTCTTCTTTCAAGTCTATGCCTTCTTTAACCATATCGCACAAGAGAAGAAAAATTTGTCCCACAAGCATGGACACAAGACCTGTCCCAATAAAAATAAGATTTGTTATGGAACCCTGGAGGTTGAAGTTGGTGTAAATTATTGCGAGGATAGATAAAAGAAAAATTCCTATAAAGGAAAGGGCCACTACTTGAAGGTTAAAAAGTGTCTTCCTCTCAAAAACTTTGTCCTTCCCATAATTTTTTAATGCCAAGAGTCCAAATACT
Source organism: Peptoniphilus sp. Marseille-Q6390 (assembly GCF_965119475.1). Lineage (NCBI taxonomy): Bacteria > Bacillati > Bacillota > Tissierellia > Tissierellales > Peptoniphilaceae > Peptoniphilus > Peptoniphilus sp. Marseille-Q6390. The sequence goes on along the minus strand of NZ_CBCPLS010000001.1, from coordinate 156,931 downwards.
AGGGCAAGTATAAGTCCCAAGACCATGGCTTGACACAAGACCATCATGGGATACTGCATATTCATAAACATGGGGTAGATTCCTGACACTAGCTTAGCAAATTTATAAACTCCATAGAGTCCACAAGTTAAGGTAAAAATTGCAAGAATCAAAAGTCCCCCAATAAATTTAACTCTAAAAGATTTCATGATAAGCTCCTTTCTTTTTCTTTATTATAATATTTAAGTTTATGTTTTTCAATAATTATTTATTGTTTATCAATAAATAATTTATCTTTTACATTAAATTTTAATTTCTTCTATTTAAAATTATTTATTCTTCTACTTCCATAAGCTCTACAAATTTTCATAACTTAGTCACTTCCCTTAATTAATACAAATTTTAAAAATTTATGAAATCCTTTTTATAGGACTTTTTGATAAATAATTTTTTGCCAATAAATTTTTATATATAGTAAGAAAAATCTTTTTAAATAAACTATTAGTAAAAAAGATTTTTCTTATCATAAAAAGTGTTCATCCTTCGCCTAATTAACAAGCTTCCTTTATAATTTTTGGTCCTTATGTTATAATATATATAAGAAAAATTTTTAATTAGGGGGAGGACGTACATAATATGGAAAAACCTTGGGAGTTTGATGATTTTATTTTTGACGGCGATGTTTTAAAGGGAATGACAAGAAAGGGCAAAGACAAAATCAAAAATGAAGAATTATTTGATATGGTAGTGCCTACTGAAGGACCTGACGGAACTAAGATCAGAGTAATTGGAGAACAATGCTTCTTTAGAAGAAAACTTAACTCTGTTGTAATTCCTGAAACTGTAGAAGAAATCCAATACGAAGCTTTTGGTGTTAACAACCTTACTGAAGTAGAAATTCCTGATTCAGTTAAAAAGATTGACGCTTACGCTTTCTACAGAAACAAATTAACTGACGTTAAGTTACCAGAAGAAGTTGAATTTATCGGTGACAATGCTTTCTCACTAAACCAAATCGGTGAAATTGATTTTCCTGATACAGTAGAATTCATTGGTGTAAGTGCTTTCTACAAGAACAACCTTACAGAAGTAAACTTACCTAAGAACATTAAGGAAATCGACATGTATGCATTCAGAAAGAATAACATTCATGAAGTTCAAGTTCCAGCTGGTATGGAAAAACTTGACAACAGAGCTTTCGAAGAAAACACTGTTGTTAAAGAAGCTTAATATTAATTATAAACTGTTGCTTTGGGCAACAGTTTTTTATTGCATTTTTACAATTGTAAATTAAACAACAAAAAAACTGTCAGACTTCTGACAGTTTTCTAATTTATTTTACATTTCAATTTTAGTACCTATTCCCTTATCCTTAGCAAGTTGGTAAATCTTTTCGCCTGCCACAAGGTCTAGACCTGCGAAGCCCACAGTCTTGAACCAAGTTATCTCTTCCTTTGACTCTCTTCCCACTTCTCTTCCAAGTAGGAGGTCACCAAGTTCGTGAGCAACTTTCTCTTTAGAAATTTTCCCTTCCTTCATGGGGATGATAACATCTCCTGCTTCTTCAATTACACCTTCCTTTGTATCAGTGAAAATCTTGTCAGCCCTTACCAAAAGCTCTGGAGGAGTTTCCTGCATGTCAGGAATGTAAGACCCGACGCTATTTACATGAACACCCTTCTTGACCATATTGCCATCAAATACAGGCTTCTTAGAAGTGGTAACAGTAGTTATTATGTCCACATCTCCTAAGACTTCATCAAGCTCTTTAATTGCAAGTATCTTTGCCCCATATTTTTTTAATTTTTCTTTCATTTCTTTGGCGAAGGCCTCTGCTCTCTCGTAGTTAACATCAAAAACGTAGGCCTCTTCTATATCTCTTACTGCAAGGACTGCCTCAAGCTGAGTCCCAGCTTGGCCACCAGTACCTATTAAGAGAAAGGATCTTGCATCCTTATTGGCTAAGACCTCTGTTGCTGCACCTGACACTGCTCCCGTCCTTAGTCTTGTAAGGATTGTTCCATCGATGATTGCCTTTACAAATCCATTGTCCTTATCAATTAAGATCATTGTTGATGGAGATGTAACAAGTCCCTTCTCAATATTATCTGGATAGATGTCGATTATCTTCATGCCAAGGGCATTCTTGTCCTTGATGTAGCCCGGCATAAAAATCGCAGTGCTTGATGAGTCTTTGTCTACATCAATTACAGTCCTTAGAGGTATGTCCGACCCTCCGTCGCTGTAATTTTTTAGGGCTTCCTTGTCTGCCTCAATTATATCTTTGATGGCAACTGCCTTTAAAATATCTTCTTCCCTTAAAATTAATATTTCCATAATTACCTACTTTCTTTATCCTTAGTTTTTATAAAATTCTCAAGTTTAATTTCTTTTTTATTGACCTCAAGATTATAGAAGTTAAAAGAGAAATAATAAAAATCCCCATAACTTCTAGGATGCTAACTAGGACCTTGCTTAAGCCAGCAAAGTTTACATAAGTTAGCCCACGGCTGCCCAAAAAGTCCAGAAATACCAAGTGGATTATAAAAATCACAAAAATATTTTCAGAAACTATCCTTAGAAAAGTCTTTAGCTTTTGACTTTCGATTTTCGCCTTCATGCATAGGGCAAAAAGCGAATAGGCCAGACCAAAGATCAAGATGTTGTTGCCTTCCCAGGCGTAAAGATTTAAGCCTTGTCCACTCATTTTAATTACACTTAAGACCAAGAGGATATAAGATGCGAGAAAAATAAAAATATAAAAACCTGCTTTCCTGTCAAGAATTTTGGACTTATACTTTTTAAAATATCCTCCCAAAAGGGCAAACATCACATAGTTGTAGGCCCCGCTAAGTTCATAAAACTTTAGGATTTTAATAATCCTTATGTTAAAGACTGTTATTGTAAAATTTATTGTAAGCGAAATTATAATCCAAATTCCCAAGATATATTTTAATTGGCCCTCTTCCTTCTTCACAAGAAAATTCCCAAGGGGAGCAAAAATATAGATAAAAATTATTATAAAAATATAGTAGAGGTGGTTTTTAAAGTTCCCATCTAAGATGTCGGATACCATGGCACCAAGTTCAAGATGCTTGTGGTAGTGGAAAATTGTAGAAAGGCAGGACAAAGTTCTGTAAAAGATTTCTGCTAAAATAAAGTAAATGAAAAATTTTATAACCTGTCTTACAACTTTCTCATAAGATATCTCGCCTCTTGTGTAGAGAAGATAACCACTTGCCATGCAGAAGGCTGGAACGCAAAACCTAAAGAAGGATCCCGCAAATAAAAAATATTTCCAGGTCATAGTCCCCATGTCGTAGGCTGATCCAGGTGCAAGGACGTGGATGGCAATAGTTGCTATTATAGCAAAGAATTTTATTAAATCTATCTTATAATCTCTGGTGAACTCCTTCATACTAACTCCTCAAATTATTTTAATTTAATTTTATCATATAGGCCGCCTTTTACAATGAAGGACTATAAAGTTTTTATCAATATGTTTCGACCGGTGTCTTTAAAGCTTTATCTTATTATTTTTCCCTATCTCATTAAACATTCTTCCTTAATACTTGTCCCACTGTCTTTAAAGTTTTATTTTGATACTTGCCACAGCTTTTTAAAATTTTGCAACTCATTTATTCCCTATAAAAATTTTTTCATAAAGTTTTACGAATTTTTGACTTCTTATATTTTACAAATACCTAGCTAATTATGACTTTACTAATCATTAACTTTTTGTGGCTTTGGAATTAGTAATTTATTATTTTCAATAATTATTAACTCCTAAAGTCTCCATACTCAAAAATATTTTCACACAAGAAATCAAAAAAAGACGCCCATCATCAGGCGCCTTAAAATTTATATTATTTTATTACATTCTATTAAGTTGAACCATTTCTTCAAATGTTTCAAGTTGTGTCTTAGCTTGACCAAAGTCAGTCATTTGTTGGTCATAACCAAGTTTGATTAGTGGAATACCAGCTTTTTCGTAAGCTTGTTTTAATGATGGATATTCCATTTCTTCTGTGTCGTTGAATGTCATCATGAATACTAGACAACCATCAGCATCATTATCAACTGCTAGATCAACAACATATTTTGGTCTCTTCCAAATGTCTGGGTCGTAAAGAATTGGATCTTCGTCCATTCTTGCGAATTGGTCAGCAAGTGCCATGTATGGATCTTCGATTGAAGTATCAACATCAACCTTGAATCCTCTTGATTCACTTGCAACGTCGTCTGCAACTACACAGATGTTGAAGTCATCAAGTACTTGAAGAAGTGCAGGGTTATCAGTGATAACACCAGAAGTTACTACTCTTGGTCCCTTGCATTCTTCTTTTGGCATAGCCTTAAGTGCTTCAATAAGTTCTTTTAACATCTTGTTGTGTTCGTCTTTTAGCATGTGGTGTGATGCCTTAAGAACGTTACTTCTGTCTGATGCCTTAATTGTTTGTGAATAGTCTCCACATAGTTTAACAAATTCTCTCTTAAGAGCTCTGTTTTCGTTGTAAACTTCGCAAGCCTTCTTAAGGTTTTCGTCAGTAATCTTAACGTCACAAATTTCTTCAAGTCTTTCAGCAGCTTGTTTGAAGATTGTAGCGTTGTATTTTTTACCAAATTCTTCTTTTCTGTGTTGTGCATGGTTTAAGAATACCATAGGAATCTTTCTACCAACAGAAACTTTGTAGTTTTGAGAGAATGGTCTTAGTGTATCATCAAGTGTTGTTATCATTGATGCGCTAAGTCCGTCAAGTGATCCGTCAAGACCCATTTCTAGACATCTAAGTGCTAGTGAGTAGTAGAATGTTGGGAAATATTCTTTAGCCTTATCAATTGGGCCTTGTCCTCCCCAAACTCCATAAGGTACAAGTCCACCTGCATAGATGATTTCTTCAGGTGCGTAGTAAGGGAAAACACCAACTACTTTTTTACCTTCTGCAAGGTACTTGTCGATTTGTTCTCTTCCGTTTTCTGCTATATGTTTAAATTCTTTTAATAATTCTTTAATATCAGTCATTTTGCACCCCTATTAAATTGTAGTCTTAGACCAGTCAGTTTCTTTAGTGTTTTCGAAGTTAGTGTAGATGTCTTCGCCCTTAGCGATTCTATCTGCCTTTCTTTCGTTCATAATTTCAACTAAACCTTGAACTCTTGTCTTGTATTGTTCTTCAGAGAAGTTTCTTTCGTCAGCTTGGTCACCGTCAAAGTGAACTACTGGAATGTCAAGGTCTTCTCTCCATCTTCTTTCGATTTCAGGCATTGCTCCTGACCATGGTTTACATGATCTGTTGTAGTTAACAAGTGCTCCAGAAACTCCGTTTTCTTTAGCCATTGTTTCTCTCCATTCAACACCATCTTCGATACATACTGAACAAGGTGCCTTACAGTAAGCTGCAGCCATTTCTCTAACAGTTGTGTATTGGAAACCGAAAGCAGGTGCATATACTACTGCAGTTACGTTAACTCCATTTTGTTTTAGTGGTTCAAATAAGTGTCTAAGTCCTGGCCAGCAAGGAATACCTTCAAATAGGATTCTGTGTTCTTCTGGGTATTCCCAAGTAGAAGTTCCTTCCTTAACTGATTGTTCGTATTCAGCTGCTAGAAGTTCAAAGCCTTCAGCTGCATCAATTTCACATCTTGCAGCAACAATGTCTGCCATGTGGTTAAATAGGTCAAATCCAGAAAGTGGAGATGGTTCGTAAGCCATGTATGAACAAGCCTTTAACCATGCAGCAGCAGTTCTGTTTGCAATTTTACAAGCTTCTTCGAATTTCTTTTCATCAAACTTCTTACCAGTAAGTTTTTCAAGTTGGTGAATAGCATATTCAAATTGGCCCATTAAGTAATCAACTTTTTCTTCAGGTACATCAACTGTGTTTTGGAATGGAATGTCAATCATAATCATTGGAATGTCATGCATTCTTGCAATGTTTTCATACCATTTTGTCATCATGTTACAGATGTTGTTACAGCAAAGTACGAAGTCTGGTTGTGGCATCTTTCTAGAGTCAGTTGGTTCTCCAGCTGCGTAAGCAAGTGAAATTCTTGCGTAACCACAAATGTCGTTGTCGTATCCCATATCTTCAGCTGTTTGACAAAGTCTTAAACCGTCTTTTTTAGCTGCAGTTGTAGCTGCGTGGTTTTCTGGATATACAGCGTGTAGTCCAAATGCCTTTGCAAGCTCAATAGGGAATTTAGATGATGACCATCCAACTAGTTCTCCTCTTTTTTTAGCATCCCATGCTGCTCCGTAAACTCTATCTACTACATTTCTTAGCGCTTGAGCTGCAGGAATGTTTCCTTCGATTGGTCTTGGTTTTTTACCAGGTATTTTTTGAATTTTTTCAGCCATAGTTTACCTCCTAAAATAAATTATGCATTAGCCTTTTTTTCTTTTAACTTTTCTAATTTACATTTTTGATATCCAAATAGCGCTGCACCAAGAGCACCATTTAGTTGACATAAAGGTGAAGTGTAGATCTTGTGACCTGTGTTTTCTTCAAGGGCTCTTACCATACCCTTGTTTAGAGCAACACCACCTGTGAATATTATGTCATCATTTAAACCAACCCTCTTTGCAAGAGAACCAACTCTTGCGGCGATTGATTTGTGAATCCCCTTAACTATATCTTCAATCTTCGTTCCACTTGCCAGTTGCGAAATAACTTCTGATTCGGCGAAAACTGTACAAGTAGAAGAAATACTAACGTCTTTAGTTGACAGTTTGTCTAACTCTTCTAGTTTAGAAACATCTACTTCAAGAACCTTTGCGATAACATCTAGGAATCTTCCAGTTCCAGCTGCACACTTGTCATTCATAACGAAGTTTTCAAGCATACCATTGTCTCCAATTTTTAGAGCCTTGGCATCTTGTCCACCAATATCAATGATTGTGCGAACATTTGGGAATAAGAAGTATGCGCCCTTAGCGTGACAAGAAAGTTCAGACATTTGGAAGTCAGCTTCTTCTAGTGAAGTTCTTCCGTATCCAGTAGCTAAAATATAGGAAATATCTTCTCTTGTCAGGTTTGCATTTTCTAGAGTTTCTTTTATAGTTCTTGATGGACCACTAGTTCCAGCTCCTACATCTATACAAGAGCTTGAAATAATCTCCTTGCCATCTTTTAAAATAATACTCTTTGAGGCTGTCGAACCGATATCGACGCCCATTGTATAAATAGCTTCTGCCATACAATCTCCTCTTTATTTAACATTAATATCTTACTCTTCTTAATTCTACTATACTTATGTATCTTTGTCAAAAAACCCAGTAGCTAAGAAGTTGAAAATATCAGGCTTTCATGGACTTGAGACTTTACTATTTATAAGTTTAAAATATTATTATTTACTTATAGTAAGGTATGTGGTCATATGCAAAAATATTGGATAATCCTTTTGAGATTATCCAATAAATTGTCATATTTTTTTATTATTTAATGTTATTTAGTCTATCGTAGTCTCTAATGATTCTTGGAGTAAGCATTTGGTGAACTGGACAAATAGATTTTGGATCTTGGTAAGCACTTTCAGTGAAAGCAATGATATAGTTTCTCCATAGATTCATGTTTACTATTTCGTCTACTAGACCATACTTAGCACAAGAGAATGGTTTTGATTTTTCAGCATAGTCTTGAATCAAATCGTTCATCTTGTCAATTGTAGGTTGAAGATCTTTTCCAGCTTTTTTATCCTTAGCAAGTCTTCTAGAGTACATTGCTGTTGCTGCTGTTTCTCCATTCATTACGTTGATTTCAGTTGCTGCAGAACCAAGTGAGAATGCGTTAGTGTCATTTCCTTGAGGTCCACCAAGTACATAGTGAGCTGCTGCAGTACCCTTTCTCATTGTAATTTCCATTTGTGGAAGGTCAGAGTTTTGAATTGAATAAATAAGTGATTGACCAAGTCCTAGTAATTCAGCCTTTTCTGCATCATCACCTACATCAATACCAGTAGTATCTTGTAGCCAGATGATAGGAAGTCTGTCTCTAGCACAAAGTGTTACGAATTCATTCATCTTTATTAGACCTTGTCTATAAAGTTTTCCACCGATAGAGATGTGTTTTGGATCATTGTAGTATTCTGGGTAGCCCATTAATAGACCTTGAACGTTAGCTACAACACCAACTAAAAGTCCGTTAACTTTTGCAAGTCCAGTTACCATTTCTCTTCCGTATCCCTTTTTGTATTCCATAAATTCAGAACCATCAAATAGTCTTGAAATTACGTCATAAACGTCATATGCTTTTTTACCATTTTGTGGAATTATTGAGTACATGTCGTTAGGATCGTATAGAGGATTCTTCGGATCGTCTACTCTGAAGAATTCTCTTTGGAATTTTGGAAGCATTGAAAGATACTTTCTAATTCCTTCAAGAACACCTTCTTCTTCAACGTAACATTCTCTCATGAAACCAGTTTGAGCGAAGTGAACGCCAACTGATCCTGGAGGAGTTGTTTTCTTAGCATTTGCAGTTTGATCTGCAATTTGGTTAGCTCCTTCTTCGTCGATGTATCCCTTTGGATTCATACCGCCAAGGATTCCAGCTCCACCAACAGCCATGTTTGCATCTTTGTGAGCAATAATAATTGTAGGTGAAATTGAGTGGTATCCACCACCTGCTGGGTTAGTACCATAGATACCAACAATTACAGGAACTCCACATTGGTTAAGTCTAGAGTTTCTGTAGAATGGAGTACCGCCACCACGTCTGTTTGGATAAACTTTTTCTTGTTCGTCAAGCTTAACACCAGAACAGTTTAGGATATAAACTAGTGGAATTCTAAGTCTTTCAGCAGTATCTGATGCTCTAAGAAGGTCATCAGCTTGTCCTGCAATCCAAGCACCTGCAAGTTTCTTGTTATCGCTGGCAACAATGTAAACCCATCTGTCGTCAACTTTAGCAAGACCCTTTACGATACCTGTAGTTCCGTGATCATTCTCACCAGGATTGTAAATTGTGTTTAGTGGGCACCATGTGCCTTCATCGATAAGTTCAGCAATTCTTTGAAGTGCTGTCATTTCGCCACGTTCGTTTACTTTTTCATCTGGTTTACCAGCAGCAAGAGCCTTTTGAGCAAATTCTTGGATTTCTTCTTCAATTTCTCTAAGTTGTTTGAAGTTTTCTTCATCTACTGCTTTTAAAGGATTACCAATTGTCTTCATATTTTGGAAATATGAAGCAAGTGAATATTGAGCCATTTGTCCTCCTATATTATTCTTCAACAGGCTTCTTTATGAAAGCTTCGCCTGGGTCTATTTCTTCTCTAATAAGTCTGATTACATTTTCGTCTGGTGCTTCAAGTTCAACTGCACGAGATACGTCAATGTCAAATCCAGTGTTTTCGATTACATCTTCTGGAGATGAAGATGGATAGTATCCAGCAAGATACATTCTCTTAGTATCTTCATCGAACTTTAAGATACCCTTGTCAGTTACAACCATTTGTGGTCCAACATTTTCAGGAATACCTACTCTAGTTCTTCCACCAGGGCCATCGATCCAACCTGGAGAAGTGATATAGTCAACTTTTTCTATAAATCTTCTCTTTTCGTGTTGCATCATGATAATTGTATTTACATAAGTTGCAATACCATTAGCTCCACCAGATCCTGTGAATCTTGTCTTAGGGTGGTGGTAGTCACCAATTACTGTAGAGTTAACATTTCCGTATGGGTCAATTTGAGCTCCACCGATAAATGCGATCATTCTCTTCTTGTCGTGTCTCCATTCGTTAGCTTGGAATCCAACGTATGTTGCGTTTGTCCAGTGAACACCACAGTGTGCCATAAATCTGTTGTCACCAACTGATCTTGGAACTTCAATTGGGTCACAGTCCATTAGTCCTGATTCTACAATTAGATAGCAGTGAGGAGCGTAAACTGCCTTTGCAAGAGAAGCACCAATTAGTGGTAGTCCTGTACCTACAATTGCGATTTGACCATCTTTAATTTGTCTTGCAATTGTAACTGCTTGCATTTCCTTATTAGTATAGTTATCGTATCTAGCCATTATTTTTCTTCTCCCTTCTTTAGTACGTCTGTTGCGTATCCAAATCCTGGAACATCCTTAAGTCCAATTAATCTAGTAGCGCCTAGTTTGTTAAGGTATGCATCGTGATCTTCAACTCCGTACACCCATTCGTCTAAGAATGCATTGAAATCTTCTTCTGTCTTTGATTTAACATTGTACATCTTGTAGAAATCAGCATCGTAGTCGTAGTATTTGTAACATTGTGAAGGGTGAGCTCCAAATGGTGCGTGAACTACAGCGTCAACACAGAATCCTGGAATCTTGTTTTCGTCAGCGTCGAAATTCTTAATGTATTCGTCACTTACAAGTTCTTCGCAAGTTACGATAACTTTTCTTGCTGCAATAGCAATGTCAACATCGTGGAATGTGTTTCCAAGAATTCTTGTAGTTCCATCTGGAGAAGCCATTTGTACGTGAATGATTGCAGTATCAATTTCCGGAACTGGTACTGCAACTAATTTTTCGCCTTTTTTGAATGGGTTTTCAACATAGATGAATTTGTCATCTGGAAGTTTGTCGATTTTTTGTCTTTCTTCTTTAGAAATTCCCCATTCGTCAACTAAACTTGAACCCATCATAAGTCTAACTGGTAGGTATGGAAGGCCAAGTGCAGCTGCGTGAATTCTTTGCATTTCAACATCTTGAGAGTAGTCTTCCATTAGAAGTTCTCCCTTTTCAACTGCTGCTCTAAATCTTCTTGATACGTTTGTATATCCTGAGTTAGCAGTGTAGCAATTTATGTATGCTTTTACTCTGCCAGCTCCAATTAGTGTGTCCCAGTCTCCCCCTGCAGGTCCTGCTTCAACGATAAAATCTTTTTGTCCTTGACGTAAGATTTCGTTTACTGCTGCGTAAGGCTTTCTGTTTGTTGTAAATCCCCCAAGAGATATTACATCGCCATTTTCAACATATTTTGCTATGGCGTCTTTAAGATTCATTACTTTACTCAAGTTAAAACCTCCTTATTGTTCCATATATAACTTGATTGCATAAATATTCAGCTCACTATGGAGCTGAATGAATTAATGACTAAATAGAATTAAGAATACACCTGCTGCTACGGCTGAGCCAATAACTCCCGCAACGTTAGGTCCCATTGCGTGCATTAGTAAGAAGTTAGTAGGATTGTATTTTCTACCTTCAACTTGTGAAACACGCGCTGCCATTGGTACTGCTGATACACCAGCTGATCCAATTAGTGGATTGATTTTTCCACCAGTTACAATATATAAAATTTTTCCAAATACAACACCGCCTGCTGTTGCAAAGCAAAATGCCATAAGTCCTAGAGCAATAATCTTAATTGTTGCTGGTTGTAGGAAAGTCGTTCCGTCTGCTGTTGCCCCAACTGTTACACCAAGCATGATAGTAACAATGTTCATAAGAGCATTTTGTACAGTGTCGGAAAGTCTTGCAACTACTCCTGATTCCTTAAATAAGTTACCAAGCATTAGCATACCAAGAAGTGGTGCTACGTCTGGAAGAAGTAGTGATGTGAAAAGTACTACTACAACTGGGAAAATTATTTTTTCTAGTTTAGTTACTTTTCTTAGTGATGTCATAACTGTTTTTCTTTCTTTTTCAGTAGTAAGTGCCTTCATGATTGGCGGTTGAATCATAGGGATAAGCGCCATGTATGAATAAGCTGCTACTGCAATTGGTGCTAGTAGGTGTGGTGCTAGTTGTGATGTTGTAAAGATAGCTGTTGGTCCATCTGCTCCACCGATAATAGCAATTGATGCTGCTTCTGGTCCAGTAAATCCAAGCTTAACAGCTACTATAAAGGCAACATAAATACCAAATTGCGCTGCTGATCCTAATATAAGTGAAATAGGATTTGCAATAAGTGGTCCAAAGTCAGTCATTGCTCCTACACCCATGAAGATTAGACATGGGAATAAGTTAGACTTAACACCATTATACATAATTGCTAGAACACCAGAGCTTTGCCATGGATCTGCTACTTCCATTAAGCCTGTCATTGGTAAGTTTCTTAAGAGCATACCAAAGGCAATTGGTAGAAGTAATAGTGGTTCAAATTCTTTTTTAATCGCTAGATAAATAAGAATGAAGGATACGATAAACATTACCACATTTTGCCACTGTAATGCTGCAAATCCCGATTCACCAAGAATCCCCTGTAATGTTTCTAATAACATATGCCGACCTCCCTATTATTGTACACTTGCTAGTACTGCGTCAGTATCTACTGTTTCTCCAGCTTTAACATTAAGTGTTACTGTACCTGCACAAGGAGCTACGATTTCGTTTTCCATCTTCATAGCTTCAAGAATAAGGATTACATCTCCTGATGCTACTGTGTCTCCATTGTTAACATTAACTTTAAGAACAGTTCCTGGCATTGGTGCAACTACATCTCCTGCTCCGCCTGCTGCTGGTGCTGCTGCAGGAGCTGGTGCTGCAGGTGCTGCTGGTGCTGGTGCAGGTGCTGCTGCTTGAGGAGCTGGCGCTACTGGTGCTGCAGGTGCTGCTGTTAGTGATCCTGGTGTAAGTGACGCATATCCTCCACCAACTTTTTCAACTTCTACTTCAAAAACTTTTCCATCTACTTTAACTTGATATTTCATTAATTTCTCCTTTTCATAAATAATAGAATAATTTAAAATAATTTATTTCTTTTCGTTTATAGATACGATTCTAAAACTTTCAACTCTCGATCTTTCTTCCATGCTGATAGCTCCAACTATAGCTGCTAAAAGTGCAGGGTCCATTGAATTATCAACTGGTTTTGCTGCTTTTGGTGAAGCTTTTTGAGCTCCTTGATTTGCTTTCGCTGAGTCTTCCTTACCTTGAATACCTCCAACTATTTTAGTAATAACAACAATTGCTATTAGTAGAGAAATAAGGGCCAAGAAAACAACAGATAAACCTGTCAACGCTACGCCAAAGGCTTGCCCAAGGGTAAGACTAACATCTCCTAACATTATCACACCTCCCCAAGTGGTTTCATATTACGGAATCCATTCCAGCTTTTAGGAATATTATAACAAAGACCTATAATTAATTCAATTAAAAAACCTATGTATCATCGATTAATCAAAATCTTTTGCAAGTTAATTATACATGAAAAAGGGACTAAAATAAAGGAAAGCCTTTTTAGAAAAAAACATGAGATAAACAAATTTTAAATATTTTTAATTATTAATTACATTTGTTAAAAAAAGTTTTAATTATGAATTATTTTTTCTTAAAAATTTATTTTATAGGCAAAATCTTTGACTAAATGAAAAATCAAATATTTTATCCTTTCCTTTTTATAAAAATTTTAAGTAATCCTATCTTTTTGTAATATTTTTTTATTTTTTTCCTCCTATACATTTAAAAGAAAAGATTTCATTTTTTTAATAAAATCAATCCCATACCTCTGCCTCCGTCTTAAAAATTCAATTAATTAAAACGAACTTTTTATAAAAACTTTTTCACAATTTTTTTTGAGTTTCAGTGAACTTATAAAAATTTACAAACTCCTAGGACTTTATTGCATCGTAAAAATTTACAAAGTCATAAGTAAATACGACTTCATAAAAAGCTACAAAGTTATAATTAAGTATGACTTCATTGAAAACTACAAAGTCATCAGGAAATATAACTTTATGAAAATCTACAAACTTATAAGTAAATATGACTTTGTAAAAATTTGAAGGCTTATAGATAATCACTAGTCCTTAAAAAATTAAAAGTAATAAGTCCTTATAAGACCAATAAAAAAAGAGCAATCACAAAGGATTTCTCATAAAAATTTTTCTTAATTGCAAGTCCCTTGCAGATGGCTGCTGCGAAGGCATCCATGGAAAGGCCCACTCCAACTAAGAATACCCATATTAAATTCATCTTCACTCACCAATCATTCACTCGTCATAAAAAAAGATAGATGTTATTAAACACCTATCTCTATCTTATTTTTAAATCTTATTTTAGCAATTCATCTAGTCTCGCTTTGTCGAAGCCGACGATTTGTTCGTCGTCAACACAAATTACAGGAACTCCTGTGTAACCCATTGCCATTAATTCTTGTCTTGCTTCTTTGTCAGTTTGCACGTTCTTTTCTTCAAAGGCAACTTCCCTGTCTTTAAGATAGTCTTTTGCCATTGTGCAATAAGGGCAAGTGTTACTTGTATATACTGTTACTTTACTCATATTCATTCCTCCTCGTTACTTTTTCATTATACTCCAAGGTCCTTTATAAAATCAAACCTTTTGAGCTTTCTTCTATGTGAATAAAAATTTCTTCTATTAAATATGCATAAATATACAAATTTTTATTTAAATCTATAACTTATGCTCAGCGTGTTCAAGTCCGTCTTTAAAAATACAAAGTACGTGTTCATCATCAAGTGAATAGTAGGCTCTTCTACCACGTCTTTTTACCTTAATTAGGTTTTGAGTCCTAAGTAGGGCAAGTTGATGAGATATTGAGGACTGACTCATGCCCAGTAATTCTGAAATATCAGACACGCATAGGGGACCATTCATCAAGGCGTAAATTATTTTTATCCTTGTTGGGTCCGATAGGGTCTTAAATATTTGGGATAAGTTGTTTATTAAGTTTTCTTTCCTATTAAAGTTGGATATATCCTCCTGAACTTTTTCAGGTATATCGTCGATTAAGTTTGTTTTCATAATTTCCTTACCCCACACTTTTAAAGTTTACACTTAAAATGATGAACTCTTCAAGGCTGAGGGTCTCTGCCCTTCTTCCTCCATCAATTCCACTAAGTTCAAGAGCTCTTTTGATATCGTCCTTGCTATAGGAAAGTCCTGAGTTGGAAAAAGAATTTAACAAGGTCTTTCTCCTTGTTGTAAAGGCTGCCCTCACTATTTTAAATAAGAAGTCTGTGTCAAGGTCTTCTCTTTCCTTCATTTTTAAATTTACAACTGCTGAATCAACATTAGGCTTAGGCATAAATACTGAGCTAGGAACTTGGAACTTGTACTTGCAGTCTGTGTAATAATTTATAAAGACTGAAAGAGATCCATAGTCCTTGTTGCCCGGTTGAGCAGCTAGTCTCTTTGCAACTTCCTTTTGTACCATTACTGTTATAGAAATTAAATTTACCTTAGATAAAAGTAACTTTTCTATAATTGGCGTAGTTACATAGTAGGGTAGGTTTGCAACAACCTTAAAGCCCTCGTCACCAAACTCTTCTTCAGCGATTTTTTCAAGGTCAAGTTCAAGGAAGTCACCGTAGATAACTTTTACATTTTCTATGTCCAAAGTTTCCTTGTGAAGTTCTCTTAGCTTTTCATCTATCTCGACAGCTACTACCTTCTTTGCCCTTAGTGCCAACTCCTCTGTCATGGTACCAACACCTGGACCAATCTCTAGTATGTTGTCATCTTCACTTATTTCTGCTGCATCAGCAATTTTTCTAACAATATTTCCATCTATTAAAAAGTTTTGTCCCAGAGACTTTGTAAATCTAAAGCCATACTTGGAAAGTATTTCTGAAAGTTTGCTGGGTTTATATAATCTATCTATGGGAGTTCACTTCCTTCATAGCCTCTTCAAATTCTTCCCTTGTTATTCCAAAGGAATTTAATTTGCTTAGGGTCTTTTTTCCATTTCCATATCCTATCTTTAGGATTTCAGAAAGCATCTCACGTCTTCTGCTTGCATCATCAGAGTTTACTAGGTCATTTTTTATTAGGTCAGCCATGGTAAATTCTGTGGACTTTTCTGTCTTTGTTGCCCTAGCAGCCTTTAGTGCCTTTAGGATTTCTTCTGGCGAAGCATTCTCTACTCCAATGTCCCCATGTTTTGTGGAAACCCTTTGAGAAAGGTAGGCATGCTTGGCAGTGGGAATTTCATCTGCAATTCTCTTTCTTATTTGTGATCCAACGTAGTCAGAGTCTGTAAAAATTATTATTCCCTTCTTCTTGTCCATTTCCTTTAAGAGATTTATTAATTTCCTTCCGAAAGCAAAGCCGTGAGTGGTTATAATTTCTGCATCAACTGCCTTTTTAATGGCAATTTCATCATCACGACCCTCTGCGACAATTACTTCTTTAATTGTCATCTTCATATTCCAAAAAACCTCTTTGTATTTTCTGCCGTTATCTTTTCCACTTCTTCTGGATCAATTTGCCTTAGGTCTGCAATGTATTGGCAGACAAACCTAACAAGCTTGGGCTCATTTCTCTTTCCTCTGTAAGGGACAGGCGTCATGTAAGGACAGTCTGTCTCAAGTAGGAGCCTATCAAGGGGAACCTTCTTTGCAACTTCCTTTGGAGTCTTGGCATTTTTAAAGGTAACTGCACCGCCAAGTGCAAGGTAGTCCCCCATCTTCACATACTCTTCCATCATCTCTACTGATTGAGAGAAACAGTGGATCAAGGCTGTGAATTCATATTTTTCGTGGGCCTCTTTTAAGATGTCAAAGGTATCCTTCACTGCATCACGAGAGTGGATGACAATATTTTTTCCAAGTCTTGCTGCAAGTTCGATTTGCCTTTTAAAGACTTCCTTTTGGACCTCTCTTGGTGAGTTGTCGTAGTAATAGTCTAGTCCAATTTCTCCAATTGCCATGACTTTTTCATTTTTAGAAAGTTCAATTAATCTCTCTTCCACCTTGTCATTGTAGGTCTTTGCCTCATGAGGGTGGACTCCAATGGCTGCATAAATATTTTCGTATTTATTTGCAAGCTCCACTGACCTCTCAGATGATGGGAGGTCAGAAGAGTTATTTATTACAAGTTCTATTCCATTATCACCTAGGCTCTTTATTAGGCTGTCTCTGTCTTCATCGAAGGCAGGATCATCTAGGTGGACATGTGAATCTATCATCTTTTCTCCTAACTAATTTTTGCTCCTGATTTAAGGTCGGCTAAAGTTGATGCAAGGCTTAGGTTCTTTTCATCGTCTTCTGCTGCAAGAATCATTCCCTTGGATTCAATTCCTCTTAACTTAATTGGCTTTAAGTTTACAATCATTAGGACCTTCTTGCCAATTAAATCTTCTTTCTTGTAGTGGTCTTTGATGCCAGAAACAACTTGTCTTTCCATGTCGCCAACTTTTAATTTTAATACAAAAAGTTTATCAGCCTTTGGATGGTCTTCTACATCAAGAACTTCAGCTACCCTTATATCAAGTTTGTCAAAATCATCTATAGTAACTTCTTCTTTTATATCTTCTTTTTCTTCCTTCTTTTCCTTCATAATTCTTGACTCTAATAGAGCTGTGTTTTCTTCATTAAATCTTTCGATTTCAGCTTCAATGTCAAGTCTTGGGAAGATGACTTCTCCCTTTCTAACCTTAGTATCATCAGGAAGTAGGCCAAAGACTCTTGAGTCTTCCCAAGAAACTTTTTCATCAAGACCAAGTTGTTCCCTAATCTTTAGAGAAGTTTCCTTAATAAATGGATAAATTAAAACAGAAACAATTCTCAAACTTTCTGCCAAGTTATATAAAACAGTGTTTAGTCTGTCCTTCTTGTCTTCGTCCTTTGCAAGCTTCCAAGGTTCAGTTTCGTCAACATACTTGTTAGTCCTTCTAATTAGCTTCCAAATTGCTTCTAGGGCAACAGAAAATTCATAGTGTTCCATTGCTTTTTCAACCTTATCTACAACAGACACTGCAAGATTTTCTAAGTCATCATCAAGGTCTTCTCTAACGCCCATGTCTTTGATGACTCCGTCGTTGTACTTGCCAATCATAGAAACAGTTCTTGAAAGTAGGTTGCCAAGGTCGTTTGCTAAGTCAGAGTTAAGTCTTTGCATGAATTTTTCTATGTTAAAGGATCCATCAGAACCAAAGGAGAATTCACGAAGTAGGAAGTACTTAAGAGCATCAACTCCGTAAAGCTTGATAATTGGTTCAGGGTAAATAACATTTCCCTTAGACTTACTCATCTTGTCGTTGTCAAATAAAATCCAGCCGTGACCAAATACCTTGTCAGGTAGAGGTAGGTCAAGAGCCATTAAGATTGCCGGCCAAATAATAACGTGGAATCTTATGATTTCCTTTCCAACGAAGTGGACACCTGCTGGCCAGTAGTCATTAAATTTTTCTTTATCGGTTCCATATCCAATTGCAGTCAAGTAGCAAGTTAGGGCATCAATCCAAACGTAGACAACGTGCTTAGGATCAAAGGGAACCTTAACTCCCCAGTCAAAAGTTGATCTTGAAACAGAAAGATCTTCAAGTCCGCTTTCTCCTTCAAAGAAGTTTTTAACCATTTCATTTTTTCTAAAGGCTGGCTCAATAAACTCAGGGTGGTCTTCATAATATTTTAAAAGTCTGTCCTTGTATTTAGAAAGTCTAAAGAAGTAGGACTCTTCATTAGTAAGTTCAGTTGATCTGCCACAGTCAGGACAAGTGTGACCTTCGCCTAGTTGGGCTTCAGTCCAGAAAGACTCACAAGGCTTACAGTAGTAACCCTTATATTCACCCTTGTAGATGTCGCCTTTGTCGTAAAGTTTTTGGAAGATTTCTTGAACGTCCTTTTCGTGGTCTTCATCAGTTGATCTAACAAAGTAATCGTAATCAATATCCATGATTTCCCAAAGCTTCTTTATGTTCTTAACAATTCCATCAACATAAGCCTTTGGCTCCATGCCAAATTCCTTAGCCTTATCTTCTATCTTTTGGCCGTGTTCATCAGTACCAGTAGTGAAGAAAACATCATAGCCTTGCATTGTCTTAAATCTCTTAACGCAATCAACTGCCACAGTACAATAAGTGTGACCAATGTGAAGATTATCACTTGGATAGTAAATTGGCGTTGTAACATAAAATTTTTTATTACTCATAAAACCTCCATAAAAAAACCCAATCCACTGGGATAAGGCCTTGGCATAATCTGTCAATATTCCGATAAATTTCTACATATTATTAGAATAATTATAACTGAATAAGATCATAAAATCAATTTCATGGTCTAATTTATCAACTTCCACTTAGCTATAAAAAATAATTTTTTTCTGCCAAATTTTTTATCTTGATGTATAATAGATACTTGTTTCATAAGATATTTTTAAACATAAATTTTTATCAGGGGGTTATTATGAATAAAAACATATTTAAGGGCCTAATTTTCTCTGGCCTTATTGCTGTTTTTGCCTACTTCTTGGGCAAGAACTTTCCAGTTGTTGGTGGACCAGTCTTTGGTATCCTACTTGGAATCATTTTGAATAATTTTAAAAGACCGGAGTCCTTTGAGGCTGGAATTAAATTTACATCTAAAAAAGTTTTGCAATACGCTGTAATTCTTTTGGGTTTTGGATTAAACCTTAGTGAAATAATTGTTGTTGGTCAGTCATCACTTTTAATTATTCTCTCAACAATTTCTACTGCCTTAATTATTTCTTTTGTTGTTGCAAAAATTCTTAAGATTGATACCAACATTGCAACTCTTGTTGGCGTTGGATCATCAATTTGCGGTGGTTCTGCTATTGCTGCAACTGCACCTGTTATTAATGCAAAGGATGAGGACGTTGCAACTTCAATTTCTGTTATATTTTTGTTTAACATCATCGCCGCTCTTATCTTCCCAACTCTTGGGGTTAAGCTTGGCATGACTCACACAGGCTTTGGCATGTGGGCAGGGACTGCTATTAACGACACATCTTCTGTTGTTGCTGCAAGTGGAACTTGGTCTACAATGTTTAACGACGACACAGCTCTTAACTACGCAACAATTGTTAAGCTAACAAGAACTCTTGCAATTATCCCAATCACTCTTGTGCTTGGAATAATTAAGTCAAAGGAAAACACTGAGAAGGTTAGTGTTTTAAAAACTTTCCCAACTTTTATTTTGTTCTTCCTTCTTGCATCAATTGTTACAACTTTCCTTCCACTTCCTGACTCCTTCTTGTCAACAATGAAGTTCTTGTCAAAGTTCTTTATCATCATGGCAATGTCAGCAATTGGTCTTAACACTGATATTAAAAAATTAATTTCTCAAGGTGGCAAGGCAATTATTGAAGGAGCCCTTTGCTGGATAGGAATTATTTTTGTCAGCTTGTTGATGCAACACCTACTTCACATTTGGTAAGATTTTTAAAATTAATAATATGTAAGCTAGCAGTCATTAATTGGCTGCTATTTTTTTGTAAATTTTTTCTGTGAGATAAGTGCTTATAAAATTTAAAAAATCTTAAAGCTACACTTTTAACGCAAGCGACAAGACCAAAAAAGTCAAAAAAATAAAGGCCCTCTCGAGCCTTCTTTTTATAAAACCATGGACAAAAATTCCTTTGCCCTTTGTGTCTTTGGATTTGTGAAAAATTCTTTTGAGTCTTCGCCTTCTGCTATGACTCCCTTGTCCATAAAGAGGACCCTGTTGGATACATCTCTTGCAAAGCCCATCTCGTGAGTTACAACAAGCATTGTAAGTCCTTCTTCTGCCAAGTCCCTCATAACATTTAGGACTTCCTTAACCATCTCTGGGTCAAGAGCCGATGTTGGCTCGTCAAAAAGCAGAACTTCTGGGCTCATAGCAAGTGATCTTGCTATTGCCACCCTTTGCTTTTGTCCACCAGATAGGGATGTTGGCCTTGCGTCCCTAAAGGGATACATGCCAACTTTTTCAAGGAACTTGTCTGCAATCTTAACTGCCTCATCACGAGACCTCTTTAGGACCTTAACTTGTCCTATGACGCAGTTTTCAAGAACAGTCATGTTGTTAAAGAGGTTAAAGGATTGAAAAACCATTCCCACCTTAGTCCTGTAATTATTAATAGAAGATTTTTCTTCTAACATGTTCTCTCCATGGTATCTTATTTCACCAGAGTCTGGCTCTTCTAAGAGGTTGATACACCTAAGTAGGGTTGACTTACCTGATCCAGATGAACCAATTATTGAAACAACTTCGCCCTTTTGGACTGTAAAATTTATTCCCTTTAAAACTTCATTTTCTCCAAAACTTTTTTCCAAGTTCTCTATTTCAAAAATATTGGCCATCTCACACCTCTTCCTTTACTTCTATAACTTCTGCTGTTGATTGAGATCCGTAAATCTTGTAAGTTCCATCTCCGTCTAATTTCTTTTCAACAAGCTTCATTGCTTGACTCACGCTTATTGTTAAGAATAGATAAATCAAAGCTGTTATAAAGAAAACTTCGAAATATCTTAAATAAGTTCCTGCAGCTGACTTTGAAATGAAAAATAATTCTGAAACAGAAATTACGTTAAGAACTGAAGAGTCCTTGATGTTTACAATAAATTCATTGCCAACTGATGGGATAATATTTCTCACAGCTTGAGGAAGGACAACTTCTGTCATTGTTTGCCAATGAGTCATTCCTATAGATAGGGCTCCTTCAGTTTGTCCCCTGTCTACAGAAATAATTCCACCTCTTATTATCTCTGCCATATAAGCTCCTGTGTTAACAGAAACTATAATTAGGGCTGAAGGCATAGCCGCCATGTTTAAATTAAAATATTGAAGGGATCCATAATAAAACATCATGGCTTGTACCATCATTGGAGTTCCCCTAATAACTTGGATATAAATGCTAATAATTACATTTAAAATCTTTAGGCCCACCCTCTTAAAGGCAGATGACTTTTTATTTACTTTTGTTGTTCTTACTATTGCGATTAAAAGACCTATTAAAAAACCAATTAAAGTACCCACAACGGCAATTATAATTGTATTAATAGTCCCCTCAACAAAGAGGGGGCCATATTCTTTTAATAAAAATCCAATCCATCCAAAAAAACTACTTGGCATATTTATCTCCTATATCTTATTCACCTAGTGGTTGGTTAGCCACAGCTTCTTCCATTATTTTTTGTCTTTCATCTTCAGGGATTTTTGAAAGAGCAGCGTTTACTTGGTCAAGAAGTTCTGTGTTACCTTTTTTAACTCCTACTGCAATTGATGTATCTTCAACAGAAGTTTTGAATCCATTACCTTCAGAGAATTCAACAAATGTTAAGTCGTCATTTGCTGCTACTGCTGATAGGGCTCCTGGTCTTTCAGAAACATATCCGTCAATCTTTCCACTTCTAAGAGCAACGATCATTGCTGGGAAAGTTTCAAGAGCAGTTGATTTATTTACGCCTTCTATTTGATCAATGACATCGTAGTGGAAAGTGTTAAGTTGACCAGTGATATTTGCTCCCTTAAAATCATTTATGCTCTTTGCATTAACATAAGGGGAATCTTTTTTAACAACAATTACAAGGTCTGATGTGTAGTAAGTTTCTGAGAAGTCAAGAGTTTCCTTTCTTTCTGCAGTTGGGCTCATACCTGCTATGATAAGATCAATTTTTCCAGATGTAATAGCTGGAGTAAGACCATTCCATTCAGTTTTTACAATTTCAAGTTTTTTGTTCATTGATTCAGCAATTTTCTTTGCGATTTCAACGTCATATCCACCAGCGTAGCCACCTGCTGCAATCTTGTAGCCGTGTTCTTCACCAGTTTGTGTCCAGTTAAATGGAGCGTAGTCACATTCCATACCAACCCTTAGTGTGTCTGAGTCAGCCGGTGCTGCAGCTGATCCCCCATCACCCTTTGGGTTACAAGCTGTTAAAAGCATTGTACCTGCTATTGCTCCTACTAGTAGTAATCTTCTTGCGTTTCTTCTTAAATTCATGATATACCTCCGTAAAATTCTTCGGTAACTATCAAAAAGTAATAAAAAAACAGTTTGGGAAATCCAAACTGTTAAAATGTCTAAATATGTAAAGACAAAGTATTTAACCTTAGATAGCTCCCCACTAAATCGTGACAGTCATGCAAATATTGTTTGCATGCCCAGCATATTATCTGTTACCAATAATATACTTCGGCGAAATTCCCTTTCATCTCCCTTCACTGCATGGTCTTGCTCTGAGAGATTACTGATAAATCCCGCGCCTCTATCGTATTTTTCAATACACTTTATTTAATTGTTTCATCAATTATATAAGGGAGATTTTTAAAAGTCAAGGACAATTTTCATTTTCTTAAAAGATTATTTTAAAACTTTAAGTCTTTTATGATTTTAAAAAGTCCCCTGTCCCCATCAAGTACGAGCTTAAACTGGCTTAAGATTTTTAAAAAATAATTTGTAAAATTTTTAAATTTTTCTCTAAGTCCATAGGATTTTATGAAGTCATAAACTTTTAAGACTTAATAATTTATGAAAAAGTCAGCAAGTATTGCGACCTCAAAAATTTTTATAAAGTCAGCAAGTCTTATGAGTTAATAATTTCTTATGAGTTAATAATTTCTTATAAAGTCATTAAGTCTTATGGGTTCACAAAATTTTATAAAGTCATTAAGTCTTACAAGCTCACAAACTTTCATAAACTAAAAAATAATCGACAGGCAATAAAAAAAGGCTCCCCTCAGGGAGCCCTCAAAATTTTATTTATTTCCACATGTCAACTTCAGAAGTTGAGTTTAGTCTTTCTCTATTGTGAGTGTTTGCTGCGTCAAGAATGTTGTAGTAAGCCCAGAATCCTTCATTAACGTCAGAGAACTTGTTAAGTGATGAAGTGTTCACATTGTTAAGTGAGCTCTTGTTTGTATTTCTGTTAAATACAGAGTTTAGGATTGTAACAGCTTCTGCTCTTGTAATCTTAGCATTTGGTTTGAAGCTTCCATCTGGATAACCATTAACATTTTTGTTGCCATAAAGTTTGTCAATTGCATCCTTTGCCCAGTGGTCTTTAACATCTTTGAAGTCTGATGTGCTAGCTTTTTCATTTTTAACGTAGCCAGAAATCATTTGTGCAAATTCTGCTCTTGTAATGCTTTCATTTGGTTTAAATGTTCCATTAGGGTAACCAGAGATTAGTCCCTTGCCAACAACATAATTGATTGCCTTTGAGTACCAATCATCGCTTGCATCGGAGAATTTTGTAGCTTGGCTTGTACCAAAGTTTGTTCCACCATTTAGAAGTGTAGCAAACATTTGAGCTGCTTCTGCTCTTGTTACATTTGCTTGTGGCTTAAATGTTCCATCTGGATATCCCTTGATGTAAGCAATTGCCTTAACTTCTTCTACTGCATTCTTTGTTACCTTGTATTCAATCTTAGTGATGTTTTTGTCCTTATCTCTTGCTTCAATTTTAATTGTTTCGCCATTGATTAGGGCTCTGTCTAAGAAAGCTGTAAATACGCCAGCGTTGTTTACATAAGTGTTAGAGATTTTCTTTCCATTTGCATCGTAAACTGTGATTTCATCATCAGTGTTTGCAGTACCCTTTACAATTTTTTGTCCTTCAAGAGCTTCTGTAACTTTGAATTTTTTGTTTTCAACAGTTTTTGCATCTGTGTAGAATCTTAAGTTGTCAAGATCTCTTGTTTCAATGCTCTTGTTAAGAGTAAGTGTGAATTTTCCATCCTTGTCTGCTCTAACTGTGCCAAGTTTTTCTCCTTCAAGGTAAACTGTGATGAAGTCAAAAGCATGACCCTTAACTTTTCCTGTTAGAACCCTTCCAAAAATACTTAATTCACTAGCGTCAATTCTTGTTCCCTTGATATTTTTGTAGTTGTCATTTTTGATTTCTCTTTCTGCTGATTCATATCTACCATCTACTGCCTTTACTGAGTAAGTTTCTCCTTCTTTAAGATTTACACTAATCTTGAAGTCTCCTCTGTCATCTGCTCTTCCTATTCTTTCATAGCTATAGTAAGATCCGTATCCATATCTTGAGTTTGCAAGCTTAATATAAATATCAGCCTTTGATGAAGTGTATCCTGTTAAATAAGTTCCATCGTATTTAAGATTTGAAAGAGAAAGTCTTTCTCTTTGTCTTCTTTCTTCAGCCTTTTCTTTTTCTTCTTTTTCTTTTCTTAATCTATCAGCTTCTTCTTTAGCCTTTTGAGCATCTTCTTTTGCTTTTTCAGCTTCTTTCTTTGCCTTTTCAGTTTCCTTTTGAGCTTCTTTTACCTTATCAGAATCACTTCCTGAACCTTGATCTGCAGCTCCTTTTCCTGTTTTATTTTCTGGATTTGTATCTGTTACTTTTGCATCTTTTCCTGCATTTGGATCAGCTGGTCCTTTTGCGAAGGCAGTTGCTGGGATTGATGCCGCTAGCACTCCTGCTAGAGCAAGTGTTAAATATTTTTTGCTATATGGTTTCATAAAATTTCCTCCTAAATCAAAATATAAAATATATTTATACTTCTTATTTCATACTATGTTACTGAGTTTAAATCTATTTTGTGATAAAAAAGTGATAATTTAGAGGTTTTTAAAGTATTTAATTTTTTCTTAATAATTTGTCATTAAAGAGAAATAAATTTTTCCATCAACAAAAGTAATAAAAAACAAAAAGTTTCAACTCATCGCTTCAAAATAAAAATTTGTAATCATTAATCAACTTGAAAAAATACTCCCTAGCTCATCACAAAAATTTTAAAAATTAAGGACCTGCCTAAGCAAGTCCATAAATTTATTTTACTTTGACAGACAAGTCGTCTGCTTCTACTTCAACTACAATTGTGTCGCCGTCCATTACGTCTCCCCTAATTATCATCTTAGAAATAATAGTTTCAAGCTTGTGAGAGATGTATCTCTTAACAGGTCTTGCACCATATTGTGGACTAAAGGATGCATTCAAGATAAAGTCCAAAGCTCCATCTGTAACTTCGATGTGGATGTCTCTGTCTGCAAGTCTCTTTTCAACTTCGGCAATACTTTGTTTGATGATGCCATAAATTTCACTCTTTTGAAGTGGTTTGAATAGGACAATTTCATCAACCCTGTTTAAGAACTCTGGCCTAAAGGATGCCCTCAAGTCAGCCATTACATTTTCTCTCGCATCTTCTTTAATCTTGCCATCTTCATCAATGCCGTCAATTAAGAAGTGAGATCCAATGTTTGATGTCATTATAATAACTGTGTTTTTAAAGTCCACAGTCCTTCCTTGGTTGTCAGTAAGTCTACCGTCATCAAGAACTTGTAACAAGATGTTAAATACATCTGGGTGGGCCTTTTCGATTTCATCAAATAGTATTACTGAGTATGGTTTTCTTCTTACTGCTTCAGTAAGTTGTCCGCCTTCATCGTAACCTACATATCCTGGAGGGGATCCAACAAGTCTTGACACAGAGTGTTTTTCCATGTACTCGGACATGTCAATCCTTATTAGGTTTCTCTCGTCATCGAAAAGTGTTTCAGTGAGTGCCTTGGCTGTTTCAGTTTTACCAACTCCAGTTGGTCCTAAGAAGATAAAAGAACCTATTGGTTTGTTTTTATCTTTAAGTCCAGCTCTTGCTCTTAAAACTGCATCTGACACAAGTTCAATAGCCTTGTCTTGACCTATTACCCTCTTGTGGAGGATGTCTTCAAGACCTAACAACTTATCTCTTTCAGTCTTATTTAATTTTTCAACAGGGATTCCTGTCCACCTGCTAACTACATAGGCGATTTCATCTTCTGTGACTTCTTCCTTCACCATAGATGATTCATCTTTTGTAGATGCTTTTTCTCTAGCTGCAAGTTCATCTTTTAACTTTGGAAGAGTTCCGTATTTTAATTCAGAAAGTCTTTCAAGGTCGTAGTTTCTTTCAGCTTCTTCAATGGCGTGGTTAGTATCTTCGATTTTCTTCTTGATGTCCTTTGTGGAGTCAAGTTCCTTCTTTTCTGCTTCCCACTTAGATTTTAACCTGTCAAACTCTGCCTTTTCTTCAGAAAGTTCTCCTTGAAGTTTTTTAAGTCTTTCAGCACTTGCTTCATCAGTTTCCTTTTTAAGGGCTTGGTTTTCAATTTCAAGTTGCAAGATTTTTCTTCTAACTTCATCAATCTCTGTTGGCATTGAGTCGATTTCTGTCCTAAGCATTGCACAAGCTTCGTCCATTAAGTCGATTGCCTTATCTGGCAAGAACCTGTCAGTGATATACCTATCAGATAAAGTTGCCGCAGCTATAACTGCTGAGTCAGAGATCCTAATTCCGTGGTAGATTTCATATTTATCTTTTAGTCCACGAAGGATTGCAATAGTATCTTCAACACTTGGTTCCTTTACCATAACCTTTTGGAATCTTCTTTCAAGGGCAGGATCCTTTTCGATGTACTTCCTGTACTCGTCAAGAGTTGTTGCCCCAATAGCGTGAAGTTCACCACGAGCAAGCATTGGCTTTAAAAGGTTGGATGCATCCATTGCACCATCAGTCTTGCCTGCTCCCACAATGTTGTGGATTTCGTCGATAAATAAAATTATATCTCCATTAGATTTTAAGACTTCATTTAAAACAGCCTTTAATCTTTCTTCAAATTCACCACGATATTTTGCACCAGCAATTAGGGCACCCATATCAAGTGAAAAAACAGTTTTGTTTTTTAAGCCTTCTGGCACATCTTCAGAGACAATTCTTTGGGCAAGTCCACCAGCAATGGCAGTCTTACCAACTCCAGGAGGACCAATTAAAACTGGGTTGTTCTTAGTCCTACGAGAAAGAATCCTGATAACATTACGAACTTCTTCGTCACGACCAATAACTGGGTCAAGCTTACCTTCACGAGCAAGTTCAGTTAAATCTTGGCCGTACTTTTTAAGAGCGTCGTAAGTTCCCTCTGGATTATCAGTAGTTACGTGTTGGTTGCCCCTAATTTTTTTAAGGGCATTTAAAAATCCATCAGCATCGATCTTGTTCTTATTAAAGACAGAAGAAGAATCAGTTCCCTTCATATTCAATAGAGCAAGGTAGATGTGTTCAACAGAAAGGTAATCATCACCCATCTTCTTTTTAAAGTCCTCTGCCTTTTGGAAAAGTTCCCTATAAGAAGAGTCGGCATAAACTTCTGCACCTGATTGTTTTGGAAGTCTTTCAATAACCTTTAAGACGTCACCTTTCAACATATCAGGGTTTTTGTCCATATATGTCAAGACCCTAGGAATAAGGCCTTCCTTGTCATTTAAGAGGGCGTAGTTGATGTGAATTTCTTTTACCTCTGGATTGCCGTATTCCTTAGCAATATTATATGCACCTTGAACGGCTTCAAGGGATTTTTGAGTAAATTTGTCAAAATTCATATAAACACCTCATTTGTTCAATATATTTAATCAATTAAAATTGTTATTTACTTATTTTTTCTAATTCCTTATATAATTTTTCTTGTTCTTCAGTTAAATCTTTAGGATTTACAATATTAAAGACCACGTAGAGGTCTCCTAGGTTTCCCCTAAGGTCCTTAAAGCCCTTAGAAGAAATCCTCATCTTGTTGCCACCAACAAAGCCTTGAGGAATCTTTAACTTCAACTTGCCACTAAGAGTTTCCACAGTCTTAGAAGAGCCAAGAGCAGCTTCCCATGGATAGATGTTAACAGTCCTTGTCACATCAAGCCCATCTAGGACAAGATTTTTTTCGTCCTTGATGTTGATCTTGAACAAGATATCTCCGGGAAGACCAAACTTTTCTCCCCTGACCTTGACCTTCTTGCCCCTAGTGATTCCAGCAGGGACTTTGACAGCAACATCATATTCCTTTTGCTTGTAAGTTAGGGAAACATTCTTTGTCACACCTTCAAAGGCTTCTTTGATAGAAATAGAAAGTTCAGATTCAAACTTATTTCTAGCCTTCTTTTGAGACCTTCCCCTTCCCTTAGAAGAGAAATCTCCGAAGATATCATTTATGTTAAAGCCACCGGAGAAATTGCCACCAGACTTAGAAGAACCAAAAATTGTTTCAAAGAAGTCTGAGAAATCTGCACCGCTTCCTCCTGTGGTATAAGTGTAACCATATTGAGAAGGGTCGAAATCATAACCAGATGAAAAATCATAATTAGATCCAAAAGTATCATATTTTTTTCTCTTGTCGGGATCCGATAAGACCTCGTAGGCCTCAGAGACTTCCTTAAATTTTTCTGCAGCTGCCTCGTCGCCTTGATTGACGTCGGGATGATATTTCTTCGCAAGCTTCCTATAAGCCTTCTTTATCTCCTTTTCATCTGCATCTTTAGAAACTCCAAGGATTTCATAATAATCTTTGTATTTCAAAATGTAACCTCCCCATATATATAAACATTTAATCTCTCTCTAATTATATCCCAATAAAAAATATTGCAACATAATAGAAATTAATTAAATGGATTTAAAATTAAGACTTTTATTTAATTTCCGTTTCCGTGAAATTAAAATAAAAATCATAGTCAAATTTAGTTTGACTATCTTTGACTATCTAAATTATACAACATCATTAGCACTCTTGCAAGTAGTCTGCTAATTTATTTTTAAAAATTTTTTATCCTTTATAAAGTTACGAAAATCTAGGAAGTTATGGGGATTTACAAAGTCGTAAAAACTTGTGGACTCGTAAAAAATTGCAAAGTCATGAGAAACTACAAAGTTATAGATATCAAATAAGTTGTAATAAACTAGGAAGCCATAGAATAATGCGAAGTCATAAAAATCTATAAACTCATAAAAATCTGTTAAGTCATAAACTTAAATCGAGTCATATAAGCTTACGAAGTCGTAAATACTTATAAAGTCATGAATATTCATTAAGAAAGAAAAACTTAACAAGCTTATCAAATAAAATTTTTTTAATTTCACAAAATATTTTTAAAATTTTTATTGTCTTATTCGTGTTACTATGTTAAACTGATAACAGATTATTTAATACACTTTTTTAATTAAATTCCTTTTTACTCGCCGAGATTGTCTCGGCAATTTTTTTGCCCTTTTTTAAGTCAATTTAAAATTAATTCCATTTGTATATCATTTGTAAAAATGATAAAATGAACTTACCATAAAGAGAAGGCGAGAGACAAGCTCATCGACCCTTCAGCAACCTACCATGAGGCAAGGTGCTAATGCTTGTATGATGGATACATATTAATCTTGCATCCATCTTTCGATGGGTGCTTTTTTCTTCTCTAAATTTAAAGGAGGAGTTTATATGTTAATGGAAGTTTATTATGAACATTATCGAGAAAATTGTAAGGGTGCTTATTGGGAAGAACCCATTTCTATTCCCTATGGAGTTTATGATAGGGATAGGAAGGCTAGGAACTCATTTTATGGCTACTTAACATCTAAGGGTTTTAAGTGTGTCACTTGGAACAATGATTATCCCCTTATACTTGTCAACACAGAGCTTAAACGCTTTGGTCTAATCTACCTTGCCTGCGCTCATAAGTGCGTAGACTCTAGAAAATATACAATACAAGAGTTCAAGGATGAGGTTCTAAACATTAAATAAAGTTTTTTATTCATCTCCTAAGCCTATATGATTTTTATGAGTCAAAACTTGTTTTGAGACGACATTGTTTTATGAGTGGGCATAAAGATAAAAAGAGAGGAAGTAAATAATCTACTTCCTCTTTTCACTCTTTAATATTAAAATACCCCTAGTTCTTCTGGACCTAGGGGCATTTTTTTTATTTTTTATGAATTGAATTCTTTGTATTCTCTTTTTGCTTCTTCTTGTTCCTCTGGTATTACTTTGATGCTGGCTTTTATTATTCTTTTTTCTGCTACTGCTAGCTCTGTCAAGATGCAGCCGCCTGCCTTGACGCTAAGTTTTTTCTTTTGTTTTTCATCTGGTATAAAGCCAAGCTTTTCTATTATCAAGCCAGAGATTGTTTCGTGGTTTTCTGAATATAGGGATAGGCCAAGGGCATCGTTTATGTCTTCTATGTCCATGGATCCGTCTACAATATATTCGTTTTCGCCAATTTTTTCTACGCTGTGGTCTTCCTTGTCGTACTCGTCTTCGATTTCTCCAACTATTTCTTCTACTATGTCTTCTACTGTTACCATGCCCGAGAAGCCTCCATACTCGTCTATTAGGATTGCTACGTAGTTTTTGGATGCTTGAAGTTCTTTTAGAAGCATGTCAATTTTTTTGGTTTCTGGTACATAGTAAGGGGACTTGATACAGTTGTCCAAGTTTATGGACTCGTAATCATTTTTTGCGTATTCAACAAAGAGGTCCTTGATGTAAACTGTTCCCAGGATGTTGTCTGTGTTCTCACGATAGACCGGCATCCTTGAGTAACCCATCTTCAAGACTTCTGTTATTGTTTCTGTTGTGAACTCGTCGTAGTCTAACATGTAAATGGATGTCCTTGGTGTCATGATTTCATATGCCAACTTGTCGTCAAAGTCCATTATGTTAACTATCATTTCTTCCCCAGCTGAGTTGATTACTCCTTGTTGGGTTGAAACTTTTATATAGGATTTTAATTCTTCTTCTGAAATTTTTTCTTCTACGTCCTCTGAATATTTTCCCATAATCTTTAATACTATTACTGTTGAAACTGATAGTAATTTTACAAAGGGATAAAATATTTTTGAGGCAAAGGCAATTGCACCTGATGATTTGAGGGCAACTTTTTCTGAATTTTGTAGGGCAATTCTCTTTGGCACTAGCTCTCCAAAAACAAGTGTTATATAGGATAGGGCAAGAGTCACCAAAATAAAGGCTACTGTCCCACCATAAGGTATCCCGTATCCTCTTAAAAATTCTCCAAATACTTTTGAGATAGAAGTAGCTGCAGATCCAGATGAGAAAAATCCTGCCAAGGTTATTGCAACTTGGATTGTGGATAAAAATCTCGTTTGATCTTCTGAGATATCTAAAAGAGTCTTTGCTCTCTTGTCTCCATCTTCTGCCATTTCTTTTATCTTGTTGTTGTTTACTGAAACCATTGCCATTTCAGCTGACGCAAAAAATGCGTTAATGCTTGTAAGTATTGCTATTAATATGAGCTTAGCCCACAAGGCGCCATCGTCCATAAAATCTTCCTCCATTATCTTTTTGATTAATTATATCAAAGAATTTATATTTGTGACAATAAAATAATTAATCTTATCAAGCTTTTTAGCTAATTTCTAAGGTTTAAGAATTTCCTCCTGTGGTATGAATTATTTATAAACTAAGATTGGAGGTCTTGAATGAAAAAATTAAAAAAAAGCTTGTTTATAATTTTACTTATTGGTCTCGCCCTCTTTGCTGCCTTCTTCTATGGCAAGAGGCAAATGAAAAGCGAGATGGAGCCAGAGATTACTTCTAGCTTAATTTACAACAAGTTGGTTTCTGCCAAGGAGCTGACTACTTTAAAGTACCACTACACAAACATGGGCCACTTTGAAAATCAAAATACCTTTTACGGTTACAAGGTCCCCTTCACTTCTAAGGAGTTTATTGTTTCCTACGAGGGACTTATCAATGCTGGCATAGATCTTGATAAGATTAAGGTTGATGTTGGCGACAAATCTATTGAGATAAAAATTCCA
Organism: Peptoniphilus sp. Marseille-Q6390; assembly: GCF_965119475.1. Taxonomy (NCBI): domain Bacteria; kingdom Bacillati; phylum Bacillota; class Tissierellia; order Tissierellales; family Peptoniphilaceae; genus Peptoniphilus; species Peptoniphilus sp. Marseille-Q6390. Next base: position 124,767 of record NZ_CBCPLS010000001.1, on the reverse strand, counting down.
CCAGCAGAAATTTTGAGCCACGAAATTTATGAGGACTCATTAAAGGTTTATGACGAGAGGGAATCTATTTTTAACAGGATTGACATCGAGGACTACAACGACTTCTCCAAGGATCAAAAGACAGAAGTGGAAAAGAGGGCAATAAAAAAAGGCCTCTTAAAGGAAGCCGATGAAGAATCAAAGAAAGCAATCCAAGAAATTCTTGGGGCAGACACAATTTTAAGCAAGTACGACATAAAAATCATAAGAGACGAAAATTTAAAATGAAAAAAAGGGCATTCACCACATGAGTTTGAATGTCCTTTTTGTTTCTTATTTCTTATTTTTTATTTTGTGCCAAGTTTATTATTTGGTCTGCAATACTTTCAAAGTCAAAGGAAGATGAGTTTATCAAGATGTCGTAGTTGGCTGACTCGCCCCAAGTTCTTCCAGTGTTCCTGGAATAGTGGTTGGCACGTCTGTTGTTCTCACGAGTCATTTTTATCTCAAGCTTGTCCTTTTTAACCTTGTAAGTGTTTAGAATTCTTTCTTCTTTGAAGTCCTTTGATGCGTAGATAAATATTGACAGCTTTGGAAAGTCTTCCAAGACAAAGTCACTGCACTTGCCAAAGATCACAACTTTTTTCTTTTTTGCAAGCTCCCTAATTGTCCTTGAGTCTAAGAGGAAGGCTGCGTCGTCAACTGCTATGTCTTCTTGGGAGTATGAATAGTTTTGTCTATATAGGTCATAGATTGTTCCCTGCAAGAAGGAGTCATCTTTTTTTATTTCTTCAGGCTTTACCTTTTTCTCAAGGCTGGTAAGCTCTATAAGTTTTTCGTCATAAAATTCGTAATTTAATTTATCTGCAACTTTCTTGGCAATTTCATTTGCCCCAGATCCATATTCTCCATCAATTGTTATTAGTTTTTCTCCAGCTTTCTGGAAAATTTTTTTAAATAGTGACATATCTTCACCTCTCTTTAATTATACTCTAGCTTTGTGAAAATTTTTTTATTCTATTTAAAATTCTTGTGAAATTTTATCCCCTATTTAATTTTCTCTCTAGTCTTTTCTCAAGATAAGTTTCTATTGGGACTTGGGCAAATATAGTTGCCAGGAAAATTATTATAGCTCCAAAGATTTCTCTTTCCGTCATCTCTTGTGATAGGATAAGCCAACCAAAGAGGGCTCCAAAAACTGATTCAAGGGAGCAAATCATTGATGCAACAACTGGTTCTAGGTCCTTTAATGCCATTAGTTGAATAGTGAATCCAACCCCTGAGGACAAAATCCCTACATAGAGAATTGTAGCTTGAGATTTTAAAATTGCCTCCATACTTATGTCTTCAAGGACAAGGGCTCCCACTAAAGATATGACTCCACAAACTGCAAACTGAACTAGGGAAACTAAAACTGCATTAGTATTAGTTGAGTACTTTGTCAGTAATAAAATGTGAATGGCAAAGACAAGGGCAGATAAAATTACAATTAAGTCTCCCCTATTTATCTTAAGTCCACCCTTGATAGACAAGAGGTAGGTCCCCACCATGGCTAGGAAGATACAAAGCATAATTTTTACACTTGGTCTTCTTCCAAAAAACAGTCCTATTACTGGAATAAAAACTATGTAGAGGGCTGTCAAAAAACTTGCCTTGGCAGCTGTTGTATAAATAAGAGAAACTTGTTGGAGGTTAATGGCTATTGTAAAAACCAGGCCACAAATACTTCCTCCCACAAGGGTCCTCTTCATGTCAAACTTTTCTTCTCTGTATGACGCTGACTTCATCATAAAAAATTTATAGGTTAGGTATAAAAATACAACTGCTACAAAACATCTTGAGGCAGTAAAAGAAAGGGGCCCTAAGTGTTCCATACCTGCTGCTTGTGCTACAAAGGCAAGTCCCCAGATTATTGCTGTTGCAAATAACATTATTGATGCTTTAAATTCTCTTTTCATTTTTACACCACCCAAAAAACACCAATTCAGAAGTTTAAGCCCAAATTGATGTTAAAATTCTATAATTTAATATTATCACAATTTATCTAAGAAAAATAGTAATGCAATATTTCTTACCATAAAAATTTTAAATTAGACCTTTTTTAAATCTCATGTATAATTAAGATAAGAGGTGAATTATGATAAAGTTTAATTTGTATAAAGAAGGAGGACTAAAGGTCCACTTCGTAAAAAAAGATCAAGAGCTACCTTGTGAAATCAAGGAGTATCTTGAAAAGAAAAAGTTCGCTTATAAGTTTAAGGAAAGTTTATACCTTCCTAGCTTTGAAGAAGAATCCGAAATCTTCATGGGACTTGGCGATGATGAACTTGACCTTGAAGATGTGAGAAATCTTTTCTTTGAGCTTGGAAATATTTTAAGAGATAACCAAGAGCACGAAGTTGAAATAAAAATGCCAGAGCTTTCTATCTGCAACAAGAAAACTATTATGGCAGCTTATGAAGGACTTCGCCAAGGTGAATATGAATTCACAAAGAAAACTGATGTAAAGGAAAAGAAGGCTGACTTTGAACTTACAGTAAACTATACTGCCTTTAGGGGACCTGAGGCAAAATTAAGAGAGGGTCTTGATAAGATAGAAAATATTATGGACGGGGTCTTCCTTGCAAGAGACCTTGTAAATGAAAGAGCCAATGTAATTTATCCAGAGACTCTTGCTAAGATTGCTAAGGAAAAATTAGAAGAAGCTGGCGTTAAGGTTACAGTTTATGAAGAAGACGAAATCGAAAAAATTGGCATGAAGGCCTTTTTAAGAGTTGCAGCAGGTGCTACAAATCGTCCAAGACTTATTGTTATGGAATACAAAAACGCCGACACAGAAAAAGTTGCCCTTGTTGGTAAGGGACTAACTTACGACTCAGGTGGCTACAACATCAAGTCTCCATCAGGCATGAACTACATGCACTGCGACATGGGTGGAGCAGGTACAGTTATTGGCACAATCTATGCCCTTGCAAAGAACAAGGCAAAGACAAATATAGTTGGCGTAGTAGCAGCTTGTGAAAATATGATTTCAGGTCAGGCTTACAAGTCTGGCGACGTAATCGACTCCATGAAGGGACTCACTATCGAAGTTGCAAACACAGATGCCGAAGGAAGAATCACCCTTGCCGATGCAGTTCACTATGCAACAAATAATCTTGGAGCAGAAAAAATTATTGACCTTGCAACACTTACTGGCGCAGTTACAATTGCCCTTGGAGAAGTTTACACAGGTGCAGTTACAAATAACGAAGACTTTTACAATGAAGTCCTTGAAGCTGGTAAGCTAGCTGGAGAAAAAATGTGGGCCTTCCCTTATGATGAAGACTTCAAGAAATTAAACAAGTCAGAAGTTGCCGACATCAAGAACACATCTGGTAGACAAGCAGGGTCTGTTACTGCAGGACTTTTCGTTGGCGAATTCGTAAAAGAAAATACACCTTGGGTTCACCTAGACATAGCAGCAACAGCTTATAGGGACAAGAAGTCAGGCTACCTTCCAAAGAATGCAACTGGCATTCACGTAAAGACATTAAACAACCTACTAGACCCAACAGATTGCTAATAAATTTTAAATCACAACCACTGGCTAAATTTACAGGCTGGTGGTTTTTTTGTAAGAAGCTTTTATAAAAATTTTACAAAAATTTTAAAAGAAGCTAGAAAAAATAATATTTTCTTGTGCTACAATAAAAAATATTAATTAGCCTTTAAAGTTTTTATACTTTAAGCATGAGTTAAATTCTTAAAATTTTATGCCTAAGTGGTTACAAATATTATTTTAATTGGGAGTACAAAATGACCTTAGCAATAAATAAAATCATCAACAGTTTACTAGAAATCATATTATTTTCTCTCCTTCCCTTTCTTTTCTGGTACTTTTCAGCAAGAAAACAAGAAAGGTTTACAGATTGGATAGGACTGAAAAAAATAAAAGGAGCTAAGAAGACAGCACTTGCAATTATTATAGTGACAACTTTTTATTTATTGATAAGCTTAATTCTTCTTAATAGCTTAAAAAATATAGAAAATGCAACTACAGAATTCCAAGGACTTAGGTTTGCTGCCCTTCCTGCAATTTTTATCTATGCAGTCTTTAATACTTCTTTTCCTGAAGAAATCTTATTCAGAGGCTTTATCTTAAAAAGACTTGCCAATAAGTTGGGATTTGCTAAGGCAAATTTTATACAAGGACTACTATTTGGTATATTGCATGGAGTGATGTTCTTTCCTCTTGTTGGTAATTTAAAATCTATTTTAATTATTTTATTAACAAGCCTTATAGCCTTATCTATGGGCTATGTAAATGAAAAATCATCAGATGGATCAATTATTCCTAGTTGGATTATACATGCATTTTCTAATTTTATTGCTGGTCTTTATGCTGCCTTTTATATTTAATTTAGTTTTCTTTAAATTATAAAAGACTCTGCCGATAAATTCTGACAGAGTCCATAAAAGTTAATATAGTTTGCAATAAAAAATCTGCTAGAGATTTCTCTCTAACAGATTTATTTTTTTATAGGAATAGTCCACCGTGTGCAACAAATAGTGGTGCGAATACAAGGGATACAACAGTTATAAGTTTAATTAGAATATTAAGAGAAGGTCCTGATGTATCTTTGAATGGGTCACCAACTGTGTCTCCAGTTACAGCTGCCTTGTGAGCTTCTGAACCCTTACCACCGTGTGCTCCACCTTCAATGTATTTCTTAGCGTTGTCCCAAGCTCCACCAGCGTTTGACATGAAGATTGCCATTAGTACGCCTGTTACAAGAGCTCCGGCTTGAAGTCCGCCTAGGGCTTCTGTACCAAGTAGTAGACCTACTAGTACTGGAACAATTACAGCGATTAGTCCTGGTACGATCATTTGCTTAAGAGCAGCACCTGTTGAGATGTCAACACAAGTTGCATATTCAGGTCTTGCTTTACCTTCCATGATTCCAGGGATTTCTCTAAATTGTCTTCTTACTTCGTCAATCATTTCTGATGCTGCGTTACCTACTGCTGACATAGTAAGTGCAGAGAAGGCAAATGGAAGCATACCACCAACGAATGTTGCAGCTATAACTTCTGGTTTTGAAATATCAATTCCACTAAGACCAGTAGCGTTAATGTAAGAAACGAAAAGTGCAAGGGCAGTAAGTGCTGCTGATCCAATTGCAAATCCCTTTCCTATAGCTGCTGTTGTATTACCAACAGAGTCAAGTGAGTCTGTAATATCACGAACTTCTTCTGGTAGTTCACACATTTCTGCAATACCACCAGCGTTGTCTGCGATTGGTCCATAAGCGTCTACAGCAATTGTCATACCAGTTGTTGAAAGCATACCAACAGCTGCAAGAGAAATTCCGTAAAGTCCTACGATTGGATCTGCGCTTCCGCCAGCTCCAAGGTAAGATGCAATAATACCAACAGCGATAATGATGATTGGTCCAACTGTTGACATCATACCAACAGAAAGTCCAGCAATAATATTTGTTGAAGAACCAGTTTCTGATTCTGCTCCAATTCTCTTAACTGGTGCATAATCATCAGCTGTGTAATATTCTGTGAATTTAGAAATTATTAGACCAACTGCAATACCAATGATTACTGGTGCAAATGGTGAAAAACTTCCAAAGATGTAGTTTGATAAAAGTGCTGAAGCGATCATTGTAACAGCAGCTGCTACATATTCACCTGCGTTAAGAGCTTTTTGTGGGTTCTTGTCTCCCTTTACAAAGAAAGCAGCTACAATTGATGCAAGAATACCAACTGTTGCAACAAGCATACCAAATGTAACGCCTTCTTCTCCATAAGCTACTACTCCAAGAGTAATAACTGAAAGAAGTGCTCCAACGTATGATTCAAATAAGTCAGCTCCCATACCAGCAACGTCCCCAACGTTATCTCCTACGTTATCAGCGATAACTGCAGGGTTTCTTGGGTCGTCTTCTGGGATACCAGCTTCAACTTTACCTACAAGGTCAGCTCCAACGTCTGCAGCCTTAGTGTAGATACCACCACCAACTCTTGCAAAAAGTGCAATAGATGATGCTCCAAGTGAAAATCCTGTAATGATTTCAGTTTGTCCACCTGTTAAGAAGTATGCGCAAGAAATACCAATAATTCCTAATCCAACAACGCACATTCCCATTACAACTCCACCTGAAAAGGCAACGTCAAGGGCTTTACCTAGGCCACCCTTCCATGCTGCGTTTGTTGTTCTAACGTTTGCTTTTGTAGCAACCTTCATACCAACATAACCAGCAGCTACTGAAAAGATAGCTCCTACTACGAAACAAATAGCAGTTGGAATTGATTTAAGTCCTACTGCCAAGATAATTGCAAGTACAACGACAAATACAACAAGAGCCTTGTATTCTCTTGTTAAAAATGCCATAGCTCCTTCTGAAATGTAAGAAGAAATTTCCTTCATTCTTTCATTTCCGGCATCTTGTCTTGACACGAAACTTGCCTTGTATGCAGCAAATAGTAGTGCCAAAACGCCGACGATAGGAGCTAGATATAACATATTCATTCTAATCCTCCTTAAATTTTAATTAAATTGCAGCTAATACAATAAGTGCAAGTACAAAAACGATGCTTGAACCAATAACAACTTTGTTTTGGATATCTTTTTTACTAGAACCCTTATGAGATCCCCACATGCTAGTTTCTTCGCCTTGAAGAGTTCCTAGACCAGCTTGTTCTGATTCCATTTGTGCAACTACAGTTATTACAATTATGCTCGCAATAATAATTATAATAGATAATAAAGTTTGCAAACTTATACCTCCCTTAAATTTCTATAACATATAAATTCTAACACAGCAAGGCTTGCTAATCAACGAATTTATACGATAATTTGGCATTTTTTAACAAGTTACTTCCTTTTTTAAGCCTTCTTCGATTAAGTCCTCCCTATCTTGCATTGCAAGTAGAGTTTTTTCTATTAGGTCATCAAGTTCCCATCCAAGCTTTTCTGCCCCTCTTTTTATTACATCTCGAGAGCAGCCTTCTGCGAACTTCTTGTCCTTAAACTTTTTCTTTACGCTCTTTAGGTTCATGTCCTTGGTGCTCTTTGATGGCCTCATAAGTGATGCTGCATAAATTAGTCCTGTAAGCTCATCTGCAGCGAAGAGGACCTTCTCCATAAAGAGTTCTGGTTCAACATCAGAACATATTCCAGACCCATGAGACATTATTGCGTGGATGAGTTCCTCACTTCCACCTGCCCCACTTAAAATCGCTGGCGTATTCTTTAGATGGTCTTCAGGGTATCTTTCGTAATCAACATCGTGAAGAAGTCCTGCCATCTTCCAAAAGTCTACATTGTCCTTGTCGTATTCTTCTGCAAAGTAGCCCATAACACTTTCAAGAGTCAAGGCATGTCTTATGTGAAATTCTTCCTTGTTGTATTCCTTTAAAAGCTTTAGGGCATTTTCTCTACTTATTCCAATCTTCATAATCCCACTCCCTTTTTCCTAATTCTATCACAATAATTTTTGAATTTCACTTTTATCTACTTATGTTATAATGAAGATAAGAATGCAATGAACAATGGAGGTTTTTATGAAAAAAAATGTTGGCATAATGGGCTTTGGTAGAATTGGTAGAGACGCACTAAGAATCTGGGCCCTAAGAGACGATGTTAATTTTGAAGTTACTCACGTAGCTGTAAGAAATTTAGAAAAAACTTTAAAAGAAAGAACTCACCTATTTAAATACGATACAATCTATAGAAAATTCCCTGGTGAAATTGAATTCACTGACGACGGAATGATCATCAATGGAAAGAAAGTTACTTTCGTTGAATCAAAAACTCCAGACAAGATGAACTGGAAAGAACTTGGTGTTGATGTTGTAATCGATTCATCTGGTGCCTTTAAGGACGAAGAACAAGCAAGAGGCCACCTTGAAAGTGGTGCAAAAAAAGTTGTCTTAACTTCTCCAGGCAAGGGCAAGATGCTTACAGTTGTAATGGGAGTTAACGACGACAAGTACGACCCAGAAAAGGACGACATTATCTCTAACGCATCTTGTACAACAAACTGTCTTGCTCCAGTGACTAAGGTTATCTTAGAAAACTTTGGAATCAAGAGGGGACTTATGTCCACTGTTCACGCTTACACTAACGACCAAAACATCCACGATGGTGTTCACAAGAAGGACATGAGACGTGCAAGAATGGGCGCAGAAAATATAATCCCAACTTCAACTGGTGCAGCTAAGGCTGTTGGAAAAGTTATTCCAGAAGTTGATGGAATCTTAACTGGCTTTGCCCTAAGAGTTCCTGTTCCAACTGGATCCCTAGTTGACGTTACTTTTGAACTTGAAAAAGAAGCTACAGTTGAAGAAATCAATGCAGCTATTAAGAAAGCATCTGAAAATGAATTAAAGGGAATCCTTGCCTACTCTGAAGACGAACTTGTTTCTTCTGATATTATTGGCGACACTCACTCATCTATTTTCGATTCACTTCTTACAACTGTTAACGGCAAAATGGTTAAACTTATTTCTTGGTACGACAACGAATGGGGTTACACAGAAAGAGTTATTGACCTAACAGAAAAAATCGTTGAATCTCTATAATTAAATTTATTAGGAGGCTTGCAGAGGCAGGCCTTTTTTATTTGCAAGCAAAAAGACCCTACGAGAGGGTCTAAGCTTAATCCTTTATAATTGTCCCGTGATTTTCTGGGTTGTTGGTGTTTAATATTTTTATAGTTATATTTTTCTTGGCAACGGGGCTTATGGCATCTTCTTGATAGACTTGGGCTCCCTCGCCGATTATTTCCTTGAGTTCTGTGTAGGAAAGCTTGTCAATAGTCTTAGCATCTGGGTCTCTGTTGGGGTCAGATGTCATGATTCCATTTACATCAGTCCAGTTTTCGTAGACCTTGGAGTCAAGAGCATAGGCAATGAGGCTTCCTGTGTAGTCGCTGCCTCCCCTTGTAAATGTTACAATCTTGCCCTCTTTGTCGCTGCCATAGAAGCCTGGGACAACTGCCTTTTTATTTTCTCCAATGTGACTTTGGATTGCCCTCTTGGACTTTTCTATGTCAACTTGTCCCCTCTCGTCAAAGATTATTAGGTCCTTGGCATCGATAAAGTCGTAGTTCAAATATTTGGCAAGGAGCTTGGCATTTAAGTATTCTCCCCTGGACACAATAAAGTCCTTGTCCCTAGAATCTTTTATCTCGTCAAAGACAAATTTCAATTCATCATCCCAAAATTCTTCAAGTTCCAAGTCTTCTGCTATGGACAAAAACCTGTTTTTAATTTTTTCAACTTGCTTGTCACGAGTTAAGTTCTGTACTTCCAACTCTTCTTCAAGGGACTTGATAATTTCCCTAACTTCTTCAATCCTCAAGTTTTTGTCAGAAAGAGAAATCAATTCATCAGTGATCTTTGTATCCTTTTTAAATCTTCTTCCCGGAGCAGAAACCACAATTACGTCCCTGTCCTCCTTGGAGAAGATAATTTTCTTCACCTTGGCAAATTGTCCTGCATCCTTTAGGGAGCTGCCCCCAAATTTTGAAACTGACTTGCCCTCTATGCTGTCAATGGCAAAGGGAGTTTCTTGGTAGACACAATAGTTGAGCCAGTTGGAGAAGAAGAGGTTGCCCGCAGACCTCCACCTAATTTTTATGTCCTTCTTAGGGTCGTTGTCTTCATAATAATTTATTGGTGGGCTGATCTTTTTGCCTTGAGAAAGGTCCCTGATGTACTCATTGTGGAGGGTGTCCTTGTCATATTCCCAGTGTCCAAAATTAAAGACGAACCTATTGTCCTTAGTTGTCACAAGGGATACTCCAGTGTCAGGTCTTGCCGCAAGGACTTCCAAGTCAGAAAAGTCTTCAAAGTCTTCGATGTCAACATAAGTGTGCCTTGATGTTGGAACCAAGAAGCTATCATCAAAGCCCTTTACAATTTTATTTTCTTTTAGCTTGTCAAACTCAAATACTCCAAAGATTTTTTCATTGCTAAGCTTGTGCTCAATCTTGTAGTAGTGGTAGAGGGCAGCTTGGGCAGACCAGCAGATAAACATTGTGGAGTAGACATTCTTCTTGGCGAATTCAAAAATTGTCTTTAGCTCGTCCCAGTATTTTATTTTTTCATAGGCTAGGGTCTCAATTGGCGCCCCAGTAATTATCATGGCGTCATACTTGTTGTTTTTTATGTCATCGTAAGTCTTGTAAAAGGACTTCAACCTCTTAGTGTCGGAGTTATTTGGGTCGTAGGACTCCATCCTCACAAGGTCAATATTAATTTGAAGGGCTGTGTTTGAAAGCATCCTCAAGAGTTGTAGCTCAGTTTCTTCCTTCTTGGGCATCAAGTTTACAATGGCTATGCTAAGGGGCCTTATGTCCTGCTTAATGGCAGAGGAATCCCTCATTGTAAAAATATTCTCTCTTTGTAAAACTTCTTCAACGATTAAATCTCTTGGTATTATTAACGGCATTTCTATTCTCCTCTTTTTTTATTTGTACTTGAGGAAGGAAGACAATAAAAAAGCTTCCATCCATAAAGGACGAAAGCTATTTCGTGTTACCACCTTAATTCTCTCCCAACTCGCGCTGAAAGACTCTTCAAGTACTATCATACTCTATCGCTATAACGGGCGCTCCCGTGCCTATCTAAATATCGACAGACCCTCAAGAAGGACCATGTTCTCCTAATCTTCTTCTACTTCTCTCACCAAACGAAGCTCTCTTTAATCAGTCAAAAAGGATACTCTTCCTCTTATTGAGTTATTTTTTATTATAATAGCATCAAAATTTTTTTATGTCAATTAGTAAAAATTGTAAGCTTGTAATTTTTATGAGCTAATAATTTTTTATAAACTCGTAAGTCCTTGTTACTTTATAATTTCTTATCACTTCATAACTTCTTATAATTTTACAGCTTTTTATGACTTAATAAATTATTATCACCTTATGCCTTATTAGGACTTCACAGTTTCTTATAAGTTTAAGCTCATCCACCACTTTGTAAGCTAACAAAACCTACCAACTTCTCATGGTCCTATAAAATCCCACAAAAAAGAGAGGCTCTTGCCTCCCTTTTATTAGTATAGTTAGAATTTATTTTTAAGCTTCTTTCTTAATTACATCGATTATAGAACCATCTCTGTATTCTACAACTGCAACTACTTCGTCAGAGAATTCAACTTCTTCAGGTTTTCCTGTAAGTTTTTCTGCCATTTCTTGTAGTTCCTTGATGTCCTTAAGTTCAATTCCAGCTTTTTGGAATTTTTCGATTAAGTCTTGTCTCTTTGGATTTACAGAAATACCATAGTCAGTACAGATTACGTCAACAGATTCTCCTGGTGTACAAACTGTTGTAACCTTGTCTTTGACAATTGGATTTCTTGATCTTACAAGCGGTGCAAGTATAAGTGACATTTCTGCACCTGGTGCTGTATCTTGGTGACCACCAACTGCTTGGTTGATAACTCCGTCTGATCTTGTCATTACGTTTACGTTGAAGTCAGTGTCAACTTCAAGAGCTCCAAGTAATACAAAGTCTAGAGTGTTAACTGCAGGAGTTGGGTTGTTAGGGTTTGCGTAAGATGATGCAGTTTGTTCAAAGTGTTTTGGATTTTCACGAATTGATCTTACTGCGTCAAGGTCAAAGGATTGTGTATCGTAGATACCATCGATTAGACCTTCTTCAAGCATTGTTACCATATAACCTGTGATTCCACCAAGGGCCATTGAAGCCTTGATGCCATCTTTTTTCATTTCTTCACGAAGAAGTTTTGCTACTGCAAGAGTTGAACCTGCTGCACCAGTTTGGAATCTAAATCCATCCTTATAAAGTCCAGATGCCTTGATTGCCTTAACTGCGTTGTTAGCAATTAATAGGTCACGTGGGTTGTCGTTAAATCTAATTGATCCAGAAACAATTCCCTTTGGATCACCAATTGCATCAACTTCTACAACATAGTCAACATACATCATGCCAATTGAAGCAGGAATATTTGGGAATGGTACAAGGTTATCTGTGATTGCAATTACGCAGTCAGCATACTGTGCGTCAACAATTGCATAACCAAGTGATCCACAAGCTGCCTTTCCTTCTCGACCATTAATGTTTCCATATTCGTCACAAGCTGGTGCTGCAAGGAAAGCTACGTCAATATGAAGTTCTCCATCTTCGATAGCTCTTGCACGTCCACCGTGGGAACGAATGATACAAGGTTTTTTAAGGATACCTTGTGAAATTTTTTCTCCAAGTTCTCCTCTTAGTCCAGATGATTGAATTCCAGTGATAACACCTTGTTCAATTAGTGGAATTAGTTTGTCGTGGCATGGTGAAAGTGATGATGGAGCAAGTGTTAGGTCCTTGATGCCCATATCAGCAATAACTTGCATAACCATATTTACAACATAGTCACCATTTCTTAGGTGGTGGTGGAAGGAAATTGTCATTCCGTCCTTAAGTCCACTTTTCTTAACAGCTTCTTCAATAGAACCTAGAAGTTTTTTCTCACTTCTATTTCCATATCTGATTTTTGGAGAAGCCTTTCTTTCAGTTCTAAGATATTTACCTTCGCCTTTGAAAGGAACAAGTTCGCCAATGCCTTCAAGGTATTCAGGGATATCTCTTCCTACTGCATTTTTATTATAGTTCATCAATATCCTCCTTCTTTAGCACTCCACTTGCAACTGCAAGGTCTAGAACTCTTTGTGCGCCAGCAATAACTGGATAGTCAACCATCTTGCCGTCAACAGTAATAACTCCAGAGCCTCTTCTTTCAGCTTCCTTAGAACCTGCAATAATACGAAGTGACTTCGTAATATCTTTTTCAGTTGGTGTGTAAACTTCATTTACAACTGCAATTTGTTTAGGGTGGATAACAGATTTTCCATCAAATCCAAGGTCCTTAATAAATTGAACTTCTTCCCTAAAGGCATCCATGTCATCAAGGTTTGTGTTAACTGTATCGAAGCAAGCAATGCCTGCGTTTCTTGCTGCTAAAACAATTTGACTTCTTGCTGCGAAAAGTTCCCAACCGTGTTTAGACCTTTGAGTCTTTAGGTTAGTAACATAGTCAGCTGCACCAAGAGCAATACCCATCATTCTTGGTGATGCCTTAGCAATGTCAACTGCGTTAATAACTCCAGTTGGAGATTCAATAGCTGCCATCATTAGGGTTCTACCTTGGCAACCCATTTCTTCTTCAACTTCTGTTATTATTTCATCTACATCTATAACATCTTGTGCAGTTTCTGACTTTGGTAGTCTTATAACATCTACCCCAGCCTTTACAACTGCCTTAATATCTTCACGTCCAAAAGGTGTATCAAGGGCGTTAATTCTTACAACAACTTCAGTTTTTCCGTAGTCTAGAGTTTTTAGTGCATTGTAAACTAAAAATCTTGCCGCGTCTTTTTGATTTATGCTCGTAGCATCTTCAAGGTCAATCATAATTGAATCAGGACCATAGATGTGAGCATCAGTGATGTTTGCAGGGTTGTTACCTGGAAGAAACATCATTGTTCTTCTTAATCTCTCTTTCAAAATATCAGCTCCAATTATATTCTGTGCTTTCAGCTGCTCTAAAACATGCTGCTGCTACTCTTGCTTTAATTGTGTAGTCCAAGGCACCCTTGTCTACTGCAGTAACTTTTGCATTTTCTACATCTAATTCTTTTAAAGTTTCTCTTATAACTTTTTCAATTTGTTTACCAAATTGTTTTTTTACTGAACTTTCCAGTTCAATAGATATGCCTTCTCCGTCATCAATAGTGATTAAAATATCATTTGACTCAAGAGTTCCGGCCATGGCTTCTTTTTTTAGTTTCAAAAAAATCCCTCCTAGTCTACATGAGCGTTCCAAAGAGTATTGATCCTATGACTAGTATTATACCTCCACCAAGTCTTGATGAAAGTTGTGCATAAGAAATTAAATCCATTCTGTCAGCTGCTCCAAGAACTGCCAAGTCACCAGATCCACCTCTGTTTGCCATACATAGGCCTGCTGTAACAGCAGAGTCAACAAAGAAAAATCCTACAAGGTGTCCAACAAGTCCTGAACCAATTACAGCACCAACAACAATTAAAAATGCCATAACAACATTACCAAAAGTAATTGCAGCTATAAGTTCATTAAGGTCAGTTTCAACACCAACACCAACCATAATTAAGATTACAATGTTTTTTGTGAAGAAAGATTGAACTTCCTTAGCGGCTTGTCTAAGTGATCCTGGAACAAGTCCAAGTCCATTAGCAAGAGCAACAATAATAATCATAAAAGCAAATGGGTGAATTGGCACTGAAGGAACAAGTGGATCCCAAATCTTATCAGCTACAAGCCTACCTAATTGATAGAAAGTAAGACCCATTAAGATTGCTCCAGCGTAGTCCTTTAATTGTGTTGTGAATTTTTCTTCATTTTGTTCAATTTCAGGAGCTGATCTCATAAGAGTTTTCTTGTCTCCTGTAAGACCCTTTCTTGCTTCACCAATCTTATTTAAAATACCACCAGCAATAATAGCGAAGATATTTGCAATTGTAAGAATTGAAATAGCAAATCCATAGTAGTTTGCAGCAGCATCTCCTGTAACTCTTTCATAAATTTGACTTAGTGGAACTGCACCTGCACCGTTACCTCCACCCATTACAGGAAGAACGTATTTTAAAATAGTGTTTGCTGGAGAAACTCCAAAGAAAAGTCCTCCAATGATACCAAGAATGGCAGCACCTAAAACTCCACCAAGGATTGCTGGAATATATCCTGCAAAAGACTTGATCATAAGGTCTCTATTTAGTCCAAGAAGTGAACCAGAGATAAGCATTATGATAAAGAAGTTTAATACTCCCATAGGCTTTGAGTTAACAGATGAAATAAGTTCTACATATTCTTCTGGTATAACATGCAGATAAACTAAAATTGCTGTACCCAAGAAGGCAAGAACAAGTCCACCACCAACATAAGTGTTCCAAATTGGAATCCTCTCACCAATTTCATATAAAATAATACCTATTGCGAACATCAGGGCAACTCCGCCCGCTAAATCCTTTGACAAAACTCCCATATATGTTGCAATAAAAACAATTGCAGATAAAACCAATAACATTGGAAGATTAAGTCCAAAATATTTTTTCTTCAATAGAAAAACCTCCTTTTTTCTATGATACCCCAGAAAGGCTTTCTTATTCAAGATGTTAACCCGATGAATTCGCCATCTTGCGCAAACATAAAATTGTTATAGTAACAAATTTAATTTGTGGTATCGCTTTACTTTTGCTAATATATTTTGAAAAATTAGGTCTTCCCAGTTTATATATTTAATTTAAAATTTCTAAGGAATTTTTAAAAATTTAATTTTTCTTCTTCCAAGAATTTATTAACTTCTTCTAAAAATACTTTGCTTGCTTGCGATGTATAAATATCTGGAATAGTTAAGATAGAAGTAAACCAAGAATTTTCCTCTGTACCTAAGAGGTTGTAGATGTCATAGTCCCTATCTTCTGTAAAAATATTTAAATAATCTCTTGGAAGAATTGTAAGACCCAGACCTTTAGCAGCTAGTCTCTTAGCAGTTTCAAAGTTTTTCGTTGTAGTAACAACCTTAGGGTCTATGTTGCAAGAATTATAGATTCTGTTTTGAACCTTTCTTATTCCTTGGTTGGCATCAAGATTAATGAAGATCTCATCTTTTAAATCTCTCAAGTCAATAAATTTTTCTCCATCCTTCATTACTACTCCATTAAAATTCTTTAAATAATTTTTTTGAGTCACTAAAACAAAATGATCCTCCCTCAAAATTTTATATTGAATCTTTTCATTTAAGTCCTTCTTGTGAACGTGGGTTAAGGCAAAGTCAACATCACCACTTAAAACCAATTCCTCAAGAGTTTTTGTGTTTCTTTCCATTACAATAAGTTCAACGTTGGGATATTTTTTATTGAATTCAGGAAGGACTTTAGGAAGAATATTCATCCCCATATATCTTGCAATACCAATTACAAGTCTACCTGATTTCAGTTCATTGATATGAGTTATTTCAGATTTAAAATCACTGTAAATATCTAAAATTTCCTTTGCCATGAGATAATATTTCTCTCCAGCATAGGTCAACTTCATCCCCCTTGGTTCACGAATAAAAAGATGAGTACCCAATTCTTTTTCTATTCTTTGCAGAGCTTGACTAAGACTTGGTTGGGCAATAAAAAGTTCTTCAGCAGCTTTAGAGATTGATTTTGTATCAGCTATTTTTTTTATGTAAAGCAATTCTTTATCGTTCATATTTCACTCCCATAGTTGAAATCTATATGACATATTTTTAATTCATATTTGTTATATAGCCTCTTTAGTATGATAATATCTTATATATATGAAGACTTTATGTCAATTACATAACAGGAGGTAAATTATGTTATCATTAGTAGGTTTTTTATTAGTTCTTGCAATTATTGTACTGCTACTAAAAGGAAAAATGAGTCCAATCGTTGTTCTTATCTTAGTACCAAGTTTAGCTGCTCTTTTAATTGGAACTAGTATTGCTGATCTTAAAGAAATGATTGGCGCAGGTATGAAGACCGTTTCCAACAACTCAATTTTATTTATTTTCTCAATTATATTCTTCTGCATTATGAGTGATGTTGGAGTATTTGATGTAATAGTAGATAAACTTGTTGCTATGGCTGGAGAAAATGTAATTGCAATCACAATTGCAACAGGAATAATAGGTATAATAGCTCACCTTGATGGTGCTACTGCTACAACTGTACTTATTACTATTCCAACAATGTACCCAATATACAAGAGAATGGGGATTAGACCACAAGTTTTACTATGCTTAACCGCTTGTGCAATGGGTGTTATGAACCTTTTACCATGGGGTGGACCTGTTGCAAGAGCTGCTACAGTTCTCGGTGTTGATGCAACAGGTTTATGGTTAAAGTTAATACCAATTCAAATTTTCGGTATAGTTGCTACTGTTACTCTTGCTGTTATCCTTGGATCTATCGAGAAAAAGAGAGGAGCAGGCACAACATTAAAGATTGACTCTTCAGTAGTTAAAAAAACTAAAGAAGAGCTTGATTCTAGATTAAAAAAACTTCTTCCATTAAATATTATTTTAACAATCGCTGTAATTGGTCTTTTAATGGTTGATGTCCTACAATCTTACTATGTATTTATGATTGGTCTATCTCTTGCTCTTTGCATTAACTACCCTAACCTTAAAGCACAAAATGAAAAGATTAAGGAGCACGCTGCATCTGCATTAACTATTTCTGCAACAATTTTATCAGCAGGTATTATGGTTGGTATAATGGATGGAACTGGAATGATCGAAGCAATGGCAATTACCCTTACTAATATTATTCCAAGTGCACTTGGTAGGTTTACTCACTTAATCTTTGGTTTCTTAGCACTTCCAATGGGAATGTTAGTTGGCACCGATGCTTATTTCTTTGGACTAATGCCACCAATTATTGAAGTTGGAAAAGCTTTTGGTGTAGAAGGAATCAACACAGCAATGGCTATGTTAATAGGAAAAAACGTATCACTTATGATCTCTCCACTTGTTCCTGCAACTTACCTTGCACTTGGACTTGTTGAAGACTTAGATCTAAAAGATCACATAAAATTTTCTTTCAAATACCTATACCCTATATCCGTTTTAATGGTTATAGCTGGTCTAATATTTGGAATTATACACCTATAAAACTAAACTTAAAAAGTCGGCTTATTGCCGACTTTTTTTCTACAATTTTTTATAATAGCTTTTTTTATTTATTAATTCGTAAGTTATCTACTCTAACAATAGTTTCTTTAATCCTAATTATTCTTCTTTCATAAATTATTTTATTTCCACAAGTAATATTCTAGGAAGCAAATATCTAATTAACAAAATAGGAGCAAGTCAAACTTGCTCCTTCACTTATATATTATAGAGACTTATCCAAAAACTCTCTAACTTTATGAATAAATTCTAAATAATTTACCTTTACATAATCTTCTTTATTATAGCTTGATATTAAATCACCAGTTATAAAACCATTTTCTATCGTATCTCTAACAGCCTTTTTTAATTTTACTCCAAATTCTTCTAATTCTTTATTTCCATCAAGTTGACCTCTTCTTTCAAGACCTGATGCCCAAGTAAAAATTAATGCAACTGAGTTTGTTGATGTTATTTCTCCTTCTTGATATCTTCTGTAATGGTCGGTTACTGTTCCATGTGCTGCTTCATAAAGATAAGTTCCATTTCCTATTATTGATGATTCCATCAGTGATAGTGAACCATAAACTGCTGAGATCATATCACTCATTACATCTCCATCATAATTTTTTAGTGCCCAAAGAATGTTACCTCTTGATTTCATTATTTGTGCTATGGCATTATCTATTAAATAATAATTATAATTTATTCCATTCTTATCAAAATCTTTTCTATATTCTTCAAAAGTGTCATTGAATATTTCTTTAAAAACAGAATCGTATCCTGGAACAACAGTGTCTTTAGTTGAAAAAATTAAATTCATCTTTTTTTCAATAGCATATTTAAAGCACTCATGGGCAAAATATTTTATTGAATCAACCTTATTATATTGGGTTAAAAATATTGCATCGTAATCTGGTTTATATGAATATTTATTTTCTCCATTAATCGAAACATTTAATTCTTCTCCTTTCTTCAAGCTAAAGGACTTTGAAACATAAATGTCCCCAAAGGAATGCCTTGCTATTGCAATTGGCTCTTTCCACGTTGGTATTAAGATGTCTAAGCAATCGAATGTAATTGGCTCCCTAAACATAACCCCATCAAGGTAGGCCCTTATAGTTGCATTTGGCGATGGATAAATTTTCTTTAAGTTAAACTCTTTTACCCTATCTTCATTTGCTGTAATAGTTGCGCACTTTACACCAACCTTGTATTTCTCAACAGCCTTAGCAGAATCAAGTGTGACCTCATCATCAGTATCATTTCTGTTTTCCATTGAAAGGTCATAGTAGTCAAGCTTCAAATCAATGTAGGGCTCAAGTAATTCTTTTTTTATATCTTTCCAGATGACTCTTGTCATCTCATCTCCGTCCATATCAACAATAGGATTTTGCATTTTAATTTTTTCCAAAATTATCACCTCTACTGGAATTCTATCAAAGTATTATCTATAAGACTAATATTAAAATTCAAGTCTAGGTATATAATTTGACTATGGCACACAAGATAGTGAGAGTTTTCTACTTAGCTTTTTAGTAGATATTTAGTTACAGAATTCTTTACTTTAACCTGTAAAATTATTTGTAAATGTCTTATACTATAATTAATAAATATTTTCATCTACGACAATTTGATCAGACTTTTTTGTCTATCAAGTTTTAATTTTTTACTTATTAAGGAGGTTTTTATGAAAAAGTTTAGTAGGTTTTTATTTGTTCTTTTATTGGCTTCTTGTCTTTTAACTCCTAGCGCTCTTTTGGCAAAGGGTATGAGTGACAATAACGAAAAAATTGAGACCTTGCAAAAAGCTGGAATCATTACTGGTTATCCTGATGGCAGTCTTGGACTAGATAAGCCCATCACTCGTGCTGAAATTGCTGTAATTCTTACAAAAATAAAGGGCGAGCTTATTGAAAAAAATGACCAGCAAAGTTTTAATGATGTGGGCAAGGGTCATTGGGCAAAGTTTTATGTTGAAAACGCCAGCCAAATAAAAAATCCACAGGGCATCTCTGCTATTGTTGGATACCCCGATGGATCCTTCAAGCCTTCTAATCAAATCACTTACGCTGAGATTTTAAAAATTTTAGTTGCAGCAAGTAAGATGGACCTAACACCTGCTGACGTGAAGGAATCTACTTGGCCATCATCTTGGATAGCTTGGGCAAATTCCATGGGGATAATTGGACCTAATAGTGGGATTGAAAACCCCGAGCCAAATAAATTTGCTCCTCGTGGTCACGTCTTTACAATGGTCTATAACGCCATGTCAGATGATATCAATAAGATTGAATCCAAGGCTCCAGACAACAAGAAAGAAAAAGCTGCAGAACTTTCTAAAGAAATTAAAATAGAAAACGCCGATAACAAAAAGGCAGCTGTTGATAGTGAGATTGGAAATATAGATTCCTTTAACAAGGGAGTAACTTTTAACCACGACTTGTTCCATCAAGAATTTTTAAAGTTAATTAATGCTGACAGACAAAACTTGGGGTGTGATCCACTTGAATGGGCTGATGATTTAACTAAGGGTGCATCAATTCGTTCTGAAGAGCTTGTAGCAAATGGATCTATTGATGTAAATGGAAAATTTCACCGACGCTTAGATGGTCGACCATGGCAAACTTCTTTAGATTATCTTGAGCCTCAAATTTCTACAACTACTCACGGTGAAAATCTTGTTGAGATTATCAATTCTTCTAGTAATGGAAATATTGCACCTAAGACTCGAAAATTTTTAACTGATGAAAAGTTCATGGCAAAGACTCTATATGATTTGTGGTGGAATTCACCTGGCCATCGTGACAACATGATGAATCCAAAATTTAAATATTTAGATCTTCAGCTTCGTCTTGGCGACCACGCAAAAAATGTTGACAAAAGTAAGAGGACTTTCTACTTTGTTGGAACAACTCATTTCAGAGGCGACTACAAATAAAAATAATCCCCAAGAATTTATTTCTTCTTGGGGACTTTTTTATGATTTCTTGCAAGATTATTTAGCAAAATTTCAAAAATTTTTTAAGGTCTATTCCATTGTTTCTTTAATAATTTCTCTTACTCTCTCTTCAAGTTCCTTTAAGTTGTGTCTTTCTTCCTTGATGCAGGTCCTTGCTGTGTCGCCACAAATTATGCACTTCCTCTCTGGAAGTCCCAAGGATGATCTTGAAATTTGTGAGAAGTCCTTGTCGTAGATGTCGATGTCAAGGAGTCTTCCTCCCATGGATTCTTCTTCAACTTCCATCATGAGTTTTTTTATAACACATCCATCGCCATCAAGGACAGCAAGGTACTCCATGCCTGTGACTAAATTTTGATAGTCTTCAAATAAAATTTTTATTTTATTTTCTTCCAAAATATTTTTAATCTTATCTACATATTTTTTGTGAAAGCTTACTGCTTCTTCAAAGTTTTTGTCTTCGCCAGGAATGTTTAACATAAAGGAAAGGACTGGGGCCTTGTAGATTTCTGTCAGGTCCTTGATCTTGTAATATCTTTTTTCCTTGGCTTCCAACATCCTATTCATGGCAAGTATCTTAGAGTCTATCATTTATTATCCTCTGTCCTTCTTCTGACTTAAGGGCTTTTATCGTTGCTTCTGGCAAAAATCTATAAGCTTCTTCAAATTTTCTTTCCTTTAAAAGGGCCCTAACTTTTGAGGCAGAAATTATTTCATTGTCCAGACTTGTCCTTGGAATTTCTACGACCTCTAGGCCATATTCTGGCAAGATTCTCTCCATGGTCTCGTTGTAATTTTTTGTAACAACATCCCTGTCTTCGCTTCCCACAAATCTTTTTTTTATATTTAAGGCTTTTGCAAAGTATCTTCCAAAGATTTTTGTGTCAAGTTCTGAATAGGCCTTTAGGATTGTTTTTTCGTCCTTATAAAAATATGTTGGGAAGGTGTTTTTTGAAATAATATAGTCGTTGCCAGGATGGACAATGACGTCCTCATACTTTTCCAACTCTTCCTTCACAATCTTGTACCTAAAGTCGTAAGGGAAGGTGGACCCGTCCTCCTCCACCATAAAGATGTGTAAGAGGTCAGTTTGTTTTCTAGCTTCGTTAATTAAATAGAGATGACCCTTGGTCATAGGGTTTGCGTTAATAACAATTGCGCCAGACTCCCTCTGGTCTTCAATATTTTTTAAGAGTTTGTGAAGTTCTTCTATCTTATTGTCTAAGAGGGCAACATCTTCTGTCTCTTCGACTAGAGAGAAGCCAAAGTCTGTAAAGATCTTAATGTTTTTTGGCTTTGTAAAGATGAAGAGATGCCTGTTGCCAATTTCGTATTGGTGGTCAAGGAGCCTTGTGATTATTGCATTGGTGATCCCCATGCCTTGATAAGCTGGGTCAATGGCAAAGCACTTTAGGACCCTGCCCGCACAAGATCCAGTTCCAATAATTTTGTCGCCGTCAAGTGCCACAAAAGTGTAGTCCACGTCCCTCTCATAGTTTATGTCAAAGTCTTTCAAGAAATTCTCAACATTCTTCTTTTCAAATTTCATAACTTGTCTATAATCAATCAATGTTTCCCTCCAAGAGATAAAAATACAAGGTTAGAATCAAAAAGTCAGCACAGCCACCTGGGCTTAGGTTTCTCCTCTTGTACTCTTCATTTATTTTTTGGATTTCTTTCATTCCATCTTCATTTTCGTACAATTTATTTTCAAGGACACGACTGGAAGTTTCTTTTAAAAATTCTAGACCCTCAAGCCCTCCTCTTTTGATTATGTTTGAATCCTCGATAAGGGACATGAAATAAAATAGGGTGCCAGTGAGGGCGTAGTCAAAATTTGTCTTCTTCTCGGCCTCCTTTAAGAAGTCAAGTCCCATAAGGGCCTTCTCAAAACCTTCTTCAGCCTCTTCCCTTATTCCCTTTAGTCCATATTTTTTATAATTTTTTTCGCCATGAGTCTGGGCCTTTACAACTTTTAATTCGTCACTTATGCCACGATTTAGGTAAGCCACTCGGTTAATTACCTTCTCAAAAGAAAAGTTTTCTTTTTTCATTTCTATTGCACTTGCATAAACCATAAGGCCAAGAGAAAAAATAATTCCCTTGTGGGTGTTGGCTCCACCAGTTACTGCCTTCATCTTGTCTTCGTAAAGCTTTCCGTACTCTCTAAGCTCCAAGAAGTCCTCTCCCTTAGATTTTTCTCCAAGCTCATAAGAAATCTTGAAGTAGTCGTAGAGGACTAGGGATGACTTTAAGAAGTCCATGTAGTCCATGTCGTCATGGGCTCCCACATCTATTAGGCTAACAAGTCCTGGCTTGGGACTTAAGGATACCTCGTAGATGAGAGCGTAACTAGCAAGTCTTGCGATTTTATCTGAATTTAACATAATCCCTCCGACTTCAATTATAATAAATAAAAAATCTTTCATCTACTTTTTTATTTTTGTGTGAGTTACATCCTAATTTTGTCAACAAAAAAGAGAGGTTTATGCCTCTCAATTTTTATTTTAAAGTATTAAATTTATTTTGATTTTAATTTCAAAAATTTTTACGCTTATATAAAAGCAAATTAAAATTGGGCGTCGTTGTATCTCGCCTTGTAAACATAGGAGTTTTGATTTAAGGCTGTTAAGATTTGACCTTGGTGATCCTTGTCCTTGGTGTCAATAATAATGCTGACGATCATGGAGTCTATTGTTTCTCCAACTAGGTCTACGTTTTGATAAATTTGAACTATGTTGGCTCCTTGCTCTTCAAGAAGTCCTGATATCTTAGTGAGTTGTCCTGGTTGATCATCTAACTTAATCCTAAGTTCCATTCGCCTGTTGGTCTTATAAAGTCCCTTTTCAATAACCTTTGAAACTCGAGTGACGTCGATGTTTCCACCAGATAGGACGCAGCAAACTTTTTTGCCCTTGTGGTTGAACTTCCTATACATAAGGGCTGCAACTGTGGATGCAGCTGCTCCTTCCGTAATGATTTTGTTGTCCTCAAGAAGGGTTAAGATTGCAGAAGAAATTTCTCCTTCAGTTACAAGAACTATGTCGTCTACATATTCCTTTACCATCTCGTATGTAATTTCTCCTGGAGTCTTAACTGCAATTCCATCAGCAATTGTTGATCCACCCTTAACTGTTAAGATTTTACCTTCCTTAATAGATTCATACATTGATGGAGAAATTTTTGTTTGAACTCCAATTATCTTTATGTCTGGCTTAATAGACTTTGCTGCAAGGGCAACTCCAGATATAAGACCACCACCGCCAATTGGTACAACTATTATGTCAGCATCTGGAAGCTCTTCTAAGATTTCTAGTCCAACTGTACCCTGACCTGCGATAATTTTTTCATCATCAAAGGGCGCAATAAAAGTGTAGCCTTCTTCTTCAGATAATTTTTTTGCAAAGGCTGCTGCATCGTCAAAGGAATCTTTAACAAGTTCTACTTCTGCTCCATAATTTCTTGTTGCCTTGACCTTGGATAGGGGCGCGTGATATGGCATGCAGATAACAGACTTAATCCCTCTCTCGCTAGCTGACTTGGCAACACCTTGGGCATGGTTTCCTGCTGAGCAAGCTACAACTCCTCTTTCTGCCTCTTCATCTGATAGGGTTGCAATCTTGTTGTAGGCTCCCCTAAGTTTAAAAGATCCAGTGTCTTGTAGGACTTCAACCTTTAGATAGATGTCTTCTCCAAGGTTTGGTGCATAGACTACAGGAGTTTCCTTGATATGACCCCTTAGTCTTTCTCTGGCTTCGTAAACTTCTTTCACGTCCATTCTACTCACCTTCTTTTTTATGATGGACAATACTTATAAATTTATCTCCTTCTAAAATTTTTCTAACTCTCTTTTCAAAATCCATGCGGCTCATCCAAACAACTCTGTCACAGCCCAAGCACTTTAATTTCATGTCGGCGCCCTTTCTTGCTATTTCCCACTTGTTTTCACCACATGGGTGTCCCTTCTTTAGGGTCACTATATCGCCAAGTTCATAGTAAAGCATGATCATCTTCTCCTTTTATAAACTTATTCCTAACCATAGGAGACTTAATATTTTCTCTCTGCATTGTTTTTAAAATCTCGGACCTAAGAGCAAACTCAAGGTCGTATTGTCTGCCCTGCCTTGTGTAATAGACAAGGGCCATCTTGTAGGCATCTCTTCCATTTTCAGTAACTCCCCACAAGTTTGGTCCTATAACCATGTCCT
This sequence comes from Peptoniphilus sp. Marseille-Q6390, assembly GCF_965119475.1. Classification (NCBI taxonomy): domain Bacteria; kingdom Bacillati; phylum Bacillota; class Tissierellia; order Tissierellales; family Peptoniphilaceae; genus Peptoniphilus; species Peptoniphilus sp. Marseille-Q6390. The sequence continues at coordinate 99,949 of NZ_CBCPLS010000001.1, read as the reverse complement.
CATGGTCCCTATACTTTTCTATAGCTGCCTTAATTTTTTCTTCCACAAAGTCTGGGTCGCAAGAATTGTCTAGGTAAAATTCAATTTTTGTCCTGATGTTTGCCCTTTCCTTGTTGGAAATAATTGAAATGTTGCTGTTGGGAATGACGTGAAGAATCTTGTCAAAGTCACGAATTTTTGTGACCCTAAGTCCCAAGTACTCAACAACTCCTTCGATGTCGCCGATTTGAACTAGATCACCAACAGAATATTGGTCTTCAAAAATTATAAAAAAACCATTGATAAAGTCCTTAACAAGACTTTGGGCACCAACACCTATTGCCAGCGAAAACACACCAAGAGTTGCAATAATTGGCGCAATAGAAATGTTAAAGACGCTCATAACTATGGTAACTCCAATAAAAATTAAGACTACCTTGATGATGCGCCTGATTAAGTTTGTAACAGTTACAATCCTGTTGTAGGATCCCTTTTCTTTTATCTTTTCTGAATTTAATTGTCTTCCAATAAAGGAATCTATTATTTTTAAAATTACAAAAGTTCCAATAACTACAAGGGCAACTACAAGGAGTCTCTCCCAGGATTCAAGACCTCTAAAAGTTGATCTCAGAGCCTGGTCCGCTTCACTTGCAACAGCATCTGTGTTTTTTTCTATGTTCACTTTTACACCTCTTTATAAGTTGTCTCTATCTTGTTATCATCTTCTCTTATTGTGTTTGTGTTCACAACGGAATAAAGACTTAGGTCGCCATTTCTCAAGGCCCCAATCAAAAGTCCGTTGATCTTAATCTTGTCTAGGGAGTAGCCAAGTCTTGTGTAAAATTCTCCTGGATTTCCAATTTCTCCACCAACATCACTTGGTCCATAGACATAAATTGAGCCAGAAATATTTTCCATCTTATTTACATTAGCTGCAATTATTTTTTTCTTGCCTGGCTTTAAGATGTAATTGTATTCTGTGATAATTCCTGAGTGAAGAAGGTAGGTCTTCTTGCCTTCCACTAAAATGTCAGAGATATTTGGTACCCTGTCCTCATATTTTTTCCCAGAATTCATAAACCTATAAATAGTTTTGTCTGTAAGAGCCAAGACTGACCTCTTGTCTCTCTTTAAGTACATGACAACTTCGTGGTTTAAGGCCTGGCTAGTTTTTTCTCCCTTGTTTAGATTATAAATAAGAGAAGAGTAGCCTGTTGTTTCATTTTTTATTTCTGCAACAGAAAGATTTTTCTCGTCAAGGACATCGTGGGCCAAGATTTGATTGCCAGTCCTGTAGATTTCAGTAAGACTTGAGTCGTTTCCCATTAAGTATAAAATTTCATTCTTCTCATCCACAACGTGGAAAATTATATTTGCATTCTCATAACTTATATTAAAGATGTCGCCCTTAACATCTATTGTGGAAAGGAGCTCGCCCATCTCTGAATACATGTGAACCTTACCAAGGTCCTTTTCATACAAGAAGGCATAGTTGTTGGCAAAGAAGGCCTCAATGTTTTCATCTTCCCTTTGGATCTTCTTTACAATATTTCCTTCCCTGTCTGTTATATATAAAACTGGATCAGCCCACAAAAAGACAGACTTAGATGCAAGGCTAAAGTCCTCTATAGGTTCATTAACACTTACTCCCTTAAGTCTTACTATGGTCCTGTCCTTAGAAAAATTTTTATGGTTAATATATATAAATCCTAAAAATATAAATAACAAAAATAAAATTATTGCGTGATTTTTTTTAATTTTCAAAATACCACTCCCGACTTCATTATAACATTTATACTTTTACTTTTGCATTGAATTGAAATAAAAAAGAGGGCTCTTGGCCCCCTTTAAATTTATTTTTTGTTTAAGATTATTGCTCCTGCTAGGACAAAGATAAGTCCCAAGACAATATTTATTGTTAGAGCCTCGCCAAGGACCAATATGGATAAAATTGTTCCAAAGATTGGAATAAATAATTTATAAATTCCAAACTCGCTTGCGCTGTGAGTCTGAAGGACAAAGGTCCAAATTGTAAAAGCTGTTGCAGATATAAAGGCTCCATAAGATAGCATTAAGAATAGAAGAAAGTCAAAGTTCACATTGGACTTGTGAGTGATGGCTCCAATAATTATTAGTGGCGTTGCTCCAAGTGCAAATTGTGATGCAGTTAAGAGAAAGCCATTTAAATTTCTTCCATACTTTCTTATGAGGACACTGGAAAGGGCATTAAAAGTTGTAGCTATAAGGACAAAGCCTTCGCCACTTAACTTAAAGTGAAAGCCTCCCCCTCCCCTTAGGTTTATTATTAAAATACCAATAGACCCAACTAGAAGAGCTCCTAGCTTCCTCTTGGTAAACTTCTCTTCCCTAATTAAAAGGACAGAAATCACAACTGTAATAAAGGCGTTGGATGCCTGGATAACTGCTGCAAGAGAACCTAGTGTGTTGGATAGTCCAATATAGTAAAACATATACTGGAGGCAAGTTTGCAAAAGTGCCAAGACCAAGATGAGTTTTATATTTATATTTTCTTTTTTAACTTCTTCCTTATTAAAAAGTCCAAAGTAGATAAAGGTTAAGATCCCTGCCATGAATAACCTAATCCCTGCTATTAAAATTTTTCCACCTGTGTCATCTGGCATGATGTTGGCGTGGATGTAAGTTGTCTTTATTAGGGGTATAGCAGAGCCCCACAAGAGCATGGCAAAAAGTGAAAATACTATTGCCCATTTCTTTTCTTTTATAAGTTTCATTTTTCCCTCCCATCTCATAATTTTTGTATTTCATAAAAATAAATCTTAATTATTTATGAGATTTAAAAAATAATTTTAAGCTCTTAATAAGTTTTTCAAAATTAATTATTAAATGCAAATAAAAATTTAAATTAAAAAAGGAGGTCGCCCTCCTCTTTCATATTTTATTAAAATTCTTGAATTTTTCTTCTAATGTTTTCTTTAGTGAAACCAAATCTTTCAAAGACTTCAGCTCCCTTTCCACTTGCTCCAAAGGTATCAATGGAAATTGCCATACCTTTCATGCCAATGTACTTGTGCCAGCCAAAGGATGAAAGAGCTTCAAGTGAAATCCTCTTAGTGATATTTGATGGAAGAATTTCTTCCTTGTAGTCAGAGGATTGAGCATCAAACATTTCCATAGAAGGCATTGAAACCACACGAACTCCCTTGAGTCCTTCTGCTGCTTCAAGAGCAAGAGAAACTTCTGAACCTGTAGCGATTACAATTTTTTCAAGTTCTCCCTCTTCCTTCTTGATTATATAAGCACCCCTGTAGATATCCCTTGAAGAATTTTCAAGTTGTGGAAGATTTTGTCTTGATAGGGCAAGTACAAAAGGTGTGTTCTTTGAATTGAAGGCAAGGTTAAGTGATGCTGCAGTTTCACGTCCATCAGCAGGTCTTATTACAACAATTCCTGGAATGGACCTTAACATTGCAAGATGTTCAATTGGTTGATGAGTAGGTCCATCTTCTCCAACTCCAATTGAGTCGTGAGTGAAGATGTAGACATTTGGGAGGTTCATAAGGGCTGCAAGTCTAATTGTTGGCTTTAAGTAGTCACTGAAAACCAAGAAAGTTGATGCATAAGTCCTTAGGCCCCCATGAAGAAGGATTCCATTTGTGATTGCACCCATGGCATTTTCACGAACACCAAAAGTTATATTCCTTCCAAGTCTATTGTCAGCTGAGAAATATTCTTCTCCCTTTAGCATAGTCTTGTTTGATGGACCAAGGTCAGCTGAGCCACCAAAGATGTGGATATTGTCCTTGGCAATCTTATTTAAAACTTCGCCAGAGATTGCACGAGTTGCCATGTCCTTATCAAAGGAATCGTAGTAGGAGTCTTCTAAGAGTTCCTTCTTTTCTAAGTTAAAGGCAGCAAGATAATCCTCATATTCCTTAGGATATTTTTTTGCATATTCTTCTTCGATTTTTTTCTTTTCATTAACCCTTGCAGTGTTTTCTTCAACAATTTTTTGGAAGTGGGCTTTCACATCTTCATCAACATAAAAGTCTTCATCAGGAAGCCCAAAGAATTCACGAGTCGACTTTCTGTCTTCCTTGCCAAGAGGTTCGCCGTGAGCCTTTGCAGAGTCTTCTCTAGGTGATCCGTAGCCAATTTTTGTCTTAACTTCAATAAGTGCAGGCTTGTCAGATTTTTTTGCATCTTCAATTGCTGCATTGATTTCATCTAAGTCATTTCCATCACGAACTACAAAAGTGTCCCAACCAAGAGCCTTGTACCTGTCACAAACATTTTCTGAGAAGGCAAGGTCAGTTGATCCTTCGATAGAAATTTTATTTGAATCGTAAAGAACGATTAGTTTATCTAATTTAAGTGTGCCAGCTAGTGACGATGCTTCGTTGGAAATTCCTTCCATTAAACATCCATCACCAACTAGGGCATAAGTATAGTGGTCAACAAGTTTCAAGTCATCCTTGTTGTAAATGGCTGCAAGTTTTTCTTCTGCAATAGCCATACCAACTGCCATGGCAATCCCTTGGCCAAGAGGTCCAGTAGTTGCTTCAACACCCCTAGTGTGACCGTACTCTGGATGGCCTGGTGTTTTCGAGTCAAGTTGTCTAAAGTTCTTTAAGTCATCAAGACTTAGACCATAGTCAAATAAGTAGAAAAGTGAATACAAAAGAGCAGATCCATGTCCTGCAGAAAGGACAAACCTATCCCTATTCTTCCAATTCAAATCCTTAGAATCTCTCACTAGATGATTCTTAAAAAGAGCATAGGCCATTGGTGCAGCACCAAGGGGTAGACCTGGGTGACCTGAATTTGCATTTTCAATTTGATCAACAGATAGCATTCTCAAAGTATTAACTGCTTTATTTTCGATATTCAAAATTACTCTCCTCACTCAACTGAATTTTTATCTCTCATTACCGCCAACAAAAACTTTGGCAAATCAATTTGCCTCTTAATCCTAGATGGATTTTTTAAAAGCCTATAGAGCCACTCAAGACCAAGCTTTATAAAAATATCTGGGGCCCTATTTGCCCTGCCCGATAAAATATCTAGGACTCCACCATTTCCAATAATGACCTTGGCATTAATTTCATCCTTCCATGCGTCAATCCACTTTTCTTGACGAGGAAAACCAAAGCCTACAAAGACAATGTCAATGTCCTTGGAATTTATTTCTTTAATTATTTCTTCTTCAGTGCTAGACTTCTCGCCATCTAGCTTGGAATTGAAATATCCATTGTGAAAACCTGCAACCTTTAGATTCTTATACTTTTCATTGACAGCAGCTGCTGCATCTCTTGCAACACCTTCCTTGCCACCTAAAAAATATAAGTTAAGTCCCATCTCGTCAGCAAGTTCAAGTAGCTGAATAGAAGTGTCAAAACCTGTGACCCTTTCCTTCAAAGGCTTCTTCCTAAGTCTTGATGCGTAGATAAGACCAATCCCATCAGCAAGGACTAAGTCGCCTGAGTTGACAAGCTTCTTAAGATCTTCGTCCCTCTTAGCTGCCATTACGATTTCAGTATTTGGCGTGTAAATTTTTTTAAGCGAATTCCCCTTTAGGAAGTCCCTTAAAATATTTTCGCACTCCGAGTTATCAATGTTAAAAATTTCAACTCCAAAAATTTTTACTTTATTCATAAATCTCTCCGCTAATAAGTTTATCACATAGACAAGAGCTTTTCTATTATTTATGTTTTATAAAAATAAATTTTATAATTAATTTGCAAGAAGCTCGCAAGAATAAATTTTAAATTTCTACAAAAAAAGACTACCTCTTACGAGATAGTCAATATGTATGTTGCCCAATTACTTTATCGCCAAGCTAACTTTTATTGCTGCGTCAATCTCTCCTATGACATCCTTGTCGAATTTACCGATCTTCTCTCTCAACCTTTTTTTGTCGATTGTCCTCAGTTGCTCCAAAAGAATTACAGAATTCTTGGGCAACGGAACGTCTTTAGCTTTCACATTAACATGGGTTGGTAACTTCGCCTTGTTAAGTTGAGATGTAATTGCAGCTACGATTAAAGTAGGCGAATATTTGTTTCCAATGTCATTTTGAACAACAACTACGGGCCTAACCCCTCCCTGTTCTGATCCAATAACTGGCGACAGGTCGGCATAGAATATGTCCCCTCTTTTTATCATCATAATTTTTCACCTTTTAAAGGTAAGAGAGAATTAAAGATTGATCTATGAGCAATCTTTATAACATTCTATCACATTTCTTCTTATTATATACACTAATCGAAAATTTTTTTGACTTTTTTACTTATAAGTTGCCTTACTTTTCTTCAAAAAGTTTAAAGACTGCGCTTAGATTTTCTATTAAGTCTCTTGCTCTTAGGCTGGTCTTGGAATTTTTTCTTGCGTAGATGTCTCCTGAGAGTCCGTGAATATAAACTCCAAGCCTTGCGGCGTCAAACAAGTTGTAATTTTTCATTAGGGCAGAGATTATTCCTGTCAAGACGTCTCCTGATCCTCCTGTTGCCATGCCAGAGTTGCCTGTCCTATTTGTGTAAGTTCTCTCTCCATCTGTGACAAGAGTTTCGTGACCCTTTAGGACTAGGATGACCTTATATTTTTTTGCAAATTCTTCTGCAACTGTATTGCGATTGTTTTTAATCTCATCCAGAGATAGTCCTGTTAACCTTGCAAACTCTCCCTCATGTGGCGTTAAAATTGTCGTGAAGTCTTTTCTCTCTCTTAATAAACTCAAATTTTTTGACAAAATATTTAGGCCGTCGGCATCTATTAAAAGATTTTTTTCTATTTTTATTATTTTTTCAAAAACTTCTTGCCCATAAGCTCCTAGTCCCATACCTGGTCCCATGCCTACGGCATCAATCCCTTCAAGGAATTTTTCCATGTCTTCTAGGTCGTCAAAGGTCTTTGCTATGGGCTCAATGAATTTTATAGACATTATGTCAAATATTTCTCTTGGGACGATATTGTAGACAAGTCCTGCGCCTGCCTTTAGAGCAGCATTTGATGCAAGGTAAGATGATCCAGTCATACCCATAGACCCACCTATGATTGCAATTTTTCCAAAGTCTCCCTTGTGGCCAAAGTCGTCCCTGTCCTTCCAAAGAGATTTTATTTCTTCATCTAAAATTATTTCTTCTTCATAATTTTTTTTCATAAAGTTTTCTCCATCAAACTTTGCAACAGCCACTGCATAGGTTCTTTCGTGACTAATAGATAAATCAAATTTCATATCAAAGACTTCTGCGTAAGGGGCATCTCCCTTGTATTTTATTTTTATGTCCTTGAAAGAAATTTTTCCGATTCCAGTTCCAAGGGCCTTTGCCACTGCTTCCTTGGCAGCAAAAATTCCCCCTGCCCTCTCGTAGGGTTTTTTTCTTTTTTTAATTCTTTCTATCTCATCTTCATTAAAAACCTTGCGAAGAAAATTTTCATTTTCATTCATTAGTTTTTTTATTCTAGAAATTTCTACTATATCTATACCTAGCATCTCATCACCATTGACTTTTATTTTATTTTCGATTATTATAACATAAATAGTATAAATATAAGACGTTGAAGATATACAGTAAGCGAAAGCTGAATTACAATATTGGAGTCTATTGATTTTTGAGGCCTCGGCGAAGAAAGGTGGTACCACGAATGCGTCCTTTCGTTCACGGGGCTCTTTTTATTTTTTTGGAGGAATTTATGGAAAATGTATTCGATATTTTAAGCGAGAGAGGTTACTTAGACCAATGCACTTACGAAGACGAGCTAAGAGAAATGCTTGGCAAGGAATCAGTTCCTTTTTACATTGGTTTTGATGCAACTGCTGACTCTCTAACTCTTGGACACTTTATCCAAATTAGGGTTATGCAACACATGCAAAATGCTGGTCACGTGCCTATAGCTCTACTTGGTGGTGGAACTACAACTATTGGTGACCCATCAGGCAAGTCCGACATGAGATCTCTTATGAACAGGGAAACAATTGACTACAACGCAAGAAGATTTAAGGAACAAATTTCTAGCTTCTTAGATTTTTCTGATGGCAAGGGCTACATTGAAAACAACGCTGACTGGTTAACTAAGTTAAACTTCCTAGAGTTTGTAAGAGAAATTGGTATCCACTTCTCTGTTAACAGGATGCTACAATTTGATTGCTACAAGAACAGGATGGAACAAGGACTTACTTTCTTCGAATTTTCTTACATGCTTATGCAATCCTACGACTACCTATACCTATACAGGAAGCATGGTTGTAAGCTAGAAGTTGGTGGATCTGACCAATGGTCCAACATACTTGGTGGTTATGAACTTGTTAGAAAGCTTGAAGGTGACAAGGTTTATGCCATGACTTTTAAACTTCTTACTACTGCAGCTGGAATCAAGATGGGTAAGACTATGGCTGGAGCAATTTGGCTTGATCCAGAAAAGACTACACCTTATGAAATGTTCCAATACCTAAGAAACTGTGACGACAGGGATGTTATTAAGTTCATGAAGCTTCTAACTATGCTTCCACTTGATAAGATTGCTGAATACGAAAAATTAGAAGGCGCTGAAATAAATAAGGCAAAAGAAGTTCTTGCTTACGAAGTTGTAAAAGACGTTCACGGAGAAGAAGCTGCTAAAGCTGCTCTTGATGCATCTCACTCCCTATTTGGTGGCGACAAGGCATCAGAAGACATACCTGCAACTGAATTTGAAGCTGCAAAGTTTGACGAACCTGTGGGTATCCTAAACCTTATGACAGAGCTTGGACTTATCAAGACAAACTCTGAAGGTAGAAGACTTATCACTCAAGGCGGAGTTTCCATTGATGATGAAAAAGTAACTGATCCTAAACTTGAAATCACAAAGGACAACTTCAAGGACGGAGAAATTATTATTAGAAAGGGTAAAAAAGTTTACCACAAGGTTATTATAAAGTGAGGTTAAAATGAATTTAGAACCAAAAAAAGTTTTTGATTATTTTGAAATGTTATCACAAATTCCTAGAGAATCTGGTAACGAAAAGGGAGTTTCTGACTTCCTAAAGAAGTTTGGAGAAGAAAAAGGCTACAAAGTCGTACAAGATGACAGCCTAAACATTATTATGGAAGTGCCTGCTACAAAGGGCATGGAAGATAGACCTAAGGTTATCCTACAAGGTCACATGGACATGGTTTGTGAAAAGGGCAAGGACTCAAAACACAATTTTGAAACTGACCCAATCGAACTTATTGTTGATGGCGATTCTCTTCACGCTAACGACACAACTCTTGGAGCAGACAACGGAATAGGTGTTGCTATGGCAATGGCTCTTGCAGAAGAAGAACACGGTCCATTAAAGATAATCGTAACTGTATCAGAAGAAACTGACATGCACGGTGCAAAGGACCTTGAAGCAAAATATCTTGAAGGCAAGTACCTAATCAACATTGACTCAGAAGAAGAAGGTGTCCTTACAGTTTCATCTGCAGGTGGAAAACTTCTAAAGTCAAAATTTGTCTTTAATGAAGAAGCTTACTCTGGCAAGGTTTTTGACCTTCACCTTCATGGCTTCCTCGGTGGCCACTCTGGTATGGAAATTGCCAACAACAGAGGCAACATGATTAAGGTAATAGCTGAAATCCTTAATAAGATCGATGGTGCAAAATTAATAGACATCAACTGTGGAACAAAACAAAATGCCATCCCAAGAGAAGGTAAACTTGTTCTTGTAGCAGATGAAAAAGCTCTTAAAGAAGCTATCGAATTTGTAAAAGAAAAATTCAAAGACGTGGCAGGAGAACTTGTTATTGAATGCAAAGAAACTTCTCACGATGGAAAAGTTTTAACTGCTGATGATACAAAGAAACTTGCAAACTATTTGTTAGAACTTCCAACTGGCCCACACACTTTCATAAATGAAGCTAAGAAAGTTCTTGAATCATCATCAAACCTTGCAATAGCAAAAAAAGTTGATGACGCAGTAGAAGTTTTCGTTTCACTAAGATTTGCATCCTCTTCACTTTCTGAAGAATTTGGAAAGATTTACTTGGATATAGTTGAAAAATATGGCTGCCAAGCAGAATTCATCAACCCTTATCCAGAATGGGAGTACAGAAAAGAATCTGACTTTAGAGAAATCGTAAAGAAGATCTACAAGGAAATCACTGGCAAGGAAATGGAAGAAGAGTTCACTCACGGTGGACTTGAATGTGGTGTCTTCTACAAGAAGAATAGCGACCTTGATATTATCTCCATTGGGCCAGACACTGTTGGAGCTCACACACAAAAGGAAACTCTTTCAATTTCTTCAACTAAGAGAGTTTACGACCATCTTGTAAAAGTTCTAAAGGCTCTTCAATAAAAATAATTTATGGCTGTCCTATCGGCAGCCATTTTTTATTGGATTTAGTTTGTCCTTTAAGAGCATAAAAAAAAGAAACCCCTAGGGATTTCTAATATTTCTATAAATTAAAATTTTTAAAAAACTTATAAACTATGGTCTTAACAAATTATGTATAAACTTATAAGTCGCCAGGTCTTCAAAGATTTTTAATTGCAATTACTTCATTTTGATTTAAAATAAGCTGGTCTGTTAGAGCCTCAACAATTAATAGACCTCTGCCATTACACTTTTTTTCTCCGCAATCATACAAGGAAGTGTCATGGTCGACGCCCCTTCCCTCGTCAGAGACAATAATTTTTAAAGAGTCGTCCTTTAAGACTAACTTTAAACAGACCTTCTTGTTAAGGTCTTCTTGATTGCCATGGACTGCTCCATTTATGACAAGTTCATTTAAAATAACTTTTATATCAAATAATTTTTCTTGGTCAGTAATATAGGGATTTAAATCCATAATGGCTGAATCCAAAAAGCTCTTTATTAGAGATAAATCGCTATTAACAAAACCCTTAAATCTATATAAAGTATCCATAATTCTCACTCCATCTATTAAGAAAATACCCAATAGATCTCCCCTTTAAACCCCAAAAGCTTGACATAGATTAATTTTAAAATTTTACTGTATTATATTTAGCAATTTGTTATAATGTTATTAAGCTTGCAAAAAGCATAAATTTTATTAGGAGGAAAAATAATATGAAAAAATATGAATGTACACTTTGCGGATATATCTATGATCCTGAAGTAGGCGACGAAGATAACGGCGTTGAAGCTGGTACTGCATTTGAAAATCTTCCAGAAGATTGGGTTTGCCCACTTTGTGGAGCTGAAAAATCAGACTTCGAACCTGTTGAATAATAATATTAAGGAAGGCTTAGGCCTTCTTTTTTTTTACAAATTTTTACAAATCTAAAATTTTTATCCACAATTTTATTTTTTTATCTACATTTGTGGGCTTTTTTATACTTTTTAATAGATATCCACAACTTAATTTATATTTTTTATTTTTATTTATCCACAAGACTAGAGATTTTAAAAATAAAAAAAGACTTCAAATGAGAAGTCTTCTCTTGCTTATTAAATTCCATTAAGTTTATCAAGGCTAAATTAAAATCCTGCAAGTTCCTTTGAAAACTTTATAGCCTCTTCAAGCATTTGTGTTGTCACTTGGTGGCCAGTCATTTCAAAAAGTTTGAAGTCCAAGAGTTTCTTGTCTTCATAAACTTTTTCAACTTCTTTTACAAAGGATTCTTGTCCACTTGGATCAATTACGTCGTCGTCTTCTCCATTATAAAGAACAAGAGGTCTATCATTAAAGGCTTCTGGACTGTCCATTGGGTTCATGTCTAAGAAGAATTCGTTAATCCTAAATTCTCTCTCGTCAATCTTGTCTTGGTTCTTAAGTTCATTTACTCCACGAACTAGCTCTTCCCAATTATTTATTCCATTGAAGATAAATGCCATCTTAAGGTCCTTCTTAAAGGCATAAAGACCTCCAGCAGTTATGGCTCCCATGGAGTGACCACCCACTGCGATTTCATTTCCCGGATAATTTTCTTCAATGTAGTTAAAGATGGAAGGTGCTTCCTCGATATTGTGCATAATGACTTTTAAAATATATTTACCTTCTAGATCCTTGTCCCCGTGGTCAAGCTTTTCTACATTTCTCTCGCCATGGTATCTTGCTTCAGGAAGAACAACCCTATAACCATATGAGGCAAAAATATTTCCCCTAAAGATTTGCCTTTCATTATCTGATCCCCAGCCGTGATAAAAAACTAGAGTCTTGTTAGTTTCTTCCTTGGGCTCAATTATTATTGCAGGCACCTTACCTATCATGACTTCCTTTATATCTGAATAATTTGTTTTTAAATACTCCATAATTCACCTCTACTACATTATAGCAAAGATATAAAAAATTTTTTGTGGAGTAACTTTAATTCCAATAAAAAAAGCAAAGAAATAAATTTTCCTTGCTTAAGTATTTTCTATTTAACTTCCCAAGTTGGAGGTGTGACTCCATTATTTTTTAAAAATTCGTTGGCTCTTGAGAAGGGCCTTGAACCAAAAAATCCTCTTGATGCAGAAAGGGGTGATGGATGAACTCCTTCTATGATTAAGTGGTTACCAGGCTTTATAAATTTTTTGCGGGCCTTGGCATGGTTGCCCCAGAGTATAAAAACTACCGGTTCTTCCTTCTCGCTAATTTTTTCTATGACTGCGTTAGTAAAAATCTCCCAACCAATCTTTGAATGACTCATGGGTTGGTGGGCCCTAACTGTTAGGGTTGTGTTGAGGAGCATTATCCCCTGGTCTGCCCAAGCTTTTAAGTAACCTGTCCTTGGAATTTCAAGTCCCAAGTCAGACTTAAGTTCCTTATAAATATTTCTTAGTGAAGGTGGTATTGCCACGCCTTCTTTGACAGAGAAGGCAAGTCCATGGGCCTGACCCACATTGTGGTAGGGATCTTGTCCCAAGATTAAAACCTTGACGTCCTTGTAGGCTGTGTAGTGAAAGGCGTTAAAAATATCTTGAGCCTTTGGAAAAATTTCATAATGTTTGTACTCTTCGATTAAAAGTTTTCTTAGGTCCTTGTAGTAGTCCTTTTCAAACTCCTCTTCCAAAATTTCCTGCCAATCATTTTTAAAAATTTCTTTCACCGATTACCTCCTGAAAAAGTCAAAGATACTCTTCTTTAGGCTTGGATCGATTAACTCTTCAAGTTCCTTCCTGCTTTCATTAGTTGAGAAGATTACAAGCCTATCGCCCTTTTCAATTTTTGTATTTCCCCTTGGGATAACTGCGGAGTTGTCGTACCTAATTATCCCACCGATAATAATTTCCTTGTGGAGATTAATTTCTGATAGCTTCTTGCCAATGTAGACGAAGTCATCTGGAATTTTTATTTCATAAACTTGGGCCTTGCCACCAAACATGTAGTTGATGGACACCTTCATGTCTGTGTTAATCGCCTTTATAATTTCATTGGCAACAATCACCTTGGGGTCAATAACCCTATAGATTCCCAGGCTCTCCAAGATTGTGTCGTAGTTGTTGTCCTTTTGAATTACAATATTTTTTGAAATCCCATGACTCCTTGCAAGAAGTCCAAGGACAATGTTAAGTTCGTCAGACTCTGTCATAGAAATAAATACACCATCTTTAGAGATGTCTTCTTCCTTAAAGATCTTGTCATTTTTCAGCTTTTTATTAACTACAAAGGCCCTGTTAATATTTCGCCTGTAGTTTTCAAATTTTTCCCTATCTGGTTCAAGAATTTTTAAATTTATATTTTCAAGATTTGAGATAATCCTGTTGAAGTTGTAGTCACCCGATGCAATTACAACTTCTCTTTGGTCTTCTTTTTCCTTGATTTCAAAGTGAGCATGTTTGAAGTTTCTTATGTCGAAGGAAAGACCCATTAGGTAGATGTAGTCTCCAGACTTTAGGACTGTTTCCCCATCAGGAACTATTAGTTCTCCCTCTCTTAAAATTCCAACAACGAGAATTGTGGAAAGGGATCCAATGTCCCTTATCTTTTGGTTTTCAAATTCCTCGTCCATGTCAATGTAGTGGCCTGTTACTTCTATCTTTCCCTTTCCAAAGTAATCAGCCTCATAGTATTCTGTAGACCCAATTAACTTTGTAACAAGTTTTGCAGTCTCGAGACTTAGGTTAAATACATTTACTACATTAGGAAGGGAATTTTTTATAATTCCTATTTCAGAAATATTTTCCATTTCATCGAGACGTAGAATAATTTTTACATCTAAACCCTTGAAGATTGATGCCATGATTAGGTTGGTCTTGTCGCTATCTGTGGCAATGATAGCATAGTCGTACTTGCTCAAGTCATTGTTTATGACAAAGTCTTCTTCCAAGACATCTGCCCTTATTTTATTAACCTTATTTGTTATCTCTTCAAAATTTTTCTCGTCCCTATCCACTAGGTCAACTTCAAACTTTTCAAGACTCAAGGTCTTGGCAATAGTTGAACCAACCTTTCCTGAACCTATAATTAAAATTTTCATTATAATTTAATAATTTCCTTTCTATGTCTTCCCCTAGTAAAGAGTGCCATTATTGTAAAGAATTCAAGTCTTCCTAAAAGCATAAGCAGACTGAAGTAGAGTTTGAAGAAGTCGCTGTAAAAATGAAAGTTCTTCGTAGGACCTATGTCTCCAAAGCCTGGCCCAACGTTGGATAAGGTTGTAGCAACTGAAGAAAATCCTGTTATAACATCTACTCCTGATAGGGTTACAAGACCTGTGGATAGTACTGCTATAACAAAGTAAGTTCCGAGATAGGCATTTATACTTAGGACTACCTCATCAGACAAGGACTTCCCATCTGAAATAACAGGAAGGACTGCCTTGGGGTGCGTTGCCTTTTGCATTTCTCTCTTTATTAGCTTTAAGAGAATTGAAATTCTTACTATTTTAATTCCACCACCAGTTGATCCTGCACAACCACCAAAAATCATTAGGATTATCAAAATAAATTTTGAAAAACTTGGCCACAATTCATAGTCTGCATTGGCAAAACCTGATGTAGAAGAAATTGAAGTTACCTGAAAGGCAGAATCTCTAAAGGCCATAAAAAGTGATGAGTAGCCCTTGGAGAAGAGATCAATAGTTATTAATGCAATGGCTACAACAATTATAAGTATCCAAAGTTTTAATTCATCATTTTGTATGACTTCCTTGAATTTCTTTTTTGAAAGGAGGGCATAGATGACGAAGTTTGTAGAACTCAAAAACATAAAAAATGCCAGGATAAAGTGGACTGCATTTCCTTCATAGGCCATGAGTGAGTCATTATAGGATGAAAATCCACCAGTTCCTAGGACACCAAAAGTATGAACTAGAGAATCGAAAACTGGCATGCCAGCAAGCTTTAATAAAATAAAAAGTGCTAGGGTTAAAATAAGATAAATTATGTAGAGTCTCTTTGATGATTGAGAAATTCTAGACTCTATTTTTCCAGCAACTGGTCCTGGTGACTCAGCCTTAAAAATTTGAAAGGCTCCAACTCCAAGCTTGGGAAGAAGTCCAACAGTAAACACCAAGATTCCCATACCGCCAATCCAGTGGGTAATGGATCTCCAAAGGACAACAGACCTTGGGAAGGACTCTATACCAGATATAACTGATGCTCCAGTAGTTGTAAATCCAGATACAATCTCAAAGAAGGAATCAACATAAGTCATGCCTGCAGATATACAAAGTGGAAGCGCACCTATAATGGAGACCAAGACCCAAGATGCTGTAACTGTTAAGATTCCATCTCTTGGAGATAGAGAATTTTTCTTTATTTTTAAGTTAATTAAAATTAATCCCAAAAAGACTGCTATAGCCATTGGGATTAAAAAGCCATAGGAAGACCCATCTCTTTCAACTAGACTTAGTATAAGAGATGGGGCCATGAAGGCAGTTTCTATTAATAAAATATAGCCTAATAATTTGGAAATAAGCTTATAGTTCATCTTTCTTTCCTCGCTTCTTAATTGAATTAATTGCGTCCTTTAGTTTCCCCTCAGAAGAAAAAATCTTTTGAACCCTTGGAGCAACCTCGTGCATAGAGAATAATATTATCCTATCTCCTGACTCAAGGACTGTCTTACCATTAGGGACTAACATTCTTTGACCTCTTATGATAGAGACAATTAGTGTTCCGTCAGGTAGGCTAATGTCTTCTAGGGTGTGACCACAAACAAGCTGGCTGGCCCTAATCATTAGCTCAACGCATTCAACTTGACCATTTAAAAGTAGATGTAGAGCAAGGGAGCTCTTACCCCTTATTTCCTTTAGCATTTCTGCTGCTGTAATATAAGATGTGTTAAATACTGCATCTATGTCAAGCTTGTCTAGGACCTTGTCGTAATTTGTCCTGGAAATCTTGGCAACAGACTTATAAATTCCACTTTGCTTTGCCACAAGACTCATGAGGAGGTTGGCCTCATCAATGCCTGTTGCAGCAACAAAGGAATCATAAGTGTGGACCATTTCTTCTTCAAGTATGGCAATGTCTGTTCCATCTCCATTTATAATATTAGCTCCTGGAACCATGTCCTTTAGCTCAAGGCATCTTTCCTTATTTATTTCAACAATAGTAACATCTATATTTTCCTTCAAAAGAAGCATGGCAAGGTAAAGGCCTGTCTTTCCTCCACCAAGAATCATGGTGCTCCTAAGGGCTCTTGTCCTGTTTACACCTGTGTGGTCCTTGTCAAAGGCTTCGATGTTTTCAGACTTGCCTGCAAGGATTATCACGTCATTTTCTTCAAGGACAGTACGACCATTTGGGATAATGGCATCTCCACTTCTTGAGATGGCAGCAATAAGAAGGTCATTAATGCTATCAATCTCCATGATTTTTTTGTTAACAAAGCTTGTGTCATTACCTATGTTAAATTCAACTAGAGATACTTTTCCACCAGCAAACTCATCGGAGTAAAGTTGGTATCTCTTCATTAAGTATTTGAAAATTGATCTTGCCGTTGCATTGTCAGGGTTTATAATCTTATCTATTTCAAGTTCTTCTGATATAAAATCAAGGTGTTTTCTATACTCAGGGTCTCTTACCCTTGCAATGGCATACTTAGCACCAAGCTTTTTGGAAATTGTACAAAGAATAACATTAGCTTCGTCATTTGTTGTGGTTGCAACAACATAGTCAAATAGAGAAATATCAAGTTCTTCTAAGACACCAAAGTCCAAAGCATTTGCACAAATACTAAAAACATCTAATGAGTTTGATATGTTTTCAATTACATCTTCATTGTTGTCAACTACAGTAACCTCATAGTCTTCATCTATTAATGCAGCTGCAAGTCTATATCCTAATTTTCCGGCGCCTACAACTAAAGCCTTCATATATTCCTCCTAAAAAATCGCATCTAAATTTATTTCAAATTCGTAATCTGGGTAGATGGATTTTAATTTATATCTTATCTCTTTTTTCAGAGCATCCTTTCCTTCTCTCTTCTTTACAGAATCAGCATTGTAATCAATGTCTATATAAATTTTCTTGTCCTCAAGGACTATGTCATGGAAGGAGTAAATGTTAAGTGACTCCCTCACAATTTTTCTAAGATCTTTAGAAATAGAATTAATAATCTTGCTTCCACTTCCTCTTGGTTCTGGATGAATTATTAACCTTATCCCAAGTAAGTCAGAGACTTCCCTCTCAACCTTGTCTACAATATTGTGAGCCTCTTCTAAGTTCAAATTATAATCTAAAACTGCATCAATAATTACAACTATATTGTCAGGTCCAAAGTCTGTCGCCATAATATTGTGGACATTGGATATGCCCTCGTATGTGGAAACCTTGGACTTTATCTCGTGCTTAGTCTCGTCACTAAGTCCACGTCCAAGTATAATTGAAATCGTCTCGTATATAAGTGATATAGCTGTGTATAAAATAAATAAGGCGACTATTAAACCAACATAGCCATCCAAAATTTTGCCTGTGAATTTTTCTATAACAATTGAAATAATTACAACAGAAGTTATAAGAGTATCACTTAGTGAATCCTTCTCTTGGGCCTTTAGGGTTACAGAGTCAATCTTTCTTGCAACCTTTGAATAAAGTGAAGCCTGCCAAAATTTTATTGCCAAAGTTAAAATCAAAGTCACAAGTGTGAACTTTGGATAGGAAATGGCAACAGGATGAAGGATCTTTCCAACAGAAGTTTTCAAAAATTGAAAACCAACGGAAAGTACGATACCAGAAACTACAAGAGAAATCAAATACTCAAGTCTCCCATGACCATAAGGGTGGTCCTTATCTCTTGGCTTGGCAGCAAGTCTTATTCCAAAAATAGAAATAATAGAGCTGACACAGTCTGTGATATTGTTAACTGCATCAGACAAAATTGAAATTGAGCCTGTAAAGATATATAAAACTACCTTTAAAAGAGCTACAAGTATATTTGATATAAGTCCGAGAAAGGATGTCTCCTTAGAGATTTTTGCCCTATCATAACCATAGGCTGACTCTCCCCTCTTCAAAATAAGTTTTGCGAACATTTATCCTCCATAATTTATAATAATAAAAATAGGCCAAAAGCCCACTTACTTAGATTTCTTAAATTACATTCATTATAACACTAGTGAATACCTAATAAAAGGAAAAGAAGTTAGCTATATTCTTTAGAAAAGCTCAAAAAATATAAAAATAAAAAATGCACCAGTTGTATCTGGCACATTTTCTAATCTTATTTTAAATAAATTTCTTAAGTTGTGGAAGTAGTAAACCTTCTGCAACTTCTTCTGCTTTTTCCTTTGATACTAAAACTTCAACTAGCTTAACTCCAAGTAAGATTGCAAGAGCAGGTCCCATAGCTGTAATTATATTTTCTTCAACAACTACTGCTGCGTCTTGTGGGTCCTTAACCTTTAATCTCTTTTCAACTCCTGGGTAGCAAGTGAACTTTCCATCTTTTAAAAGTCCTGCTGCATCAAGAACTTGTGGGCCTGCACAAATTGCTATTACTTTTCTCTCTTCGTCATTAAAGACATTGGCGCACTCAAGAACTTTTTTGTCATTCATGAGATTTGTAGCACCAGGTTGACCTCCTGGGATATACATTGCCCTGTAGTCTTCGATGTTAATTTCATCAAAAGCCTTATCAGCAAGAACTGTAACACCGTGAGCTCCCTTTACTTCAAGTCTGTCCTTAACTGAAACTGTGTCAACCTTTAAGTCAGCCCTCCTAAGGACATCGACAATTGTAAGAGCTTCAATTTCTTCAAAACCTTCTGCCAAAAATACCAATAAATCTTTCATAATGACCTCCTATTTGTTCATAATAGAATCCACTGCATTTATAATTGCAGACCTAAACCCATCCTTTTCTAAAGATTTTACTCCCTTAATAGTTGTGCCTCCAGGTGTTGTAACTTGATCCTTTAATTCACCTGGATGAATGCCAGACTCTCTCACCATTTTTGCTGATCCTGCAACTGCTTGAGATATAACCCTGTAGGCCATGTCCCTTTTCATGCCGTAAGAAACTGCTGCATCTGCTGCTGCTTCAATGTACATATAGACATAGGCAGGCATACAACCTGAAACTGCTTCATAAATTTTTATATTTTTTTCTTCAACAAGTTCAGTTTCTCCAAAGCTAGATAAAATTTTTCTTATTTCACTAACTTCTTCTTCTGAAATATTTTTTCCAGGGCAAATTCCTGTCATAGAATTTAAAATTTTTGCTGGCGTATTTGGAAGTGCCATCATAAGTTTTTTATTTGGGAGGCACTCCTCAAGTTTTTTAAGGTCAAAAGCTGAAGTAATAGAAATAATTATTTTATCCTTTACTTCATCTTTTATTGTCTCGATTAAAGCTTCATAAGCGTAGGGCTTAACTGCAAGTATAATTGCATCTGCCCCCTTCACTACATCTACTTCTGATTCAACTACTCTTGCTGCTTCCTTTAACTTAAATGCGTCTCTCTTATCTTTATTTCTGTCGTAAAGAAAAGTTTCTATATCATTATCTAAAAGACCATGTGCCATGGCAGCACCCATGTTACCAAGGCCTATAATTCCCATCTTCATCACATCACTCCTTAAGTAGATTATACACGATATTCTTTAAAAATTCATTTTTATGCTATAATTTAATAAGGTGATTTCATGAAAAAAATTTCTATTGCAAAGTTATTCTTAACTTTTTTTAAAATAAATGCCATAACCTTTGGGGGAGGCTATACAATTGTCCCTGTTATAAAGGACATTTTTGTATCAGACTTAGAACTAATCGACGAGGACGAGATGATGGATATAGTTGCCATATCCCAAGGTGGACCTGGGGCCATGGCAATCTCTTGCTCAGTCCTAACAGGTTATTACTTAAGAGGACCTTTAGGAGCAATAACTTGCCTTGTGGCATCCTCCCTACCATGTCTTATAATCTTGTCAGTGATTTCAAACTTCTACCAAGAATTTAAAGCAAACTTTTTTATTAACGCAGCCCTAGAAGGTATTAGTGGAGTTATCTCTGCAGTCCTATTTATCACCGTGGTCCGCATGGGGCTTTCTTCTTACAAGAACAACCCACGCTTCTCTGCAGTTATGATTGTCCTCGTATTCCTAGTTGCCTTCTTTACAAAGATCAACACAGGATTCATCATTTTATTCTGTGCCTTAGCAGGAATTTCTTACTTTAGCGTCATGGAGAGGTACAAAAATGCTTGATTTATTTTTAATTTTCTTTAAGATTGGATGCTTCGCCTTTGGTGGCGGCTACGCAGTTATCCCCTTGATTTCAAAATACGTTGTTGAAGAACATGCTTGGATCTCAACAAGGGAATTTATAGACCTAATTTCCATTTCACAAATGACTCCAGGACCCATTGCCATTAACTCGGCAACCTTTGTTGGTCAAAGTGTCCACGGAATCTTGGGTTCAATTCTTGCCACAACAGGCCTAGTTCTTCCTCAGTTCATCCTCATGATGATTCTTGGCTACTTCCTCTTTAGCAAAGGCAAGAAATTTAAAATCATGGACTACTCCCTCCTTGGAATAAAGGCAGGAGTCGTGTCCCTTATCTTTATAACAACCTTAAAACTCTTTCAGTCATCAGTCTTTCCTGAAGGACTTAAGCTCCAAGGCATGAGCCTGGCAGCCCTTATCTCCTTTGTCATTGGCTTTGTCCTCTACATGAAGAAGGTAGACCTCTTTAAGCTAATAGGACTCGGTGCAGTGATTGGGATTGGTGTCAAATACGCTTTGACCTTTATGTAAAATAAAACTCCTTGGTTTTTTCCAGGGAGTTTTTGCTTTATACTTTATTTGCTTTTAAAAAATTTTATTTTTTTCATAATTTAATGGATTTTAAAATAAGCACTCATCAATTAAATCTTTTCCCTTTAATTCATCCACCCACTCTTTTGGAAAGTTATCAAAACCATAAATAATTCCTGCCAAGCCGCCAGTAACAGCTCCAGTGGTGTCTGTGTCGTCGCCAAGATTTATTGCCTTTAGAACAGCTTCCTTATAAGAATTTGTATTTAAAAGACACCAAATAGATGCTTCTAGAGTGTGGAGGACAAAACCTGTTGACTGGATTTCGCCTTCGGGCTTGTTTTTTATGTGGTCAAGTCCAAGCTCTTCTAATTTCTTGCCAGCAATCAACTTCCTCGCAAGATGAACATAATCAAGGCAGGCCTTTCTAGAAATTTCGTGAGCGTGAGTGATGCTTGACACACTTTCAATCTCATCATCCCTTGCATCAGTAAAGGCAAGAGGTAAGCTCCTCATAAGAGACCCATTGCCATTGGCATAAAAATCATCAATCCCATGACCTTCTGTCAGGGCATCTCTTGTTGTTATCCCCACATCAAAAGTTTCTCCATGACAAGCGAACTTTCCTTCAAAGAGCCAGGCCTCAAAATTTTTTCTAATATCTTCGACATCTATTTTATTTTTATCCTTTATGGACTTACAAGTTGCAAGAGTCATGCTGGTATCGTCAGACCAAGTCCCAGCAACTTGATTCCAAGTTCCAAAACCCACCATGCCTGTGCAAGTGAAGGACCCCCTCTCCTTAAACTCAAAGGGAACACCAAGCGCATCAGCTATGGCGAGTCCATAAATTCCATCCCTAAGCTTAGACATAAAAACCTCCTTTTTAATTTGCTTTAATAAATTGTTAAATCAATTATATTTATTTTTTGCATAAAAATAAAGACTCCCCTAAGGAAGTCTTATGAATAAATATTTTTTCTGTGACCCACATCAATGGCGAAGATTATTAACTTGTCGTCGTCAATTTTTGCAAGTAGCCTATAGGCACCTATCCTATATATCCAAACCCCTTTGAAGTTGCCAGCGAGGGGTTTTCCGGAAAATCTAGGCTCTTGGCAATTTAGCAAATTATTTTCTACCCAGTTAGTTATAATTTTTTGAGCTTGTATATCTAACTTTTTTAAACTTTTTAAATATTTTTTATCATAAATTAAATCATACATGTCAGAAGTCTAGTTCCTTCATCAACTCTTCATGAGTAATATATTCAACTTCGCCCCTAGCTTCTCTTTCAAGAAAGTCTTCAGCCACCTTCATATCGAACTCATCTTCAAGTTTCTCTTCCATCAATCTTTTAAAAAGAGTAGAGAGAGGTTCGCCCATAAGGTCAGCATAAGCAGTAAAGGCCCTTTCCTCTTCAGCGTTAAGTCTTACAGATACAGTTTTCATATCCATCACCTCTAAGGTACTTGTATTACATTGTATTACAATATTCAAGCCTATAAATTTTTATAAACTTAATATTAATCATTAACAGCAATTGGCTTTGCATAATAAACAAAAATCATTGCGTCATATAGATCTTTTGGAACTTCCTTTACCCTATAAGACCTTGGCATGAATTTCATCAGTGGAGAATATCCTTCACCGAGACTTACCATGTTGATTTCTTTATTTATAAGGTCAAAAGTTTCCCCATCTTTAACTTTTGTGAAATCCAAATAATACTTTCCTTTAAATTTTCTCGCACTGTAAGCTAAAGGATTAGCAGATACAAAGACATGATTTGACCTCTTATTATCAGGACCAGCCACATTTATGTTTACAATTCCCTTATAAAAGTCAGTTCCAATAATAAAATATTTTTCTCCAAAAATTTTCTTTAAGTGAGATCCCATTGGCTCATAAAACTTTTGACTTTTTGCAATGTGACCATTGTGTCCAGAAATTAAAAGCAAGTTGTTTCCCTTTGATTTTTCAAAATCACTTATCCACTTAACATTTCCAGCCATAAGTTCATCTCTCACATTGTTTACTTTTACATAGTCATTAAAATCTAATTCGTAATATTTTATGCTATTTAATACATTTGTTATCGCTCTTGAAAGAATTTTTGCATTAGGAGAAGATAGGGCGTCCGCATAAGCTTTTATCTCTAACAACAAAGCTTCCTTATCTTTTATCTGTGAGATTTTTAATTTTTCATCTTTAATAAAAGAAAACTCCTTTTGTAAGTCTTTTTCTTGTAAAATATTATTTTCCTTACAAAAATCTAAAATTAACTCAATAGATTTTTCTGGATTTTGCATGTCAAAGCCGTAAAAAGAAAGTTTGTCCTCATCCTTTGCTTTTTGGTTGTAGTCAAACATATAGTTTATAAGTTCATTCATATTCTTTGTGTGGTAAATATTAAAAGAAAAAATTCTTGAAATATTTTCATCTCTCTTATTTCCATGAATGTAATTGTTGATAATCATTCCTTCGCCAAAATCAGCTTCAATAGCAAAGTTCTTTAAATTATTTTTTTCAACTAAAGTCTTTAAAACTTCTAATTTTAAATCTTGAAAATCAGAATTTCCATGAGTTGCCTCCCCTAGTCCAACAACTTTCACATTGTCATCTAAATTTATCTCACTCACAGCTTTTCCATAGTCTTCTATATCCGAAATATTTTTTCTTGCACTTAACTTTGGAAGGTTAATCCACAAAAAATCTCCAATCCCTACAAGAATAATAATGGATACTAAAAAAATTAAAATCCCTTTAAATATTTTCTTTATCATTTTCTCACCTTCTCTACCAAATTATATATATTAAAAACATAAAAATAAAGACTCCCCTAAGGAAGTCTTTAAGTCTATCTTTTATTAAAGAACTGCTTGTGCTGCTGTTATGATAGCTAGTGCATAAGCTTCGTCTTCTACACAACCTCTTGAAAGGTCGTTTACTGGTGCGTTAAGTCCTTGTAGGATTGGACCTACTGCCTTGAATCCACCAAAGTATTGTGCAAGTTTATAGCCGATGTTTCCTGCTTCAATGTTAGGGAAGATAAATACATTTGCGTGACCTGCTACTTTTGAATCTGGTGCTTTTTTCTTTGCAACTCTTTCGATGAAGGCTGCGTCAAATTGAAGTTCTCCATCAACTGCCATTTCTGGATTTCTTTCTGCTGCCATCTTAGCTGCTTCTGCTACCATTGTTACTCTTTCGTGAGAAGCTGATCCGTGAGTTGAGAAAGAAAGCATTGCTACCTTTGGATCGATACCAAATTGTTTTGCAGTTTCATTTGATACTACTGCAACTTCTGCTAGGCCTTCTGCGTCAAGGTCTGTGTTAATTGCACAGTCTGCCATTAGGTAAAGTTCTTCATTTCTAATCATAATGAAGGCACCTGAGCATCTCTTGTAGCCTGGTTTAGTCTTTATGATTTGAAGAGCTGGTCTTACTGTGTCTGCAGTTGTGTGTGCTGCACCTGATACAAGTCCCTTAGCTTTTTCCATATATACAAGCATTGTACCAAAGTAGTTGTGGTCCTTTAGGATTTCTGCTGCTTGTTCTTCGTTAACTTTTCCCCTTCTTCTTTCTACGAAAGCCTTAACCATTTCGTCTTTTCCTTCATAAGTTTCTGGATTAAGGATTTCAAGATTTCCAAGTTTAACGCCTTCTTTTTCTGCAAGAGCTTTAAGTTCTTCTTCGTCTCCAAGAACGATTGGCTTAATGTCTCCTTCGTCGTTAAGTCTAATTGCTGCTCTTAAAATTCTTCTGTCGTTTCCTTCTGGAAATACTATTTCTGGTTTTGATTCTCTAACTTTTACTTTTAATTCTTCTATTAGTGCCATAATTTCCCCCTAATTTCTATTAACAAATACTATTATATATCTAATGAAAAATAATTTAAAGTGAATAAGCTTTAAAACTTACATCTTCTATAACTTGATTTAATCTTACTGAATCTGCAACAAGTTTTGCAAGCAGATGATGCTTCATTGTGTGGACTCTTAAAACTTCTACACCCTTGTAAGCTCCTATAGTTGTGAGAGCTGCTGATGCTTCGTCTCTGTTTTCAAATCCTTCTTCATTGTTGCCATCTGCATCAATCTTATTTTCACTTAAAATATTTGTGATAAATCTCTTTCTTGAAACTCCAAGGAAGGTGAAGCATCCCATTTCTCTTAGGACATCAATCTTATCAATTAACTTTAAGTTTTCCTTTTTTGTAAGGGCAAAGCCAATACCTGGATCAAGCATAATTCTTTCCCTTGAAATTCCATTTTTTTCTGCACGTTCAAGAGATTTTGACAAGTATTTTTTCATAACTTCCACAACATCCATGTCTTCAAAGGATTTTAATTCTTCTTCAGTGAAGGCTCCCTCTCCACCAAAGGATGGAAAGTTGGCACTGGACTTGTGGTTAGGTCTTGCAATCTTTGGATTAAACATCAAGATTGCACCAACGTCACTCTTGCCCACTACTTCTGCCATTCTTGGATCTCCCATAAAACCTGTGATGTCATTTACAAAGTCAACACCTGCTTCAATTGCTGCTTCAGCAACATCAGCCTTCCATGTATCAATAGAAAGAGGAATATCAGTCTTTGTCTTTAATTCCCTTATAACTGGAACAACTCTTTCTATTTCCTCTTGAATTTCTACATAGTGTGAGCCTGGTCTTGTTGATTCGCCGCCAAGGTCTATCATGCCAGCTCCAGCTTCTATAAGTTCAAGAGCCCTATTGACAGCCTTGTCCTTGCCATACCACTTGCCTCCATCAGAGAAGGAGTCTGGTGTAACATTTACAATTCCACAAAGAATAGTTTCTCCGCCAGATTCTAAAACTTTATCCTTGTATTTACAAACTAAATTTTTCATAATTCACTCCAAATTTTATTTCTTTCAATTAAATATCTATAATTCTTTAGCCAATAGATATTTTATGACTTGTCACTACTTAAAGCAAATAGTTTTTACTTGGCGTAGTACAAAAGAACTCCATCATCAGACCACTCAAAGTCAGCCTTGCCTATGGCCCTTAGGTGTTCAAGATGGGCATGGGCTTCGCCAGCTGCGAAAAACTTTTGCGTGTTTGGAAATTCAGAAAAGTCCCTTGCCCTCATGTCCCAAGACATGTTCATGGCAATGTCCCTAACAGTGCACTTGCCCTTTTCCTTTAAAGTCTTGTAGGCTTCATCAATCCTGCCTTGGTGGTGAGCCTTTAACTCGTCAATCCTCTTTGGCACATCTTCGATAAGAGCCCTGTGAGAAGAATACAAGTGATCAATTGGAAGGTCTCTTAGCTTTTCAATATTAATTAAATACCTACCAAGGCTGTCGCCCACTGTAAAGTTCCAAAAAGTTATGTTTGGAGTAATATCTCCCAAGAGGTGGTCGCCGCAGAATAAAATTTTTCTGTCTTCTTCATAAAGTCCAACCATGCCAGGAGTATGACCAGAAAAATCCATCCCTTTAAAGGTAAAGTCTCCCACCTTTAAAATATA
Organism: Peptoniphilus sp. Marseille-Q6390; assembly: GCF_965119475.1. Taxonomy (NCBI): domain Bacteria; kingdom Bacillati; phylum Bacillota; class Tissierellia; order Tissierellales; family Peptoniphilaceae; genus Peptoniphilus; species Peptoniphilus sp. Marseille-Q6390. Next base: position 73,377 of record NZ_CBCPLS010000001.1, on the reverse strand, counting down.
ATTTGGATTAAAAGAAACATAAGGGAACTCTGCCCTTGGTCTGTAAACAAAACCAGAGTGCTCTTCGATTTTTAAATTGTCCTCTTCAAGGCCTTGGATGTGAGTAGTCTCCATAACTTCCTTCCATCTCTTTGAATTAGCATCAGCCATAGAAGACATCATCCTGTAGTCAATATCCCCCATGTAGATCTCAATGCCAAGCTCTTCATGAAACCATGAAGCAAGACCTGTGTGGTCAGAATGAAGGTGGGTCAAGAATAAAATTGTCTTGTCATAGTCCACTTCCATGTCCTTCATAAAAGAAAGCATCTCACTTTTAATTTCTTCGGTGTTAAAGCCCGTGTCAACAATCATGGCCTCGCCCTTAGACTTAACCATGTAAATGTTGATACTTTTTAAGGGGTTGCCCTTAAGTGGAATAATTTTACAATAAACGCCATCTGAAAGTTTTTTAATTTGTGACATATTTCCTCCCATTGCTCATTTCATGTATAATAAATACGAGGTGAAACATGAGCGATTTTTTATTAAAACTATTTAAAGTTGAAAGCATTAACAAACTGCCTATAGATAGATTATACCCCATTGTAGAAGCTTTAGACCAGGACCAGAGAAAGCTCATCGCAAGTTCTTATGAACTTGGACTTGAAGGACTAAGTGAGAGAGAAGAAGTAGATGCAATCCACGAGATGATTTTATCAAAGTTTAAAGACACACTCCTTTCCTTTGACGAGAAAGAGCACAAGTCCTTCTACGACTTTTACAACGGCACAGTAGACTACGGCGACGAAAATGTCTACGTCAACATGAAAAAATTCACAATCCTAGGACTTATGTATCTCTTCCTATCAAAAACTGGCGGCTACTTTAACTTCGTAATACCTGTGGAGTTAATAGAAGAATACGAAAGACTATTAAAATCTTCGTGAAAAATTATTAACTTGTTAATAAAAAATACTAGCTTATATTTAATTATTAATTAATCATAAGTTAGTTAAAAATAATTTTATAAACCATTAAAGGACTTAAGATAACTTAAGTCCTTTTTAAAATTAAAATAAATTTGTAAAAAATAAAAAAGCCATTCACATGAATGACTTTGCTTTGGTGGAGGCGGTGGGTGTCGAACCCACGTCCGAAGACCCCTTACAGAAAGATTCTCCGAGTGCAGACTCCTCTTTAATTTTCCCCTGTACTACTAGAGTGTCAAACTCATACAGGGTATCGCCATAAACCCCCTCTGCTATGACGCCTCACAGAGTTCGTTTGCCCGCTAATTTGAAACCCGGTTACAGTTCGCGGTGTCTGGCCGGATTGCTACCTAATTAGGCAGCTAGTGCGAAATTATTTTCGTCGTTTATTTTTTAATAGACCATTTTAACGTTGTGTGATCCATCAACGACTCGCTACTTTAAGCTCAAAATCCCCGTCGAAACCATTTTCGCCCCCATATTTACTTAGACTAAAATTATACTAGATGGCCTGGTCTTTGTCAATTTCAGAGGCTCTTGGTCTCCTTCTCTTCCTCTTCTTCTCAGCAAATTTATATCTTAGAACTTTCTGCCAAATTAGGTAGCCAATAAGGGCTCCAAAGACATTTAATATTAAGTCGTCAATATCCACTGACCTTCCTATAAAAAATTGTATAAATTCTACAAAGAAAGATGCTGCAATGGACCCGCCTAAAATTTTTAATAACTTTCTAAACTTTGGAAAAATTTCTGGCAGCAAAATTCCAAAGGGAATAAAAATTATTATATTGCCAAAAATATTTATAAGTGTGTGAAGGAAGCCTGAGTATTTTATATAGTTCCTCATAGTCCTAAAGGGAACCAGGTTAACTCCCCATGCTCCTGATGTTATTCTGTCTTTAAAGTTGCCAACGAAGTCAAAGTTTTCATTTGTAAGGTTTATGCCAGAGCTTGCTATGTAGGAATTAGGTGTGAAGAGCATGATTGCCAAGAAAACTAAATAGGCTACGAAAAGGCTGAGCAAAAATTCTCTAAAACCTGTAGAGTTTTTCTTTCTGTGGGCGAAAAATTTTACTCTAATAAGAGAGAAGCCCACAAAACTAATTATAAAGGCAGGAATTATTCTTGCCGCAAAAAATAAAAACAATCTCATAATTTTTTCAATTCTATTAATTTTCTTGCAGAATATTTATTTTCATCAACAATTGTTGGCCAAGTGTCCTTGGAATTTTCGTCATAGATTCCAATGCCTATGAGACCTGCCCTCTTAGCTGTCCTTAAGGCAAGATAGGAGTCGTCAACTAAAAAGATTTCTTCTGGATCTTCTCCAAGGTCATCTGCAATTGAAAGATAAAATTCTTCTTCTCCCTTTAGGTGTCCCACTGAGTCAGCTGTGTAGAGTCCGTCAATAAACTTATCTATGCCATACTTTTCTATAACTATATTGGCAAAGTGATCAGCAGTTGATGTTCCTATTACAACCTTCATCCCCTTGTCTTTAAAATATTTTAAAATTTCAAGAGAGCCTTCCTTAGCTTCAACCTTATTCCTGTAAAAATCTTCAACAGTCCTGCTAAAGTCTCTAAAGAGTTCTTCAAAACTTTCTTCTAATTTATAGTAGTCCTTCATGTATTTTAAGGATGCGTCCAAGTTCATGGTTGTCATCTTGTGCTGAACTGCATCTTCTATATCTATTCCCTTGGTCTTCATGAAGTCACGAGAAACACTTCTCCAATATCCCATAGAGTCAACTAGGGTTCCGTCTAAATCAAAAATAATAGCCTTCATGTTCCCTCCTTTTTCCATAATAATACTATTTTATTTGTATTTTTAATAGATTTCAAGTATAATGACTTAGATAGCTTGCGAAGTAAGTAAATTTATTTTAAAAAAGCTTTGACAAATATTTTTTCCATGTTATAATAGTATTTGTTCGAAAATAGAATATAAGATTTTCACTTTTGTGAATCTGTCGTCGGGGTGTAGCGCAGTTTGGTAGCGCACGTGGTTTGGGACCATGGGGCCGGGGGTTCGAATCCTCTCACCCCGACCATTTTTTTATTTGAAGGTTTATACCTTCTTTTTTTTTGATTTTTTTAACTTAAGCGACCTTTCCTGCTCAATATATTTTTAACTTGTCCTTATTTATCCTTAGACCTATAATTGGAATAAGATTAAGTATAATGAGATAAACTTATTAGATTTGTCTGGAAAGTTTGACTTACCTTAGGAGATTTTATGAATTTTATTTTTAGAGACAAGGCTCTTGATTTTTTAAAAAAGAAAAATATAGAAAAAATTTTTGTCAATCCCGATGTTGATGCAAAGGCATCTTGCTGCTCCCTTGCTGTCTTTGATTTGGATATTTCTACAAAGGACAGTGAAGACACAGGCAGGTACAAGGAAGTAAGGGTCTCTGGCATTTCTATTTTTTACAATCCAACTCTTGACCTCTTCTTCAAGGGACGTGAAGACACAGAAATAATTATTTCTGCAATAGGTCTTGGAAGTTTTAAAAAATTATATGTGGAGAACGAAATAAATTCAGTTGAAAGATGATAAAGGCTGCAGGAAAATCTGCAGTCTTTTTTATTTGAAATCTCTAATCTAATAGAACTTAATAAACTTTTAGGGCTTTATTAAAGTTTATAAGCTTGTAGAAACTTACAAACTAATAAGACTTTAGAAACTCGTAGGATTTTATAAGCTTGTAGGACTTTAGAAATTCGTAGAACTTTATAAGCTAATGAAACTCCATAAAGTCGTAGAACTTTATAAGCTCATAGATTTTCATAAACTCATAAAACTTCATTAACTTGTAAGAATTATCCTTTAACCAATATCTTACTAACAAATTCAAAACTATAAAGTCGCAAATTCTTACATAATAAACTTCATCAAGCTATCTATAGCTTTTAAATTTCTTAGCTTAACAAAATTAATTTTTATTTTCATTTTTCATCATTTTTATAAATTTTGTAGACTTTAACTTTCGAATATTTATCTTTAGGTCTAATTTAAATAAACTTTTGTAAAATTCGTAAAAATTTTTCACAAAAACTTTTTAAAAAACCCCTCACAAAGCCACTCCCAAACCGCAATTTCTTGTAATTGAGAGGCTCTTCCCCTATAATCTTATTGGAAATAATAAAAGTAAGGGGAGGAATTTATGTTACTATTTATTATTGGAATTATTATTTTATTTGTTGGAGGATTTTTCTATTCAAAATATGTAGAGAAACAACTTCAACCCGACGATAGACCAACTCCAGCAGTAAAAAAAGCTGACGGAGTAGACTATGTAGTTATGAGCGAAAAGAAAAACTGGCTTATCAACCTACTTAACATTGCAGGAACTGGACCTATCCTTGGACCTATTCAAGGTATCTTATTTGGACCTATTGCCTTCTTGGCAATCCCACTAGGTTGTGTCTTCGCAGGAGCAGTCCACGATTACATGACTGGCTTTATCTCCATGAGAAATGGTGGATCCCAAGTTCCAAAGCTTGTTGGTAAATATATTGGCGACGGAGTTCGTAAGTTTTATAACATCGTCATCGCAATCCTACTTCTCTTAACTGGTGTAGTTTTTGTTTACACTCCAGGAGATTTAATTGCCAACGACGTCCTAAAGGTTGGAGTAGATTCCAATGTAATTTGGATTATCTACGCAGTTATCTTTACCTACTACATCCTTTCAACTGTACTTCCTATTGACAAGCTAATTGGAAGAATTTATCCACTCTTTGGTGCCTTCTTAATTATCTCTGCAATTGGAGTATTTATTGGAATTTTTGTAAAGGGTTCTGGGGACCTAGCCTTTGCCAATGCAGGTCTACTTGCTGAGCACCCACTTGGTCAAAAGTTTATCCCATCCTTCTTTATAACAGTTGCCTGTGGTATCCTATCAGGCTTCCACGGTTCACAAGTTACTCTTGTGTCAAGAACTGTTAAGTCAGAAGCTGAAGCTAAGGTGACTTTCTACTCAACTATGATTGCTGAAGGTTTCATAGCTATGGTTTGGGCAGCTGGTGCCATGGTAATCTTCTCAACAGGAAGGGCTCCACTTGACACAGCTGGAACTTTAATGGTTGGAGAAATTTCAAAATACTTCATGGGAGACATTGGAGGACTACTTGCAGTGCTTGGTGTAATTGCACTTCCTATCACTTCTGGTGACACTGCCTTTAGGTCACTAAGACTAATCATCTCTGAAGAATTAAACATAGACCAAAGGTCTGGAGCAAAAAGAGCAAGCCTTGCAGCAGTTTTATTTATACCTGCAGCAGCAATCCTCTTCTTTGCAAAGTCAAACCCAAATGGTTTTAATATGCTTTGGAGATACTTTGGATTCACAAACCAATTTGTAGCAATCTTTGCCCTAGCAGTTGCAACAATTTATCTAATCAACACTGGCAAAAATTATTTAATAACTTTGATACCAGGAGTTTTCTACACATTTATAGTTTTCTCATTTATTATAAATGTTAAAAAACTTGGACTTGGCTTGCCTTTTACAATTGCCTATCCAGCAGCTGGTGTCCTAGCTCTTGCCTACGCAATCTTTGTTGTTAAGACTGGTAAGAAAAATAAAACTAGAATAGAAACTACAAACTTAGAATAAGATGAAGCTGGCTCCTGCCAGCTTTTTTATTTTTAATAAGAAATTTTTTAACTCAAAGAAAAAAGGACGCCTAAGCGTCCTAAAATTTTATATATTAAATTTAATTTTAAACTTCTATCTTACCGTAGTTTCCATCTTTTCTCCTATAAACAATAGAAACTCCATCAGTATCTCCATCTAAGAAAACAAAGAAGTTGTGGTTTAGAAGATCCATTTGAAGAATTGCTTCTTCTTCATTCATTGGATTAAGTTCGAAGTTCTTTCTCTTTACGATTTTGTGTTCAGGCTCGTCCTTTGCAGCTTCCTTATCCATAAGTTCGTCAAATCTAATTGTTTCGTTATTTTGGTATCTTCTCTTTAATCTAGTCTTGTGTTTTCTAATTTGTCTAGCAAGTGCATCCACAGCGTTGTCCATTGAAGAGTACATATCATCTGTAGTTTCTTCTGCCCTAATAATTGTCTTTGGTAAAAATATTGTAGCTTCAACAGTTTGTTCATCTTTTATCGTAGAGAAAACAATCCTTGTTTCCACTTCTTCAGAAAAATATTTGTCTAATCTGGAGAATTTTTTTTCTGCAATTTCCTTCAAAGATTCTGTAAGTTCAATGTTTTTTCCAACAAAGTTCAATAACATAAATGTCACTCTCCTTTTTTCTTTGTCTAATATTTACCCATTAATTTACAAATATATCATTTTATTTAATTACTTTCCTAAACTCCCTAAATGTACTTTTAAGCCTCCTCTTGATATAATTAGCATAAATAATTGTAGAATTTAATTTTAATTTTCTAAAGGTTGTGATCTTATGGCGATAAAAAATAAAATTGATTACAAGTATATAATAGGTATGCGTACCCTTAAGACTGCTCTTGCAGTTGTCATTGGTCTCTACATTTCCTACCTCTTAGATTTGGACTCAGCCATCTTTGTATCCATAGCCGCAGTGTCAACTATGAAGCCTTCAATGTCTGAGTCACTTGAAGACTTTAAGAAGAGACTCTTTACCTGCGTCTTTGGAGTAATGGTGGGCTACTTCTTCTCAAAAATTTCTGTGGTGGAATATCTTGAGCCCCTAATAGCAGGCCTTGGAATTCTACTTACAATTTACATCTTAGTAGTTGTGAAGATGAAGGACATGACTCAGTTATCCTGCATAGTTTTTGTGGCAAGTTTTTGCTCTAACTCCGACAAGTTTTATTACGCAACAAACCGTATCATTGGTACTGTTATTGGTATCATAGTTGGAGTCTTGGTAAATTATTTTATATCCTCACCCAATGTCTGGGAAGATTTTATTCTTGCAGCGAGAAGCTGCTACAGGTCAAGCAACTTGGTCTTGAAACAAATTCTTTCTGGAGAAAAAGTTGACCTAAGTGAATTTAATAGAGAACTTGCAAGTGCCACAAAGCTCTATAAACTTTTGGAGAAGGAAGCTGACACCCCCTTCCAGTACAGATACAAAAAGATTTCACGTGAGAAGAGAATTATGTCTTTAATCGAAAGCATTTCTGTTAGGCTTGAAGTCGTTGAGAATATGGATGCTGACCACTTTAGTTTTGAAGTTTCACAAGAAGCTCTAAAGAGATACGACCTAGAGGAAGAATATTCCTCTGACTTAGATGTGGAGGACAGGGTCTACAACTACCACATTGAATACATTTTAAAATACATGGACCAACTTAAGGAAGAAATCGAAAATATAAAGGTGAAATAATGAAAAAAGATAAAAAAGAAATTTTTGAAATAGCTAGAAAGCTTTTAAAAGAGTCTACAATTGGCTTTAGGAACTTTCTAAAAAGAGATGAATTCGCCCCCATGAGGGAAAACCCCTACATCATGGGTAGGAGTGACGAAGATCTTGCATCCTTTGTCTTATTTGACTTCCAAGACTTCTATCCAAATTCTGACAGAGTTCTTAGAAATCTTTTAGAATCTCAGGGCCTTGATGAGTTTACAATAGAAAGAATGAAAAAAATCTTGAGGGACTCCTATGTTTCTCTCTTTAATATAGAAAAAAAAGATGACCACTACCTATTCTATGACTGCATCTTAGATGAATATATAGAAGTAGAACTTGATAAGGGGATTGAACTTTTTAAAAGCACTAAGGGGCTTGTTAGGGTCTTTGGCGAAGAGGAGAGAAAGATGGTCCTACAAGTTGTACAAATGATGGACGATAAATATTTCTTCGCCTTCCAAAGCAATTTGAAAAATTTATTTGACCACATAGAAGAAGAGTTCGGTCCCTTTGAATTAAATAGGGGCTTTATAAAGAGGGACTTTTTAAATCTCCTTGCAGTCTATGAAGTGACCTACGAAAACTTAAAGGAAGAACCCGACCTAGACGATTATGCCTATTATGAGTTTGAAGAACTCCTAGACTCCTTTGAGCCAGAGGACCTTAGAGTTGCACAGAACCTTGACTACTACAAAAAGTTATTCCCTGGCTCCAACGAAGATATAATAATAGGATTTATTATAAGATTGTTCTCGAAGATTTACTTCAATATTCTTGCAGAAGAAGGCAAATCCTTTGGAGACTACGATCTTGACTACAAAAGGATCTTCAAGGACCTAGCTGAGTCTGGCGAGTTTTTAAATCAAGAAGAGCTAGCAAACTCTATAGACTTCCTAATTATTTTCTACTCAAAACTTGCCCTACTTGGAAGACCTGTTAGATCAATGCTAAGTGATTTAAGAGAAATCCAAGAAAATATTTTTTATTATCTTGACCTCTTAAAGAATAGCCAAGATGGTTTCTATTACGATGACAACATTTTAAATATCTTGGCAAAAAATAAGAAGGCCGTTTTCTCTAACAAGTTTATAGAAAATTTTGACAACTTTATCGAGTTCTTGGACATGAATTATGTAAGTGTCTTAAAGTCTGGCGACCTTTCCCCTGCCAAGCTACGAGAGTTTGTTGACTCCCTTGGCATCAGTCCTATAAAAGAAGTAAAAACCTATAAAAATTTCCACTTCCCCCTAATTGAACTCTATCTCAACTTTATGATAAAGAAATACCTAACCCTAATAGATGGAAAAGGCGAGAAGGAAGAAATCTATCTAACAGACACAGCAGACAACTACTTGGTCTTTGACGACATTACAAAACTTGCAATTTGGATTGAAGCCTTAACAAATAAGAACTTCTTGAAGTCCTCCTTTGGCAATAACTATGAAAAGTACAAGGCCTTTGTCATAGAATTGATAAAAGACCTAGCTGAAGACAAGACCACGAGATTATATGAACATGAATTTAAAAGCTTTGAGCTATCTCTAATAACTATACTCGAAGACCTTGGCATTATAAGAGAAGAAATCGCAGAAATAAAAATTACAAACTTTGGAAGAGACATCTACGACTACTTCAGGACTGAAGAAGCAAACTTCAACAACGTCATAGAAGTTGACTTCAAATAATAAATTTGGACCTGGTTAGCCAGGTCTTTTTTATTGAACTCAATTCAACAGGTGATTTTTTTAAATAGTCAAACAAAAAATTCTTTATATCCTTCTAAAGTGTTACAAATAAAAAGTTTCATAAAAACACAGAAAACCTTTACCTTAAATATTGCTGTGCTATAATAAAGTAAAAGGATAGTTATTTGATAAACTTTTATTATTTTAAAGGAGGAATAATAATGGAAACTAAAAAATTTAATTCGAAGGACATCTTGATGTTCGTTTTATATGCACTATTTGGAATTTTCATGTTCTTCGTGCCAATTAAAATTGGAGAGGCTAACACCATCCCTATTGACCACTTAACATCTTTTGTTAAGAAGGCACCAAATTATAATTTAATCTTTGGAGTTTTCATGGTAATAACTGGTATAGTTTATGCAATTAAGACAAAGTCATGGGAAAAAAGTAAACTTCACATGGTTTTCTTTGCACTAAAATTAGTTGCCCTTGTCTTTGTGTTTATGTATTTAACAAATAAGGGACCAGCAAGAATATTTGACAAGGATATGCTTCCGCTTATTTGGAATGGAATCATGGTATCTGTAACAACAATTGTGCCAATTGGTTCAGTCTTCCTTGCTTTCTTGACAGGCTTTGGACTTATGGAATTCATTGGAGTTTTCATGGAACCTGTAATGAGACCAGTATTTAAAACACCTGGTAGATCAGCAGTAGATGCCGTTGCATCCTTCGTTGGTTCTTATTCATTAGCACTTTTAATCACAAACAGAGTTTACATGGAAGACACTTACACAAAGAAAGAAGCTGCAATTATAGCAACAGGATTCTCAACAGTTTCTGCAACTTTTATGATTATCGTAGCAAAAACCCTTGACCTAATGGATTACTGGCTAGCTTACTTCTGGATTACACTTATTGTTACTTTCATAGTAACAGCAATCACAGCAAGAATCTTCCCACTTAACAAGAAGCCACAAGAATATTATTCAGGCAAGGAATATGTACCAGAAGAAAAGAAAAAAGTTACTTTCGCTGATGCCCTTGATGCAGGTATGACAGCTTATAAAAACGCTGACTCCCTAGGAAAGGTTATAAAAGACAACTTTATCGATGGTTTTAAAATGGCGCTTAACATCGCCCCATCTCTTCTTGGCGTGGGTATGATTGGACTTTTGCTTGCAGAGTACACTCCAATCTTTGACATCATCGGCTACATCTTCTATCCATTTACACTAATCACCAAGGTGGAAGAACCACTTATGGTTGCACAAGCTCTTGGAATGAGTATTGCAGAAATGCTTCTTCCAGCACCACTTGTAGCAGAAGCTGGCCTTGGCCTAATAACAAAAATGCTAGTTGCTATAGTTTCTGTATCAGAAATCCTATTCTTCTCAGCATCAATCCCTGTTATGATGGGAACAGAAATACCTCTAAAATTCTCAGATTACATTATCATCTGGATCGAAAGAGTTATTTTAAGTATAGTAATTTCAATGCCAATACTTTATCTAGTATTTAGATAATTTCTTTAATAAAATAATAGAAATGAGGGACCCATGAGGTCCCTTTTTTATTTGTCTTTACATAGAGTTTACAAACTCTTGTTATCATTAACTTGATAATAGTATGAAATTTTTATTCCTAACAAAATCAATATTTTATATTAGCTTAGAATTTTTATTTGCCTATAAGTTAGAAAAATCAAATAATTTAAATCGAAAATATTTCTATCTCTTGGCAAGTTCTATAATAATCTTTGAAATAATAAAAATAAAAAATTATAATTTTGACTTTTGGGACAGGCAAGCTCTTGGATTTTTGCTTGGATATTGTCTTTACTCTTTTATAAAAAATCAAATAAAAAAAGACTAGCCTAAGCTAGCCTCTTATTAAAAATTATATTTTCCCTCTAAAATATCTTCCCTTAAATTTTTTATATTCTTTTCTATTTTATCTATAACTATTTTAAAATCTTCATCACTCTTCCCAGATGGGTCCTCTAATCCCCAATCATCCTTATATTTCGCTTCTAAAAAAGGACAATATACTTCACAGCCCATTGTTATGGCAATATCAATGGGAGGAAGCTTGTCAAGAGTTTTAGGCTTTTGACTTATTTCCATGTCAATATTATAAATTTCCTTCATCAACCTAGTTGCATCTTCATTTATTATATCCTTTGTTTCTGTGCCAGCAGAATAAGATTCAAAAACATCTCCTGCCAAAAGCTTTCCTAGTGCTTCTGCAATTTGACTCCTACAAGAATTGTGGACACAAATAAAAGCAACTTTTGCCTTCTTCATTTTACTCCCCTCCAAATGCTTATAAATAATTTTTAAATAATCTTATAACTTTTAAGGAAAAAATTTCCTAGTATTATTTGCAACATTAACAAGAAATAACATGACAGGAACCTCTGTCAGAACCCCAACAGTGCATGCAAGAGATGCCGCTGAACCTACACCAAATAGTGCAACAGCAACTGCCACCGCTAACTCAAAAAAGTTTGAAGCTCCAATTAATCCCGCAGGCGCAGCTATCTTAAAAGGTAATTTTAAGAATTTAGAAGCTAAATAAGCAATTGTAAATATAAAAATTGTCTGCAATATTAAAGGTATCCCAATTAAAATAATGTGAACTGGGTTTTCAACAATTACATCTGCTTGAGAAGAAAAAATTAGGACAAGTGTAAGTAGGAGACCAATAGTTGTTATTCCGTCAAATTTATTGACAAATTCTTCTTCAAAATAATCTTTTCCTTTTTTCCCTACAACGTATTTTCTTGTAACAACACCTGCAAGTAAGGGCACTGCAACAAATAGCAAGACACTTACAAGCAAGGTCTTATAGGGAACAATTACATTAGAAACTCCAAGCAAAAATTTCACTATAGGAATAAATGCAACAAGTATAATTAAATCATTTGTGGCAACTTGCACAACAGTGTAGGCTGGGTCTCCCTTAGTAAGGGTGCTCCAAACGAATACCATTGCAGTACATGGGGCTGCCCCAAGCAAAACTGCTCCAGCAAGATAGTCCTTGGCAAGATCTTCTGGAATCAAATTTTTAAATATTATAAAGAAAAATAAGTAAGAAATCCCAAACATAGTAAAGGGTTTAATAAGCCAATTAGTAACCCATGTTACAAATAAGCCTTTGGGGTTTTTCCCAACTTCTTTTATACTTTCAAAATCTACCTTTATCATCATGGGATAGATCATTATCCAAATAAGGATTGCTATGGGAACAGAAATACCCTCAACTTGTAGACTGGATACAAAGCTTGTCATTTGCGGAAAAAATTTCCCCAAAAAAATCCCAACTCCCATGCATAGCAATACCCATAAGGTCAAATACCTTTGAAAAAAATTAATATCTTCTCTTTCTCTCTTCATCTCTTTCCCCCTAATTTTTATAAAAACTATTCTTGAGTCTTGCAAATACAATCTTCAGTATTTGTAGATATCTCATCAATAAAATTTTTTACATCCTTTAAACTATCTTCTTTAAGCTTGTAATAAATATTTTTCCCATCTCTTCTAGACTCTACAAAATTAGCTTCCTCCAACTTTTTCATATGACTTGAAAGAGTTGGCTGACTTATATGAAAATATTCTAAAATTTCGCAGGCACACAAGTCTCTACAAGACAAAAGGTCTATAATTTGAAGTCTCTTTGGTTCACACAAAATCTTTATTTTTTTAGAAAACTCAATATATTTATCCATATTTTCATTTAACACAAGCCCACCTCCCTAAATATTATACATAACACATTGATGTGTGTCTATGTGTTGTTTAAAAAAATTTTTTAAAAGCCTTTAAATAAAAAAAGACTAGCCTGAGCTAGTCTCTATAACTTAAATATTTTAGTAAGCTTAATCGTAATGCGTGTCAAGAGTCTTTAAAAGTTTTTCAATTTCACTCTTATCAGCCTTTATAAACTTTATCTTTTTAGGATGTGCCACAATATTCTTAACTTCCTTTAACATTTCAGGAGCGTTACCTTGATAGTGAAGCGGAAGACTAAAATAATTAAAAGTCCCATCGAAGTTTAAATAATAATCAAAATGTTCAAGCCCTGCCATACATGGACCAGAAGCTAGACCCAAGAGTTCTCTTTTGTACTTCTCGTCCTTTTCATAATCATCATAGCTTGACATAGATTCACCTCTTTCAGTTACACCTATTCCAAGTCCATACTCTCTAGGATATAAAAATGGATTCTTATTTAATTCAGAATCAAAAGATTGTCCAGCTTTTGTAAAAGATAACCAGGCAAGACATCCTTCAACCTCACCATTCTTATATCCATTGAAAACTTTTGAAGGCATTTCTCTCATTCTTTTTTCATAATTAGACTTTTCTTCATCAGACTTGCCTGCCATGTCCTTATTGTAAAGATAGTCAAGACCAAGTGGGTCTAAGACTTCCTTCTTTTCTTCTTTTATCTTATTAGTGTCATAGCCCTCGCCAATTACAACAACTCTCTTGTCCTTGTCCCAGTCAACCCTTTCGCCAAAGGCTTCAGCTATTGCCCTTAGGGGAACAAAAGTCCTGTCGTCTTTAATAAGAGCAGGTGCATCAAGTTCAATCTTCCTGTCAACATTTGCCGAAATATCTTCCATAAACTTTCCACCAATAATAAGAGAAAACTCATTTCCCTTTTCATCCTTAATGTTAACAGATCTCTTGGCACCATCCCAAGTAACTTCCTTTCCAAGATTTTCAGAAATCACCCTAAGAGGCACCATAGTCCTCTCTTGATAAATGTAGGGAGCCACATCAGACTTGATAACTTCCCCCTTCATCCAAATCCTAATGTTAGAATTTGCAGTGACAAAAGTTGGGATAGCAAGAGCCAAGATCGATGCTCCCAAAATAAATTTCTTCTTCATAAAATCCTCCTTTTTTAAAATTTAAAATATTTTACTAATAAGTCTCTTTAGTATGATTATACATTAAAGAAATTAAATTTAAATTAAAATATAGGATTTAAAATTTCCAATTAGATATTTCCAATAAAAAAAACTGCTGGGTTACTACCCAACAGTTTAAATCATATTAATTAGTCAGCGCTATATGGAAGAAGTGCAATTTGTCTTGCTCTCTTGATAGCTACTGTCATTTCTCTTTGATGTTTAGCGTTTAAGCCAGTGATTCTTCTTGGAAGAATCTTTCCACGGTCAGAAATATAATTTCTTAGTGTTTCAACATCTTTATAGTCAATTTTTTTAGTCTTATCTTTTTCAAAAGGATCTACTTTTTTCCTTCTGCCAAATCTTCTTTGCATTTTTACCCTCCTTAAAATGGAATATCGTCATTATCAACAGGGAAAAATCCATCGTCATCGTTATCGCTCTTTGAAAAATCATTTTCGTAAGCAGAATTTACTGGTCCTGGGCTAGCCATGCCAGCTTGATTGAATCCACCTTGGTTTTGGAAGTTGTTTTGATTAAATCCAGCTTGGTTTTGGTTAAAGCCACCTTGTGCTTGTCCCCCACCTTGGCTAGATCCAATAAATGTAAGATTATTTACTACAACGTCTGTTGTGTAAACTGTTCTTCCATCTCTTTCGTAACTTCCAGTTTGGATTCTACCTTCGATTCCAATTTGGCTGCCTTTTTTGTGATAGTTTGCTATAAGCTCAGCAGTAGCTCCAAAAGCTGTACAAGATACAAAGTCAGCAGTTGGCTGATTGTTAGCTTGTGCTTCTTGTCTTTTTTGCTTGCTTAATCTTCTATCTACGGCAACTGTAAAACGACACATTGCTGTGCCAGTTTGTGCGTAACGAAGTTCGGGATCTCTCGCTAATCTTCCGATTAAACATACACTATTCATAAAAACTCCTTAGTCTTCAACCTTGATAATCATTTGTCTCATTACTGGGTCCATGATTTTCGCTACTCTGTTGATTTCAACTATATCTTCTGCTTTTGTTTCGAATTCATAGAAAATATAGTAAGCTTCTTTTTTGTAGTCGATTGCGTAAGCTAGTTTTTTCATTCCCCATTCATCAATGTTATTGATTTTTCCGTCTTTTTCGATTACTTTTTTAAGTCTATCGAAGGAAGCATTTCTTTTTTCTTCTTCCACTTCAGGATAAAACATAATCACCGCTTCGTATTTATTCATACTTTCACCTCCTTATGGTCTTCGGCATAGTATTTAAACTATGCAAGGATTTCAATCTTTGATATTATATATTAAAGAAATTGCTTAGTCAAGATTTTATTTAAAGAGGTATTTATGGAAGTTAAATCTATTAAAGTTAAAGAGAAAAAGACTATCGCCCTTGTTGCCCACGACCACAAGAAGAAGGAACTTCTTGATTGGGTGAAGAGGCACGAAGATGAACTAAGAGGTCACAAGTTTATTGGGACAGGAACAACTGCAGCCCTTATCTCACGCGAGACTTCTCTCGACGTCAAAAGACTTGTGTCAGGTCCCCTAGGTGGAGACCAACAACTTGGCGCCAAGATATCAGATTCACAAATTGATATTTTAATTTTCTTTTGGGATCCCCTTGAGGCACAACCTCACGACCCAGACGTCAAAGCCCTCTTAAGAATTTCAACTCTCTACAACATTGCCCTTGCTACTTCAGCAACAACTGCCGACTACATCTTGTCATCCCCAATGTTTAGTGAAGAGTATGAAGTAGAAATTTTGGACAATGAATATTCTGTGGAAGACAGAATTTCAAAAAATGATTTTGATTGATTAAAATTAAGGCGACCCTCAGTCGCTTTTCTTTGTGATAAAATATTTTTATTGGAGGTTATTATGACAAATATGTTAGATAGATTTTTAAAATACGTGTCTTTTGAGACAACAAGCGACGAGGCTTCAGGCACTTGCCCATCAACTGAGAGGCAGCTAGCCCTTGGCAATTATCTAGTGGAAGAGCTAAGCTCTCTTGGTATCGAAGCAGAAATTGATGGGAATGGTTACGTCTATGGAAGGATCCCTGGCAGGGTCAAGGCAAAGAAAACTGTGGGCTTTATTGCCCACATGGACACAGCTCCCGACATGTCTGGAAAAGATGTCAAGCCAAGAATTATAGAAAATTATGACGGAGCTGATATTAAACTAAATGAAGATTTTACAACAAGTGTGAAGGACTTTCCTTTCTTAAAAGACTTAAGGGGACAAACTATAGTAACTACTGATGGAAATACCCTACTGGGGGCAGACGACAAGGCAGGCATTGCAATTATAGTTTCTGCTGTGGAAGAGCTTTTAAAGGACAAAGATGCAAGCTATGGGGACATAAGGATTGCCTTTACTCCTGATGAGGAAATTGGCAGAGGGGCAGACAAGTTTAATGTCAAGGACTTTGGGGCAGACTTTGCCTTCACTGTTGACGGTGGACCTCTTGGCGAACTTGAGTATGAAACCTTTAACGCAGCTTCATGCAAGGTGGAAATCCAAGGGAAAAATGTTCATCCAGGTTCTGCCAAGGACACTATGGTGAACTCTCAACTAATAGGAATGGAATTTAATTCTATGCTCCCTGTTAACGAAAGACCTGAATACACAGAAGGCTACGAGGGCTTCTCCCTTCTTCTTAGCATGGAAGGTTCTGTTGAGTCCACAAGGATGTCCTACATCATCAGGGACCACTCAAGGGAAAAGTTTGAAGCTAGGAAAAAATTATTTGAAGAAATTGCTGACTTCTTAAATAAAAAATACAATGATAGGATAAAAATTGAAATCAAAGACCAATACTACAACATGAGGGAAAAACTTGAGGACCACATGGAAATTATCGACTTGGCAAAGGCTGCCTTTGAAAGGGCAGGGGTCGAGCCAAAGATTGGACCAGTGAGAGGTGGAACTGACGGTTCAAAGCTTTCCTTTATGGGGCTTCCAACTCCCAACATCTTCACAGGCGGCTACAACTACCACGGTCGCTACGAGCTTGTGAGCCTTGACCAAATGGAAAAGTCTAAGGAAGTTGTAAAAAATATAATAAAAATTTTGGCTGAATAAGTCATTAATCACCAGGCGACTGGTGATTTTTTTTATTTTTTATGAGGTACTAGGTTTTTATTTTTGAATTCTTATGATCTTATAAGTTTTTATGAAATTATGAGTTTTTATAAAGTCATAAACTTTTATGAAGTCGTAAACTTTTATAAATTCATAAACTTCTACAAGGTCATAAGCTTTTATAAAGTAGTAAGAAGTCACAAAAAAAGAACCCTCTCGGGGTTCCTTTAAATTTTATTTGATGTAGTTTTTGAAGATGTCTTTGAAGTCTTATTAGGATTTGAATTTTCATTGGAAGGCTCGTCTTCATGAATTGCCTCTTCCTTTAACTTATCCCTAAGCTTCTTGTCTCTCATCTTTTGTTCAGCTTCTGCCCTCTCTGCCTCTGTCATATTTGCAAGCTCTTCTTCTGTGTAGTCCCTTGGCTCTTCTCCTTGGACCTCAGAATTATTTCTAAGTCTTTCTAGTTCAGATGCAACATACATAGCGTCCTTCTTGTCAACAAAGTAAAGAGGAGACCCTTTCTTTGTGCGACCTGGTGCTGTTGTCATGCCTATATTTTCCCTATCAAGAGTTACACCATAGTAGGCAAGGTAGGAAAGTTGTCCGTAGTTCATATCAGTTTCAATGTGCTTGTTGGCAATGGAAACTAATTTCGGAAGCTTAAGAAGCATCCTTGGTGACTTCATCTTGTCGAAGATCTTCATTATAAAACCTTGTTGGGCCTTAATCCTGTCAAGGTCTTGGTCCTTGTAAATTTTTCTAATTCTAAGATATTTAACTGCATCTTCTCCATTTAATAGGTGAAGTCCCTCTTCAAAATTAATTACAAGAGGCGGTATAGTTGAAGGATCTGTGTACTTGTAGGCTGGAGTGTAAACTTCCACACCACCAATGGCATCAACAAGTTCCTTTACTGCCTCGTAGTTAACTGTTACATAGTGAGAAATTTTTATACCCAAAAAGTCTTCAACGCTGGAAACTTGTAGATCAATTCCACCACGAGAGTAGGCTGCATTCATCCTGTAGTTGTCATAACCCTTTAACTTGTAGTATGTATCTCTAGGTATGGATAGGAGTCTAACCCTGTCGTATTTTGGATCAATTGATAGGAGCATAATGGTGTCTGCCCTCTTGGAGTCCTCGTCCTTTTCATAAGTAACTTCGCTTGAATCAATTCCAACTAGAAGGATGTTTACAATGTCTTCATCCTCGTTAAAGATAGAAATTTTTTCTGGCTCTTGCACTTGATCTTTATTTTTAATTTTGTTTTCGTTAGCTAATTTTTGTCCTCTTGGTGCAAATATAAAGGTAAGTCCCAAAGCCCCAAGGAGGAGTACAACAGTAAGGAATACAAATATTCTGTAAATATATTTCATATTAACCTCCTAAACTAAGTCTATATAAAATAAGACAATATTTCAATACTTTTATTATTGTGCTAGCTAATCTTGCCCTTTGGGGTAAAATATAAGTATGAAAATATTATTAGATGCAGATGGTTCGCCCATAAGAAAAATAGTTGAAGATCTCTCAAAAAAATATGGGGCAAGACTGGTTACTGTAAAAAATTATAGCCAGGACTTCAAGCCATCCTATGGTCAAGTCGTGGACGTAGACATATCCAAGGAAGCCGCCGACATCTATATAGCCAACCACGCAAGACAGGGTGACCTCGTCATAAGTAATGACAGGGGACTTGCCTCTCTTGGACTTTCTAAGTGTGCCAGGGTCCTTGACTTTCAAGGTGACTTTGTGGATGACGATAACATCATGAGCCTACTTGCCAGCCGTCACTTCAACAAGAAAATGAGAGATAGGAATATTTACTCTAATATTCCTAAGAGGGAAAAATCGCTAGACCAAGATTTTTATAGGTCACTAGATAAATTTTTGGAGGGAAAAAATATGTTAACACTTTTTGTTTCAAGTCTTTGCCCAGACTGTCCACCGGCAATAGAAGAAATTAAGAAGAAGGAAATCAAATGTGAAATTGTGGATATAACTTCTTCTATGGCAAGTCTCAAAAGATTTTTAAAGGAAAGAGACTTCTCAGATGCCTTTGATGAGATTGTAGAAGAAAATCGCGTTGGGGTCCCTTGCCTTATGCGTGATGATGAATTTTTCTTCTTTGATGGAGACTTGGATGAATTTTTAGGAGGATGAAATGGAGTTTAAAGATTTTATAGATTTAGCAAAAGTCAGACAGTCCTGCAGGTCCTATGACCCTGACAGAGAAGTTGAAGTTGAAAAACTCGAAGCCTGCCTTGAAAGTATGAAGCTCGCTCCTTCTGCCTGCAATGCTCAGCCTTATTTTTATTACCTTGTGTATGGAGATGAGGCAAAAAACATTAAAGAACACTTGCAACTAGGGACAATGAATTCTTTTGCCAAGGATGTAAATGCCTTTGCCATAGTGACAGAAGAAAATTACAACCTAACTGCTAAGATTGGGTCTTCTGTCAAGGACCAAGACTACAAGTCCATTGACATTGGAATTTCTGCAGCCTACTTCACAGCAGAAGCAACTACTCTTGGACTTTCAACTTGCATCATGGGTTGGTTTGACGAAGACAAGCTCAAAAAATACCTTGGCACTAGGTCGAGAATTAGACTTGTCATCGCCATAGGTTACGCCAAGGATGACAAAATTCGCGATAAAAAAAGAAAATCTTCTGACGCAATTTATAAAATCATATCAGAAGATAAGTAAATTTATGACTAGGTCTTTATGGCCTAGTTTTTTTATTTTTACATAAGGGGCCTGATGTAGCCAAGCTCAAGGGCAATCTTGTAGGCTTCAATAGCGTTCTTGGCACCTAGCTTTGCGTAAATATTTGCAAGATGATTGTAGAGGGTCCTCTCGCTGATGTAAAGCTTGTCTGCAATTTCTTTTTTGGTCAAACCACTTAGAACTTCTAGCAAAATTTCTTCTTCTCTTTTTGTAAGAGGCTCAATTGTTTTTTCCTCATCATCAAAAGAAATTTTTTCATCCTTGTAGACCTTCTCTAGTCTTTCTATGACCTCATCCACATCAAGGGACTTGTTTATAAAGTCTATAGCACCCTTTTCCAAAGCAAGTCTCTTGTAATTTATCATGTCGTAAGAAGTCAAAATCACAATTTTTTTATTTTTATCATGAATTCTGTCTAAGATGTCGAAGCCTGTTTCCTCTTCCTTTAGGTTTATGTCCAAGAGGATGATGTCGTAGTCTCCCTCTACTTCTTCGTAAAAATTTTTTATGCTACTGGTGTAGGTGCAAGAAATCCCCCTCTCTTCCAAGAGGACTTTCAGGCTCTCGCCAAAAATTTTGTGGTCATCTAATAAAAGAATTTTCATCTCTGTACCTTCTTATTTTTATTCTCGTGTAAAGACTTCCGTCCCTGTCCTCGTAGGCAATTTCTCCTTCCTTTGTCCTAATTAACATCTTCAAAAGAAGGACTCCCCTCTTGGAGTCTTGGATGTTTTTAAAGTCTTCTTCTCTCATGCCGTCGCTTTCAACTTCCATAAGTATAAAGTCCTCATCTTCATAGAGCCTGTAAAAAATATAGGTAGCCTCTGAATGCTTGTAGATGTTGTTGACAAGCTCCTTGGTAATTGTCGAGATAAGTCTAACTTCTTCCTTGCTTGTGTTATCTCTTAGGCCATCAGAAATTTTTTGGTCTATCTTAGTTTTCTTCTCTGGATAAAGGCTGGCAAGATTTTCAAAAACTCCTTGGATGTTTTCTTCTATGCTAAAGTCCTCAAAGAGCCTAGTTTGATAGAACTTCATTATCTCCCTAAGCCTTCCATTTAAGTTGGTAAGAATATCTCTTGCCAGGTCCACTCTCGGTTCTGCCAAGCTTAAATAATTTTTAGCAGCAAAAATATCTTGGAGGACTTCATCATGGATAAGTCTTGCAAAGTTCTCGCGTTCCTCGCCAAGGTATTCGGACATATAAAAAAGTTTAAAGACTTCTTCATAGACATCTTCCCTGTCCTTTAAGAAGAGGAAGAACAAGAGGCAGTAGGCAAAAAATATTATTTGGTAGAAAATATGGATCACTGGCCCATCAAGGTCCAGGAGATAAATTATGACCGTGAATACGAGTAGAAGGACAAGACTTGCCACCTGGGTCATCTTCCTTGAAACTGGAAGGACGCTAATGTGTCTAGCCCTATTAGGTCTTAGGTTCTTCTTAATATAAAATAGACTGGTTACAAGTCCCAGGCCCATAAAAATTATTGGACTTAAATTTTTATTTAGGGCCAGGGCAAAAAGGAAAAAGGAAAGAAAAATAAAGGCTCCGTGGCTTTTCTTGTCTTCTTCCTTGCTTATCTCTGTGTGAATAAATCCGTAAATAGTCCCTATTATTAAGAAGCTCATTAGGTTCAAGAGGGCCTGGTTGTCTATTAGGTCCCCAGCTTTATAAAGCCAAGCCCAATAAAAAATTAGGGCAAATTGGCAAATTATAATTTTTAAAATTCTCTTCCCCATCAAAAGTAGGTCACTCCAATTCTCTCCTTATTCGTCCTAAGGGCAACAAAAATATTTATAGCAATTAAAATTAAAAACTTGCTTATCAAGTACAATTTTATCATAGAAGTAAAAATATAAATATTGATTGAGACCATTAAGATGAGGATGCCAAGAAGAATTATCTTGTTTTGGATCCCCGCCATCTTGTTCATGTTCTCTGTGTTTAAAATTTTTAAAATTAAAAAATTTGTGTAGAGGCCTGATGTAAGTAAGAAGTTAAAAATTTCAGGGACCCCAAGCCTTGCCTTAAAGACAAAAAATATGAAGGCTGGCAAGAGTGTAATAAGACTTGCTAAGTAAATGGCTCCAAAATATTTTATGACTAGGAACTTTATCCCAAGGCCATTGGCAAGGACAAACTCAATCTTCTTCCTCGCCTTGTCCTCTTGGAGGGTCCCCTTAGAAAACTCAAGGGCAAAAATTAAAAACAAGATGGCAAGACCCTCTGTCCCCATAAGTCTTGATAGGCTTGTGCCTTCTTCAAGAGAAAAACTTGAAAGGAAGGTAAAGACCAGACCAAAAAATCCCATTAAGAGGGCATTCTTGTCCAAGCTCTTCTTTAGGTCGAGACCAATTAATTTTAAGACCAAAGAGCGCTCACCTCCATGACCCTCTCGTTATTCATCTTCCTATATTGGTAAAGGGAATAGGCACCTAAACCAAGTCCGAGAATTACATTTACAAGAATTAAAAAGATATTTAAGTCCAAGTTTATAGAGCCTAGGAAATTTAAAATCCTTCCAGAAAAATTTCCCAAGAGATAAATGCCAAGACTTGTGCTAAAGAAAACTATATTTTTGAAAAACTTAAAATTCTTCCTATACATTGCCATGACATTAAGGGTCAAGATCAAAAAATAATGAAGGCCTATGCATGAAAGGTAGAGGGCGACAAAGGACTTGCCCAAGTTACAAATTACATAAGTTCCAAAAAAAATTACAAAGGAAGAAATAGATGAAATCCTCCAATTTTCTATGGAGTAAGCCTTGATGATTTCTCTAACGTCAAGTCCAGTCCCAAGCAAAAACTCCAGCCTTCCACTTAGCTTGTCCCTGAGACTTAAATTCACAAGGATGGTGTTGGACCCAATTATCCCAAAACCAAGTATGAGGGCGTAGGTCATGAGGATGATAAAATCCTCTCCCTTGTACGCAAAAAGAAATTTGTAAAGACCGATAAGGTAGGCAAAGGTGATGACAAGAAATAAAACTGTGTTGATGATAACTTCCTTGTCCCTAAAGATTAGATATCTGGATGCCTTGTTTAAAGCCTTGTCTTTCATTTTGATCCCTCCTCAATAAATAAGTCTTCAAGACCTTCTCCAAGCTGAGAAACTTCCTTGGTGAATAAAATTTTTCCATCCTTAATCATGGTCACAAGGTCTGCAACTTTTTCAATCTCTGACAAGTCGTGAGAAGTTATGACTATGGTCTTGCCTTGGTCCTTTAAAATTTTTATAATTTTTCTAATTTCAACTCGAGATAGGGGATCAACTCCCGAAGTGACTTCGTCTAAGAAGATGATGTCCCTATCCATTAGGACAATGATGAGAAGAGATAGCTTCCTCTTCATCCCCTTGGAGTAAGTTGACACCTTCCTATCTAGGTCCTCAGTGATGCCCAAGATGTCAGCGTAGGCCTTGTAGCCCTCCTTGCTAAAATTAAAGTAGAGAGAATAAATATTTATATTTTCTATCCCAGTCTTGTCCTCATAGAGGTAGTCATTTTCAAGGAGCATGGCATAGGATCCCTTGACTTCCACATGGCCCTTGCACTTGTAAATTCCTGTCAGGATCCTCAAGAGACTTGTCTTGCCAGATCCATTGGGCCCTACAAGGGCGTGGACTGTCTTTTCCCTTATAGACAAAGAAAAATCACAAAAGACTTCCTTGTCCTTAAAGGCCTTCTCAATATTTTCAACAATGATTATGTCTTTCATATTGCCTCCTTAGCTTGCAAGTCTCCTGTGATTTTATTTTTTTATTAAGCTTTATTTTTTAATTTTAATAATTCAAAAACTTTAAGATGGATCCCAAAAATATTAGGATGATGCCCAAGTATTTTTTCTTCTTGTCTTTATCATCAAGAGAACTTGCAAAAATATAAATTCCAACAAAAATAATAATGTCTGATAATCTAAAGTGTTTCATTTCTAACTCCATTCTAATTTTTTATGGTCATAAGTTCATGAGTAATAACTGCAAATCTTTATTTATTTTCGATTATACTGTTTTTATATTTGCTTGTAAAATTAAACCCCCAAAAGA
This sequence comes from Peptoniphilus sp. Marseille-Q6390, assembly GCF_965119475.1. Classification (NCBI taxonomy): domain Bacteria; kingdom Bacillati; phylum Bacillota; class Tissierellia; order Tissierellales; family Peptoniphilaceae; genus Peptoniphilus; species Peptoniphilus sp. Marseille-Q6390. Next base: position 49,573 of record NZ_CBCPLS010000001.1, on the reverse strand, counting down.
ATTTTTTGGGGGTTAACTTTCTAATTATTCAATTGACGAGTAAATATAGATCTTATTCAGGTGCATTTAATTTGATATTTTCTTCAATACCTGTTGGGTCGCCCTTCTTAGCTTTTTCTAACATTTTAGCGAAATATTCTCTTGTTGCATCATCACAAGAGGCTTCTGACATATAAGGCATTTTCTTTGCTTTTTCTAATTCTCTTAAGGCTTTTTCGGCTCTTTCCGGATCAGTTTTGTAGGTATTTAACCATTCCTTTTCCCAAGCAGCTTCCCAATACATACTTGCTCTTGTGTTTCCAAATCCTTTTTGGTAGACTGAGCCGTCTTTCTTCTCGTCGATTTCTTTTGGCACTTCGTATCCTTCTGGCCAAGTAAGATTTTTGCAAGTTTGGGCAAATTCATTTTGGATTTCTTCATAGGATACCATTCCTGTTGAATAGTCTGCTGCATTTGCTTTACTGCAAGCAGCTAATCCTAAAGCTAATACTCCTACTAAAACAATTGAACTTATTTTTCTTTTAAGATTTCTTTTCATTTTTTTACTCCTTATCTTTAATAATTTTTATGCCCTAAGTATAGCAAGTAAAAATTACAAATCTTCTAAATAATTCATACAAGAAATCAAAAAAAGACTTACAATTTTATAATAAAAAAGAGGAGGCTTAACCTCCTCTAATTTATTTAGATAATTCTTCTTCCATGGACCTTACAAGCTCTTTAAATTTTTCTTCTTCAAGACTTGTAAAGCGACCTAGGCTTGGTGAGTCTAGGTCCAGGACTCCAATGACTTCATTATTCACAATAAGAGGCAAGACTAATTCTGAATTAGATGCCGAGTCGCAGGCAACGTGACCTTTAAAGTCGTGAACATTTTCTATCCTCATAACTTTTTTATCCTTCCAGGCTGCCACGCAAACTCCTTCCTCAGCAAGTCTTGTGCAGGCAGGTAGACCTTGGAAGGGTCCTAGGACTAATTCATCTTCTCTTACAAGATAAAATCCTGCCCAGTTTAAGTCTTCCACCACATTAAATATTATGGAAGAGATGTTTGCCATCATGGCTATCATGTCGGCCTCAGTTTTTATTGTGGCTTTACCAAAGTCCACCATATAGTCAAGTCTTTCCTTATTGTTTAGATTTTCTATTCCCTTAATTTCTAAAGTCATATTTCCTCATCTTTTATAAACTACATTTCCGCCAACCACTGTCATCCTTGGTTTAATGTCCTTGATATCCATTGGGTCAATTGTAAAGATGTCCTCGTCTAAAACTACAAAGTCAGCCAAGAAATCTTTTTTGATCCTTCCCTTGATGTCTTCTTGGAATTCTACATAAGCAGATTCTACTGTGTAGGCATCAATGGCCTCGTAGATATCTACGCACTCCTTAGGATAAAATCCTCCTTCAGGATTTCCCTTCTTGTCCTTACGAGTTACTGCCATGTAAATATTTGGGAAGGGATTTAGGTTTTCAACTGGGGCATCAGTTCCATAGGCAACGTGAGCACCAAGGTCCTTTAGGCTCTTGAAGGCATAGGATGTTGATGCAAGTTCTTTGCCACACCTGTCTTCCACAACCTTCATATCGTAGTCCAAGAAGATTGGTTGTGCCATTACACAAATGTCATCTCTTGCAATTCTTTCAACTAATTCTCTATCAGTGATTTGGCAGTGAACGAGAGTGTGGCGAAGTTTGTTTTCTCCATCGACAAAGGAATCTTCATAACACTTAACTGTATCTTCAATGGCCTTGTCCCCAATAACATGAGTTATAACTTGAAGGTCGTTTTCTGATGCAAGCTTGACATACTTTCTCATCTCTTCGTCCTTGATCCAAGGAAGTCCGTGATTGTCCTTGTCATCATTATAGCCATTACGCATTAGGGCTGTCCTTGCACCAAGGGACCCGTCCTTAAATAACTTCAAGGGTCCAAGCTTTAAATAATTTGTGTCATATTCCTTGTCCTTATTAGAGTATTCTCCGTCAGACAAATATTTTTCAAATTCTCCAAAGTCGTTAAAGCAAACTTGGTGTCTGTATCTAATTTTTTTATTTTCCTTGTAGATATCCTTTAAAAGTTTAAAGGCCACAGGTCCATTCATAAAAGTTGTACCAACATCATTGGATTGAACTGATGTAAGTCCACAAGATACTGCGTAGTCCATAGTTTCTATTAGCATTTCACGTCTTTCTTCGAGAGTGAAGTCAGGTATTACATCCTTGGCAAAGTTGCAGGCATTGGCTGTGTAGACCCCACTAGGATATCCGTCATCGCCAATTAAAAATTCGCCGTCGGGATATTGTGGGCTGTCCTTTGTAAGTCCAAGGATTTCTATAACCTTGGTGTTTGATGAAACTATGTGGCCGCAAACTCTTTCAAGAACTATAGGAATTTCTGTAGAAATTTTATCTAAGTCAAAGCGATTTGGTATCCTCTTGTCTCCCTTAAAGAAGTCTTGGTTCCAACCAAGGGCATGGATTCCCTTTTGGCATCTCTTAGGATTTTTCTCCATAAAAAGTTTACATCTTTCAATCATTTCTTCAATGGATTCAACTCCTTCGATGTCAACTTGGTTCATGCTTTCGCCAAATTGCATAAAGTGAAGGTGGGAGTCGTTGAGGCCAGGTATAACTGTCCTGCCCTCAAGGTCAACTTTTTCTACGTCAGTTTGGTCATATTTTTTTACAAGGTCCTCTGTTTTTCCAACTTCTTTTATAAATTCTCCTTCAAGGTAGATCGCCTCTTGAAATTCATCTCTATTGACATAAACTTTTCCGTTGTAAAATAATTTTTTCATCTTATCCCTCATTTTTCTCTCTTTTAAGTTTAGCATCAAAAATCATATAAGTGATTGCACCAAGGATTGGGACTATAAGTCCAGTAAGTCCTGTGATTGGATCTTCAATTGCACCTTGGATAACAAGTCCTGCAAAAATTAGGGCTGTAATAACTACAGACACAGGGTAGAACCAAACCTTGTAAGGCCTTTCAATCTTTGGATATTTTTTCCTAAGGATTGGAACACATAAAATTGTAAGAACTGAGAAAATCATTCCAGTGATTACAACCATGTTAGTAAGTTGGTCAAGGTTTGATGAAAGCACAAGTAGGCAAGAGAATACACATTGTACAATCATTGGGGCAGTTGGAACCTTATACTTTGGATGAAGTTTTGCAAAGGACTTGAAGAAGTGACCTTCAACTGCCATGGCATAGTACATCCTTGGTTGAGCAAGAATAAGTCCGTTAAGAGTTCCAAACATGGCAAGAATCATGCCGGCACTAACAATTATTACTCCTGCGTGACCAAATACTCTCTTGGCAACTTCTGTTCCAAGATATAAGTCGCCAGAATCTATCATTGACACGATTTCTTCGTGAGGTATAACCTTCATTATTGCAAAGTTAAATAGAGTGTAAAGAACTGTGATACCACCAATACCAACTATTAGGGCAAGAGGTAGGTTCTTGTGAGGCTCCTTTATCTCTTCTGCAACTGTGTTCAAGTTAGTCCATCCTTCGTAGGCCCAAAGAGTTGCAACAACAGCTATGGCTATCATGCCAAAGATATTTGTTCCACTTGTCCTTGAGTATTCAAAAGCTGTTCCAAGACTTAAGTCTGGGCTAACCTTACCTACAAAGAGGGCTGCTATCATTACTAATCCAATGGGAACAAGCTTTGCAACCATGGATAGGTTTTGTAAAATTGCTGAAGCTTTAACGCCAAGCATGTTATAGATAGTTAAAATAATTATCAAAGTTATGGCTGCCATCTTAATTCCAAAGTCAGAAATTTCAAAGAAACTTTTGAAAACTGACATCAAGGCAATGGCAACTGCGGCAACGGAACCTGGTCCACCAACTAACCAGTCAGTAAAGCCAGAAATAAATCCAACTATTGGGTGGTAGGCTTCGTTTAAGTAGACAATTCTTCCCCCAGCCTTTGGCATGGCAGTACCAAGTTCTGCATAGCAAAGACCACCAAATAGGGTGATAAGTCCACCAATAATCCAACAGATAAGGGCAAGACCAGAGTTCATGCCCGTCCTTTGTAGAACATAGGAGCCAAGATAGAAGATACCTGATCCTATCATGATCCCACCAATAATACTTACGCCACCAAAGACACCAATTTCTCTATTAAACTCAGTGGTCTCTGTGGTTAATTTTTCAATGTCCTTTGAATTATTATTCATAACACACCTCTTTCTTTTTTCTTCTCTTATTAATTTTTAGTTTTTAAAGCTGTGAACTGGGGCTGGTATATATCCACCACGGTTTGCAAACCTGTCAGCACTGCCTGGATGAACTGGGACAATAGGAGCAGATCCTAATAGGCCACCAAAGGTTGCCTCGTCGCCAACACCTTTGCCAATAACAGGTATAAGTCTAGCAGCTGTAGTCTTTTGGTTAATAATTCCAATCATGGCTTCGTCAGCAATAATTGCAGCAATAGTAGTTGCCTTTGTGTCTCCTGGGATTGCAATCATGTCAAGTCCAACAGAGCAAACGCAAGTCATGGCTTCAAGCTTATCAAGGCCAATGTGACCATTTCTTGCAGCTTCAATCATTCCTTCGTCTTCACTCACTGGTATGAAGGCACCAGATAGGCCACCAACGTGGTCAGATGCCATGATGCCACCCTTTTTGACAGCGTCATTTAACATGGCAAGGGCTGCAGTAGTTCCGTGACCACCTGCAAATTCAACTCCAATTTCTTCTAGGATTCTTGCAACGGAATCTCCTATTGCTGGAGTTGGAGCAAGGGATAAGTCGATTGTTCCAAAGGGAACTCCAATTTTTTGGGCAACTTCAGTACCAATTAATTCTCCAAGTCTTGTAATCTTAAAGGCTGTCTTCTTTATAGTTTCTGAAACAACGTGGAAGCTTTCTCCCCTAACCTTTTCTAGGGCATACTTAACAACACCAGGACCAGAAACTCCAACGTGAAGGACTACATCGCCCATTCCAACTCCGTGGAAGGCACCTGCCATAAAGGGATTGTCCTCAACTGCGTTGGCAAAAACAACAAGCTTAGCACAACCAATGGAGTCTGCGTCTTTAGTTAAGTTTGCAGCTTCTACAATTTTTTCTCCCATTAGCTTAACTGCATCCATGTTGAGACCATTTTTTGTTGTACCAACATTTACTGAAGAGCAAACTTTTTCTGTTTCAGCAAGGGCAGCAGGAATTGAGTTTATTAAAATTTCATCAGCAGGAGTCATTTCTCCATGAACTAGGGCAGAGTAACCACCGATGAAGTCTACGCCAATTTCCTTTGCAGCAGCATCAAGAGTCTTTGCAAATTCTATGTAGTCTTTATCATCAGTTGCACCAGCGATTAGGGCAATTGGTGTAACAGAAACCCTCTTATTTACAATTTCAACACCATACTTGTGACCAACTTCGTTTGCATATTCAACAAGGTGCTTGCCATACTTTGTTATCTTGTCGTAGATCTTCTTGCGGGCAGTATCCCCGTCCTTGTCTATGCAATCTAGTAGCGAAATCCCAAGAGTAACTGTCCTAATGTCAAGGTTCTCTTGGTCCAGCATTCTTACAGTTTCTAAAATTCTTTGTCTATCCATGTCTGCTCCTTAAATTTGGTGCATCTTGTCAAAGATACCTTGGTGTTGAACTCTTATAGAAAGGTCTAGTTCCTTGCCAAGTTCTTCATAAGCGTCAACAACTTCTTGGAATTCAACGTTCATCTTAGTTAAATCAACAATAACAATCATTGTGAAGTAATCATCTAAAATTGTTTGAGTGATATCAACAATGTTTAAGTCAAATTCCACCATCTTCTTTACTACTTCATATACAATACCTATCTTGTCACTACCTATTACAGTTATAACGGCTCTCATAATTTCCCCCTTAAATAAAATTACAACTATTATACCATAATTTAAGACTCTAAGACCCCATTTCTTGTTGTATTTAACCTAACTTTATTATAATATCTACTTAAAGGAGGTAGACATGAAGAAATTTAAATTTATTGTTATTTCATTAATTGCAATTATATTTTTTACAGGATGTAATAAAAATAAAATTTCCAATGAAGAAAAAATAGCTGAAAAAAAGAAAATAGAAGAGTCAGAAAAATTTAGAAAAGATTTGAGATATAAGGAAGAGTTAGCCAGGGATAAAATTTCAAAATTATACATATATAGGGAAAATAAAAAAGAAAAAACTCAAGCTTCAGAGATTGTGGGAGAATTCAGCACTTTCGACTATATGAGAGTTTTAAAAAATTCTGAACTTACAGATGAAAGTGTGAATAAAAGTGAAAATATCTCGGGAGATATAATAATTTCCAATCCTTCAAGGAAGATAAAGCTCTCCAGGAAAAAAGAAGATGGAATATATAGAAATGAAGAAATCAAAAAAATCTCTTCAGTAATTATAAATTCAGAAGAAAATTTAAGGGACAAGGCCCTAGGCCTTCTACTTTCAAATCAAGTCCAAAATATTGAAACTATGAAGAATCCAGGCGACTACCAAGTTTATTACACTCATCTAGTTAAGGACTTCTTTGAAGATGGCAAATTAATTTTTCTTGCGACTGTAGTTAATCAAAATTATTCCTACAAGAATGGAATTTTTAATAGCGAATCTGGCTACACTAGTCCTATGGAACTTCGCTATGTCTTAGATCAAGATAAAAATTTTGTCTTTGATGAAAAGATTGAAGCTATGGATGGGGCAGGCTATGGACCTTCTATTCAAAAAATGGCTAGGGGTGACGATGACATCTCTGGCAAGTTGATGTTTGCTGATGAAGTAAAAGAAAATTATGATAGTTTAATGGAAGAATTATTTTACAAGGCTCAGGAAGAGGGCCTAAAGGACTTCACCCACAAGCTTGAAGATATTCCTGGCTATGAAAAAGATGTAGTCTACATCGAAAAGGGACCAAACCATATTCCAGGTACAATAGAAATAGCCAAGAAAAAAGACTACGAAGAAGCAAAGGAGAAAGTAGGAAAAGAAAACTGGACCTATTGTGAGGGAGTAGTTTATCACAAGGCCACTGGCATCGCTGTAAATGGCATAATTGATTATTTTGAATAAAAATAATTTAAAAAAATAAATAAAAATCTAGGATTTTTTTATTCAATAATATGTTTTTTTATTATTAGGAGGGGGAGTAATACCCATTCGGGCACGCAGGGGTCCTTGGAATGACTCTTTCCCCCTCCTAAAACCTCCCCCCAATCCCAACGGCCTGGCAGGGGCCTTCCATTACAAAATAAAAATAAGACAGCCTAAATAAAAAAGGTACACAAATTATCGCAAGCTTCAATTTGCGAACTTACCTAACACCATTTTTTAAACAAAATGGGTTAGGTAATGTCACTCGCTTCGCTCAAACAATTGGATTTTTTACGGCTGTCTTTTATTTTTATTTTTTTATAGAATAAGATCTCGTTTGAAATAATATGAATCTGTATTAATTACAATTTACATATAAAACTTTTATAAAATAAAATCATAATTCTAGATTGCGTTAATTAATTTAATAACAAAAAAATATCAAAAATTTATAAACTCACTTGCAAGCTTCAATAAATTTTTCAAAAATCATATTCATTTCCTTGTCGTCGTACATCATTTCTGGGTGCCATTGGACTGCAAGGGCAAATTTTTTGTCCTCTAAGTAAACTGCTTCTATTAGGCCTTCTTCTGATAGGGCTGCCTTCTTTAGTCCCCTACCAAGTTCGTTTATGCCTTGGTGGTGGTAGGAGTTAGTCCAGATTTCTTCTCTTTTAAAAATATCAAAAAGTGGAGTGTCTTCTAAGACCTTAAGCTCATGTGATGGTTCGTTTCTTAGCGAATTACTCATTGAGTGAGCTGGGAAACCTGCTGATGGTAGGTCTTGGTGGATAGTTCCCCCAAGTGTAACGTTTAAGATTTGAAGTCCCCTACAAATTCCCAAGAAGGGGATGTCCTTTTCAAGGGCATATTCTGTCATAAAGATTTCTTCGTGGTCTCTTATGTTGTCGAACTTGCCAGCCTTGCCAGAGTTTCTCTCGTTGTAAGTCCTTGGATTTACATCGTGACCACCTGATAAAAGTAGGCCGTCAATCTTATCTAAAACTATTCTCATGTCTTCCATAGTCTTTATGTTTGGAATTAAAATTGGAATCCCGCCATTCCTTTCAACTGCCCTAATATAATCTGCTGCTATAAGTTGCCAGTCTTGACCTTCTACTCCAATTTGTCCAACGTCATTTTGAGAAATATCTCTTAGTGAGTTAACAGAAATTCCTATAATTGGTTTCATAATCTTCCTCCCTCTATTTATTAAACTCATTATAACAAAGACTTATAAAAATTGTAATAGAATAACTTATAGTCTAGCTTCGTTGCCTAAAAAAATATATTAATATATAATCAATACGTTAGAGGTGTTTTATGAGTTTAAATAAACAATTTTTTAAGTTTGTAATCCCATCAATTATTGCCATGTGGGTCTTTTCTATCTACACAATCGTAGACGGATTTTTTGTTGCAAACTTCGCCGGTGAGTTGGAGCTATCGGCTGTAACAATAGTTGTTCCCTATGTGAACTTCTTGTTTGCAATTGCAATTATAACTGGTGTGGGATCACAAACCATTATAGGAATAGAGCTGGGCAAGGGCAACAGGGACGAGGCCAACAAGGTCTTTACCTTTATAATTTTATTTATCCTTAGCTTTTCAATAATACTTGCCCTTATTGGAATAATTTTTATGAATCAAATAATAAGTTTTTTGGGAGCAGACTCAACTTTATTTCAGCTTTCTCATGATTACTTATCTGTCATTGTATTCTTTTCGCCCTTCTACATCATCGCCTATGCCTTTGAGGTCTTGGTAAAGGTAGACGGCTTTCCTAAGACTGCAATTATTGGCGCCGTTTCAGCCTGCCTTACAAATATAGTCCTAGACTATGTTTTAATAGATAAGTTTCAATTGGGTGTAAGGGGAGCTGCCCTTGCAACAGGTATTGCACAATTCTTGTCATGTTTCATATTTTTTATCCACTTCAGAGCTGCCAAGGGTTACCTTCGTTTTGTAAAGATAAAAATGGAATTTAAAGAAGTCCTTCATTATCTAAAGACGACTGTTATCTATGGATTTGGAGAATTTATCTCTGAGCTAAACACAGCAACTTTTGTCTTTATCTTTAACCTCTTTATAATAAAATATCTTTCACCTGAATACCTTTCTGCCTACGCAGTTATAAACTACATGTCCCTCTTTGCCAACTCAACCTTCCAAGGAGTTTGCCACGGGACCCTACCCCTTCTCTCCTACTATCACGGATCCAGGGAAAGGGATAAGTCTATAAAAATTATTAGGATGAGCTTTATCTTCGTCTTTATAATTTCTGTAATTATGTATTCCATTGCCTACTTTGGGGCAGAAAGCCTCTTCAATATGTTCTTAGAGAACAAGAATATGATTTCTTCCTCCATAAGACCAATGAGGATCTACGCCCTTATGTATTTATTAGCAGGTCAAAACTTGTTTATTGCATCCTTATCATCAGCCATTGGAGAGCCTCAGTATTCCATTATCATAAATATTTTGAGGGGATCAGTATCCCTATTCATCTCCATTTATTTAATGGTCCACCTCTTTGGAGTGAGATTCCTCTTCTTTGGAGCAGGAGTGTCAGAGCTAGTGGTGTTTGTCATTGCCCTCTACTCCCTAAAGAAGATGCTAGATAAGTCTGCTTTAAGACTTAAAGAAGGATACGAATGATAAATATTAAAAAAGGAAGTCACGCGACTTCCTCTTTTTTTGCAAATTTTTATTATTTTTTCGTCTTTAGTTTTTAATGCTTATCTCAACCTAAAAACTTTTTAAATTTCTCTGGTATGTTTTCAGAAAGGTAGGCTAGGCCAAAGATGTCTGGTCCAACGTGGGCTGCTATAGTTTGTCCTATTTCAAGAGGAAGGAACTTGTGGTGTCCCCTCTCTTCTAATTTTTTTATAAGTGGATCAAGGACTTTTATGTCGTCAGCATATACTGGAAAGACAGTATCAGATCCATCTGATGTTGTTCTTTCTTCTATCATCTCCATCATCTTCTTGTAGGACTTGTTCTTGCCACGAACCATTTCTGATACAAAGAGTTTTCCCTCTTGGTCTACTTCTAGTATTGGAAGAATGTTTAATACGCTTGAGATTTTTGCCTTGGTCTTTGAAACTCTTCCTCCCTCGTAAAGATATTTGAGGTCGTAAACTGTGAAGATGTGCTTAGTTTTTTCCACCAAAAATTTAAGTAGGTCTAGGACTTCATCATAAGTCGCTCCATTTTTGGCAGCTAGTCCAGCAAAGTAAGTTATTTGTCCAAAACCAACTGAAGCTGCAAGTGAATCAACTACTTCAACTCTTATGTCATACTTTTCTTCAATTTCTCTTTTTGCCATGCAGGCATTTTGATAGGTACCACTTAGGCCTGAAGATAGGGTTAGGGCAATGATGTCTTTGCCTTCCTTTGCAAATTCTTCAAACTTCTTGAAGTAGTCATAATAAGTTAACTGGCTTGTCTTAAAAAATGCGCCCTCTCTCATCCTCTTATAGATTTCTTTGTTAGTAAGGTCCTCTGGAAGGTCTTCGCCCTTTTCATCAGTTCCCTTTATTCTCAAAACTTTTACGTCTAAGTTGTTTAAAGTTTCTTTATCTAAATCACATGAGGAGTCGGATATTATTTTAAAAGTCATTTGTCCCTCCTGCTGGTTTCCAGCTCTTATATTTCAAAAATAATTTTATTTCGAATAAATATTCTAAATCTTTTTTTGCTAAGTTTTTAAATATAATTTCCTTTATATCTTTATTTTTAAGAAAATATTATTACTTTTAATATTATAACATAGGCTTAATTTTTCATATATTATTTTATTGGAATAAATCTAACTACAATCAACTTAAATTTTTCTTTAATTTGATATAATAATTTTATGGAAATTAAATTTATGAAAGAGGCCCTCCGCTATGGTCGCAGGTCTCTCTTATCAGATGACGTGCCCATTGGATGTGTCGTTGTTAAAAATAATAAAATAATTGGATATGGTTACAATAAAAAAGAGGACTTAAAGAATCCCACAGCTCACGCAGAGATAATGGCAATATCTATGGCAGCAAGGCACCTAAATTCTTATCATCTTGAAGGCTGCGACATCTACGTTACTCTTGAGCCCTGCCTAATGTGTGTTGGTGCAATTTTAAATGCTCGCATAAAAAATTTATATTTTGGGGCTCGCAACAAGAGGTTTGGCGCTGTGGTTTCTCACCAAAAAATAGAAAAACTCATAACTAATCACAGGATTAATTATGAGTATGGTATCTTGGAAAGAGAATGTGCAAGTTTAATCACTGGCTTTTTCTCAGACCTTAGGAAGAGGTCCAAATAAGAAGGGTAGATTTACTTGCATAAAGTCTAATAAAAATTTGTCGTAATAGTTCTTTGTGGCAAGGGCGATAAGTATTCCAATAATTGCCCCTATGATTACGTCGCTGGGATAGTGAACGAAGTGGTAGATCCTTGAAAAAGCAATTAGGGCTGCTATCACAAGGAAGAAGATCCCCATCCCCCTGAAGTAGAAGTAAATTGTTACTGCTGCAGCAAAGGATGATGATGCGTGACCTGATGGAAAAGAAAAGTCTGTGGGATCCTTTATAAGGAGTTCCACCTTTGTTATCCAAGAGGGTCTCTTTCTCTTTAAAATATTCTTTAATAAAAGATTGCAAACTATGCCGTTAAAGATTAGGGCAAGTATTACATTTATGCTCTCAATCCTAAAGCCCAGGTAGAAGAGGATGTAAACTGTAAAAAGCCAAATTGCTCCCCCAGTTCCCAGGTGGGTTATGGCAATCATATACCTATTTAAGACTTCGTTCCTTATGCCAAGGAGCCAGTTTAAAAATTTGCTATCCATTAAAACTCCTATAATTTTTTACAAAAAAAGGCCTATCACTAGGCCATGAAATTACATTCTGTTTTCGTTGTCAACCCATTCTTTTGCTTCTTCAACTGATTCTTCTGTTGGAATTTCAATTCCTGTTTCAGGATCTTGTCCTTCAGTCTTTGCATATAGGTCAGAATCTGGTCTATCTTCAGGTTTGATTTCTTTTTGTTGGTCCATATTAGCTTTCATTTCTTTCTTCTTTGCATCAGAAAGAGTTTTTGAGTTTTCAATTAAATCTTTTTCTTTTTTATTGTCTGTCATGTTATCCCTCCATTTGTTTGATACTTATATAGTATTACAAATTTCTAATAATTACAAATTAATAAGAGTTTCTTAAAAATTTTAAGTTTAAAATTTTAATTTAGCTTTAGCTTTTAATTTTTGGGTAATTGTTTAATGTTAAATATGTATTAGGAAGTGTTATATGTTAAAAGTTGTTTTCGATAATCTAGGCGAGTATAAAAAGTATGCAGTGCTCTCGCCTTTTTTTGTTTTGCTAGAGGTCTTGATGAATGCATCAATCCCCTTCTTCATGACAAAGATAATAGACCAGGGGATCTTGATAAATTCCTCTCACAATATAATTAGATACGGAATAATTTTATTTATAGCAGCAGGAATCTCCCTTGCCACAGGAGTGATCTCGGGCTATCTTGCCACAAAGGCATCAAGTGGTCTTGCAAAAAATATGAGGGCTTCTATGTTTAAAAACATAACAGACTTTTCCTTTGATAACATGGAAAAGTTTAAGTCAGGTTCTCTTATCACTCGTATGACAACTGATGTCCAAGCTGTGCAAATGGCCTTCCAAATGACTATAAGGATGGCAATTCGTTCCCCCCTTACTCTTATCTTTTGCTTTATCATGTCCTTTAGACTTTCAAGGGACCTGGCTCCAACTTTTGTAATTATTATTCCCCTCATTGGCATTGGGATGGGACTTATTATAAAGGGAGCCTATCCAATTTTTGAAAAAGTTTTTAAGATTACAGACAAGCTTAACACCGACGTGTCGGAAAACTTATCTGCCATCCGTGTGGTTAAGTCCTTTGTAAAAGAAGATAAGGAAATCAAAAAGTTTAATGAAGTTTCTAACGACCTTCAAAATAATTACATCAAGGCATCCAAGCTCCTTGCCTTTGCAAACCCACTTATGAATTTTTCAACCTATCTCATGGCAATTTTAATTGCCTGGTTGGGAAGTCACTTCATTGTGGCTGGCAAGATGACAACTGGAGCCTTGACAGGTCTTGTGACTTACGCAATTCAAATTCAAATTTCACTTCTTATGTTGTCAATGATTCTCGTTCAGATTACAATTGCGAGAAACTCCATAAGACGTATAAATGAAGTTATTGCAACTAGACCTTCTATTGTTAGCCCAGATGACCCTATTAAGGAAGTAAATAATGGAGAAATTATCTTTGACGATGTCTTTTTCTCCTACTCTGGCGACCTAGACAAGTCTGTCCTAAAAAATATTAATCTAAAGATAAATTCTGGCGACTATGTGGGTATGATTGGTCCAACAGGATCTGGTAAGTCCACACTTATTAGCCTAATTGCAAGACTTTTTGACCCAACAAGTGGGACTGTCTATGTTGGAGGAGAAGACCTTCGCGACTATGACCTTCCTGCCCTTCGTGACCAAGTCTCTGTGGTCCTACAAAAAAACCAACTCTTCACAGGTACCCTTCGTGAAAATCTAAAGTGGGCTGGCGACGACCTTACTGATGAAGAACTAAAAGAAGCCCTCTACATTGCATCTTGTGATGACTTCATTGACCCTGAAAAAGACCTGGACATGAAGGTCCAAAGGGGTGGGACTAACTTCTCTGGTGGTCAAAGGCAAAGAATTTCTATTGCCAGGTCAATCCTAAAAAATCCAAAGATTTTGATTATGGACGACTCAACTTCTGCCCTCGACAACAAGACTGAAGAGAAAATAATTTCTTCCTTGAATAAATTAAGACCAGATATGACAAAGATTTTGATTTCACAAAAGATCAAGTCCCTAAAGAACACTGACTACACCCTAGTCCTTGACCTTGGAGAAATTGAATCTATTGGAAGACATGAAGAACTTATAGAAAAGAGTCCAATCTATAGGGAAATTAACGAAACTCAAGAAAGTGACGGTGATTTTGATGCAGAAGAATAAGACAAAAATTACATCTCCAGAAAACAAGCAGGCAGCAAAAAAATTATTCTCCTTTATCTTTAAAAGGCATAAGTTTAAGCTCCTAGGAGTTGCTCTCATGGTAATAATTTCATCTCTTGCCACAATTTCTGTGTCACTTTTTATGAGGTTTTTAATTGACGACTACATTATGCCCTTGGTAAATAGTTCAAACCCGGACTTCTCTAACTTGTTATCCATGCTAATTAAGATGGGAATATTTTTGGCAATTGGAGTTATCTGCTCCTTCACCTACTCAAGACTTATGGTTGCAATATCTGAATCAACTCTTGGGGAAATGAGAAAGACTATGTTTAAGAAGATGCAGGCCCTACCTGTCTCCTACTTCGACCAAAATAGTCACGGAGACATAATGTCCTACTACACAAATGATGTCAGGGCCCTTGGGGAAATGATAGCCCAGTCCTTCCCATCCTTTGTGTCATCTGCCATGACAATTATCATGGTCCTAATCGCCATGTTTTCACAATCCTTCTTCTTGTCACTTATAATAATTTTGACAGTGGGACTTATGATTTTTACCATGAATACAATTGGGGGCAAGTCCTCTCACTTCTTCTTGAACCAGCAAAAATCTCTTGCCAAGACTAATGGCTACATCGAAGAGATGATTGACGGCCTAAGAGTTGTAAAGGTCTTCAACCACGAGGAAGCTTCAAGAGAAGACTTTAGGCTAATTAACGAAGAACTCATGGAAAATACCATGATCGCCAACAGGCTGGGCCTCTTCCTCTTCCCAATAATTTTTGGAATTGGAAACTTCCAATATATTCTCTTTGCCCTAATCGGTGGCCTTATGGCAGTTCATGGTGGCTTTGGGATAACAGTTGGTGTTGTTGCTTCCTTCCTACAACTTTCAAGGACTCTTACAGGTCCCATGGGACAAATTGGTGGCAACATAAACTCTGTAGTCCTTGCCATAGCAGGTGCCAGAAGAATTTTTGACTTCCTTGAAGTTGAGCCAGAAAACTACTCTGGCGAAGTTGAAAAAGTTGTAAAAGTTGTCGACGGAGAAGAAAAATATTATTGGCATGACCTAAAGACTGATGAGTACAGAGAACTCTTGGGAGACATTCGTTTTAAAAATGTTGACTTCTCCTACGATGGAAAAAATAAAATCCTAAAAAATATAAATCTCTATGCAAAACCAGGCCAAAAGGTTGCCTTTGTTGGAGCAACAGGTGCCGGCAAGACAACTATTACCAACCTCATAAATAGGTTTTATGAAATCGACAGGGGCGAAATTACCTTTGATGGCATAGACATTAGGAGGATTAGGAAGGACCACCTTCGTTCATCCCTTGGCATGGTCCTCCAAGATACCCACCTCTTTACAGGTACTATTGCAGAAAATATAAATTACTCTGTGGAAGATGTTGACATGGATAAGACCCTTGCAGTAGCAAAGAGGACCAAGGCCCACGACTTTATCAAGAACCTAAAGGATGGCTACGACACCATAATAAGTGGCTCAGGTGGCGAACTATCCGAAGGACAAATGCAGCTTCTTTCTATTGCAAGAGCTGAAATCTACAATCCACCAGTTATGATCCTAGATGAGGCAACATCATCAATTGACTCTCGTACAGAAAAAATTGTCCAAGAGGGTATGGACCAAATCATGAAGGGGAGAACAAGCTTTGTAATTGCCCACAGGCTCTCAACAATTATGAACTCAGACGTAATTATCGTATTGGAAAATGGTGAGATAGTCGAAAGAGGCGATCATGCTGACCTACTTGAACAAAAGGGAATTTATTACAAGCTCTACACAGGTGGCTTCGACGAATAAAGTTTTACAAAACAAAAAGGTGCTGGATTTTTTCCAACACCTTATTTTTTTTTAGAAATCTCTATTTTTATAAAATTTTTCTGAAAGCTTTATCGAAATAGAAATTATTGTAAAAATTATAAATAGGATAATTAAAAGGCTTATTAATTTATTATTTGTCATTAAATTAAGTAGATCTTTTAAATAATTTCTGAAGGTCGTACTTAACAAAGAAATTAGAGCAATTACCACAAAACTAATAGCTGAAAGTGTCTTTGCCTTTTTGTATCCATACTTAAAGTAAAGGGGATACTGCATAGAAATCAAAAAAACAAAAACTATAAAGAAAGACCCGACAATTGGAAGGACAATTTTTATATCAAATTTCACAAAAAATGATGCTACAATTGAAAATATTAGTCCTATAATTATAGCTGCCATAAATAAAATTAAGGCAAAGGCATATCTTCCTTTCACAACTTTATCTCCCTTTATGCCAAAAATTTTGTAAAGTGAATCTATACCAGCTTCGTCTCCCACAAGAAAAGGATAAGAGGAATACATCATGGCAAACAATAGGGGCATTGAGATTGCTATTAGTGGATTTTTCGTCATAAAAAAGTAAACTAAATAGAGTATAAGCATTATTAAAAGATTTTTTATTGTGAAATAGGGCTTAATTGAAATATAATCCAGCCTCATAATTTTTTTAATGTCCTTCATTTCTTCCTCCCATATAAAACTAAAATTTTATTTATATCTGGATTTTCAAGAATTAATTCATCTGGAATTTTTTCTCTATCTATATTTTTTACAAGGGCTTCAAAGGAAATGTCTGAAGATTTTATGCCAAGAAGATCAAAATCTTTTAAAAGTTCTCTATCTTCTTCCCCTCCCTTTAAAACAAAATATTTTTCCAGAAAATCTTCTTTACTAGAATTTTCGACAATCTTTCCTTGGTCGATAAAAATTATATAATCGGCAATCCTGTCCAAGTCTTCAGTGATATGTGTGGAAAAAAGCACTGTGTTATTTTCATCTTCTACAAAGTCTTTTAAAATATCTGTTAGTTCATCTCTCATACTTGGGTCAAGTCCACTTGTTGGCTCATCTAAAATCAAGAGATTTGCCTGGTGAGAAAGGGCTATAGAAAACATAAGCTTTATTTTCATTCCACGAGAAAGCTCTTTAACTTTTTTATTTTTTTCAATGCCAAAATTTTTGATATATGAAAAAAATTTATCTTCCTGCCAATTTTCATAGCCACACTTCATTGCCTCATTGACCATGGAAATTTTCCAGTCTTTTGACAAGAAGGAATCGTCCATAATTATCCCCACATCTTGAAGATAATTTAAATTCCTTGCATCTTCTCCGTCCACAAATACTTCTCCATCATAATTTATTAAGGACAAGAGAGATTTTATAGTTGTTGTCTTTCCCATTCCATTTTTTCCAATAAATCCAGTGATATATCCCTTTTTTATTTCAAAGGAATTTTTTCCCAAGACAAAATTGTCATAGGTCTTTTTTAAATTTTTAACTTCAATTTTATTCGTCATAGTCCAAACCCTCCTTGTATAAAAATTCAAATAATTCCAAAATTGTTTCCTTGTCTAAATCTAAATCGGCTGATAATTTTATGGCTTCTTGCAAGTGATTTTCCAATTCCTTTTGTAATTCTTCTCTCTTGACCTCTGAGTCCTTACTGGCCACAAATGTTCCAAGTCCCTGCCTAGACTCAACAAATCCTTCTTCTTCTAGTTCGTCGTAGGCCTTTTTTACTGTCAAGATGCTTACCTTTAAGTCCTTGGAAAGAGTCCTTACAGAAGGAAGCTGTTCTCCTTCTCCAACCTTGTTTTTTAAAATGTTTTCTTTTATAGCATTCTTTATCTGTTCATAAAGAGGAATTGAGGATCCATTTATTAAAATAATTTTCATTTTGCCTCCTTGTTACATAACACTATATAACAGTCTATAACACTTGTCAATTATTTTAATTTTTTTATAAATATTTTTGATATAATAGGGGAAAAGGAGGGCTTATTGATGGCTAAGAAGGACTTAAGAAATAAAAAGAATATGGCTTTTATAATTTTTGCAATCTTAATAATATTTTCCACTTGCTTTTATCATTTAAAGCTAAGAAAGCCTGACGCCTATGTGACTATGGACCCTCTCACAGTGCAGTTTCACTTCACTGGCTACGATGGATCTGGCAAGGCTGAGATAAAAATCCTTGAATATCCAAAAATTGTAAGTTTAAAAAATGAGAAGGACAGGGAAGATATAGAAAAGATTCTTCATAATCCAAGCATTGAGTGGAGCAAAAATGAAAATTTGAGAAACGGTGATGAAATTTTTTATTATCTTAGATATCCTCATACAGGAAAATATAATATTAAATTTGATAGAGATTATGGAAGTACTGGGACGAGGGTCCAAGACCTAATTCCCACAAACTGATTTTAATTTTTGGAGAAGATTTTGAAAAAGAAAAAGAAAATTATGATACTTATTTTACTACTTATTATTATTCCAATTATATACAGCTTAAATACAAAAAATCCACCTGGCACCAACCTGTCATCTGACTTTAATGATGCCGACTGCGAATTTTTGTATGACTTGACCTACTTAAAGGATGGAAAGAGACTTCACGAGAAGAGGATCTTTAAGCGTGAGATGGACCTTATTAAAAATTCCAAGGACTTTCTAATGGTGGACTTCTTCCTCTTTAACGACGAGTTCCCTGATACAATGAATTTCCCAAATCAAGTGGAAGAGATGACGGACCTCTTAATTGCAAAGAAGAAAGAAAATCCTGCCATGCCAATTTTATTTGTCACAGACCCCATAAATAATTTTTACGGGGCTTATGAAGAAGATAATCTAAAGAGGCTTCGTGAAAATGGAATTGATGTGGTAGTTACTGACTTAAATAAGATGCGTGACTCCAATGCCCTAGTCTCTGGCTTTTACAGGGCCTACCTCCAGTGGTTTGGGACATCTGGTGGCGGCTGGATCAAAAACTTTTTTGACAAGGATGCCGACAAGGTAAATATTAGGTCAATTTTAAAACTTGCCAACTTCAAGGGCAACCACAGGAAGGTTTTGATTTCAGAAAAGGAAGCCCTAGTTGCATCGGCAAACCCCCACGATCCATCAGCCCACCATTCCAACGTGGCAATGGTCTTTCGTGGCAAGTCTATGGAGGATTTAATTAAGTCTGAATCTATATTTTTTGACAAATTACCTAGTGTAATAGAAAACTTTAAGGCAGAAGAAGTCACTTCTCCCTACAAGTTAAAGGTCATCACTGAAGGAAAAATTTATGATGAAATTTCAAAAAATATTAAGGAAACAAAGAAGGGTGACGAGATAAATCTTGGAATCTTTTATCTTTCAGAATTTAGGATTTTAAGAGAGCTAGGCGAGGCTTCTAAGCGTGGCGTCGATGTAAAAATCATTGCAGACCTCAACAAGGATGCCTTTGGTCTTGAGAAAAATGGATCACCCAATAGACCTGCCCTAAGCGAATTAAAGGAAGACTATCCAGACATAAATATTCGCTGGTACCAAACATCTGGCGAGCAGTTCCACACAAAATTTATTTACTTCGACTTCAAGGACAGGAACCCCCTTGCCATACTTGGATCAGCCAACTACACAAGGAGAAACTTGGATAACTTTAACCTTGAGACCAACCTTGCTATTGAAATGGAAAAAGATTCTCCTATGGCAAAGGAGATGAAGGACTACTACGCAAGAATTTGGAATAATAAGGGCGGAGATTACACTCTTCCTATCGAAGACTTTTATGAAAGTAGATTTTTCATGAGAATCCTCTGGAAGATACAAGAAAAGACAGGCCTCTGCACCTGGTAAAATTTTAAATATTAAAAAATCACGGTAAAAATATTTCTACCGTGATTTTTTTATTTGTCTATTATATACTTTATCTCCGAAATTAAATCCTTATCTGATAAGAGTGTAGGACCTTCTTGGTTGCCAAGCTTTCCATAGAAAGAATAGTGAAATTTATTGGTATCTCTATCTCTTTCTGAGTCGTACATATAAATTGTATCTTCCTCATCTTTATTGTGAAAATTGATTAATAAACTTTTATAACCTGGGATTGAAGCATAGGAATATCTCTGGTCCACAACTTTACAGTTTCCCAAGAGACTTATTATCTCTCCTAACTTTTCTTCATTGTTTTCAGAAGAAAAAATCTCTCTTGTAGTCATTTTTTCTTCATCTGCAATTACTTCCACGCTTAAAGATTCAAATTTATAAACTTCTCCAGTGGAAAATTTTATCTCATGACTTTCGTCCTTCTTGCAAGCTGTTAGAAAAATTAAGACCACAAACAAATAAAATATTTTTTTAAATTTCATAAAAACCTACTTTGACAACTTGTTTATTATTGTATTAATCTCTTCGATTTTCTCGTCAATTTCTTCCTGGCTCTTGGAGTAGGAGTCTTTGACACACCCCCTTAGGTGGGCTGTCAGGACATCCTTGTTGATGTTTTTTAGGATGGAGATTGATGCCATGAGCTGGTTGGATACGTCTAGGCAGTACCTGTCCTCTTCAACCATTTTTATCAAGCCATCAATTTGTCCCCTGACAGTCTTTAATTTCCTAAGTTGGACTTCCTTGTCTGCTCTCATTTTTCTATTTTTGCAGAAAAACCAGCATCTTCAACTGCCTTAACAAGGACTTCATCTGCAAGGTCCTTGTCAAGTTCTACCCTTGCCTTCTTGTCATCAAGGCTTACATCAGCTTCTCTTACTCCATCAAGACCTTCAAGAGCTTTCCTTACTGATGCTACACAGTGTTTGCAAGACATTCCTTCAACATTTAAAATCTTTTCCATACTATCTTCTCCTTTATTTTTAATAATTTTATAACCTGCATCTTCAATGGCATTTTTTATTTCTTCTGGACTTAGACCTTGGTCTATAAATTCTACAGAAGAGTTTTCGTGGCTTGCCAGAATATTTTTTGCCTTGCCAGTTTTTTCTAGGGCATCGGCAACCCTCTTCTCGCAGTGGCCACACATCATGCCTTCTACTTCTATTCTAGTAATTTTTTCACTTTTTTCCAAATCTTTTTGCTTATCTACATTTTCTTTTTTGCTTGAAAAGTTTGATTCTTCCAAGGATCTTTTCACTCCCCTTGGCTTAAATCTTCTTAACCTCAAGGCATTGTTGACAACAAATACCGATGACATACTCATGGCAAAGGCTGCAAACATTGGGGAAAGTTTTATCCCAAAGGCTGGGAACAAAAGTCCTGCAGCAAGAGGAATTCCTATTGTGTTGTAGAAAAATGCCCAGAATAAATTTTCCTTTATATTTTTTATTGTTGCCTTGGAAAGTTCAAGAGCTGAAACAACATCTAAGAGGTCAGACCTCATTAGGACAACGTCTGATGACTCAATTGCCACATCTGTCCCATGACCTATTGCCATGCCTATGTCTGCCTTGGCAAGGGATGGGGCATCGTTGATTCCGTCCCCAATCATAAGGACCTTCTTGCCAGATTTTTGAATTTTGTCGATTTCCTTGTTCTTATCTTGTGGAAGAAGACCTGCAAGGGTTTCGTCAACTCCAATTTCCTTGGCGATTGCTTCTGCAGTTTTTTCATTGTCTCCAGTTAGCATAATAATTTTCTTGCCCATGCCTCTTAGGAGCCTAATTGCATCCTTTGATGACTTCTTAGGTAGGTCCTTGACAGAAATTATCCCCATGACTTCATTTTCATTGGCAAAGTACATGGAAGTCTTGCCCTCTCCTGCAAGTTCTTCTGCCTTAGCCTTAAAGCCTCTTAGGTCGATCTTTTCTTCAAGCATGTATTCAAGATTCCCAGCAAGATACTTTTTACCAGCGACCTCTCCATTTAGGCCCCTGCCACTAACTGAATTGAAGTTAGTGATTTCTTCTAAGTCTATATTCTTTTCTACAGCATAATTTAAAATTGCAGAAGCCAGTGGATGTTGAGAATTTTTTTCTAGTGACCCAGCAATTTTTAAGAATTCAGCTTGGTCTAGATCTGTCACAATATCTGTTAGGATTGGCTTGCCTTCTGTAATAGTACCAGTCTTATCCATTACAATGACATCGATCTTGTGGAGATTTTCTAATACTTCCGCATTCTTAAATAGAAGTCCAAAGTCAGCAGACTTGCCTGTTGCCACCATTATTGAAACTGGAGTTGCAAGTCCCAAGGCACAAGGACAAGAAATAACTAGGACAGAAATTGCAAAGTTAAGGGCATTTTCAAATCCGTAGCCAAGTGCCATCCAGATACCAAAAGTTGCAGCAGCTATAAGTAGGACTGCTGGAACAAAAACTCCCGCAATTTCATCTGCCAACTTGGCTATAGGAGCCTTGGACTGGTTAGCCTCGTCCACCAACTTTATAATTTGAGATATTGTTGTGTCCTCGCCGACTTTTTCTGCTTGGAACTTAAAGGATCCCGTTGTGTTAATGGAAGCCGAGATTACCCTGTCGCCCACAGACTTTTGGACTGGGATAGACTCGCCAGTAACTGCCGATTCATCAAGGGACGATGCACCTTCTATGACCTTGCCATCAACTGCCACAGATTCTCCAGGCCTTACTAGTAAAATATCTCCAACCCTTACATCTTCAATATTTTTTACGACTTCCTTGCCATCTTCTATAACTGTTGCCATCTTTGGGGCAAGGTCCATTAACTTTGCAAGAGATGACCTTGTCTTGTTCTTAGATTTTTCTTCCAAGTATTTCCCAACAGTTATAAGGGTCAAGATCATGGCTGATGACTCAAAGTAGAGATTGTGCCTGTAGGCATCTACAAGCTCCATGTCTCCTTGGCCAAATCCATAAGCCATCATGTAAATGGCAAAGATTCCATAGACAAGGGCTGCCAAGGACCCAATGGCAACAAGGCTGTCCATGTTGGGTGCCCTGTTCTTGAGGCCCTTAAATCCAGAGATGTAAAAGTCCCTGTTGATGTAAACAACTGGAAGGGCCAAGAGAAATTGCGAAAAGGCAAAAATTACTGCCCCTTCTCTTCCATGAAAGACCCCTGGAGTTGGCAAGTGGACCATGTGACCCATGGCAATATACATGAGGATTAGCATAAAGATGCTAGAAGAGATTAGCCTATTCTTAAGAGCTCTCTCCCTGTCATCCACTGGTCCATCCTGGCTTTTTATTTTTTCTCCAGCTGGACTTGCACCATAGCCAATTTTTTCCACAGCTCTTATAATTTCTTCATCATTTATTTTATTTTCATCAAAATTAACCTTCATTGAGTTGGTCATGAGGTTGACGTTGGCATTGCTTACGCCATCAAGCTTTTCTACAGCCTTGGTTACATTGGCGACGCAAGCAGAACAAGTCATCCCCCTGACATCAAATTTCTTTTCCATATTACCTCCCATACCCCCCTAGGGGTGTTCTCTATTTTTATCTTAACACTAAGAGAATTTTTTTACAAGTTTTTGATATGACTTCTTAATATACTTAAAAATCACATAATTTTTCTTCTTTTTATGAGCAAAATTTATTTTTATGGGATAAGTTTTCTAATAAATAAAAAAAGGATAAGAGTTTAATCTTATCCTAAATAAATTATTTTTTTGTATAATAGGTTGCCTTTCCAATACCATGTCTCTCAATTATATCTTTTTCTAATAATTCTTTTAGAGATTTTTCTACAGAGGACTTACTAATTTCTGGAGCAAGCTCCATTATTTCACTCTTGGTAAATTTTCCAATTTTTTTATCAATAGCATTTAAAACTTGATCAAGTGCTGATAGCTTTGTGTCGAAAATATTTACTCTGTCTTCAAAATCTCTATAGGCAGCAAGTATAATAGCCAAAATATATTTTATAAAATATGTTGTATCTTCACTATTTTCATACCAATTTACACCACTTTTTTCCAGGGCAAGATAGTAATTTGTCTTAGTTTTTTCTATTTTTTCTTCAAGACTTATATATCTCCCTACAACATATCCTAATTTGTATAACAACAAAGTTGTTAAAAGCCTTGACATCCTTCCATTCCCATCGTTGAAGGGGTGAATGCACAAGAAGTCGTGGATGAAAATTGGAATTAATATGAGAGGGCTTATTTCTCCCTCGTCAATTTCTCTATTGTACTCTTGACATATTTTTTCAATTGCTTGTGGAGTTTCAAAAGGGTCAAGAGGCTTAAACCTAACTATAGTCTCCCCATCTTTTTTTGTTTCTGAAATATAATTTTGCGAATTTTTATATTTTCCACCAATTGATTTATTTGAAAATTTGTAGAGGTCTCTATGAAGTTGCAAAATTATTTTTGAATTTATTGGGATATAATCAAAAGATTCATGAATTGTAGAGAGAACTTCCTTGTAACCTAGTATTTCTTCTTCATCTCTATTTTGGGGAGCAACTTTTTTCTTAACTAAGTCCTTTATTCTGGAATCAGTAGTTCTTATTCCCTCAATTTCATTAGAACTTTGGGTACTCTGTATAATAGCAAGTTCTACTAGATTATCGAGAACTGTGGGCTTCTGACTTAAGTATAATTCTTGCCTTCCCTTATACTCGCTAATTTGTGAAATATAATTTAAGATTTCGGCATCCCATTTTTTTTCTTTCAATAAACTGTAATCAAATTTACGCATAAAAACCTCTCCATTCGCATAAATTATACCATGTTTTATGCGAAAAAAATTTTTTTATGGGGAAATTTTATCCTACGGAAGGATATCAATGCAAAAGGAATAATATAAAGCCTTCATCGGAACAATAAAAAATGGTCTAGCCAAAGCTAAACCATTTTACTTTTAAATATTTTTACACTCCCCAGTGCTACTCCTATTTATTTTTTTAAATCTTATACTTCCCAAGACTTACATCTTAAATAGAATTTCGTTTTCTATATAGATGTGTCTTCTCATATCCTCGTCAAGTTCTCCCATAAGCTTGTTGAGCTCCTTGATTTCTGGCTCTTCTGCGTTCATCTTGTAGTCACGAGTTAGGTACTTGAGCCTGTCAAAGAGACCAATAGTCTTTTCGTGTTCTGCAAGTAGGTTTTCAAAGTCAACCTTCTTGCCTGCAAGGGCATCTTTGAATTCATACTCTTCTTCGCTGGAAAAGTGTGAAACGAGTTCTGCCTTGATAAGAAGAAGGACTTCATATATTACGAAGAGTTGCTCTCCTCTTTCCCTGTAGTATTTTTTAATTGCTCCCCTAAAGATTTCGTCAATTTTTTCTGTTGTAGCAAGTTCTTGTGGATGAATTTCTTCTACAATGTAGTTGATTATCTCTTCCTTAGACATCTTCCTAACCCTGTCCATGTCCTTGAAGTCAGCTTGACCTTCAACTTTTTTGATAAATAGGTCATAGTTTTCTCCTAGAGACTTTAGGGCATCTTCAAGGCTTTCCATAGCTATAAAGTCGTATTCTCCCCCAAGCTTTTGGATTTCCTTTAAGACTTTTGGGTTTTCCATTACTGCAGCTTCAACTGTCATATTTCTTTCTAACATAATTCCTCCTAATTATTTATAGAATTTAAAAATCCTCTTACTTCCTCTTCACTTGTCCTGTAATTTGTCACAAGTCTAATAATAGACTCCTTGGCATTTTCTATTTCAAAAATATTTTCTTCTTTCAATTTTTCAATTTCTTCTGGGCTAAATTTTATAAAAACTTGGTTGGATTCAGCAAAGACTGGGTCCCTTCCCAGGTCCTTTAGACCTTCAACTAAAAGTCTTGACATGTCATAGGCCCTCTTGGCATTTTCATAATAAAGTCCATCTTGGAATAAAACCTTGAAGGACAAGCCAATTAAGAAGGACTTTGCCATCATGGCTCCCCTTTGTTTCAAGTAATACCTAAAATCTTTTTTCAAGTTTTCATCTAAAATCACTAGGGCTTCACCAAAGATTGCCCCGTTTTTTGTTCCACCAATGGAAAAAATATGAGAATACTTGGCGTAGTCAGATAAGCTACTAGAATTTACAGCCATGGCATGGGCAATTCTTGCCCCATCAATATAAAGATACAAATTTTTTTCCTGGCAGACTTCATAAATTTCTTTGATTTCATCTATTGTATAAACTGTTCCCACTTCAGTAGTTTGAGAAATGTAGACAACTTTTATCCTTACATCAATTTCTCCTGGCTGGTCATCGATAATTTGTCTAATTTCATCAGCCCTTAACTTGCCATCAGATGTCTCTAGCGTCACAACCTTGTGTCCTGTGGCTTCGATAGACCCAGTCTCGTGGTGGGTTATGTGGCCAGTCGATGCAGATAAAACTGCCTCATAGGGTCTTAGACCAAAGGTCGTTGCCAAAATATTTGTAGCAGTCCCTCCAGACACAAACTCAATGTCTGCTTCTCTTCCAATTTCTCTTAAAATTAAGTCTCTAGCTTCATTTGATATTTCATCAGTCCCATAGCCCGAAACTTTTTTATCAAAAATCCTCTCTATCTCTTGGTAGATTTCCTTGGATCCAAAATCACTGTAGTCATTTCTAAAATTATTCATAAGCCACCTCACCCTCTTCTTACCCCTTATTATATAATATATGTAATTTTTTACCAAATAGGGTACAATAGGAAATGAGGTGTTATAATGAATAGTCACGGCGCAAATGTTTTTGAAATTGCGAAGGTCGAAGGCATAAAAATTGAAGACATTAGGGATTTTTCTTCCAATATAAATCCACTGGGACCATCTAAGAGGGCCCTTGAAAGTCTTAAAGAAAACTTAAATTTACTTTCAACTTATCCCGATGTGGACTATGTGGACTTAAGAAGAGCTATTTCTTCTTACGCATCTTGTGATGATAAAAATATTGTACTGGGACTTGGGTCTACAGAGATTTTAAGGGATGCAATTCACTATTTTGCTCCAAAAACTTCTATGATCCTATCGCCTTGTTACTCTGAGTATGAGAGTGAGTTAAGGAAAATTTCTTCCTACATAATTGAATACAATTTAGAAGAAAAAAATGATTTTAGAATAGATCTTGATGAACTTATAAAAACAATAAATCAAAAAAATATTGAGTTTTTAATTTTCGCTAATCCCAACAATCCTACGGGAACAATCTTAAAAAGATCTGAAATAGAAAGAATTTTGAAGGAAACTGAAGCCACCGTCTTGGTGGACGAAACTTATATTGAGTTCACAGACATGGAGACTTTTTCCTCATCATCTTTGACAAAGTCCTACGACAAGTTAATCGTCGTGAGGGGGACTTCTAAGTTCTTTGCCCTTCCTGGCATAAGACTTGGCTATGGACTCACATCAAATCATGGACTTTTGAAGTTTTTCAAGGACAAGGAAGTCCTCTGGCAGATTAATTCTGTGGCAGAAATCTGCGGCAAGGTCATGTTCTCCGATGAAGCCTATATGAGAGAAGTCCACGACTTTATAAGGACTCGCAGGGAAGGTCTTTATAAAGAACTTGCAGAGATCAAAGGCCTAAGGCCCTTCGAATCCTATGGCAATTTTATTTTGGTAAAGATTTTAAGGGGACCTGACGCAAGGATCCTTCGTGAGAAACTCATGAAAAAGGGTCTTGTAGTTAGAAACTGCGAAACTTTTAAAAATTTAGACAAATCATATTTTAGATTTTGCATCTTAGATGATGATGCCAATGAAAGACTAATAGAAAACCTAAGGGAAATTTACCAAGAGGTGAAATAAATGAAAAAAATAAAAAATCTACTTTTAAGCCTTGGTCTTATACCACTTTTAATAAGTCCAACCCTTGCAGCTGATGAGAAACTTGCTCCTCAAGTAGTTGAGATAAAGGTGGAAGAAGTTAAGGCAAATGCAGAAGATAAAAATCCACAAAATACCTTGGACAAAAAAATTGAGGAGGCCCACGAGGTCAAATCAAAATCAGATTCCAAGAAAAATCCATCGCCTTCCTACTCATCTTGGGCTGTTAAGGACCTTAGCGATGCCCAATTTATGGGAATCCTACCTGCCAAGACCTTTTATGAAGGAAGGGACTTTAGAAAAGCTGTGGCTCTTGAAGATGCAAGAGAAACTTACAAGCTTTCTAAAGATAAGCTTGAAAAAAGTGGACTAAAAACTGGTGGAGACTTTGCCTTCAAGGACCTAAGTCGCCTTGAAGTCTTAAATTCAATTTCAAAACTTTTAAATAAAAATGCCTTTGATATAAAGGACCTGAGAGATTCTAAAATATTCTTGGGCCCAGCTGACGAAAAATACTTAAAGGAAAAAATCCCCTTCCAGGAGATGATTTGCCTCTACAAGAGGGCTGTTAATAAGGTCCTCCAAGATGAGGGCAAGACTTCTAAGGGCTTCTTCTATGAAGTTAACAACAAGGGGAATAAAATTTACATGCTGGGATCTATCCACGTGGGCAGAGACTGGATTTATCCTATTGATGATGAAATTTTAAATGCCCTAAAGTCTTCCGACAAGCTCTTTATGGAAATTGACACTACAAACAAAAAAGAAGCTAAGAAGATGGAAGAAAAACTCTATTACAAGGATGGAAAAAACCTAAAAGATGACCTAGGCGATGAACTCTACGCAAGAGTCCTAAGAATCTTCAAGGGCTTTGGCTTAACTGAAGACAAGCTAATTAAGCTTAAGCCATGGGCAGTTTACAACACCCTATCTCTTGACCCAAGGCTTGATGCTCCTAAGGCTTCCTTTGGAGTTGAATCCTACTTTGTTGCCATGAGTCTCTTAAATAAAATTGAAATTGGGGAGCTTGAGTCCATGGAGTTTCAAGCAAATCTCCTTGCAAACTTTGACCAAGATGCCTATATAAAGATGATTGAATCTGTGACTAGCGAGATTGAACGAAATGGTTACAAGAATATAAATGAGGGAGTGGACAAGATGCTCCTTGCGTGGTCAGCTGGCGACAGGGACAAGATGAAAAAAATCCTTTCAAGGTCTGGTGATGAAGCTTCAGAAAAGTTTAACGAGGCCCTCTTAAGTGAAAGGGACAAAAATATGGCCAAAAAAATTGACGCCATGTTAAAGAAAGATGGCAAAAACACCTACTTCATCCTAGTTGGATCAGCCCACCTTGTACCAGAAAATTCTGTGACAGGAATTTTGAAAAATATGGGCTATGAAGTAATTGAAAAATAAAAATTTCTAAAAAAATAAGACGAGGTCATGAGACTTCGTCTTTTTGTGTGAATTTTTATAAAATTTAATCTTAATCTTCAATTGATTCTTGGATGCTTTTTATCTTTTTATAGAGCCTTCTTATCTCAGCCAGTCTTTTTCTATTATCTGCACCTGACTCTAGTTCAGCAAATTCTGTTTGAACATCAAAAGCAAGATCGAAAATCTCCTCACTTTCTTTTTCAATCTCATCAGCATGATCCAAAAGAAAATTCTCAGCTCT
Source organism: Peptoniphilus sp. Marseille-Q6390 (assembly GCF_965119475.1). Lineage (NCBI taxonomy): Bacteria > Bacillati > Bacillota > Tissierellia > Tissierellales > Peptoniphilaceae > Peptoniphilus > Peptoniphilus sp. Marseille-Q6390. Next base: position 20,227 of record NZ_CBCPLS010000001.1, on the reverse strand, counting down.
TCCTGTGCTTCTAACTGCATCACCATTCCTAAAGTTTTTTAAATCTTCTTCTATTTCCATTAAAAAATTATCAATGGCAGTAGCCATAACCTAGTCATCCCTTCATAGTATAAAATAAGTTTTTATTATCTTATAAAAATTTATTTGCCAATCATCTCTCTCAAGATAACTTCGTCTGTCTCCCTCATCCCTTCCATGGCAATGTGGCCCACAGTTTTTATCATCTCGTCTATGTCGCCCTTGACGATTCCGTCGCCTGCCTTAAAAGAATTGCCTTCCTTGGCTTGTTTATATGCCAAGAAGCCCATCTTTAGACTTGATGCAATTTTTATGGCACAGGATTCTTTGGCACCGTCACAAATTAGGCCAGAATTTGTTGCAAGAGCATTGGTTAAAGTTTCCTTGATTATATCCTTGTCCTCATCTTTCATAAAGGCAAGACCACAAACTGAAGCACAGCCTGCAGACACAACTCCGCAGTAGGCAGAAAGTTCGCCAATTCCTTCCTTGATATAAAGACCAATTAGGTTAGCAAAGATTAGCGCCCTGTAAAGTTTGTCTTTTGGAATGTCGTGGTCTTTGGCATAAATAATTATTGGGACAGAAACTGTAATACCTTGGTTGCCTGATCCAGAATTGATGACAACAGGCTTTTCACAGCCAGACATACGGGCATCTGACCCTGCAGCTGCGTAAGCTACAAGCTTTTCAGAATACTTGTCTCCTGCTTCTTCAAGGACCATCTTGCCAATATTTGCACCCCAAGGATTTTCGATTCCCTCCTTGGCAATGGCGTAGTTGTACTCAATTTCCTTGTCCAAAACATCAATAATGTCATCATAATTTCCATTTTTTGCAAAGTCATAAATCTTGTCAAAAGATAGGTCAATCTTATCTTCTTCCTCAAGCTCTTCTTCCTTTTTTTCAAAAAGAATTTCATCATTTAGACTTTCAAAAATAATATTTGTGTGGAAGTCCTTGATCACTACATGAGAAGTTTTTTCTCCTTTTTCCATGGATACGTCAATATAAAGACCCTTCTTCTCATGAAGAAGTTCTATGTCGCATAGTCCTTTTTTTATTAAATCGTCTAAGTATTCAAGCTTTGACTTGTCTACATCAGATAAGACTTCAAGTTTTTTTGTATAATCCCCTAAGAAGGCTCCAGCTGCAAGAGAAATTTCAATCCCCTTTCTCCCATCAGTACCTGGTACCTTGACGCTATTTACATTTTTTATAATATTGCCCGATAACCTGGCTGTGATTCTCTCTGGGTCTTCTCCTAGGATGAATCTTGCACGACTTGCTGCAAAAGCCAAGGCTATGGGCTCAGTACAGCCAAAGGCTGGTACCATTTTTTCCCTTAAATATTTATTATAGTCCATAAAAATCTCCTTATTTTTTCTCTATATTCATTATAACAAAATGAAATAAGCTTTTCCTATTATTAAATATATACTTTTAAATTTTTACCTATAATACTAAGAAATAGATTTTATAATTTTATTTGTGTATAATATCAATTAGGAAAACATTTTATACAAAGGAAATATCGCAGTGAAGAGAAATAAAAATAGCTTACTTGTTTTCATAATACTGGTAATTCTTATATATGGAATTCTACAAGTTTTTGGCATAACTTGCCCAATTAAATTTATAACTGGAGTGTCTTGCCCAGGTTGTGGTATGACTAGGGCTTATCTTAGTCTCCTAAGATTGGACTTCAAGTCTGCCTATTATTATCATCCCCTATTTGTTCTCCCAGCCCTTGGACTTATTATTTATATATTTAGGGACAAGTTCTCAAAAAAATTTTTAAGAGGACTAGAGATTTTCTTTGTTCTTGTGTTTTTAATTGTTTATGTTTTTAGGATGATGGACCCAAATGACACCATCGTTGTTTTTAGACCCTATGAATCCATCTTCTACAAGATTTTTAATTTTTTGAAAGAATTGATGAGGTGACTTATGTTTTGTATTAAGTGTGGCAACAGGCTGGACGAGCATATGAAGTTCTGCGACCAATGCGGTGCTCCTGTCCCAGTAGATCCCGACAAACTTGAGGCCAAAAAGGAAAATTTAAAGGAGTTTAAGCCTCCAATAATTGATGAGGATCCCATGGACCTAGTACCTGAGGAATTTGAAGAAAAGCCTTCTGAAAGCGAGAAAGTTAAAGAAGAAATTGCTGAAGAGATTAAGGAAGACTTGAGTCTTTCAAGAGAATCGCAAAAAGAAGAATTATTTAAGGAAGAAAAAGTTGAAAAAGTTGAAATAGTTGAGGCTCCAAAAATCTTAGATGCCCCTCTTGATGAAACTGTAAAAGTTCCAGAGATCTTAGATAGAGAAGAGGACAAGAATCCTCCAAAGCTTGAAGTTCATAAGGAGATAATAAGACCAAGTGAAGATTTAAAAGAAGATTCTTCACAAAAGCAAAGAGTAAAGGAAGAAAAAACTTATAAGGAAGACTTCACTTATAATAAAAAAGAAAATTATAAGCCAGAGGCAGGCTTAAGTCCTGTAAAAATAATTGCTCTAGTCTTTATGATTGTAACAGGTATTGCCTCTGTAACAACAATCCTTGCTTTCTTTGGATTTTTATTCTCATTTATAGGAGGTATTTTATAATGAGATTTCTAAATTTTTTATATTTTTTATTTAGTCTGCCCTTCCTAGGAGGCATGGCTATATCCTTAGTTTTTATGACCTTCTCCCTCTTTTCAATTTTTAAAAATTGGAACACTGGCAGGAACAAGGAATTATTTAACGGCCTTTTAATTTCAGGTATATTTTTATTAATTACAAATGTATTTTTATTCATAATTTCCAAGATTTTCTATTACGGTGGCTTCTATGGTAATTTTTACCTAGTTATTGTTGCACTTATAGTTATAGGTCTTATTTATTTTATTGGAAACAGCAAGGAAAAAATTTATCCTGATAATTATTTTTCAAATATTTCTAATGTAGAATTTTTAAAAAGAGAACTTAACGATTCTATTAATGTTTTTATTTCAATATTTGACAAGAGCAAGAGTGATTTCCAAGAAAAATCTGAAGCCAAAAAGGCTCAAAAGTTTGAAAGTTATAAAAATCAAAATACTTATAACAACAATAATAGCAACAAGTTTAATAATAACTATAACAACTATAATAATGCAGGCTCCTACAATGCTTACAATAATTATGGAGGAAATCTTGGTCCAGCTCCCTTTAGGGGCTATGTAAAAGACGACTGGTCTTTTCCATTATATGTACTACTATCCTTTATAACTTGTGGATTTTATCAATTGTATTTTGTCTACAAGATTTCAGATAGCTTAAATATAGTTTGTAATGGTGACGGAGAAGAAACAAGTGGCCTTATGAAATTCTTTTTCTTGGGAATAATAACTTGTAACATCTATTGTTTATTCTGGGATTTTAATGTAATGAATAGGATTCAATCCAATGCCCCAAGATACAATAGGTACACCCAAGACAACGGATCTTCCTTCTTATTATGGCTTCTCATTGGATCAATCTTCTGCGGTTTAGGTTTCTTTGTTGCTTGGTATATTTTCATCAAAAATTTAAACCTAATTTGTAAGGCTTACAACATGGAATATGCTAATGCCAATTAATTTATAAGTTAATAAAAAATTAGACCTAGATTAAATTCTAGGTCTTTTTTTATGAGGCTAATAAATTTATAAAATAAATTAATTTTCTTCTTTTATTTTTTTGCCAAATTCATCTGCATAGAAGCAGGCTTCTATAAACTTATCTCTAGTCAAGGCTACACTAGACCTCTTCCATTCAAGGGTTTCTTCAATGTGGTCTCCCATAGTAAAAACATCTTCTCTCTTAAGACCCAAGTCTTCCAAGCACAATGCAAGGTCAAGTTTTTTGTTAAATCTAGCAATTTTTTCTAATTCTTCATAGTTTTTGTCGTAAGCATGGAGGACTAAGACTCCAAAGGAAACCAGGTAACCATGAAGGTATTCTCCTTCTCTTTCTATTAGGGTTGAGAGATTAAAAAATACATGAGCAAGAGAAGAATTATAATAATAATCTTCCCCATTAGTTAAGTTGGAAATATAGCCTGTGTTTATTAAAATTTCACTTGCAATAGATTCAATAGACCTTGAAACTTCCTTATTCCTAACATCCCTTAGACCTTCTTCACCATATTTTATTAGGGTATCTTGGGATGAACCTGCTAAACTAAGGCCCATTGTGGCTACAAAATCAATGGGATCATCATTTTGTGATGCAAATAAGACCTCAGCCTTCTTGCTAATTCCATCCCCAATTCCTGCCCAAAAATATTCTTCTGGTGCCTGGGCTATAGTTTCTGTTTCCACAAAAATATGGACTGCAGCTGGTGTTGGTTCGTACTTTAAAAAGGACCCATTGTCATTATAAACAACTGCTATGGCTGTTCCACCTGCGCAGTTGGAACAAATTGTAGGAAATGAGATACAGGATTTTCCAAGATAATAGGAGAGGACTTTTACTGTATCAAGGGCCTTGCCCCCACCAATTCCAAAAATTACATCTGCCTCTAACACTTCTTTTTTATTTTTAAGGGCTTCAATGTTTTTAAGTGTGCATTCCTTTCCATAAATAAATTCACCAAGGACTTCTACACTTGAACCCTTTAGGCCATCTCTTATCTTTTGTGAAACTGCTGCAAGGGCTCTTTTACCTCCAACTAGGACAACTTTTTTAAATCCATAGGACTCTACTATTTGTCCTAGACCCTCATATCCTCTTCTTGAAATACTATAATTTGGTAATCTAACTGTCTTCATCTTTTTCCTCCTTTTGTACCAATAAAAAAACCCATCTCTATAAAAAGAGACGGGATTATAAACTCGCGGTACCACTCTAATTCATCTTAATGATGCACTTATCCAATAATGAACTTCTCTGTAACGGGAGATCCCGAAGGCACTTACTAATTTCAGCGTCTTAGTTCTGTGGGCATTTTCAGTAAATTCATTTTCTTGCCTCTCAGCTTACGGCAATTCTCTGTAAAAAAATTCTCCACCTACTACTCCACTTCACAACTTTTGACAATTGTGGAAGTATTAAACTTTTTCAAAGTTTTTTTAATTTTCTATGAAAAACATTCTATAATAATTGTTTTTAAAACACAAGACTTTTATACAATTTTTCATAAATATAAGAATGTAAATTTTATAAAAAATTAGACCTAGACTTCACATAATCTAGGTCTTTTTTCATCATCTTTTTCAATTTTTAAAAATTATTATTCTGCTAATAATTTTTTTCCAAAATCATCTGCGTAGAAGGCTGCTTCTACAAATTTTTCTTCACTTAGAGCTTTTTCTGATTTCTGCCATTCTGTTGTGTCATAAACTTTCTTTGCCATTTCTCTTACGTCATCCCTTGTTAAGCCAATTTCTTCAAGAGTTACTGGTAGACCTAACTTCTTGTTAAATCTTGCAAGTTTTTCAAACTCTTCATAGTTGTGGTCGTAGGCATGAAGGACTAAAACTCCATAGGATACTAGAACTCCGTGAAGGTATTCTCCCTCTCTTTTTACTGATGTTGATACATTGTAAAATACATGAGCAAGAGATGAATTATAATAATACTTATCTCCATTTGTTAAGTTTGATACATAGCCAGTGTTAACTAGGATATCTGTTGCAACTTCTTCTACTGCCTTTGATGCCTTGTTTTCTCTTACGTCCTTAAGTCCTTCTTCGCCATATTTTAGGAAGGGCTCTTGGCAAGTCTTGGCAATGCTAACTCCCATGTTAGCTACGAAGTCTAGGTCCTCTAGTCCCTTTGTCGCAAAGAGAACTTCTGGCTGTTTGCTAAGTCCATCGCCAATGCCTGCCCAGAAGTATTTTTCTGGCGCTTCAGCAATTGTTTCAACTTCAACAAACATGTGAACTGGTGCTGGGATTAATTCATATCTTAGGAAGGATCCGTCATCATTATAAACTACTGCAATGGCAGTACCCCCTGCACAGTTGGAGCAAATTGTTGGGAAGGACATGGAAGGTTTATTTAAGAAACCTGCAAGAACTTTTCCTGTGTCTAGTGCCTTTCCTCCTCCTACTGCAAAAATTACATCTGCTTTTTGGACTTCTTCCTTTTCCATTAGGGCATTGATGTTGTTTAGGGTGCATTCATGTCCATAAACGAATTCGCCAAGGATTTCTACGCTTGAACCCTTTAAGCCATCTCTAATTTTTTGTGAAACTGCCCCAAGGGCTCTTTTACCTCCAACTAGGACAACTTTTTTGAAGCCGTATTCTTCTACTAACTTGCCTAGTCCTTCATATCCCCTTTGTGATACGCTGTAATTTGTCATCTTAACTGTTCTCATCTTTTTTCTCCTCTGATTAATCTAATACAAATTCTCTTCTAACTTCTGGTTGTAAATATTTTTTGTTTTTGTAATATCCTACTGTTGTAAAAGGAAGGACTATAAATAATATTGCTATATAGCCACAATAACCGTAGCCATATTTTATTATATTTGTAAGGCCTGCCATTGATATTGCCATTGATAGGACAAGTATTCCCACTGCAAGTCCAAATCTTCTAAGTTCTAGGGATTCAACTTTTCTTAGGGCCTTTGAATTTTCAAATCTTGAAACAAAGCCAAAGATTATTGAAACTCCAGAAGACAATAGACAAAGTACAAGAGATATCACATAAAATGCAGTCATCCACTTAAAGCCCATGGCATTTGTAGATGTAAGGGTTGGTATAACTTCTCCTCCTTCTAAGCCTGTGTAGTAACCTCTCCAAACCAAGAGCATAAGAACTGAAAGTCCCAGTGCCAAGGAGTTTATTAGGCAAGATAGTTTCATTGATTTTGAAACTTCTCTCTCACTATTTAAAACTCTTGAACAGGAAATCATGGAAGGTATTTGCACACATTGAAATCCTGCATAGATAAATCCGTTAAATATCGCCTTGTCTAGGTTTGAAAAACCTGTCTTTGCAAAGTTACTTGTTACAACCCCAACTAGGTCTCCCTTAAAGGATCCAACTAGATAGATTAAAACTGAAGTAACAAGTATCATCATTCCCATTAGTGTTCCCACATTTCTAACAAGTCTTTCGCCAAATATTGCTAACATAAGAGTTAATACACTAACTCCCAGGACTGACAAGCCGTAATTGAAATTAAAAAATTCCTTTAGGGCTGAAGCAGATCCTGATATTGTACTTGCTATTACCATCACTACCATGATGTAGTAAAATCCTTCAAAAACAAGTTCTAACTTGTCAAAGGGATGGTAGAGGGTTTCGAAAAGTTCCTTGTAGGACTTTAGACCCCTTGAGTTGTACATTACAATTGCTTCTTTGAGGGTCCAAGTCAAAAGGACCATTGCAACCACGGCTGACACAAGTCCAGACCAACCAAGCTTTACAAAATATGTATTTGCTTGGTTACCTGTTGCAAAACCACCACCAGCGTGTGATGCAAAAAGTACAAATGCTATTGACATAGCGGGCGACATTCTTACTAACTTCTTTTTCATTTTTTTCCTCCTTGGGCACCTAATAAAAAAACCTCGTCTCTTTATATACAAAGAGACGAGGTTAATAAACTCGCGGTACCACTCTAATTCATCTTAATGATGCACTTATCCAATAATGAATTTCTCTGTAACGGGAGATCCCGAAAATACTTACTTATTTCAGCATTTTAGCTCAGTGGGGATTTTTCGGTAAATTCAATTTCTTGCCTCTCAGCTAATGGCAATTCTCTGTAAAAACATTCTTTACTTACTTTTCCACTTCAAAACATTTGAAATAAAAATTAAATTCTTGATTCAAAAGAATTTTTTAATTTAAATGGTATTTTAAATAATACAAAATAAAAAGTCAACAGTATTTTTAAATAATTTTTTAATATTATAAATTATTGTTTAAAATAAATACAAGTTTACATTGCTGGAAAGCTGTAAAATCTTTATTTTGTAAGGTCTAAGTATAGAGGCTAATTTTCTAAAAATTTTATAAATTTAATTTTAAAATCATAAAAGTATTTGCTTCAAATTAATTTAAACTCCTAAGTTCACAAATAGAAATACAAAAATTTTGTATTTAAATAACAAAAAGCCAGATCTACTTTTAAAGTAAAACTGGCTTATAAATATTAATTTTAAAATCGCAAAACTATTTTGCCCAATTCATAGAATATTTTACAGCTTCGTGCCATCTTGCCATTTTTTTATTTCTCTCATACTCATCCATTTCTGGGTCGAAGCACTTATCTATGGCATTATTTTCTCTTATTTCGTCAATATCCTTCCAAAATCCCACGGCAAGTCCTGCCATGTAGCAGGCTCCTAGGGCAGTTAACTCTACAACCTTTGGCCTTTCAATGTGAACGTCAACTATGTCAGACAAAAATTTCATCAGGAAGTTGTTCTTGCTGACTCCACCGTCAACTGTTAGGGACCTGATTTTTGTATTTGAATCCTCCTGCATTGCCCTTATTACATCGCAAGATAAGTAGGCTATTGCTTCTAAAGCAGCTCTTACTATGTGATACTTATTTACAGACCCTGTGAGGCCAACTATAGACCCCCTTGCATATTGATCCCAATAAGGTGCACCTAGACCTGTGAAGGCTGGTATAAAATAGCAGTCATTGGTGTCCTCCACCTTATTTGCCATGTATTCAGAGTCATCTGCCTGATCAATTATCCTTAAGTTGTCACGCATAAAGTCTATACATGAACCTGCTTCAAAGATAGATCCTTCAAGAGCATATTTAATTTGCCCATCCATAGCCCAGGCTATAGTTGTTACAAGTCCATTTTGTGACCTAATTAGTTCATCTCCTGTATTCATTAGGATAAAGGCACCTGTCCCAAAGGTAGACTTTGCCATTCCCTTTTCAAAGGATGCTGTACCAAAAAGTGATGACTGTTGGTCGCCAATTGCCCCTGCTATAGGAATTTCGCAACCAAGATACTTAGACTTGCACTTGCCATAGACTTGGCTAGAATTTTTTATTTCTGGAAGCATGGACCTTGGTATGTCAAAAATCTCAAGAAGCTCATCGTCCCACTTCTTCTCTTTTATGTTAAAGAGCATAGTCCTTGAGGCATTGGTGTAGTCAGTAATGTGGACTTCTCCATCTGTTAGTTTATAAATGAGGTAAGTCTCAACTGTACCAAAGAGGAGGTCTCCCCTTTCAGCCATCTCCCTTGCTCCTTCCACATTTTCCAAAATCCACCTGATTTTTGTGGCAGAAAAATAGGGGTCAATAACAAGACCTGTCTTTTCCCTTATAGTTTCTTCCAGGCCTCTTTTCTTTAATTCTTCACAATATTTTGAAGTCCTCTTACACTGCCAGACAATTGCATTGTAAACTGGCTCCATGGTCTTCTTGTTCCATACAATTGTTGTTTCTCTTTGGTTTGTTATCCCAATTGCTGCTATGTCCTTGGGGTCGATTTCCTTCCTGGACATGGCTTCCACTGCTGTACCAATTTGCTTGGACCACAAGTCGTCTGGCTCTTCTTCTACATAGCCAGGTTTTGGAAAGTGCTTGATAAGGTCCTTTTGGGCAACAGAAACTGGATTTCCCTTTTTATCAAAAATTATAGTTCTAGCAGATGTTGTACCTGCATCAAATGCCATTATGTATTTCATCTTATCACCAATTTAATTATAACATTTTTAATATTTTTTTCTTTCTTTTTACAAATTATGTGAGAATCATAGGCTTGCAATTTTTAATTTACAATTTTTTATTTCTAATTAGTGAAAAAACACTAACTAATAAATTATTATTTTTTTTTGATTTTTAAAATCTACAAAAAAAGTGCCGGATTAGCCGACACCTTTTATCTTTATTTATTTTCTTTTTCTTTGTCTTCTTCTTTAGCTTTTTCGTCGATTCTCTCAACAGAAACAGTTTCTATAACGCCACCGCTTGCCATCTTGACAATTTGGAAGATGTATTCGCCATCGTCGACAATAACTCCAACTTCTGCTTCTTCTGCATTCTTAATAAGAAGACCAGCTACGTAACCACCAATTGTTGTAGTCTCGCCTGCCTCAATATCAAATCCATACCTCTTGTTTAGGATCTTCACAGGAGTTGATGCAGAGTATTCATTATCTTCTCCTTCTGCGTCCATATTTACCCCTGTCAACAAGAACTTCCTAACAGCGAAGAGTACTGCTATGGCTATAGTTGCTATAAGTAAATCAAGCATATTGTCAGAGTAAACTAACATCTTTCTAGAAATTACAAGTAAGATCAAGTGAATGATGTTGGTGTCTGTATGTGCAATCATAAGTACCACAAACTCTATAGCTATTACTAGCAAGAGGACGTGGGATAGGAAATTTTGAAATATTTCATAGGATAGGCCAGCATCACTTGTAAGTATCTTGAAATAATACTTCATAATATCTGGCACTGAAACTATTACGCCAGCTATTAGCAGAACTGATACAACTATTTCAAAGGTATTCACTAATTTTAAAAGTGTAACCAGGTATCTATTTCTATTCATTATACCTCCATAGTCTTAGCGACTTCTTTTCTCATCTTTTCCAAGACCTTCTTCTCGATCCTTGAAACTGTCATTTGAGAAATATTTAATTTCTTTGCAATTACAACTTGGGTCTTCTTGTTAAAGTATCTGTCAATTAGAATAGTCCTCTCAACTTCGTCTAAGTTCTCCATAGCCTTCTTAAAGAAGTCATTGGATTCTATCTTGTCAAAGTAGGCTTCTTCCACTCCAATTAAGTCAGATAGGTTGACTTCACTTTCATCTCCAGATTCATAAGTTACATCGAGAGATTGTGGTGTGTAAACCTTGGATGCTTCCATGGCCTCCATGACTTCTTCTGGTGTTGAGTCCAAATACTCTGCAATCTCGTCTATAGTAGGTGTCTTTTGATACTTTTGTGAAAGGCTCACAGTTGCATTGGAAATTTTCTTTGAAAGTTCTTGGATTCTCCTTGGGACCCTAATAGTCCAACCATTGTCCCTAAAATATTTTTTTATTTCTCCAATTATTGTTGGAGTGGCAAAGGAAGAAAATTCAAATCCCTTTTCAGGGTCGTATCTTTCAATGGCATAGATTAGACCAATTGATGCCACCTGGTAGATGTCGTCATAATCTATTCCCCTGCCTGTATATTTTTTAGATAGGATTTCTGCAATGTAGAGGTGTTCCTCTATAAGGATATCTCTTATTTCTTGATCTTTTGTCTCGTGATATTCCTTAAAGAGGTCCTTTCTCTCTTCCTTTGTTAGTCTTCTATCTAAATTGTTGTATTCTTTTAAATTCATAACAGACCCTTATAATTTTTTAGATAAAATAAATTTACTTCCATCAAAATGAGATTCATCTACAAGACAATCTATAATAGTCTTTGCAAGAGATAGGTCTTCAGATGCTTCTAATTTTTCCTTGCTAATTTCACTTACACAAATTCTTATGTTTTTATCTTCTTCTATTTCAAAGACCAAGTCTATGTGGTCATCTTCAGTTAACTCGTGACAAATATTTAAACTTTCTGTCACAGCCATTTTTATATCTTCTATTTCTTCAATGTCCCTATTTAGGATATTTAAAATGCCAGAAAGCATAAGCCTAACTGTAGAAAAATATTTGGCGTCATTGGGTATTTGATATTTTAAAGTATCCATATTACCCCCTAATTTCAAACATATCTTCAAGTTTTGTTATCTTAAAGAGTTTCATTATTGAAGGATTTAGGTTTTCAATTACAATTTTATAGTCTTCTTTTTCCACTTCCTTTAGGATGTAGATAAGAGAACCAAGACCTGTTGAGTCTAGGTATTCTAGCTCTTTACAATCAAATAAAATATCCTTTTTATCCTTTTCATAAAACTTTATAGTTTTTTCCTTGAAATTTTTTGTATTATAAACGTCAAGTTCTCCCTTTGGATACAATACTAAAAATTCATCAGTATTTTTTGCCTCTAATTTAAATTCCATAAGGCCTCCTAGTCTCCAATATAATTTGCAACAGCTACAACTTTTGCATCTGTCAAATTCATAAGTTTAACACCAGATGTGTTTCTTCCTTGGACTGAGATATCTTCAGTTAGAATTCTTATAATAATTCCAGAATTTGCAATTATCATAACGTCGTCTTCTTTTTCCACAACAGCAGCTGATGCAACATCTCCAGTTTTCTTAGTAATCTTGTAAGTTAGAAGTCCCTTTCCACCCCTGTTTTGTGGTCTGTATTTATCTATTTCAGTTAATTTTCCATAACCATTTTCTGATATAACAAGAAGGTACTTGTCATCTACTACAAGATCAGATGAAACTACAATGTCATCCTTATCAAGGTCCATGGACTTAACTCCCATGGAGTTTCTTCCAGATTTTCTAACTTGTTCTTCATTAAATCTAATTGATAGACCTTTTTTAGTTACAAGTATTACATCTTCATCATCTTTAGTCAAATGAACGTCGATTAATTTGTCGCCTTCATTTAATTTTATAGCAATGATGCCAGATTTTCTAATATTTTTATAATCCTTAAATGGTGTCCTCTTAATAAGTCCCTTTTCAGTTACCATTAAGAAGTTAAGGTCTGGGTCATATTCCTTAACAGGTATTATGGAAGTTACCCTTTCATCTTCATCTAAGTCAAGTAGGTTAATTATAGCTGTACCCCTTGATGTCCTAGAGTCTTCTGGAATTTCATAAGCCTTTAACTTGAAGACATTTCCAAGAGATGTGAAGAATAAAATCATATCATGAGTAGATGTGACAAATAATTCTTTGACAAAGTCCTTGTCCCTCATATTGCCAGAAGAAACTCCCCTGCCACCTCTTTTTTGTGGCTTATAAGTTCCCTCACTCATTCTCTTGATATAACCAAATTGAGTAAGAGTTATAACAACATCCTCTTTCTTTATAATATCTTCGATCTCTATGTCAGTTCTAGCATGTGAAATGACAGTTCTTCTTAAGTCACCATATTTTTCTTTTATTTCAAGAAGTTCTTCCTTGATTAGGTTCATAAGAACATCATTATTTTCTAAGATCTCCTTAAACCACTTGATATCAGCTTGAAGTTTTTCATATTCAGCTTCAAGTCTATCTCTTTCAAGTCCTGTAAGTCTTCTAATTCTCATGTCCAAGATAGCTTGAGATTGTTCTTCTGTTAATTTAAATTCTTCGTAGAACTTTTCCTTTGCTTCCTTGTCGTCCTTAGATCCCCTAACAATTTTTATAATCCTATCAATATTGTCAAGAGCTATAAATAGACCTTCAACTATGTGGGCTCTCTTTTCTGCCTTGTCTAAGTCAAACTTTGTTCTTCTAGTTACAACTTCAACTTGGTGGTCTACATAATATCTAATAATTTGCTTTAGGTTTAGGATTTCTGGTCTTCCATTTACTAAGGCAAGATTTATGATTCCAAAAGTTGTTTGCATTTGAGTGTTTTTGTAAAGCTTATTTAAAACAACTTCTGCATTAGCATCTCTTTTTAGTTCAACAATTATGTTGATGCCCTTTCTATTTGAAGCATCAGTTATATTTGAAATTCCATCAATATCCTTGTTCTTTGCAAGTTCTGCAATTTTCATAATAAGTGCAGACTTGTTAACTTGGTAAGGAAGTTCTGTTATTACAATTTTTTCACGATTGTTCTTAAAGGATTTGATTTCAGCAACTGCCCTTACAGTTATCTTTCCCCTTCCAGTTTCGTAGGCTTCCTTTATCCCTTCAGTTCCCATAATTTGGGCACCTGTAGGAAAGTCTGGTCCCTTGATTATTTGGTTAAGTTCAGAAATTGAAATTTCATCGTTGTCAATGTAGGCAATGATTCCGTCAATGGACTCATTCATATTGTGAGGAGCCATATTTGTCGCCATACCTACGGCAATACCAGATGATCCATTTACCAAAAGATTTGGGAATCTTGCTGGAAGTATAGTAGGTTCCTTTTCGTTTTCATCAAAGTTTGGAACAAAATCAACAGTTTCCTTATTTATATCCCTTAGCATTTCTTCTGCAAGCTTAGTCATCCTAACTTCTGTATAACGCATAGCCGCAGCCCCGTCACCGTCAATATTACCAAAGTTACCTTGGCCATCAACTAGAGTATATCTTGTGTTAAAATCTTGAGCAAGTCTAACTGTTGCTTCGTAAATAGATGAGTCACCATGAGGGTGATACTTACCCATTACATCCCCAACAAGTCTTGCTGACTTTCTGTAAGGTCCATTGGATGCAAGATTAAGTCCCTGCATTCCATATAAAATTCTTCTGTGGACTGGTTTTAGTCCATCACGTACATCAGGAAGTGCCCTTGCAACAATTACAGACATTGAATAATCAAGATAAGAAGACCTCATCTTTTTATTAATATCTACATCAAGTATTCCTGATTCTATAATATTATTTTCACTCATGGTTTACTCCTATGCATCTATATAATCAGCGTAAACTGCATTTTCTGTTATAAAGTCTCTTCTTGGTTCAACTTCTGTTCCCATTAGGATTGAGAAGGTGTCATCAGCTTCTGCTAAGTCGTCAATATTTACCTTTAAAAGAAGTCTGTTGTCTGGGTTCATTGTTGTTTCCCAAAGTTGTTCTGGGTCCATTTCTCCAAGACCCTTGTACCTCTTTATGTTTACCTTAGAGTCCTTGTATTCCTTTAGGGCAAGTCTAAGTTCCTTTTCATTGTGACAATATCTTAAAATCTTAGTTCCCTTTTCAATTCCATAAAGTGGAGCTTGAGCAACATAAACGTGGCCCTCTTCTATAAGTGGCTTCATGTATCTAAAGAAGAATGTGAGTAAAAGAGTCATAATGTGAGCACCGTCAACGTCGGCATCGGTCATGATTATGATCTTGTCATATCTTAATTTTTCTAAATCAAATTCTTCCCCAATACCTGTTCCAAAGGCTGTTATCATGGCACGAATTTCTGAAGAATTTAGCATCCTATCAAGTCTTGCCTTTTCAACGTTCATAATCTTACCCCTAAGAGGTAGGATTGCTTGGTAGGCTGAGTCCCTGCCGTCTTTGGCAGAACCACCAGCGGAATTACCTTCGACTAGGAAGATTTCATTTCTCTTTGGATCGTCGTTTTGACAATCTGCAAGCTTACCAGGTAGAGTCATAGACTCAAGATTATTTTTCTTTCTTGTTAAGTCTCTTGCCTTTCTAGCTGCTTCTCTTGCACGTCTTGCAGATAGGGCCTTATCTAGGATTTGTTTTCCAACTCTTGGATTTTCTTCCAAGAAAACTGCTAGGTCTTCAGATAAAACTGAGTCTACAATTCCTCTAGTTTCTGAATTTCCAAGTTTTCCCTTAGTTTGTCCTTCAAATTGTGGATCAGGTAGTTTTACACTTATAACTGCAGAAATACCTTCTCTTACGTCTTCACCAGATAGGTTTTCTTCCTTTTCCTTTATAATGTTATTTTTTCTACCATAATCATTTAGGGTTCTTGTTAGGGCTGACCTAAAACCTGATAGGTGGGTTCCACCTTCTTCAGTATTAATATTGTTTGCGAAAGAAAGCACAACTTCTGAATAAGAGTCTGTGTATTGAATAGCAATTTCAACTGCTGTCTCTTCCCTAATTTCATCTATGTAGATGATTTCATCATGTACTGGCTTTTTCTTTGCATTTATAAATTCAACAAAGGATTTGATTCCGCCTTCATAATGGAAGACTTCCTTTAGGTCTTTTCTCTCATCTATAAATTCAATTTTTATTCCCTTATTTAGGAAGGCCATCTCCCTAAATCTCTTAGCTAAAACTTCATCAGAAAATTCTACTGTTTCAAAGATTGTATCATCTGGTTCAAAGTAAATTGTTGTACCAGTTTCATCTGTGTTAGTTTCCCCAATAACTTCAAGGTCACTTTTTCTAATTCCCCTTGCGAATTCTTGTCTGTAGATTTTTCCATTTCTTTTTACAGTTGCAACTAATTTGTTGGAAAGGGCGTTAACTACAGATACACCAACACCGTGAAGTCCACCAGAAACCTTGTAGGCAGAGTTGTCAAACTTACCACCTGCGTGAAGGATTGTAAGTACAGTTTCTACTGTAGACTTTCCTGTTTGTGGATGAATATCAACTGGTATACCTGAACCATTATCAGTTATTTCAACGCTTCCATTCTTGTTTATTTTAATAATAATATGATCACATATACCGGCAAGAGCCTCGTCAATAGAGTTGTCTACAATCTCATAAACTAAGTGGTGTAGACCTCTTGGTCCAGTAGATCCAATATACATACCCGGTCTTTTTCTAACGGGATCTAGTCCTTCTAAGACCTGTATATCCGACGCGTCATAGTGTCTTTTATCCTTTGCCATTTTTTCTCCTATTCTTTTACAAAATTCTACCTTGGCTCACCCTATAAAAATTGGCATCAACAGATTTTAAAAATTCGTCTGCCTCAGTTGTGGTGATAAAGGTCTGTAAATCTTTTAGTGAATGTAATAAGTATCTACTTCTCTTTGAGTCAATTTCTGAAAAGACATCGTCAAGTAAAAGTAGAGGCTTTGTTTTATATAAATCTCTTATGAGATCTGCTTCAGCTAATTTTAAACTCAAGACTATAGATCTTTGTTCTCCTTGAGACCCATAGGACTTAGATGAAAATTTATTTATTTTAAAATCTAAGTCATCCCTGTGGGGTCCAATTGTTGTATATCTTTTCTCAAGGTCCTTTGGGAGAGATTCTTTTAATATTCTAAAATAATTTTCCATGAATTCTTCCTCGTCAACAAAGACAGGGACTGTGGATAGGTAGGTTATATTTAAGTCGTCTCCCGATAAATTTTTATAATGTTTTTTGGCAATTTCATTTAACTTCTTGATAGTCTTTAGCCTCATTATAATTATTTTTGTCCCATTTCTTACGATTTCTCTGTCATAGACATCTAATAGGTTTCTGTCCATGTTCATCTTGAGAATTTTGTTTCTCTCGAAGAGTAGCCTCCTGTACTTGTACATATAAAAATCGTAATTCAGGTCAATATTTGAAAGCAAATCGTCTAAGAATTTTCTTCTTTCCTTAGGTGAATATTTTATTATATTTAGATCTTCAGGATTGAAAAGTACCACGAATCTTGATTTTCTGTATTCTTTAGTATTTACCTTGTCGTCATTTATAAAAAGTTTTTTGTTTTCAAACTTTGAAATTTCAATCCTATAATCGTCCTTGTAGTCTTCTGTCATATATCTTGTAATGATGCTTGAGGAATTTTCATCTATATTAATAAGATCAAAATCCTTTAAGCTCCTAAAGGAAGTCGCCCTTATAGACATGTAAATAGATTCCAATAAGTTGGTCTTTCCCGAAGCATTAAGGCCGTAAAGGACATTTATATTTTCACCTGGAACAAAATCTAAACCCTTGTAATTTCTAAAATTAAAAAGTCTTAGATGCTTGAGTTTCATTTTTCACCAATTATAAAGTCATTTCCTTGGAAAGAAATTTTATCTCCCTTGTATAATTTTTTTCCTCTCCTAGTTTCTACTTCTCCATTAACCATAACTTCCCCTTCTTGAATTAGGGTCTTGGCAAGTCCACCTGATTCACAAAGGTTTGTTAACTTAAGGAAGGAGTCTAGTTTTATAAACTCAGTGTTTATTTTTATAGTTTCCATAATTACCCCGCAAGTCTTACTGGTAGGACAAGATATATATAGGAATCATTTTCTGCTTCTGTAATTATTAGTGGGTTTACTGAGTCAGTGAAATTAAGGACAATTTCTTCTGATTCAAGAATCTTAACTCCATCTAAAATATATCTTGAATTAAAAGCAATATCTAAACTTTCATCGTGTTCTGATGTCTTAACCTTTTCAAAAACATCTCCAATTTCGGAATTACTCTTTATATCAATGTAATTTTCCTTAACATTTAACTTTATTAGGTTAGCCCTGTCTTCTCTTGCAAGAAGAGATGCCCTTTCCACTGCAAGTTGGAATTCTCTTTTTGATACAGATGTAGAAATCTTGTGTTCATCTCTTAGAAGAGCACTGTAGCTAAAGAAGTCTCCACTTAATAAAGTTGAATAAAATACAGTATTATTGAATTTAAAGACAATATTATTTCTTGAAATATTTAACTTAAGATCTTCTTCATCATCAATAATCTTTACAAGTTCATTTAAGGATCTTGAAGGGATAATAATAGAATTTTCTATTCCAGTTTCCTTTTCAAGTCTTTGAATTGCCATCCTAAAACCATCTAATGCAACAAAATTAATGTAGCTTTTCTTTATATCCATTAGGACACCTGTAAAGACAATTCTAGATTCATCATTAGAAACCGCAAAAGTAGTCTTCTTTACAATATTTTTTAAGTCCTTTGCAGATATATCTATAGAAATATTTTCTTCTACCTTAGGTAGGTCAGGGTATTCATCAGCCTTTTGTGTGGATAAGTTAAATATTGAATCCCCACATTTAAGGTTCATCATGTAATTTTCTACATTTATATTTATAATGTCATTTTCAAGTTTTCTTATAATATCGCCAAAGAGTCTTGAATTTATTACTATATCGCCTTCTCTTTCAACAATGGCATTAAGTTCTGTCTTTATGCTTATTTCTGTATCAGTTGCAGTAAGAGTTAAGCTATTATTTTTAGCTGATATTTTTATACCTTCAAGTATTTGCATAGTCGTTCTTTGAGAAATTGCTTTTTGAACTATGGAAATATGTTTTGTCAGTTCTTTTCTGTTAACCTTTATTAGCATTTTTTCCTCCTAGAAATTAGTATATTAATTAGTAATAGTAGTAGAGCCTGTGGATTTGTTAATAAGTCCCCTAAACTTATGAGTTTCAATAAAATTTATTCTTGATAAGTTGTGGATAAGATTGGCACTTATAAAAACTTATCAACAGCTAAGATTTAATTTCTTTTATTAAATTAGTAATCTCAATTTTAAATATAGGATCCTCTTCCAAATCTTTGCTTATTTTATCGTAAGCATGAATAACAGTAGAGTGGTCACGGCCTCCAAAGACATCACCTATCTTAGGAAGACTAAGATCTGTTAATTCTCTTGTTATATACATGGCTATTTGTCTTGGATAGGCTATGGCCTTGGTCCTTTTTCTAGAATTAAAATCATCAAGATTTAGTCCGTATTTTTTAGCAACTTCTGCCTTAATATATTCTGCAGTAATTTGTTTTTTTGCCTTAGTTTCGTAGATATCCCTAAGGACTATGGCAGCAGATTCAACGGAAATATCTGAATCTGTAAGCTTAGAATAGGCCATAACTCTGGATAATGCCCCTTCTAGCTCCCTAATGTTACTCCTTACATTCTCTGCTATAAAGGTCATTACCTCTTGAGATACCTCAAAACCTTCAGAATCTGCCTTTTTTCTCAAAATTGCAATCCTAGTTTCAAGGTCTGGTGGTCCAATATCTACTACAAGACCCCAGGCAAACCTAGAAATAAGCCTTTCTTCGAGACTCTTAATATCCTTAGGTGGTTTATCAGATGTTAGGACAATTTGCTTATTTTGCTCGTGGAGCTCATTAAAGGTATGGAAAAATTCTTCCTGAGTCCTGTCCTTATCAGCTATAAACTGGATATCGTCAATTAGTAGAAGGTCAACCTTCCTGTACTTGTTTCTAAATTCTTCATTTTTATTAGTTTGGATTGAATTTATGAGCTCGTTGGTAAATTGCTCACTTGTCACGTATAAAATCTTCTTAGTAGGATCTTGTTCTAGTACAAAATGTCCAATTGCATGCATTAAATGGGTTTTTCCAAGTCCTACTCCTCCATAGATGAAGAGTGGATTTGAAAAGGCATTTTGCGGATTTTCGTAGTTTTCAGAGACTGCCAGAGCTGCTGCATGGGCAAATTCGTTGCTTTTGCCTACTACAAAGGTTTCAAAGGTGTACTTTGGATTTAACCTCGAGATGCTTAAAAAATTCTTATTTATAAGGCCTGCAGGGTTCTGATCTGTTGCCTCGTCTTCTGAAATTATGCTTATATTAAAATCAATTCCCGTAATTTCTCTTAGAGCTTCGCCTACAAGATCGAAGTGCCTCTTGTTATTTACGAGATAGTCCCTAATGAAGGGTGAAGGAACTGTTATGATGATTTTCTTTTCATCATAATCAATTGATTTTGGAAGCATTCTGGAAAACCAAGTGGAGTATGTAACTTGAGACATTGATTTCTTTTCAAGTTCTTTTAAGAAAGACTCCCACATAGTGGAAAGTTCCTTGTCCAT